>NZ_JBHSOQ010000003.1:0-503895 GCF_042656445.1 Flavobacterium sp. GCM10022190
GCTTCTATAGCTGCTCAAACCAATGTGGATTGCTACGGAAACAACTCTGGTAGTGTGACTGTGGCTGGTGCTAATGGTACTGCTCCTTATACTTATGCTATCGACGGTACTACTTTCGGTACTAGCGGTACTTTCGACTCTTTAGCTGCTGGTTCTTATACTGTAACTATCAAAGATGCTAACGGTTGTACTACTACTCAAGCGGTAACTATTACTCAACCTGAAAACGCTTTATCAGCTACGGCTTCTAACCAAGTAAATGTGTCTTGTAAAGGTGGTAACGATGGTTCGGTTGTGATTACTCCTGCTGGGGGAACTGCTGGATATACAATCACTCCTGATCAAACTGGTTTAACAGCTGGTGTACATACTTTCACTGTTACTGATGCTAAAGGTTGTAAAACAACTATCGATGTAACAATCTCTGAACCTGAAAATGCTTTATCTGCTACGGCTTCTAACCAAGTAAATGTGTCTTGTAAAGGTGGTAACGATGGTTCGGTTGTGATTACTCCTGCTGGGGGAACTGCTGGATATACAATCACTCCTGATCAAACTGGTTTAACAGCTGGTATACATACTTTCACTGTTACTGACTCTAAAGGTTGTAAAACAACTATCGATGTAACCATCTCTGAACCTGAAAATGCTTTATCTGCTACGGCTTCTAACCAAGTAAATGTGTCTTGTAAAGGAGGTAACGATGGTTCGGTTGTGATTACTCCTGCTGGGGGAACTGCTGGATATACAATCACTCCTGATCAAACTGGTTTAACAGCTGGTGTACATACTTTCACTGTTACTGACTCTAAAGGTTGTTCAACAACTATCGATGTAACAATCTCTGAACCTGCTAATCCATTAGCTTTAGCTGTTTCATCTAAAACAGATGCTTCTTGCTATGGTGCTAGTACTGGTTCGGTAACTGCTGGTGCAGTAACTAATGCTGTAGGAACGGTAACTTACTCTTGGAAAAATGCTGCGAATTCTGTTGTAGGAACTACAGCAACAGTAAATAATCTTCCTGCTGGAGTTTATACACTTACTGTTACTGATAATTGTTCTTCTCAATCTAATTCGGTTACTATTGGACAACCTGCTAATCCATTAGCTTTAGCTGTTTCATCTAAAACAGATGCTTCTTGCTATGGTGCTAGTACTGGTTCGGTAACTGCTGGTGCGGTGACCAATGCTGTAGGAACGGTAACTTATTCTTGGAAAAATGCTTCAAACTCTGTTGTAGGAACTACAGCAACAGTTAACAACCTTCCTGTTGGAACGTATACCCTTACTGTTACTGATAATTGTTCTTCTCAATCTAATTCGGTTACTATTGGACAACCTGCTAATCCATTAGCTTTAGCTGTTTCATCTAAAACAGATGCTTCTTGCTATGGTGCTAGTACTGGTTCGGTAACTGCTGGTGCGGTAGCTAATGCTGTAGGAACGGTAACATACTCTTGGAAAAATGCTTCAAACTCTGTTGTAGGAACTACAGCAACAGTAAACAACCTTCCTGCTGGAACGTATACACTTACTGTTACTGATAATTGTTCTTCTCAATCTAATTCGGTTACTATTGGACAACCTGCTAATCCTCTTGCCTTAGCTGTATCTTCTAAAACAGATGCAACATGTTATGGTGATAGTTCAGGTTCGGTAACTGCTGGTGCAGTAACTAATGCTGTAGGAACGGTAACTTATTCTTGGAAAAATGCTTCAAACTCTGTTGTAGGAACTACGGCAACTGTAAATAATCTTCCTGCTGGAACTTATACCCTTACTGTCACTGATAATTGTTCTTCTCAATCTAATTCAGTTACTATTGGACAACCTGCAGCAATAGAACCTATAAATATAGAAGCTGTTTGTAACACGGATCGTACTGAAATTATTAATTTAAATGGTTATCTTCCATCAGGTACTCCATTAAATGGAACTTGGATAGATGATAATACAAATGCATTAAACAATAATGAATTTAAACCGTTTAATGTTCCAACAGGAAGCTACACATTTGAATATCAAGTAACAGTTGGTCAGTGTCCTTTAAGTTATTTTGTGACAATTCCTGTTACTGATTTAGATTGTGGTTTAGTATTAGGTTGTGGAACTATTCTAGTTCACAATGCTTTCACTCCAAATGGAGACGGAACTAATGAAGTATTCAAAATTGACAATCTTGAAGATACTATTTGTTATCCAGAAAACACAGTTGAAATCTATAATAGATGGGGAGTATTAGTTTATGAAACCAAAGGTTACAATAACTCAGACAAGTCATTTAAAGGGTTCTCTGAAGGAAGAGTAACTATTGATAAATCTGCAGGTTTACCTACAGGTACTTACTTCTATATCTTGAATTATACATCTGTTGGTTTACAAGGTGAATTAATTCCTAATAAACAACAAGGATATTTATACCTAACTAGATAATAAACTCCAATTCTAACATACCAGAGGCTTTAAACAAGCCTCTGGATAAAAAAAAGAAACCAAATGAGAACAAAACTACTACTAATCGGTTTAATGTTTACAGCCGCGGTAAGCTATGCGCAACAAGATGCTCAATTTACCCAATACATGTACAACACTATAAACGTTAATCCTGCATATGCTGGATCTAGAGGAGCGATGAGTATCTTCGCTTTACATAGATCTCAGTGGGTAGGATTAGATGGTGCTCCTACTACTAATGCAGTTTCGATAAATACTCCTTTTAACAGCAGCAGAATGGGTTTAGGAGTTTCTATTATCAATGATAAAATTGGACCAACTACAGAAAATAATATTTCAACAGACTTATCATACACAGTACCTACTTCTGAAACGATGAAACTTTCTTTTGGTATTAAAGCTTCTGTAAACATGTTTGATCTGAATATCAACAAACTTAATGCGGAACAGCCAGATCCTTATTTGCAAGGATACAACAACAAAATATCTCCAAACATTGGAGCTGGTGTTTATCTACATTCTGATAAGGCCTATTTAGGATTATCTATCCCAAATTTTCTAGAATCTAACGTTTACAATGATAATGACAGAAAAGTAAATAAAGAGAAAATGAATTTTTATTTCATTGCAGGATATGTATTTGATTTAAATTACAATCTTAAATTTAAACCTGCATTATTAACTAAAATGGTTCAAGGGTCTCCATTACAAGTGGATGTTTCAGGTAACTTCTTGATAAGTGACAAATTTACTTTAGGACTAGCCTACCGATGGAGTGCATCGACAAGTGCTATGGCAGGATTTCAGGTATCGGATGCATTATATATTGGATATGGATACGATTTAGAAACAACAAAATTGGATAATTATAACTCGGGTTCACATGAAGTTTTCTTGAGATATGAAATTTTCAAAAAGAATAATAAAATCACAACTCCAAGATTCTTCTAAATACTACTATCATGAAAAAAAATATACTCCTTTGTATAGCTATGATAAGTGTTTTTTCATTTAACATTTATTCCCAAAAAGCTAAGTTAGCTAATGCCGATAAAAAGTACGACAACTATGCTTATATAGACGCTATTAAAACCTATGAAAAAGTTGCCGAAAAAGGATACAAGTCGGCTCCTATGTTTCAAAAAATAGGAAATGCTTATTATTTTAATGGTGAATTAGATAAAGCGGTAAAATGGTATGCTGAACTTTTTGCTATGCCCGAAACTACAATAGAACCTACTTATTATTACCGTTACGCACAATCCTTAAGAGCAATTGGTGAAAATAAAAAAGCAGATGAAGTTCTAAAAGAATTTGATAAAATTTCAGCTAATGATAGTAGAGCGAAACTTTTCAAACAAAACACTAATTATCTTGATGAAATAAAAGCTAATTCAGGACGATTCAAGATAGAAAATGCAGGTATTAATTCTAAATACTCCGATTACGGTTCTAGTCTCTATAATAACAAAGTTGTTTTTACATCTGCTAGAGATACCGGAAGTTTAGGTCAAAGAAAACACACTTGGACGGACCAACATTTTACTAACTTGTACAGTGCTGATTTAGATGAAAACATGTCTCCTAATAATCCAGTGAAGGCTTTTCGTAAATTAAATTCAAAATTTAATGAAGCCACTCCCGTATTTACTAAAGACGGTAAAACCGTTTATTTTACTCGAAATAATTATATGGATGGTAAAAAAGGTAAAAATGATAATGGGATTACTTTAATCAAAATCTATAAAGCTACATTAGATGGTGAAAATTGGACTAATATCCAAGAGCTCCCTTTTGACAGTAATAATTATAGCACGGCTCACCCAACTTTAAGCCCTGATGAAAAAACATTATACTTTGCATCAGATATGCCAGGTACATTAGGAATGTCAGACATTTTCAAAGTACAAATTAATGAAGATGGAACTTTTGGCACACCTGTAAATTTAGGCCCTACGATAAACACTGAAGGAAGAGAAACTTTTCCTTTTGTGAGTGAAGAAAATGAACTTTATTTTTCATCTGACGGACATCCAGGAGTTGGAGGACTAGATATCTTTGTATCAAAAATCAATGATGACGGTACCTTGAATAGGGTTCAGAATATTGGAATGGAAGCAAACTCCTCTAAAGATGATTTTGCATACTTAATTGACAGCAAAACAAGAAAAGGATTCCTTTCATCAAATAGAGATGGTGGTCTTGGATATGATGATATTTATAAATTTTTAGAAACTAGAAAACTCACTTGCGAACAAGAATTATATGGTGAAGTAACAGATCTTGACTCTAAATTACCTTTAGCCAATGCAAAAGTTACGTTGTTTGACAAGAAAATGAATCTTATCAAAACATTTAATACAGATGACAAAGGAAACTATAGTTTTACGGTAGAATGTGGAAAAATGTACACGGTAAGAGCTGAAAAAGAAGACTATGGTACTAATGAAAAACAAATCACAATTCCATATGAAAATGGTAGAACCTACTTACCTATTCCACTGGAAAAAGACCAATGTAAAGTAACCATTGGAGATGATTTAGGAAAATGTTTTGGAATCAAAAATATTTATTTCGACTTAGACAAGTCTAACATTAGAACCGAAGCAGCTCTTGATTTAGAAAAAATACTAGATGTACTAAATCAATATCCTACTATGAAATTAGATATTCGTTCACATACGGATAGTCGTGCTTCCCATAAATACAATGAAGCCTTATCAGATCGAAGAGCAAAATCAACCATCAGTTGGTTAATCAAAAATGGTGTAAATGCTGATCGATTAACAGGTAAAGGTTACGGAGAAAATCAATTAGTTAACCAATGTGCGGATGGAGTAAAATGTTCTGAAGAAGAACACCAAATGAACAGAAGAAGTGAATTTATTATAACGGCACTTTAATAAAAACCAAATCAAACTTAAACCTCGGAAATAGTAATTCCGAGGTTTTTTTATACATTTACTTTTTATCCATAGCTATGAAGTCAATCTATTTAATGCTCCTCACCTTTATAGGATTCTTTTCCTGGTCAATAATCAATCCTAAAGAGAGTTTTACCTGTTTTCTAGAAATCATTCCTACAATCATTGGATTTGCAATCTTACTCGCAACATATAACAAATTTAGATTTACTAATTTTACTTACTTTCTAATTCTTATTCATTGTATAATCTTATTTATTGGCGGACATTATACCTATGCCGAAGTACCTTTTTTTGATACAATTAAAGAAACATTTCATCAAAGTAGAAACAATTATGACAAAGTAGGTCATTTTGCTCAGGGCTTTATTCCTGCCATGATTATAAGGGAGTTATTTATAAGAAAAAAAGTAATTGCTAATAAACAGTTTTTTAATTTTATCATCGTTTGTATTTGTCTTGCTATTAGCGCTGCTTACGAATGGATTGAATGGTTTGTTTCTTTAGCAACTGGAGAAGGTGGTGATGCCTTTTTAGGAACACAAGGCGATGTTTGGGACACGCAATCGGATATGTTGTTTGCTACAATAGGAGCTGTTTTAGCTTTAATTCTATTATCTAAAACACAGGATAAGTATTTACAAAAACTGTAAATTCAATTTCAAAATTAACTTCGGTAATAAAAATCAATGATTATCTTCTGTATTATTTCTTAACAAATTTATAAGAACACATACAATAATAATATTTTTAACCACATACTGTCCTAATAAAGTAAAACTAAAAGAACTTTTATTAAAAGAAAGTTCCGGAAAAATAAAAAAAACCGAGAATGTAAAACTTAAATGGATGATCGCTAAAATTGTTGTTATTCGTTGTTTATAATTTAAAATAAAAAACAAACCTATTAAGGTCTCCCACATAGCCAAAACCAAATATGAAATATCCGAATGAACACCATTATTTATTAAAACATCTATCGTTTTTTTTGCAATATCTTCTGCGGGACTAAAATTTGGAAAAAATTTTAATACTCCAAAGACAAAATAAATCACTCCTATAGAAAAGATAATTAAACGATTTCCTGAAAACACTTCAGATAAAACAACATGAGTTTTTTTCATTATTTATAGATTGGTTTGTCTTTGTTAAGTGATTTTTCTTTAGCCTTCAAATAAGTACACCCAATTAGTAAAATACCCTAATCTATTTTACATGTTTTTTTGATAAACTTTAGATTAAAATAGTTGTATAAAAAAAGGTTTGAAAATTACTTTTCAAACCTTTTTTTTATGTCTTTAAAATTTTTAAATCAAGATTATAAACTAGACAAATAAGCAACAACATTCTTCTCTATTCTCTCATTGATGTTCGAAATATCTGCTTTTACAAATTTTTCTCCAATGATATTTTCATATAATTCAATATATCTATCGGATACTGTTTCGATATATTCGTCAGTCATATTAGGAATTTGTTGTCCTTCTTTTCCTTGAAATCCATTTTCAATTAACCAACGACGTACAAACTCTTTTGATAATTGTTTTTGCTCCTCTCCTTTTGCCTGTCTTTCTTCGTAACCTTCCGCATAAAAATAACGAGAAGAATCCGGAGTATGAATTTCGTCAATTAAAACAATCTGACCGTCTTTCGTTTTTCCAAATTCATATTTAGTATCTACTAAAATCAATCCACGACTGGCAGCAATTTCAGTTCCTCTTTGAAATAAAGCTCTCGTATATTTTTCTAAAACCAAATAATCTTCTTCAGTCACAATTCCTTTTGCTAAAATAGCTTCTCTGGAAATATCTGCATCATGTTCACCATTATCTGCTTTTGTAGTAGGCGTAATAATTGGTTCTGGGAATTTATCATTTTCTTTCAAACCTTCTGCTAAAGCTACACCGCAAAGTGTTCTTTTTCCGGCAGCATACTCACGAGAAGCATGACCTGACAAATACCCACGAATTACCATTTCTACTTTGAATGGCTCACACAAATGACCAACAGCAACACTAGGATCCGGAGTAGCAATCAACCAGTTTGGCACAATATCCTGAGTTAGTTCCATGAATTTTGTAGCAATTTGGTTTAGGATTTGTCCTTTATAAGGAATTCCTTTTGGCAAAACCACATCAAAAGCCGAAAGCCTGTCGGTTGCCACCATTACTAATAATTCGTCGTTGATATTGTAAACCTCTCTTACTTTTCCTCTATAAACCGATTTTTGACCAGGAAAATTAAAATTAGTGGTAGTGATTGTATTACTCATGTAAATTGAATTGAGATTATTTAATATGAATGCAAATTTAGGATTATTTTGAATAGAATGATAAAGAAAGTACTGCTAAACTCTCAAAATATTATTTATCGACTTTCTTGTTTTTATAACCATATAAGTCATTGAAGTTTTTAAAAACTTATTGAAGAGAATAAAAAGTACAAATAAGTTATTTCATAAATGAAAATCAAAAAAAAAAATCTGCTTATATCTGCGTGCCTAAATAAGTTCACGCAGATTTCCGCAGATTATTATTCAATTGAATCAGTGTCAATTTCTTTAATCAGTGTTCCAAAAAAAAAAAATCAGAAGTACTTATTCCGTTTCTAAGCTTATATTATTTAGAATTTTATCTGCAATATAATTAGCAACTCCATCTTCGTGGTTTTTAGAAATCACTTCTAGATGGGGTAATTTATTTTTCAAACTATCTGGTGCATTTCCCATCAATAATCCTTTGGCCGTTGCATTCAACATTCCTTCGTCGTTGTAACCATCACCAAAAGCTATAGTTTGATGAAATTCATAGCCTTCAATTTCAAGAATTTGACCAATAGCCACACTTTTATCCACATTTTTATTCATGAATTCTAAACAATGTGGTAAACTAAAGGCGTGACTAAAAGTATCTGGATGTTTTTCTAATATACTTTCCCTTAACTCTAATAATTTGGCATGACTATCGTGTTTGAAAAATATTTTTATAGCTTCAAAATCGTTCATTTCTTTGTAATTAACTAGTTCAGGAACGTAGGTTAATTCTTTTTGAAATTCTAATAATTTACTATCATGTTTATTGGTTTGCCAGACATTTTCTTTAAAAAGAACTGAAGTATATTCATCAGGGATCTCCATTTGCATCACTGATTTTACAGCTTCTCTATCCATATTTGTAGCAAATATCAATTCTTTATTGGGTGCATGGATACGGGCTCCATTAGAAGTAACTAAATATACAGGAAAACCCAAAGAAGAAACAATTGACATTGCATCAAGATGATGACGACCTGTAGCAACAATGATTAGATAATTTTGACGGCATAATTCATTAAAAACCTGTTTGGTGTATTCTGAAATTCGGTGGTCACTGTTCAATAAAGTTCCGTCTAAGTCACTAACAATGACTTTAATATTTTCTTTTATCATAAATTCATTTACTCTTATTCTTTGCAAAAATACCTAAAATGCTTTGAAGTCGACGTCTAACACTCTTGAAATAACAGCAAATTAACGTATGCTTACCTTATTTTTTACTTAAAACGAAGCCCAAAAACTCGATACCTAATTATTCTCCCAAACAATTGATACCCTAAAAAATTGCGAAGGATATTGAGCGCATTAGCATCAAAACCAATAGTGTTGCGTTTAAACTTCTTGGGTGGATTTTCGGCAATTTTTAATACTTTTTCAATAATTGATTGTTTCAAATCGGTATTCTTTTTGGTTTTACCTTCAACAATATGACTAATTTTAAGCATTAATTCGTTATAACATTTTAAAGGAGTGGTTTTACATTTGGATACATTTTTTTGAAAATTAGAAGGTGTATTTCCAAATTGAACCGTAGAAACACTAATATTAAAATTCATGAGTTCATAAGCCATACATTCTGAAAAACTCTCCACAGCATGCTTGGTAGAATGATAAAAACTACCCAATGGCAAATTGACCAGACCAGCAATTGACGAAATATTGATAAAATGTCCTTTTTCTTGTTTTCTAAAAACCGGAGTAAATGCTCGGCAAACTTTAACTACTCCTAACCAATTGACATCGACAATATGTTTAATTTGCTCATCCTCAGAAAATTCCACAAAACTTCTATAGCCTATTCCTGCATTATTTATTACAACATCTATTCTTTCGAAATCAGCAAGAATTTGCTCTTTAGCATTTTCGATACTAATTGTTGAAGTAACATCTATAATATAACAATGAATATTAGTCTTATTCTTGAGTTCAATTCCCTCTTCTAAACAGAGCATTGTAGCGATAACATTCCAATTATTTTTTGCAAAATGCAAAGCTAATTCCTTTCCTATTCCTGTTGCTGCTCCTGTTATAATTACGTTCTTCAATAGTTTACTGTTTTTATTAAAAAACTACGACCCTGATTAGGGTCGTAGCTACATGATATTTTAAGTTATTATAATTCTTTAATCAACGTTTTCGGTATATTTATAAGCGTCAATAATCTTTTTAACTAATCGATGTCTTACAATATCTTTATCATCTAGATAAATAATTCCAATCCCTTCAATATCTTTCAAAACCAATAACGCTTCTTTAAGTCCAGATATTGTTCTGCGTGGTAAATCTACCTGTCCAGGGTCACCAGTAACCATAAATTTGGCGTTTTTACCCATACGAGTCAAAAACATTTTCATTTGCGAATGCGTAGTGTTTTGAGCTTCATCCAGAATTACAAAAGCATTATCTAAAGTTCGTCCACGCATGAAAGCTAATGGTGCAATTTGAATAATTCCTTTGGCAATATAATCTTCTAATTTTTCATTCGGAATCATATCGCGCAAAGCATCATACAAAGGTTGCATGTACGGGTCTAGTTTTTCTTTCATATCACCAGGAAGAAAACCCAGATTCTCTCCTGCTTCTACGGCTGGTCTTGTTAAAATTATTCGTTTTACTTGTTTCTCTTTTAAAGCTTTTACAGCCATGGCAACACCAGTATACGTTTTACCTGTTCCTGCTGGCCCTACTGCAAAAACCATGTCATTTTTGTTAATAGTATCGACTAATAATTGTTGATTAGGCGTCATTGCTTTCACAATTTTACCACCTACTCCATGCACTAAAATTTTGTCATTTGGACTCATTTTTTTGTCGTCCTGAGGGTCTCCTAAAATAACACGTTCAATAACATTATCATCAATATTGTTGTAACGGGTAAAATGAAGCATCAATCTTTGAAAACGCCTTTCGAACTCGTCCAATATGTCTTTTTCTCCAAATGCTTTGATAGTTGTTCCTCTGGCAACTATTTTTAATTTTGGATAATATTTTTTAATGGTTTCAAGATGAGTGTCTTGAGCACCCCAAAACTCTTTTGGAGCGATGTCTATGAGCTCGATAATTCTTTCGTTCAAAGGGTATAATTTTACAGTTTTACTTAATCAATTTTAAAACTCCTCCAAAATGCTTTTCATCTTGGTTTTATTTGGTTACTAATTAGAATTTATTTTGGCTTTTTTGCAATTTTGAAATTACTATTATTAGCTTTGCATATCTCAAATTTAATGAAAATTAATTTTAGAATTCACCATTAGTTATAAACAAAAATATGTCAATAATTACCCTTACTACCGATTATGGCTTGAAAGACCACTTTGTTGGTTCGCTAAAAGGGAAAATTTTATCTGAGTATCCAGAAGCCCAAATTATTGATATTTCGCACGATATAGATCCCTTTAACATTGTAGAAGCCAGCTACATAATCAGTGCTTCTTATTCCAGTTTTCCCAAAGGAACAGTTCATCTTATTGGGGTCGATATGGAATTAAATAAGGAGAATCTTCATATTGTGATGCAATGGAACGATTCTTATTTTATTGCTGCCGATAACGGAATTTTAAGCATGCTTTCGCAAAAAATTGTTCCGCAAAAAATTGTAGCCATCAATATCCATGACCGTTTACCAAGTGATGCTTCTGGCTTGGACGTTTTTGTAACTGTGGCTTGCCATATTGCCAGAGGCGGCTTACTAAATGTTATTGGAAGAGAGATTAACACTGTAAAAGAAGTGACCGAACTAAAAGCCGTTGTTGCTAATGATAACAACAGTCTTAAAGGTCATGTTATATATATTGATCATTTTGGAAATGTGGTAACGAATATCACTAAAAAACAATTTCTGGAAGTTGCTAAAGGACGTCCTTATGAAATCCAAATGAAGACCAAAAACATCAAAACTATATTACCGAATTATTCGGCAATTGCAATTTCGGATAAATACCCGATTAAGAATTATGAAGGAGAGAAATTAGCCATTTTTAACGAAGCAGGCTATCTCGAAATTGCCATTTTCAGAAGTAATCCTTCTAAAATTGGTTCCGCAAGTAGTTTGTTAGGACTCAATTACCGTGATGTAGTTTCGATAGAATTTAAGAATTAAGATTTTAGATTAATGATTAACGATTTAAGATTTTTGAAGTAAAAAAAAACACAACTAATAACTCACAACTCATAACTCAAAACCCATAACTCAATATATGAAAGCCCTATTATTACGTGAAATTAAAACCTTTTTTGGTTCGCCAATAGGCTATTTAGTTATCGCTATTTTTCTTATCATCAACGGATTGTTCCTTTGGGTATTTGAAGGCGAATACAATATTCTAAATTCAGGATTTGCCGATATGACTCCTTTTTTCAGTCTAGCACCTTGGATTTTAATTTTCTTAATCCCTGCGGTAACAATGCGTAGTTTTTCGGATGAAAAAAAACAAGGAACACTAGAACTTCTCTTAACCAAACCTTTATCAATATGGCAAATCGTTAATGGAAAGTTTTTTGGTGCTTTACTACTAATCGTCATTGCTATTATTCCAAGTTATATTTATGTAGTAGTGATTTCTAGTTTAGGAATGCCTGAAGGAAATATCGATATGGGAAGCACCATTGGATCTTATTTCGGATTATTATTTTTAATTGCCGCTTATTCCGCAATTGGAATTTTTACTTCTACCCTATCCGATAATCAAATTGTAGCATTTATTTTAGCCGTGTTTTTATGTTTCTTTTTTTATTTTGGTTTTGAAGGATTTGCAACTATTGTCCCTGCTCTTTCTTCCAAAATTTCTGCTTTAGGTATGCAAAATCATTTTAAAAGTATGAGTCGTGGTGTAATTGACACACGCGATTTAACCTATTTCATTAGTGTAACTATAGCTTTTCTTTCGTTTACTGTTTACCAACTTAAATCATACCAATTATAATGATAGCAGCAAAAAAAAGAAATCTAAAATCGGTATTTATTATTGTTGCCGTTTTGTTAGTCATCAACTTCATTGGTAACTCCTTTTTTCATCGATTTGACTTAACAAAAGATCATCGCTACACGCTTTCGCAAACTTCTTTAGACATTATCAAACAAATTAAAGAACCACTTTCTGTCAAAATTTACATGGAAGGTGATTTGCCTGCTGAATTCCGAAGATTACAACAAGAAACCAAAGAATTACTGGAAGAATTCCAAGCATATAATTCCAATATTGTATTCGAATTTGTCAATCCGTTGGAAAACGAGGACGAAAGCATGAACAATATCAAAGCCTTATACATGAAAGGCTTAACACCTGTAAACATTACTGTAGACGACAAAGGAAAACAATCGCAAGAAATGGTTTTCCCTTGGGCTATTGCGGTATATCATAACAAAGAAGTCAATATTCCTTTGCTAAAAAACATCATGGGGGCTTCTACGACTGAAAAAGTAATTGGTTCGGTTCAGCATTTAGAATATTCTATTGCCGATGCATTGAATAAAATTACCAAAGAAAAACAAAAAAAGATAGCGGTAATCAAAGGAAATGGTGAAATTGAGGATATCCGAATTGCCAAATTTTTATTGCAAATTAGAGAAAGCTACCACATAGGCCCATTTACTTTGGATTCGGTTGCTAAAAATCCTATCGGTACCCTGGATGCATTGAAAAAGTATGATTTGGCGGTAATTGCCAAACCTACTGAAGCTTTTACAGATGCCGAAAAACAAGTCCTTGACCAATTTGTGATGAACGGAGGAAAAAGTATGTGGTTAATGGAGCAAACTACGGTCGAAATGGACAGTTTGTACAATGAAGCAGGTGCCACATTAGCCTTTCCTAGAAACCTAAATTTGAACGATATGTTTTTTAAATATGGCGTTCGAATTAATCCAGATATCGTTAAAGACGAATATGGAAGCCCAATTAAATTAGCTTCAGGCGAACAAGGAAGTGCAACTCAATACCAAACGTTCAATTGGAAATTTGCGCCATTAGTTACTCCTGAAAGCAAACACCCCATCGTGAAAAATTTAGGCGGAATCAAATTTGACTTTGCCAATCCAATTGATACTTTGAAAAACGGAATTAAAAAAACGGTTTTATTACAATCTTCTAAATACTCTAAAAAAGTGGGAACTCCTGCCGAAATTAATTTGAATAGTGTTACGGAAGAGACCAGTCCTAATCATTACATCAATACTGGAAATTTACCTTTGGCTGTTTTATTAGAAGGAAATTTTAATTCGGCATTCCAAAATAGAGTATTAGCATTCAAACAAAATGATTTTACAGCTACTGGAAAAACGAACAAAATGATTGTAATATCAGATGGGGATATCATCAAAAACCAATTGGATAAAAATTATGCACCGGTTGAATTGGGATACGATCAACGTTCTGGAAATTTATACGACAACAAAGATTTTTTACTGAATTGCGTGAATTATCTTTTGGATGATACTGGACTTATTAACATTCGTTCCAGAGATTTAGATCTTCCTTTATTAGATAAAGACAAAGTAAGCGAAAACTATAGTCTGACTCAAGTCATAACTATCGGGCTTCCAATCCTAATTCTAGGGATTTTTGGAGTCATTTTTAGTTTCTTCCGTAAAAGAAAATACAGTCGATAGATGTTAATAAAAATTTTTCTATACTCGATTTGTTTACGATATATTTGTAAAAATGTAGGATTGACTATTTCAGTAAAAAGAAATTCAATATTTTAAAAGAATACATTAAATCGTTCCATTTCTGAAAGAAAAAAACAGACTATTGGCGTAAGTTATTACAATAAAAAAACAAATAATCTTCATATGAAATTTATAGTATCGAGTTCGTACTTATTAAAACAATTACAAGTTTTAGGAAGTGTTATCAACAGTAGCAATACCTTGCCTATTTTAGATAACTTCTTATTTGAATTAGACAATAATGAATTAACGGTTTCTTCTTCTGATTTAGAAACAACAATGTCAGCCACTTTGTCTATCGATTCTACAAGTAAAGGAAGTGTTGCTGTTCCAGCAAAATTGCTTTTGGAAATCTTAAAAACTTTCCCAGAACAACCACTTACTTTTACCGTTGAAGAAAATAACACTATAGAAATCAGTTCTAATTCTGGTAAATATGCTTTAGCTTATGCTCCTGGTGAAGAATTCCCAAAAGCGGTAAACTTAGACGAACCATCGGTTACTTTAGTTCCTGCTGACGTTTTAGCAACTGCAGTAAGCAAAACAATCTTTGCAGCCGGAAACGACGATTTACGTCCTGTAATGTCAGGTGTATTCTTCCAGTTTTCACCACAAGGATTGACATTCGTGGCAACTGATGCGCACAAATTAGTAAAATATGCTCGTACTGATGTTACTGCTTCACACGTAGCTGATTTTATTATGCCAAAGAAACCTTTGAATATCTTAAAAAATATTCTTTCTACTTCGGATGCAGAAGTAAAAATTGAATACAACGATTCGAATGCTACTTTCTCTTTTGACAATTACGTATTGATGTGCCGTTTAATTGATGGAAAATATCCAAATTACGAAGCGGTAATTCCAAAAGAAAACCCTAATAAATTAATGATTGATCGTGCTCAGTTTTTGAGTTCTGTTCGTCGTGTAGCTATCTTCTCTAACAAAACAACGCACCAAATCCGTTTAAAAATCGCTGGTGCTGAATTGAATGTTTCTGCTGAAGATATTGATTATTCTAACAAAGCAGAAGAAAGATTGACTTGTGATTACCAAGGTGACGATATGCAAATTGGGTACAATTCTCGTTTCCTAACAGAAATGTTGACGAACCTACAATCAGACATGATAATGTTAGAAATGTCTTTACCTAACCGAGCTGGAATCCTAACCCCTATTGATGGATTAGAAGAAGGTGAAACTGTAACGATGCTTGTAATGCCTGTAATGCTAAATAGCTAATTTATTTTAGCAAAAAAAATGATATTGATAAATTTTAGTATATTTTATTTTTGATATTAAAATATATTACTTATCATTGCATCACCAAAAACGTATTAACCAACCATTTTTTATATTTTAAAAAACCGCGATTCCTCCTTGAAAAGCGGTTTTTTTTTGCTTTTTAGTAGCCTCGAATTCACGAATGAAATGCGCAAAATTACTTTAGACTCTAGATATTCTTCAAATAGTCTTTGATAAACAAAAAATCAAATAACCCCCATTTTTTTCATCAAGAATGTAGCGCTCTTATTTTTACAAATTCCACTACGAAGTTTGTAATCAAAATGCAGGTCATTGTTTTTAATTTCCACCTCAAAGCAATTATTACTTAATACGTTTGGAAATTCATTGGTAGTCAAACAAACTTCAATATCATGGGTGGCAATTGCACCAATGGCTTTTATAGAGATTACTTTTTTTAGCACTTCAATAGTTCCGTTTCGTTTATCATCCGAATTTGTTCCTCTCAAAATTTCGTCCAATAAAACAAAAGCAGGTTCAATTGTCAAACCATCCATAATTTGTTTTAAACGTTTAATTTCGGCAAAGAAATAGGATTCACTATCGGATAAAGAATCCGAAAGTCGCATAGAAACCAAAACAGGTAAAGGATGAACATGAGCTTCAGTAGCACATACCACCGAACCAGTTCCTGCCAAAACCATATTAATTCCTAAGCTTCGCAAAAAAGTACTTTTGCCCGACATATTAGAACCAGTCAAAATCATAAAAGATTGAGGATGAAAAGTGACATCATTCCCTACTCTACTTACTGGATTCAACAAAGGATGACTTAAATTAGTAAAATCTATTTTGAAATCATTAGTTAAAGTCGGATAAGCAAAATCTGGATTATTGTAAGAAAAGTTAGCCAAGCTATTTAGTTTTTCAAATTCACCAATCACTGATAACCATTCTTTTAAATCAGCTGCATGCTCTTTTTTCCAGTTTAAAAGCGCTTTTAAAACATGAAAATTAAACAAGAAGGTTCCATTAAACAAAACCGCTGTAAAAAGGTTTGCAACAGTATCATTTCTAGAAAACAATTCAGACAATTGTTTTAAATACGCACTAGATTGAGCTGCTTTTTGTTGTAACTGCTTTTGCAATTCCATTAACCTAGAGGATTCAAACGACTCATTTTCTATTTTTTCGAGTAATAGCCCATAATTCCCGATTATTTTATCAATATTATCCGAGCTCGCAATTTCGATTTTAATTCGTTTAAAGAACTTTCCTAAAACCATTAAATTAATCATAAATAAATAGCTCAAACTTTTAAGGAGAAGCAAATCGGAAGTGATTAAATAGGTAACAAAAGCAATTAGAAACAACAGTGGACTTATGAATGAGAAAAGCACAGTCCACTTTGGCAAATCCTCGCTATTAAATTTACTCCAACTCAATAACGATTGATAGCTCTTTTCGCTATCTTCAGTTACTTTGGCTAAAGCCAAAAACTCTTGACGAAAAGTTATTTTTTGAGTTAATTCCTTGATAGCTTCCTGGTTTTTCTGAATTTCCTCATTAGAAGATTTTTGCAACAAACTAGCTGCTAAAGTTTTTTTTCCAATAAATGTAGCCGTTCTGTTCAAATATTGAAACAAAGAATTATTCCCAAAAACATCCAAATCATAGGCATAAGGATGATGGAAATCAACAAATTCACCACCATTTTCGAAAGGAATTCCTTTTCTTTCTAAAAAAGTAATCTCATTGGTATTAATATCCAAAAGCGCCTGACTCATTTTTCTTTGAAACTGAAGCTTAGAATGTATTCGCATCAAAAAAAGGAAACCAACAAAAAACAAAGCTGCCAGACCCAACCAAATTATTTCATGTTGCTGAAAATAATAATAAATTGCAGTCAATGAGATTAATAAGCTCCCCAATCGCAACAAACTAATAAAATTATACTTGCTGTTGATGGAATTTAATTGGTCTGTAAATAAACGAACATGAGAAGAATATATATTCATAATGAGTTAAATGAATTACAAATATATAAGAGCCTTAACTATAAAAGAAAGAAATTCGCTTAAAATATCATTGAATAGGGATAACTAAAATAGGGACATCCCAATGTGAGGCACAATCCTTAGTTAAACTATGATGAAACAAACTTTTAAAGAAATTATGTTTATAGGTCAACATGGTCAAAATATCGATATCTTTAAAAAGGATAAAATCTAAAATGCTTTCCTTTACTTCTTCACTAAATACGATTGAAAATTCTACTGGATCATTTGCAAATTCTTCTTCCCATTGTTTAATCGTTTCTTTTGAAACATCGGAAGCATCTGTTTTAACATACAAACATTTGATTTTTGCCTTCATCTTTTTAGCTATTTCAACAACATTTTTCAAGGCTGGTTTGTCTTTTGGTCTAAATCGTGTCGTAAAACCTATTGTTTTAATAGGTTTATATTGAGCTACGGCAGGAATGCTTAAAACAGGAATATCCACATCTGAAATCACTGCTGTGGTATTGGTTCCTAAGAACAATTCTGTCCAACCTTTCTCCCCTTCGGTTCCCATTATAATGTAATCAATATGATCTTCTTTTATTGATTTTTCAATAGCGGTCAATAAACTACCATCCATCAATCGATGCAACATGTTTATATGATCTAAATTGCGTTCGTGAGCTATGGCATGCAGTTTAGGTAATTCTTCTTTAAAGACTTCAAACTGGCTTAATTCTACTGATTCATAAATTAACATGTAGTTTTCTGGAAAAAATTGACTATCAAAAACAGGTAAATCAAAGGCATGTAATAAAATCAATTCGCCCTCTATTCGATTGGCAAACTCTAAAGCGTGAACAAAAGCATTAGTAGCAGTCTCAGAAAAATCGGTTGGAAATAAAATTCGTTTCATTTAAATCAGATATAAAATTAAACATCAAAACCACAGAATAAAGTTACGATTTTAACGCCTTAATTCCCAACAATTACTACTTTTATATTTCTAGGCCAAGCGATACTTGAGTAGTTTTAGTACCTTTGCAACCAATACAGAAAAAAATGCTTAAAAATGATTCTATAGTAGCACTAGCTACCGCTTCCGGAACAGGAGCTATAGCCATTATTCGAGTTTCAGGAAAAGATGCCATAGGTATTGCTAATTCGGTTTTTAAATCAATCAAAAACAAAGATTTAACCCTGCAAAAATCGCACACGCTGCATTTAGGGCATATTGTGGATGGTACAAAAACCTTAGATCAGGTATTGGTTTCTGTTTTCAAAGGTCCTAATTCGTATACTGGTGAAAATACCGTTGAAATATCTTGTCACGGATCTACCTATATTCAGCAACAAATTATTCAATTATTACTTCGAAAAGGCTGTCGTATGGCCGATGCGGGCGAATTTACCCTACGCGCCTTCCTTAACGGAAAACTAGACTTATCGCAAGCCGAAGCCGTTGCCGATTTGATTTCGTCAGACAACGAAGCTTCTCACCAAATTGCAATGCAGCAAATGCGTGGTGGATTTTCAAATGAAATTGCAAAACTAAGAGAAGAATTATTGAATTTTGCTTCTTTAATTGAACTGGAATTAGACTTTGCAGAAGAAGATGTAGAATTTGCCGACCGAAGTCAGTTTCACGAATTATTGAACCGAATTGAATTTGTGCTTAAGCGTCTTATCGACTCTTTTGCTGTGGGTAATGTGATTAAAAACGGGATTCCTGTAGCTATTGTTGGTGAACCCAACGTAGGGAAATCAACCCTTTTGAACGCTTTATTAAACGAAGAACGCGCCATTGTTTCGGATATTGCCGGAACCACTCGTGATACTATTGAGGATGAATTAACGATTGGCGGAATTGGTTTCCGTTTTATTGATACTGCTGGAATACGCGATACTAAAGATGTAGTTGAAAGTATTGGAATCAAAAAAACTTTCGAAAAAATTGAACAAGCACAAGTCGTTTTGTATTTATTTGAAAGCTTGAAGTTTAAAGTTCAAAGTTCTGCATATATTGTGGAGATTGAAAAAATTAAAAATCAATTTCCATTAAAACCTTTGGTTGTTGTGATCAATAAATTGGATTTATTATCCGAAGAAGAAATTAACAACATTCGCAAAGCACTTGAAACTTTAAACCTTACACTAATATTTTTAAGTGCTAAACAAAAAATTGGCGTTGAAGATTTAAAAAACCAACTACTCTCTTTTGTAAATACTGGTGCATTACGTAACAACGAAACCATTGTTACTAACACCAGACATTATGATTCTTTATTGAAAGCCTTAGACGAAATTTCGAAAGTAAAATATGGTCTTGAAAGCAACCTTTCAAGCGACTTAATGGCACTGGATATCAAAGAAGCTTTGTACCAATTTGGGCTCATCACAGGTCAGGTTACAAATGATGAATTGCTGGGTAATATTTTCGCTAATTTCTGTATCGGCAAATAGCAAAACTAAATATCACAAGACATCAACAAATAAACGAGTTAAAGCAATCACAATTAACACTTTAGCTCGTTTTTTATTTCTATTAACTTATCGTTTTAAAGCGTTGGTTTGATTAAATTTGTACCTCATTTGTACCTTAAAACTTAAGATACAAAAAAATATTTTTTTTGGCCAATTTATGGCACATATAGACACACATAGACACAATGGGACATTTTAAGTCACATCACTATGAGTTCAAACATTAAAATTACACGCATTTGTGAGTTCTGTAACAATGAGTTCACAGCACGAACAACAAAAACACGCTTTTGCTCATTAAAATGCAGTAGCAAAAATTACAAATCAAAAGTTAAACAAGCTAAAATTTCAGCTAGCAATAAGGAAACAGAAATTAAGAAGAACCCGCTACTTGAAGTAATAAAATCGAAAGATTTTCTCAGTGTAAACCAAGCAAGTGAATTACTTGGCATAAGCAAGAGAACCATTTACCGAATTATTGCTAGAGGAGAATTAGATATTGCAAAATTTGGTTCAAGAACAGTCATAAGACGATCTGATTTAGATACTTTTTTCTCCCTCCCCTTAGATCAATCGATACTGCGTCCAGTACAGGAATTCCCTGGATTGGAAAATTGCTATACTATAACTCAAATTCAGCAAAAATTTGGAATTTCCTCAGGAGCATTATATATGCTTATCCAAAGACATAGCATTTCTAAATATGCTGTGGGTAAATTTAATTATGTTGCTAAAAGAGATATCGATTTAATATTTAATACAAAAAGCCATGGGAAAGAGTAATGTAACATTGAGGCAAAAAGAGATTGCAAATGGTAGAATATCTCTATATTTAGATTTCTACCCTCCTATTTTAAATTCAAAAACAAACAAATATTCACGAAGGGAGTTTTTAAAAATATATCTGTATAAAAAACCTAGAGATCAAATTCAAAAAACAGCAAACATCGAAAACCTTCGTACCGCACAATTACTTCATTTAAAAAAACAAAATGAACTTAATAAAGAGGATATCTATACGCAATGGGAAAAAGAACAATTACAAATACAAGCCATTGGCGAGGAATCTTTCTTAACTTATTTTAAAAATCTGAGAGATAAAAAATCAGGAGCTAATTACAATATTTGGTACAGTGCTATTGTTCATTTTGAAACTTTTTTAAATGGAGAGGATTTGCAATTTAAAAATGTCTCTATATCCTTGATAGAAGATTATAAAGATTATTTACTAAAGGCTAAAAACTTAAGGGGTAATGGTAATAAAATAGCAAAAAATACTGCTTTGTCGTATTACAATAAAATCAAAACTACTTTGAAAAAAGCTTATAAAGAAGGAAAATTAAGAACAGACATCAACGCTTCAGTAGAATCTATTCCGGAACAGGAATCAAAACGAAATTTCCTTACTCTAGAGGAAGCAAAACAATTATTCAAAACCCCATGTTCTAAGGAAATAGTATATAGAATTTCAATGTTCTCTACACTAACCGGAATGAGGTATTCAGATATTGCAAAATTGAAATGGTCAGAAATTGAATATATCAAAAACGATGGTTACTATATTAGATTCACGCAAAAGAAAACTGAAGGTCATGAAACTATGCCAATATCAGATGATGCCTTTGCTATATTAGGAGCAAGGGGTGAAAATAAAAATAAGGTATTCCCTAATCTAAAGAAATGGGACGTTGACAGAGTTTTACCCGTATGGATTGCAAAATCAGGAATTACTAAACACATTACTTTTCATTGTTTTAGACATACTTATGCCACGCTGCAACTAACATCGGGTACTGATTTATTTACTATTTCAAAAATGCTGGGGCACAAAAACATAAAAACAACTCAAATCTATGCGAAAATAATAGATAAGAAGAAAAGAGAAACTACTGCTAAAATAGATTTGAAATAGATGAACTTGTTAGTATATTCGGTAGTCATTACTTAATCTGACAGTAACAAAAAATGGGGCTAATTGCCCCATTTTATATACACTCAATTTCCAAATTACAACAACATTCTAACTCGAACAATATAACTTTATCTATCGTGATTTGAACTTAACTTCAAATCTACTTCTTTTTGTATCTCTGCAATAGTTTTAATTCTACCAGATTTAATCCATTCCAATAATTCTTCTTTGTAAAAATAAAGGCGTTTGCCTTGCTTATATACCGGTATTTCATTTTTACTTACTTTAGTATAAATCGTAGCTACAGACAAATTCAATAGCTTTGCAGCACCATCAATTGTAAGAAGCTCATCATTATTTCCCTCTCCTTCAATTGTGCTTTTAGATTTAAGAAGTTTCTCGATCTTTTCAATTTTAACACTTAATCTGCCAATAATTTTCGGTAGATCCTCAAAAGTAAATTGTTTCATAATTGGCTTGAATTATTCAAATTGATTAATTGAATCTTACTCCTTTGATTGTTCTTAAATGTTGGCTCATACTTAATATATCCATATTCATGAAGTTGTCTAACACACTTACTATATGTATTTGAACCAGAGATTTTTGCAATTTGCATAATCTCATAACTAAATGCCTCAATTGAATGGGTAAACTCCTTATCTATTTTAAATTGCAACAAAGCAGCATAGATAGCAATATGTGTAATACTGATTCTATTATCATTTTCTATTGCAATGAAAAAATTTGATAAGAAGTTTAAAGCATTCATCTGAATTATCTATATAGAATTAGGCTGTCTTCTTCGTCTTTTTTTTTCTTCTTTCGGGGCTTCCGGACCATCATCACCATCAGTAACTTTTTGTTTTTTACTATCCTGCTTTACTGATTTGGTTTCACTTTCGGAATGTTTCTCTTCTTTAGATTGTCGATTATCAATACGCTGCATATTGGTATCGTAAACATTGATAGTCTTGAATTGAGGGTTGGCTTCGATAAAAAGCTTTACTTCCTTTCCTTCGTTTAAAAAAGTAACCGACTGTCGATTCCCTTTTTTGATGGAATCCATCAAATCTTCTTTAAACTTGGGCGTTTCTAATTCTTTTATCGGATACTTAGATAAAGTCCCTTCTAAATCATAACCATAATTCTCATGGTATTGATTGATTTTAAAATTTCCAGCAGCGTCGGATTCTTTGAAGTCTAGCTGAACCCAGGAATTGTAAATTTGACCTTCTCTATTGGTTAAGTCTTTATTTACCGCTCTACCTTCCATCAAATTATAAGCTTCTTTCATAGTGATATTGCTTCCTTTATTGATGTAAAAAGTTTGCTCTAATGATTCCTTCGTATTTTCTTTAAACAATTCCATTTTATAGGAATTAAAAAAATACATATCACTTTGATCTGATTTTTTAAAATTCAAATTCACCCTGGCAACATCATTTCCATAATAAGCTTCATGATTAATACTAAAATTAGGTTCTTGTTGCTTCACTTTCTCTTTTAGTTCCCCTCCTAATGCCTCTCCAAAACCAGTATACTTTATCTGATCTTTGAGGTATTCAAAATTCTTCTCGTTCATAACTATTGATTTTAAATGATTACTATTCTAAAATTGGCAATACAGCCAATTGCATTAATTTCCTGTTCTTAACCTGAAGTTCAAAATGACGACCTCCCTGCTCTTCCATCAACTGAATAACCAGGTGTTTTTTATCGGGTATGGTAAATTTTGAAAAAGCAAACACTAAGGTATTCGCTGACTTACCTTCTATAGTTTTTGATTGATTGAAAATATATAATGGACAAATTTCCAGTTCCTGTGAAGCTGTTCGTTTCATTTTATTTTGATCTCGAATAAAAAATCGTAGTTGATTTATAGCATAACCAATCTTAGAATAATTTTCAATTTGAATTCTATAGTACAATACATCTTCATGAATAAACACTCCATCTAATCGAAATTCCATCCAATACTTCTTATCTCTTACATTGTATAATTTATCCTTAGCATAATACGCCAATTCTGCATAGCTATGTAATTGTTCTTCATTCTTCGCTTCAGTCGCGCCCAAATATTTAATTTCATCATTTTTGGAAGCTACCACCAAATTCAAGACTGGATTCTCTTCATCAAAATTTAAGATAAAAGAATAAAGCTGCCCATCTGAAGTAACTACCGTAAGATTGGTTTCTTTAAAATCTTCTTTAGCTGCTTTTAACTGAAGAATGTTTTCTACTCCTTTGGCTTTTTGGACTAGAAAATCATTGCTTCCCCTGTCTACACTCAATATCGCATAGGGAAACACAATATTGGTTGTTTTAGAATAAGCAATAGTTAAAGAGTCTAAGTTCACACTAAAAGGTTCTTTAATTTCCTTTTGTAATTGCCCAAATACATTATTCATAAAAAACAATGTGATCATAATTACCACTACATTCATCCTTTTCATCTTTCAATTATTTAGTTAGTATCATTTCTTTTTTGATTTTCATCGCGAATTAAAATTTGATAACCCGCTTTAATAGTTACTTTGATTAATTTTACTTTTTTACTTATAATGTTCTTAGCAGCCTCAATTCCCATTCCAGCTGCCTGAACACCCAAGGAATTATCCAGTGTACTTATCCCTAAAGTTTGCATAGAACGATCTGCCGACTCCTTTGCCACATCACGGCTGATAGCTCCGGGAATATAAATCCCCTCTATACCATCCAAATCATACACTGAAAGTTCAACTGGAAAAATGGAATTATTATACCTGATAGTAGTAATCTTAATAAGAAGTCGTTCTGCTTTTAATGAAGCTGTTCCAAAGAGAAACAAATCTTTTGGCAATAATACCCCATTGACAAAAATGGCTTGATTCAATCGTAATTTCACCGTAGATCCATTCACCAAAGTTTGGGTTTCATGTATAACTGCATCGATAGCATTTTGATTTGTACTTGAAGAAGGAGCTTCATCAAATGAATAAAAACCATTAGTATTAATTCTCCCTCTTGAAGAATTATCATTTTTATTTGCTTCTAAGAGCGTAATATTATCATTTTGAGCCATTGCATTTATACTGAAAATCTGTCCCTTATTCGCTTGGGATTGCTTTCGAAGCTTTTCTTGTACTCTCTCGGGATGCTGAATATCCAAAATACTCTCAAGCATTCCCGATAGTTTTTGCATCTCTGGATCTTCTGTATCAGGTGTATTAATCGATTGCATCATTTGTTCCAACCGGTCCACATCTTTTGAATATAACACTGAAGTATCAGTATCTTCATAATCAACATTTACTCTCCTTTCTCTTGATGGAGTTAATGGTTCATTAATCATCTTTTGCAAAGCTTCCAGTTTTGCATATACTTTTTCTTCATTAGCATCTTTATGAATTGTAGTATTTAGAGCTCCTCGTTGTTGTTTTACTTGATTTGCTCTATAATTTGACTTATCATCTGCAATTATGGAATCTCCGAAAAAAGTATCTTGTTTATAATTAGGATCATTCTTAATCATCTCATTCATTTTCAAAGAATCCAAAACCGCAGCATCATAATAACTCATTTTATCCAATACAGCTGTTTCTTCAAACTTCGGATTCGGTAATTCGACATTAAATCCTATTTCCAGTTGATTTTCTGTATTGTTAACTTCTGCTTTTCCACCACCCAAAACCCAAAATAACAGCGTAACAAAAGGCAGAATCAATAGCGGTATAATCAAAAACAATTTTCGCTGTCTTAGTTTTTGAAGCGATTTACTATTCGTTTCCATAATTTGATTTTTTAATTTTTAATTGATAAAACTTTTCTAAAACACTTAAACTATCCAACAATTTGCTACTAATTTGGCTTAGACTGTCTGACTTTTCACTTAGAGAATGAATCAGAGATAAACTATCTATTTCCATTCGCATACGATTTATTCTTTCTAATTCATTTTTGGCAACCATATTGTTTTTATCTGGTATATCATCATATTTAAAAATATCCACTGGTCTTATAATTGGTGTTAGAATAATCTTACCTGAGGTAGTTTCAGAAAAACTATTGCTTACTAGATAAGCACTGTAACCACAAAGACTACATATAAAAAAGCCCCAAATAATTTTTTGATTGCGATGGGATAATCTAGCTTGCTGCTTAGTCATCCATGACGCCCACTTGTCTTTAAAATATTGGTTAATCTGCTCCGAATAGTGCCATAAACCTACTGTTTGATTAGAATCAACTGATTCCTCCTTTGATTCTTTGCTTTTAAAAAACTCCTTCATAATTTATCACTTCTTATTTTCTGTTTTCAGTACTCAAATCCTGATTCTCAATGGTATTCCATTTCTCAATTAAAAATCCATGTGGATTATTATCACTTCTGGCGACATTGCGTAAATTCCCTTCAGTTACCAGACTTCGATGAACAATACTTGTAGCTCTGATAATATCCTGCTTGGCAAAACATTTGAAATAATAGGGATAAACATTCGTATCTACTAAAACGCTATCTATTGCGATAGTCTGACTAATATTTCCGGAAATGATTCCTGAATAATATCCTTTCTCTTTCAAATCATCATATATTCTCTTCGCGCTATTATCTGAGAGATATAAAGCCTTAGTCACATTACTTTTAATCACTTTATCATCGGGATCGAGTGTAAAGAAGAAATGATGAAAGCTTTTAACATGATCTCTTGCTTCCACTGGAATATTATCTTTCCTATCTGAAGAAAAGGCTTCTAAGGCTTTACCATTTGCTAGAATGTAAATCTTAGATTGCATTTGTGAAACCAAGCTGTAACTTTTAAAAAGAGCAAAACAACATATCACAATACAGCCTATTATTACCAACACAGAAAAAAGTCGTATCTGGCGAAAAGCAGTATCTATATTTTTCATTTTTCTAAACATCAAATTTAAATTTTAAGATTATCAGGAATTCCCCTTTAGCTTATCTCGCATATAGCTTTCCTTATCTCCAAAATAGGGAGAAGAAGATTGATCGGCAGACATACTTTGTGACATACGCCCCGCGGCATTCCCCATAGCATCAGCAGCCATTCCTACACCGGCAGAAGCAGTATTTACTACAGAGCCACTTGTAGTGCTAACCAAAGTCGTGACTTTTTGGGTTAAGGCTCCTCCTCCTCCGGCATGAACAATATAATTTGCAATGGATGGTACCGTAAAATAGCCTACAATTCCAATGATCATAAAGACCAAATAGGCCATATCGGTTCGGCTAAAAAAAGTATCACCATACTCATTGACCTGAGAAATATCGAGTTGCAGCATTTTCTCTTGTATTTTACCAATGATACTTCCAAATATATTGGCGACAGGTAACCAGAGAAAAATATTGATATAGCGTGCCAGCCAAACCGTAAGGGTATGTTGGAAACCATCAAAAACAGAAATACCAAATACTAATGGCCCTAAAATGGACAATACAACCAATTGAAAAGTTCGAAGCGTATCAATACAAAGGGAAGCCGCTTCAAAAAAGACTCTCAGTACTTCACTCAACCATTCTTTAACAGAATTGCGAAAATTATAGGAGGCTTTAGCCATAGCAAACTTGATATCACTTCCAATTCCATCTAAAAGACCTTCAGTTGAACTATCAGCTCCATCGTGTGTATATTTATACCAGCGTTCCTGATTACCACTTCCTGATTCTCCCACAAACATTTGCCAGGCATCGGTAGTTTTAATTGCTTCTTCCTTTTTCTTTAAAAGCACTTCTATTGCTTTATTGGATCCTTCAACCATTGCAGCTGTTGCTGTCACAGTTGGTTTCATAATTCCATTAATCATATACAGAACAGATGGAAAAATCATAATACAAAAACCAATTACAAAGGGACGAAACAAAGGATAAAAATCAACAGGTTCTGCATTGGCGATATGTCGCCATACTCTTGAACCGATATACCAGATAGTAGCAAAAGCGGCAATTCCCTGTCCTACTCCCAACAAATTATTACACAAGGGCATCATTTCATCATAAAGCAAATCAAGTACACTATGCAAGCCTTTCATATCATCCGATATACCTACTGCATAACCCGAATAGGACCAAAATGAAGTAAAGATAAAAAGGTATAAATAATTGATTTTAACTTTCATAATTACACTTATTTAATTTGTTACTTTATATAAATCCTTTATCGCATTTGCATCTTTTAACTCCTTGAAGCGTTGCATACTCAATACTGAAGTATTGTTGTTAAAACTTCTTAAGAAGAGTAATTTATCCTGCATATCTGCAAAAATTCTATCGATAGCTTCTAAGCGCTCATCATCAGACATTCGAAGTTTATTGGCAGTCACCACCATCATGAGTTCATCAATATTTCGTAAACTCCCCTGGAATAAATTACCATAGACACTTTCGATATATTGCAATTCTTTATCATTGAAAAAAGTACTCCCTTTAAAGCGTTTCAATGCCGCTTTGTATTCCTTCATTAAAAGCATTTGATAATTGATAATTTCTGAAATACGTTTGTATTTTTTGACAGTAGGACTCACCTGCATCAATCCATCTAAGAATGTTTTATGCAGACTAAAATTCCCTTGAGATAAATCTTTTATCGTATTGTAACCTCCATTGAGAATAATATATCCCTTTTTCATGTCTTGCAAAATCTGCTTGAACTGTGCCAGTTTCTCAATATTTAAAATGAGTTGCTGCAATTCCTGTGATTGAGCTGAAGTCTTTATTGGAAAAAGTATCCATAAAAAGACAATCCAAACCAACATCCTCTTTTTCATCATCACTCTTTTAAAATTCCATAAACGGCACTACTTTCATGCGCTTCTTTAACTTCCTGCCTTCTTGAAAAATGCAATCCTTTGAGTTGTTTTTTAAAACTTTGAAAAAAATGATAACTGTCTTCCATAGTAACATAAAGCTTGTCAATACGTTTCAATCGCTCATCATCCTTCATTTCAAGTTCCCCATTAGTAGTTACTTCAACTAATTCATTTAAAGTATCACTACAATCATTAATCAATCTATCCAAAACTCTTTTGATATACTCCAGCTCTTTGTTATTGAATAAATCAACTTCCTTTACATCACTAAAAAGGCTTTTATACTCCTTCATAATTTTCCATTGAAGATCAATTATTTCAGCAACTCTGATGTAATTCTTAATCCTTGGATTCACCACTTTCAAAGAATTGAGATAAACAGTATGCAAATTCAGTTCGCCTCTTTTTAAATCACCCACAGTGTTTAATCCTTTTCGGGCAATGGAATAACCTTTCTGTGCCGCATCAATGTATACTTGTAAAGCAACTATTTGCTGGAGTAATACTTTGATTGATTTAGATTGTGCAGAGATATTGTTTATTTGTCCTATAAAAAGAAACAAAAACAGTAGTATCTTTTTCATCACCTCAGAACTTAATTCAAAATAGAGTACAATTTTCTAATAACATCGACCTCATGTTTGGACTTTGCTCTTTGAAGACTAAGCATAACATTCTCTCTGTTGAATTGACTTAAGGCATCGTAGTTTTTATCCAACTGATCAGCAGCAGCATTGATAATTTCAAGTCTTTTGGCATCACTCATTTGGGTAGTAAAGGAATCCACAATTAAAAACAACTGATCCAGATTCTTTAAACTCTCATCGAGTATACCTGAATAGACACTTTGCATATAATCTAATTCAGAGGCACTAAAATGACGATCTTTCTGAAATAAAGACCAGGCCTTTTCATATTCCTTTACCAATCGAAGTTGTTTTTGGTACACCTCTTTTATGAGTCGATAATAACTGATGCTGGATTTTACTTTCATCAATTCATCATAATAATCCCGATACAAATCTCTTTGTTTTTGTGTCCAATTGGATATTTCCTCTAGTTTTAACTTGGATAGCACATTTTCAATTTTCTTTTGTGCATTCTGAAGCCATATCGTTTTATTCTGCAAGCGCTGAATTCTTAAATCGATGGCTTTAATCACTTTCTTTACTGCAAACCGTATTACTTCAATTATAGGTATAGCTGCATTTGCTCCTGCTGACCGCATTGGTGTAGTCAATAATAATAGACACAGCGTACAAACCAATATTTTTCTTTTCCCTTTCATCACCTTTCATTTAGATCCTTCTCTTATTTCATTTGCTAATGCCGCAATGCCTTTTTTAATATCTCCATCATACTTTTTAGCATATTGCTGCACCTTCACTTTTTCCGTTTCCTCTGTGGTATAAGCCAAATATTCTTCCAAGGAGACTTCTGTCCGATACACTTTGGACTGCATACCACCGAGAGAAATAAACACCTCCTTGTATTTCTTTTCCGGATCATTGGCTTTATTGACTGAAAGAACCAAAGCTTTTTCTTTCTCTGTCAATCCCAAAAGCTCCTGAATCTGATCGAATTTATTTTGATATTTACTCTGGTCCAATAGTATTTTACAATCACTATTATTGATAATGGCCTGTTTAACAACCGGAGAAGAAATGATATCTTCTACCTCCTGAGTAACTACAATGGCTTCTCCAAAAAACTTTCGAACTGTTTTAAATAAATACTTTATATATTCCGCCATACCTTCCTTTGCTATAGCTTTCCAGGCTTCCTCTATTAATATCATTTTACGAATACCTTTGAGCTTTCGCATCTTGCTAATAAAGACTTCCATAATGATAATAGTAACTACGGGAAACAGAATAGGATGGTCTTTAATATTGTCCAATTCAAAAACAATAAACCGCTCTTTCAATAACTTTAAATTCTCAGTAGCATTAAGCAAATAGTCAAATTCACCTCCCTTGTAATACGGACGTAAGACATACATAAAATTGTTGACATCAAAATCCTTATCCTTAACCTTATCTCCTTCTAAAACCTTTACAAAGTCTTCTTTCAAAAAATCATAGAAACTATTAAAACAGGGAAATATCGTAGTGTTTGATGCTAACTTTTCATAATACAATTGCAAGGCATTGGACAAAGCCACATATTCACTTCGATTAAAGCTTTCATCATCCTTTTTCCATAAGGCCAGTAATAATGTTTTAATGCTTTCCTTTTTCTCAGTATCCAGACTATCTCCTTCCCCAATATAGAACGGATTAAATCGAATAGGATTCTTTTCATCATAAGTAAAATAATAGCCTCCCACCATATCACAAAGCCCTTTGTAACTATGGCCAACATCCACTAAAACAACATGAGTTCCCTGTTCGTAATAGCTTCGAACCATATGGTTGGTAAAAAACGATTTTCCACTACCCGATGGTCCTAAAATAAACTTGTTCCTATTGGTGCAAATTCCATTTTTTACGGGTTCATCGCTAATATCAACATGAACAGGTTTTCCTGTGAGACGGTCTCCCAAACGAATTCCAAAGGGGCTCAAGGAAGACCGATAAGCCGTTTCCATATTCAAAAAACAAACCGCTTGTTCTGCAAAAGTGTCAAAGCAATCATTCATTGGAAAATCAGCTTCATTCCCCGGAATACCGGCCCAAAATATCTGGGCAGCTCCCACTGTTTCTTCTTTAGCAACGGCATCCATCTGCGCCAGAGCAGAAAATACTTTGTTCTTTATCTCTTTTATTTCTTCTTGATTTTCGCTCCAGGCCAAAACATTAAAATGCGCTTTTACAGCTAAACGTTGCTGGCTGATGCCTTCATTAAGAAAATCATTGGTGGCATCACGGGCAATACTGTTTTCACGGCTATAGGCGGAAAGTGATTGTAAGCGCAGCCGTTTACTTTCTAATTTTTGTAAAGTCTTCTGCGCATCCTCTATAAAGAGATATTGATTGTAAATATGATTACAAGACAACAATTGCCCTAAGGTTGAGGCAAAACCCACACTGAATTTGGTTTTATCAGTAGAATAGCGATCAAAGTTGATTCTGCTGCCACAAAAAGCCGGAAGATCAACCGCATCACCTAAAGTAAATAACTGGCAATGCTTCTCTCCTACTTGTATACCCTTTTCAAAGGATAGATCTTTGAACAGTGGTGGTGTTGCCTTATGGGATAAAAAACAATATTTTTCAATCAATCCTTGTTGACGGTTGTGGCTTTTGAGTTCCTCATTTTTCAAACGTCTCAGTTTTACAAAACCACTATCTTCTAAAATGCGTTTAAATTGCCCCGTAGAATCTACGAAATCCTGCAACAATTGCGGATCCAATGTTTGATCTGGAACTATACTACTTCGTATTAAATTCGAAAATAAAGAACTGGACACTTTTCTCCCTTTGGGTTTCTTAGTCAGAATGATATAACATTCATGATCCAAAAAAGGACGCTCATTAAAGAATCGCTCACTACTGCGACTGAGAAAACTGTTTTCCTCTTTATCAAAATTAGCTTGATACTTACTATCAATAAACCAATCCTGCTTATGAAAAACACAAAACTTGGGTAGTATTTTCACTGCCTTTAGCCAAGTTTGGTGAAAAGCTTCATATTCCTGATCTGATAAGGTAAATAGCTCCGGTAAATCAACCTGAAATACAATAGATATATCCCCTTGTTTTGACAAAATACAGTCATGCTGTACATCCATAATTGGTAAAATCGCCTCCATCTCTTTTTCCATCTTCCATCCTGTTTAAATCCTACCAATCATTTCATCATAAAAACCTTCCTACTGCGTGTCCGTACTGCTTTGGGTAATTGTTTTTTCGATAAGGCTTTCATCAAACCATGCTCCCCATATTGATGACTCATCTTATAGATTTTCACTACTAAAACAGTCCCTGAAACAACTATGATACCCATACAGATATAGGAAGGAATTTTCAAAATATAGAGTATGGCAAAAACAATCATCAAAACTACAATCCCCCCTCCTAAATACCAGATATACTGTGCTTTTAGCCCTTTAAACTCTATAGATTGATTAATCCCTTTGTTAATCTGATAGACACTGTTAGTCATCACTCATTCGCTTAAATATTATCGCAAAATCCATCCTTTTCTTTGTTCGAATATCAGACCCCGAAAAAGGATTGAATTACAGTAGCCACAACAACCAGAAAAACACAACTACCAAACCAAGCTGCCGCTACTTTTCCTGTATCAGGATCACCGGCATTCCATTTCTGATAGACTTTAACCGCTCCAATTAATCCTAAAATGGCTCCAATGGCATACATTAACTGCGTACCTGCATCAAAATAACTCCTCACCTTCTGATTGGCTTCATTGATTCCGGCAATACCATCCTGAGCATAGGCCGATAAAGAAATAACGAATACAAAAAGAAAAACGACTTTAATACAAACTGCTCTCACAAACTCCACATAACATTTTTTCATACCACTCCAATTTAAGTTTCAACTATTCCAAAAAAAGCGAAGGAAATACCGCTGTTGTATCACCTCAATCTCCTGTCACATCTAACCATACCGCACCGGGACAAACAGGGGTTATTCCTTCGCATTAAAATTTTATGTTTATGCGATGTAATTTCAAAAATTAATTCTGCTCCTTTGCACCCAAGACATCCAATTCCTTGATATCATCTGTTACCACATCAGTATCGTCGTGAAAATGCCTTTCTTTATAATCTTTTTGATAATTGGAATATTCCTCCTGATCCCTATTCCATTTACTTTCTAACCAACGAAATTTGAGTTTTCGTTTACCGCTTAGAAATTCTTTGAGCTCTGCATAGTAATAACAGACTCCAACAAATACATACCAAATAATCGTAAGTACAACAACTACTATCAAATAATCGTTCCATGAAATTCCTTTTAACATACCTCCTCATTTTTCGTTCTACATTCTGTTTCTCTTCTGAACAACATATTCTTAATGTCATATCTCCTTCAGTACATCACAAAGGAACAATTAGAATCTCCGCTGTACAAGTACAACTAAATAGTTGTACCCCTGTACCTCAGAATAAGTATGAATATAGATGTTGATTTTAGAGGAAAATAGATGATATTAAAAACAAGCCGAGGTACTACTTCCTTTCGGAAAAAGTACCTCGGTCGTTGCCCGACAAGCTTGTTTAGCTTGTGATAAGTTTTATTGTTTATTCCTCTTTTATTTCGACTTCACTATATTATGTCTACATAAAAGACGAATCAGAGACTTTTTAAAAGTATTTTGGAATTTTGAGGTATTCAGTTTAAACCGAAATAAGCAGTTCACTTTGTGCCGGAATACCCACCGAATATGGATTCACTCTAATTTGGATGTGTTTTTTATTATTTTCTTCAAACCACAGCACATCACCCTTTTGTCAACCGCTTCAATCGACCTTGATAAGACTGCAAATAATTCCGTTTAGTAGTAGCATCCAAAAATGAAGCGGCTACCATTTTTTCAACCAAATCAGATTTAGAAAACATCAATTCCATAATAGCTTGAAAATTCTTTTCACTAATTCCGGCCAGTTCCGCTAATTTGGCAAATTGTAAACCTATTTTGCCTTGAGCTAAATTTTTAGGTAATAAGCCATCGTCCAAAGCAAAATCTTTATCGTCAATATGAATACGACTATTAAGCAAATCATAAGCAGGACTCAAGCGATAGTCACCCATTGAAGTTTCAATAACCGAAAAATTTTTAAAATGAGCGTCTCCATTTGAAAAAAGATAATTAAACACCAATAATTTTAATAGCTTCGGAGCTTCTATTTTATAAGTTGGTAAATGGGTTTTCATCAACTCAAAAAGTTCTAAATAATTACCTAAATATTTGTAATCAGTACCATGTGTTTGCGGTGTTCGCTGTGCCAAAGAAGCAAAATCTTCCTGAGCTAATTTTGAACCATCAGTTTGAACATCAAATCGTTTAGTGATGTAGGCTGGAGTCCCATCTTGGAAAAAGATCATCGCGTTTTCAGCTGTTTCTATGCCATACAACTGACGAGCAATTTGCATGGTTAAATGCTCATTAGCAGGCATTTGATCGGGTTTCTTTCCCGCAGCAGGAATCGGCTTTAGTATATAGCTACCTTGCTCATTTTCAGCTATTAGCCGTAGTTTATTTTTTTCAAGAAGAACAGAAAATTTTTCCTGAACTCCAGATATAGACATTTGTCTTCGGTTTTCCTCAAACAGAGCATCTGTTTCGGCATTAGAAGAAGGAGAAAGATAAGGCAAAATATGATGCACTTTTTTACCTTGAAATACTCTGTTTAAAGCCGTTTTGCTATAGGTGTCAAAGCCACTGGCTAATGTGCCTGGGCAATGTGTAAAGGGCACTAAATCGAAATTGGTTACTATATCTTTTGCTTTCATAAATATCGACTGTACTTTATACTTTCTGTGCTATTTCAATAACGCGTACAGCGCCTATGCTGTCATTCTTGGCAGTAGTAAGTAACAAACCAAAATAGTCATTACGATCAATTTTATTTAATTTACAAACAAGCTGCTTGTTAGAACCTTCGGGTAGTAAATTATAAAAAAAAGGAAAAAGATACTCTGACTGATACTCCTGCTGCACTTTAGGTAAACCCAAACTAATTCCGGGTTTACTCCCATCGGCAAACCACGCATCATGATAACGAAAGCTAAACGAAGCATCATCATGCTGGGTTAAGATTCCAGCCTCTTCATTTTTAAATAATATTTTAGCACTTCTCATTTACCTATCGTTTTAACTTTTAAGCAAACTTCCATACCTAACACGTCGGCTACTTTTTGCAAGGTTAACAAAGTTGGGTTTCCTTTTCCGCTTTCCAGCTGTTTCAAGGTGCGTAAGCCAACACCTGATAGTTCTGCCAAGGTTTCTTGAGTCACTTGCAAAACTTCTCTACGTTCTTTGATGGTTTTTATGACTTCCATAAAGTGCATTATATAGCATTATTTAATACAAATATAAAATTATTTTTCTGTTTTATAACAAAAAGAGCGTTAAAAAGCACTATTTAGTACTTAAAAAACTATAAGCAGAATAAACACTTTAAAAAGTACAATAAAAAGCACTTTTTAAAACAAAAAGGAATAACTATGAAAATTTAATTTTTATACTAAAAAAAGATGCACTCCTGCTTCTTTTTTATCATTTCTTACTCTTTCTGGTTGTTCGTTATCTAAAAAGTTACTTTATCTGATTTTTTCCTTCAGCACTAATCCTTTCTTAATTTCAAATGGAATTATAATTGTCTCATCAATTTGTTTAATAACCTTAATTTTTCCTTCTGAAGTTTCTTCATAAATAACTCCTCCACTCATAAAAGTAATTGATAAACCTAGGTCTTTAGATTCTTTAATAGCTCTTTCCGAAGCCATTTTTCCAGCTTTAACCAAAGCATTTGTTTGTTGACTATCTTTTCTAAAAACTAATTTTGATTTCATAATATTTAGAGGCATTATGTTTGGCTTTACAGCTAAATTTTTACTTTATCAATATTAATTTCAAATTCAGTTTTTTTAGTTTTATTATCTAATTCAACATTTGTATAACCAAATTGGTTCGCAACCGAATTAAGAATGAATTTTCTTTGTTCATTATCTTCTAAAACTTTTGAATGATAAAAATGACTTTTTATTCCCATAATTGTTTGGGTAAAGAAAAATAATGAAATTTTATTATCTTCAAAAGCGCATAGATTACTTTTCTCTTCATAATCAGTATTAATTATAATCATCTCGTGAATATCATATTCATTTTTACTCATATGCAATGACTGAATATTATCTGTAAATACCTTCTCGTTTTTCGGAAGATATTTTCCTAATACCTCCTTCATCTCTCCCGAATAAAGATTGATCAAAACGACACAAGATTTTTCTAAAAATTCAAAAGAATCCAGTATTAAATTAGGGGATTCAGTGATAATTAAAATCAATGTAGTAGCTAACTTTTGGGCAATAATTTCATCTGAAAATGTATGTATTTCTAAATTAATCTTACCAGCAATAGAAACTACGAAAATCATCTCATCATTGATTTCCCTGACCGAAAACATAGGTAATTTATTTGAGAGCTTTCCAAAAATCATTAAAAGGTCTTCCTGATCCAACAAACCTCTTGATTGTTCTATTGCAATTCCTAAAACACTATAAGAAAAACGAGACCTACCCAAATTTTCAATTATTAATGTTATAATCTTTTTAAATAGTATCCTGCCTTTTTCTAAGTCAATTCTTTCGCAATAATCTATAAAAGTCAAAAAGGCATTCATTGGATTTTCAGATTTTCCTTCAGTCTCAAAATATCTTTTGAATAAACTTTTAAAATTAGATTCAACGGTTTCATCACTTGAATTATCTAAAATTAAGTTTGAAACATCATTGACGTTAATTCTTGCTGTTGTGTTTTGAATAAGTTGATTTATTAATTTATTAGCTTCTAAATGATTGCCCTCTTTATTATAAATATTAATTGCCTTGGAAATATTATATTGATATGATGCTGTAAATTCTTCAATTTTAGAATAAAACAAAGCACTTTCAACTAATGATTCAGCAGCTTTCAAAGATTCGTCCATCAACAAATAAGTATCAGCTTTCTCTCGTGACGCATTTGCTACGCCATAATAGTAATTTAATTCTTTATTGATAGCAATTGATTTATCTGCATATTCGATACTAGACTGATAATTACCTGTATCTCTCTCTATTGCGGATAAAATCCAATAGATACGTCCCTCATCTCTTTGCAAATTATATTCTCTACATTTTATTAAGGCTTCATCATATATCTTTTTTGCTTCTTCTAAATTTCCTTCATCTCTAATAACATTGCCATAATTGATTAAGTTTAAAATTACTTTATCTTTCATTTCATATTGTTGACAAAGTTTTATAGCCTTGTTTCCAAACTCTTTTGCTTTTTCATAGTTTCCTTTCTGTCTATAGATACTCGTTAAAGCATTCAACACAATAACTTCAATTGAAAATTCAGAAGCTTCTTGAATTAGTCCCAAAAGTTGTAAACCATATTTTTCAGCCTCATCTCGATACTCATTAATTTGACCTAAACAAGTTACTAAGTTTACTAGGCTACTCAACATACCAGTTTTATCTCCTAATTCCTCAAAAATTTCAAATGCTTCTTTGCAAGCTTTTGCTCCTTTTTCGTATTCTGATAAATCAACATATATTTTTGAAAGATTAACAAGAAGAGGAGCTTTAAATTTTTTTGAATCGCTTGATATTGTACTAAAAACATTATCTGCTATTTGTTTAGCTTCTTCAACGTTTCCGCATTCAATAAGATTCATTGCTTTATACATAAGAGCAAATGCGTAGAACTTTTTGTTTCCAGATTTTTTTAAATATTCTAAGGATTCATCAATGCAGGTAGTAGATTGCACTCTATTTCCCAATAAATGATGAACTTGACATAAATGATAATTCAAATAACCTTTATCAAGATCATTATTCACAAATCTCAATTTAGTCTCTAAAACTTTTAATGCAAAGCCTAATTCGCCCCAGCTTATTAAATTGGGAAAAACATCGAATAAATACTCTTCTACCTTTTCAGGAGCAATATCAAGAAGAAGATAAGTAGCTTGAATTATTTCTTCTTTTGATAAATAAAAAACACCAAGTTTTTCTTTGTAATGATTAATAATTCCTTTGCTATTTAGTTTATCATAAACAAATTCATAAAACGATGGGTGAAATAATTCTAGTTGCCCATTCCGATTATTAATAAGTGATGACATATTATCAATTTCATTGGACAAATCAATCATCGATAATGAAGCTAAAATTTCTCCAAGTTCTGTAATAGTAATACTAAAATAAGGCACAGTAATTAATGCCAATATTTCTTGTTGTGTAGAATTTAAGCCATTCCAAATTGAGTTTTGATAATCAACCAAGTTTTCAGGTAATGGTGACATCCTAAATTGCGAAAAATAAAAGAGATATAAGGGGTTTCCTTTAGATACTCGTATAATTTCATTGACTTCTAACTTCGATAGCGTGACTCCGTATAAAGTCAAAAATTCTTCGACTTCCTCATCTGAAAAAGCAGAATATTGATAAGGTATTATCCCAGATGATTCAAATAAATTTTTATTTCTTGAAACAAAAAGAAAATTATTATCAAATTTTGATAATGCAATTAATTTTGAAACTGTTTCTTTATCCTGTTCACAATCATCAATGACAAAAAAAAGATTTGATTTCTGTAAACAAATTTGTAACCATTCAAATGCTTCGCCAATATCTGTTAATTCTATAAGTTCTTCATTATTTGATAATCGTATTTTATTAACTAAATACGAAATTACTGATACAGCTGACTTATTTTTTACTGAGATATAAATGGGTGAATCTATTTTTTTTGAAATTTGATAAATCGCTGTTGTTTTTCCGATTCCTGGATTTCCAAATAATAAAATCTGTTTTTTTTCTTGTAATAGTGCTTCTATATTGCTTATTTCCGCATCTCTACAAATTAGTTTTTTGCTCTCAAATTCTTTTGATATAATATCAAAATAAACAAAAGAGTTTAACTCCTTTAGCTTATCTTGTTTTTCCTTTTTTAACAACGCTACAACCTCTGGAGAACTATGAAGCTCCATATTTCCAGCAATGTTATATATATTTTCAGCATTTTGTTCCTTTACGTTCATCTATGCTTTAATCTTTGTGAGGTTTATAGTCTCCTTGTATATTAAAAATATTTTTGCCAGCATTTTGAACGCCAATATTAAAACCTTTCTCGTTTTCAAATTCCATTTTAGATACCTTGGTTATTTGCTCTTGATTTTCTTCAATCCATTTTTTTACTTCATTATAAAGTTCTTCATTATATGATTCTCCTGAAACTTCTTCATAGCAATCTTCCACATCTCGAAATGGTTTGGAAGAATTTTTAGATTCTGTATTACAGATTGTTTCTATATATTTATCCGCATCTTCTTCTTTCTTAAAAAACTTACTGATTCTACTTTTTAATGTTGAAAAATCTAAGACTTTTTTTAAACCATCGTAGGTCGCACTTGCAATTACTTTTGAGGCTATTCCGGCTTTTTCTGCCATTAGGAATGCACATAGGGATGAAAATATAGTTTCCATTATCATATAAATTATTTCTTTAAATAGTTTTCTAATTCTTTTTGATCATTTTCAATTTGATTAATAATACGTTCTTCAGTATAAAAATCATCCGAAGGATAGTAACTATCAAATGATTCATAAGTTTCAAGTAAATAATCTTGTATTCTATTCGGATAGCCTTCTTTTGTGAAATCAAGAGCCAAATCGTCCATCTGTTTTAATCTTTCAAAAATTGTCAAGTTACATATGGCTTGTTTTACAAGTTCTACGTCAAAGTTTTTGCATAATTTTCCCTGTATATCCCCTAACCATAAATTATTCAATCTATTATAGGTTAATGGCAACAGTGTTTTCATTTCGGCAGATCTTCGTTGTGATATTTCTTCTACAGACTCTTTAGGTGGTTTAGACAATTTACTAGAATCAAACAACTTTTCTTCTTTTACAGCATTATAGCTCAACGCTGCTATACTATCAGCTATATCACTTTCTTTCGAAAAATTAAACTCCTTTTTTACAAAGTATTTTATACTCTGCTTTATTATTTTTTCTTTACTACCAATAACATATCCTATAGCAATACTTCCTGCTTTAGAATAGTTAGTTTTAAAATTTATATAATTCTGACCTAGAGTATCAATTTCCTTAAAATGTGTTTGTAACATAATTAAAGGAGTAACTCTATTTTTTAATTGCTTTGGAAGCATTCTATCAAGAAATCTATTTACTTCAGCAGAAATAGCTATTGTATATCCTCCAATATTATTTTCAATAAACTCTATATTTACAGCATCTCCATCATCATCCGATTTTGAAATCCAACCTAACAGAATATCCATAAATTTTTCTGCAGGCTCTTCATTTTGGAAAATAAAAGCCATTTGTACCGGAATCATTTCCTCTTGATTTTTTCCTTGTCTAAAAATGTATGATACACCTCTACAATCGGCTTTTGTAAATAAATCTGAAAACTCTATATCACCTACTAACATTAAAAATGGTTTTACACCATAATCAAATCCAATATTTGTAAAGTTATTTTCACTCATAATTAATTACTTTTTTCGTTATTTTCTCCCTTCCCTTCAAAACTCTCCAACTCCTTATTTACCTCATCTAATAATTGCTTTTCGGTTGGTAGGTAGAGTTCGTATTGACTCGCTATAATATGTTTTTCGTTTTCGGGTAGTGTGAATTTTACAACAGCATCATTTTTATGAGCACAAAGTAAAATTCCAATGGTTGGATTTTCATCCGGTAGTTTTTCGATGCGGTCATAATAATTGACATACATCTGCAACTGTCCAATATCTTGATGAGTAAGCTTGTGGGTTTTGATTTCGATAATAACAAAACTTCTTAAAATGCGATTATAGAATACTAAATCCACAAAAAATTCATCACCCTCGATATGGATTCTTTTTTGACGTGCTACAAAGGAAAAACCATTACCTAATTCTAAGAGAAAATCTTGTAAATGTGTGATAATTGCAGCTTCTAAATCTTTCTCATAATAGGATGCTTCCCTTTTTAATCCCAAAAACTCCAAATACATTGGGTCTTTGATAATTTCTTTGGCATCAGAAGGCTGTTTCTCGTTTTTAGCGACTGCCAAAACACTTTCTTTATCATTACTTAATAAAAGACGTTCGAATAAATTACTATATACTTGGCGTTCCAACTGTCGTGATGTCCAATTGTTTTTTATCGTTTCGGCGATGTAAAACTCTCTTTGTTCATCTTGTTCAAGCCGCATTAAAAGCTTATATTGTGTCCAACTCAATTGCGAACGCAGTGCGTTCGCAATTGGAAAAACACGATAAAACTGCCGACACAACTCGATTTGTCTTTTAGAAAAACCACTTCCAAACTCGGGTTCTAATTCATTGGATATATATTCTGTCAAATATTTTCCATAATCTGCACGGTCTTTTCCTTCTTGTTCTTCCTCAAAAATACGCTTACCAATATTCCAATACATTAATGTTCTCTGGTGGTCAACTGCACGAATCGCATTGTACCTAGATTGTGAAATAATGGACTTAATATCAGATAGAATAGATTGATTTATAAGCATTAGTAAGATTGTATAAAAGTTGCATTATTTAGAGTTTCTAAAAAACCAAATATACTATTATTTCTTACAAAAAAACTGAAAATAATAAAAAAAACAATCTATAGAATACAGCAGTACGATTCAAAAAAAACAGTCAACTTATACTATATTTATAAATTATATAATCCTATTTAAAAACCATCAATTTAACCATTCCCCTATCCCATTATTATAACTCTCTCCTTAAACAGTCCTTATCCCATATCTTGGACGGGATAAACAAGGTTTGTTTATATGCTTTTTTGTAAAAATTAGTTTTTTAATGATGTTGCGCAACAGCTACCACAGTTAGGTACAGAGATTTTTATTGTTTTGCTTCTTTAAGTAGTTCTTTTATTCGATCAATACGATTTTGCGTAATTTGCTTATCAAATTCCTCAGGCCAATAACGCTTCCCTTTTTCGAGTGAACTTATTATATATTCTGCATATCCACGTTTAATTGCATAATCATCTGCTGCATACTCACCTTCTTCATTCTTCGTCCAAGGATTAATCGCATGACCAATTTCGTGTAGGATAATTGAAACAGACTCAGATTGCGTAAATTTTCTAAGTGAATTAATGTCAATAGTAATAACTTTTGAACCATGTTCTATTGTTTTTCCAATATTAGTTTGAGATGCTGGAGAAAAAATAGGATTAAAATAAACTCCAATATCGGACAAAAATTTTAAGTCTTCTAAAGATAAAACTTTAACTAATTCTGAATATACGCCTAATTCAGATAATTCTGAAAGACCTTTTTCACTTAGTATTTGTGCATGCATTATTCCGGCTTTTTTAATATTTTCTTCAATCATTTTCGTGTAGTATTTTCTTCAATTACAGCTACAATATGTTGGCAATTTTGAAGTACAAAACTTCATTTAAACACAGAACCACCATTTTCTTATAGGTGCTGTTATATTCAATTATTCTTCATCTTTTTTCTTGTCAGTTATTATAAAGTCTCTTGGCGAACCTACAATTGCTAGTGATTTAGACTTAAATATCCCAATAATAATATTGACTTCATTAAGAAATTTATGAATCTCATTGCCAAATTTATACTCGTTGGTATTGACTTTAACTATGTCGCCTAGAAGATCTTTGGCTTCTTCTTTGTCAATCACAAAACTATGGTCTTTATATTCATAAACAAGTTTATGTGCAACTTCGTCGGCGGTCAATTTTAGCTCTTTGCCTGCTAATAATCTTATTGCATACTGTTGAGCTGATTCAGATACTCTTTCAAAATAACCAAGAATTCGTAAGTCAAGTTTTTCTTTCATAAAATCAGCAAACATTGGACTTGATTCAGGGTACTTACATACAATTTTTGCAATACTTTCTAATGAACTACTAATACCTAATGCAGGTAATCCTGCAAATTGTGGATCAATAGGCCCTAATTCACTCATTGGCCCCATGTGAATTTCATTACCTCCTAATGAAATGAGAGTTGCAGCAGATTTAGCTTTTCGAGGAATTGTCACAACAAATTTAGGAGACAATTCTTTACATGTTTTACTAATTAGATATGCTGGTTCAATTCGTCCTCCATGATTGTGTATGAGTAAAAGAATTGGTTTTATATTACCATCAGGAATAGCATTGTAAATTTTGTCCACCATTCCCTGTTCTATACTCGAGTTAGGTTCATATAGAAACAATAAATGATAAGCATCTGATATTCCGTTTCGTTTTGCAATTTCAAGTATGTGTTTATATAGAGTGGGCTTTAAGTCGTTAATTTCTTTGGCTCCTTGAATAATTTTTATCAAATCCATAAACTTGTCTGGATTTAATATTTTTTCCTCTTTCTTGGTTTCTACCTCAGGTACTACTGGAGCAGCATCGTCAATAACTTCTTCTACCTTTTCTACTTTCGTTGTCTTTGCCATATTGTGTTTTTGTTTATAATCATGTAAAATGTTAAGTCAGCTATAGGAAGTGCCATCTTGCAATAGCTTTTCAAATATAAAAATAATTCCTACACCAATACTATTAATTAACAAGTATTGTACTAAAAAAAAGGCATCTTGATATCTGCCCATTATATCTCTCAATTTATCGGTTCATCATATATTTCTCTCCCCCACAATTTAATATTTTTTTCTTGATGACCTGAATCATAAAATAAATTATTAAACTCCTCGATAATTTTAAAAACAGCATTGTTATCTGTAGTTCTTATCCTTGTTTCATAATTTTCTTTAGTTCCACTACTCGTAAAATTTAATGATCCCATATATACTATTTCATCATCAATAATGTATATTTTACTATGGATAAAAGTATTGTTGTTTCTATTTGATATTTCAGGAGAAACAAATACTTTAAAAGGAAATAACTGAGAATAGCGATAGCTATAAATCTGTTTATTATTTATTTTCCTTTGAAAATACTTTCTAATTACTATCAAAACAATAATAGGAATTAGACCGTATAAGAACTTTATTTCCTTAGAAAAATATGCTAATAAAAATATTGTGAATACAAAAGCTATATTTACATAATCCAAAATTTTAACAAGTTCAATCCATTTATTTCTAACTATTTCAGATCCTAAATCTTTAATTTGATGTTGTTGAATCAACTGGTTGATATTCTTCTCATAATGACCATAAAAATCTTCAATATTATCAGTTGTTACAAGTTGAATATTAGTTCCTTTTTTATGAAGATAAATTAATTGTTTTATTAAAAATGGTGATAGATATGGTGAAACAATTTTAACCGATTTCTTTGCATTTGAAATATCGTCAAGCAGTTTCTTTCCAGCCCCTTTTCCAATATAAATATCACAATTAGCTCCGTTGTAAAAAGTTCCCATAATATTATTTTACAGTTAAATTGTTTATCAAACAACTAAACTTGTTTGATAGTAAAAATCAAAAAAAGATACCTAAGTATCTTCTTTCTCTTTATCCCTTGTCCTCCAGCTGTCATTAAGCTTGCTGTCTTTTGCATGATCCACAAGCTTACCCATTAGCAGTAATCCTGTCAGCCACGTAGATATCGATTAATTTAATTGTTAGGTTGTGCAATAGCTACAGTTGTTCACAGTAGTTTTTACTTTTCATATCTTCCATAATAATCTTTCCAAACATTCGAACTCTCAATTGCTATCTTCTCATCAGTAATTTTATGTTTTTCATTAATTGTGAAAGGAGCATAAAAACAATAATCGCGTGTTTCAAAATCACATAATGAATCTGCCGTAAATCCCCATAGAATATATGGCAAATCTAGTTCATGATAATGATCTATTAAGAAAATCATCTCATATATTTCTTTGACTGTAGCTTTCTTTAGAATCCACTTTTTTGTTAGCTTAATCATCAAATTCATATCTGTTCCAGGTTCAAATTCTGGATTAAATGTAACATTTTTTGGTAGATTATACAGTTTTAAAAGTTCGTGCTTTTTCTTTTCGGCTAAATAATCGTCCCATTCAAGACCGCCAAAAGTATCATCTGCACAATACCATTCGTAATATGCTTCTTCAAAATGAACTAAATTTTTGAATCTAGTTTCAGTATCTAAAACATACTTCTTTCTCTCAAATTCATCACAAGATGTTAAAAACTTAACTTTTTCTTCAACTTCGTGGCGTTCAACAATTACTTCATCCGTTAATGTCAAAATTTTTGCAATGACAGTTTCAATATTGTTGTTAAGAATAGGTATTGAGACTTTATCGGCTAAGATTGGTGAAAGCTCATAAACTTCACTTTGAGATATATTTAACCAAATTGGCAATATAGTTTTTTGTTTACTAAATATTTCTTTGGTAATTAATCCGTTGAGTTCTTTTTTAGTCCATTCTTTTTTTAAAAAATTATGACTTATCACAACTAAACCATAATTTGATTTCTTAATACCGTTCGAGATTTCTTCAAATAATGAATCCCCAAACTTTAGTGTTAGTTCATCAAACCATACTTTGAAGCCCAATTTTATTAATTCTTCTGCCAGAGGTCTTACAAAAATTTCTTTGTCTTCAGAAGCATGACTAATAAAAAAGTCGTATTCTTTACTTTGATTTTGCATAGGCGGTTAAAAAATTACTGTTAACTACTATATAGCTCAAATAAAATTAGACCTATCACCCCAATTTAGGAAAGGTAGCTCTGACAATATTCAATTTTATTCTAACCAAATATAAAAATAATTCCTACACTTACAACCATTAATTAACAAGTAATATTCTAAAACAAAAAAAAGATGCTTAAACATCTTTTTTTGTTTTTATTTTAAAATCCGTAATCTCTGAGTTTGAAATTTTATCATATTTTTTAGCAAAATCGTTTAACTCATAGCCCATTGCTTTTATTATCCGAAATAAAGTAAATGTATTAGCACTTTTTTTTGCATTAAATATATCAGAAACAGTAGCTTTTCTTATATCTGAATTGTCAGCAATTTCACTATAACTTACATTTAATTCTTCACCGGTATTAGCACCTTGAATACTTTTTTTACTATTATCTAAAAGTTTATTTAAGCTAATAGCAATTTTAATTTTTATATTTTCTTGAGTTTCTTCCACTCATGCAAGTAAAGTTAAAGTAAAATATTTTTTGTTACGCTTTGGCGTACCGATTTAATTTAATATATTTGAACTGCTTTTACCTTTACATAGGTAACTTTTATTATTTTTGCGATTCTTCATATAAAATATTTGAAGCATTCGCTTTGAATCTCGTTTCAGAAAACTGGTAATTTTTAAAACGTACGAGATGATAAGTCAGATGCTCACGTCCTTGGCGTGGGCTCACTTATTCGTACGTTTGGTATACCAGTACCTCTGAATCGTTTAAGCTGAGTTCCACGCTTTTTTAATACCACATGGTTACTCACTTTAATCAAAGTACTGCTCCTCTTTTAAGTCTCGCATTATTCATTATAACAACAATTTGGGAAAGCGCTGTTGGCACTAGGCTGTAACTAGTAAAGACAGTGCTCCTCCCTCTTTTAATCTTTTAATTGACTTGCCTATGTAACATTGCGATGATGACATAAAAAAAGCCCTCTACTCTGTCGCCAAACGTGTATAGAGGACTAAGCTAACAAAACCGAAGTTTCATTAAACCAAAACAAAAGTATGAATAATTATTCAATCTTTAGGCTTTGGTCAGCTCTTGAACTGTCCAAACTCTACTATCTATTCTTGCTGTGCTTATGCTCAGCTACCTATGCCCAAAACCATTTAATTTCAGGAACAGTCGCTGATAAAACTGGTATTTTGCCTGGTGTAACCATTCAGGTCAAAAACACAGCGGTTGTTGTACTCTCTGATTCAAAAGGACATTATCGTATTGATGCTGCTCCTAACGATTTCTTAGTATTTTCTTTTATAGGTTATAAAACTCTTGAAATCCCTGTACAAAGCAATACAACTATTAATGTGCTGCTACAGGAGGATGCTACGACACTAAAAGAGGTGATTGTTAATGCAGGTTACTATTCGACCAAAGAAAGTGAACGAACAGGTAGTATCGCTAAGGTTTCTTCCAAAGATATCGAAAAACTCCCTATCAGTAACCCTTTAGCAGCCCTGCAAGGACGAATGTCTGGCATAAATATCACCCAGTCTACTTCCATGCCAGGAGGAAATTTCAGTATTCAAATCCGTGGAATGAATTCCATTCGCTCAGAGGGTAATGAACCACTGTATATTGTGGATGGTGTTCCTTTTTCCTCTCAATCGCTGGGAAACACTGCCCTTCTTGGTGGAATTCTGCCCGCAAATTCTAGTCCACTCAATAGTATCAACCCTGCTGATATTGAAAGTATCGAAGTTCTAAAAGATGCCGATGCCACCGCTATCTACGGTTCGCGTGGGGCGAATGGTGTGGTCTTAATTACCACTAAAAAAGGGCGTTCTTCTGAAACGCAATTTATGGTGCAATCGGCAGCTACTATTGGACAAGTTGCTCAAAAAATGAAATTATTAAATACCGAGCAATATCTGGCAATACGTAGAGAGGCTTTTGCCAATGACGGCATAAGTAATTACCCAACCAATGCCTATGATCTCAATGGGACTTGGGATCAAAATCGCTATACGGATTGGCAAAAAGTGCTTATCGGAGGAACCGCTCATATTAATACGCTACAGGCTTCTGTTTCTGGAGGTGGAGCCAATACCCAATTTATGCTTAGTGGAAACTACCGTAAAGAAACTACTGTATTTCCGGATGAGGCTAATTTTCAAAGAGGGGCATTTCATAACAGCCTATCGCATCATTCTACAAATAATAAATTCAATTTGTCCCTAACTACTAACTATATATCGGATAACAACACTTTGCCTGGGCAAGATCTGACTGGCGCTGCCTATACCCTAGCTCCAAATGCACCGGCTCTTTATGATTCGCAAGGAAATCTAAACTGGGAAAACGGTACTTTTAGTAATCCATTGGCTTTTTTAAATGGTTCTTACCTAACAAAGACTGCTAATCTTATTGCCAATGCACAACTTTCTTATGCACTTTTTACAGATTTTGAAATCAAAACAAGTCTGGGTTACAACAACCTCAACCTTTCTGAAACCCGTACGCTTCCCTCTACCATTTACAATCCTACTTTTAACCTAGGACCCGATTCTTCGACCTTGTATATAAACGATTCAAAAGTCAATTCATGGATCGTTGAACCACAACTTCATTGGAATAAAAAAGCTACTAACTGGCAGTTTAATATACTTCTTGGAACCACTTTTCAAAGTCAAAAATCCCAACAATTGGTGCAATCAGGAACTGGTTTTGCGGGTAACAATCTGATGAACAATCTGGGAGCGGCAAGTTATCGGGAAGTACTCAATCACGATTTTACGACCTATAATTACACTGCAGTCTTTGGCCGTATTAATAGCATTTGGAAAGAAAAATACATACTTAACCTGACAGGACGTCGTGATGGTTCGAGTCGTTTTGGTCCAGGGAATCGTTTTGCTACTTTTGGTGCTATTGGAGCGGCTTGGTTGTTTTCTAAAGAGGCTGTTTTCAATGATAGTTTTTTGAGTTTTGGAAAACTTCGCTCCAGCTATGGTACTTCGGGAAATGATCAAATTGGTGATTATCAGTTTCTGGATAGTTATAGTATAACTGGCGGACAGTACAATGGTGTAGTGGGTATCAGCCCCACTCGTTTATACAATCCTGATTTTGCTTGGGAAACCAATAAAAAACTGGAAACAGCACTCGAATTAGGATTCTTTAAAAACCGAATCAACATCACGGCCGCTTGGTATCGAAATCGCTCTTCCAATCAGCTCGTCGGTATTCCATTTCCTGGTACTACAGGATTCACCACCTTAAATGCCAATTTGAATGCTACGGTTCAAAATACGGGTTTCGAACTGGAGTTGAGCACTCAGAACATTACATCCAAAGCGTTTAGTTGGTCTACCCATTTTAACCTGAGTCGGGCGAAAAACAAATTAATTGCCTTTCCTGATTTAGAAAGTTCTACCTATAGCAATTCATTAGTGATTGGGCAACCACTGGCTATCAAAAAAACCTACGAGTTTATAGGGATTGATCCTCAAACTGGAGCCTATACCTACACCGATTATAATCAGGATGGTTTAATTACCGCTGCTGATGACCGAAAGCTCGTAAAGGACCTAAGCCCTCAGTACTTTGGAGGGCTATCTAATCAATTGAGCTATAAAAACTGGTCGCTGGATTTTCTTTTTCAGTTTGTTAAACAACAGGCCTACAATTACATCTATACTACCGCTATGGCAGGAACGATGGTCAACCAGCCTGTTGCGGTGCTCAACCATTTTCCGGATAATGGGACAACGGCAGAAATTCAACAATACACTACGGGAGCAAATGCTACCCTCACACAGGCTTATTACAAGTACTATGACAGTAACGCCGCCATTAGTGATGCTTCCTTTATTCGTTTAAAATCAGCGCTTATCAGTTACAATATTCCTGCCGCTTGGGCCAAACACTTCCAAGCCAAAATGTACCTTCAGGGGCAAAACCTACTCACTTTTACCCACTACAAAGGAGCCGATCCTGAAAATCATTCGGCTTACTTCCTCCCTCCTCTAAGGCAATTTACGCTAGGAGTTCAATTAAGTTTTTAACCCTTAAACGCAAAAAGATGAAAACGATAAATCAAATAAAAATGCTAACTCTTAGTGCCACTTTGCTACTCAATCTGGTCTCCTGTGAATCCTTCATCGAGGTGGATCCTCCTAAATCACAATTAATTGGAGCCAATACCTTTGAGGAAGTGTCAACTGCTACTGCTGTATTGTCTAATATTTATGTCCAAATCAGAGAAAATGGTTTTCTAAGTGGAGTGACCAACGGTGGAACACATCTGCTAGGAAATTATGCCGATGAACTTGACTTTTATGGCACCAATACCTCACTGATGGAATTCAACAATCATACCCTGATTGCAACAAACACCATGCTCTCTGCTTTGTGGAATACGAGCTATAATCAAATCTATTCGGCAAATGCGCTATTGGAGGGTGTTACAAAATCAGAAACGATTTCCGATACTGACAAAAATCGACTTCTTGGAGAAGCCTTATTCATTCGGGCTTATCTTCATTTCTATTTGACCAATACTTTTGGAGCGGTTCCCTATATAACTACCACCAATTATAATATAAATAAAAACATTGGAAAACTAAGCCCGGAGCAAATCTATCAAAAAAGCATCAGCGACCTTATTGAGGCTGAACAGCTGATTCCTGATACATATCCTACTGCGGAAAGAGTTCGCCCTAACAAAGCTACCGTAAAGGCTTTGCTGGCACGAGTATATCTCTATGCTCAGAATTGGGAAAAAGCAGAAAGCTATGCCACGGCAGTTATTGAAAATCCCTTGTACTTATGGGTCAATGATTCGAATGCTGAATTCTTGAAAGACAGTCCTTCAATCATCTGGTCTTTACATCCTGGCATTGCTGGACTCAATACCAAAGAGGCTAGAACTTTTATTTTTACATCTGGTCCTCCCACTCGCCCTGCGCTTTCGCTAAGCCTTATGAATAGCTTTGAACCTAATGATCGTAGAAAAACCAATTGGACTAAAACCGTTACAAAATCAGGTGCTTCCTGGGCTTGTGCTTATAAATACAAGAAAAACAGTAATACGGGTACTTCGGTAGAATACACTATTCTATTTCGATTGGCAGAGCAATATCTAATAAGAGCAGAAGCCAGAGCGCAGAATGAAGACCTATCTGGAGCACAGCATGACATCAATAAAATCCGGAATCGTGCCGGCTTAGCCAATACTACCGCAGCCACCGCCTCTGAATTACTAGATGCTATTCTTCAGGAAAGAAGAGTCGAATTATTCTTAGAGCAAGGACACAGATGGTATGATATTAAAAGAACCGATAAAGCCGATGCTATACTAAGCAACTTGAAACCGCAATGGAAAAGTACCCAGATTCTTTTGCCCCTACCCGAAAAGGAACTACTGCTAAACAAAAATCTATTACCCCAAAACACCGGATATTAAAATGAAAAAAATAAAATTATATACATGCCTTCTCTCAGGTATCCTATTGCAATTAACAAATGCTTATGCTCAGGAAAAAAAATTGAAACTCACCGCAGAGGAATTTCAAAAATGGAGCATAATACAAAAAGAAGAGATATCTCCTGATGGTCAATGGATTAGTTACATGCTGGATTATGAATCAGAGAACGATACATTATTTATTCAAAATACAGAGAATCTCAAGAGATTGTGCTTTCCCAAAGCCACTAAAATGGTATTTAGTCCTGATAGTAAATGGTCTGTTGTAATGGGAAAACAAGGCTTTTATTTAGTCGATTTAAAGAAAAATAAGTTGCAAAAAATTGATAATGTCATTACTACTGACTTTTCAGCCGATTCTCGTTATCTCTACCTCTTACTAAAGGAAAAGAAATTGCAGATTCTGGATTTAAATAAAACTGAAAGTAAGGATTTTTCCGGGATTAATTCTTTTTTCCTTGGTTCGAATAATACTCTTGCTATACTGGATTCCTCTGGTGTTTCTATTATTTCACCAAAAGATAATTATAGTCGAAAACAGATTTTCCAAAAAGAAAACGCCACAATTACAAACTTGCTTTGGAACAATACAGCAACGGCACTGGCTTTTACAGAAGAGCTTCCTGCTAATAATGTTACTGATGTAAAATACAATTTGTATTATTACGACATAATGGAATCACGTCTAAGTATTTTTAACCCAAATAACAAACCGGAGTTAAACAACCTTAATGTAATAAACCCGGGAGTACTAACCCGTATGCGTTTTGCTGCAGATGATCAAAAGTTGTTCTTTTATATGGCTCCACCGAATGTAAAGGAGAGTGACGCCAATCAACCGGAAATTTGGGATACTGCATTACCTTTAGAATTTACTTCTCAGCGATATAAAGGAGATACTAAAAAACTACCAAAACTACTGTCTTGGAATCCTAAATCGGATAAAATACAACTGATAGGAACCAATGAACGCCCCGATGTTAAATTAAGTATGAGTAGAAAACTGGCAATTACCTACAATAACCTCCAATACGAACCAATATTTACTACAGAAAAACCGGTAGATCTGTATTTAATAGATTTAGAAAGCGGAAAAGAACAACTTTTTCTTAAAAAACAGGAATTGACTACTTCTCAGCTTGCAAGCTCTGCTGATGAAAGATACATTAGCTATTTTAGAGATAAAAATTGGTGGATTTTCGATAGAATAACCAATACCCATAAAAATCTTACTGCAGTATTAGGCGTTCCTTTTTACGATGTTGATTTTGATCGTCCAAGTACTGCACCTCCATTTGATAATGCCTACTGGACGGATAATAATAAGTTACTGCTAACGGATCAATATGATATCTGGATGCTATCTCCCGATGGTAGTGCCGAGAGAATTACTAGTGGCAGAGAACATAAAATCTCCTATAGTATCCCGTTTTCAGAAATCCCATCTTTCAAACCTTTTTCCTTGTCAAATTTTGGCAGACCATCTTTAGTACTTTCAAAAGGTCTAATTCTTCAAAGCAGAGGGAATAATGAAGAAAGTGGCTATAGTTTGTACATGCCTAATAAAAAATTAAAAACATTATTTTATAGTAACTCTGGCTGTAGTACTCTCAATAGAGCAACAATGGCAGGTTCCTATATATTCAAAGAGCAAACTGTCAGCATTTCTCCAAAAATTAAATTTGCCAACTCCAACAGTAAAGCCCCTAAAATGCTGTTTCAATCCAATCCCCAATATGTTAAGTATGAAATGCCTCAGGCTGAATTAATATCATTTACAAATAAAATCAAAACAGATTTAAAGGGAATTCTGTATTACCCTGTAGGATATAATCCAAATAAAAAATACCCGATGATTGTTTACATCTATGAAAAACTCTCAGTTGGCTACCATAAATTCTTACGTAATAACAACTTTGATGCAATAGGTTTTAATCCTATAAATTACAATCTGGATGGATATTTAGTTTTATTTCCGGATATTGAATATCAAATTGGTAACGCCGGAAAATCAGCCTTGGATTGCGTAGAATCAGCCATAGAAGTTGTAGCTAAAAAAGGCATAGTAGATCTGAATCGTTTAGGAATAGTAGGCCACTCCTATGGAGGTTACGAAGTGAATAATATTGTCACACAAACACCTCGTTTTAAAGCTGCTGTATCGGGTGCAGGCATTAGTGATTTGACTAGTTTTTATTTCTATTATCATTTAGAAACAGATAAATCGAATATGTGGAGAATCGAAGATCAACAATTTCGAATGGGGAAATCCTTTTTTCATAACAAGCAAGGCTATCTGAATAACTCACCTATTATGCATTCCGATAAAATTACTAGCCCGTTATTAATCTGGAGTGGTAAAGAAGATATTAATGTACCTAAGGAACAAAGCATGGAATTGTATATGTCGCTAAGACGACAAAACAAAAAAGCGTTGTTATTGCTATACCCTGATGAACCACATAGCCTTGTAAAATACGAAAATCAATTAGACCTGAAAAAGAGAACAAAACAGTGGTTTGATTATTACTTAAAAGGAATTTAAACAAAAATGAATTAAATATAATTATAGACAATAAAGCCAGATTAGAATTCCAATCTGGCTTTATCTTTTGCTAAAAAACAATATTACTTATAGTTTTCTATACAAATGATTTGGACAGGCAGTACCTGCCGCATTTAAATCATACAATTGAGTGCCAGCAGCATCGGTACAAAAGATACCGTTATTTTCTTGCTGACATACTACCTCTGTTTCTTCACATGGCGATCCCGGAATATATCCGTTTACATCCATTACAGCACTTTTTTCTGGTTTTGCATTAAATGCAAAGGCTCCTGCTACGGCAAAAACGATTGCCACTAAAGGAAAAAATTTCGTTTTCATAACTATTAAAATTAAAATGAATGATTTACTCTATTACAGGTTTTCAATCGTTCCCCTGATACTGCGCGGTATATTTTAAAAGCTATTGCTTTGTATTGTCTATATTCTTTTCACTTTTGAATCGATAACTAAAAAGATGATTTCCTCTAATCCCTATCAATAGATTGTTCCAAACCTTAAAATCACTCATTTTTTTATTTTTTTGATCATCTACATAAAAACTGTACTGATAGCTTTGGTTTACCAAATCATAAACATCAATGATAGAAGCGGTCTTCCACATTTCCTCGGGCTCGTACTTCCCTATCAAAGCGGCATTTACATAAAGATACTTTCCATAACTACTAGAATTTTTATTGACTAGCTGAGGTGGTGCTGAGAATTTACTCATTTGATGGGATTTGATATAACGAACCTTTATTTTAGCTCTAGTAGTGGTATCAATGGTATGTCCACGATAGTCTAAGTTCAAAAGAGAATCAGCAACTATGAATTGATTTCGATAGTAATAGGTATAAATCATCTTATGCAGATCCTGATTATACAACAGCATCCCATCAGTATCAAAAACACCATCAATTTGTTTGACCAGCAAATGACTATTAAGATGCGTGACTATCTTCCCGGTATCACTTATAGAACCCAGAATATTTTCTTTTGTTGCACTACTTAATGCCCTGATAAGTATCCTGTCTTTAGTAACAGGCACCATGGCATTAAAATAAGCCGCTCCCTCCATCCAGATATGAGCTTTCCAGTCCGAAGTGTTCCCTCTGAAAATCACTGGTACGGTGCCATCACTTATATAGAAATAAGGTGGTCTCACAACTACCCGAACGGAATGAAACGCAAAGGAGTTCTCAGGCAATTGAATACGAAAAGATTCTTTCTTTTTGAAACTGCTATCTATTACAGTCATAGCGAGTGGGGCTACTTCATTAGCCAGATAAATTTTGCCATTAGCTACTCCTGCAATATAATAGCTAGGTTGTTGTAAATCATAGGAATGAGCGAACGTTATAGGATGATGCGGAAAACGTCTTATAAAACTATTTCGATGGTGAATCATTTCTTCCGAAAGCATAAAAAGAACTGCAACTAATGCTATACTACTAAAACTAACAAATGAAAGAATTTTTAGTGTTTTACTGCATAGAGGTCTTTCCTGATGGGTTTGCATGCCATATTGTAATACTATGCCAATAAGAGCCAGAAAAACAAATACGATATTAAAAATCAGGTGCGTTCTCCAACTCATCTTTTCTAAAATGCCACCACAGGAACAAGGTATAAAAGAACTAAAATTTAAAATAATGATGATATAGGTGGTAAACATCAGCATAAGTGCAAACGCAGCATACAAAGCTATCCGTCTAAACCGAGACGATAGCAACAAAAAAGCAATTAGTATTTCCAAAATAGGAACTCCCCATGATATCCATTCGGCGAATGCACTTAATAAGGGAGATTGGCCAAGCTGCACTTGAAAAATTTCAAAATCCAATAATTTACTTAGCCCTGAATAAACAAACAATACCACGTAGAGTAAACAAATAATTTCAATACTAATCTCTTTTGTTCTGATTCCCAGTTTCATGATTTCCCATTTAAATTGAACGTATCATTTAATTTGATTCAATAATGTAAATTTCTGAAGTTCAAAACAATAAGCTTTGTTTTATTAGGAGCAAAACTTGGCTAAAACGGATAAAGTAAAAAATTTGATGGCTGAGATTGACTGCTATTAGCTTTCATAAAACGCAAAATAGTTTCTAAAAAGGTACTCTAGGATGCAACAATCCCAAGCCAGACACTTACTCCGACAAAGGGGCAGGGAGTTCTTCAATGCGTGGTAACTCGTTTGGGGAAATACCGAAATGTTTTTTGAAGGATTTGGAAAAATTAGGATAATTGTTAAATCCATTCATCGTAGCTATGTTTTTCAATGGAATAACGGTATGTTCAATCATAAAATAGGCTCTTTTAAGACGCTCCTGATTGTAGAACTGATAAATACTCGTTTTGAAAAAATAACGAAAACCCAATTTTAATTTGTACTCATTGGTTCCAAATTGACGGGACAAATCTTTTATTGAAGGCAAGGGGTCTTCCAAGTGAGCCAATATGTAATCATACAATTTTTGAATTAAAAGAGCGTCTACCCTTCTCAACTTACTACTATTGATGCTTTCCTGTTTTTTAGCCAGGGGGCTATACGAATTTTGCCTCACTATCGAATTAAAACTAAGTAGCAGTTCAGAACGGCTACAAAGCTTCCCTAAACTGCAGGACACAGTGACTAGTAAAGATTCTTTAGTCATAAAATTCAAAACAATAGGCATCGGTTTTTCCTTAGATTCCTGAACCGCGTTTTTCAAATGTTCAAGAGAGGTATCACTTAAAACCGTACCTAGAGACTGATCCAATAATTCCGATTCAAAAAAACCCAAACAAGAACTTGTCTCCGAGGTAAAACTTCGAATGATTAAGTTTTCATCCAAAAGGATACTAATGTGATTCACATCCTGATTACTATGATGCGCATTGAGATAGCCATCATGAAAAACGGATTCTCTCATTTCTTCTGCTACCATGTTTATTAAAACGGCTAAAGTTTCAAATTGCCCATCGATATTGGTTAATGGAATACTGCTATTGAAATTCCCCCTAGCCATTTCAAATAGCATCTGGTATACAGGAACTATTTTATCTTCTCTAAATGCCTTTTCCATACTATTACATTTACATTTACATTTACATTTAAAGACAATGTTCCAACAAACACTGCCGATTGATATCTTAAAAAAAGGAACTATAACCATAAAAAACAGTTTGCTGTTGTTTATGATGTGATACAATCAAAAAGGCTCCCTTCCATAAGTAAGCTGCAGCTATTATGAATCTGAAAAGAAAAGCGAGTCACAATTCGTTTTTCGAACTGCTTGAACGGGGCAATCTGACTATTTGTTTATAGCTAAAAATGGAGTCACAGATAACAAAAATAGCAACAATTATATTATTTAGCTTGTTAATTCAGGATTATTCCTTGTGAAATAGCCGATTTGTTGTCAATTCGGGAATTAAAGTTGTTAATTCGGGAGTATTGAAGAGTGGAATAAAATTCTCTCACTATTTATAATGAATTTTAGTGCTATTTCAGTACTCATTGTAAATTTAGAGAGCATGGCTAAAATCAAACACAACAATTTTATTGACACCGTTGATGATGTTTTATCAGGTGCGAAAAAAGAAGGGGTATTACACCTTTATGCAGAAGACAAATTCTTAACTGGGAGAACCATCCAAATCCAGGGAAAAAAAATGTTTCATTTTGGTACAACTGGCTATTTAGGGCTGGAACAAGACAGTAGACTAAAAGAGGCTGCCATTAAGGCAATCAAAGATTATGGTACCCAATTTCCACTTTCAAAATCCTATATTTCACATCCTCTCTATGCAGAATTAGAGGAAAAACTGGAATTGATGTATGGCATTCCCCCTATCATTACTAAAAACAGCACCTTGGGTCATTTGGCAATAATTCCTACTTTGATACGAGATGAAGATGCCGTTATCATGGATCATCAAGTACACTGGAGTGTTCAAAACGCTTGTCAGCTACTTAAACTACGGGGTATTCCTGTTGAAATGATTCGGCACAACCATCTCAATATGCTAGAAGATAAAATTAAACTTCTCAGTAGTAAATGCAATAAAATCTGGTATATGGCTGATGGAGTCTATTCGATGTATGGCGATTATGCGCCTATTACTGAGTTACTCCAGTTAACCCAAAAATACAGCCAACTTCACCTCTACTTTGATGATGTACATGGCATGAGTTGGAAAGGTAAAAACGGTACAGGCTTCGTTTTTGATGCTATCAAAGAACTACCTGAAAACATTGTCGTAGTAGGTACTCTGAGTAAAACATTCGGTGCCAGTGGGGCTACCTTATTGTGCTCTAATGAAAAACTCAGAAATAAAATCAAAAACTTTGGTGGTCCCCTAACCTTTTCTGCGCAATTGGAACCAGCCTCAGTAGGAGCTGCTATTGCTTCTGCAACTATCCATTTATCTCCGGAAATCAATATGCTACAAAATGATTTAGCGGAAAAAATAGCTTACTTCAATCATTTATTATCTATTGGATCACTTCCCATCCTATCCAAAAATGATTCGCCCGTATTCTTCTTAGGTATGGCTACTCCAATAACAGCGTATAACTTTGTACACCGTCTTTTTTCTGAAGGTTTCTTCCTAAATCTGGGTATCTACCCAGCTGTTCCTATTAAAAATACGGGTATTCGAATTACCCTATCAAGCCATAATCAAAAAGAAGACATTAAGGCATTAGCCCAAGCGATAGAGTTCCATTTTCCTAAAGACTTAGAAGAAACCAATAACAGCCTTGCAAAAGTAAAACAAGCTTTTGGTATGCAGAATAAAACTACTTATGAGAATAAAACTCCTGCTAATTCAGAACTCATTCTGGAGATAAAAAAAAGTATCAAGCATATTGATCCACTGCTTTGGAATAAAGCAATGGGAAAACTAAATATACTGGATTATGAGGGTCTTTGCTATCTGGAAAACACTTTCAGCAAACACCAAGACCCCACTAATCAATGTGACTTCTTTTATTATACCATTAGCGATAAAAATCAACAAATCATCCTAATGACTTTCTTTACTTTTGGAATCTGGAAAGATGATATGCTCGCCACCGAATCCGTTTCCATTCAATTGGAAGAAATCCGAAAAAACAATCCTATGTATTTAACGTCTAAAATATTAAGTATGGGATGCTTATTCACCGAAGGACAACATTACTATGAAAATACAGACCATCCACTTGCGGAAAAAGCTTTGAAACTACTCTTAGATGCAATAGAAGAAAAATACAATGCGTTGAATGCTGATCGATTAATATTACGGGATTTTCAAGAAAATAATCGCTGGAATAAGATTATTCAAAATCAGGGATATTTTAAAATCAATATGCCTGAATCCTGTGTACTAAAAAATGAAACTTGGCATTCTAATGAAGAGTTTGCTCAAAGACTGTCCAGTCGTTCAAAAAAGCATTTCAATAAAGAAATCCTTGCTTACGAAAACTACTATCACATAGCCGTAAAACCCTACTTATCAGCAGTTGAATTAAAAAGAGCCTTTGAACTCTATAAAAATGTGCAGGCCAATAATCTAGCTATTAATACTTTTGCCTATACCTTAGAAGTTTTCGAAAACATGAATCTTTGTCCCAATTGGGAATTCATCATTCTTAGTTTAAAACAGCACAAAACTGAAGCATTTATAGGTGTCATGTTTTGTTATAAAAATGCCTTAAATGTATATGTTCCAGAACTTATTGGAATGGATTATAAATGGGCAAAAGAATACCATCTCTACAGACAATTATTATTTCAAACAATCAAAAGGGCAAACCAATTAGGTATCCACCAAATTGACTTTGGCCTTTCTGCTACCTTTGAAAAAAGGAAATTAGGTGCTACAATTGTACCAAAAGTAGCCTACATACAGGCAAGAGATAATTATGTTTTGGAACTACTCAATAATCTCCAAAATGAGCATAAGTTGCGATAAAAAATGTGAAGAACAGATAAATAGCAAAAGAGTTCACTATAAAAGAGTATAGTTGAACTCTTTTTTAAAGTTGTGTGGGATTTTGAATCTCATTTAGAGAAATGATTTTAAATAATCTAATGCTTCCGCTTCTTTGGTAAAAACCTTCGTTGGCACACTAGGTTTACTTATTTCCAAATAAAACAAACTCACCATATGAGAAACATTTTCATGCACCAAAAGTGCCACAGAAGTGGTTAAAATAGAACCTGTCTGAGCCAAATAATCCCTTCCCGCTTTTTCAGTTGCAATAACACCACGTACATCACATAATACAGGAAAGGAACGTTCGTTTTGAAAATGAATTCTATCAGTTACTACCATCTGGGCTACTTTCAAATCAAGGGTTGTATTTTCTTTGTATTCGAAACGGAGAATAGAGTCTGCGATCCAAAATCGCGCATATTCATTCTCATAAAAGTCATGAGCTGTAATCATCTTTTATGAAATTTATAAGTTAATTCTACAAAAATAGAAACATTTAAATACAACTAAGTTGTCTATTTAGGATTATTTAATAGCTATTCTAGCATTTTTTAATGTCAAATCGGGAATATGACTTGTCAATTTGGGAGTAAAAGCGATTGCTATGAAAATACTTTCAATTTTTATTTTGAATTTTATAATCCATTGCTATCACTACCAAAGAACACAGCTAAAGACATTCGCTTTTTACTCTTCTTTGAGAATGATTTTGAAATTATTACGATACAAATACTACTTATACTAATGAATTAAGAAACCGATTGTAGTAGATAAGAATGGAATTGACTAACACCTCTAAGTAATGCTAATGGAAACACCTAAGACATATCCTTTGGAATGGTTAGATTCTCTAATTTCTTTCACCCTTAACCCGAAAAAGAATGCTATTTGTACTATTAGTGCTGATGAGATCAGTCTTATTACAGAAAAAATTCTAAAAGAAATGCTATGCATACAAACACAACTTAACCAACAAATCTTCCTATTTCGCAAAGAAAGTGAAATCAGACTCTTAGTGCAAAAATACCATTCCTCACTGATAACCTTACAAGATATGGTCGTTTGCAATCAAAATAAAGATGTTTTTAAAAGTCCACATTTAGCAATAATAAAGGAAACTGTGGTGAGTTGTCTAGACGAACTATTAAGCTTTATAGAAAATCGATTCCAAAATTATTTAAACATCGATGAACGAGTTCCTATTAGCTATCTGATCCTTACCAAAAAGGAACTAAAAAGCAAATTTGACATCCTTAAGCCGCTACTAAAAAAAGAAATCAACAACAAATCTATTATAGCGATTATTACAGATGTATTTCAGTTTTCCAAATACAATTGCACACTTACTTATAGAGAGGTTATTTATAGAAAAAAGCTAATCCATGAATTAGAACTGTTTTGTGAAAACCCGAAAAAATCAATCACTTACCCTGCCATCGATGAACTACTCATTTATCTCAATTTTAACAATCTCAAATACCTGAACTATCTTAAAAGAACGATCAGAGAAAAAATTGATCTATTTGAAAATGATTCGGACCGACTGGATAAACTGTTGTTCTTCTTTAAGGAATTTAACCAATTGTACACCAACAAGAATCTCTGTTATAATTTAAAAAATAGGAGCCTTAAAAAAGTAATTTCACGTTGGTTTGAACAGGAAATAATCTATCTTGAAAAAAAGATGGAACAAACGCTTCTCCCCTCAAAAGAGCATGAGAAACTAAATAGTAAGCCTAAAGAAAATAGTAAAGAAAACAAAATTACCTGTCTCTTATCTGCGGATCAAATCGCTCTAATTTTAAGAGCAGCAGATGAATCCAGAATTCTCAATGCCAAATCGATGAGCGCTGTCTTCAAAACTATTATTCCTCATCTCTCTACTCCTTTTAAAACGGAGCTTTCCTATCAGTCCGTTAGAAGTAAATCCTATAATGCCGAAGATAAAGACAAAGAAATAGCTATTGAAACATTGGAAAAAATCATCAAAAAAATTAAAAATTATTAGTAAGCAATACTCCTCAAATTTTTCTAAAATATTCAAAAAAGAGGTTTTATTTTCTTCATAAGTCTAAACTTTCTATTTTTACATTCAAATTTAAAAACACCTACTATGAAAGAGCTTTTTGCTAAAATTGAAGTTGAGTTTGAAAACTTCAAATCGGAATCTGAATTGCACATCGAAAAAGGAAATAAGGCAGCCGGAACAAGAGCACGTAAATCTTCTTTAGATTTAGAGAAACTTTTAAAAGAATTTAGAAAAGCTTCTATAGAAGAATCTAAAAAATAATTTTCTATTGAAATCGTCTTACACTTAAAAAGAGGCTTATGCCTCTTTTTTTATATAGTTTCGTTTGCAAATCATTTTGAATAAGTAATAAGTGGTCAATTTAAATTGGAATTTGGTTATAAATAGTACTGAAATTTGCAAAATACAACCAAATTGAATACCATACCTAAAAAAGAAAGGAATAACAGTTATATTATCCCTTTCTACAAAACCAAAATAAAATTGATGCTGTATTAACTTCCTTTTGACAGATCCTTCAATTTTTGATTCAAATCTATCAGCCCTGCTTTCTGCAAACTTTCTTCAGCGATTGCTTTTAATTCTTTCTGGTTTTCCTCTGGAATATTTTCCATAAAAGCTACAAACTCATCATCATTCTTAATAGACAAACCTCGTTCAATCACCTGATTTAATAACAATACATTTTTACGTGAAATTCGCAAATCAATCTTCACTACTTCATTCATTCCAGGAATACTCATTATAGTGTCGTACACCTTAACTACATCATTTGTTGTAAACATAATTTTACGCTTTTAATTAATACTTTGTTCTATACAAAAATAACGAGCACTTTTGAAATGATCCTAATCAAAATATGAGGAGGATTGCTTAAGGGATGTAGCTTGCTTACATTCGTAAATGCAATGGAATAATGAACCTGAAAAAATGAAAAATATGAACTTCAACTATTCTACAACAAAAGTGCTCAAGACCAATATAATTTATTTAAATTCCTTTGTATTCTTAATTGATTTTAAAACATCAAAAGAACTTGTTTATCAAACCGATTTTCACTCTCATCTAAACCGATTTTTATATACAATTTTAAGAATAAAGATTCCTAAAATTATTTGTTTCTGTAACTGGAAACTATCCGAAATTTATCAATCGAAATTGAAAATTTATTCTTGTTTTATCTTCCTTAGATCCTCCTTAAATCGAATAAAAAAAAGCTTTCCAAAAAATTATTTTAGACTCTTGAATTACTTAAAAAGACATGAGCAAAAACCCTCCTTAAACAGTCAGGATTTTGTCATAGTAAAGTTAAAATATTCTTTAGAAAGAGCAGCTCATGTCTATAAAAAACAATTGTCATTCCTGCTCAAAATAAACTAATAAACAAACAGTTGAGCTGCACTTTCCCAGAATTCTAAACTTGTTAAAGAAAGTTGAACCCTCCGAAAGAACTACAATTAAATGATTGGTTTTAGAATTTATAAAATCTAAAAAAATAGTTTTTTTTTAAACCTAAGAGTTTTAAAGATAAAAACACGCATTGCTAAATACACAAATACAAATTTTAAAGAATCATAAAAATTATGACCTAAAATCAGTTCTAAGATTGCCTCGTTCCTGCAATCGGCAAGATGAACGGTTGTCGGACAACCGCCTATCTTGCCACCTATTGCCTCGGAACTCGGCGGTGGAGACACTTAAAAGCGTAGATTTTGAAAAATAATTAAATGAAGCGAAGCAAATTCACGAATACCAATAAAGATAAATTTGAATTAATGAGTAAAATGATAGATGATGGAAAGAGGAAATTCAAACAGAACTCGCAGGATAACACTGCGCCTGACAGAACAAGAGTATGCAAAAATTGAAAGTAAATTTAAAGTTAGTTGCTGCCGAAAGTTAAGTGACTACATTAGAAAGCATTTATTCAACAAGCCTATTATAAGCACCTACCGCAACCAATCTTTAGATGATTTAATGGAGGAAACTATTGTATTAACTACTGAACTTCGGGCTATTGGTAATAACATCAATCAAATTGCTAAAAAGATAAATACTTTGAAATCTCTAAGTGATTTTAAAGAGCAATATGTTTCGTTCGAGCTGCATCGAAAAATACTTTTTGACAAAATAGATTTCATTGGAAAACACACTCAAAAAATGGCTGAACAATGGTTGCAATCATAAAAACCGGAAACTCAATTCACAGCATATTGAATTACAATGAAAACAAAGTTAAAGCTGAAAAAGCGCAGTGTATTCATGCTGTAAATTATCCTTTAAAATTGGAAAATTTAAGTTTTAATTTAAAGTTAAATCGTTTTTTAAAACTAGCTGAACTTAATGAAAATGCCAAACGGAATACTGTTCATATTTCGCTCAATTTTGATCCTTCGGAAAAGCATTCCAAAGAAAAATTAATTGAAATTGCTGACACTTATATGGATAAAATAGGTTTTGGCAAACAGCCTTATTTGGTGTACCAACATTTCGATGCCGGACATCCTCACTTGCACGTGGTCACAAACAATATTCAGAGTGATGGGAAGCGAATTGATTTACATCATTTAGGTATTCGAAAATCAGAACCTGCAAGAAAAGAAATCGAAAAACTCTTTGGACTTGTAAAAGCTGAGGATAGAAAAAACAAACAACAAGTTACTTTACAGCCGATTGATTCACGGAGAGTAGAATATGGAAAAACAGAGTCTAAAAAAGCTATAAACGGAGTTTTAAATAAAGTTTTGTTCGAATACAAATATTCCAGTCTTCCGGAACTCAATGCTGTTCTAAACCTCTACAATGTTCATGCTGACAGAGGTAGTGAAGATTCCAGAGTTTTTAAAAATAACGGACTGCTATATAAGATTCTCGATAAAGATTCTAAACCTATTGGAGTTCCCATAAAAGCAAGTGATTTTTATTCTAAACCTACTTTAAAATTTCTGGAGGAAAGATTCAAAACAAATGACATAAAAAAGCAATCTCATAAAAAACATTTGAAGAACACAATTGATTTTACTCTCTTAGACAAGAAAATATTCTCTCCTGAACAATTAGCTCTTAAACTCCAAAAAGATGGGATTCATGTGGTTTTTAGAAAAAGTAAAGAGGGACAGTTATATGGAATCACCTATGTTGACCACAAAGCCCAATGTATTTTTAACGGAAGCAGCCTGGGAAAAGAATATAGTGCTAAAGGAATTCAAAAACGTTGTGAATCATTTAATACACCTCAGAAACATTTTAACCTATCCGAAAATCTTGAAAGACTGAAAACCGAAATGGATTCACAAACAACTTTTAATCCAACTATTATCAACAATTTTTTAGATGCATTACTAAAAGCTGAATTCCTTGATAATAGTTATACACCTAAAGAATTAAAGCAAAAAAAAAGAACCAGAAGAAGAAAATTGTAAATTAATTCCAGCTATGAATATCACAAATATTTTATTCTAGAATTCAAATGAAAAAATAATTTACTTAACAAAAGAAAAAGAGAAAAAAGAAAGCTTTCAATCAAGTGGAGGTTATGAATAGAACAAGGCTTGGCACAACCTGAAAGGCTTGGCCTTGTTCATTTCAGAACCGGAACTTAATATGCTTTGCTTTTTATGATTTTTGGAAAGAAATAAAAAACAGTAATCTGAAAACATATTACTATTTTTAATATCGTTGAAATAAAAAATATCAACCTGTTACTAACCCTATTTTTTTTATAAGTAGCTTTTATTTAAAACTGACGACAAACAAACGACAACAAATGTTTGTTATTGTGAACAAAAACGTTATTTTTGTACATAATAATAAACATTTTTTTATTATGAGTAGTAAAAAGCAATCCATATTTCCAAAACATTTTAAAATCTTGGAACACATGGGCGAAAACATAAAATTAGCTAGAAAAAGACGAAAATTGACAGCTACTCAAGTTGCCGAAAGAGCTGATATTGTCCGCACAACTTTATATCAAATTGAAAAAGGAAACCCAAAAGTTGCGTTGGGGTCTTATTTCAATGTACTCCGTGTTTTAGGTCTGCAAGACGATTTTCTCAAATTGGCTGCAGATGATGAACTTGGAAAAAAATTACAAGATTTAGAACTTTTAAAATAATAAATGGCTCAAAACAAAACTGACATATACGTTTATGCACACTGGAAGGGAATGTCAGAACCTGAACTAATAGGTATCCTATCAGCACAACAAGCAAAAAGTAAAAAAGCCTTTAGTTTTGAGTACGATAAACATTGGTTAAAATCGGGAAATCAATTTCTTTTAGATCCTGATATTCAATTATACAGTGGCCCACAATATCCCAACCAAAAGGAAAACTTTGGAATTTTTCTCGACAGTATGCCTGATACTTGGGGACGTACATTGATGAAACGTCGAGCCGCACAAATCGCCAAAGAAAATGGAGAAAAAACACCTACACTTTATGATATTGATTTTCTGTTAGGTGTATATGATGAAAGCCGTATGGGAGCTTTACGCTTTAAAACCAATCCTAATGGAGATTTTCTGGACAACAACCAAACCACTCCAACACCGCCTTGGTCTTCCATTCGTGAATTGCAAAACGCAGCTAATAGTTTTGAAAATGACGATCATAATGATGAAGTAAAAAAGTGGCTGACAGTACTTATGGCTCCAGGTTCTTCATTAGGAGGTGCCAGACCAAAAGCAAATATACTTGATATAGATAAAAATCTTTGGATTGCTAAATTCCCTTCTAAAACGGATACAACAGACAAAGCCGCCTGGGAATTTCTAGCCTACCAACTCGCCTTACAAGCTGGTATTAGCATGTCCGAAAGCCGCATCCAAAAGATTACAGGAAATTATAATACTTTTTTCACTAAACGATTTGACCGTGGAAATGGCGAACGCATACATTTTGCTTCAGCTATGACTATGACAGGAAATAGTGAAGATACTATTCGTGACAATCCAGCAAGCTATCTTGATTTAGCAGAATTCATCAGCAATTATGGAGCCAATGTAGAAGCCAATTTACATCAGCTATGGCGCAGAATCGTCTTCAATATTGCCATTTCCAATACCGACGACCACTTACGTAATCACGGATTCATACTCACCAAAAACGGTTGGATTCTATCACCTGCCTACGACCTCAACCCTTCAATTGACAAAGATGGTTTAGCCTTGAACATTGATATGGATAACAATGCTCTAGATTTTGAACTAGCTAAAAGCGTGGGGGAATATTTTAGGCTAAATAACTCTCAAATGGATCCTATCATACAGGAGGTAACAAATGTAACTTCAAAATGGAAAGACCTTGCTATTAAAATTGGTATTCCTAGAAGCGAACAAGAACTAATGGGAAAAGCGTTTAAATCATAAAGAGGGTGTTATTTCAAAAATTGTTATTTTCGTGATTCGTCACAACGTTTGATTTAGCAGGAGTAACGCTGGTACCGTTGTGAATTGCTTTCAAAAATTGTTATTTTCGTGATTCGTCACAACATGTAGTATTTCAGATGTTCATGCTTTTCGGTTGTGAATTGCTTTCAAAAATTGTTATTTTCGTGATTCGTCACAACACATGGTATTCACAACAAAAGAAGTTTTCCGTTGTGAATTGCTTTCAAAAATTGTTATTTTCGTGATTCGTCACAACTTTCTTATAGACCAGGGAAAGTTATATTCAAGTTGTGAATTGCTTTCAAAAATTGTTATTTTCGTGATTCGTCACAACAAATTATCTTGTAATAGATTGGAATTTAGGTTGTGAATTGCTTTCAAAAATTGTTATTTTCGTGATTCGTCACAACAACATTATGGCAGAAGAAAATAAAGACAACGTTGTGAATTGCTTTCAAAAATTGTTATTTTCGTGATTCGTCACAACAGAACCCACTAAGACGATACGTGTACCAGTGTTGTGAATTGCTTTCAAAAATTGTTATTTTCGTGATTCGTCACAACTTAGTTCCGTGAAACCCACGAACCCTGTAAGTTGTGAATTGCTTTCAAAAATTGTTATTTTCGTGATTCGTCACAACTGTGTATATACAGAACGTTAACAACAATCTGTTGTGAATTGCTTTCAAAAATTGTTATTTTCGTGATTCGTCACAACAAACGATACCGTAAATCAAACCGGAGTACAGTTGTGAATTGCTTTCAAAAATTGTTATTTTCGTGATTCGTCACAACTTTAATCATGATAACCTTTTACAGTAAGCAGTTGTGAATTGCTTTCAAAAATTGTTATTTTCGTGATTCGTCACAACCACCATATTCAACACCAAAACCTCAAACTAGTTGTGAATTGCTTTCAAAAATTGTTATTTTCGTGATTCGTCACAACCCGGTAAATACAGGAAAACATTAGAGCGTGGTTGTGAATTGCTTTCAAAAATTGTTATTTTCGTGATTCGTCACAACAGTACAACCTTAGAAGATATCGCGACAAAGTTGTGAATTGCTTTCAAAAATTGTTATTTTCGTGATTCGTCACAACACTATCGACTGTTTTAATTTGATAGGTTTTGTTGTGAATTGCTTTCAAAAATTGTTATTTTCGTGATTCGTCACAACAAAATCGAAATTGGGGCAAAATACAAGATAGTTGTGAATTGCTTTCAAAAATTGTTATTTTCGTGATTCGTCACAACTACTTGATTCACGCGAACAACTCTCTGACCGTTGTGAATTGCTTTCAAAAATTGTTATTTTCGTGATTCGTCACAACCAGTATCTCGGTATTTGTAATTTGATGAAAGTTGTGAATTGCTTTCAAAAATTGTTATTTTCGTGATTCGTCACAACACCCCTGAAATGAAATCCTCCGTACCCTTCGTTGTGAATTGCTTTCAAAAATTGTTATTTTCGTGATTCGTCACAACCTCAAAAGAAGCTGTCTCACAACTTGAGGCAGTTTTTTTTTGTTTTACAACAGGATTTAGCTTATATTTAAGTGTTGATTTTAAGTCCTCTGAAGATGAAATTTAAACATTACAATCAAAATCAAACCACCCTTTTACCTTATTCATTTGATGAATTTATTGTAGCCCAGCATCCTGTTCGTATTGTAAATCAGGTTGTAGAATCAATCAATATCAAACCCCTACTCAAAGCCTACAGCGAAGAAGGTAACCCAGCGTATCATCTCAAAATGTTACTTAAAGTCATGTTGTATGCCTACATGAACAATGTTTATTCTTCTCGAAAGATTGAATTGGCCATAAGAGAAAATATAAATTTTATGTGGCTTACTGGTATGACAGTGGTGGACCACAATACCATTAGTCGATTTAGAACCAATAAACTCAAAGATTCTTTTAAAGAAATTTTCAAACAAGTTGTTTTAATGTTAGCTAGTGAAGGTTTAATTTCTTTAAAGCAAATCAATACCGATGGTACTAAAATAGAAGCGCAAGCCAACAAATACAGTTTTGTTTGGGGAAAAAGTATTAAAACCAATAAAGCCAAAATGCTTACCCAATTGGAAGAACTCTGGAAATATGCCCAAAGTGTATCTAACGATGATGGTACTAATCCTGAGCCACCCCAGTTCAAGGAAATTAGCCAAGAAGTCATCGAAAAAACAGTAGCTCAAATCGATGCCAAACTCTCCGGTAACGAAAAAGCAAGTTCTAAAGCAAAAGCTAAACTGCGCTACATTAAGCAAAACTTCAGCAAAAACCTAGAAAAATACAATGAACAAGAAAAGATTTTAGGAGAAAGAAGCTCTTATAGTAAGACCGATACCGATGCGACTTTCATGCGAATGAAAGAGGATCATATGTTAAATGGTCAATTGAAACCAGCCTACAATGCTCAAATTTCGACCGAAAATCAAATCATTGTCAACTATACGATTCATCAAAATCCAACCGATACTAAAACCTTAAAACCTCATTTAGAAAATTTAAAAGAGATCTTTGGAGAAAAAGTTTTTCAAAACTTAGAAGAAATCACTGCTGATGCAGGTTACGGAAGCGAACAAAACTATGATTATCTAGAACAAGAAAACCTCACAGCCTATGTGAAATATAACACTTTTGATAAAGAGCAAGATAAAAATCATCAAAGAAAAAAACATCCCTTTAGCAAAGAAAACCTTTACTATAACTCGGAAGAAGATTTTTATGTGTGTCCAATGGGACAAAAAATGACAAAAACACATCAAAGTAAACGAATAACAGAAGCTGGCTACACCCAAAACCTATCACATTACCAAGCTCAAAATTGCGAAGGTTGTCCATTACGAGGGCAATGTTTTAAAGGAAAAGGCAATCGAAGTATTGAAAGAAACCATAACCTAGAAAGACATAAAGAAAAAATTAGAGAACTACTGCTTAGTGCAAAAGGAATCCAAAAACGAAAACAACGCACTGCCGATGTGGAGCCTGTATTTGCACAACTCAAGCACAATCATGGATTTAGACGATTTTCATTAAAAGGTCTTGAAAAAGTAGAATTAGAGTTCGGATTAATGGCTTTAGCACACAATCTTAGAAAGAAATTAGTAGCATAATCAAAAATCAAACTTCCCTCATTATAATATTTAGTTATTCCTTAAAAAGAAGGGACAAATAAAAAACCGCCTCAAATTTAGTATTGAGACGGCTTCTTTTGTTTTTAGGAATAAAAAATCAGAATAATTCGAGTTGCTGTGAAGCAGGTTGAGGATTTTCTTTATTTCTAGCAAAAAAGATTTCAATATCTCCAAACTGCTTGTCGGTAATACACATTATAGCTACTTTTCCAGCTTTGGGCAGCATAGATTTAACCCTTTTAATATGAACTTCTGCATTTTCACGACTCGGACAATGCCTAACGTACATCGAAAACTGAAAAAGTGTAAAGCCATCATCAATAAGTCCTTTACGGAATTTATTGGCATCCCGCATATTCGTTTTCGTTTCTGTAGGAAGGTCATACAATACTAAAACCCACATAATTCGATAAGCATTAAACCTTTCGGCGTTCATAATAATTCAGGATAAGAAATCAATCTTTTTTCCCCGGTATAACATTTGTATAATGATGATACTGTCATTTTTACTGCAACCATCAACGGTCTTGTTTTATCGTCAATTCGTACATCTTTGGTAGCAATCTGCAAAATATATGCTTTAAACTCTCTGGTTAATTCCTCCTGATCTGGATTTATTGCCAGCCACTGCATGACTAACAAATCAACAAAGGGGCGATAAGGTTCCATCAAATCATCAGCCAGACAGTACGGATTGTATTTATTTTTATGAAAAATACCCAATACAGGCAATAATCCTGTTTCCACAATCGCTCGTGCTACGATACTTCTCAAAACCGCATAACCAAAATTGAAAAATGGATTGGGAGACTCCCCATAACGTTGCCTCAGGAAATCCAGACTGATGAGGTATTTCCAATAATGTTGTGCTGCAATACCTTCCATATTGGTCATGTCACCACTTTTTACATTTCTTAGGTATTCCAACATCGGTTCATAATAATTCCCTAACCGTAATAAAACCTCTTTCTGATTTTCAATCTTACACTCTACCGTTTGTTTCCAAAGTTGCTTTTTCAGTGGCTCACTTGCTTCCAATTGGTCTTTAACTCTACCCGAGTGTTCGGTATGACCATACAACGGTAACATCATCCCATGCGGAAGATGTTGCGCATCACAACTCACTACCACCACATTATTACCCATCATCTTTTGAATCAGATTATGCGAAATGGTAATCTGAAAGTGATCCAACATTAATAATCCCAAATCCTCTACAGGAACACTGCCTTTTTCGACCTTAGTTTCTGGACAAAGGATTTTCATCTGTTCATCTTTGAGTTTAAGATAAGCGGGATTGCCGATATAGATGGAGCGAGTAATCATATAGTAGATTTCCAATTAATTTTACCTTCTAATGAGATTTCAAAGTCTTCTCCTTCAAAAAGAAAATTCCACTTTTCCTTCCCCATTTTTAGAAGAGGAGTCTCTCCTTCAATCTCTATGGTAGATGGAATTGCTTTGTATTTATCTAACTTCCTTTTTATCTCATTAGTTTTTTCTAGACCTACGGTTTTAACAAGACGTGATAATCTAAAACTATTATTAATAGTATCAAATCTTAGTTTACGATTCAAAAAGTCTTCACGACGTTTTTTATTGTCTTGAATATTTATATCTTCAATAACATTCGGCAAACCATATTCTTTTTCATATTCTAATAATTTTTCATCTTTAATGAAGGCAATTGATTTCTTTACATCATCTTTAGATAACGCATTTAAATGATAATTAAGCCAAATACTACCATCCGAAAATTGACTTATCACGAATAACCTATTTTTCTGAAAATCAACATCTAACCTTCTTTCAAATTCACCATCTTCGTTTAACACAATTATTTTTTGCCCAATTTTGAGAAGTTGCTTACTGTCCCATTGGATAAACTCAGGATATTTTTCAGAAATAAATTTTTCGATGAAAAAATTTCTATATTTCTTAAATTCTTTGGCTATTTCAAAAGATGAAATTGGAATCAATTCTCTTTTAAGAGTGTCGTTATAAATTCGCTGTACTAAAATTGCATAAGGAACAGAACCAGCTTCTGAATAGAACTTATTTTTATAATCATATTTTGAGCGATAATTCAATCTTTCTTTCACTTCTCTACCGGTACTGGTTTTAATTCTTACGTGACGAATTACATTTCCCTGGAAATCTTTTATTTCAACATTCTTTTTTTGATTTAAAACCAATTGTCGTATGTTAGGATCAATTATGGATTCAATGAGTTTATCTGATTCTTTTACTTTAGAGATATTTTCTCTTTTAACAAAAATATACTCATCCTTGCCTTGTTTGTATTTCCAGTCACCATTTTCTCTTTGGGGTTGGTTATCAGCATATCTTTCAACATCCCGTATTTTTCCTAAATAGGTTTGTGCATACAATGAATTTCTAATCGAATCCCCTTTTTCCTTTTTAATAATTTTATCACCATTCTCGTTCAATACAAATTCACCATCTTTATTCTTTATATATTGAATTGTTCCTCTTTTTCGTACAGTTTTACTGGTCTGTTGAAGAATTTTATCTTTTTGATAATTAACAATCAACGTTGTAGATTCTATTTCATTTATCAATGATTGAACATTGAAATATGGAGGAATCATTTTTTTTCTTAACTCATCAATTTTACGTTTATCTTTATTTTCTACCGCTGAATAATATTCCTTTAAGACTTCTTCCCTATAACTACTGTTTGTGGGAATCATTGTAAGAACCGCAGCATCTATAGCGTGATGCGTATGTTTATTTCTACTTTTTATTTCATCCTGCTCTTGGAAACCAAATATTTTCCTAAAATCTGCCGTCACACTACCTTTTTGTACAGCCACTTTTTTGAAGTAAAGTTTTAGATATTCTCTAGCATATTTACTTACCATCTGAGTATCTACCAATTGTCTTCTCGCCCAACTGTCTTTTATTTCTTCGGCTTCAAAACGATTTAATTTATCGTTCCAATACTCAAAATGCAGTTTATAGTAATGCTTATCTTGGATTCTTTTATTTTTAATATTTTCATCTTCTGCTCCCTTTGCACGTCTTCTGCTTTCGTACTGATTTTTGTAATAATCCCTCAGTTTTCTCCAGCTATCAAGTCTTGGTGAAATACTAGTTCCGTTCGGAGTATCTTTAGAATAATTTTCACAATAAAAAGGTGTTTTTGCACCTTTAATATCTCGGTTGTATTTTGAGAAAGCAACAGTTTGGTTTGCCAATGTATTATCCGGTAAAATGCTTCTCGGAATGGTATGCTCGATGTCAATTTCGTTTGAGAATAATAGCGAAATAGAAATCATTTTTCCAGTGTACATACACTGACCTTTTTGCTCAGTCCATAGTTCATACCGTTTTACATCCTCTTTTTCTCTAAGGATATCTAATCTGTTTTTGTTCTGAATTTTATTTTTGCTTTCGTCTTCAGTCTCTTCGAAAATCTGCTCTGTCCAAAGTTCAAACAAAGGAATATTATCTTCGATGTTAATTGATTGGTTCTCTTCTTGGTTATACTGTTCTAAAAATTTTCGGATTTTCTCACGATTATCTCTTCTTTCTTTTTGATATCTTTCGATTGCAGCACGTTGATTATTATCATTCAGTTCTCTTGCGAGCTCTATTGTCACTTCAGTTTCTTGGTCAATATCTCCATTAATGATTAATTTATTCAATAGTTTTCTAACAATGCTCATTGATTTATTGAACATTGGATTTTTGATACTATCAATAAACGGTATTGGCAGAATCTCAGCTTCTGTATTTTTATACTTTGGAAGATATTTCTCTCCGGTTTTGAAGTTAACTTCTAAATTTTTATTATATAAATTTTCTCTGTTAGAATGATGATAAAGTTCTCCATTGAGTGTAATGTTTTTCTCTTCTAATAATGATTTAAAAATATCTGTAAGTGTTTCCGCTTTTCTGTAAGCTCTCTTTTGATCAAAGAAATATTCTTGATATTCTAAACCTACTTTTTGGATAATTTCATCTTTGTTTTGTATACTATCCCAAGTCTTATCTCCAAAATAATTAATACAGGCATTTTTTACATCTATAATATCATATTCTACAAGCAAATAAGAAAAGTCTTTATAAGCAACTGCTTGTTCTTCATTTCCATCAATCATTGCTCTTGTTTGCCCTTTGTGTTTATCAATCAAATTATTTGATATAGAAGTAATCGATGATTTCTCTTTATAAATTTTGTTACTTTCTTTTAAAACATCTAAAATTATTTCTTGGGAGGAATTCCAATCTGTACCCATTAATTCAGGAATCTTTGCTAGAACAACAGCTTCATTATATAAATATCCTTCTTTAAGAAATGGTATTATTTTACAAATTGCTTTTAAGCTAACATCAGAATAACCTTGCGAAAACTTTCTCTTTAGTTCTACCAATGGCGAGATAGAAATATCTAACCCCTTTCGTTTACGAATTACATCTTCAATTCCTAATTTTTCTATAGCAAATTTCCCTAAATGCTGTTCATCAAAATCGAAAACAATATGCCAAATATCATAAATAGAATATCCATTCTTAATTTTTGGAGCATTTCCAATATTATAATCCTCAATTTCCAACAGTGCATGTTGTACATCATCTTCAAGCAAAGAAATAAGGCCTTTACAAATCGGCATTCCAGCTATCGAAGTATCATACTTATTGTTTTTGGGATTAATTGGATAATTGTATTTTTTAATCGTTTTAGTTTCTTTATTTAAAAACTCTTTTATATCCTCAAATATAAAATTAGAATCTTTTTTTAAGAATAAGTTTGTAAAAAGTTTATCTTTTAATTCCTTGCTAATACTTTGTTTTTCATTATTCTCATCAAAATATTTTATTGTATTAATGAATTGTAAGGCTCTGAAAATTTCAAAAGCAGGATGTGAAATAGGACATCGAAGTTTTGAAGGTTCTAATGTACATTTTCCTATATTACCTTTTTGACTCTTTAATGGTCTTTGCCAAATAATTGCTTTCCAAAGATTCTGTACAAAAACATCAAAGTACTCACCTTTCTCATTTGTTGCGACAGAATATCCTTGCGACTTACAGATAAGTTCCAATTCATTTTTATATTCCTCTCTATATGGGTATTGATTTCTTGCACGCTCATCTTTATCTAAAAACTCCGTTAATAATGCTTCCGCAATTGTTCTATTTGTATCTAAAGCATTTTGAAATCCGCTTTCTCCTCTTCTCTGTATCTGCTTTTCAGTCTCTTGGTCTGTTTCGCCAATATCCTTATATCCTCTTCTCTGAACTAAGTGATATAAAGCTCTTCCAAACTCGTGCTTATTCAATGTTTCATCCAAAGCCTTAACTCTCAGCTCATATGGGTTTTTATATTTTTCTCCATTTTGATATGTAAAATCGCAGGCGAGCCATTTTAAAAATTGTTCATTTTCCGGAAACTTTTTTCTTTTACCTTTCTGATAATGACACCACTCATTTAATTCAATTTCATTTAGTGGAACAAAATCATTCAGAAGAACTTTTAGCAATTCCCATTTTCTATATTTTTTGGCTCTAATTAAATTTCTTTTAGATCGTGCTTCTCTACGATCTTTAGTAGGTGAAGTATATCCTCCAGATTGTCCTTTAGACATACCTGTTTCAAAAGTAACAACACCCTTTTTATTTTTATTGATAAACCATCCTAATGATGAACTTCCTATATCTAATCCAATTTTTGTCATAAGTTATTTGTTTATTAAAATATTTTTATACATTTGTAAGTGAAAGACAATTCACAACAAGGCTATAAGCCGTAGAAAAATCTTCTAGGTAACTGCTTCCGGTAGTTGCCATTTTTTTTACTTACCTAGATAAAAATAGGAAATTTATTATTATTCTACACAAAACAAGTTTATTTATTTTGAAATCAATTCAACATAAGAATTATTCTGTTGTGAAAACATTTTAATTCCCGTACTATCTTCAAGTCTTTTTTATACTTATAATCTTTAAAGAATAAAGTACAAAAACTTTTAAAATATTTAATTTCAATCTAAAAACTCTTAGAATTCAACGAAAGTTTTTTCAAATCTTGCCAAAGGAGATTTGAATGCTATAACGCCAAGGTCTCAAATTTATCATTAAAAACAATGCCACTAATGAAAGTTGAACCAATGTAACTTTACAAATATTATTCATAAACACACAAATTGTATACACAGATTATACAAACAGAGAATAACCTTTTAATATCTGATTAAACATTAGATATATCACACTATTAATAACAGCTACTTCGATTAGTAATTTCTAAATTTTGAAATAAAAGAGTGAGGAAAAAGAGTGAGGAATACTCAAAAAAAAGTCGAATCCCGAAGTATTTAAATATTTCAAAAATCCCCAAATTAAGATAAGCAAAGTGGATTATACAATTAATCCACTTTTCATAACCCTGAGGTCATGGGTACAATTACCGTCTTCATCACATTTAAAAATATAGTTTACATTAGTTTTACTCGCGTCTTATTAAATTTTGGTGATCAGGGTGGGATTGAACCATTTTTAAAAAATCATTAGCAATTATTTAACTTTCTCCAGTAGGTAATTATCTTAACAATATCACTGAAATTTGAAAATGATTAAAATCGTTAATAAATAACAGTTAATTTTTTTTTATTCTCTAATACCCTAATCAAAATATGCTTAGGATTGCTTATTTATTTAACCTATTTTACCTTAGTGTTGGACTTTAAAACCTCATAACCTCTCACTTACATCTTAGCAAGATGATGTCCAACAATCACACAATTAAAGTTTATTTCCAATAAGCTTGTTTTAAATCTAATATAAATTCGTCTGAAGTTCTAAATTCTAATACTGCTTTTGGAAAATTCACTGAACTGCTCACCCATTTAGAAAAGACTCTAAGCTAGATCACCAGTCAATAAAAAAGGCAAGCGTAAAAAGAAAAAAAGAACAGGACAATCTAATCATCTTTAAAAACAGAAATTATGGCACTGCAAACAGGAGAAAACGATCAGGCTTTGAGAAAAATAGTGGATATGACCAGATTAATAAGCATCATACTACTGGCTATTCATTTCTATTATTATTGCTATAGTGCTTTTAAAGAGTGGCAATGGGTAAACGAATTGGGAAATACTGTTTTGGGTACTATTCTCAAAACAGGATTGTTTACTTCTTTTCATAAAACCAAATTCTTTGTTTTAGGATTTTTAGTAATTTCTCTATTGGGTGCTAAAGGAAAAAAGAATGAAAAACTCCATTATAAAACGGCTCTTACTAGTATCTTAGTAGGCTTAACGCTCTTCTTTGGTAGTGCATTGTTTTTTTATCTGAATTTGGGTTTTATTACAGTCCCTATTATCTATATAGTTACGACTTCATTAGGATACTTGATCATGCTCTCTGGAGGGATTTTACTGTCCCGAATTCTTAAGAACAAACTGAATCCTCATGATATTTTCAATAAAGAAAATGAAACCTTCCCACAGGAGGAACGACTATTGGAAAATGAATATTCAATAAATCTGCCCGCCAGATATTATTTAAAAAATAAGCTGCGTTCAAGCTGGATTAATATTATCAATCCTTTTCGGGCTTTGATGGTTTTAGGGACACCTGGTTCCGGAAAATCCTACTTTGTTATTCGACACGTCATCAATCAACATATCCGAAAAGGATTTTCCATGTTTATCTATGATTTTAAATTTGATGATCTTTCCAAAATAGCTTATAATTGCTGGTTAGAAAATAAAAACAACTACAGCATTGCTCCTAAGTTCTACATGATCAACTTTGATGATTTGAGTCGTACCCATCGTTGTAATCCTCTTGAACCTTCTGCTATGACCGATATCACCGATGCGGCCGAATCAGCCCGTACTATTTTGTTAGGGCTCAATCGGGAATGGATTAAAAAACAAGGGGACTTTTTCATCGAATCTCCTATCAACTTTCTCACAGCTATAATATGGTATTTACGTAAATACCAAGATGGAAAATTCTGTACGCTTCCCCATGTCATCGAACTCATGCAAACCGACTACGACAATCTCTTCACCCTCCTTAGAACAGAGAAGGAAATTGAAGTATTAATAAACCCTTTTGTGAATGCCTACCTCAACGATGTCATGGAGCAATTAGAGGGACAGATTGCCTCTGCTAAAATAGCTATGGCAAGACTGTCTTCTCCCCAACTCTACTATGTTTTATCTGGTAATGATTTTAATCTGGATATTAATAATCCTGAAGAACCCAAAATTGTCTGTATGGGTAACAATCCTCAAAAAATACAAATTTATGGCGCTGTATTATCATTATATGTAAGCCGACTAATCAAGCAGGTCAACCAAAAAGGAAAACTAAAAAGTAGCCTGATATTCGATGAATTTCCCACTATATATTTGAATAATATGGATAGTCTGATTGCCACAGCCAGAAGTAATAAAGTAGCAACTTGCTTAGGTATTCAAGATTTCAGTCAGCTTCGTAAAGATTATGGTCGGGAACAGGCCGATGTAATTATGAATATTGTTGGGAATATTATCAGCGGACAAGTAACGGGCGATACCGCTAAACAATTATCAGAACGATTTGGTAAAATTATGCAAGACAGAGAAAGCGTTTCTATAAATAGCGGGGACACTTCTATCAGCCGTTCAAAACAATTAGAATCGGCCGTCCCTCCTTCCAAGATTTCTTCTTTAAGCTCGGGTGAATTCGTGGGTATGGTTGCCGATGATCCCGACTGTAAAATAGAATTAAAAACCTTCCACTCTGAATTACTAAACGATCATGAAGCCTTGAAAAAAGAACAGGAAAATTACAAAGAAATCGAAGTTATCAGAAAGTTGGATAATGCTATCGTACAACGTAATTACCTTCAGGTGAAACAAGATATTCAAGACATCATCCTTTCGGAAATGGAACGACTACTGAATGATCCTGGATTGGCTTATTTGGTGTTAAAAAAATAAAAACTTCGATAAAAAATTACGTAAAGAGAAAACACTTTTTGAAGCTATATTAACACCTATTTAGGTATATAAAAATAAACTTCTTAAAAGGTTTTAGCATGAATACATACTAATTCAAATGTAAAAATCTAAAGTCTAAAACAACTATTACATAAGTTTAATTATTAACCCTAAAAAAGCAGCGATTGCAATGATATATGGCTCCTGAAGTTTTTTATAATAAAGTAAAGCAACTATACTTAAAACAGCAATAGCAATTGTTGGAATGTCTATAATACTTCTCTTGGCAATGACAATTACTGACCCTACTAAAGCCCCTACAACAGCCGCTGTAATTCCTTCAACAAAAGCTTTTACCGATTCTTTTTTTGCAATTTTTTTGAAAGAAGGCGCCATCGCAATAGTAAAGAGGTAACAAGGTAAAAATGTTGCTAGTGCTGCAACCAAAGCACCTATAAATCCTGCTACCAAATACCCAATAAATCCCACTGTTATAACTACCGGTCCAGGGGTTATCATTGCTACTGCAACCGAATCGAGAAATTGTTGTTCGGTTAACCACTTATTTTCCATTACTACACCGGAATGTAAAAAAGGAACAATTGCCAATCCACTTCCGAATACAAAAGCTCCCGCCTTAGCAAAAAAAAGTGCAATTTTAATCAGTGTTGAACTATCATAAGTCCAAAAAGCTACAGGAATTAATAAAATTGAATTTGTAGTCTTTAGGTTCCACCATTTTGGGCAAGCTTTTATAAACATATATAATAGCCCAGCAACTATAAATAACAGTATTTGCTCCTGTTCTGTAATGTAAGTTATAACAGTAGCCAAAATAAAGAACAACCACAACATCCAATTGGTTTGTAAAGATTCTAAGTTGAATTTTCCAACGGATTTTAAAGTCAGTTTATATGAACTTAAGGCTATAATTCCAACAACAGCAGCTCCAACACCATAAAAAACAGCTTGTATCCACAATAAACCACCAAATGATTTATAAACTATTCCTAATAATACTACCATTATAAATGATGGCAATACGAAAGCAATCCCAACTAATGTTGCACCAAAAATTCTGTAATGTACAAAGCCCAAGTAGATTCCTAGTTGAGCCGCTAATGGTCCTGGAGCTAATTGAGCTAATGCCAATCCCTGCTTATACTCTTCTTCAGAAATCCATTTTCGATTTTCTACTAAATCTTTATACATATATCCGACCAATGCAACTGGACCACCAAATCCAATGGTTCCCAATTTTAAAAAATATAGGGTTATTTCTTTTAAAGAATATTTTTGAGTTTCATTCATAATTCCGAATATTTTAAAGACAACTAGCTTACTATATTTGTTCTTGCAAAACTAGAATTATCAAATTACTACAAATAGAATCCTTTTTACTTTTTGTACACCAATTACTTTTTTGTATTCTTTTTACGATAAGAAGAGGGATTTTTACCTGTATGCATCTTAAAAATTCGGGTAAAATGGCTTTGATCTGAAAAGCCAGTCATATATGCTATTTCAGTAAGTTTATATGTGCTGTTTTCAATGAGATGTATTGCTTTTTCGATTCTCAATTTTCTCACATAGTCACCAAAATTTAAATCTTCAAAATATTTAGAAAATTCACGGGATAAATAAGATGGATTTAGTTCTAAATCATTTGAGAATTGTTTTAAATCAAATGTAAACTGAGTATCAATCTGATCTTGTATCATTTCTTTTAAGTCCTTAACCCAAGTGGGTGTTTTTTTGCTTTTAGATTTATCTTCATGCAACAATTTATTATATACGTGATGTAATAAATTTTCAAAAGGACTATTTTGCAAGTGTTTTTGTTTATATAAATGTGTTGCCCAACTATACAAGGCATCATAAAGTAGCATTCCTGTTTCCAACAATTTGGAATCATCGGTAATATTATAAGATAAACCAGCAGAAATTGCCCAAAGACCAGCCGATTCTTTGGCCAAATCATGTCGGTCTGTATCGGCGCCACGAACAATTTCGGCCAAAATTAAAACGGACTTATCTTCAATTTTATGTTTTTTAATAATATAATCAAAAGTAGTTTTATCATTATAATGGGTATACTCAGTATCAGGAACATCAAATGGAATAGCACCTAATTCTTCTGCTTTAACCAAAACCTCGGCAAATGGTACATAAATAAATTCGGCTTCAGAATCAACATATTTTTTAATTAACCAAGGACATGCTATCCGATCAATTTTAGGTCTTTCTCTGGTAATCCATTTCATTAAAATATATCTAAGAATTTAATTCTGCTTTCCTACAAATCTAGACATTTTTGTAAATAAAAAAAATCTCAAACAAAAATATTGAAAGTTTGAAGTTTGTTAATGATTTCCAATCTCACCAACTCAGCTGCGATTCAAAGTCGGATTTAAATTCCTTTTCCCTACTTAGACATTATAGAATATCCGCATGTATATTTCAAAATAATTGACTACCAATACATCTAAGCCATTACACTTTTAAATTCTGTAAATCACCAATTCTAATAAATTGTAAATAGCCACCCTACTTTCTTTGACTTACATTTTAACAGAAATACATTACAAAATATCTTATATTCTACTTATTTTATAGAATTAATATATTTTATTTGCTTAACTCAAATTTTGTTCGCACATTTGTCACAACAAAAACCAAATTCTCCTTTTGAATGAAAAAATTTATGCAAAATATATGTTTGAAAACATCGAATCCCTCGACAGAGTAACTATACTAATTTATATAAATTAAAGAGCCTCTGTATTTCACAGGGGCTTTTTTATTAGCCTAATGATACATAATAATCCCTTTAAATAATACAAAAACATGAGCACACAAAAATTTGAAACAAAAGCATTACATGCAGCACACGATGTAACAACAAACAAAGGGACTAGGGCTGTTCCTATTTATCAAAGCAGTTCTTATGTTTTTAACAGCTCCGAACATGCAGCCAATTTATTCAAACTTGCTGAAACTGGTTTTATATATACCCGTTTGAACAATCCGACTAACGATATATTAGAACAAAGACTTGCTCAATTAGAAGGCGGTATTGGTGCTGTAGTTACAGCCTCTGGGGCTTCGGCTATAGCTACTACTTTCTTGGTATTACTTAAAGCCGGAGATCACATTGTAGCATCCAATAGTTTATATGGTGGAACCTACAACTTATTAAAAGTGACTTTACCCAGATTAGGAATCACTACCACATTTGTCGATCCTACTGAACCATCAAACTTTAATAATGCAGTTCAGGAAAACACCAGAGCTTTTTTTGTAGAATCATTAGGTAATCCAAAACTAGATGTTTTAAACCTTAAAGCTATTTCTGAGGAAGCTAAAATAGCAAAAGTGCCTTTTATAGTTGACAATACAGTCGCGACTCCATATTTATTAAATCCTATAGAACACGGAGCAGATATTGTAATCCACTCGTTAACCAAATATATTTCAGGAAATGGAACATCACTTGGAGGAGTAATAATCGATGGCGGGAAATTTGACTGGAGCAACGGAAAATTCCCCGAATTTACAAGCCCATCTCCTGCATATCATGGACTAATATATCATGAAGTTTTAGGTAACGCTGCTTTTATAGCAAAAATTAGAATCGAAGGATTACGAGATATAGGTGCTTCTTTAAGTCCTTTTAATGCTTTTCAAATCATACAGGGTTTAGAAACCTTAGCTATTCGCATACAAAGACACAGTCAAAACGCACTGGCTTTAGCTCAATGGCTGGAATTTCAGGAAGAAGTAGCCTGGGTTAATTACCCTGGTTTAAAAATAAGCAAACACTATTTATTAGCTCAAAAATATTTACCAAAAGGTCAAAGCGGAGTGCTTACATTTGGACTTAAAGGAGGTTATGAAACTGCAAAAAAAGTAGCTGAATCCACCCAATTGTTTTCACTTTTAGCCAACATAGGAGACACCAAATCTCTTATCATACATCCAGCGAGTACTACTCACCAGCAATTATCAGAAGAAGAACAATTGGCTACAGGAGTAACCGATGATTTAATTCGATTATCCGTAGGTTTAGAAGACATCGAGGATCTAAAAGCCGATTTAAAAGCCGTTTTTGAAACTCTTAATATTCTTCAAGAAGCATAATCTATTTTGCACTAAATCTGTTTAAAAACACATTAAAAATATAACATGGGAAATATCAAAAGAATAGCAATCTTCGATTTTAATCTAGAAAATGGTAAACAAAAACCAAAATTAAACCTATATTATGAAACATTTGGTTTACCACTTGGAACTGCACCGGTAATCGTCATCAACCACTCACTAACCAGTAATTCTACTGTTGTAGGTAAAAACGGCTGGTGGAATGAAATTGCAGGAGAAAACAAAGCTATAGATACCCAATTATTTACGGTAATTGCATTTAACATTCCTGGCAATGGATATGCTAATCCCGAATCCAATTTAATTGAAGACTATCTTGACTTTAGTATTCGAGATATTGCACGAATATTCTGGGAAGGCTTACATTTTCTAGACGTTACCGATATTTACAGCTTAATAGGCGTTAGTTTAGGTGGAGCTGTAGCTTGGGAAATGGCTGCATTACAACCTGACAAAATTGAACATCTCATACCTATAGCTACTGATTGGAAAGCAACCGACTGGGTAATTGCTAATGTTTTAATTCAGGATCAAATACTAAACAATTCAAAAAATCCAATTGTTGATGCAAGAATGCACGCCACACTATTGTACCACAGCCCTGAATACATCAGTCAATTGTATAAAGGTGAAAAATCAGATGAAGCTTTCACATTTAAAATTGAGGAATGGCTCAGCGACAAAGGCAGCCAGCTAAAAAACAGATACCAATTAACTGCCTATAAGTTTATGAATCATTTGCTCAAAACAAATGATGTTACTCGCAACCGAAATGATATCACAGCCCTAGCCCTAAATATTGAATCTAATATTCATTTGGTTACAATTGACTCGGATTATTTATTTACTACGGAAGAATGCTTTAAAACATTTCAAAAAATCAGAAGCGTTAAGCAAAATGTTTATTACAACCTGATTGAATCAAACTATGGACATGATGCTTTTTTAATTGATTTTGAACAATTAGCCAACATTTTAAGCCTCATATTAAGTAATCAAAAAAAAGAAAATTATGCCTACTCATAGAATAAATATAGTATTATTTGGTGTTAGAAATATCGGAAGTGCACTCATTCGTGAAGTGATAAAAAATCAGCAATTCCTATTAGAACAGCAAAATATAGATCTTCGTTTTCCTATAATTGCCAATTCCAGTTTGGCTTTCATTGAAAAAGAAAATCAAAAAAACAACTGGGAAACCGACATCAACCAATTGAGTATTCCTTATACTATCGAATACATCATCGAGCGTACCCAGGAGCTAGAACTTGAAAACCTAATCGCCATTGATGCAACGAGTGGCGCTGAATTTGCCAAATCTTATATTCCACTCATTCAGAACAATTTCGATATCATTTCTGTGAATAATATTGCTAATACTTTGCATCATGATTTTTATACTGAAATACGTAGAAATGTAAAAAAATACCAAGTCGAATTTGAGTATGAATCCAATATAAGTCCTGGATTGAGGGTTATTGAAAAAATTAAAAAAATACAGGCATCAGAAGACACTGTGACCAAAATCCGAGCTCTTGCATCTAGTTCAATAAGCTATATTTTTAGCAGATATGGGAATGAAGCCATTCCTTTTTCAAGAATACTACAGGATGCCGAAAAATTGGGCTACACTCAACATGATTCCAGAGAGGATTTATCAGGGATTGAGATTGCCAGAAAACTATTGATTATCGCAAGAGAACTTGATCAAAAAATAGAACTAAGAAACATCCAGATTCAGTCATTACTACCCGAGACAATTAATAAAACAAATTCCAAATTAGTTTACAATTCCCAAAAAAAATTACTTGACAGAAATATTAAGCTTATCAAACAAAAGCAAAAAAAAAAACACGTATTACGTTACATTGGAGAGATAGATTTAGTACAGCAAACTTTTGAAGTTAAATTAGTTTCGGAACCTATTGATTCAAATTTTGGAAAACTAAATGCAGGTGAACATCTAATTGAACTTTACACCTTGAATAACGGCACTACCCCTATTACAATTCAAGGAGCTCCTTTTGGAAAACAAAATACGGTAAAAAGTATCCTTAACGATATTTTAAAAATTGCCGAAAGAAAAAAAACTATAGTATATGACTAGATTTTAATACTTGATTTTTAACTATCAATTTCCAATAATCCTTTTATTCTTACCTATGAATAAAAGGATTATTTATTTCATCTGTAAAATCAATCTGTGCAGCTTAAGACATCAATAAGCTATTACTAATTGTACAAACAATATCATCACGGATTGCGAAATGTAATACCAAAATAAAACCTTCAGCCCAAAAGTTCTTGCCGGAAACACCATCGAATACAGCAAAAAAAAATTAAAAAAATAATTAGTATTAAGTGGTAGGAATAAAAAACCTAAAAAAAAGAATACTTGATTATCTTATCACAAAGCAAATTGCCCAATCCTAAGATGCAATGCTTAAGATTGGGCAATTTTTATTCAGCTACTTGATAAATGAAATTTAATATAAAAACACAATACTCTAAAAATAGAACTTAATCAATTTTAGACGAATTAAATCTCTTCAATTTAAAAAAATCCATTTTATTTACAAAAGTTATTTGACTGTAGTCAAATTCCATTATAGAATAATTTTTGAAAGTGTATAAAATGAAGTCAATATAATTAAGACTCCCACGGTTATCATCATCGTTTTTACAGCTAACTTTTTTGCAATGTAAGCTCCAAAAGGTGCTGCTAATGTCCCTCCAAGTATCAGCCCTAAGATAATTTGCCAACTTTGGATACCGGTAAAAAAGATCAGAATACCAGCACTGAAATAAGTTATAAAAAATTCGGCAGTGTTTACTGTTCCTATTACCGTGCTAGGTGTATGTCCTTCTTTTATTAAATTAGAAGTCACAATTGGCCCCCAACCTCCGCCTCCAATGGCGTCTAAAAAACCTCCAAAAAGCGCATAAACAGGTGCTTTCTTCAAATCATTTTTTTTGCCAGTATTTTTCTTAAACGCTTTAGAAATAATAATTCCTCCCAGAACTACTAAATAAAGATTAACATAGGGTTTAATATAATCACCATCGATAACGGAACCTAATAAATAAGCTCCAACTGAAGCGCTCAAAACTCCGGGAACTATTAATTTTATAAACAATGCTTTGTTAAAGTTACCAAACTTAATATGGGAAAGTCCTGATACACCAGTAGTAAAAACTTCTGCCGTATGTACGGCTGCAGAAGCTAATCTGGGAGAAAGTCCAAAACCTAGTAATACCGAATTAGAGGTAACACCATAAGCCATCCCTAAAGCACCATCAACTATTTGAGCCAAGAATCCCGCTAGTAAGAACCAGAAGAAAGTTTGATTAAATGTTAAATCTTCTGCTGAAGCGTTGGGTAAATACTTGATAACTACTACTGCTATTAACAACAGTTTTAATGCTACAATTACTACTGAAATATGTTTCAATTTGATTTTTTCCATTTTTTATTCTATCAGTTTTTTGTTATTAAAAAGTCTCTAATCAGATGTACAATACTGATTACATTATATTTTGATGCAAACCTACAAAATAATTTTACAAACTCTATAGAATTAGTAGAATTATTTTAAACAAAAAAAGCAAGTCGCCAAAAAACACCAACTTAAAAACTATTTTTTAGTACAATACGTTTTAAAAAGGTTCAACATCTTGATTTTTGGTAAAGGAGGTTTCAAAATTTTTTTTCTGTCTATGAAAGCTAGAAACTCCTGTAGTGCTAACTTAATTTTAGGAGTACTATCATACATAACCGCACTATCTGTTGAACGAGGTTTTTGAGGCTTTTCGTAGGTATCCGTACTATTGGGAGACTGTTACATAGCCTTACTATCTATTGCATTTAGAATAAAGATTCGCCATTTAAATCTGTAGTAAGTAATTCACTCATATAATCGAAAAAAGGTCTCATTGCTAAAAATGTTGCCATCACTTCTTTCTGAAAATCATCTGATAAAACTTCCTGGTCTGTAAATTTTCTCTTCACTACAAATTGTTTTTTCTTAATCAGATTAATAGCAGGATGATTTTTATCGAAACCTTTCGGAGCCGTTTTTACTCCATCTTCTCCTTCAAGCTCCCCGAAATATTTTACGAAAGTATTGTCGGAAGTAATCTTTTCGATTTCTGTTGTATCCCTTTCGAATTCTTTACGGATACGAAGTAAATCTGCACTATTTGGAGCCCAAAATCCTCCACCCACAAAACTATTATTTTGTTCTAAATGAATATAATAACCACCTCTTAACATTGGCTTTGTACGGGAATATCCAGCTCCAAAATTAGTTTTATAAGGAGATTTATCTTTAGAAAAACGAACATCTTTGTAAATTCTAAAAATATGGATGCCTTGTAAACTATCCTGTTTTTGAAGTTCGGAATAAATCTGTTCGAAAAAAATTTTATTTTCTTTCACAATCAAATCGTATTCTGGTTTGTGATTAGTAAACCATTCCCGATTGTTATTTTCTTTTATCTGTTTAAGAAATTCAAATCCTCTTTTCATAATACTATACAGGTCAAAAGTCCGAATATTTTTCTCATTTGTTTCAAGTGTTAATTGTCTTTTCGAATTGTAGCTTCTTGAAATTTTATTACTTAATCTCGTTTGTGGTTACGGTTTACTTCGTCAGTTTGCTATCGCTCATGTACAAAACCAGGCTATCCGTTGAACGAGATATTTACTGAATATCCGAGCGATCCTTTAGATTTGTTCTTTGAAAAATTCGTAAATTTTAATAAAAATAACCAACCCAACAAAGTGAACCTTCGCGCGAGCAAAGTTAATGGCTTATCCCCCGATTAGGACTTTGTTGGGTTTTACTGAAAAGCTTCAGAGTAGTAATTAAGGTTTTTAGACCTTTTATCAAGGTTTTGAATTATTTCAGTAATTGGTTACTCTAAATTTATTGCTATGAACAAATTTAATCATTTCATTGGAATTGACATTTCAAAAGAGTATTTCGATGCATTTTTATTATCTGAAAATGGTAATCAAAAACACAATCAATTTATTAATTCAACCAAGGGCATTAAGGATTTTCTCAAATGGATTAAAAAAGAAAATACCTTAGTAACAAACACTTTGATCTGTATGGAACATACTGGTATGTATGGTAAACTTTTATCAAGTGTTCTTATAGCTAATGATTGTGATTTATGGATTGAAATGTCCTTTAAAATTATTAGAAGTATTGGTATTCAACGCGGAAAAAATGACAAAATTGATTCTGAAAGAATAGCATATTATGCTTTTAAAAATCAGGAGCAATTCAAACTTTTTAAAGCACCAAAAAAGTCTTTAGAAAAAATAAGAACAATGCTTTCGTTACGTGAAAAGATGGTTGTTTTTAAAGCTTCTTTGATTAGAAACGTGAATGAATTAAAATCTTTTGATAAAGAAATATATACTCTAACACAAAAATATCAAAAACAAACCATTAAAGGAATTAATCATGACATCCGTAAAATAGAAAAAGAATTGCAAGTATTTATTTCAAAAGATGATGAATTAGATTCATTGTTCAACAATATCACTTCTGTTCCAGGGGTAGGTAAAATTACTGCTCTTTCTTTAATTTGTTTTACCAATGAGTTTACCGCATTTGAAAAACCTAGAGAATTAGCTTGTTATTGTGGTGTTGTGCCTTTTGAATATACATCTGGAAAAAGTGTAAGAGCAAAACCTAAAGTCCATTATATGGCTAATAAAAAGCTTAAAAAGCAACTGCACATGTGTGCTTTATCAAGTATAATGCACAATCCGGAAATGAAAACTTATTTTAATAGAAAAGTTGAAGAAGGAAAAAATAAAATGCTTGTTTTAAACAACGTAAGAAATAAACTAATACATATTATATGTGCTTGTGTTAGAGAAAACAGACCTTATCAAATTAAGAAAGCAGTATAGTTGAAAAATTAAATATAATTTTCTTTTGAAAGGAAAGAAGTAAAAAAACTTCTTCCCCTTCGCAAGATTTATTGTTTTTCCTGAACCAAATTTATTGAAAAATCCGCAAAAAAAAACAGATTGAAAATTTATGAATTTTTATTTGGAAGAATCATAGTAATCGGGATTTAATATTTTTCACAAATACTCTTCAAAATCTCTTTTCTGTTCATTTTCTATATCTTTTTTCAACCATATAATTTTTTGTTCCAAATATTTTATATGTTCTACATAATCGAGAAGATTAGGTAATAATTTTACCATCGAAGCTATTTCACCACAAAAATCAATTTCTTTCTGGATATAGGGTACTCGGCTTCCAGTTGTAACTCCAGATGTTTCTAACCAGATGTACTTAAAGATCTCTATATCTTTATTTAAAAGTAAAAATTGCTTCAAGTAGCTGATAAATTTATTATGAAATCTATATAATATCACACTCATAATCATCATAGTTCTTTGCCTATCTTTAAAATGAATGTTAATAAAATTAGCAATATAATTATGGACTTTTTCTGTAGTTTCATCATTTTTTTCTTTAAAATTAAAGAGAACAGTTGAAGGATGTTCTAAGCTGGAAAAGATAGGTGCTTTTGTTATAATAATATCTAAAGCTTTGTCAACTATTTCTTTATAACTAGGCAGAGCCCAAATGCAATCAAGCTTAAAGCGTTCAAAACGGAATGATAAATAATCCATATCAACAACTTTCTGTTCTAAATATTCAATAAAGAAATTACTATCTAAGTTTAAGACTGCTTCAAATTCTTTTCCATCGTAATCAAAATGAGCATCACCCTTTTTTAAAGATATAAAAGCTTGTTTGACTAAGTGTAGATGGTTTGAAAAATAAGAAGCACAGTCTCTGCAAAAATGATGTCCCAAATCGTATCGTTGCGTTATTGGTTTATTCAATATAATCTCAGTCAAATAAGAAATTATATTGTGTTTTTCGATACCTCTCTCACTGCTTGAAGTTTTATAGTTATTGAATTCAGAATCAAATTTTAAATAATCAGTTAATCGGTGAATATATATGTGATTATTGTTTTTAAAAGTTTGTATTAGGAGTTCTAAAAATTTTAAATTTATCTGATTTTCAGGAAGACATTCCAACAATGTAACTATGCTTGATGTTTTATCTTTAAAATCTGAATTATTAATCAGCGTCAGCAATTCTTCACCACTCAAAATATTATTATTGATAATAAAATAAATTATTCTTGGTTGAAATTGGAATGAGAACTCATTATTAAACGTGAGATTTAATGCTTTTTTTATTGAAGTTTTCCCTTTACTAGCAATCCCAATAAAGATTTCTGAGATTCCTCCTTCAATTTCCCAAACTTCTCTTCCTTGCTGTTGAAGAAATAATGAATTCATAAAATAAAGCAAGGACTTGATTTCATTCCATGTTTTAGGCTTAATATAAGCCTGTATTTTTTGACGTTTTTCTTGTTCTCTTTCTTGCCAAGATTTTCCATTTCTATCTTCCAGAAAATCCGTTTTTAAAAGCTTAGAGAGTTTAATAATATCCGAATTGATGAATTGATTCCAATCATCAGGAATTAAACATCCCAATGAAGAAATCTTCTTTGATAATCGACTTACAAATTTGCAATGTGAGTATTGGTCAGGAGAAAGTTTATCTGAAATTATCCTTGCATAAATTGACAATTCATCAATATATATTTGTTCATCAATCTTTCCTCCGGGATAAACAATTTTATTTAATATTTTTTCTGACAGTTCTTCATATTCCTCAAGTGAATTATATAAAACATCCAATATTTTTGCTCTAAGTTCTAATAATTGTGAAGAATGGTATAAATCAAAATTTACAATTCTAAACTCAATACCTTTCGATCCAAATTCTGTAAAATGCCAACCTAACAAAGTTTCTCCAATGTGTAAAAAAGTTCCGTTTGCAATTTCTTTATGTAAGGGAGAACGATTCTCAGTTGATAATATTTCTAAAAGAATATTTTGTCTTTGGTACTCATTATGTAAGTCTTCAACTTTATAGCTAAAATGGTCATGAATGAATTTTAAAAATTCAGGTAATCTATTAGGTTGCTTTGCGACTAAATCAATAGATAATTCAATTGCTGGTTTTAAAAGTTCATTTGGATGATTCCAAAAATTAATCAATAAATCAAAATTTTTAGAAGCTTTAGTATGATCATTGTGTGCATACGAAAATTTAAGTTCTCCATTCTTGATTTCTGTAGTCAATCCATCAATCCATTTTTTTAAGTAAATTAAAGTATCATAACCTTTATAGAACCAAAACAGAGTATAAAAAGAATAGTATTTTTCATTAGTTTCATCACCAGATACAACACTTTGCAAATGAGGCATTACAAAATCTTTGATATGAAAATAGCCAAAAGTATTATTCACATCAACCAAAGTAGTAGTTATTCTTGACGGACATTTTTCTATAAAAGTAGAGATCCAATCTGAATATATTATACTTGCAGAATCACTATGAATAAAACATTTGTAAAAAGCATACGTACCAAGTACTTGGTCTGAAACTTTTACAATTTCGTTAGAATAAACATCTAATATTTCATGTCGATGCAACTCAAGAATTGTAACCCATAATTCATCCCAATCAATATCAAAATTATTTTTTAAAACTGTCTTTAGTTCTTCATTGTTTCTGTCTAACGCACCAAAGAATGAAACTATTGCAAGAGTTTTGAATATGATAGGTCTTGTAAATGCTTCTATTTCATCAGCTACTTTTTCAAAGTACCTTTCATATAATAAGACAGGACTGCTTAAATAATTTATTTCAGAATCTGGAGTAACAGAATATGTTGCCATTAACGCAACTCTTGCATTACCTTTCGATAATTCAATTATTTTTTTTCTAATGTCATAATGATGATGAAGATTCGGCAAAACTTTGAGAATAATTTTTTCAATATCCTCATCTTTCAATTTTTCGACTATAACTTCTTGATATTTGAAATCTTTTAATTCCTGATATACTTGATGTTTCACATAATCTCTGACAGTAATTACTACCTTAAGTTTATTTGTTTTAGGTTTCTGAATGAAATTCAGTAAATAAGCTAAGTTTTGTATTGATTTATTAGCGTCATCAAAAAGAATAATGTAATCTTTTCCATTTTGAAACAGATGAACAAAATCGTCCCAAAGTGGAACAGCAGAACTCTGAATTACTATTGGAATAAAATCTTCTTTAGAGTCTTCTAAAATTTTCACAGCTAATTTTGATTTTCCAACTCCTGCAGAACCTGATAAAAGTAAAATATCAAGATTTTTTAGATGTTCTAAAGATTGTTTAAGTTCATCCTCTCTTGCAATAAAATCATTAATTAATGAAGGTTGTAATCCTTTAGTTGTTTTAATTAAAAAGTCTGGAAGATTATATATCTCACCTTTAATAATTTCAACACCTAAATATTGCTCAGATAAACCTGGAAAATCATAAATATATAAAGGTAAATTTTGGATATCTAAAATTTCAAATTCCGCGTTGATATTGTAATTTTTGACTTTACTTTTTAATCTATAATGCTCATCCGCATCTATTTTACTGGTACAAGCTAATATCACCTTTTCAACATCCTCATTTTTTATCTTGGTTTTTTCTTCATCGAAGCAATGTTCAATATCTTTTTCGAGTTTTTCAATGAATGTTTTTATACCATCAAGTTTGTCTTTTGTTGTACATTCAACAAAAACATATTTGTCATCTTTTACAAAGAATGAATCTGGTGCTCCTTTGCTGGTTTTCTCTTTTCCTACAACAGATCCGGGTGCACCAATAAACATATTTCCTTGTACATGTAATAAATGATTTATTAAGTCTTGGAATCTCGCTTCATTAATAGTTGTTAATGCAACTTCAATTTGTTTAATGAAATTCATACTTTTTTGATTTTATAATTTTATTAACTGACTCAATTGGTAAATCATGTCACTCCAAATATGTCTTGTTTTTAAATCTATTTAGGCTATATCAATTCCCATTCAACTTACTTTCTTTAAATATAATTACAAAAATTTTCTTATAAATATCAAATCTACAAAAAACAAATAAAATCGTTCATTGGTAAGAATTACCACAAAAAAAGCCCAAGAATTCAATCCTGAGCTTTTGCTTTTTATTTCTTTCCGGATTTTAATTTCCAGCGGGTTTCTATAAACGCATCCACATTCTGGGTGCTGTTGTAAAAGTTTAAAAAAACATTTCAGCTAATTTAGGCTATCAACTCTTAAATCGTACTATCCTCATATTTGCAAATTTCCCTCCTGAATTATCGCCAACAAAGAGACCAACTTTACCATCAGAATAAGGGCTTAAGCGTTTTACATGAAGTACTGGATTGGGATTTTTTTCGACAAAAACTGTTACTTCGGTTGCACTAATTTCAATTCGCGCATGAAACCATCCATTAGGATCTGGAGCATTAGGAATTGCTTTTTCAAATTCGGCATTTCTTTCTTTCCTCACTTTTTCCCAAGTGAACTTTGGATGCGAAATATATTGCACCGCATGAATTCTTCTCACGGAATCCTGGGCATAAAAATTAAAGGGTCTAAAATAAACCGCTTCATAAATCGAATCATTTTGACCGTGAAACGCAATTCCCAGAAAACTCTTTTGAAAAACATCCTGCCCCTTCACATCGATTTCGATACTTCCTTTTGAGAAATTTTGGTTTTGAAGCCAAACTATTCCTTCGCCTTCCTTTTCGTTTAGTTGCAGTCCTTGGTATTTTTTATCATTCAAAGGACTGGCAATTCTATTTGCAATATGAAGTCTGTTCTTCTTAATTTCAGTATGCAGGTTTATTTTCTTCACCTTCTGTGCTGAACTCGTTTCGATTGCAAGTACAAGCACCAAAAATAATAATATCTTTTTTCTCATAATGTTATATATATTTTTAAAACACAAAAACTATTGAGCATCTTTCACACAGCGAAAACCCAAGTGATTACAAGCACTTGTAGTTTCCCCTTTTCCTCGGCTACCTGCCACATAGCGAATGCAATATTGGTCGCTACACAAATAAGAACCACCTCTTTGCACGTGTTTCTCCACTCCGGGTTCTTCCGGATCATGACTTTCTAAAGGCCCTTGCGGATTATCACCGGGACTCGTTTTATAATAATCGTCACGGTATAAATCGTTACACCATTCCCATACATTTCCTTCTAAATCATAGATTCCAAAAGGATTTTTTGGAAAAGACTTTACCGGTGCGGCGGCTGCAAAACCGTCTTCGGCTGTATTGTTATTCGGGAAAGTTCCCTGAAAAATATTGGCTAGCCATTTCCCATTGGGTTTCAATTCCTGACCCCAATAATATTTAGTATGCTCTCTACCAGCTCGGGCAGCAAACTCCCATTCGGCCTCTGTTGGCAGACGCTTCCCTGCCCAATCCGCATAAGCCTTAGCATCCGGATAACTAATTTGTACCACAGGATAATTTTCAAGTCCCACAATAGTACTTTCAGGACCAGATGGATGTTTCCAATTGGCACCTGGCACATATTTCCACCATTGTTGAATATTTCCCAAAGAAACTTTAGCTGTTGGAGGAGAAAACACCGCAGAACCAGGAACTAAATTTTCAAGAGGAACTCCGGGATAATCAGCGGGATTTAAAGGCCTTTCGGCAATGGTAATATAATTGGTCGCTTTTACAAATGCTTCAAATTGTGCATTGGTAACTTCGTGTTGATCCATCCAAAATCCTTTTACACTTACGCTGTGAACAGGCTGCGCATCGGGATAATCATTGGTTCCCATTTTGAATTCGCCTCCTGCAACCCAGACCATTCCATCAGTTGATTTCGTTATATTTTCAGTAGAAATGTTGGCAATTGATTGTAACAATAAGGCTTTCTTAGAAGTATTGGCTTTACACATGGCTTCGCAACTTGTTGCAGTAACTACAGCAACAGCCTTATTTTCTTGAGCAAAAGCTGAAAATATACCTGATAAAACAATCAAAGCAAGTGAACTGTATTTTTTTTTACTCATAATCAATAATAATTCGACATAACCTTACTCTTTAATTAGCAAAAACCAAATCAACCTCTTTTTTCAAATCAGCAAAACCTTCTTTTTTAAAAACCATTTTGCCGTTTTGATACAAAATCAATGTTGGAAAAACGGTTACCGTTTTCAAATCGGCTATGACATTGGGATTGTCTTCCAAATCAATTTCTACAATTTTTACTTTTTCACCGTACTCGTCTCGAATCGTTTTCAGGACTGGTTTTACTTTTTTACAAAGTCCGCAATATCTTGAACCTATATCAACCAAAACGCTGTTATTCTCAGTAATGATTTTTTTGTATGCTTCAATTGACAATACACTTTTTGAATTGGTATAAAACGGTTTTCCTCCACCTATCCAAGCCGCTATTCCTCCTTCTAAACTATAGACTTCAGTAAATCCATTTTTCAGTAATTCATCAGCCAGTTTAACACTTCGTCCTGCCCCTATGGAATAAATAAAGACTGGTTTTGATTTATCTAATTTGGCTATATGTTCGTCATAATTTTCAAATTGCTGATTCAAATTAACAGCTCCATTAATGTGATTTAAAGCAAATTCTTCTTTGCCTCTTGCATCAATGATTTGTGGATTTTTTTCGCTATTAATTTTTGTATAAAAGACTTCTAAAGCTATTGTATTGGAATTCCCATCCTGAGCATAACCAATAACTGTAAGCAGAATTACTGCCGCAATGCTAATTTTAAACTTTAACTTTTTCATGTGGATTTCATTTTAAAATACAAACCATATTATTTTACATTACAATTTCAAAATCGATAAAACAGAGTAAAAGGGACAACCGTAGTAGCCCCTTTTTACTAACTAACACTAACAAACCAAACCAAGAGTTGAACTCAATTTAAAAGATAATAGTTCTTTATTGAGAAATCATTATTTCTTTGCAGCCGCACCAGGAATCAATTCATTTCCTGGTCTTATTTTGCTGTATTCTACCACGCCTGTTTTATTAGCCCAATCAAAATATTTAGCCGAAAGATCATTGACAATTGCTGGATTTTGTTGTGCCAGATTGGTTGTTTCTCCTCTATCGGATTCTAAATCGTATAATTCCCATTGGTAGGACGGAAAGATAGAAACCAACTTCCATTTTCCTTCTCTAACGGCTCTGTTCCCAGCTCTTTCCCAGAATATTGGAGCACCACGATTCACTTCGGAAGCACCGTCAAATAAAACTGGCAACAAACTTTTTCCTACTAACGGATTTGATTTTACACCGTTCAATTCTTTTGGATATTGAATTCCTGCCAATTCGTAAAAAGTAGGAGCTAAATCAATAAGATGTCCTGTACCTTTGTCAATACGACCCGGCTTAATTTTTGACGGATACCAGGCAATAAAAGGAGAACTAAAGCCACCTTCGTGCATATTATTTTTATAATCTTGCAAAGGTGTATTAGACAAATAGGCCCAGTTTTGTTCCTGATAGTCAAATGAACCCGAAGTTCCAACTGGTCCATCGTTTTTCACCAAACCTCTTCTTAAAGGATTGTAAGTATTGAAACCACCTTGTGCTCCATTATCAGAGATGAAAACAATCAGTGTATTTTTATCTTTTTTCAACGCTTTTAATTTCTCCAAAACTTTTCCAACATTTTGATCCATGTTGTCAACCATTGCTGCGTAAACTTCCATTTTAGCTTTCCAGAATTGTTTTTCATCATAGGTCAATTTATTCCATTCCGGCACTTCAGGATCTCTTGGAGCAATGGTCTGATTAGGTAATAAGATTCCACTTTCTTTTAATTTCTGGATTCTTTTTTCTCTTAACGCATCCCAACCCTCATCAAATTTCCCTCTGTATTTAGCAATATCAACTGCTTTTGCCTGTAATGGCCAGTGCGGCGCTGTAAAAGCCAGGTACAAAAAGAAAGGTTTATTTTCTTTGTTTTGTTCGTCCAAAAATTGTACGGCATTGTTACCAATTTCATCTGTAAAGTAATAAGAATCTGGTGTAGGATGCAGTTCTTCGTTATTTCTAATCAAAGCCACCGGATAGGGTGTTTTACCAAAAGGCAATCCATCAGTATTAAAATAATTGGCTCCACCTTTTAAGATTCCAAAAAACTTATCAAATCCTCTTTGATTAGGCCACTGGGCTTTATCTTCGGAACCAACGTGCCATTTTCCTGACATTAAAGTGCTGTAACCACCTGAGCGAAACACCTCTCCTAATGTTAGTGATTCTTTGTTCAAATAGCCTTGATACGCTGGTAATCCTAAGTTCACATCAAAATAACCAACACCCGCTTTATGTTGATATTGCCCTGTTAATAACGAAGCTCTTGTAGGTGCACAAATCGAGTTGTTATAAAATTCGCGTAAGCGTGTTCCTTCTTTGGCTAATTTATCCAAATTAGGCGTGCTTATTTCGGAGCCATAATTTCCTAAGTCAGAATAGCCCATATCATCCACCATAATCAAAATAATGTTAGGCTTTGTTGGATTGGTTTGTGCCTGACTAAAAAAACCAAATGCCAGCAAAAGGTTTAGTGTAATAAAAGTTTTTTTCATTTTATATCAATTTAAAATAGTTGTCTAATTATAATTTCCAATCTGAGTTTTGTTTCAAATTTGGGTTTAAATCCAATTCTCTTTGTGGAATTGGAAAATGAACATGTTTAGGCTGTGCATTGTTTTTTCCTGCGGCTTTCAATCGGGCTACAAAATAATCTGGTCCTCTTCGTGCCAGATCAAACCAACGTTGGTATTCGTAAACCAATTCTTTTCTTCTCTCATTAAAAACAGCCTCTCTAAAATCATCTTTACTTAAAGCTGGTAAAATTTCAGAAAGCAACGGAATGTGGGCTCTTTCTCTAACTCTGTCAATCGCTTCATAAGCTAAAGCTGATGGTCCGTTCTGATACTCATTTGCTGCTTCGGCATAGATTAACAATACCTCAGCAAATCGAATTATCGGTGTGTTTTTTGACGATTGTCCCGGCGAAGCTGGTGTGGTTGGATCAAAATATTTATTAAAATGCGGAGTTGTGGTATAGGTTTTTCCATCGGTTGGACTAACATATTTAACGGCAAAAGTCACATATTTACGAGCGTCATCTTCAGCAAAAGATTCAAAAAGTCCTCCGGCTGTGTGTAAAGCATCGGCCTGATCTCCTGCAATTCCCGGTACAGAAGTAGGTGCTGATGTAGAAGCCAACATGTTTCCATTCCAGTTAGTCAGTCCTTTAAACTGTGCCGAGAAAATATGCTCTTTACCATTTTTAGTGGCAACATTAAACACGTCTGCAAAATCTTCGAACAAATCATATACTTCACTATCAATCACTTCTTTACTTTTTTCGGCTGCCAGTTGCCATTTCTTTTGTGTCAAATACACTTTAGACAAAATACTTTTTGCTGCACCCGATGTCGGTCTTCCCTTAATTTGCTGTACTACAGGCAATGCTTCGGCATCCAATAAATCCCTTTCAATTTGGGCATAAACAGCTGCTTCTGCTGTATTGGAAACATTCAAAGCTTCCGAAGTTAAAGTTGTGGTTTCATGTAAAACCAATGGTACATCACCAAACCATCGCACCAAATTGAAATACAAAACTGCTCTTAAAAACTTCGCTTCATTCACCAAATCCTTATCCTTTTGAGAACTTAAAGCTGGGTTATTTGAAATATTATCAATCGCGACATTGGCTCTGTTGATTCCATCATAACTTTGACGCCAAAGTTCTAACATACGGTCATTTGAGGCATCGTGCGTTAGATTAGACAAAGCTCTAACATGCGCATTTCTGGCGCGTGGTCCTGCTTCATAATCATCCGTAGCCATTTCTGTCGAAATCTGAATTAAACGATTGTATAAAGTATGGGTACCACTATTCATCGCGTTATGAATGGCAATTACAGCTGCCTCTGCATCTTCTGTGGTTTTATAAAAATTATTCGCTGCAATAAATGCTTTTGGATCTTCGTCCAAAGAATTACAAGCACTGATTGTAAAAAGAATCAGTAAACTTAGTATACTTATTTTTTTCATGATGTTTCTTTTAGAATGTTACACTTAAACCTGCCGAAATACTTTTAGATGCCGGATAAATTCCAGTATCTGTTCCCGGAGAAATAGAACTTCCGTTAGTTACTTCCGGGTCAAACCCGCTGTAGTTTGTAAATGTGATTAGATTCTCTCCTACCAATCTTAACTTTACAGCAGTCAATTTAAATTGCTCTATTAGTGCTTTAGGTAAATTATAGCTCAATGTGATGTTTTTGAATCGAACGAACGAACCATCTTCTACAAATCGATTTGAGAATACGGGTGCCGGATCTAACTTAGCACGTGGAGTCGTTGTACTTGGATTAGCTGGTGTCCAAGCATCTAAAGCAGATGTTGACGCATTTTGCTGTCCGTTGAACAATTCTAAGGCTTGTGAATTCCCGTTTAGGATATCATTGCCAACAGATCCTTGTATTATAATACCCAATTCAAAACCTTTATAAATAAAGTTATTTGAGAATCCAAATGTGAAATCAGGTTGGGCATTCCCTATAGTAGTTCTGTCAGCAGCAGTTGTAAATGCACCATCACCATTGATGTCTTTGTACAAACGATCACCAGCTTTAGGTGTAACATTTCCAGTAAAAACGCCTTTAGTTGCAATATCAGCAGTTTGCAAAATCCCATCAGTTACTGCACCATAAAATGAACCTAAAGGGTCACCCACTTTTAAAATGTAATTACCAAAAGTGTAGAATTCGGCATTATTACCTAGAGCCAAAACTTTATTTTTATTGAAAGCAATATTAAAATTAGAAGTCCATGACAAATTACTATTACTTAAAGAAGAATTAATTCCTAATTCAATTCCTTGATTTTGTACTGAACCAAAATTTTGTAATGAAGATGTAAATCCACTAGTATATGGGATTTGAACATCTAACAATAAATTCTTAGTTGTTTTGCGGTAAGCGTCAAGCGTAAGAATGACTTTATTACTAAAAATCCCTAAATCTATTCCTGCATCAAACTGATTGGTTAATTCCCATCCTAAGTCGTCATTTGCAATTCTTGTTGGTGTAAACCCAGTATAAATTTGGTCACCAAAAAGATATTTCACACTACTCAATGTAGATAACGATTGGTATTCCCCAATTTCCTGGTTACCTGTTGATCCGTAACTTGTTCTCAATTTCAAACTATTGATTACATTAGAAACCGGACTAAAAAAGTTCTCTCTGTCAATTTGCCAAGCTGCCGCTACTGATGGAAAATAACCCCATTTGTTGTTTTTACCAAATCGGGAAGAACCATCAGCTCTAATACTTGCAGTCAAATAATATTTGGAATCATAATTATAATTTAACCTTGACAAATACGAATTCAATGCCCATGTACTTTCACCAGAAGTAGGAATCAATGCTAAATTTCCACTTTGCAAACTATAAGAACCTGTTACATCATTTACAAACTGTTGTGATCCTGTAGTAACAAAATCTCTGGTTGAACTTTGCTGTGTATAACCCGCCAAAAGATTAAAACTATGTACATTTGAAAATACTTTAGTATAAGTCAAGGTATTCTCGTTCAACCAGGTTTTGTTATTAGCATTTCCTATTTTTGCCTCACCATTAGTGATTAAACCTTCATAAATAGTAGAAGGAATATAAGTAGTTTCTTTGTTCGCCAGAAGATCGGCACCAAAAGAAACTTTCAGTACTAAATTTTCCAATACATCATATTCGCCAAAAACAGTTCCTAAAATTCTTGTGTTTACTGCTTGATTTTTACGTTCATTTAAAGTAGCAATTGGATTTGAAAAGATGTTTTCAAAAGGATTCCTTAATGTATAAGTACCATCACTTTCATAAATTGTAGCTGTAGGTGGCATACTTAATAAAGCCGTTATCAACCCTGATGGTGCCACTTTAGACTTGGTTTCAGCTACTGAAAGATTCACTCCAAATCTTGATTTATCACTTAATTTTGAATTCAAATTAATTCGCCCACTCAACCGTTCAAAACCGGTGTTTTTTATAATTCCTTCCTGATTGTAATAATTCCCGGAAATGGCATATTTAGTTTGGTTGTTACCCCCAGAAACACTCAACTGATGATTTTGAGTTTGGGCAGTTCTAAAAGCGGCATCCTGCCAATCCACCCCTTTTCCTAATTGCGCTATTTGAGCATCTGATAAGTATTGGTTAGTCCCTCCCGCCGGATTAGTATCATATAAAGCTGCATTTCTAAGTCTGGAAAAACCCGCAGCATCTAATACTGATACTTTTTTACGAACTTCTTGTTGCCCTAAAGAGTATTCGTAATTTACGGCCATGATATTCGATTTTCCTTTCTTAGTAGTAACAATTACTACTCCATTTGCCCCTCTGGAACCGTAAATAGCGGTAGAAGAAGCGTCTTTTAAAACTGTAATTGACTCAATATCTGCAGGGTTTATTGCCGAAAGTGGATTAGTCGGACTACCGCTCAAAACACCTGAGGTTACATCTGAGTTGTAAATTGGAAAACCATCAATAACATAAAGCGGCTCGTTTCCTCCTTGTATCGAACTTCCTCCACGAACTCTAATACTCAATCCTGCTCCAGGCTGACCCGATGTTTGAGTCACATTGACCCCCGCAACCGAGCCTTGGAGTGCGCTCTCTAAACTACGCTGAGTAGATCGCAACGCCTGAGTAGAAACGGTTTCGGCTGCTCCTGTATAGTCTTTTTTGGAAGTAGTTCCATAGCCAATAACAACCACTTCATTCAGCTCCTTTACATCCTCTTTTAATGCAATTTGTATGAACTTGTCATTAACAACTTGTTCTTTGCTAATGTAACCTATAGAGGTAATAACCAATGTGTAAGGAAAACTTTGTCCTGTTTGAAAACTAAATTTCCCGTCTAAATCAGTAATAACACTATGTGTTATTCCTTTAATTTGAACGTTAACCCCTGGGATGGGTTGTTTTGTAATTTGGTCTATAACTACACCATCAAGGGTGGAATTTATTGTGGGTTTTATGCTTTGTGCGCTAATTCCTAGTGAAACTAGAAAAACAGCGAGCCAAAAATTTATTTTTAATTTTTTTTTCATTACTTTGTTTCGGTTTAAATAATAAGGAGCCTGAAGGCTGATTTTATCAACTTTCTTTTTTCCTTTTCTGAGATGAACATTTCTTTTTTAAACTTGCCATTTCTGTAGCCGCAGAAATGGCTTTTTTATTTACAACATAATCTCTTATCGATATTATTTCTTTTAGATTGTAATTATTATTGTTTACTTTTTCTATTTATTTTAAGTTTTTAAAAATCACATGAGCTGAAAGAAATAAGATTCATAACTACAGTAACTACATATGATGTTGAAAATAGAGGAAGTCGAAGTTTTAAATGTTAACAATAAAATGTTTTTCATAGTGTTGATTTTAAATTTTTAATTCTACTAATTTGATAGAACAAATATATATTTAAAAAATTATATTAACAAAAATAAAAGTGCTATATTTTAAAATAAACTTATACTTCTATTTAATATAAACAGGGGGCAGCGTTATTAGCATTATTTTTATCAAAATGATTTAGAAATTAAAATCACAATTACATCTAAAATTTAAGATTATTACTATCCTGCTCAAACTGGAAGGACGATGGAGAAAGCTTACTTATAATAATATAATAGGGGAAGATAAAAACAGTTTGACGTCACATGGCTAAAAGATAAATCCCTTGCCGATAGATATAATATACCTGATTCTGAAATTTTGACACAAGATGTTGTTGAAAATACTGAAGCAGCATTGGCCAGTTTTAAAACTACAAGAGCTAGTTTAAAATAAAATATAAAAAACGATTAGAATATTAATTGTATTGGATTTTACGCTAGAGTTGTATAAATAACTTAATCACCGTATTTTTTTAAGATGGACTATTTGAATTTTTCTGTTTTGATTTCCAATAAATTTAAATATTTTTCTTTCATATCCTCTGATAAAAAAGAGATTTCAAGCAGTTCTTTCCATTTTGGAATCACTTGCCACATTTGTTGCAAAATTATTTCAATTGTTTTTCCATTGAGTTGCAATCTATCTTTTGCATAGTATTCTACAAAATCGGAAGCCTTCAAATTACTTTTCTTTCCTTTTAAACTAAGTGCTATTTCTTCTTCAGGATTTTTAATTGCTATTGTAGAATTTAAAAAATCATAGACAGGAGCTAGTGTTGTTTTCCCATTTTTGGTTATCAGCGAAAAGTTTTTCAAATGCATATCTTCATTTCCGGTGACAAAACAAAAAAGTATTCTTTTAAAAAAATCCGCTTTTTCAATAGCAGGAAAAGAACAGTACTCATCAAGTACCGGAATCAATTTCTCCATTGTAAAACGGTATTTTGTATCTCGTGTATTTCCTGTTAATTGAGCAAAATCTTCTGTTGCTAACTTATTTCCTTTTCCATAACGATCAAAACGCTTAATAAAATATGACAAACTACCGTCTTTAGCATACACCATACCGTGAAAAGGAACTTCTAAACCAAAAGCTTTAGCCATTCGCATCGTTACATCTTCATTTTCTGGTAATTGTGAAAATAAGTCATTCTGTGGTTTTATAATGTAAGTTCCTAATTGATCCACTATTTTAAATTCCTGATCCACTATTGAAATAGCTGCACTAAGCTTTGGTTGTACTCCTTGTATGGATAACTTTTTAGCTCTGTTAGCGGCTTCCTGACGAAGTTCAACTGCCGTATAGGGTAAATCATTTAAGTAAGTCAATTTAGGAGCTATCATTCGAAGCCCTTTTTCACTGTACTTATCTGTTCCGCATAATTCATAAGTAATAGGACATCTATTCATCTTCCATCAATTTAACGGTTACTGCTCCTACTAAATCATTTCCAGTTGCTATTAATTGAGAGAAATAATCTTTTTTGTCAATTTTTACAATGCGTAGTAATCCTTCTAACATGACACCTTCAGGTAATAAACCTTCAAAAAATGGAGGAAAGGATTTATAATCGTACTTTTTGTGACTTACAGGCATTGTCAATGAAACGGCATCACCTTCATAATTTTCATCATACTCGAAATGATAATTATTTGAAGTTATTTCTGTTAAAATCCCAGCTCTCTTTCCGTGTACCAATACGATTGCTTTTCTCATGATTATTTAGTTAACGGACTTTTGAATTCTACTTTAATATTCAACACACGGAGAACTGCTAAAAGATTGTTCCAACGAACTGTTTCTTTATTTTTTTCAATATCGAAAACGGTGGTCTTCCCTACTCCTGCCAAGTTGGCTAACTCAAGTTGTGTAAGCCCCGCCATTTTGCGATGCTCTTTAATTAACGCACCTAAATTGTAATTAGCCATTTTTTACTGTTTTTACGGTAAAAATAAACAATTTTAAAATACAAAAGGATAAAAACAGGAATAAATTATAAATTTTACTGCTATACCAGTAAAAAAATACAATACAACAACGATTATCTATAAACTGAAAGAAATCCTAATGATAATTACTGTTATAGCGGTAAAATTTAATCATAATAAAGATATCACTTTGAATTTAATATATCTTAAAAGTATTTTGCTTGGCAAATCACTATTGAATCTTAGCCTTAACTTCTCTTATTTCCTTTCGCATATCAAGTAATAATGAAGTAACAGTATCTGTAGTATATTCGTTTTTCTGGTCGTTGCGTCCAATATTGCAGACATATTCCCATATTTCCAGAATATCAGATACTTTGAGTTGGTATGGTTCGTAAAATGTATTGTCTGAATGTAGCATTAAAACATTTTTGCCGTTTTTGTTCAGTCGCTTATAGACTATTCCATCGTCTTTGGTGACTACAATATAAGTTCGGCCATCTCGTATTTCACCATAGTTCTCCACATACTTGCCAACGATAAAAGATCCATCTTCATGAGGTGGCATCGAATCACCTTCAACGGGAAAAGCCCGGTGCTTACCCGTACCCAAAAAAGGAAGGGATAGTATGGGTAAGTTGCCAATGTATTCGGGATCGGAATAACCAGCAGTATAACCTGCTTTGGCAGCTTGTGGTACAATTTCTATCACATCATTGTTGTCAGCATCAACCCGGATAGGAAGTAACATTCGGTTCTGCCCTATCTTTATCATTTCATCGAGCCCTACTTTCTTCAAATCGGCTGTTAAAAGCAAATCCATTGTCACATTGTAGTACTTTGAAATACGGATCAAAACTTGATAAGGTGCTTCAGAAACACCGTCTTCATACTTTTGATACTGTCCACGACTAATCAGCAAATCATTAGCAATTTTCTGTTGCGATAATTTTTTACGCCCTCTCAAATACCTCAGATTATCCGCAAATAAATTCATAATTATTTTTTGATACAATTTATATCACCAAAAATAATACAAATTATATCAATCCGTATTAATTTTGCAAAATATATTTTCAATCTAAAATTTGAGTGGATGACCAGGGCAATTGTACACATGGATTTAGACACTTTTTTCGTGTCTTGCGAAAGGCTAACTAATTCAAAATTAGAGGGAATTCCTTTGATTATTGGCGGTGGGGATCGTGGTGTGGTTGCCTCCTGTTCCTATGAAGCCCGAACTTTTGGAGTACGCTCGGCCATGCCTATTAAAATGGCACTTCGACTTTGTCCACAGGCAAAAGTAATGAAAGGTGATATGGAATTGTATTCGAAATTATCTCATGATGTTACCGAAGTTATTCAGGAAAAAGCTCCAATCGTTGAAAAAGCCAGCATTGATGAATTCTATCTTGATATTACCGGAATGGATAAATTCTATGGAGCCTATAAGTGGACGAATGAACTTGCTCAGTCTATAACCAAAGAAACGGGACTTCCAATAAGCTTTGCATTGTCTGTCAACAAAACTGTATCCAAAATTGGTACCGGTGAAGCAAAACCAAAAGGAAATCTGGAGATACCTGAAAATAAGGTACAACTTTTCCTGAATCCGTTATCGATTCAAAAAATCCCTATGGTGGGCGATGTAACCTTTCAACTCTTATCCCGTATTGGTATACGCACCATTCAAACATTATCTGAAATGCCTGCTGAAGTACTCCAACGAATGATTGGCAAAAATGGTCTTGAATTGTGGAAAAAAGCAAACGGTATCGACAACACTCCTGTTGAGCCTTACACGGAACGAAAATCAATATCTACAGAACATACCTTTGTAGAGGATACTATTGATATCCCGAAACTGAAATCAATTTTAGTGGGTATGGTAGAAAAACTGGCTTTCCAATTACGCTCCGAGCAATGGCTAACCTCAACAGTTGTCATTAAAATACGATACGCTAATTTCGATACCGAAACCAAACAGTGCAGAATTCCTTATACCTCTGCAGATCATATTTTAACTAAAAACATCATCGATTTATTTGATAAATTATACCAACGTCGCATGCGGCTTCGATTAATCGGAATACGCTTTAGCGGACTCGTTCGTGGTACCTATCAAATTAACCTCTTTGAAGATACAGAGGAAATGCTTTCTCTCTATCAAACTATGGACCGTTTGAAGAGCCGATACGGCTTTGATGCCGTTATGCGCTGTGCAGGTGCCACTTTTAAACCCAATAATAAAGCTGAAATCTTAAAACGAATCCCTAAAGAATAAATAATAAACGAATAACCAAATTATCAAATCCATTACTCTCGACTCACAACTCAAATCATGTACCTCAATTGTCATTCGTTTCACTCTCTTCACTACGGTACTATACCGCTTTCTGATCTAGTTGAACAGGCTACTGGATCTAATGTGAAAGCTATGGCGCTTACGGATATTAACACCGTGACCGGAATCTATGATTTTATAAAAGCCTGTAAGGAAGTAAACATAAAACCACTGGTGGGAATCGAATTTCGCTCTGAAAATCAGCTTCGTTATATTGGACTGGCCAAAAGTGCAAAAGGTCTCTCTGAAATGAATCGTTTTCTAACCCAACATAATTTTGATAACACAGTATTGCCACTTTGCGCACCCGATTTGGACGAGGTATTTATCATATATCCAATGGAGAATGTACCTGATCGCTTAAAAGAAAACGAATACATTGGGATTCGTTTGGAACAACTTCCTAAGCTATTCCAAGAACAATGGAAAGCAAAGCAGCATAAAATGGTAGTGCTACAGCCTGTCACTTTTCGTACTAAAAAAGAATTCAACCTCCATAAGATTCTTAGGGCTATCGATACCAATTGTATTCTTTCTAAACTTAGCCCAGAAGATTATTGCAGGACTTCGGAAGTGATGCTTCCTTTGGAAGAATTAGTAGAAAAATTTAAAGAATACCCAGACATACTAAATAATACAGCGAATATCATCCGAGATTGTAATTTCGAATTTGATTTTAAGACTCCAAAAAACAAAAAATTTTATACCAACAGTAGAAAGAATGATATGGCTTTGCTGAGCAGTTTAGCCCAACAAGGACTTTTATGGCGCTATGGTACGAATAACTCTCAGGCAAAGGCCAGAGTCGAGAAGGAATTAAAGGTAATTGAGGAATTGGAGTTCAGCGGTTACTTTTTGATTACCTGGGATATCATTCGCTATAGCAACAGTCGTGGCTTTCTCCATATTGGTCGTGGAAGTGGTGCTAATAGTATTGTAAGTTATTGTCTGGGTATTACAGACATTTGCCCTATTGAATTAGACCTGTATTTTGAGCGCTTTCTGAACGTGAATCGAAAGTCACCACCTGATTTTGATATCGATTGGTCATGGAAAGAACGAGATGTCATACTGGAATATATATTCAATCGCTATGGTTCGGAACATGTTGCTTTTTGTGGCACAAATGTGGAATTCAAATACCGTTCGATTTTCCGTGAAGTGGGTAAAGTTTTTGGTTTGCCGAAGGAAGAACTGGATGTTCTTGCTAAAAACCCAATAGCTCTCCATGATTCCAATTCCGTTGTCAAATTGGTTCAGGAGTATGGCTTGCTTTTAGAAAAGTATCCTAATCAAAGAAGCATGCATTCCTGTGGCATCTTAATTTCAGAAGAACCCATAACTAATTATACCCCTTTAGAAATGCCTCCTAAAGGATTTCCAATTGTACTCTTTGACATGCATATTGCCGAAGATATTGGTTTTGAAAAATTTGATATTCTAAGTCAACGCGGTATTGGGCATATTGATGACAGTGTAAAACTTATCGAAAAAAACAGAGGTATTCGGCTTAATATTAGAGATACATCAATTTCAAAAGATGAAGCTTTAGCGAATACCTATTTAGCCCAGGGCAAAACAATTGGATGTTTTTACATTGAAAGCCCAGCCATGCGAGGATTACTGCGTCGTCTTAAATGTGATAATTATAAAACACTTGTAGCTGCTTCTTCTATTATTCGTCCCGGAGTTGCACAATCCGGAATGATGAAAGAATACATATTCCGACACAACTATCCTGACAAATTTGAATATTTTCATGAGGTCTTTAAGGAGCAGCTTGATGAAACCTATGGTATTATGGTATATCAGGAAGATGTCATTAAAATTGCTTTACATTATGGAGGTCTCCCAGCGGCTGATGGTGATATCCTACGCCGTGCGATGAGTGGTAAAGGACGCTCTAAAGCTGCCCTACAAAAAGTCAAAGAAAATTTCTTTGCCAGTTGCCTCAAAAAAGGACATCCCCAAAAACTTAGTGAAGAAATCTATCGCCAGATTGAATCCTTTGCCGGTTATTCTTTTTGTAAAGCCCACTCTGCTTCTTATGCTGTAGAAAGTTATCAGAGTCTGTATCTTAAGGTATATTATCCTATCGAATTCATGGTCGCTGTGATTAATAATCAAGGGGGATTTTACCGTACTGAAGTTTATGTTCACGAAGCCAGAATGTCTGGGGCAACTATTCATAATCCTTGTGTAAACAAAAGCGAATATGAAACCACTTTATACGGGACTGATGTCTATCTGGGACTGATGCATCTGGAAGGATTGGAAACAAAAATGGCTCATTTTATAGTAAAAGAAAGAGAAAAAAATGGGGATTACCTATCATTGGAAGATTTTATCAATCGTATTCCTATAGGTATTGAAGGGATTCAAATACTAATTTTCATTGGTGCATTTCGTTTTACAAGTAAAACAAAAAATCAATTGCTGGTAACAGCTCGAATGATACTAGTAAACTTCAATCCGGATAACCGAAATTTGATGCTTATTCAAGAGCCTCTAAAAGAATATAAACTACCCGTATTGGAACGTTCTGCTTTTGAAGATGCCTTCGATGAAATTGAACTACTGAGTTTTCCTGTCTCCTGCTCTCCTTTTGATCTTTTGCAAACGACGTACAGAGGTTCGGTTATGGCCAAAGACCTTGTCAACCATCACAAAAAAACAGTTAAAATGCTCGCCTATCTCATTTCTCGAAAACAGGTACCCACTAAAAGAGGCACTATGTATTTCGGTACCTGGATAGACAATGAAGGTAGCTATTTTGACACTGTTCATTTTCCTGATAATTTACAGCAATTTCCTTTTCAGGGTGGTGGCTGCTATTTATTACTAGGTACTGTTGAGGTAGATTACTACTTCCCCACTATTACCATTAGTAAGATGGCCAAAATGCCCTTTATACCCGATCCGCGTTATAGAGAAGCAAAGGACCAATATAAAACCCAACAAAATATTAAAGAAGACATCAGTAGCACCCAACGAAAACCCTATCCCCAAGCACACGAAATCAACTTGCCCAGACATAAAATGTCCCATTGATCAATTAAAATAGTCCCCTAACTCAATCTCAATAATATTCTTTATCTTTGATAATCAAAATCAAATAAAATCAATAAAGATGTGCTTTCATACGGAACAAACTAAATTCCCAAAAGAAGTGGAATCGCGTTTTAAAGCAAAAATTAAGGATTTGGATACATTCAAACCAACAACTCACTTTAATGGCTTTGAATTTCCTAAAACCCCTATTATTATTGATGAAAATCCACAAGAAATTCTACATTACAATTGGGGATTAATACCTGCTTGGGCTAAAGATGACAGTATTCAAAAAATGACTTTAAACGCTCGAATAGAAACAATAGAAGAAAAACCCTCATTTAAAAATGCAATAAACAAAAGATGCTTAGTAATAGCAACTGGCTTTTACGAATGGCAATGGCATGATCCAAAAGGTAAAAACAAAACCAAATACAAAATTGGAATTGAAAACCAGGATTTATTTGCCTTCGCCGGACTATATTCCCAATGGACAGATAAAAATACTGGAAAAATAAAAGACACCTATACCATTGTTACCACTATAGCCAATCCCCTTATGGCCGAAATCCACAACTATAAAAAAAGAATGCCTATCATCCTAAAACCCGAAGATGAAACCAAATGGCTAAACCACGAACCTATTGCACATTTTGCCTTTCCCTATTCGGTAAATTTACAAGCGATAAAGCAATGATATCAAACATCTTTTTGAAATTTTAAATTAAAAGGGGAAAATCTATCTTACATCTGTACCTGATCCAAAAAGATTTAATCTATAGCTATATCTACTGCCACCTGTGCTACTGCAAGATAATCTGCCATTGCATACTAGAAAAAACGGAAGAATTTCTTCAACATACTTTAACAGTACACCACTTATTGAATAAATAAAGATATTACAAAGTCTGAAAGGAAAATCAACCGAAGCTATTTTTGGAGATTTAGATACATTGAAATTACGTTCTTGCATGACTCCTTTTGCTTCTACACAAAACGCAAATCCTGTGTTTCAAAAAGTACTCGATAGCTATTTTTCAGGGCAAGCTGATCAATTATTTTTTCAATTTTAAAAAAATCAATCCAATAAACAACAATTTGTTTGTTTATTTGTTTTTTTTAACATCTTGATATTGAAAGGATTTAGGTATTCAAATAGTACTATATTATCAAGATTGAGACGTATTAATATTTAAAACTTGAACCATAAAAACCTCTAAAATCAATGACTTTAGAGGTTTTTTGAATTTTGATGAAAGATACGAAACTATTTACTAACCACTTTTTCTACAAGATTTGAAAAAAATAATCACAAGATAGTTTTCAAGAATTTCAGGATAATTAAACATTTACTCGTGAAATTAATACCAAACTTGTTTTCCGTTTTTTATTGTAAATGGTCTTTCTTCATATCCTCTATGCAGATTATGTAATAAAAGTAAAGCTCCTTCAGGTACATTTTTAAATACAAGAGAACCACTGGAAGCTTTTTTTCTACCTAAACTTTTCCATTCTTTGTCCCAAAATGATAATTCATATTCATCATTTACTTCAACCATATTTCCATCATTACGACCTACAAATCTAATTTTATTTATAGCAGTGGGTTTATTAAAAGCTAAACCAACCCAGCCAGCATTTGGATCAGGAGCTTCAAAAGAAGTAAGAACATCGTTATCAAATACTTTTTCGATGGTATTACCTTTATCTTCAAAACTACCAGCTGTACCAATTATTTTACCGTCCAATTTTTTCCCTTCATTATCATAGATAGCAATTTCATTAATATTACAGAAACTGTTATCAGAACCCATAAATCTAAAATACTTGAATTTTTTAGTTGTATTTGATCTAATCGTATAAAAAATCGGATCCGTCATTTTTTCTGTAACAACTCCAATAGTAACTGCATCAGAAAAATCCAATCTGTTACTGCCTTGAAATTTACTTCCTACAATTCTTTTATCCAGTAATTTATCAGCCTTATAATAAGGATATTTCCTTGAAATTGACACCGTATGCTTTTTTTTAGGATTGATAATTATCTTCTGTATTTTTCCCAATGAATCAATAAAAAAAGGATCATTGAAAGCTTTAAAATCATTGCCTTCAAATTGTGCAGGAAGATACAATATGTCTTTTTCTAATTTTTTGAATTCAAACGCTGAACCAGTTCTTTCTCCCCAGGCAATAGGAGTCCACTTTCGATTGTTATGCACTAGTATATATCCATATTTATTTGAGGCTTTTGCACTTGTTTTTACCGGAATTGAAATATCACGACTTTCACAATATTCATCAGTAACATCAAAAAAATAAGGATTATTAAAGATATCCGGAATTGTCTCTTCTCCATTATTTTTAATAAACAAACTATTCTTATTAATGGTATTCGATTTTCTATATATTTTCCCTTTTTTAAAATGACTATTCCAGATAACAGCACCTACCGGATTATGACAATTATTTTGAATAGTATTTCCTTTGTGATCAAAGACAACACTCCATTCATGACCTGAATGTCTATTCCCCCAATTGAATACAAAATCAATAGCACTTGCAACCCCTAAAGAACGCAAAACCATTGTTTGGTATTGAGTTTCAATAGGACAACTACCATAAGAAAAATCTAGAATATTTTTAGAATTGATAAGTCCGGCCATATTACTTTCACCAGACCAATGAAAACGATTTGTAATGTCCGTAACTCTCATAGCTGCTTTAATTGCAGAATCGATTGTATCTTTAAATTTTGCTTTTTTATCTTTTTGAAAATACCAATTACTAGCCAGAGAGCGCTCTACAGATTGAATTAAAATATTCTCCTTTTCAGAGGAAAGCAATTTGCCAGTCGCTTTATTTTTAATTAGGAAACCACTATTTTTGTTTGGGATTATTCCCCATTTTTGATTATTCTGACTATAATTCTTATAAATAGTAACAACATTACTGTTTTTTCCTTGAAAAGCATCTATTACCTTTGCTGTAGCATCATATCCTAACTTAATTCGATAAAATAACCCATCTGAAGTTATTTCAAGAGGTGTTGCCTTTGAAAAATCATTCGTGATTTTTACGCGGGCTGAATTAACGAGTGAATCTTTTTCTAATGTTAGCCAACCTGCTGAATTTTTTACGTAGTAAATACCATCAGCTATTATCATTAACTCAGGTCTTTCTATTTTTATTGACTCTGGAATCATCAAAAAATCTATAAATAGATCTTTATCCAAAGACTCCATAGTCAAACCATGTTCTCCAGAATCCAGATTGACTAAAAATTCTATTGGTATCTGATCATTATTAAGCTTTTCCCATGACCCTGTAGATGGAAAAGGGAAATCTCCAATAACTTTATCATCAATTTTAATTCTAACATTTGAAGCTCTTAGATTACCATTTATATATTTAACAACAATTTTTTGCCAGCCTTTGTTGTTGCTCTTGATCGAAATTTTAAATTTATTCTTCCCTTTTTTATATAAATGAAAAACTTTACCTCCTGATGCATTTTGTATATCAACAATATCAGAATTAAATTTAGTCAATAATTCGGCTTCGTAAATAGTATTTTCTCCTTCAAAAGACATTAGATCAAAGCTTGGGTAAAATTTCCGGTTAGCATAAGATCTCCAGTCCACATTTGCTGCCTGAGGGAATTTATAAGGCAAAATATATTCGCAAAACATTTTAAAGGAATACTTTTTACACCAATCATATTTGTAAATTTGAAAAGCCGATTCAATTTGTTCTATTAAAAACTCACTGGAAACATTTTGTAAATCATATTTAAAATCTTTGTTCCCTCCTTTTTGCAAAGAATCTGATTTAAAAAGCTTACTCCTGTCTTCTTTTTTCGCTCCATAAACATATTTATAAGTAGCATTAATACTATCTACCCCTGATCCAACTATCGAATATTGATATAACATATTCGAAATAAGGTATTCTGCTGCTTTCAATTTTAATGAATCAGACTCATCTTTACTATAATGATTAAGTACTTTCTCTAATTCTTTTCTGTTTTCTCCTGCTAGGTCTAAGGCTCGATTGGTATCCGATGACCAAGGGTTACAGGCTAAAAATAAATTGAAAAAGACAAATAATATATATTTTGCAGGCTTTCTTAAGTAGTATTTATAATTTCCCATAGTTGTTAATAATTTTAAAAATTTAAACTAATTAAAACCTATTTATAATCACAAACAGATAAATAGGTTTGTATTCTCTATCTTTATTTTTTATTGTTTAATAATTTAGAAAACTTAGGTTTTCTTTTAAGGCAAAATATTGGCAAATAAATGAAAATCCCTACTAATGAAAATAACAATCCCCCTATGGAACCTGCTGCAAACGAAAACCAAAAAGCCTCATTTTGTCCTCCCCACACAAAGGGGATTAAACCAACCATAGTAGAAATAATAGTAAGCATTACCGGAATTATTTTATAATTAAATGCTTTGAAATACATCCATTGGTTATTTCTTAAAGGATGTTCTCTTTTCAAATTATTATAATCATTAATTATGTATAAGGCTGCATTTACGCTAATACCACATAATAATATAAATGAAGCATAACCTCCCTGATCAAAGTTGAAATCGAAAAGATAAAACGTTAGAAAAACCCCAATGAAGGAAATTGGAATCATGCAAATTATAGCAAAAGGCTGTTTTAATGACTCTAATAAGATCGAACAAATAAAAAATATAATTAAGATCACTACAAAAATGAAATAATATTGTTTTTTATTGCTTTTATCCCAGCCTCCCCAATAAGATTGTTCAAAAACACGATAGCCTATTGGTAATTTAGCCTTCAATTCTTCAATATTATCTTCTCTTACTTTTTTTGCTAAAGGTTCTGTTCCTATAAAATTGTATTCAACTGTTAATTGGTATTGCTGGTTTGATTTTGAAATAGCGTTGCCTGTTTTTCTTTTTTCAATAGCTGCCATTTGATCTAACTTGTATTGATTGTTTCCAATATTTATAGGAACATGTTTTAAGTCCCAAACATTCACTTTTTGGTATTGATCAGAGATCAATTTGACTTGTTGTAATTCATTGTTGTTGATAAAAGAAGTTACACCACCTGTATGTGTTTGATTTCTTAAATAGGAATAAAATTCGGTTTGATTCACTGCTGCAAGAGCCATTTTTTCGGCATCAAAATCCAAATAAAATTCATGCGGATTTTTATCCCACCAACCACCACTAGTTATGTCAACCTCTTTAATTCTTGAAGAAGAGTTTGCTATTAATTGTGTTTTCAAAAGTTCAGCATAAGCATATAGTTTATCATAATTATAGCCTTCAAGAATGATTCTGTTGTTTTTATAATCAGATCCTAACGCATTCGAAAAACCTTGTCCTACACCACTTACCGACCAATCCAAACCTCCCAAACTGATGGCTTTAAATTCTAATAGGCTTTTTAGTTTAAAAGGGAAACCGCTAAACTCATTTTCTTTTTTAAAATAAATTGAGATAGTTGAATTCTTATAATTACCTATGCTAGTCTCGAACATTTCAACTTCCTCAAAACTACTGATGTAATTTTCCATCTTCATAATTACCTCATTCAATTGCTCAATCGTACAACCTTCGGGCATACTACCGCTAACTCTTAAGGTAGTTCTTTCTGGATCTGAGTAATGTGAATTCTCATAAACATTTTCGCTAAAAAGCCGCAGTGATCCTCCCAGTATTTTTTCCAATGAAGGTTTTATTTCATCATAAAACCAATCAGTACCAATGGTCTCATTATATGCTTTTTCGAAAAATCCATCTCCTTCCATTTTTTTGGGTAAGAGTTGTATAGGTAAACCAAACCCGAGCAATAAAACCACTATAAACAACCATTTATAACGTGGTCTTTTAAACGCTAAGATTAATTTATAATAGTACTGCGTAAATTTTAAAACCCTTCTTTTTCTTTTTCTGGAAAAAGCTTTCTTTTTATGATTGATGTGTAATCTTTCTAAAAGTGCAGGAACAAATAATAAGGCTATACATAAGGAGACCATTATATTTATAGCAATAACCAAAGTAAAATCTCTTAAATTAGCTTGCAGGGATTCGTCTAATAAAAAAGTGGATAATAGTGCTCCTGCCGTAGTTAAAGTGGTTGCCAGAATGGCTAAAAAAACTTTTTTATCACCTTTGTTTCTTAAATGATCAATCATAATAATACAATTGTCGATCATAATTCCAAAAGAAATAGTGATTCCGGCAAAGGAATACAATTGTAATTCTACTTTGAATAAATAATAAAAGATTATAGCAATGAGAAGGTTGGTAATAATGCTCAAAAACAACACCAATATGTATTTAAGACTTCTGCTTGTCACTAAAATCATAACAAACAAAATCAAGAAGGAAAACAGCATTTTCTCTTTAATTTTTTGTAGTTCTTCAGTAATATATTGAGAAGTATCATTTGTTAATTTTAGATTGTATTCCCCTTTTATTTCTTTTTTAACTTTCTCTATTTCCTCTTTAACCGCCTTAGACACTTCCATGGTATTAGCTCCTTTTTCGCCATAGACCACCATGTTGATGGAATTTTTTCCATTTATCCTAAAATACGATTGCATTGGAGCTTCTTTATATTGAATTTTGGCAATGTCTCTTAGATAAATAATTCTATCTCCTATTTTTTTTATAGGAATGTTCTCCCAATCTATTTCTTTTTCGGATTTATAGCTTAAAACCAAGGCAATTTCCTGACTTTCAGCATTGTTTTTAGACACTAAACTTCCATTCCCTAACTGTTGGGTTTGAAAATACTCACGAATGGCATTCTCAATTTCATTAACTGATATGGAAAGCTGCAAAAGCTGATCTGAATTGTATTTCACAACCCAATCAAAAGGATCAGCACCATATACATATACTTTGTTAACCCCTTTGATTATGGCTAATTTGGGGAGTATCTGGTTTTCGGCATATTTCTTAATCAGATACGGACTTTCGTTGGCATTGATACTATATGTCAGAACTGGAGAGGTATTTTCATTGGCTCCACTAATGGACAATTGGGGATAGCTCACACCTTCAGGAAGTTCCGAATAAGTTTGACGAATCAAGTTAGCCATTTCGAAACGTACCGCATCTAAATCTGTATTTTTTTTAAAATCGATGTTAATTGAACCACCACCTTTACTTGTGGAGGAATTTATCCCTTTAACTCCTTTTACGGTATTGAAAACGCCTTCTAGTCTGGAAGTTACTTCCTGCTCAATTAACTTTGCAGAAGCATTATACCAACTATAACTGATATTTACTGATGGAGTTGATACGGACGGATTCAGTTGTACACTCAACAAAGGTATCATGCTCGCACCAATAATGCATAAGCAAACAAAACAGCTTAATATAGTAAAGGAAGATAATTTTGACTTCATATATTTATCTTAAAGCATTTTGAAAAAGCGATTCCATTGAAATTCATCATCTTTATTAGAATACAAAACACATTGCACTTTGCCAATAATATTGGTTTCCGGAATAAAACCCCAAGTTCGAGAATCCATGGTGCCTTTTCTGTGGTCACCCATCATGAAATAATAATTTTGCTTGAATGTATAGGTTTTTATCTTTTTATTATCTAAATAGTAATCTCCGTCTGAGACTGTGATTTTAGCATTCTCAGAACCATTAATTGTGGCTTGATACAATGAAAAAGTTTCTGAATTTAAAAGTATTTGCATTCCTTTTTTTGGTACTACAAAAGGCCCCATAGTGTCGTAGGTCCATTGTTTATTAGGGACATTACAGAATAATCCATTATTACCATTAAAAGAATCGAGCTGTATGCTAGTAGTGTTAATCAAGTTTGCTTTTTTAAGTTGGTCTAAATCACCTTTCGATAGATTAGCTTCACAAACCTGATTGTCTATTTTTCTTAACGTAACATAATCTAATTCTAAAGAATCCAGAAATTTATAGAAAGCCTCTTTATTTTTGATTCTGAATTTATAATTGTTTCTTTCCGTAATGGTAGGAACAAACAGCTTTCTATTGGTATATACAGCACCCTCTTTAATTCTTAAGGTATCTCCTGCTAACCCCATACATCGCTTGATCAAAATATAGTCTTTACTCCAGGTAGAGTTAAACACAAACACATCTCCTTGCCTTATAACTGCAGTACACGCGAGTCTTTTATAATCCCACCAATCTTCTTTTATTCGCTTCTTAGCCTTTTCATTAAAATAAAAAGCAATGTTCACCCATGGAATTTCAAAAGGAGAACGAGGTAGTCTGGGACCGTATTTCAATTTATTCACTACAACTACATCCTGGGGATATAATAAATTTTCCATAGAAGAACTGGGTATTTTATAAATATCGAAAGCCAAGAGCTTGGTGCAAATTGTTGCAGATAAAAGCAAAAGAAACAAAAAAAATCCCTTCACCATTTTTCTTAAAAAACTATAAAATATTAAAGAAATAAAATGCAATACAATTTTGTAAATCAATACAAACATTATAAGAATAATAGCTAGCCATACAATACCTAGTAATACTAAAATTAGTGCTACGATAATTAGAATGGTATTTCTATATGTTTTTTTCATTATTTATACTACTATTTATCCAATATTTCGTCAAAGTTCTTGCTTATGGTACTTTTAGTTTGAAAATCATAGAGGGTCAATTGTTGCACCTCATAATAAAATCGCCAATAATTATATAAACTCGTGATATAATTTTCAGAGGCTGCTTGCCATGCTTTTCTGGCACTGGTTAGTCTTAACAAATCAATGCTTCCTGATAAAAAACGTTTTTCAGTTATTTCATAAGAAGATCTTGAAATTTCACTGCTTCGTAAAGCCCCTTCTACCAATTGTTTCTGAAGGTTAAAATCAATAATTTTCAAGCTTAATTGCTGGCTAAGTTTGTCACTTTCTTGTTGAACTGCAATTTCACTCACTTCATTATTCATTTTAGCCGTTTTAATATTTCCTTTGCGTTCTCCCCAATCTAAAATGGGGATATTCATTTGAATACTAATCATTTGTTGGTCTAATAATCGGCCATAAGCATCTCTAAATGTATTGGCATTTTGATTCAAACCATAACTTCCTCTCAAAGACAGATCAAAACGGTTTTCCTTAATTACCTTATCCAAATCTCTTTGTGCTTCCACCTTTTTAATTTTCAGATTAAAAATTTCAGGATTATTAGCTTCGGCCAATGCAGTAGCTTCTTTAATATCAATCTGTAAATCCGAAACCAACTCCGGTAATTCCGGTAGTGAATGCAAAGGACTATCATCTCTTAAAAACAGTTTTAATTCTGATTCTGCTTTTTGCAATTCCCGCTCATTTTGAGTCAAATTTGTATTAGCATTGTACGCATCCAATTCTAAATTAAGTACATCATCTTTTTCTATTGAACCCAGATCATACCTCTTTTTTCCTATTGTGAAAAGTTTCCGAGTACTTACTACATTCTCCTGAGCTAATTGTACTCTTTTACTAGCCGATGCCCAATTAAAAAAATAATTAACCGCTTTAAGTTTGATGTCTTGTAGTTCATATAAATATTGTTTTTTAGCACGTTCAAATTGCAGAGGAGAAATAACATGAGCCCATTTAAAACGATTGAAAGCCAAAATTGGTTGTATAATCCCTATTCGGATAGGTGTGGCTGTGAAATCTTTGGAATCAATTAATCCATAGTTAGCCAATCTGTTAAAACTGGAATTAGCATAAATGGTGGCACCTGTAGCTTTAATATTTTGATTGATACTTAGATTTCCATACGAATTCAAATTTTGCTGGAGTCGATACACATCAATATTATTCTCAGAATCATATCGTTTCAAAACCGATTTATTATAAGTTAAGGGTTCCAGTTCTAAATTCATTTTAGGTAACACACTCGCTTTGAAGGATCTAAATTGCCAATAACTCGCTCCATATTGTTGTTTGGCTTTAAAAGCATCTAAGGATTTTTTACTAGCGATGCTAATGATATCCTCCAAGGATATTTTTTGTTTATTATCTTCATTTTTGCTTGTATTTTGTGCTGTAATTTGCAAGGAATACAACCCAAAACTGAAAACTAAAATTAAATGCCTGTTTTTAATAAAATTCATTATTTGTAAAATTGAAAATTCGTAACTCATAACTCAAAACCCTTAACTCATAACTGAGACCTTTTTTCTCTTCGTTCAATTCTTTTAGCAAAATAATAATAACATAAGGGAGTAAAATAAAGGCTAATTATTGTTCCTAATATCATTCCTCCTGTAAGGACTGTTGCTAATGGTGCCTGAAGTTCAGCACCCAAACCTCCTGTAAAAAGAAGCGGTACTACAGCCAGAATAGTTGTCAAACTCGTCATTAAAATAGGTTTTAATCTTCGTTGACCTGCGTACAATAAGGCTTTTAAAATCGAATTTCCATTGCGTTGTAATTGAATGATGGTATCTATTTTTAATATAGAATCATTAATTACAATACCGCTCATCACTACAATTCCAATCATCGACATTAAATTAAGACTCATACCAAAAATCTTTAATAATAAAAATGAACCTGCTAAATCCAATGGAATTTCAATCAAGATAATTAGTGGCAAAACAAGAGATTCAAATTGAGAGGCTAAAATAAAGTAGAGCAATAAGACTGATATTACTAATACAGCTATTAATTCTTTCATCAATTCTTGATTATTGAAAAAACTACCGCTAAAAGTGACTGTGAATAGTTTATTATCTTTAATTACATTTTTGATTGTTGAGATAGTCTCTTTTATATTGACTTCATCTCTATTTAATTCAATAGGATAATATTCTCCTTCAATACCGCCTACAATAGTTTTCATATCTTGCGCGTTAACCACTTTGATAAAATCACTAGCATGGAATACCGCATTGTTCTCAGATTGTACGGTTGTTTCGCTTAAGACTTCTTCTATTGTTTTACTATTGCCTCCCAGAATAACTGGTATCAGATTTTGATTATCTACTATTGACAAAATTTCGCGCTCATTAAAAGCACTTATTAGAGCTTGAAACAAGGCATTAGGAGATACACCATAGGTCATTAATTTTTCCTGATTGGCTATCAGGTTAATATTTTCCTGCCAAGCTATGGGTTTTAACTCTAAATGATCCATACTCTGCTGTACCTGACCCCAAACTTTTTTCAATTGCGTATTTTGAGCGGCTCCTAAATTCTCCACATTACGCAGTCGGGCAACTAAGGGAGCTTCTTTATCCGAAAAAATAACATTAAAAATATTGTCTACATCTCCATAAGAAACGACGGCTCTGTTATACTTTTGTTGAATTGCCATAAGCATCTCTTTCTGAATTTTCCTTAAATTTTCAGGAGTATCACAGCTTATATAAATCGAAGTTTCAGAGCTTAAAGAAGTAGATTCCTTGTCTAAAATAAATTGTTGTGAACCTACTAATGCATTATAATTGAGTATATCGTTTTTTATAGGTTTTAGTAATTCTAATACCCTTTTTTTATTTTCTTCGACATTAATTTGCTGATTCCAATCAATTTTGAATACCATCTCTGTTTTAGTCAAATATGGCATTTGTGTCTTCGGAAGAAATTGAAACAATACAAAACCAACTACTAATAGTAAAATACATATTCCCCAGGATATTTTTTGATTTTTTATTACAAAACGGAATCCCTTTTCATACAACTCAGCATAGTCCAACGTATTTGTTTTTTCAAGAAACCGATCTAAACGCCCCTTTTTGCCTGTATCTTTCTTGTGAAAAAGGTGGTATAATAAAGGAACTAAAGTGACGGAAACCAATAAAGAAACAAACAAACCTATAGTGATTGCCATCGCTTGATCATAAAATAAAGCCCCTGATATTCCACTTAAAAAAGAAAGTGGCAAAAAAACAGAACAGGTTGTAAGTACTGAAGAAAGTAGCGGTTTAATCACTTCATTAGCACCTAAAACACAGGCTTGGATTAAACTGCGTTTTTGTTCTCGATACTGGATGATATTTTCAATTACAATAATTGAGTTATCAATCATCAATCCAATTCCTAAAATCAAACCTGATAATGAAATAATATTGATAGAAATATCAAAAATGTAAAAAAAAGCTAAACTAACGATAAGGGAAACAGGAACCGATACACCAATCAGCAAAGGAGATTTAACATCTTTTAAAAACAAAAACATCACGCCAAAAGCCAATAAAATTCCCCATACTAAATCTTGCTTGATATTACTTATGGCAACATCAAGTAAATTAGTTTGATCTCGTGTTACTGAAAATTCGATGTTTGGATAATCATTTTTAAGTTGCTCTATAAGAGAATTCAAAGAAGTTTTTAAATCTTCCATCTTCGCATCACTTTGTTGAATGATGGCCATAGTTAACGCCTCTTTGTCATCAGCCAAAACTAATCCGGTGCGTTTTTGTGGATGTTCTATTACCTCTGCCAGCTCCTTTAATTGAAAAAGGCGATCGCTTTTTTTAATATAAATATTTTCAATTTCTTTAATGGTCTTTAGGCTAATTCCCAAACGAATATTGTATTGGTATTGATTGTCTTTAATTAACAAACTTCCTACTTCAATATCATAATTCTTAATGTTTGATTCTAATTCATTTAAGCTGATTCCTAATGCATTTAATTTTTCCATATCCGGAATAATGCGGATTTCAGAAAAAACCAATCCACTCACATCCACCATAGCCACTTCCTCAACTTGCTCAATGCGTTTGCGAATCACCTGATTAACAAAACGACTGAAATCAACAAATTGTTGAGAAACAGGATAACGTTCATCATTAAAATGATTAGGTATTTCTTTGGGTTGGTCTTTTAAGGTCAGACTTAAATAAAAAACAGGAACATCCGTAATATTGGCTTTGATTACTTTAGGTCGTTTAACTGTTTTGGGAAGGTTTCCCATGGCTCTGTCAATTTTTTCATTGACTTCAATAAAAGAATAATCGATTTTAGTTCCCTGTTCAAAACTCAAACGAATGATGCCATTGCCATTATTGGATTCCGTTTTAATATCTTTCAAGTGGCTTACTTGCATTAAGTTAGCCCGTAAATTCTTTACGATAACATCTTCGACCTGTCTTGCCGACATATTATCCGCTTCGACCTGTACCGTAATTTCTGGGATATCGATATCCGGCATTAATGCTACAGGAATAAAACCAAACGCATACAGCCCTAAAATAAGCATACAAAGCGTCGTCATTAAAACCGCAATAGGCCTATTGATTAAAAATTTTACCATAAAAGGTGATTAGTATTCAGTGGTTAGTTATTAGTGTTCAGTTGTTAATGGGTAATGTATAAATTGTATTTTTTAGCGAGAATTTGAAAAATTAGTCTAAAATCTGCGTGAAAATTGTAGCACGCTGATTTACGCTGATTTAGCAAATCAGAATATTTTAAAAATTAATCACTAAAAGCGAATTTCCTACTACTGTTTTTTATTTTTGTAACTTAAGTCCACTTCACTATCATGAGCCAGATTCAGGTTTCCAGAAACAATAACCGTATCTCCCGGATTTAAGGTGGCACTGCTTTTATCAGGATGGGCTATAACCGCATAAGAACTACTGTTTTCCAGAGTAGTTTGTACATAGGTCCAATAGGCTTTGCCATTAATTACCTTAAACAATACTTCCTGATTGTCCCGCAACACTACTGCCGATTTGGGAACTACCAATTGCCCTTTTACTTCTTTTTCAATCCGCACTTTTACATTCATGCCTTCAGTAAGTTTTCCATCATTTTTCACCTCTGCTTTTACAAGAATAGTTCCGTTTTTTTCTATTAAAGGATTGATGGAAGAAATATGTCCAGTGTAATTTTTACCCAATGCAAAAGGAATAATCTGTACCTTGCTATTTAGCACTACATCTTTCATTTCGGACTCTATCAAATAAAATTCTACCTCAAATACGCTATCGTCAATTAGGGTCATAAAACTTTTTCCGGCACTTACGTTCTCGTAAACCCTACTTTCTATGTTGGCTACTTTTCCACTAAAAGGAGCTATCAATTTAGTTGATTTCAATTCATATTGAGCTGTTTTTAATTCCAGCAATGCTGCATCATAACCCGTTCTACTGGCTACCATGTCATAGATAGCTTTAGGGATACTATCCTTTTTGGTGGTAAAAATTCCTCTACCTACCAACATGTCTTCAAACTGAAATTTAGCTTTTTTTAGATCGATTTCGGCACGAGCTACTCTTTGTTGGTATTTAAAAGAGGATAAGGAAGCCAGCAGTTGTCCTTTGTGCACATTATCCCCATTTTTTACATACAAATGTTCCAGTTTGTCACTGACTTCAAATTGTACACTATTTTTTTGAGATGCAATGATTTTACCATTACTTACCAACTCTTTTTGGAAAGACTCGTTTTTGAGTACGATAGTTTCCACTTCGTTTTTTTCGGCTACGTAGGTTTTTTTTTTAATAAAAGTTTCATTTGAGGCTTTTGATTTGGCACAGCTATGAAGGAATAAAGAACCTGCTATTAAAAAAGAGACAATGATAATATTGGTGTTTATGATGCGTGGTTTTTTGCTCATTTCTACAGTTATTTTCCTTTTAGTTAATTTTATTAGAGTAAGCGTTTTCTTTTTCTTCAGGATAGGAGACTTCTCCTTTGATAGTTAATACTTGTGGAGAATCTTTACCATTGTAAGATACAGTTATCGTTTTATTAAAAAGGCCAGGATATTTGGCATCATAAACAATTTTAATTTCTCCGTTTTCATTAGGTTCTATAATTTCTTTAGACCATTCTGGCACTGTACAGCCACAGGCTGTTGTTACTTCCTTTATCAGTAAAGGACTTTCTCCTGTATTTGAAAATTTGAATAATGTGCTTACACTTTTTCCCATTGGTGTTTTATTAAAATTATGCAGTAGCTTTTCAAACTTTATGGTGGTATTTTCGCTTTTTGAAGCTTTAGTGTTGCACGAATAAAAGAATGTTGTTAACATAAGCATACATATAATAAAATTAATTTTACTTATTAAATTTGCCTCAAATTTTAAACTCATTGTTTTATTTTTTGATTTTTTAAAGTATTGACTTGTTTTTACCATTTGTTTTTTTTTTTTTGCTAATAATTTCTACCAAACATTCCATATACAATTTTGAAAATACTTTTTTATAGTGAATATTTGCTTTTATTTATTAATCTTGGATATTGTTTCAAAATAAAGTTTCATTATTTTTCTACTATATAATGGATTGCCAACTAAAACTATTTTGTTTTCTTTGTCTACTAAAAAAGTTTGATAATTCTTATCCGATTTAAGCCTATTTACTTCATAAAATTGATTACTTAAATCAGCAATGATTGGATAGGTAAAATCTATTTCGCTTATTAGTTCACTAACTTGTTTTTTTTCATACACTTTGATATAAAACAAAAAACAAACATTCTTTAATTCGGGTGCTTTCATTAACTCTTTCCATTTTTCCAAATTATATAAACAACTCCCACATCCTCCATCAATATATGTAACTATCTTAATTGAATTATCTTGTTGTTTTTTAAAAAAACCTTTTTTTTGAGAGTAATAACTCAAGCTATCTATGAGCTCAATTTTTTTTCCAATAATCTCTGAAAGTTCATTATTTATCTCTTTATTTTCTTTGTTACATGATAATAGGGAGAGAAAAAGAAAAGCTGAAAAAAGCTGTTTGATCATAGTATTTTTATTTTTTTAATTGATACATATTTTTAAATAATTTAAGTTTTTTTATTTTAAAGTAAAAGAATGCACACACTTAAGAATCGTGTTAAGAATTTTCTCGTCTTTAACGCAAGAAGTATACTGGATTTCTATTATGTTTTTACCCTCTTTCCAATGCCAATAAGTGATGTATGATGTGAATTTTTTCCCATTAGGTAATGAATTTTCTCTTTTAAAATTTTTAACAAAAATGGATTTATCTTTAAACTTTTCGATTTTAAATTTGTATTCATCTTCATTTGATAGGTCATGTGATTTTAAAAAAGCGTCAATAGAAATATCTTTTTTTTCAGAATTTGAAATAAGACATACCCAAAAACTTGACCCAAATTTTTCTTTTTCTTCGGGATTAAAGAAAATACTTGTGTTATATAAAAGATTATTAAATTTTGTTAGTTTATTCTTTTCTTTCTCTGGTGTAGAATAACTCCATCCTTTGGGAATATTAATCGTATAAAAATCATTATGTATCTGTTTAAAATTACTTTTTCGGATACTTGTAATATTTGAGCTTTTAGGTAACTTATATTCATAGATTTCATTTGAATTTGAAATAGAAATACCAAAAAGCTTATTGTCTTTTTCTGATACAGTAAAAGAAGTTATAGGTTTGTCTAATTGATATTTTTTTAATAATTTACCTTCCCAATTCCAAATCTCGATTTTAGGTTTGAAAGAGTCGAAGTTTTTTTCTATCTCATTTTTTGGTTGATCAATACGGAGCACGTATATAAAATTTGATGTTGAAATACAACTCCCTCTGAATAATATATTTTTATCCTTATCTTTTGGAGAATATTCGCGATAATTATCTTCAATATTAATCTCCTGCAATAGTTCACCTTTATTACTATAAATTTTCATCTTGTTAAGATATAGATAAAAAATAGCTAACTTATTGTTTATTGGGTTTGAAACAGAATATTTATAATAAGCATTAAACTGTTCAAATTCATTAGTATACTTAATATTGGTATCAGGATATGTACCAAATTCTTTAATTGTTTTTTTACTATTAATATTAACCATTTGGTGTTCATATCCATTCTTTTTTATCCCCATGAGATTATATATGTAAAGAGAATCATTTATCATATTGAGCCCATTAACAGGGGAATTCTCTATGCGTATGGAATTAGAATTACTAACTTTAATTTCTTTATTGTAAATTTTTAATTTTTTAATGGTGTGAAAGTCAAGAAATAAAAGATTGTCATTCATCATCTTCATAGTATTTGCATCAATAAAAGAAAATTCATCAGGTCCTTTTCCTATTTGTCCAAAACTGTATTGATATTCCATTTCAGGTAAATTAAAAACCTTAAACATCCCATTTTTTACTTGATCATAAATTACCAACTTATTATTAGTATTGAATATTCTTGTTGGCATTAGCATATTCGTTGATATTTTAATAGTTTTAGCAACTAATGTTTTGTTAACTGAAATATCTTTTATTGTTTGTTCTTCATTATTATTAGAACCACATCCAAATAGCATAAAAAACAGCATTATGTATGTTATTTTTATCATAATTTAAAAGTATTAATTAGATACTGTTTAAAAGTAATATAGAAACCTTCATAAATTATTCTTAACCCACAACGGTTTATCTTTAATATTGTAAGGTTATAATTTTAATTATTATGTCAATACAATGATTTAGGTTACTTTGTCACTTTTTAAACAGTATCATGTTAGAATTTTATATGTTACAATCTATTGAGCATGACAATTACCTGCAATACCAAAAACATCATCAACACTTACTGTAGTACAAGGATTACCACAAAGATAAGCTGTCCAACAGCCAAAAATATAACAATCATCAACCCTTGAGTAACAAGGCCAATCACTAGTTGAACCACCCTCAGCCTGAGCCTGAGACATTGCAATTACATTTTTCAATAAGAAATCATTTCCTTGATTGTTTGTAACATTTATTGAGTTACCTAGAAACATCGCTCCAGCAATTACTGCAACTCCTAAAATTCCTATTATTTTTTTCATTTTATAAAATTTAATTTGTTAAAATGGGCATATATACCCTTATATACTTATTATTTTTGCAAAGTGGTAAAGGAATGCTACTTTTGCTGAACACTACAACTACCTTTATCTAGGTAGTTCTACGAAATTATAAAGTTTTTTTTTCCATTTATAAATTCTTCCTCTGGGATGGAGGTCTATGTCATAGGCTGTCTTTTTTATAATTAATTAATGTGAGAGTTTATTAGTTTTTAAAACCCAGAGGATTTTTATATTTTATCAGGATCTTTTTCATTTCTCCTCGTATCTCTTTAATGGCCGTAGAGGGAACTTTTATTTCTTTATTCATGAGTTTCTTGGCCATAGCCACTGCTTTATATTCTTGACCGGAATCATCGTATAGTTTTGCCAATAAGTAGTTGGCGTAAAACTTGCTGGGTATCATATTTACCGCCTGCTGGTAGCTGGCTTCTGCTTTGTCATATTGTTTTGCGGCTTTATAACAATCACCTAAGGTAGTGGTAATAATGGTGTTGTTTTGGTAGTATTGCGCTTGTTTTAAAATAGCAATGGCTTTATGAGGTTCTCCTGCCATAGATAATGTTTTTCCATAATTCATCAAAAAATCTCCATGCTTTTTTAAGACAGAATATACTTTTTCATACTCTTGAACAGCTCCGTGATAATCTCCGTATTGATGGCTAGTTAAAGCATTGTTCCAAGTTATAAATCCCCTACTTAAATCTTTTGTGTAGTTACAGGTTTGGGACATACTAACGCAAATGAGCAGAACTAAACTAATTTTATATAGCCACAGTTTTTTTGAACTTTCTGTAATCTTAAATTGAAAACTAGCAACAGTTTTGTTCGATAGCAGGGCAAGTAAAACCACCAATACAAGTTTTATAGGCAGAATTTGCATGGGATACGAAAAACAAGCAAAAACACCAATGCTCAAAAGTGCCGTTTTAGCTACTAAAGAATGGAGTTGATGCCCCTCTTTTACTTTTGTTTGAAACAAAACATGCAGTAGAATTAGTAATACCATCAACCCTAATAGTCCATTTTCAGATATAAACTGCAAACCTTCATTGAAAGCATAGTAGGTATTATCGGCTACCAATGCTTCAGGAGTTTCACCGTTTTTCTCAAAATAATGTGCTTGATAGTTCATATAATATGCATTGAATCGGTCAAAGCCTAATCCAAAAAAAGGATAATCTATAATCATTTCGGTGGTTACTTTCCAGATGAAAGCACGACCTTCTGAGGAGTCTTTTTTAAAGAAATAGACAACAAAAAGTCCTGTACCTAGAATTCCCAGAAAGAAAATACTCAAAATGGTTCTTTTTAATACAGGTGCTTTCTTGAATACATTTTTTAAAACCGAATATCTAATTTCTAATAAAACCATGCTGCTCACTACTGCAGCAATCCAAGATGCCCGAGATTGCAAAGCAGGAAGTATTATGGTAATACTGATAATTCCCAATAAAGGAATGTACTCAAAAATGTATTTTATGGATTCTTTAAGTAATGGAATTTTCCTTTTTATTTGCGATTGTATTTGAGTAGTGATTTTATCTTTAAACAAATACATTCCCGAAGCAACAGCCAAAACACTGACTAAAAAACCTGCGTAGGGACCTGGATTAAAGAAACTACCTGTCATTTTAAATCCGGAATGGTTGGAGGGATAATAGCCCAGTAATTGCAAATTTCCATATACTGCTTGCATAATTCCAGAAATAACAATAGACAATAACAACCAAGAATAATTTTTAAACCCAATAGTTCGTAAAACCACATACAAAAAACACAATCCTAATAATTCGATATAACGAATTGAAAATCCATAATTGGACTGAATCAAATAGCGATTTAAGATAATGTAGAGAACTAATACAAATAGAGCAATATCTATTTTAGAAATGGAAAATGATACATTCTTTGAGCAAATAAGTCTTAAAACATAAACTCCACAAAGTGTGAGAACACCATAGAGAAATAAAACTGTCTTACTTGTGATAGTAGGAAGTACATAATCTTGCATATTGATTTGAGGTATAATCAAAACAATAGTTAAAACCAAGATAAATCCTGTTAATCTAAATAAAAACACTATATTTTCTAAGAAAAATTTCAATACTTCTACTTTTTCTAATATGTAATATTTCACAAAAACACAACAGTCATATTATATCAAAAGTCTTTCTTTAACATTAATTAACATGTAAAAACTATCTTTTTAAAACAACCGTTTGCGCAAATATATATAAAATTTTCTTACACAATAAAATAAATAGTAACTTAAATCAAAAAAAAAGACATAGAATAAAAAAAAAAAAACAAATTACTACCAATTTAATAATTGAAAGTTAAGTTTTATAAATTCATAAAATCCTGATTTAACAAAGGGGCATTAAAGAATTAACAAAAAAATATAGATACTAAAAAAGATCTTCTGTAGCGAATACAATTTAGCACTGAGAGTTTAAATAAGATTGTTCCCAACCCCATTAGACCGAATGAAAAAAAGTATCTTACCAAAAAAACTTTTTAATAACATATGGAGTATCGTGGGTGATAAGGAGTTCGAACCATCATTTTTTATTATTATCTACGCGATTTAAAATTCCTTCATCTAAGTATAAATTCTTCAACTACGTGTATTGTTTGGCTACTTCATTGAACTGAATAATTACATTCCTTACTTTATTTCGAATGTAAAACCTAAAGTATTCATCTGCTTAGTTCTTAGCTAATCTAAATCTAATTTTAGCTGTTTAAATTAAAATTTTCATTCGAAACGGACTAAAAGGGCAGCTAAGATAGTAACGCCCCAATACGCCGTGCGCATAATGAGCGGCGCTACTCTTGCTCACCCTTTGGGACTTATAGCACTCCATATTGGATGCGTCACTGGCATCTTGCTTTCTTTTTTTTCGTTTTTTCTTTTGAAAATTTTTTGTGGAGGTGGAATGGTTTAAGAGAAAGTAAATGTCTAATTCTTAAAATGTATTGTTATGGAAATCACAGGAAGAATCACAGCAGATGCAACTGCTTTTAAAGTAAGCGAAAACAAAGAGGTGGTCAATTTTTCAATTGCTATCAATGACCACTACAAACCCAAAGGGAGTAATGAAGTCAAAGAAATTACTACCTACATTACTTGTGCTTATTGGTTAAATCCCAAAATGGTTAATTGGCTTAAAAAAGGAGCGCTTGTGCAACTCTTTGGGCGTATCGGGCTTAATGTCTATAACAACAGCGAGGGAAAAGTATTGGGAAGTCTCACTTTTCATATCAATAGTTTGAAAATTTTGGTTTTTGCGCCTAAAAAACAACAAAGCACAAATTTTGAAAATACTGCTGCTTCATCAATCGCAAAGGACAAAGAACTCTCTGACGATTTACCTTTTTAATCCTATTTCAATTTTTTCTATACGCCTTAAAACTTAGTATTATGAAAGCCTTTAAAAAATCTGCATATCGTATTTATGAAGTGAGCCACGAATTCAACAAAATAATTCTTAGTCATATCGAGAGTTATGACGGTTCAAAAAAACAACAATTAAAAGCTTTTTTAAAAGACCTCCAACAAGCAGGATGTATCAGCGGAATGATTGGAAAATTTATCTATCACGATGATTGTAAAGCCTTTTACATTGAACACCTAGATGAATTAGAAGCGATAAAAAATGACTTGGAAGCCTCTTTGGGAGAAGCAATCCCAAACCGTTATAATCTTCCTCATTACACTTTTTTGTGTTGGCTTTGCTTCGAAGAATATTGCTATTCTATCTATCTCAACGAATTTGAATAAAAATTCTATCAACTGTAAAATCTAAATTATATCCCTATGAAAACTAATTTCTTCCAAACTATCATCTCCTTACAACTAACAGGAAATTGGTCAATAAACATCGCTAGAGAATCGGCTGAAATTCTCATTGTATCGGTGCTGTTTTTCAATGATGCCATTGGCGATGATGCCCGCAAAAAAGTACCTCCTATCCTACTCAAAGGCACGGCTCAGGAACTTGACAATGGCTTTTTCGAAGCCATAGAAAATCCACTAAAAGAGACTGCTGAACTCTTTAGCAATATGGAACAATTTCTAAAAGCCAAAGAACAGGCAAAAATAAACTCCCAAGTGGAAAAAGACAAGGCTTTACAACAGGATAGAGCCAAATCGGAAAAACAAAAAAAGTACGAAGAGAGTATGAAAAAAGTTGAAGCACTCGAAGCCGAAGGTAAATTTCGAGAGGCTTGGATGAAAGTGCCTCAACCAGATAGCTATCCTGAATACGCAGAAGCCATTCATAAACGGCGAATGGAACTCTCTCAGCAATTTGAACCTGATTTATTTAACGAAACTAAAATCTAATGCTATGTTAGTCACCACCCAACTCAAACGAATCTTTTCTTTTAGAGATAAAGAACAAACTATCGAACTCGCTGACCCATCAGCTCATTTTTCAGCCGAAGCAGTTTTGAATTTTTATGCGCAAAGCTATCCCATTCTCACCACTGCTACCATTGAAGGACCTGCTATTCAAAATGATGCCATTCATTATAAATTCATTACTCAAATCGGAACGAAAGGATAACTCATGAAAACTACTGTAAAAAACACCCCCATAAAACCACCCAAAAATAAAAAGCTATGCCAACTGTATCAACAACTAGCCCTATTCGCCAAAAGTACACAAAGACTTTCGGATGCGCAGGAAGTGCGAAACAACCAACTTCACTCCGCTCCGCTCCCACTACTGCCTATGGTTTTCTAAAACAGCCCTTTCTTCTTCGATATGAAATCGATAAGAAGAAACTTCCCAAGGAAGCGAAAGCAAAAAAGGAATTTTTCACTTCCTTGGCTGTTTTATCTAAAGAATTGTGTTTTGATTTTTCAAATTACAATGACTACTGCTATCCCTTTAACATCCTCTTAGCCAAAAGTGAAATTGAAAAACAGTTGAAAAAAACTGCTAAAAATATAGAATTAACCATCATAAAGGATGATAAGGGAAAAATTTGTCTTGCCACAAATGAGTACTACCCAACAAGCAACACTCTTTATTACATTCCTGTTATTCCATTATACCGACTACTACAAAATAAAAAAGAAAAAAGAACAGCTGAATTACTGCTCTCTGTATTTAGCTATCTCTATCACATCGCCCGAATTCCTTATTACAGGGAAAACCACAGCTATCTCTATTATCATTATGAATGTAATCGGGATATGTTGACAGATGTTTGGGATGACGGAGCACCAGAGGACAATCAAGCAACCATTTCCGAGTTCAACATCGCCTATTATTATGGAGAGGTGATGCTTAGAAAAATGTACAATCCCTGTAATTTGATTTTTTTTCAAAATAGAATTGATTGTTTTAGCCCAAAAACAGCTTTACAGAAGGCTTGTTTACTCCTTGCCCAAAGAACTTTTGAATTAATGATTGCCTTTCCCGACCAACATATATTTCAAAATACAGCTCATTCTACTTTTGAAGAAACTGATGAAATCATCAGCGCAGAACAATACATTTCTTTTGTCGCCGAAACTCACGGGCTGCTCTTTGACGCCATCTCCCAAAGTGTTAATGATGAGTTCAACGAGTGTAGTGATATTGATGAGCCAACAGTATTTAAAATCTATGATAAGAATACTAAAATACTAAAGAATACACTTGACTTCGAAAAACAATTATTTCCGCTCATCATTGATTTATGTACCTTATTAAATGACATCCCATGAAAGATATAACCACTTCATTCGGCGCACTGTATCTGCCTCTAAAAGCCTTTGTCATCTTTGAGAAAGAATCTGATGATAAAGCGATTTACATAGAAAGCTATGATTTTGACAAAAATGGTTTGCCTATCAATGCCCATCCATTAAGTCTGAAAGAAACTACAGCACTTGCTAATGCCTTAGCTACCTCTGAAATGCTAAAACACAGTTTTTTAAAACCAAGAGGATTACTGCCTAAAAATCTGCTTTACCTTAATCCTGAAAAGGATGGCTATGCCATTTGGTACACTGAGGCGCAAAAAGTAGAATTGTATTTTGTGGAAAGTTTAGGGATTCCTAGCGGTCTTGCTAGTATACCTCCACTGATTTGGAAAGCCTCTAAAAAAAAACTATCGGTATATGCCATAAACAGTACAACAAACATCAACGAACAAAGCCAACTCCTCCATGCGCCTTTTTTTAACATCTATAAAAATGGTGAAGTTTGTATGGGAACGGTAGCAGTTAAAATAAAACTTGATTGTTCTTTAGAAGAATTCATCACTCAATGGCAAAACTACTTTTTCAATAGCTATTTTAGTCATTTGATTATGGAAAAAAATCCTGTAAAAGGTAATCTAATTCAACTCTGGCAAAAACTAATAAAAAATCAAAAAGATTTTTCAACAAAATGCCTTATCAAAAACGGTTTAACGCTAAAAGATTTATTATCATGAACACTCCCCAATCCATACATTACGCTGACAATTATTTAATAAATCCCACTAACCCAATAACTGTAAATCTAATCGGAGCAGGAGGTTCGGGAAGTTGTATGCTCACAGCACTTGCCAGAATGAATCATAGTCTTATTACTTTAGGTCATACAGGCATAGAACTTTGTCTCTACGATGATGATGTCATTACCACCGCTAATCTAGGCAGACAACTCTTTGCGGATACTGAATTGGGTTTATACAAATCGGTGGCTCTTATTAACAGATGCAACCGCTTTTTTGGGACGAATTGGAAAGCTATTAGTGAAAAATTCAATTCCAATAATTTAAGTTCTTTTCCGCATAAAGGCAAAGCCAATATATTTATCAGCTGTGTGGATTCCGCCTCAGCTCGATTCGATATAGCTAAAGCTTTAGAAAGTTTTAAGGAGATTAACTATTGGGAGCGCAACCAATGCCTCTATTGGATGGATTTGGGCAATGCACAAAATACGGGACAAGTAATTCTCGCAACAGTTGGAGAGATTCCACAACCTGATTCTAAACGCTATACAACAATTTCCAAATTACCTTTTGTTACCGATGAATTTAAAGAACAACTAGATGCCCAAAAGGACAACAATGAACCAAGTTGCTCCCTTGCCCAGGCTCTTGAAAAACAGGATTTGTATATAAATTCTACCCTTGCCAATATGGGTGCTTCCCTACTCTGGAATTTATTTCGGGACGGTATGACTTCCTATAGAGGCTTCTTTTTGAATCTGGCTGATTTTAAATCACGACCTATTGTGGTTGGCGAATAAAAATCGCCCCGCAATTGCTCTTACGTTATCAGGCAATTGCGGGACGTTCAAAATTCTATATAAAATTTAAAATATAGTCATTTTATCTTTATTAGTATTGATTCCTGTTTTCAAATTTATCTAACACATCTAAAACCAATATGATTAGCTGTTGATTTGATTTCTCCATGCCCTCTTGAACCTACTAAATATCTTGTACAATATTCATCCGTACATAAAAAAGAGCCTCCTCTATGAACTTTAGTCAGGGCATTAGGCTCTGCCGAATAATTACTTCTTTTTGGTCCTTGTGGATTTCTGGCAACTTTTCCACTTGCTGATAATAGTTCATAATAATTCTCACTATACCAATCGTTAATTAACTCCCATACATTTCCAGCCATATCATAAAGTCCATAACCATTCGGCTGGTATTGCGCTACTGGAGCCAATCCTATAAAACCATCTTCAGCATTATCCCCTTTAACCACTGGAAATTCTCCTTGATAAATATTAGCTAGGAATTTACCATCGGGCTTTAATACATTCCCCCAAGTATAGGAAGTACCTGTCTTTCCTCCTCTGGCTGCAAATTCCCATTCTGCTTCCGTAGGCAATCGTTTTCCAGCCCATCTAGCATAAGCTGCTGCATCTTCAAATGCAATTTGCACTACTGGATAGTTGTCTTTTCCTTTTAAATCGCTATCCGGCCCTAAAGGATGTCTCCAATTTGCTCCTCCAACATATTGCCACCATGCTAAAAAATTATTTAAGTCAACTTTACTTTTTGTTGGTGTAAATACTGCAGAGCCTGCAATTAAATCAGACAATGGAACTCCAGGTAATTCTTCAGGAAGTGGTTTTTTCTCTGCAACAGTAACATAGCCTGTAGCTTTTACAAATTCAGCAAATTCCTTATTCGTAACTTCTGTTTTATCCATCCAAAAACCATCAACATATACCCTGTGAATTGGTCGAGCATCATTAGTTACTCCTTTGATACTACAGAGACTTTCATCATCAAAATTACTTCCCATGGAAAACTCCCCTCCAGGTATCCAAACCATTCCTTCATACTCTTTCTTGGGTTTGTTATTTTTATTTTCTATTGTTAATTCAAACTTAGGTTCAATATCTTGGTTTTCACCCTCCTGATTTAATTCTCTTTTTGCAGTAGAATAACTAGTTAATAAATATATTAATCCAATTAATGGTATAACTAAAATAGAACCAATTCTAAATATTTTTCTCCCTTTATCTTTCATCTTATTCATTTAATTAAAATTCTTTTTTTCCAAATTCACTATCGATAAACTTAGACTTATTTTTGGTCTTTGTAAAAGTATACGATAAATTAAGAATCACCATATCTACTTCATAAACATAGTTTGTAGTTGTATAAAAAGCATTAGGACAATAAGTGGTAATTCTTTGTTCATTTGAATTTAATAATCCCATATCAATATTTTTCCATTGTAGAGTAGCAACTAACTGATTATCGAAAAACGTTTTTCTAAGACTCAAATTTGGAGAATAAAAACGGGAATCCTCTCCCTGTGCTGTTATTCGTTCAGACAAATAATTCAGTGTAAATTGCAAAGAAGTTGTTTTAGAAAAATCACAAGTACTGTTAGCATTTATAGAGAATTGAGTGGCTTTTGAATCAACTATACGACCATCAAAAAGACCATCTATTTGCTTATTATAAACGTTCCCTCCTATAAAATTATTCCATTTATCTGTTAATTTTTATTTGCATATCCATAAATTTATTTTATACTTTTTTTGCAAAAACTAAACTGCTTTACCTATAAATCACAAGCGGTTCAATAATTTCACTTTGATAACAAAGCTAAAATCGAACCTAATATATAAATCAATAATTATTTTTTTACAAGTAATTCAATAATTCGTATTAAATAGCTACTCCCCCCTACCTTACTTGATACAAAAGAGATAAATTATACTCAAAAAACTCGCTTTTTACTTGCCAGATAAGTGGTTAAACACATTTTTCTGAACTTAAACCAATAAAAAACCTCGAAACATAAGTCTCGAGGTAACAAACAATTATAACAATCCAAAAACTAATACTTCCATCTTACAAAGGCTTCCATAGCCGCATACGAAGCCATTCCTAATTTTTGATATAACATCGCAGTTTCTCTATTTCGGTCTTCGGCACGTTGCCAAAATTCTCTGGAATCACTTCCTTGAAAGACCACTCCGTCTTTTTGTGATTGGTGTTTAAAAATACCATATCGTTTTGCCAATACTTGCTCCGGACTCATAGGTACCGCCATTTCAATTTCTTCTACTCCCCATTCTTGCCAAGCTCCACGGTATAACCAAACCCAACAATCATTCATATAAGGTTCTGTTTTTAGGTTTTTAACTGCTGCGAAAATGGCGTCCAAACATACTTTATGCGTTCCGTGAGGATCCGCTAAATCACCTGCGGCATAAATTTGATGTGGTTTGATTTTAGCTATCAAATCCATTGTGATTTGAATATCTTCTTGTCCAATTGGTTTTTTCTCAATAGTTCCTGTTTCGTAAAAAGGTAATTCCATAAAATGAATTTGTTCATCTGGCAATCCAACATATCGAGCAGTAGCACGCGCCTCTCCTTTACGAATCAACCCTTTTGTGAAACGAACTTCCGGAATATCAATTTCTGAAGTTTTTTTATTCTTCAAAAACTCCATTGATTTTTTATACAACACATCAGCCTCTTCATTCTTGATTTCAAATTTTTCGTTGTAGTCACAAACAAAGTGAGCAAATCGAAGCGCTTCATCATCAGCTACCGCAATATTTCCAGAGGTTTGATACGCTACATGTACTTCATGACCTTGCTCTTGCAAACGCATAAACGTTCCCCCCATACTGATAATATCGTCATCAGGATGCGGACTAAAAATCAATACACGCTTTTTTGCAGGTTCAGCACGTTCTGGACGATTACTATCATCGGCATTCGGCTTCCCTCCTGGCCAACCAGTAATAGTATGCTGAAGTTTATTAAAAATCTTAATATTAATATCGTAAGCAGGTCCCGAATCAGCTAATAAATCACTCATACCGTTTTCGATATAATCAGCATCAGTCAGTTTTAAAATTGGTTTTTCCAATTGAAGTGCTAATCCTAAAACTGCCTTACGAATTAAATCATCTGTCCAAGTCACTTGCTCCACCAACCAAGGCGTTTGAATTCTCTTTAGTTTAGAAGAAGCTTCTTTATCTAAAACGAAAATCACGTCACGATGTTCTTGCAAAAAAGAAGCAGGAACCAAATTTGTTTCTGGTCCTTCTACGGCTTGTTTTACAATATCCGATTTTCCTTCTCCCCAAGCCAATAAAATCACACGTTTTGCTTCCATGATTTTTTTAACTCCAAGCGTAATTGCCGTACGAGGTGTATTATTTAAACCCGAAAATTCATTGCTAGCCGCCACACGAGTTATATGATCTAAAGCCACCAAACGTGTTTTAGAGTTTTGAAGCGATCCCGATTCGTTAAAACCGATATGACCGTTACCACCAATTCCTAAAACTTGCAAATCGATTCCACCTAAAGCTTCAATTTTTGCTTCGTAATCCAAACAATACTGGAAAATTTCATCTTTACTTAAAGTTCCATCCGGAATAAAAATATTTTCTGAAAGTATATCAACATGATTGAATAATTGTTCTTTCATAAAACGTACGTAACTATGAATAGAATCAGGTTCCATTGGATAATATTCATCCAAATTAAAAGAAACCACATTTTTAAAACTCAATCCTTCTTCTTTGTGTAAACGCACCAATTCTGCATACAAACCCTTAGGCGAAGACCCTGTTGCTAGACCTAATACACAAAGTTCATTTTTTTGTTGTTTTGCCTTAATTACTTGCGCAATTTCCATAGCTACTTCTTTCGAAGCCTCTTTCGAATTTTCAAAAACAATTGTGTTGATGTTTTCAAATCGTTTTTCGAAATCTGTCGCCTTGTCAATATTACTTTTTAACATTACTAGTTATTTTTTATGATTCATATTAAGTAATTCATTTATTTTCTTACCCAGCTCGTATATTTATGTCCTTTATGTGCAAAAAAGAAAATCATTAAATAGGCTGGAAAGAGCATTGAATATGCTAGTTGATTTCCTGTTTTTACCCTTGTCAAAGCAGGAGTAACTCCGTTAGATAAATTGATACTTTCAGCTAAAAATCCATACAATAAAGGAAAAATTGCCCCACCAATAATAGCCATAATCAATATAGCTCCTCCAATTTTTGTATATCCTCCTAAATTTAGCAGTGCCAATGGCCAAATAGCTGGCCAACAAAGTGCATTAACCAAACCGAATAAAGCTACCAAAACTACTACTAAAGGTAAAGCGGGGATAAAAGGGAATTGAACCATAATATTTGGAGGTAGCAATACTATTAGAATAACTAAAAACATACCTAAAACACCTGAAATCTTCAAAGCATTAACCTGTGACAAGTATTTAGGAATTAATGTAATGCCTACAACATAACCAATTAACATGGCTGTCATGGTAAATGAGGTCAACTTAAGATAAAAATCCCCATTTTCTCCATAGACTCCGAGTTGTTTTCCAAAAGTCCCAATTGTATCTCCCGCTATTACCTCAGCAGCAACATATAGCATTAATGTTATTGCTCCTAAAACTAGTTGAGGATATTTAAATGCATTTTTAATTTGCTCAAATATGCTTAAATGTGCGACATGACCTTCTTCATCCAATTCTATTTCAGGCAGGGGAGATAATTTAGCCAAAACTGCTAAAATCAGTATTACAATTCCCATATAGATATAAGGCGTTTGTAATTGAAGAGCCAAAGCGTCTAAGGTCTGTGATTTAGCTACTTCATCAAGCATTGCGATTTTTTCTTTCGTGTACTCTTTCATATTAGACAACACTAAAGCCGTTAATGCTAATGGAGCAATGAAACCTGCCAATTTATTAGCGATTCCTAATACACTAATTCTGGCGGCTGCACTTTCGCGTGGACCAATCACCACAACATAAGGATTTGCAGCTGTTTGCAAAATAGCTAATCCTGTCCCCATCACAAACAAAGCGATTAAAAACAATAGAAAAGTTCTCATTTCTGCTGCCGGATAAAACATAAAAGCTCCAAATGCAATTACAATTAACCCTAAAGATATTCCATTTTTATATCCTACTTTTTCAATAATCCAGGAAGATGGAATAGCCATTACAAAATAAGCAATGTAAAAAGCAAAAGCTACAAAATAAGCTTGAGATCCAGTTAAATCACAGGCAGTTTCAAAAAATGGAATCAAAGGTCCATTTAACCAGGTAACAAACCCCAAAATAAAAAATAACAGGGTCAAAATAGTCATAGGGATTAAAACACTTCCCTGACCTTCATCTAAAACGCTTTTAGTTTGTGCCATTTTGTTTGTATTATAGTAGTTTCTTAATAAAGCTTGAAAACATATACCACTAATTATTCATATTTTGATAATTCCTGATGGTAGAATGCAATTGTTTCTTCTAAAGCTGCATCGATAGAATGACCTGGTTTAAATCCTAAATCATTAAATTTTGTTGGGTTGGCTTTTGAATGCTTGATATCTCCTGAACGTTCTTCTAAAAATTGTATTTGTGATTTAGAATTGGTTATATCGATAATTTTTTCGGCTAATTCTAAAATAGAGGTACTGTGGCCTAATGCTACGTTATATGTTTCAGTACCTACTTGAGATGCTAAAACGTTTGCTTTAACAACATCTTTTACATAGATAAAATCTCTGGTTTGAGAACCATCTCCATAAATGGTTAAAGGTTGATTTTGAAGAGCTTTATTGATAAAAATTGGCACCGCAGCAGCGTAAGCAGATTGAGGATTTTGCCTTGGTCCAAATACATTAAAATAACGTAAAGAAGCTGTAGGAACATTCCATTGATCCTGATACATTTTTAAGTAAAACTCCCCATCTAATTTGGTAATTGCATAAGGAGTCATTGGTTCAGGAATCATCGTTTCTACTTTTGGCAAGACTGGATTATTCCCATAATTTGCTGCAGATGATGACAGCACCACCTTACAACCTTCATTTTTTCTTGCGGCTTCCAAAATATTAATTGTACCAATTGTATTGATATCAATACACTCATCCAAACGCAACAACGATTCGGGAACACTTACCAAAGCTGCCAGGTGAAAAATACCATTAGCTCCCTGAACTAATTCTTCAACAAGTTCCTTATCTCTGATATCTCCTTTTACAAATTCTACCTGTAAGCCCTCTAAGTTTTTCTCAAAACCCGTTCTCAGACTATCCAATACAACTACCTGATGCCCTTCTTCTGATAAATATTCAGCGATATGACTTCCTATAAAACCAGCACCACCTGTAATTACATATTTCTTCATTTGACTTAATTTATCTTAGATTAAAACCGGATTATTCCAATCAAGTACTGGAAAATGTTCTTTCAAATAAGCTTTTACTTCAACAATATCCTCTTTAGCAGTCAAATCAGGAACATGCTCTGAAAAAGGGATACCTAATGCTGTACCCGGAAAATCATGTAATAAATTCAAAAGCACTGTAGGTAATTCTTTTTCATCTCTTTCAGGATGAACTGGACAATTTTTAAGATAGGGGTATAAGGATTCTCCTTTAAATTTAAAGGCATTCATACTTACTCTTATTTTTCCTGAAGCATCTCTAAAAGATTCAACAACTGCTGCTTCTGGTTTTTCAATAATATCAAGAAGACAATTATTGTCATCTAATTTAGCTACTGCAAAACGTGAAATTCGTTCAGCAGGAAACAACATTGCATCTCTGTCATAGCTAATAAAAGCATTAGGACTGTCTGTTTCACGAAGCGCATATAAAGCTTCTGGAGAATACAAATTATCACTATTACAAACGGAGTAGTATTTAGAATTCAATTCTGGGTACTGTTCTACTGCCTGAAACAAGGCATCTGCAGTTCCAAATGGTTTAACTCTTCCTTCCGGGATATACTGAATTGCAAACGAGACATTTAAACCATAAAAATTGTTATCCTTGTCCTTATCCCCATAAAAAGCTTTGAACAATTCTCCTTGTTCACCAATTATGATGTATATATTTTTATAACCTGCTCTTTTAGCGTTCAATAAAAGGTAATCCATTAAAGGTCTTCCATTTGGCCCTACTCCAATCAGTCCTTTGCTTCTTTCATTAGCTTGTGCAATTTCCTCTGCGGTTAAATTCTCCACTACAGCTTCCTTTTTCATTCTTGAGGAAGCTCCTCCAGCTAAAATTATTAAATTGTCATGCATAATCCGTTTTTTTAAATTTTAATTTCTATACAATTCTTGCTCCTGGATCAACATTAACAGCATAAGCCTCAACAGCTCCCGCAGCTAACATCGCCTCTACAACTTCAGATTCTTTACCAGGCTCAGCTATAGCCACTATACTACCTCCTCCGCCAGAACCTACTATTTTTGCACCATAAGCACCTACTTTTAAAGCGGCATCAATCATAGCGTCTATTCTTGGCACGGTAATTTTCAACAAATCTCTTAGAACAGCATGGTGCCCATTCATTAGTTCACCTATTTTCTTTAAATCTAAAACCGGTTTTTGAAATTCAATAAGAGCCATTTTAGTGTAATAGTGATTTTTAACAGCTGCTTCGAAATACGGAACTAAATGATCTGGTAAATAATTAACAAAGTACTGCAGGTCCTCAATTTCCGTCTTACTCAAATCAAAATTTTTGAAATTACTCTTAATCACTTCAATTGCTAATAAAGCATTTTCTTTTAACTCTCCAATTAGTCCAATGGTTTCTTTTGGAACTCCTGACACTCCGGTTACAAGACCATCTAACTCTTTCCCAATGATTTCAACCGAAAAAGGATTTACTGTATTGATATATACCACATTTCCAACACCTATACTGTAATGATCCATCATTCCTCCTGGCTCACCATGTTCTACAACTTCTGATAAATAACCAATTTTAGAAATAAATTCCGGAGTTACTTCTTCATTAACACCAAAAGCAGTCACTAAAAAATTAATCCATGCCAATAACAAAGCCGAAGAGCTTGAAGTCCCCGAATTTATAGGAACATCTCCTGTAATTGTAATATCATACCCCTGATTAGGAATACAACCATACCTTCTAAGCACTCTCAATGCCGAAGCAAAATAATCTCTGGATTCAAGTTTATCAAACTGCTCGTTAACAGCTATAATTCTAAGCTTATCAATATCAACCATATTCAACCTAAATACCTGGTCATTATTTTGTACTGCAGTAAGCTTAATACTTCTGCTAATTGCACAGGCTATAACAGGCAATCCAAGATAATCCTGATGATCTCCAAATAAACATGTTCTCCCTGGCGCTAACGATACTATTTTTTCCATCTATACTTTTATTAAAATACTAACATACAGCAAATTAAAACAACAACCAACAATCAAAACCAACATAAAACTGCGATTTCATAATGCGAAACTATAGATTTAATTTTATTAAAACAAGGAAAAAGAACAAAAATGTGCTCGAACACACATTTTTTTTTGTTATCGAACACAAAAAACTAAAAAATTACTTATTATTGAATTAAATTTGGGCTAATTTTACTTTAAATCTTTGAGCAAACTTTTATTGAAAAAAGATTCTGATTAGAACTGTAAATACTCATCCCAATAATAAATTATTAATTTAAAGTTTTATTTCCTGATTTATTAATTAACAAAAAATATAAAAAATAAACTTTCTTATATTTGTAACCTATGAATAAAAAACTTACAATAAAAGATATCGCTAAATTAGCGGGTGTTTCAAAAGGAACAGTAGACAGAGTTTTGCATAATAGAGGCAAAGTTTCTCAAAAAGCACTTGATAGTATCAATGCCGTTTTAGAGCAAATAGATTATGAACCTAATCTAATAGCCCGAAATCTCAAGAACAATAAAATTTACAATATTTCAGTAGTGCTTCCTAATCCAGTATCCGATTCTTATTGGCTACCATGTATTAAAGGAATTGAAGAAGCAATTAAAGAATTTAAAGCTTTTAGTTTATCCATCAAAACATTCTATTTCGACCCTGAAGACACCGACTCTTTTATTTCAATAAACGAAACTGTATTAAACCAAAAACCAGACGCTGTTTTATTAGCACCAGTTTTCTTAAAAGAAGCGCAGGAAGCAGTTAGAAAATACAACCAACAAAACATTTTAGTAAACATTTTTAATAATCAAGTAGAATCTGATGAAATTAAAAATTTTGTAGGCCAGGATCTTTTTAGAAGCGGAAGAATTGCAGCAAAACTAATGGAAGCTATTTCCCCTAAAGGTCAAATAGCCATTATCCACATAGATGAAAAACTCAAAAATGCCATTTACATGCAGGAAAAAGAGAAGGGTTTTAGAAATTATTTTGAGCAAAAAGAAAGTACGGATTATGAAATCATTACTTTAAAACTAAAAAGAAACAGCTATGAAACAAAATTTGCTGAATTCATCAAGGAGCATCCTGATTTAAAAGGTTTGTTTATTACCACTTCCAAAGCGCACCAAATTGCAGAAGTAATAAATAACTCTAAACAAAATAAAATTGCTATTATTGGTTACGACCTTTTAGACAAGAATATCAGTTACCTCAACAATGGGACTATAGACTTTCTTATCAACCAAAACCCTAAACAACAGGTTTATTTAGGAATTAGCTTTTTAGTTGATCATTTTATCTTTGGAAAACAAATTAGCAGTACAACTCTTTTACCAATTGATATAGTAAACTCAGAAAATGCCAGTTATTATATGGAATAACTTAAAACATTAATTGAAAAATCCCAAAAGAGGATGCTATATGAAAATTAGGCGTTTCTGTTTGAGGGTCCACCCATGAAATCCAAACTGGTTCAAAGTTTATTCCGTCTTTTGATTTGTATTTTGCTCTGTACACTCCTGTTTCAATCTTATTTTCCTTAATAAGACTCAATTTCTTCATAGATTCTATAGTAATTGCACCTTCAACTGTAAAAGACGAATCCTTTTTTGATGATTTTACATCAATATTATTTTCAGGCCATTTCCATTCAAAATTAAAATTTCTTTCAGGGTAAGCTATAAAATCCATTATTCTGGCATCTGTATCCATTTCCAGACAATAATAAGGGTTCAAAGTTGCATCAGGCTTGAAAAACAACTCAACTCTATCAGAATTCCCAATACTATCAACACTATCGTCTTTTTTATCAATATGAATTTCAGTATCATAAACAGTAAAACAGAAAAAGAAATGAATTCCATCCCATAAAGCTCTGAATTCAATTTTAGAAATCGGATTTGAATCCCAGGGCGACACAAACGCTGTTAATACTTCGGATTTATTCCATAAATCACTCTCTCCTTTTCCAGTAATAATTAATTCAGCAGTATCAATCATATTAACTGCAAATATTTTTTTGTCTTTTTCCATACAATTCGTATATCGTTACTGATTTAAATTCATACTCTACTAATAATAAAAGTGTCTTTAAACATTTCTCTTATTTAAAGTAAAGCAAATATAGTGTGCTCGATAACATTTTTCAAATTTTTCCTTGGAAATTTAATCACACATGGGTACTTTTGCATTGTAACAGCACTTAAAACACAACACAACCCCATTATTACCAACATCTTAAGCGTATCAAAATGATTTCATGTATTGAAATTTTCTTTGATAATCAAAAATTCATACAAACTTTTTTTTGAGAAAAGTATCTTAAAAAAAAATCATCCGATTTTAAAAGTAATTTAATCAATTACAATGAATTGATAGTATCAGACTCTATTTCGAATTCGATAAAAAATATTAATTTTTATAAACAATAATTTATGACACTTATAAAGTCAATTTCAGGTATAAGAGGAACTATAGGAGGAAAGGCCGGAAATGCGCTAACGCCAAATGATATTGTATCATTTACAGCCGCCTTTGGTTACTGGTTAAAGTCCAATAACCATACAAATAAAAAAATCGTAATAGGTCGTGATGCCCGAATTTCAGGAGAAATCGTTTCAAAAATAGTTAGCGGCACACTACAATCTATGGGACTAGATGTTGTTGATCTGGGTTTATCAACTACACCTACCGTAGAAATGGCCGTTGTTGCTGAAAAAGCTATAGGAGGAATTATTCTCACTGCAAGTCACAATCCTAAAGAATGGAACGCTTTGAAATTATTAAATGAAAAAGGCGAATTTATTTCTGCACAGGATATTTTGACAATTTTAGAAAGTATTGAAAAAGAAGATTATCAATATACGGAAGTAGACGGCCTTGGAAACTACTCAACTAATAACGATTATTTTAGTTATCACATTGAAGCAATTAAAGCATTGCCTTTAATAAATACAGAAGCAATTAAGAAGAAAAAATTTAAAGTTGCTGTTGATGCCGTAAATTCTACAGGAGGATTTGCTGTACCATTATTACTAAATAGTTTAGGTGTAGACAAGATTGAATTAATCAATTGCGATCCCACTGGACAATTTGCACATAATCCGGAACCACTAACGGAGAATCTAACGGCATTAATAGAAAAAATGAACGAAGGAAAATATGACTTAGGTATTGCCGTAGATCCTGATGTAGACCGATTAGTCGTTATTTGTGAAAACGGATTGCCTTTTAATGAAGAATATACCTTAGTCGCTGTTTCAGATTATATTCTATCCCATCAAAAAGGAAATACTGTTTCCAATTTATCATCCACACGAGCTCTAAAAGATGTGACAGAAGCCAGAGGTGGACAATACTTTTCGGCTGCAGTAGGCGAAGTAAATGTAGTAGAAAAAATGAAAGAAGTAGATGCTATAATTGGTGGTGAAGGAAATGGAGGAATTATCTATCCTGAATTGCATTATGGAAGAGACGCTCTGGTAGGAATCGGATTCTTATTAAGTTACATGGCAGAATCTAATCTTACTTTATCTGCATTAAAAGAAAAATTCCCTCTGTACAGCATGTACAAACATAAAATTGATCTTCCTGACAATTTATCAATGGATAGTATACTTGAAAAAGTAAAGGAAAAATATGCAAACTACCCAATAATTACCATCGATGGAATTAAAATTGAAATGGAAAACAGTTGGGTACATCTTCGAAAATCAAATACTGAAGCTATTTTACGCGTTTATTCAGAAGCTAATTCGTACGAATTGGCAAAAAAAATAGCATTAGAAGTAAGTGGCTTAGTAGTGTAACAATTTAACTAAATCACTCTGCACTGAAAGTGCAGAGGTTTGTTTGACGAGGGACTGAAAGTCCCTCATTTCTTTCATTCGAGAATGAAATTTAAATTATCATCATTATCTTTTTTTCTGTGATGCTCCAAATATTCATTTACCATTTTATCAGTTATATTCCCAGTACTCCAAACTCCATAACCACTTGCCCAAAAATGTTGACCCCAATATCGTTCTTTCAATTCAGGAAATTCCATCTGTAATTTTCGAGACGTTCTTCCTTTAAAACTTTTTAAAATTGAACTGACATTCTGTTTGGGTGCATATTCAATATGCATGTGAACATGATCAGAACTTACAACTCCTTTTAATTTTTCAATCCCTTCTGCTTCACAAATTTGTATCAAAATTTCACGGCAACGCTTTTGAACATCTCCTTTCAATACTTTAAACCTATATTTAGTAACCCAAACAACATGACATGTTAATCTGCTTACTGTATGCGAACCTTTTCTTAAATCTATACCCATAACATAAAGATATAGATTTTTTCGCATTACTAAAGTGCTGCAATAAATTGCAGGGTTTTAGACCCGAAACTGTGACCAATAAAAAAATCCGTTGGGAGTAAAAAAGTAATTACAAACCAACGGATTAGAAAAATAACCAAAAAAGTAAAATTAATAGGTGAAATTTATCCCTAAAAACTAAATTTTTATAAGTATAAAAAATAATACAAACTATAACTTTTTTAAAATAATTTTATTTCTTAGTGAAGATAAATAGATATTGCAGACATGGAAATAAAATTTTATTCTATTTCTACTTTCAAAGGATTCTTTAATTCTTTACAAGAAAGATTCAAATACTCAACCCATTGTGAAGAATTCAAAATTTTTCCAGCTTTATCCCAAGCTGCTCCTGCATAGTAAATTACAGGCTCATTGCTTTTTGTTTCAGAAACAGCTAATAACTGCTCCTTCTCTACTAACATATTTTTGACCGGAGTTGTTAAAATACATCCTACTCCAGTTGTGCCATCATTTCCATGAGTTGGTTCCCAATAAGCCATTATCCCTTCTTGTTCATTTAACGAAATAAAACCGTTTTCAGGACGCTTACTAATACCAACTGCGACCGGTAATAATTTAGTATCTACATAAGTGAAAACATTTTCTATTCGATTAAGTTGGGATCCGGCATCTATCGAAATCGTTTTTACACAAGAAACTTTAATTCCTGCTGCATCCCACTCATCATATTCTAGTTGAAAAGTGGAACGTAAAGGCCCATTATCCAACACTTTCCATTTGTGATAATTACCTGAATAACGTACACTATCTTTGATATAAGGAGCCATACTACCAGCACCTAACGTATAACCAACTTTGTAATAATCTAATCCATCACCGTGATCTGTATGATAATCTCCAACTTTATAACGTTCATTAATAATCATTCTATCGGTACGTTTCACCCATACATCTATACCATATGCATCATCTCTGGTGCCTTCGAGCGCTTTTCCATAAGCTCTAAATGCAATACGGTCATTTTCCCATGCAAAATCATCTAATCTTTCAGGGACATATCGCGCATAGGTTTTAGCTTTAAATTGAACTGGTTTTCCTTTTTGAAGAAAAAGCTGAAGACCTGTATTCGATTTTACATCCACCTGCACCAGTAAATTTTGAATAGTTGGAAGTCCTTTGTGTTCCAACTGATATGGAATCTGTTTTTTAGTCACAGTATTAATCACAACAAAATTAGAAGTATCTATTTTTGGGTATTGTTTTAAAATCTCATCCCATCTAATCGCCACTACAGCTTCCTTTCTTTCTAAATCAGTATTATTTTGAATAACAATAATTCCTTTAGATTGCGATAAAAGTATTAATGGAAATAGAAGAATAATTAAATAAATGTATTTTGCGTGTTTCATAATTAATGGTTAAAGGATGAATAATTTCAAATAAAGAACTTCTACTAATACTATTTTTAAAACAATATTAGTAGAAATTCAAAGTGTTAATTATTCATTTGAAGGTTTTCCAATAGTTGCTAAAATCCCTCCGTCTACATAAAGTATATGTCCGTTGACAAAATCACTTGCTTTAGATGATAAAAAGATGGCTGCTCCTTGTAAATCTTCTGGATCACCCCAACGATTTGCAGGTGTTCTGCTAATAATAAATTCGTTAAACGGATGTCCTCCTACCCTAATTGGAGCTGTCTGACTTGTAGCAAAATATCCCGGTCCAATTCCATTAACCTGAATATTGAACTTTGCCCATTCGGTAGCCATATTTTTAGTCAGCATTTTTAATCCTCCTTTTGCAGCGGCATAAGCACTTACTGAATCCCTTCCTAGTTCACTCATCATGGAACAAATATTGATAATTTTTCCTCCTCCTCGTTCTATCATTCCTTTAGCTATATTTTTAGAAACAATAAAAGGGCTTATTAAATCAACATTAATTACTGCTGCAAAATCTTTAACTTCCATTTCGATAATCGGAGTTCTTTTTATAATACCGGCATTATTAATCAGAATGTCAATTGGAGCAACTTCAGCTTCTATTTTTTTTATACCGGCAATTACAGCTTCTTCATCTGTTACATCAAATACATATCCGTAAGCTTCGATTCCTACTGCTTTATATTCTGCGATTGCTTTATCTATGTTTTCTTGTGAAAGGTCGTTTACTACAATTTTTGCACCTGCAAAACCTAATCCTTTAGCCATAGCCATTCCTAGACCATGAACTCCACCTGTTATAAGAGCTGTTTTTCCTGTTAAATCAAATAAATTCATTTTTCCGTTTTTATTTAGTACTATTTTTTATTACTTATCTATTACAAAACCATCTCCAGTTTCCTTAATCCATTTTTTTAAAGATGCTTGTAATTGCTTAACAATTGGCAAATTTGGATTATAAATATTATTCAATTCGAAAGGATCTGCCTTCAAATCATACAATACATATTCGCTTTTATTTTTTTTCTTTACAAATGCTAATTTGTAATCCGTATTACGGATTCCTCTAAAACCAGTATTCATATTGACATTATTACTGATAATAGCTCCTAAAATATATTGTTCTTTTGGTTGTTTACCTTTACCTTTAAGGTAATATTGCGCATAACTTTTTCCATCTAAATTCTCAGGTGTTTTATCTTTTAAACCCATTAAATCTAACAGAGTAGGATAAATATCTGGTAAACTACCTAAGAAAGTATTATCCATTCTTGGCTTAATGTGTCCTTTCCAATTCACAATAAATGGTATTCTTAAGGACTCTTCGAAAATATTATTTTTAGAAACTTCAGAATGTTTTCCTAAGCAATTTCCGTGATCAGCCATTATCACAACAATGGTATTATCATCTAACTTTTGATTTTTCAGTCCTTGTAATATTCGGCCTATCTGCTCATCAACACCTGTAATATTTGCGTAATAGTAACGTACATCTTTTCTGTACTGATCACCCTGCTCTGTTCCCTCAGCCGGAATATTAGGGTCTTTTACCAAATCTTCAATTGGAACATCTTTATACAAATTGTAATAATTTTGAGGGACTGTCTGATATTCAGAATGAGGCGGATTCATCGAAACTACCAATGAGAAGGGAGCGCCATCTTTACGGATTTTACCATTTTCATTTTTAAAAAAAGCTAAGGCTTTATCTGCTTCATGTATAGGTCCCCATTGGTGAACGTATTTAAAATCATCTCTTTTATCATTCGTATCCCAATACATTGGATTATCATGCTCATCATAGGTACCATAAGCATACCAATAATCAAAACCATGTCTTCTGTCTGGTTCAGTCCATTCGTTCCAGGCTACTTTTCCAATATTATTTGATGTAGGAATATAAGGTTCATAAGGAGAATCCAAATGCCATTTACCAATATAACCGTTAAAATATCCATTTTGTTTCAGAACATCTGACCAACAAACAGCATCTTTTTGCAATTCAATTCCAAAAGGAGCTGAAGAAGAATTTACATTACTGTATACATGATTTTTTATTGGGTATTGTCCTGTCATTAACATAGCTCTCGCTGGCGAACAAACAGGATAATTACTCACCATTTGATTCAATACTAAACTTTCTTTGGCATATTGATCCAAATAGGGCGTCATAACAGGTTCTTTTCCTTCAAAACCTAAGGCCTGTCCTCTCCATTGATCGGCAATAATGATTAATAAATTAGGTTTTTTTTCGGAATTTTTATTTTGAGCAATGACTGTGTTCCAACCAACTAATGCCAGCAAAAAAAGGAACTTTATGTACGAACTGCTTTTAATATTTTCCATAATTATTTTTATCGAATTTTTTTTATCCATTGTGGTAATTTATGTAACCTCAACTTCAACTGTGCTAAATACAAAGAAGCGGGTGCTACCTCTTTCCCTATTGATTCCGAATATCCTAATTGTTCTGTTTTGAACGTTGTTCCTTTACTTACAAAACCAACTACTACTGGATTTGGGATCTTCCAATATTCGAACACTTCAGAAGGAGGCCAAAACTCAAAATCTTTTACAGCTTCATTAGTTTGCTTATAATTCCATAGTACCAACCCCTGCATGTGATTAGGCATATTTTCTAATGCTCCTCCTCCACGACCATTCATCAAACCTCCTTCAACCTCATCTAATAATGTATTTCTAGGCTGACTGGAATGCGACTCAAAACAAGTAGTAGACGGATATTTACATTTCCAGATTACGGTATTCATCGCGCCATGAGAAGAACCAAAAGAATGCCACTGTGAAGCTTCATCAATACAATTTGCAATTAATACATTTGTGGAACCATTAGAATTAATAGCCTGATGACCGGCATTACCATCAATTGTACAATTCAAAACAGTGATATTAGCACTTTGGGCAATTGTTGCAGCTACACTACAATCCGTAAAACGACAATTCTTCATCCATGAATTAGTTGTTCTTCTAATATTTAACATAGTATAACCACTATCGTCTTTCCAGGAACGGTGGTGTACAAACTTTTCTGTCCAATTCCCCACAAAAGCTATATCCTCAATCCCTACTTCCTCACTATTAGCAAATTTGTATACTTCCCAATTATACTCTGGGTCAATACGATAAGAAATTGGTGCAAATAGTGTTAACTGTTTTTTGTCTATTTTTTTTATCTTATAAAAAACTTTTACATCTATACCCTTCTCTACAAGATAGGTCCATGCTGGCTCTACAGCTTTGTTTTTTAACTCCGATGCAATTAAATCTTTATCATTATCTAATAATTTCAAAACAATCCAGTCTCCGGGATTTAAACCTTCAATTGTATTTAGTTCTATTGTAAAATCGCCAACAGCAGCTGCCTGAGTAACTGTTCCAATTTTCTTATCAGCACCATCACTATTAAAAATAAACAAAGGAGGAACAGTCCACATTTTTGTTGGATCGGCTGGAGGCAATGCATTTTTCATAAACAACTCTGTTCCTCCGGGACCGGAACCACTTCCTCTAAAAATGATATTGCTTTTCTTTGACACAATAGAATTAGTCGCATCACCATCTTCATTAACTAAAAATCTTCCTTTAGGGAAGAAAATAATTCCCGAACCATTTTTATTAGCGGCATCTATTGCTTTTTGTATGGCTACTTTATCGGATATCGTATCATCAGGTTTTGCTCCAAAAGAGGTAACATCAAAAATTTTATATTTTGTTATATTCGGTATTTCTTTTTCACCCTGATGGTACCCTACGTATGAAAAATCAGGAAGAACAGTTTTATCCTTTTTATAATCTTCAAATATTCGGGTCTCATTTTGAGCAGAAACAGATAGTATCATCAGCAAATTCAAAACAATAATCCATCGCTCTTTAAGTCCTATTTTATTATAATTAATCATTCACATCCATTTAAATAAGTCGAATACTTTTACTAAAAATTATAAATACCATTTCTTATATCGCAACAGTGCTTCCAGAAAATAATAATCGGCATAAGTTAATGGCACATCAATTTCACTATTATGAGGAATTGAGCCTACACTATGTTTCAAAAGAAATCCTCCATTGGTTCCTAATTGCGCTCTGTACTTAGATCCTGATAACGTCTTTAGAATTATTTTAGCAACATCTACATAATTTTGCTTTTCTTTCCCTGAAGTATATTGCCCTAACTCCAGCAAAGCAGAAGCATATACCGCAGCAGCCGAAGCATCTCTCAATGCATTTGGAATTTCGGGAGCATCAAAATCCCAATAAGGAATTTTGTCTGCAGGTAAATTTGGATTATCCAGAATAAATTTAGCAATCCCCTGCGCTTGTTTTAAATAAGACGGATCTTTTGTAAAACGATACATCATGGTATAACCATACAATGCCCATCCCTGACCACGACTCCACGCACTGGAATCAGAATAACCCTGAGCCGTAACTTTTTTACGAACTTCTCCAGTATTTAAATCATAATCCAAAACATGATAACTACTATAATCCGGTCTGAAATGATTTTTAATAGTACTGTTGGCATGTTCTCTGGCTATATCAGCAAAACTTTTGTCTGAACTATGTTGACTTGCCCATTCTAACATTTCGATATTCATCATGTTGTCAATAATAACAGGCCCTACAAACCCTTTCTGTCTCAAGCCACCATCAGTAATTTCCCAGGATTGAATTACTTTGGCATTAGGACGGTATCGAGTGGCTAACGATTTAGCCGATTGAAGAATTACATCCTTATAGACTTCATCTTTGGTTAACCGATAAGCATTTCCAAAGCTGCAAAACATCATAAAACCTAAATCATGGTTTAAAGTAAAATATTTTACTGTATCTAAAATTGCTAGTCTTTTTTTAGCTTCATCTAGTATTAATTGCTTTTTAGTATACTCATAGATATATAAAAGTGTTCCTGGGTAAAAACCACTACACCACCAATAAACATCCGAATTGATATTACGACTATCTCTATAAGTTCTTGGCATTGAATCCAAGGGTGTAGCTTTCTCTAAATACTGATATTGTTTAGCAGCAAACGCAAAATTATCATGAATCATTTTTTTCATTTCAAGTCGCTCTTTCTTGTTGCTCTTTTGTGCTGAAACTGATAAGCTGTAAAGAAATATCAGTATTAAAAGATGTTTTAAAATTTTCATAAATTAATTAATTTAACCAATTTTCATTTTGGGTTAATGCTTTGTTTGATAATAATTCTAATGAAGGGATAGGAAATAATAGGTGTTTTAAAGTAACATTTTTCCCTCCTCTACCTCCATATTGCTGGTTATTTGCAGTCCCGTTAGGATTTGTGGCTGCAGCCATCTCTGCACCTACAGAATTCATCGTGGTTACAAATTTCCCCCAACGTATTAAATCAGAACGACGTAAACCTTCAAAACACAATTCACGCATACGTTCATCTTCAATATCTTGTTGAGTAAGAGTTACTAAATCAGAAACTGTACTTGGTGTATTAACAGGAAGTCCATAACCTCTTCTACGCACTTGATTAATTGCATTAAGAGCTGCTGGTGTTGGTCCATTTACATTTAACTCAGCTTCTGCAAACATCAATAATACATCAGCATATCTCAAAACAGGAAAATTAAGAGGCGTATAATTTTTATTTTTAGGTTGTAATGTCTCATATTCTCTTCTCCATTTTCCACAGTCTCTACCAAATTTTACCGTATTTACTCCTGTTCCAGTTATATTTGTTTTAGTTACTGTATTAGTACTATTATTTACTGTAAAAGTATAAGTAGTTAATACCCAATCTCGTCGTAAATCTTTACCACTAGTATCATACTTATTAAACAAACGCCCTGTTCCTTTTATGAATCCATAACTATACCCTAAATTTGCTATTAATGGAGAACTACCAGATGATGGAGCCATGGTAATACCATTTGTATTGCCTAAACGCCCAGCCTCACTATAAGAGTCTGTACGATTCCCTTTAAATGATATTTCCCACATACATTCTTTAGAATCTTCAATATCTTCTGATTCGTTAATAAATATTTGACGGTAAGCGTTATTAGTTACTTTACCATTAGTTGGATTAGTAACATTATAATAAGTAGCATTGCCTCCATTTTCTGTTTTAAAAGTTTCATTCAAAGCATAACCGTCACCTGAATTAATGACTTTTGATGACCATAATAATGCATCAGCATATTTTGATGTATCCATTAATGGATAACCAGCCATTTGCAAACAAACTCTTGCAAGAATACCTTGAACTACACCTCTTGATACACGAGTAGAAAATTGTAGTCTTGTTTGGCTTACTTTGCCTTCAGCCTCTTTCATATCTTTCAATATTTGGGCATAGACATCGGCAGTTGTAGATCTAGGTACTTGGACTTCATTAGGAGATGTAGTAGGAGTTAGTTTTAAAGGCACATCACCAAATCTGGTAACTAACATAAAATAATAATATCCTCTTAAAAATAAGGCTTCACCTAAAATTTCCTGCCGCTTAGCTTCATCCATTTTTGGCACATTAATATGTGCAATCAAATCATTGGCTCTGTTAATACCAAGATAGAGTTGTGTCCAAAGATTTGTAACTTCTGCTGAAGTAGGGTCAAAATTATAGACCTGTACCCCTAGAACCTGGGCAGAACGGGCATAATATCCCTCATCTGTACAAGCTTCTAAAGTAGTATACAAATTATTACCGTAAATAGCCTCAGAACCTAATGGGTCATATACTCCTGCCAAAGCTTGAGTAAGTCCTCCTTCATCATTAATATATTGTTCAATAGCAATTTTGTTAATAGGCTCAGTAGTTAAGAAATCCTCACAAGAACTAGTGAAAAGCGCCACCAGTATCAATCCTATATATATATTTTTCATTTTGAAAAGAATTAATATTATTAAAATGTAATGTTTGTTCCAAAAAGGATAGTTCTGGCACGTGGATAAGTTGAAAAATCAAAACCAGGTCTTAAAACGGAATTATAAGCATTTACCTCAGGATCTAAGCCTGAATACTTAGTCCATGTTATTAAATTCTGACCAGAAAGATAAAATCTAAGTGATTTCAGATGCATTTTTTTAACAAATTCCGGATCAAAATTATATCCTAAAGAAACTGTTTTTAATCTTAAGTAAGAACCATCCTCAATAAAATTAGAAGAATAATTATTTCCTGATCCGTTAAATCCTCCTGTACGGAAAATATTTGAATCCGAATTGGTTGGAGACCAACGATCTTCATAGCTTGCAAATTGGTTTAAATAACTTTGACCTTTAGCATTTCCTTCAAACAAAATTCGATTTGCATTTAATATATCATTACCATATGACCATTGGAAAAAGATATTCAAATCCAATTGCTTATATGTAAAATTATTAGAAAATCCTCCAGTATGTTTTGGTAAACCTTGTCCAATTACTGTATAATCAGCTGTATTTACAGTTCCATCACCATTTTGATCTTTATATTTTATATCACCTGGTTTAATAGTTGTATTTGTAAATGTAGAAGTTGTAGGTGCACCATTTCCATTAGAAGGCACACCTTCCTTTAAAGTATAAACACCTGGACTAGGATTATTAAAATCTTCATATTTATAAGTTCCTAACCACTCATATCCATACATTAAACCTAAAGGTTGACCAACCTTAGCAATATAAGCTGGTAAATTTTGCCAAATATTATCCCAAGGAACAGTCGTTTTTAATTCACTTTGTCCTTCTCCTAAAGCCAACAATTTGTTCTTGTTAAAGGAAATATTTGCACTTGAAGTCCAACTAAAATTCTTAGCATTGATATTTTTAGTTGTTAAAGTTAATTCTAATCCCTTATTTTCGACACTTCCAATATTTTTTATTGCTGTATTAAATCCTGAGGAAAGAGGAAGCTGAACATTTAGCAGTAAATCTTTAGTCGTTTTTTGATAAACATCAGCACTTAAAACAATTCTCTGATTCAGAAAACCTAAATCAAGTCCCATATCAAACTGTTCAGTAGATTCCCATTTCAAATCAGAATTTCCAATATTTACAGCCGCAACACCATTAACATACTCATTATTAAAAGAATACGAGCTAAATAAAGGGTTTGAAGAATTAAAATAACTAGTAAGATAATCAAAATCTCCCACCCTATTATTACCTGTTACCCCATAACTCGCACGTAATTTACCTTCAGACAGTACTTTACTGTTTTTAAATATTTTTTCGTTACCAAATACCCAAGATACAGCTGAAGAAGGAAAATACCCCCAATGGTTTTTACTTGGGAATTTTGAAGACCCATCTGCTCTAAAAGAAGCCGTTAACATGTATTTAGAATTATAACTGTAATTTACTCTTCCTAAAAAAGAGGTCATCGTCCAAACAGAAGAAGAGGGATCAAATTGCAACTGAACACCCTGGTCAAACCCATCAAACATTAAATCTTCATTAGGTAATTGAGCTACAGAACGACCATATATCGAAGACTTCTGTTTCTGAATGGTAAATCCTCCTAAAGCATTTAACTTTGACTTTCCTATTTTTTTATCCCAAGTTAGGGTATTTTCATTCAACCAGTTACTATAATTAGAATGAGTTATTCTTCCATTTACTCCATTTGCACTACCCGGACGTCCGGATGACGTTTGAGAATTATTGAATTCTCTTCTTTCAAATCTATTTTCAACAATACCAAAAGTTGTTCTAAATTTCAAATCTTTAGTAAACAAATACTCCAAATAACCATTAGTAGCGAAATTTTTAGTTGTGTTTAAACGGTACGAATTTTCAAGATTTATAATCGGATTAACTCGGTAATCATTAGCAGAATTAATATCTGGATCCTGAAACATATCTATTACATTAAGAGCATCCGAAACTACAGGTCTGGCTCCCCAAACAGAGACCATAACATTAGTAGTAGCACTATTTGTTGACTCAGCAGGATTAACTCCTCCTTGTTTCAATAAACTATAATTACTATTAATTCCTATCTTTAACTTATCGGTAATTTTATAATCAATAACTGCACGTCCTTGATATCTTTTGTAATTTGAGTTTAACAAAACACCATCTTGATCAGTAAGTGATCCTGAAATTGAATATTTAAGTTTTTTAGTTCCGCCACTAACTGATAAATTGTTATTTAACATTAAAGCTGTTCGGGTAACTAAATCTTGCCAATCAATTCCTTTTTGAGTTTTATAATAATCAATTGTTCTTCCATCCGAAAGGTATTCCTGTGTTGGCGTTGCAGGAGAATCTGGAGGAGCGGGATTATTATTAGGATTAGATAATAAATCATACTCTAATTGATATTTTACAAATTCATATGGATTCATTAGATCCATTTTATTGGTAACATCCTGAACCCCAACACTACTAGTAAAACTAAAAACAGGCTTCCCTTCTTTTCCTTTTTTAGTAGTTATTACAACAACCCCATTAGCACCTCTGGCTCCATAAATAGCGGTAGCTGAAGCATCTTTCAAAATATCTATCGATTCAATATCATTTGGATTGACTGCATTATTATTAGGATCTTCAATTAAAAATCCATCAACAACATATAAGGGACTATTAGATTGAGTAACTGAATTATTTCCTCTTATAACAATACTAATACCTGCACCTGGTTGTCCATCCGAAGAAGTCACTTGAACCCCAGCCACACGACCTGCCAAAGCTTCATCAAAAGAACGAACAGGAGCTTTATTTAAATCACTTATTGAAACACTAGAAACTGACCCCGTAAGATCTTTCTTTTTAACGGTTCCATATCCAATCACAACAACTTCATCCAAAGCACTGGTTGTTGATTTCAAAGTAACAACTACACTCGTTTTATTCCCTACACTAACAATTGTGTTCTCGTAACCAATATAGGTAAAAATTAATTGATCTGTAGGTAAAACATTAATTTTAAACTGTCCATTACCATCAGTGGTAGTTGCAACTTTAGCTCCTTTAACTGATATCGTAACACCAGGAAGAGGTTCATTTTGATTATCTATAACTGAACCTGAAATCATCTTACTTTGAGCATGCATGACTACAGAACCAATTATGAAAAAAACACCAACTAATAAATGTTTTAAATTACATTTAAACAATTGATATTCAGACTTTAAATTTCTCATAACACTTGATTTATTTGGTTTAATAAGTTAGTTTACACTACAATATTATGCAAACGTTATGAGATAACCAAGGCAAAACACAAAAAAATGTGCTCGAGCACAAAAATTTAACTAAAATGTAATAAAATAACCCTGATTTTGCGAAATGCAATTTTATTAAAGTTTTAATTTTTAATTTACTAACTATAAAAAATCAATTCAATAGTGTACCTATATACGGACTACAAATATTATTTAGGGAACAAGATAAAAGCATTATATTAAGGCTTAAAAAAGCAAACTTATACTTTAATTGAACAAAAAAAGAATATAAATTATCTAAAAACGTTTTCAGAAATAATAAGGATAAAAAAAAATTGCATTCAGATTCCAATTTTAAACTGGCTCATAAATGCAATTTTATTTTTAAAAATAGTATTATTCAGAAACTATTTCATACGAGTTTGTTCTTCTAATAATTTTGATAGCTCTTTTACTTTTAAAGGAAACTTTTTAGCCAGATTATTAAGCTCGCCTAAGTCTTCATTCAAATCATACAACTGTGGTTCAGCTTCATTTCCTGTTTCTATCCCTACTAATTTATCAAATGATTCACCATTATTTGGAGGAATAAATTTCCAATTATCTTTTACAATAGCCAGAGTTCCTACTTTTCCATCAATATTTGCCCCTGCTCCCTGCTCGATCAATATTGTTCTTCCTTTTTCGGACTTGCCTAAAAAAGCATCTAAAATATTCTCACTGTCAAGCTCATTATGATTGGGAATAAAATGTACTAATAAATTTGAAAATGAATTCAGCAAATCCATTTGACAAACTAAGGCAGTAGAAATCTTTGGATGAACAACTTTTGGCCAGCTTAAAATAAAAGGAATTCTTGTTCCTGCTTCTAAGACACTGTATTTACCTCCTCTTAAAATTCCGTTTGGTGTATGACCATTTAGTTTACTAACTGCTTCATCCTGATAACCGTCATCTAAAACTGGTCCATTATCCGAAGTAAAAACAATCATTGTATTTTGACTTATTCCTAAAACTTCAAGCTCTTTCATAATTTGACCTACTGTCCAATCTAATTGCAAAATAGCGTCTCCACGATAACCAAGACCACTTTTTCCTTTAAACATGGTTGCCGGCATTCTTGGAACATGAGGTTCAGTAAGTGCAAAATAGAGGAAAAACGGATTTTCATAATTTTCATTTATAAACTCCTTCGCTTTTTCTAAAAAAGTAGTCGAAACCTCCTCATCCACCCATCTGGCTTTTTTACCTCCACTCATATAACCTATTCTACCAATACCATTTACAATCGTATTATCATGTCCCTGTCCTAGAGAAGATTTCATTTTCAACAACTCTGGATGGTCTTTACCTGTTGGATCATTGCCTACTTTGTTTTTATAATCAACTTCAATAGGATCATTAGCTTCTAAGGCAACAATCTTATGGTTTTCCATAAATACAGTTGGCACTCTATCGGCAGTTGCAGGGAAAATAAAAGAATAATCAAATCCTACTTCATTAGGACCTGGTTTTATTTCATCATTCCAATTTTTAGCTACTTGCTCACCTAATCCCAAATGCCATTTACCAATATTAGCCGTTTTGTATCCTGCTTGTTTAAACAATTTTGGTAAAGTCATCTTATCCGTTGGAATAATTAAAGCCGCATCGCCTGGCAGAATCCCTGTTCCTGATTTTTTCCAAGGGTATTGGCCTGTCATCAGAGCATATCTGGAAGGTGTACAAGTTGCAGATGCACAATGTGCATTAGTAAAACGAATTCCCTTACTGGCTAATTTGTCAAGATTAGGTGTTTTTAACTTAGTAGCTCCATAACAACTTAAATCTCCGTAACCAAGGTCATCCGCATAAATAAATATTACGTTAGGTCGTACCGAATTATTTTTATTATCTATGTTTTGAGCATAAAACCCAAAAGTAATTAAATATAAACTGGCTGTTAGTATCCTTTTTATCATAGCTTAATTAAATTTATCTGATTTGAAAATCCATGTTGACATTCTAAAGTAATTATTGTATTATTTCCTGAAATCAAAACAGATTTTACATTAGAATCATCTTTAAGATTCCACTTTCCTTCTAAAGTAATACTTAATTCAACAGGCATACTGTAACCACTAATCGATTTATCTTTAACTTCTGAAAAATTAAGATCCGGTTGTACTGCACTTATAGTTATATTTTCGGCCTGATTTTTTATCATTAACAGTGAAGGAACTGAAACACTTTTCAAAATAGAATTATTCAATTCTTTAGTGGAATCAAAAATCACGAATCCGATAGTTGAAGTCTCTTTATCTCTAACAATATGAGCAACTTCATCTGCTCTTAAAATTTCGTAAGAAGTATCATTTTCAGCTTTCACTTTAAAAGAATTAATTGCCTCTTCTTCAAGTCTTGGATAAATAACATATTGATAGGAAGCTGTTTTAGGAGCAACACCATGATCAATCCAGGCTGAAGCAAAATTACCTTCAGTAGCTGAAACTCCTTTATTTTTATCATTTATAACTGCTGTTCTTACTGAATAACTGTTGATGTATGATTTTTGAGCTTGTTTTTGAATCGTGATTTTAACTGGTGACAAGACACAATAACCGTTTTGGTACGCATCAACAAAACACTTTCTACTATTGGTATTTTGTATTTCTGAATGATATGGAAATTCAGCACTATTTTTATTTTCAGGACTATAAACCGACATTTTTACATCTGGTAAAAAATTCTGAAACAAATTCGTTTGAACATGATGTATAGTATCAATACTAGAAATTCCTGTTCCTATACAGATCAATTTATCCCCAAAAGAAAAAACGGATTTATTCGCTTTCAATTTCCCTGGAAATCCAATATTCCTTTCCGGTCCATCAGCGTTTGAGCCTTTAGATTCATTTAGTTTCATTGCAAAAACTCCATTACCATCTAAACTTACTGCACCAGCAAAAGTTTCATCAGATCGAAACATTAATAACGGAGTTTTAGGCTCTAATTCTTCAAAAGGAAGATCAATGACCGTTGTCCCCGGATAACGATTCCAATCCCAGCCTTCCTGTTTAAATCCACTGGCTAAATCTCCTCCAATATTATTTATCTGGATGCTTCCATTGGACGGATATCTACCATATCTGTTCGCATCAACATATATTTCTGAAGCCCAGACATATTTACTATATCCTTTGATAAAAGCCGCCCAATCCTTTCTTCTATGTATAGCTGTTGCCGCATAAGGAAGCACGTGATAACCCGGCAAAACATCTTTAACATCAGAATCTAAACCATTAAACATCGTAGTTTCTCCACCCCATAATCTTAAATAGGCTGCAGCAACTTCTTTATCTATTTCTGAAGTACCCTCGGGATTTCCGGAACGAGCCATCAATAAAAATGCTTTTTTTAATGATTTAATCGAATTTTCTTCCAAAGGATGACGCCCAGCATTTCCAAATCCAAAATCTAGCAACTGACTGTACAATCTTGTAGTCATAAATGCTTTTTTAAAATTTTTATGCCCCGCCTCGTCAATTCTGTAATTAGTCCCTGAAAGTGTAAAAATCACAGGAGGAATACTGGAAAACGCCCCTAAGCCATAAGCGGGATAATGTCCATTATGATGCCATGAAGTACCATCAATTTTAAATACTCCCAATTCGTTTTCCTGCGCTAACGTTTTTGATATATAATTAGAATATGCTGTTAACAATGCAGATTGTTTTTCAATATTATCGGACATAAAAATTAACATTAAATGATAAAAAGACTGCGTATTGAAATAATCAATATTAGCTTCAAATTCATCTTCAGGACCTAAAATTTTTCCCAGATTAAAAATCCATTGCAAACTATCGCCTACTTCATTTAACAATCCCGCCTTTTTAAGAGGTTCTTTCATCATATAAAAAGCATCTGTAAGTTCACGTACATTATACCCTATATGATGTCTTGTTCCCCCTGATGCTCCTTCTTGCCAACCCTGATCTAAAAAATATTTTGAAGCCGTTATAAAAAGTGTTTCAATTTGATTTTTATTTTCATCTGTACTTTGAAGATAATAGGTGGCTATTTTTTTTATCGCTTTACCAAAATCCTGAATTTCATTAAATTCTTTCTGACTTGCATCATCCTTATCAAAGTAAACCTGCTCAATTTTAAACGTTAGCGGAGGTCCTAAAACAGTTTCTTTTTGAACTAAATTCAACTTGTCAAATTCTTTTTGAGCTTTTAGGAGATTATCCCCTTTCTCTGCAGATTTGGTAAAAGTTTCGTCAATTCTTTTTTTTATTACCAAAAGTTCTTCTTTTTGAATTTCTGAAACCGCTCCCATTGGCATATTTTGGATACGTTTCATATCCCTCAATAATGGCATCCAATGATCTTCGCCAACTTGTAAATCTTGCTTAATAAAAGGAACCATTGCATCTGGATACGAATGACGGTCATCCTGAAACTGAGCGAAAACAATATCATCAAAGAATAATTTACCTTTAACTTTGGTAGCTGAACAACTTACTCTAAAAGTGTTATAAGTTACTGCTTCTCCTTTTTTAGGAGCGTTTCCTTTCATTTCATATAAAGGAACCCAAATAGTTCTCCAGCCTTTGAAATTTAAAGGAATAGTAAACCAAATCTCTTCTTTACCGTTATTACCATAAGAAATTTTAATTAGTTCATTCTGAGATTTTTCATTATACAATGACATAATCAAAGTAGGACTTGCCGGAAAATGATCGCCATATTGTAATGGGCTTTCTTTTTTTGTTAAAATTCTAAAATCAGACGTTTCAAAATAACTGTCTCCGGACCACTTCCATTCTAAAGAAGATTGTCCAAATTGATGGTGCTTATTACTTATTGATAAACTACTCGATTTATTCTTTTTAAAATTTACTATTGAGATTTCATTTTCAAACGATTCTTTAGAAGGATTACTATTTTTTGTTTGCGAAAAACACATAAATCCTACCATAACAATAGGAAGAAAAATTTTCTTTTGTATTACTTTAACTATTTTTTTCATCATATTTATTTAGATAAATTTTCAAGAACTAGTGAAACTCATAATTAATACCTAAAAGTTGAAATTAATTATTTAAAAATTTTCAAAATCCAAGTAACACATGAATCTATCCAAAGATCATCAGCTGTTGGATTAAATATACCATATCCGTGTCCTCCTTTAGCATAAAAGAAATGTTCAACAGGAACTCTATTTTTTTGCAATGCAGCAATAAATAAAATTGAATTGTGAATTTTAGCAGTATTATCATCGACAGAATGACTAATAAATGTAGGAGGCGTTTCCAAAGTGACTTGGAGGTCATTTGAAAACACTTTAATCATATCTGAATCTATCGGTACATTTGCTAATTTTTCCCTCGAGGTTGATTTATCCATTAGAATTAAATTTAATTCTTTTTTTGATAATCCCTCTCCAATCAAATTGTACCTTGTAAGAACATCAGTTAAACCATCTTCCATACTTATAACAGGATAATTTAAAATCATAAAATCAGGTCGTAAACTTATTTTTGACGAATTTTCTATATGTTCTTTGTTGAAATTTGTGCCTGCAGTTGAAGCCAAATGACCTCCTGCAGAACTTCCTGCAATTCCTATTTTATTAGGATTAATATTAAATAATTCTGCATTTTTTCTTACTATCTGTATAGCTAGTTGAGCATCTTGCAAAGGAATAAGATGTTTATTTATAAGATAATCTACGGGTAAACGATACTTTAAAACAAAAGCTGCAATACCTTTTTCATTTAATTTTTTTGCAATATCATAACCTTCGTGCTTAATTGCCAAGCCCCAATAAGCGCCACCAGGACATATAATTACTCCTATACCTGTAGCTTTTTTATTATCGGGTAAAAAAACAGTAATACTTGGAACATTAACCCCCGTAATAAATGAAAAGTCATTTTTCCCTGTTGAAAAAATTTCACTGGAATCGAAACCTATAAAATTACTTTCTTTTTGTTCATAAAGAGGAATCTCCTTTTGAACATTACTAATTCTAAATCCAGAGAAGGGGTTCATCAATAACGATTGGTTTTCCATAAAACAAATAATTTTGCCATTGCTAAAAAAGCAACTATTTATGTTTCAACAAATTGCACATCTTGTCTCTAATCTTAACTTATAACCAAAATTGCATCGTATTTTTAAAAATAAAAATCTGAATTTTAAAAAAAATAGCCCCTAATTATTAAATGTTTAATGTCGTTTAAAAATTTAATAATCATAAAAAATTTAAAAATAAATAAATTGATTTCCAACCAAAAAAAAGTAATCGTTTTGATTGAAAATCAATTTTAAGTTATACTATTTTTTAATTATTGTGTATTTGAATACATTAGAACCATTATAAATCACAACGAAATAAGTTCCAATAGCTAAATCACCAACATATAAATTTTGAGTTATATTATTAAATGCTATTTCTCTTACTTTATTTCCGTAAAAATTATACAAACTTATTTTAGAATTTGGTGCTAATTCAGTTGCACTTACATGTAAATAATCCATTACAGGATTCGGATAAATAACAACTGATGCTGATTCATCAACTACACCATTATCAGAACAAGTCCCCAAATGATCACCATGATCCAGATGGGTTTGAACTGCTGATGTTGCTACACAAATGATTTTCCCATTATGACAGATTTGCACTTTATCTGATTTATTACCACATGATACATCCAAAGTAGTAATAGTAATTGAAGCCGTTGTCTGACATGCCCCTGCATAAGTTACCGTTACCGTATAAGTTCCTGGTTCTGTAACTTCTATTGTAGCTGTTTTTGCTCCTGTATTCCAGCTAAATGAATCTGCCTGATAATCTAAAACCAAGGCTGTTAAAGTCAATGATGAAGGACCATAACCTATATAGAGTGTATTTTTCAAATCTACACTCGGATCCATTGCATATACATCCGGAATAAGCAATTGTACCGAAGGGCATGCTACATTTACATAAACAGTTTCTGATGAGCTAACCACATTATCATTATCGGTAGCTTTAGCCGTTATCGAATAATTTCCTGCCAAAACATTATCCCATTCAAAACTGTAGGGAGCTGTTACAGCTTCTCCTAACTTATTTGCTTCATTAAAAAACTCAACTTTCGTAATTGTTCCGTCTGCATCTGATGCATTTGCTGTCAGCGTAATTTTTGCAGGAGCATAAAAATTTTTATTTGACAAAGACGAATCCATCGTTACAGTTGGCGCTACAGGCTGCGTATCAATCACTGTATCAGTTCCCGATGAAATACATCCATCAGCATTTTTTGCATAAACCGTATAATTGCCTGGCGACAGATTCTCAAAAAGACCTGTAGTATTATCAAATGTAATTCCATCCAAACTAAAACTCAAATTTACAATTGTACTTGTCACCTGAATACTTCCTGTTGCTTCAGTATACGTTGGTTGTGTAATATCCAAAGTGGGGGCTTCAGGCGTTCCGTTTAACAGTGCGCATGGATTTTCTAAAGCCAATTTTATTTCTACCGGAAGTCCATCAGAAGTTGTAAATGCAATAGTTGTTGCTGTTTCAGTTGCCGAAACAATATTGACATTAGGATTAGTTTCCAGTAAATTCCATTTATTATTTAATGTTAATGTGATTACTTTTGGAGAAGAAGGCGAAGCACCTAAATCAGGATTGCTTACTGACAAAACAATTTGGGAATAGTTTTGATTTAAGGACTGATACATTACCAAACAAGGGGTATCATTTGCCTTAACAACACCAGCTGTAATGTCTGTATTGGCAGCCGGCAAAGCATAAGCCCATGTTTTAGAAGTTTTGTGCTCAATTATTTGCTGATTGCTATTGTTCTGATAAACCTCATATGGTTTATCCTGAGTAGATTGCATTTGCTGAGCGAAAGTTACCATTTGAGATGAATTTGTCGCTGGTATACAAACAAACTCATAGGAATCATTCTCCGGTGCATTTCCATGATCAAGATAAGCCAGATGGTAATTATTTCCATTATTAGCCTCGATAGTTGCATCCGATGGATTAACTTGATTTTGATAAGGTGTAATTTGGGTAGAATTTCTAATTTTTAATGTCCCTGAATTAGGCAAAATATAATAACCCGTATTATAATTATCAATTATCCAGTTTGGGGAAGTCTCTCCAAATGATTCAGTACTTTGATTGGTTTTTACTTCACCATTTACAAAAACATCGGCTGAATTATTATTGAGTCTTTGGAACAATGTAGTTACAGTAGGATTTACATCGTCGTTATTCTTAATACCATTTGCCAAACAAATAATATAATTATCAATTGCAAAATAGGTTTTGGTAAACTCAAATGTAGCATTATGAGTATTAGAACCATATGAAGTTCCAAATCCTAAATTGTTACGCTCTTTAAATTTCATAGCAAACAAACCTGATTGTCCAATAGTATTAGACAAAACTTCTTTATTTGACTGATTTAGTGCTAATGAACCAGCAAAACCATAGGTATTATATTCGTCTACACGTTCTCTTTCGGCATGTAATTTAGCCCAAGGCAATACAATAGTAGTTGTACCCGGATTGTAATTCCAGTTCCATCCAATGTCACTATATCCATTTCCGGTTGTACTATTCCCCGGATAAATAATTTCTAAAGCTCCATAACTTTGATACCTTCCAAATCTATTTTGACCTGCATAAATTTCAGAACCCCACAATACATCTGACTGTCCTTTCATTGAAGCGACCCAGTTATTTTTTCGATACACACCTAAATTAGCATAGTTAAACTGAATATAACCTTCTTCAAATGGAGTAATCGTACTATTGTTGAACTGACTGTTAACCCCATACTTTCTATTGTAAATTCCTGCCAAAATTGGATCTGCGCCACTTAATCCTAAAATTTTACCTCCAGATATCGCCACATTTGATAATGTTTGTGATGACAAAGTAGTAGTTTTTATTTGCGGATTTCTTCCTGCCATGGCAAAAGGTTTAACTCCTGCATCATTAGAATACATGGTTTGCGCATAAACTGCATCTCTGAATCTCAAATAAGATGGTGTATCGATTTGAAAACTGGTTCCTTCTAAGGATTTCAATGCAACAGAAACTGTATTAAAAGCATACATATAACCGTCATAACCAACCCCATGATGATAAGATAAACCATCTTTTTTCAAACCATCTTCCTGACCATAAGTATATATTAGAAAACGATCTAAAAATCTTTTAACCGTTTTTAAATAACGTATTTTTTCATCATTAGTTTTGAACCAATCGGCATAAGCAAACAAAACATCAATATCCAAGTACATGATATCAGTTGAAATAGCACCATTAGTTTGCGTAGTACTAAAATCATAACTAGTATCAAATAAGTATTTGAACGAATCGGTCTCTATCGAAAGTGCATTTCCAAACAAAGCTTTTACATTATCCGGAAGGTAACTGTTTATGAAAATAGCCGAACGAGCAAATGTAGGAAAATCATAAAAATCAAGAGCGGAATAAGCACTTGTTCCGTTATTACAAAACAAACTCGCTATATACCAAACTGCTTTAACCGCCTTATCACTAATATTAGTATCGTTTGGATTGAACTTTAAGTATCTGGCAAATATTTTCAAGAAAGCAATCTGAGTAGCAGTTGTTACAGCGTTCCCAGTTATAGTACTTCCTGAAACCATAATATTCAACGCATTATAATCACTAATTGCAGTATTTAACTGAGTGGTCGTTGGAGCAGAAGTTCCTAAAATCTGATTAGATAAACTCGCACGGATAGCTGCTAAATCATTTATTTCTGAATTAGTTGCGGTAGTAAGTGGTAAATCGAAATTGAAAACAGGCTTACAAACTGGCAACATATTTACAAATTGCCCATTCACTTTTACATAATCCAAACCTGCCTGACGTACCGGATTCAAGTCATCGGCACGAACAAATCGTATCATAATTTGATCTCCATCACTTGATGCCGTGAAAATATAATTTAATGTAAGCGTTCCCACACTAGTTGACGAAGTGGTAACAGCTGCGGTTTCAGCTAAAATAACATCATCAGTTACATTATAAACTTGCATTTTAAATTTACAGTAGGAAACTGCAGTTTGCCAATATTTAGTCTCAATTGTAATTTGGCCGTTTGCAAAAGGACTTCCTGTTAACAAATATTGAGTTCCCTGTAAAGCAGGGGTATTAGCAGTTCCTTTAATCAGTACAGCGCCATCATTAAGACCATCTCCATTATCTGCATCAGTTTTAACGGTTGAAACAGGTGTTGTGTTTTCAATTTTTGACCAGGCAAAATCACTTACATCAAAGTTAACCTGAGGTGCCTGCATACTAATAAATTGTCCATTTACTTTTAAATAGTCTATACCAGCCTGACGAACAGGATTTAAATCATCTGCACGAACAAATCGAATTATTATTTGGTCACCAACACTTGATGCTGTAAACGCATAAGATAATGGAACTGTTCCAATACCTCCTGTAGTGGTAGTAATTGCTGCTGATTCTGCTAAAACAACACTATCAGTTACATTATAAACCTGTATTTTAAATTTCAAATATGAACTACCTATCTGATAATAATTTACCTCAAGATTAATTTGTTCACCGCCAGCAGGACTCCCACCAAGTTGAAATTGAATCCCTTGTAATGCCGGTGTATTTGCTGAGCTTTTAAGTAGTATTGCCCCATCGTTAAGACCATCGCCATTATCCGCATCTGTATTAACAACAGTTACAGGAGTAGCATCTTCTATTTTAGACCAATTAAAATGAGCAGTGTCAATTGTAATTTGGCTTCGCATAATGCCTGAATATAAAAACAAGCAAATTATTAAAAGAGTAATTCTATTTTTCATTATTTATGCTTTTTAATAAGTTCAATAAAATGTTCATTTATTTTTAAATAATCTAAAGCTAACACACGTACACTATTTAAATCATCAGCTCTTACAAATCGTACAACAATTTTATCACCTAAACTGGAATCCGTAAACTTATAGTCCAGAGTAGTTGTACCTACTGCCCCGGTAGAGGTGGTTATTACATCTGTCTCAGCCAAAACAAGATTCTTCGTTAGATCATAAACCTGCATCTTAAATTTCACATAAGAAGCAGCATTTTGGTAATATTTCGCTTCAAGACTAATCCTTTCCCTATTATGCGGACTTCCCGATAAAGAATATTGTATTCCTTGTAACTCTGGTGTGTTTGCAGTCCCTTTTATAAGAATTGCACCATCATTAAGACCGTCTCCATTATCGGTGTCATTTTTAACAGTAATAACTGGAGTTCCGTTTTCAATTCTCGACCAATTATAGCCGACTTTATCAATAGTAAGTTGTGCTTTAACAAAAGTTGATATCAAAAACAAACAAATTGTGAGATGAGAAATTTTCATTTTTGTGATTTTTGGTTATTTTTTTGTGAATGTTTCAAATCTTTTCAACATCTAAATTCGAGTTCCAAAATGTTGTACAAACCATTTTATCATTTTTATAATCTAATAATTAGAGAACAAAAAAATTTATTCAAATCAAAATGCAGATCAGATTAATTATCAAGGCTTAAGCTATACAATATTATGAAAACCTTTTTATAAGAACAAGAAAAAAACTTAAATGTTCTCGAACACATTTATATGTTCTCGAGCACAAACCAATAAATACAAGGCTTAATGAGCGTTAGAAAAAAATCACTAAAAACAAAAAATAGCTAATTTCTTTCGCTTTTTTTTACTTTTAACTTTATGACAATTTTAGTTGTCATGGTATTTAGGAATTATAACCGCTCCTAACTTAATTACGAAGTTGACTATAAAATTCAGAACTAAAACTATAAATTATTCATTATTCTAAAACATTTTAAGTCAAATTTTAAAACTCATAGGAATTTAATTGGAATAATGAGAAATTCAAGTAAAACCAACTTTGATTATAGTAGGAAATTCTACACTATAGGTTTAATTTATGCCAGAGTTCTGTAGCCTGTTACATCAACAAATTTTTGAAATTCATCATTAGTGACTGCAGTAGCATTCAGTCAAAATCTATCTATATATACTTGATAAATAATAGGTAAAGCGTCTTGAGCTACTCGTTATAATACGACATAAGTATTCCAATTCGCTTTATACCTAATAGAGGATTCCTCGCCAGGTCTCAAAACCATTCCTTGAGGCTTATTTTTGGGGTATTATTAATATTTTCGATTAATGGTTTTGCTGGATTACCATCATTTTCAACGACTTTAGCTAATTCTTAAAAAAACATTTTTTTGATGAAACAAAAAATGATAGTATAAAATACTTATTAAAATGAATTCAAAAAATTTTCAATTTATATATAAATTTAACACCTTAAAAATGACAGAACATAGTGATTACATATAATTTAATTCTCAAAAGCTAATTCATCCCCAACTTATCACTCTAATAAATTAGTTCATTATGATATCATAATTTAGTTTTCCAAAATTTGAATAAGATGTAATAATAGAAAGTAAAATATAATGAGCAACAAAATAATTTTTATTATTTAAAAAAATAATATTTGAAACTTATAATCACTTCGATACAAATATTCTTCTGTTCAAATAATCATTGAAATAATAAATTTATTTAGAAATATGATTTTTCTATATTTTTACTCCTGCAATAAACAAACCAATAGCAAACTTATTTTTGATCTGTATATTTCAGAATTATAATAAAAAAAATCCAGTTTTTTAAATCATACTGAAAATAGGTTGTTATTTGTATCTTAGAATCCATAAAAAAATCCCTTTATTTACTAAATAATCATGTCCAAAATTTTTATGATTTCACTGCTTTTTAAAAGAGTTTGATAGTTGAACTCTTTTTCATTGTTTTTACTTCGTGTTTTTTTATATTTTAGTTTATTTTTTTAAAACTACCTAAACATAACCTAGTAAAAAATTATCCTCTAATACAACCCAAAAAAACAAGTATAAACAACCAACAAACAATGTTTTACAAACCAAAACCAAGCTATTTAAGAAATTTAAAATAGATATAAGTTGTTCGATTGTATTCTCTTCCACTACAATTGAAATCTATTTATTCCATATTAATCCATATTAAATTAAAATGATATATTTTTGTACTAACCATTGGATATGTGTTCTTTAAAATATTTACAAACTCAAACTAAGCACTAAAAACATTAAGTAAATTCAGTTTTTTTTGTTGTTATTTTGTCTTATTCTGTTAAGATTTGTACCTATATTGTACCTCAAAATGTGGATAAGCCCAGTAAACAAGGGATGCTAATTTCTGTATTGGGAAGTAATTTGAGGTTAGAAGTTAGAGGTTAGGACTTATAATTCTTATTTTAATCAAATTTCACAATTTTGAGTTTGCTTTAAATTTGTCACTATTGCCATAATAAGCAACAATTTTGTTTCTCTATAGAAAAGGCTCATAATATTATTATTTCCTTACGCTTTTAAGCAAATAAACAATGCTAAGAAGAAAAAGGATTTATAATTTGTATTGCAAAAGTTATTTAGGTACGACCAAAAACATGTTTAATGTAAACAAAATTGTTTATATTTGTATTATGAATGCTTTAATAGAAAAATACAAAGGGATCCACCCTGGAATAATACTAGAACGCTTACTTAAGAAAAAAGCGATTTCACAACGCCCTTTTGCTCTTTCTATAGGTGAACATCCGCAAACAATTAATGCAATAACAAAAGGCAGAAGAAAACTCAATATAGCGCTGGCTTTAAAAATTGAAGAAAAACTAAACATAGAAGAAGGATCTCTTGCTCTGCTACAAACCTATTTTGATATTAAGGAAGAAAAAAGTAAAACAAAACAAAATACTCCAGACTTAAATCTTTTTAGAAAATCTTTATTTTGGGACACCGATATTTCTAAAATTGATTGGAACATGCAATATAAAGCGATTATCCAGCGTGTTTATGAAAGAGGAAATGAAGCTGAAAAAAAAGAGCTAGAAAATTTTTATGGTTTTTCTAAAATTAGAACAGCACTTAATAGTACCGAAAGAAGTCCTTATACTATCTACAAAAATAAAGCAAACTCATAATGCTATATTATAACACTATCAATGACTTACTAAAAACCAGCTTACTAAAATTAATGAAGTCCGAAACATTCAATAATTTTAGACTTGTTGGCGGTACAGCTTTGAGTTTACAAATCGGTCATAGAGAATCTATTGATATTGATTTATTTAGTGATTCAGAATACGGGACATTAGACTTTATTTCAATTGAAAGCTATTTGAAAGAAAAATTTCCATATGTAGATTATTTAAATACTATTCCCGCTATTGGAAAATCTTATTTCATAGGAGAAAATAAAGAAAACACCATAAAATTAGATGTGTTTTATACAGATACATTTATCCAACCCTATCTAGAAGAAGATGGAATTAAAATGGCGACGATTGAAGAAATAATTGCTATGAAAGTAGATGTTATCCAAAGAGGCGGCAGAAAAAAGGATTTTTGGGATTTACACGATTTACTGGATAAATATAGTATTAACCAAATGATAGCATTACATGAACAAAGGTATCCTTATACACATGATAAAGATTTAATTATTCAAAATTTTACTTCTTTTAATCAAGCCGATGAAGATTTAAATCCAATTTGTTTAAAAGGTAAATATTGGGAATTTATTAAGGATGATTTTGAAGAAATCATTTCTAATCTTTAAAAAGTATAATTGTTTTTAGTTTCCTTTATTTACCACCCTATTTCACCTTATTATGATTAGAATTAGGCTTCAATTCGTCTGGGCTATCTTTAGTATAGGTTTTGAAGATTTCTTTTGATGGACTTACAAAAACATCCTGAATAACTTCTAAAGACAAACTGCTTTTTGGGTTAAAATCAGCAGAATTCATGTATTTCAAAAGCGAGTAATACAACTGTTGCGATGCTGGTTTATTTTGTACTTCCGGACCTAAATCGGCACTGGAAACAATTATTTTTCCTTTACCAACATTAGCTTCATAAACCAAGGCCAATCTTCGGTTCATAAACCAAGTATCAATAGGTTGAATCAAGGGATGGAAATCTACCGGAAAATCTTCTAAGTTCATCACTTGAGCACGATTTTGAATATCCCACCATTGCAAATCACTGTAATAAGAAGTCGGGAAATTATTGAAAGCAGCGCTTTTATCCTGAATCAACATTCCGGTTACATGAGGCGGACGCATTTTAAACCAAGAAGTATTCCAAAAAACAGGAAGGAAATGCATTACCACTTCTTTTCCTTTAATTACTTTACCAGAAGCATTTAAAAACACTTTTCCTCCTTTGTTCAAAATAGCTTTTGCTTTGTCGTCTAATTGCGTGGTGTAATATACGTCAGAGGTAATTGCTGGTTTTTGATTAGGATACACCCAAAAATCCCAATCATTAGCAAAATCAGCATCCTTAACTTTTACCTCTAATTTCAATTTTGTAGGTTCATTAATTTGATTTAATGCAAAACTTAAGTTTCCAACTGGAAGTCCGTTTCCGTTTTCATAGGTCTTGGCATCAAAATTTCCAGAAGCTAGTACCTCATCTTTTTCATTTCTAATTGTCCAACTTAAGATAGCGTCTTTTAATGCTGCTCTTCCAGAATGAAAAAGAGTGATTTCGGCTTGAAACTCCTCATCATTAGTGTACACAAACTTTTCTATTTTGGCCAAAGGCACAGTCGAATTACAAAAACGAGAAAAATCTTTTGCTGTTACATATCCTTTTTCCTGAAAGAATGCATCTAAAACACCCACTAAAGCCGTTCCCTGACCTGGAAAATCCTGTAAACCTAACATTTGGAAACCACCATAATTAGGAGTTCTTAGTATTTTTTCAATCTCGTTTTTATAGCATAAAACCTGTAATTTCCCCGAAGCATCCAAAAAGTCCTTTGCCTGATCCCCCATATGATGATCAGCTAAATCTTGACGAAACATTTCGAAATTTTTAGCGCGGTATACGCCTGTGTATTTTTCTATTTCGGCAAAATTTGGAAACACACAATATTGTCCGATTTCATGCGCCACAAAAGGGACTTTAAACTTCTCGATCTCGTTACCAAAATCAGAAACCGTTTCTAAAGTCTTATCCCATTTTAGGCCTCTAACACCTCCTCGAACCAGATATTCAGCATTTGGAACTACAGGCCAACTACCTCCTACCGACATTCCGGTATAGACCCTTCTATTGTCTTTTGGCTTCCAATAATCAACAAATTCATTCAAATATTTCACCTGATTTCCTGCCGGTTCATTCCCCGCGGATAACATCGTAAACGAAGCATAATTCCCATATTGTTTAGCCATTCTTTCCGTCTCCTCATAAATAAATTGATCTACTGGCTGTCCTAAACCAATTTTAACTCCGTGATTTGGCCAGCTTGGGGCCTCAGGCTGCATGTACAATCCCACCTTATCAGCAGCAATAAAGGCAGCTTCTGGTGGACACCAAGAATGAAAACGTACATGATTCAATCCGTAGGATTTGATTTTTTTGAATATTGTTTCCCATGCCTCAACCGTTGTTGCAGGATAACCCGTTAAAGGAAATTCACAGTTATGAACAGTCCCTCTAAGAACGACTGGTGTTCCATTGATTAAGAAACGATTACCTTGAATAGTAAATTCACGCATCCCGAAAGAAACAGTTTTATTTACTTTTAGGGTATTCGATATTAGTTTTACTTCCAAATTATATAAAGCAGGTTGAAACTCATCCCATGTTAACATTCCATCTCCAAATACTAATTCGACTGAAAGCTCATTTTTCGAATTTTTACTAACTGAAATTTTAGTCGTAATCTCCTTTGTAGCATCAGAAACAATACTGTTAAAACTTTTAGCAAAAAGAGAAATTGTTCCTTTATAATTTTTTGAACCAGTATTATTAATTGCAATTTTAACGATTGCTTTTTTGTTTTTGACATCTGGATACACCTGAATATTATCAAAGTAAATAGGTTCAAAACTTTGCAAAGCAAGATCTCCAATAATTCCGTTCCAATTTCCTTGCGTATGGTCGGTCACACTATGGGAATCAGGCCCGACATTTATTTTCTTCAAACTATTATCAATACGAATACTGATGCGCTGTTTTCCAGGTATTAAAAAATTGGTTAAATCGTAGTCATGTGCTGCAACCAAAGAATTTTGCAATCCTACTTCTTTATCATTCACCCAAACTCTGGTTTCAATATGTGGTCTTTCTAAATGTAACACAATACGCTTTCCTTTCCAGTTTTCAGGAATAGTAACTTCTTTTTGGTACCAAGCCGCACCTACATAATGTCTAGCAGGTGTTAACCAAAAAGGAATATGGATATTCCCAGGTTCGCGGTATTTTTTTAAACTGGGTCTGAAATAAAATGAACTATCATAAATAGAACCTGTCCATTTTGTCTTTAAAGTAATTTCATCACCTTTTAAAAATTCAGCCATAGAACCTGGCAAATGAATCTTATCCCTCAGATTACGATTGTACCATTTTTGATTAATCCCTTCATCATTTCGGTCAATTTCAAAATGCCAATCCCCTTTTAGACTAATCTCCTTTATCTGAGCATAATTACTCAAACTACCTATTAAAAATAATATTAGACTAAACTGAAAATATTTTTTCATCATTTACACTTTTATTTTTTAAACTCTTTGCCTGAAATTGAGACAAAAACTAAATTTATTTTAATTCCACACTCACTTTATATTCCACTGAAATTTGTGGTTGCTTTACTTCCAGAAAACTTTTTTGATGGCTAAAATCTGGGACTACATTTTTATCTAAATAACTCAAATAAGGTGCCTCTTTAAGCATTGGAATAAAATGAAAATACATATCTGAATTTTGTAAAGCTTCTTGATATCTTTTCAAACCTATGATCCAAGGCTTACTGGTATATAGATCATCCGTTTGTAACTCGCCATTCATCATACAAATGCCGCGATCGCCACGATAATCAAAAGTGATAAAAACATCATTTACTTTAGATAAATCAAGACTACCCGCCTTAAGCACAAAATGACTGTTGTCTGCCTGAATCAATTTAATTCCTACATCTATTTTTGGTACATTAATTTGCCAAGAATTACTGTTATTAATTAGCGATTTACTTTTAGTTACTTTTCCATCTATTGAGGTCAAATTACCAATTGCAGGATAAAGCGTAAAATCGATTTTCTCCTGATTATTACTCACCAATTCGATTTTATTATCATTTTCTAAAACTAATGCATTGCTTATCACCAACTTTTGATTATTAGTTTGACCAATCAGAAACGCTTTTTTAGATTCAATATCTGGTAAAACTAAAAATGAAACACCATTTATTTCGAATGCATTGATTTTTTCAGCCTTACATATTACGACAGTATTACCCTGCTTTATTATTGTTTTAATTCCGTTCACCTTCATTTTCCCTTTAAGTACTATTTCAGGAACAATACCATCTACTGAAACCATAACATGGTATTTTTTATTATTGTTCGTAAAACTGCAAAATGGCTGAACGGTTGCCATTTGAATCGATACCCCATCATAATTTACATTAAAAGGAAATATTGCTGAACTGCCTGCTTTGAGCGTAAAAGTTCCTGTTTGTGGAAATTGGATTTTCCCGGTTTTAGTAGTTATATCGATTTTTAAATTTGATAAATCTTTAGTTTCTAAATGATCCTGAAAATTTTGCATAAACAAATAGCCTTTATCGCCATCTCCTCTTACAGCATAACGTAAAGTTGTTGTATTAGTCGCTTTTATGCTATCATTAGTTAACGGCAATATTGGATACAGCGGTGCTAGATCATGACCATAACTTTTCAAAAAATAATTCATCAGTTTTAAAGGATAATAGCCACTACTCACATTGCCGAATTCGCCTATTGGCGCTTGATAATCATAGGATTTATTATGAAGTCCCGCACCTTCAGTAAAAAAATAATTACCAATTGAAGGCGTAGTTCCTCCGTGATACATATAAAATCCCAATCCATTAGTTCCGCTTCCTACGGTTCGAACCATCATAGGGAGAAAACTTTCGCCCGGAACACGCGGACGACGTGAATAAGTAACTGCCATTCCCGTTCCTAATTCGGCTGCCAACGATGGATATAAATTTACATCATAACTCACTGGAGAATAATCGGGCTTTTGATGTATATTTTTAAACAAATAAAATGGTGATGGACTGTTTCCAGCTGTCCAGAACGGAAAAGCATAACCCGCCATAACTGGAATAGTCCCTTTTTCGACAATAGTAGCATAACCCCAGCCTGTAGCCGTATAAATAGGTGCTATTAAACCCGCATCTAAAGCGAGTTTTTTTAATGTTATCATATGGTCACGACCTACATCGGCAAACTCGTTCCCCATGGTATTGATTCCTACTCCATCCTGAATAATTTTTTTATCACGTCCTGCAACTGTACGTTCTTTTGGTGCATCCTGATAAGTAAATCCCCAAGGTGCTGTAGAATGCTGGTATTCATTTTCTAATTGTACACCAATAACAGGACCTCCGTCTTTAAACATAAGTCCTTTTAACTGTTTTCCTATTTTCTGATACAATCGGTTGGTATAAAACAAATAAACCTGATCATTGCTTCTTACATCAATAGGACGACCATACAACCAATCCGGCAAACCGCCATTACGTATTTCGCCATGAGCAAATGGGCCAATTCGCATAATGACTTCTAATCCATTTTTGGCACACAATTCCGTAAAACGTCGAACATTTAAGTCGCCAGACCAATCGAATTTACCTTCTTTAAATTCGTGCATGTTCCAAAAAACATAAGTTGCTACAACGGTAATCCCACCGGCTTTCATTTTTTTTAATTCTTCATCCCAATATTGATGCGGATAACGACTAAAATGAAACTCACCAATAACTGGAATAAACGGTTTTCCATTTCGTTCTAGATAAAAACTGTTTACCTCTATTTTATCACCTTTAGTACTACTTCCTCCCAAATCAAGATGGCCACGTTGCACTTCGGTATTCACTTTTGTAATATCAATAGAATATTGATTTTGAGCGATGAATTTGAACGAACTAAAAAACAATAAAACTAAATATACTTTGATGTTTTTCAACTACTTAAACATTTTAAATTAAACTAAATTTTACACCAAAAAAAATTTCAACAACATCGATATCAATGTTAAATGATACTGTACTCCTTGATGATTACTGTCCTTTTTTTGAGCTTCTCGCAAATGATACTCTGCTAAATTAAATTCATACAAACCTAAATACCCCAGCCCTAGCATATAATGGCAATGAATTTTATTTCGGAAAGTTAAATCATCCTCCCAGATCAATAAATCAGGTAATGATACGGCAAAATAATCCAATTTGATGATTGCATCCAGATGTTTCTCTCCAAAAGCAATTAATTTGTTAAATCTTGAATTTGCTTCTTCCGTTAATCCTAATTTCAAAAGTGCCATTCCTTGATAAAATATTTTATCTGGCTTTTGGTCGTTGTAAAAAATAGCTGCAGCTGGTTCTGTATTTCCATCCTTTGCTAACTCCCAATATTTTTTAGCTTCATCAAGTTGTGCCAAACCTTCATAAGCACAACCTAACCAATAGTAAAAATCATTTTCCTGAGCACCATATAATTTTCCTTCTCCTAGATTGTGTGGATACTCCAAACATTCATTCAATAATTGAATAGCTTCATTGTATTCATTTTTAACCAAATGTTGTTTTGCTAATTTAACTCTTGCCAACTGGTATTGTGCTGGAACTTTTCCTTCACCACCTTCCCAAGGATGGAAAATACGATTATCAATTAATGAAATCGCTTTGGCATAATCCCCTAATTGGTTACACAAAGTAACGTATTCCAAATATACATCATCACGTTGCTCCACCAAACTGTAATATTTTTCCAAAAAGGCTAATCGCTCAGAATGTGGTTTGCAAAGACGCTTGTACAATTGATCCAACTCCATCAGAATACGTGAATCACTTGTATCCAAAGAAAATGCTTTTTCCAGATATTGAAGGGCTTTTTGTTGCTGTTGTAATTTATTAAAATAGGCCAAAGAAAGGTTTCTCAACACCGTAGGGAATGTGCCGTCTATTGCAACCGATTTTTCCCAATTGGCAATAGCTTCCGGATATTGGCGTTTATCATACCACAAGTTGCCTAAATAATAAGGTGCTTTAGAATCTGTTGGATTTACTTTTTGTGCTGTTTCCAATGCTAAAATGGCTTCGAGACAATTAGGAAAACAATATTCTGGTGCATGATATGCTGCTTTTTCGAATGCCGTTTTAGCCTCTTTATTTGCTAATTGTAACGCCCAACCCATATAGTAAAAGGTCATTGGTGTTGTTTGACATACTTTAACTCCTTGTTCCAACAACAAAACAGCTTCATCGTACATTCCTGCTGCGATATAATCCAGTGCTACCACTTCATAATTATGAATTTCACCACGCATCAATCGATTCATTTCTTCCAATGTAGTAGCCGAATTTGAAATAAGATATTCTTCAAAACGACATCCAAAATTGAATAAGTCAATTTTCAAAGAATCTTCAATCAATGCTAAAGCTTCTTTATCTCTTCCTATCTTTCTTAAAATAGCTGTTTTTAAAGTTCGTGCCTTGTGATTGTGCCAATTACGAATTAAAGAATTATTAATTTCATACAGAGCATCCATCCAATTTTCTTGAACCGAAGAAATCTGCGCACAGCCAAAATAACCTGCATCCTGCATAGCTGCATTCCAACAAGACTTATAAAAAGCTGCATAGGCTTCTTTATTTTTTCCTTGATATTGCAAAGCTAGTCCCAGGTTATAGCGCGGTTCTCCATCATACGGATTTGGATTTCGCTGTAATTGGGTATCAATGGCCGCTTGGAAATATTTTTCTGATTCGGCAAATTTCCCACGTCGTAGCAACCAAAGCCCCATAGCATTATTATTTCGAACATCCGAAGGGTCTCTTTTCAAAGCTTCCTGATAATAATCCGTAGCGACATAAGTAGCATGACGGTATTGTTCTAAATGCAATCCTGTAAGATACAATTGCTCACAGCTTGGGGTTTCTTCTGGGGAGAGCGCTGGTTTTGCCGCTTCAGGAGTTTCCTTTGCTTCTTGTTCCTCTGCTTTAATACGTAACAATTCTCTTCCGTTTTCAGCATACACCGTTAATTTTAAATCGATGATAGCTGCATCTCCAATAGCAATTTCTTTTTCAAATACTTTTTCCGGTGATAAGTCTACAATTTCTTCAAAAAATCCTTCAAGTACTACCTTTGCATTTTTCTGTAGTGATGTAGCAAAAACTTTCACGATAGCTTTGTCGTCTATTTTATCTAAATTTAAAAGCAAATCCTGAGAGGCATTTTTGACTACTCCCAGTTCACGATACGGTAAAAAATATTGGGTAAATGTTTTTTCTTCATAAGGTTGCATCCAACTAAAATCGGGCTGATTGTCAGTATAAACCCCCGCCATCAATTCAATATAAGGTCCATCCTCATCGGTTAGATTTCTGTCCCATGCTTTTCCAAAATCTCCATTACCCCAAGTCCATTGTTTTTTTCCTGGTGAAATATGATGATTGGCTACGTGAAGTACACCAGCTTGTGTATCATTCTCATATCCACCCACAAAATTAAAATCCGAATTGATAGCCATGTAGGAAGTTGGAACAGGTATATTTTTATAATTCGAAATATCAACTCCTGCCGAATAATCTATTTTATAATAAGTTCCTGTTGCAATTGGGAATGTTGAAACATCACGTTTTCCATGGTCAAAAACAGCATGTACATCCGGTGGAAAAACAGATTGATAATGTTCGTTCACAGCCACTGCTGGATTTGCCCACCATAGAAAGGTTTGTGGAACTGGAGTTGGATTGTATAATTTACCTTTAATTTCCAAATATGCTTTTCCGGGATGCAAAGTAAAACCTGCCATGCCTTTTTGGTGGAACATTTTCTCGTTTTCGCTTACCCAAACGGTAATACTTCCATCGGCATTGTTTTCAATTGTATGATCTACGGGTAAAAAAGTACTCGGACGGTGATGTTGCGGCCAGTTGAACTCGATTCCGCCCGAAATCCAAGGCCCTGTAAGTCCTACTAAAGCTGGCTTGATCACCTGATTGTAATAAATAAAATGGCGTTGTTTGATTTTGTCATATGCCATTTGCACACGACCACCTAACTCTGGCAAAATCATTACTTTGATATATTCATTTTCTAAATACACCGCCTTATAGCTTTTATCTTTTTTTTCATCGGCTATTTTCTCCACTACGGGATAAGGATACACCACACCACTACTCCCTTGATATACTCGTTTTTCAAGAAATATTGGATTTTTTTCGGCTTTTCCTATTTCGTATGTAGGAATGATTACCTCTTCTTGCCAAGCTTTAACACTCATTACTATACTTTTAAAATTATATTTTACTTGACGAATTATTTAACCAATTCACTTTCAATTTCCTCCAAACTTTTCCCTTTAGTTTCTGGTAGATTCTTACGAATAAAAAAGAAACCGAACAAACAGACCAAAGCATAGACCCAAAAAGTACCTGCAGCGCCAAGTCCCTTATTCAATATTGGAAAAGTGTATGTAAGTATAAAACAGGCTATCCATAAAACAAATGTGGCCAATGCCATTGCTGCACCTCTAATTTGATTTGGAAAAATCTCTGAAAGAATAACCCATGTAATGGGAGCTAAAGACATTGCATATATCCCTATGCCAGAAACAACTAATGATAAAACAGCAATACCTTTTAATTCGAAATAAAAAGCACTACCAATAAAAATATAAACAATTGCGAGACCGATTGCCCCAAATACCATCAGTTTTTTTCTTCCCCATTTATCAACAGTGAACATAGCAATAAGTGTAAAAATTAAATTGACACTTCCGGTAATCACAATATTAAAAAGAGTATCACTCACTCCATATCCGGCAGCAGTAAATATTTCATCAGCATAATTAAAAATGGTATTAATACCACACCATTGTTGAAAAACAGCCAATACTACTCCAATAATCAATACTTTTCGATATTTCGAATGAATTAATAACTTAAAATCAACTTTCTCTGTAACATCATTCAAAGTTGCTTTAATATTTTTCATTTCTTCTTGAGCATAGCACTCTCCTCCTATTTTACTTAAAGTTGGTAACGCTTTTTCAGGTTGACCAGCTTTAATCAGCCAACGTGGACTTTCGGGAAGTGTAAAAACCAACAGGAAAAAAATTGCCGAGGGTATTGCACAAGCATAAAACATCCATCGCCATCCTGTTTGTCCGTTCCATGATTCACGAATAAAAACATCAGTTACTCCGTCAGGAACTTTATCAGCAATTAGCAAATTAATTATTTGAGCGGCGAGTATACCCACAACGATGGTCATTTGATTTAGAGAAACAAAACGCCCCCTAAGGTGAGATGGAGCTACTTCGGCTATATACATAGGCGAAAGTGCTGATGCCAAGCCAATTCCTACTCCCCCTAGTATTCTAAATATAACAAATATCAAATATGAAGAAGCTAAACCTGTACCCAATGAAGCAACAGTGAACAAAAATGCAGACAGAAGCAATGGCCACTTACGGCCAAATTTATCACTTATTACTCCCGATACAACTGCACCAAGAATACAACCTATCAATGCCGAACTCATAGCCCAAGCTTGTAAATTAGCCGATGTAGTGATATCAAAAAAGCGTTCATAAAATGGTTTTGCTCCTCCTATTACCACCCAGTCGTATCCAAAAAGTAAACCACCCATAGCGGAAACCATCGAAATAGCAAACAAATAAGATTTATTAATTACATGCATGTTACTGGTCATAGAATTGTTTTTAAAAAAAATTTATACACTAACAAAAATACATTTCCCTTCTAAATGAGAAATGGATGATTTATTGAATAAAATAGACTATCTTACGACACTATTACATTTTTAAATACAATAATAGCTTTAGAATGAACAATCTGCCGAATCGAAAAATAAAAGAGGGCTTTTTAGGACAAACCATGGCTGTCTTATCTTCTGAAGAGCAAAAGAAAATAACAAATCATCCATTTTATCAAAATCTTTTTACTGATGCAATAGGATATTTCCCAAATGCAGAACATCATAACCGCTCTAGAAAAAACGGAATTGCAGAATATATTTTCCTATACTGTATAAAGGGAGAAGGCTGGATTATCATAAATAAAAAAACGATAAAATTAACTCCAAACACTGCTTTTATAATTCCTAAAAATACTCCCCATAAATATGGTAGTTCAGCAAATAATCCTTGGAGCATCTATTGGATCCATTTTTCAGGAATATATGCTTCTACTTTTTATGAGCGATTTTCACAAAACAAAGAAAACGCTGTTGCAATTGCCTATGACGAAAGTAAACTGAGTGTATTGAAAGAAATAATAACCGTTTTAGAAAATGAATTGACAGAAGAAAGAATTGAAATACTACATTTCAAGCTCATTAATTTTTTAAGCTCAATATCATACTCTAATGTATTAGAAAATTTGGTTACGGATAATATAAGTTTGTCTATAAGCTTTATGAAGACCAACTTAAATCAAACTATGACAATTGAAAAACTAGCTAATCAGGCTTGCTATTCGGTTTCGAGGTATTCAGAACTTTTTAAGAAAAAAACGGGCTATTCACCTATTTTATATTTTATACGATTAAAAATTCAGAAAGCTTGTGAATATCTCTATTTTACGAACCTGAGTATAAAAGAAATATGCAAAGAAGTAGGCTTTGAAGACCCTTATTATTTTTCGAGAATGTTTAAAAAACAAATTGGATTATCACCCATGCAATACAAGAAATCCATTTGTTAATAGAATAGTATAAATCAATATTTGAAATACGTAACTCCAAAAAAAAGGTCGCCTTTTTAGACGACCTTCTTAAATTTATTCTATAATTATACTCCGCTAAAAGCGCTAAAACCTCCGTCAATAGGAATTACAACTCCTGTTACAAATGAAGAAGCATCATCACATAAATAAAGAGTTGAACTTACTAAATCTTCAGGTTCACCAAATCTACCCATTGGAGTTTGACCTATAATTGTATTTCCTCTTGCAGTTAATTCTCCATCAGCAGTTGTCAATAAAGTTCTATTTTGATCTGTTAAAAAGAATCCTGGAGCGATTGCATTAACACGAATTCCAACTTTAGAAAAATGTACTGCTAACCATTGCGTAAAGTTAGAAACCGCTGCTTTTGCACCACTGTAAGCAGGTATTTTTGTTAAAGGAGTAAAAGCATTCATCGAAGAAATATTCAAAATGCTGCATCCTTTTTTACCAATCATATCTTTTGCAAAAATTTGTGTTGGTAATAAAGTTCCAATAAAGTTTAAGTTGAAAACAAATTGAATTCCTTCTGAATCCAAGTCAAAAAAAGTTTTGAAACCTTCTGTTGTATTTTTCAAATCTTCTTCAACTAAAAATGGATTTGTTGTTGTTCCTAATGGATGGTTTCCTCCAGCACCATTAATTAAGATGTCACAACTTCCTAGTTTTTCATTGATTTCTTTTCTAGCTTCTTCCAAAGAATCTTTCACTAATACATTGGCTGCAAATCCTAGGGCTACTCCACCTTCTGCATTAATTTCATCAGCAACTTTATCCGCTGCTTCTTTTTTCAAATCTAAAACGGCAATTTTATGTCCTTGCTTAGCTAATGCTTTTGCTAAAGTACTACATAAAATTCCACCCGCTCCAGTTACTACTACTGTTTTCATTCAACTATTTTTTATATTTGTGGTTATTAATTTCCACAAAAATATAGTTATTTATTGAGCTATATATGTAATTTGATTGTTATTTCTAATCATTTTAAAAAAAATTGTTAGAAAAAAAACTAAATATTCAATAAGAAATTTTGTTGATTAATCTCTATTTAAACATTTTCTGACTTTCTTAAAGATTTAAGAACTACAATAATCAAAAACAGCTACTAATCTTGCTTAATGAAATATAAATTTTGAGAATAATTGGCCATTGAAATTAAGGCATTAAAAATATAATTAGTTACTAGAGCTCCTCCTTCTAAGTTGATTAAATCGATATCATCCTCCGGTGTGTGATATTGTGGATGACCTCCTGTATGAAAACCAACGGCTGAAATTGACGATTTATAAAAAGAAACATGATCCGAACCACCTACTCCTCCAGCGTGTATAACGGGATTTAACCCACTATTTTCAGTAAGTTTCTTCATTAAACTAACCCCCTCAGGAAATGTTCCAGCACCTCCCATATAAAGTTGCTTTTCGGCATTTAATCGACCCACCATATCCATATTGAGCATAACTTTTACCGCTTCTTTAGGAACAGCCAAATGATTAATAAAATATTTTGATCCCAATAATCCTTCTTCTTCTCCACTAAAAGAGACGAAAATAATACTTCGTTTTGGCTTCACTTTCAATTTAGAAACTTTCTCCAAAATACATAATAAAGCCGATACTCCAGAAGCATTATCATCAGCACCATTATGAATCGCCACTGTATCTTTCTTTTTACTACTTGAGCCTATTCCGCCCCATCCCCAATGGTCATAATGTGCTCCAATAACGATAAACTCATTTTTGAGTTGGCTATCCGATCCTTCAATATAACCTATTACATTTTGTGTTTGCACACTATCCGAAGGCATTTTATTAATCCCCTCTTTTACAAAAACTTTAAATGGCTGATAATAATTACCATTGAAACTTTTTAAATCATACTTCTGAAAATACTTCTTGATGTATGCTGCTGCATCGTTGTTTCCTTTTGTTCCTGGAAAGCGTCCTTCCAATTTGTCTGAGGACAAATATTTGTCGTGCTTATAAAATCTTTTCTCCAAACATTTATTTTGAGCATTAATTGTACAACAAAAAAATAGTGTAATAAATAATACTGATTTCCATTCCATTCTTTTCGTTTTAATGATGATAAACATATTTTTTATACGAGGTTTAAAAATTAATAAATAAGAAGAAATTATTTTAACTCGAAAATTTTATCCATTAGCATCCATTTTTCACCAGGTTGAGCTCCTGGAAGGGCTTTTTGAAATTTCCACATTAGCTCTTCCCATTCTTGTACTTTTGGATTGCTGGCATCCAATTTTGATTTTTCTTCAAATGAAAAAGAATCTTCTGCTTCAATAATCATAAAAAGTCGGTCCTGAACAGAATAAATATCAAGATTTTTGATTCCAGAAGAGGTAATACTCTCAATGATTTCGGGCCAAACATTTTGATGAAATTGTTTGTATTCTTGAATTAAGTCGGGATCATTTTTTAAATCCAAAGCAAGACAATATTTTTTCATTATTATATTGATAATTATAATTTTAAACAGTAAATAGTTATTTTTTTAATTTGAAATTCACATAATTAATGTATTTCCTGTTATGGGTATATACAATATGAATTTGAGCATTTTTGGTTTGAATTATGGCAGGATAACTAAATTCTCCTTCCGTTTGATTTTCAAGATCAATTAGTTTTTCCCATTTTAATCCATCACTGGAATATTCTACATCCAAAATATTTCTTCCATAAAACCAGTCTTTTCCTTGAGGTAATGGATTATTAACTAATAAAAATCCTTTAGAGGACAATTGCAATGCGTCAATACCAGAATTAGAATTAACTACATTTATCATTTCTGCATTCGACCACGATTTACCTTTGTCGTAAGACCAACTAGTAATGAGTTTATTATGCTTACTCCTGAATAACAATTGTATTTTATCTTTTGAATGAACTAAAATCGTTGGCTGAATAATATCATATTCTTTATCATTTGGAATTTGAATTTTCGACCAAGTGTCGGTCAATTCGTTATAGATTTCCATATGGGCTCTCCATTTATTGTCGATCACACTCTCTGTGCTGCTTCCACATAAAATAATTCCAGGACTTACCTCAATTGCTTTATTTCTGATGGGGCCTAAAAATCCTTCTGGTAAATAATTGGGAGAAGACCAAGTCGTTCCATTGTCTGTAGAAGTAATCATAGCACCAAACCATTCTCTAGGATTTTTACCCACTTTGTAGAAAAGATATAACTTTTTTGTTTTGTGACTCTTAAACAAAACAGGATTCCAGCACGCTAAAGTATCTCCTTTAATAACCGGAGGTTTAACGGTAATTTGAGGAGTGGACCAAATCCCATCGTTTAATTTCGAAACATATATTGCTACATCCTTAGCCCCTTCATAACTACCTCCAAACCATGCCGCCATGATTTGATTTGGCAAAAATTCAACAAGTGTTGCTGCGTGACTATTGGCCGATACAGCTGGATTTGCGATATATTCAGACTTCAAATTAAAAATACTGGGTTTTCTAAGTACAGAACTACAAGAAAAACACATTGAAATTAGCAAAATAATTGGAAAATATTTTGATTTTAAATGCTTCATAAGATATAAAGTAAAACATTAAATTATTAGCTATAAAAAACTATAATTTATATTTTAAAATTTGTTTACTATTTCTTCAATCCTAGTTTATGTCCTGCAACAGCATAATATAAAATAACCAAATAACAAGGTAATAATATCCAATAACCTTTAGTTGAGGCCATTGCAGTTGCCATTGTATCTGTCATACCTTGAGACAAATAATCTGCCTTATTTGCATCAACTAAATTCCCGTACAAAGGAGGTATAATTGCCCCTCCCGAAATTGCCATAATTAATAATGCTGAAGCTGTCTTTGTAAATTGTCCCAATCCTTTCAAAGTTAATGGCCAAACAGCAGGCCATACTAGCGCATTAGCCATACCTAAAGCAGCAACAAACAAAACAGATGTAAAACCGGAAGAAAACACAATACAAAATGACAAAACAATTCCAATTATTGCACTTGCTTTTAAAGCAAATGTTTGCGAAATGTATTTAGGAATTAGAAATGCTCCTAAAGCATAAGTTGCTACCATCGCTAACAAAGTAAATGTGGTAAAAAATTTAGCATCCGCAACTGGAATTCCAAGTGCAATTCCATAGGCTATAATCGTATCACCTGCAATCACTTCTACTCCAACATACATAAAAAGCGTTAAAACACCTAACCATAAATGTGGAAATTGGAAGATGCTTGTTTTAGTTGTTGCCCCCTCTTCTGTTTCTTGAATTGGTTCAGCTTCTACATCCGGTAGAGGCGCTTTTCTAATTAGCAAACCTAAAACAAATAAAACGCAAGCCATAATCACATAAGGCATCACAACACTATCGGCCATTGTGTTTAATAATTCGGCTTTTTCTTGGGCAGTTACTAGCTCCAATTTTTCTTTAATTTCATCAATTCCAGACAACAATAATGCTCCAAAAATAAGAGAACCTAAAGCACCCGCTACTTTATTGGCTATCCCCATAATAGAAATTCGCTTAGCAGCACTTTCTATTGGTCCCAAAATTGTAATATACGGATTAGAAGCTGTTTGCAATAATGTCATTCCTGCTCCTTGAATAAAAATACCAGTCAAAAACATCCAATACGTTCTGGCCTCAGCGGCTGGAATGAATACTAAAGCACCAACGCCCATAACAAATAATCCTAAAGACATCCCTTTTTTATATCCAATTTTAGATAGAATATAAGAAGCTGGCAATGCCATCACCACGAAAGAAATATAAGAAGCTGAAGCTACTAATAAAGATTGCGCCGAAGTAAGTTCATTGATCGTTTTCATAAACGGAATCAAAGCCCCGTTTATCCAAGTAACAAATCCAAAAATAAAAAATAATCCAGCTATGATTAGTATTGGTATTAATGTCGAGTTCTTAGTTTCCTGAAGTGATGTCGTATTACTCATAATTTATTATTTACATTTTTATATTTTTCATTTTATTCTTTGTTGAAGCATGTTTTTAGACTAACATAAATCAACAATATTTTTTATTTTATTGAAGTCGGAATGGACTATAATATTTTCGTCAAAAAAAGAAACACTATTCATGGAGATAGCTCCAACACCATCAATATATTCAATTGTTGATGCAGAGCAATGAATTTCTTTAAATCCCGCTGCTTTAAACTCCAAAACATTCCCTGAATTAATACCTCCGCCAGGTAAAATGCTTAATTTATTTTTGGCCCCATTTTCTAATTCTTTAAGAAGTTCGATTCCCTGTTGAGCAGTACTACATTTCCCTGATGTTAAAATTCGATCTACTCCCATATTCATTAACAATTCAAGAGCTTCAAACGAATCATCAACCCAGTCAAAAGCCCTATGAAAAGTAAAACTTAAAGGGTGCGATAAAGTTATTAACTCCTTAGTTCTACTACTATCAATTGTTTTATCCTTATTCAGAATACCTGATACGATACCCTTACATCCTAAGGATTTACACATTTCAATGTCTGCTTTCATGATTTCGAACTCTTCCTCAGAGTAGGTGAAATTTCCACTACGTGGGCGAATTAAAACATGAACAGGAATCGTAACATTTTCAATTACCTTTTTAATAAGACCATAAGAAGGTGTAATACCTCCTAAAGCCAATTCAGAACATAATTCAATACGATCTGCACCCGCATTTTGGGCATTAATTGCTGATTGGTATGATGAAGCACAAATTTCTAGGATCATTTTATTTTGCATTATTTTTCAACTTTTGACCTACAATTACACCTGAAACATTCCAATGATTAGTGCTCTGACCTTCATTTGGACCCTGCTCAATTACAACCTCTATAATATGTTTACCAATACTTAATTTAGGTAATGGAATACTATATGGAGGTGTCAAAGTACCAGGACACCAGTTAGAACGACTTAAATCACTTGAAGATAAACCATCGGAAAAATTCCCAGAGGCAGGATTAGATAAACGGTAAGTCCCACAATCGGTACGCCAAGGTACAATTTTAAAAACTTCTTGTCCATCGATAAATACCTTATTCATTCTTGGTACAAACTCATCTCCATTCCCCCAGCCACCATGGCCCGTTGTAGTATACAAAAGCGCTGTATTTTGAAGTTCATCATTAATTTCAAAATTAACTTTCAAAGTATCATTTGCAAAAAGACCCCCATAATTTTGACCAGACATCTCTAATGTATTTACAGTTGAAAATAAAGGGTCGATATATTTTATAATATCTGTTTTAAAATTATTTGAATCTAGTTTAGGGTATATATCTAGCTCTAAACTTATTATATGTCCTCCAAAATCGTAATTACCAATAAAAGTTCCTATCCAAATTTCATCTTCATTAGTAGGTATAACCGAAGTAACTTCTGCTTTATATACAACTTCTTTAGCCCAATTGTAATTATTAATTTTTCTTTTTTCATTAAAAAAATTAACACCAAATGGAGTAAAAAAACGCATAATTTCTATTGCTGGAGTGTATTCTTTCTCTTTGATAAATCCTTGATATTGATTGCCTTTTTTATCAATATAAACCGGCAATTGATTTAATCCTTTTAAATAGGCGTCAAGTAAATTAATTGTCCCTTTTTTTGAAGTTGGAATAACAAAAACCGAACCTGTTCTATCATAAGCGTCACCGTTAGATTTACAGCTTAGTTTTGCAAAAATGGCTTGACTATTTTTTAATTCTTGAGTAATTTTTATTTTTTTTAAAACAACACTCCCATTAGAAAAATGATATACTTTATCTAATACAAGATCCTCTTCTTTGGGAACAATTCTCTTGGGATCAAAATTGATATTTTCATTATCAAATACTGAAAGTTTTTTAAATCGTGAGTTAATAATAATTTCTTCAAATTCAGATTTATCAACAACAATTGAATTATTATTAAAGTTTATAAAGGGTTGATAGTTTTTTTCTTTAGATATTTCTTTAGCAATTAAAGTTTGATTTCCATTATAAACCATTTGCATAACTAAAGCATTTTTGGAAGGTATGTAGGTACTATTTGGTGTCCCCTTAACATTGGATTTTTCAGTATACCAAATATCAATTTTATTTGAGAAATAGGAATAGCTAAGGTGTTTACAATTATATCCTAAAATAACTCGAGTATCCTTTTCTAATTTTGGTATAGGTAAACTATCAAAAGGGATCACTTTTTTGAAAACTTTATCTTCATACAAAATGGAACTAATTGTATTTGAATTATCTAAATCAATGTATTGTTGAACTTTATCTGACTTATTTGTCAAAAACACCATACCTTTTTGATAATAAAACTCAGTAATCCGATCCGTTTTTTTTCCATTAACATACTGATCATAACTTACTCTATAGGTTTCCAATTTATCTTGACTAAATGAAATAAAAGGAATAAAAGCTATTAATAATTTGAAGAATCGGAACATTTTTTTTCTATTTTTTATATTTCTTTAATAGAAGAGATTGATATTAAATAAATAGAGGTAAGCTTTAAAACTTACCCCTATTTACTATTCATCTACTATATATTATGCAATTATTTAGCCCAGAAAAGTTTATTAGTCAAATTATCATTAGCTTTTACAGCTTGGTAATTTGCTGAGTTTCCTGTAATCTCACTAGTAGGATAAATCCATCTATTAGGAGGCAAAGTAAGTGCGTTTGCAGTATCCGGTTTAAACGATAAAGAAGGTAAACCTAATCTTCTAATTTCTGCCCAACTTTCGTGTAACTGAACAACACTAAAGTGTAACCATTTTTGTGTTGCTATTAGAGCTAGTTTTTGTGCTTTAGTCGTTGCATTATCCCAGTTTATGTTAGACTTTTGAAGATAAGTTGTGATTTCATTTTGATTCAAAGGAACTAAAGTTGGGGCTGTACCTGCATCTGCAGACAAAGCTCTAATACTGTAATAATAATTAACAGATTGCGAAATTGCAGCTTCATAACTAGCTTTAGCCATAGCGTCATTACTAGCATTTAAATAAGCTTCTGCTTTTAATAAATTAACTTCTGCTGCATTTATCAAAACACCTGGGAAATATTGGTTACGACTAAAAGTAGCAGTATTATATCTTGAAACCACACCTGAGTTCACTTGTGTTGTTTGAGTTGCACTTAAGCCAAGTGGATCTAAACCTAAATAGGAATTAGGTGCAGCATTTATTCCTGGTTCAAACATCACTCTTAGTCTTGGATCTTCATTAGTTACCATATGATCAATAATAGCTTTACCTGCTAAGTTTCCATTATCATCTTCTAAGCCAGAACGGAATCCTATTGAATTAATTTCAGTACTTAAATCATTAACTTTAATTTGAACATTTTGAGCATTATTAGCAATCAAAGGATATAAAGTTGGATTAGCTAATATAGCAGCAATTTCTGCTTGAGCTCTTGATTGAAAATCGGATGTAGCAGAAACTCTAGTTAAAATTCTCAAACGCAAAGAGTTACAATACATTTTCCACTTACTTACATCTCCGTTATTTACAAAATCTTGCTTTTTAAAAGCTGTTTGTATACCCGTAGGTACTGACATCGTATTTAATTCTTCAGAAATAGATTTTAAATCATCCATCATTTTAGTATAAATACTTTTTGCTGTATCATATTTTGGTAATGAACCTATATAATCACCATTATTTGTACTCAACATACCTGCTTCTGTAAATGGAATATCACCATGCAAATCGACAACTTTTTGCAAATGATCATACAAATAAATTTTACCAGCAATCATAAAAATTTTATAATTTGCCTTCTCAGTATCAGATAAGGTATTGTTAATTTTTTCCATTTCACGATATTGCGTTAAAAATGAATAAAAATTAATCCAACGATCCGTAATTGCAGCCGCTCCCGGAACATACTGATTATCTGAATTTACCCATCCAACTGCTTGAGTGTAATGGTTCAGGGTAGATCTCAAAACTACATAGTAATTCCAATAAGCTGGAAGTACATACTCTCTATTACTATATAAAAGTCCTGCAAATTGCTTATCTAAAGTTGTAGTTGATACTTTTGAAGGATTTGCATAATTTTCACTAAAATCTTCCTTTGTACATGCATTGAACGACATAGCCGCAACCAGTACACCAAGGATTATTGATACTTTTCTCATATAAAATATTTTTAAAATTCTAAATTAATCATGTAATTATAAGCTAGCTCTCAACATTAAACCATAGGTTCTAGAAGATGGGTTAGTACCTGTATTATTTACGTTTTGAAACCATCTTGATCCTGCAGTCGTTTGTTCTGGATCCATATCTTTAATTGTTCTATAGATAAAAAACAAGTTTCTACCGTAAACAGATAAATTAAATTTAGAAAACCCAATTTTCTTCAAAATAGATTGAGGAATATCATAACCAAAAGATAATTCTCTTAACTTAACATAACTATTTTCTTTAACATACAACTCATAACGAGTATTAGGGCTGTATTGTGGACCTCCCCAGTTGTATACAGTATTATAATAAACAGCTTGAGAAACAACTCTATTATTTGGAGTTCCATTTGCTAAAACACCATCTAACAACATACCATCATGATATACTTTTTCACCGTTAGGACCAGCTGTTGCTCCAGATGTTAATTGTACATTGTAAGTTCCATTATTATAATATGTTAAACCACCGCGTTCAGTATCCATATTATTAAGACTTTCTTCTGTAAGTCCACGGCTTGTCATCCAGTTAATACCTGTAGGCATAACTGAACCACCATATCTATAATCGATATTTACATTCAGAGATAAGTTTTTATATGAAAACGTGTTAATGAAACCTCCAATTAATTTAGGCATTACATTACCTGCCTTAACCATTTTATTAGCATCCACTTTATACAATCCATTTGGATCTACAATTTTATTACCATTAGCATCAGTAGCAACTGGGTGAACATATAAATCACCCATTGATTGTCCAACTATAGATTTTAGTACAGCTGCATTACCGTCGTAATCAGCATGAACAATTTCTGTTAAACCTGGTGCTAATCTTTCAACTTTATTTTTGTTTTTAGATACATTCAAAATTGAGTTCCATTCAAAATCATTTGTTTTTATAGGAGTTACATTAATCCCTAACTCAAGACCCGTATTTCTCAATGTTCCTACATTGGCATAAATTGAACGTGATCCAGAAGTAATAGGTAAAGTTAATGGTAAAAGTTGATCAACTACTTGTGCATTGTAGTATGAGAAATCAATACCAAATCTATTATTAAACATTTTAGTTTCTAAACCAAATTCATATTCGTGTTTTTTCTCTGGTCTAATTTTATCATTACCATACTCATTATTATTAACAATAGTATACACTGGCTGTGACAAACCTTGAGAACCCAAGGAATTTTGTATGTAAGCAACATTTGCATCATAAGCTCCAGGATAGTTACCTACTATTCCCCAAGAAGCTCTTAATTTTCCATAATTTAAAAATTCTGGCATTTTAAACGCATCTGTAAATACAAAACTTGAATTTACTGAAGGATAAGAAAATGCATTTTGAGTAGGGTTCATAGTTGAAATTCTATCTCTTCTGAAAGTACCTTCTAGAAATAGATAATTTTTATAATCAAAACCAATTGTAGTTAAAAATGCTTCTTTAGTAACATTCGATCTATTGTTATTAGAATCAGCTTTGTTTACTGATGCTTTTAAGTCAAACCAATTTTCCGAAGTTAAACCTCCACTTGTATTAATTCTAGATTCAGTGGACATTTCCTTTGAACCATTATAACCAACCATTGCAGTAAAATTTAAATCTGAAGTAATTGCTTTGTTGTAGGTCATTAATAAATCACCATACAATATGTTCGCATTATAACTCTCTACACCAAAATAACCTGAATTACCAAAAGCTAAAGGAATCTCAGTTGAATTTTTAGCCTCAGCAGTACGAGTTGTAAAATCATTAGATACTCTAGCTCTTAATTTTAAATCATCCCTGATTTCCCAAGTATTAGTAACAACAGCAATTACTCTATTACTTAATTCTTTATATCTGTTTTCATTTACTCTCCAAACATAATCAAGAATGTCAGCTTTGTATCCATTATAGATTATATTTTCTGAAGGAGTAAAACTTTGATTTGAACCTGTTACAAAACGATAACCTAAAGAAGTTTTATATTTATTTAAATACCAATCTCCATTATCAAAACGCCCCATCATACCAGTAAAATTATTAATCATTCTATCGATTGAATAAGGTCTATTATTCACCGTTTGATTAATATAATTTATAGTGATATCAGTTGTAATCTTATTAGAAGTTTTAAAAGAAGTATTTAAATTAAAAATATTCTTTTTGTTTTCTGAACCAATACTTTGACCTTCGTTGTCTTGATGTGTAAAAGCAAAACGAGTATTTGATTTTTCAGTTACATTCGCAATCGAAATGTGTTGGCTTGAATTATGAGCTGTTTGAAATAAATTTTTATAATTGTCCTTTTGAGCAACATATGGTCTTATAACACCATCCCATGACATAATTGGTTGTCCATCGAACTTAGGACCAAAATTTACAGTGGCTTGAAGTAACCCTCTGATATCTTTTATATTATCACCATTAGTATCATAATAAATAAAACCTTTATCATCCTGTCCATTATTCAAATAATTGATTGGATACCCTCCTCCTCTTACATTTTGATATCTTGGTAAATAAGCCACTTCGTCAATACTTGTTGTTGCAGCAAAATCTACACTTACTCCTCTATCTGACTTTTTACCTTTTTTTGTAGTAACTAAAACCACACCATTTACCGCCTCTGAACCATACAGGGCAGCTGCAGAAGCACCTTTTAATATCGAAATACTTTCAATATCTTCAACATTTAAATCAAGAAGTCCATTCCCTCTCAAACGCTGATCATTCCAATAGTTATTATTTGAAACCTCACCATCTCTAATTGGTACTCCATCCATAACAATAAGTGGCTGACTTTTACCTGTAATCGATTTTACACCTCGAATGGTAATATTGGCAGCACTTGTAGAACCTCCGGCTGTAGATGCAATTTGCACCCCTGTTGCTTTACCATACAAGGCTGTTGCAAAATTGGTTGGAGCCGACTTAACAATATCCTCAGATTTTATGGTATTAGTTGCATACCCCAAAGATCTTTGTTGTTTTTTTATACCCAATGAAGTAACAACAACTTCTCCTAATTGATTAGAATCTTCAGATAAAGAAACATTAATTACACTTTTACCGTTTACTGCAACTTCTTTTGGAGTGTAACCTACATATGTAAATACTAAAATAGCATTGCTATTTGGTACTTTAATAGTATATTTTCCATCAAAATCTGTTGAAATCCCCCCCTTAGCGTCTCCTTTTACCATAACATTTGCACCAGGCAAAGACATCCCTCCTTTTGCATCTGTTACTGTTCCTGTAACTGTCATTTGAGCTTGAACATTATTAAAACTGAACAAGCAAAACACCAACAGTACCTTTAGTACGTTCTGAACCATAAATTAAAATTTTAAGTTAATATTGAATTGTGTTTGAGTTAATCTTAAGTTAAAAGTAAATATCAATACCTTTATTTGATGCATAATTTCGACAAACAGCGTTTCTGAATAGACGTTGGTTAATTTTTACCGAAAATAAATGATTTTCAAGGCTTCAATCAGTTAAAATAATTGCTAAAAAACAGTTTTAAAGATGTATTTCAACTAAAAAATCATCCAAAAAAACACTTGTTAAAATTTTAACATTTTAACATTTTTTTAAGAAAACAACAACAATATAAGCATCAAAAAACTAAAAACAAGAAAAAAAAATCAACAAACAAACAATTTTAACACAAAAAAAGCAATTTATAAAGTGGTAACAAAAAATTAAAGAAAAAAATTTGTGAAAATTTATATCCTATAGAATGAAATCAATAAAAATGTGATAAACAGAAGAGCACAATCCTAGTGCTTTTAATTAGATATTAATCTAAATTTAAAACAGCAAGATTGTGCTCTTAATTATGAAAAACGTAAAATTAGCTTTATAACATTGTTGCTTCTATGAATACAGCTAAATGATCGGAAGGATACCTACAATTTTGAGAATCACTTAAGATTGCAAATTTTTGAACTCGAATATTTTTTTTACTGGTAAAAATATAATCTATACGTTCTGTTACTGGTTTTAAAAAATTAAATCCATTAAAAGTCCCTTCAGGTCCAAATGGTTTATTGATACTTACAGATTTAGAATCGTTAAAAACATTAGAAAGATATTGAATTGGTTCGGATTGAGGCTCTAAATTGAAATCCCCCATTAAAACTACAGGCAATTTCCCTACATTCATTTCATTAATTTTCGATACTATAAGGCTAGCACTTTTTATTCGAGCTTGATTACCTATATGATCAAAATGAGTATTAAAAACAAAGAAACGATTTTTTGTTTTTTTATCAATTAACAATACATATGTGCAAATTCTTTCCATGGAAGCATCCCAACCTACCGATACTTTATTAGGTGTTTCTGATAACCAAAAAGTACCTTGTTTTAAAACATCAAATTTATTTGAATTATAAAAAATGGCACTAAACTCTCCTTTTGATGCTCCATTATCTCTACCAACACCTACAAATTTATAATCAGTAAAAAAAGTATCAATGTAATCTACTTGATGACCTAAGCCTTCCTGGATTCCAAAAATATCTGGATTATAAAATGCTATTTGACTACATAAAAAGTCTTTTCGTTTAGACCATTGATTTTCTCCATCGCCAGTATTATCGTAACGAATATTATACGTCATAATTCGATACGATTGGGATTTAACAAAACTTGGAAAACTAATAAAAGCCAAAAGGATTAAAATGGACTTTTTAAATAATACTAACGCTGAGAAATCTTTAAGACTAATTTTTAACATCGAAATACTAAATTTAATTTACAACTCTAAATTTTGATTTCATTAACTCAAACGAGTTACCTCCTACCATTACTTCAAAATCGCCTGGTTCTACTACTCTTTTCATCTCACGATTCCATAGTGATAATTCTTCTGGAGTCAAGGTGAATTCCACATGTTTTGTTTCTCCTTTTTTGATAAAAATGCGTTTGAAACCTTTCAAAGTTTTTCTGGGAGTAGTTACTGTACTATACACATCGTTAATATACAATTGGGCAACTTCTTCTCCGTCTACATTCCCAGTATTTTTGATATCAACACCTACCTTTATTTCGCCATTGGTTTTAATTTCTGTAGCACTCAATGTCAAATTCGAATACTCAAAAGTCGTATAACTTAATCCATAACCAAAAGTATATAACGGATTTTCGCTTTCACTCACATATCTGTGAATGGCCGATGGTTTTTGGTTATAATAAATAGGCAATTGCCCTACTGATTTTGGGAATGTTATAGGCAATCTTCCAGCTGGATTGTAATCACCGAATAAAACATCGGCTACAGCTTTTCCTCCTGCTTCCCCAGGAAACCAACCTTCAACAATAGCAGGTATATTATCATTAATCCAGTTTACTGATAATGGACGACCGTTTAACAAAACACAAACTACTGGAGTTCCTGTTTTTTGAATGGCTTCGATTAATTCTTGTTGCATTCCATGTAAATCCAATGTAGCAACATCTCTATTCTCTTCTACTAATTCATTTGATTCTCCTAAAACAACCACAGCTACGTCCGCCTTTTTAGCAATATCAATCGCTGGTTGAAAGTTTACTTTTTCCAAATTCCAACGCAGGTGTGCTCTGGCTCCCCAGCCTCCTTCCCACATTTCAATGCGAACTTTATATTTTTTTCCTGCTTCTATATTCTTAGGTGTGGTAACAATACTAGTTGCTCCTTTAGTCCAGTTGTCAATTACTAATTGGTCATCAATCCACATTCTGATTCCGTCATCCGAACTCAAACCCAACCAACCATCAAAAGAACGATCTGATTGGATGTATCCAGTCCAACGAATGGAAAAATCATCATCAGTAACACCATCTCCCGGTGACCATGGCCAATCAAAAGCCAATTGGCTATCAATTCGAGTTAAAGCTGGCTTTCCTTCTACATTTCGGTTGTTGAAATATTCTGCTTTCAATCCGTTTTGAGAACCGTCTGGAGTTAATAAATATTTCGATGGAATGATTTGTCCTTTTACAATCAAAGGTACACCTTCTTCGTAAAGCACATTAGCTTTATCACCAACTAGTTCTTTAATTCCTTCTAAAACTGTTTTACCCACTTTATTTTTTGGCGAATAACCACCTAAACGAGATTCATTTGCATTTGGACCAATCACCGCAATTGTTTTTAAATCTTTATTAAGTGGTAAAAGATTGTTTTGATTTTTTAACAACACAATTGATTTGTGAGCAGCTTCTAGAGCAACTTCTTGATTTTCTTTTGTATGAAAACGGAGTTTAATCAAACTTTTATCGGTATAGGGATTTTCAAATAATCCTAATAAGAATTTCAAACGCAATACACCTCCAGCAGCACGGTCAATTTGAGCCATATTTAATTTATTTTCATTTACCAATTCTATAATGGTTTGTTGCCAAAATTCATTCGTAAAATCATAAAATTGCATATCAACACCAGCCGCAATTGCCTGATGAATACTTTCTTTTGGAGAATCAGTAACATAATGTGTCGTTTGCAAATATTTAATCGCCCCTAAATCGGAAACAACAATTCCTTTAAAGCCCCATTCTTCTCTTAAAACATCAGTTAATAGCCAATGATTTTCAGCACAAGGAACTCCATCCAATTCAGAATAAGCACACATAGTTCCCAATGCTCCCCCTTTTCTGAAGGCTTTTTCAAAAGAAGGTAAATGATCTTCACGAGCTGAACGTTCACCCACTAAAATTGGCGATGAATTACCTCCTGCTTGCGGAATCCCATGAACAGCAAAGTGTTTCGGTTCAGCTATAATAGAACGATCCGATTTCAAATCATCTCCTTGCATCCCTTTTATCATTCCTAAACCAATTTCACTATTCAAATAAGCGTCTTCACCAAAAGTTTCAGCTACTCTCCCCCAACGCGGTTCACGACCTAAGTCTAAATTTGGACCTAAACCAAAATGAACACCATGAGCTCTGGCTTCCGATCCAATTACCTGACCCACTTTTTGCATCAAGTTAGTATCCCAAGTAGCTCCTAAACCAATATTCATCGGGAAAGCGGTACTTCCTTCGTCCAAATAACCATGTAACATTTCACACATAATTAAAGCTGGAATGCCCCAACGGTTATTTTTGATTACTTCAGCCTGTAAATCATTAATCATTTTTGCCGAACGCGGATAAATATCATGAATGGCTCCAATACCTAATTTTCCAATTTTTGCATTTGATTTTGATTTGGAAAATTCCTCTTTGTCTTTGAAAAATTCGCCTTTGTACATATCCATTTGGCGTACTTTTTCTTCCAAAGTCATTCGGCTTAACAAATCTTTTACACGTTCCTCAACTCCTAATTTTGGATCCTGATACGGATATTTTTTTTGGGCAAAAGAAGTGTTAAAAAAACTTATTGTCATTACAAAAACAACAGCTGACTTTTTTAGTTTTAATTCAATCATATTCTAGGGTTTGATTTAATTTTGAATTACTTTAAGAATATTTCCGTTAACAAATTCATCATGCGAAATAAAGTAACTATTTATTTTTTTTCCGTTTAGTTCAATGGCTTTAATTTTACCATCTTGATTTTTTTCTTTCTCGATTACAACAACTTTCTTTTGGTAATAATTAGAGTCTAATGCTATTGTTATTTTATCAAACATAGGAGTTGTAATAGTGTAAACAGGTGCTCCTGGCGCAATAGGATAAATACCCATCATTGAATAAACTAACCAAGCCGACATCGTTCCTGTATCATCATTTCCAGGTAAACCTTTAGGGTGATTGGTAAAATACTGATGTACTAATTTCTTAACCAAATCCTGAGCTTTCCATTCCTCTCCCTTTAAATAATTAAACAAATAAGGATATACAATATCTGGTTCGTTAGCCATGTCAAATTGTTTGGTATCAAAAACTTTTTGTAACTGATTTGAAAAAGATTTTTCACCTCCCATTAGTTTAATTAAGCCTTTTATATCATGAGGAACCATAAAAGCATATTGCCAAGCATTGCCTTCAATAAATCCGACATTTTCTTCAAAATTAGCTCCTGAATTTGGATCAAATGGCTCGTACCATTTTCCATTGGCCAATCGTGGACGTAAAAGTTTTAAATTTTCATCGAATAATTTTCGATAAGACAAAGAGCGATTTTTAAATCGTAAAAAATCTTCCTTTTTTCCAAGTTCCTTAGCCAAAAGGGAAATTGCATAATCAGCAGCATTATATTCTTGCGTAGTTGAAACAGGTCCTTTAGCATTTGTTGTTAAATATCCTTTTTCGATATAGTCTTTTAATCCATTTCGTAAAGGATTAGCTGTCAATTGGTCGGCTCCTTTTAACATGGCTTGATAGGCTTTTTGAACATCAAAATCTCGAATTCCTTTTAGATACGTATCTGCAATTACAATACTAGCAGGATCTCCCACCATCGTAAATGTTTCTGTTGAATTCAACTCCCACTTAGGTAACCAGCCATTTTCATCATACATTTGAAGCATGCTTTTTACCATATCCGATTGTTGTTTTGGATAAACCAAAGACATCAATTGATGCAAGTTACGATAGGTATCCCACAATGAAAATACAGTATATCGGGTTCCATCTGTCTTAGCAATTTTGGTTCTTTTTATTTCTGGATATTCTCCATTTACATCATTCAGTGTATTGGGATGAATTAATGTATGATACAAGGCCGTATAGAAAATAGTTTTATCTTCCTTTGTCCCCCCTTCTACTAAAATTTTAGAAAGTGCTTCGTTCCATTCGTTATAAGTAGCTTTGTAAACAGCGTCAAAAGACTGATTAGCTGTTTCTTTTTCTAAATTTTCTCTTGCATTTGCAATACTTACGTAGGAAACTCCAATTTTGACTTCTACAACTTCATCTTTATCAAAATTATACCTAAAATAAGTACCAATACTATCTCCTACAACCGTTTTGGTCGTATTTTCCATCATTCTGGTTTTACCGTTATAGCCCATCCATTGTGCTTCGGCACCTTCATATTTTGATGGTTTTTTCCAAACACCAAACGTCGTTGCTGGTTTTGAAAATTGGGCTACAAAATACACAGGATAAGCGTCCTCTGGACTGTTATAACAAAAAGATCCTACACTACGCATTCCTTCAATTTCAGTTGGAGACACTACCTTTACCATTGCTCCTTCTTCATTGGTTAAACCAACACCCAAATTGAGTAAAATATTGGACTGCCCTTTCGGGAAAGTAAATTTACTTACTCCCACTCTTTTGGAAGCTGTAAATTCGGCTTTAATATTATATTTGTCTAGAGTTAGTCCATAATAGGCTGTTTTTGCCACTTCGTTCGAATAGGTTGAACCATATTTCAAATGATTGGTTTCAATATTTCCGGTAATTGGCATGAGTAAAATAACCCCTAAATCGGGACAACCCACACCACTTAAATTTACATGACTAAAACCCGTTAGAAATTTATTTTCATTTACATAAGGATTAGACAACCACTGACTATCTTTTTCTAAAGGGCGATTTTGCGGACCAGATACATTAAACGGACTAATACTAGCCATTCCTCTTGGTGCTATGGGTCCCGGAATACAGGCACCAAAATTTGAAGTCCCAATAAAGGGATTTACATAATCAGCCGGTTGTTGAGCCAGTAGAAGTGTGCTAAAAAACAGCATGCTTACACATGCTGTTTGTAGTAGTATCCTTTTGTTTAAAAGCATAATTTAATTTTATCTATTAATCGATTCAATTTTTAACGTCCAAGCTTCTTTGCAAGGCAAATTATTTCTTAAATTTTCAGGAATTGAAACTTTAAATCCTTTGTCTAATTTAGTCCATTTCAATGCAGTTTTTGAACCTAACAGCGTAATTTTCGTTCCTTTTTTAGGACTAATTGATTGCACAACAACTTCAGTTGGAAGTTTATTTTCTCCTTCTTTAGCTAAATAGAATGCAAACACATTACCCACTTTATTTTGTGTAAAACAGATATTTCCTTCTTTATACGGCTCAATTGGTTTCGTATTATAAATTGCTGTACTATTTACCTTCATCCAATCGCCATAAGCTTGTAACAAATCATAAGCTCCCTTATCCCATTCTCCTTCTGGACTTGGAGCAATATTAAGTAATAAGTTTCCACCTTTTGCCACAATATCAATCAACAAGTGAATCCCTTCTTTTCCGGTAAAATATTTTGCATCAGGAGTATAAGACCATCCTCCACCTGCTGGAATACAAGATTCCCATGGGTAAGGCAATGTTTTAGCAGGAACGCGTCCTTCAGGAGTTAAGTAATTTTGATTTTTACCATGAACAGCTCTATCGACAACGATTAATCCTGGTTGTTTTGCACGCGCTTTAACAACTAACTCATCCATTTTTGGATCTTGATCTACTACTCTATGCTTGATGAAACCATTTTTAGCTTCATTTTCAGCAAATTTTTCATCGTAATTTTCTTTGATATTTACTTGGTCTCTTTTTCGAACCCATCCACCATCTAACCATAAAATATCAACTTTACCATAGTTAGTTAAGATTTCTAAAATTTGGTTGTGTGTAAAATCAACAAATTTTTGCCATTTTTCTGGATATAAAGCTGGATCATAGTTTACATTTCTGTCAAATGGAGGAAAATAAGGATCCCAATAATAGGGACTATGCCAATCTGGTTTAGAAAAATAAGCACCAGTAGAAATTCCAACGCCTCTAAATGAATTGAAAACTTCTTTTAAAACATCGGCTTTAGGATTTGTGTGAAAAGGAACGTCTTTGTTTGTTATTTTATAATCAGAATATTTTGTATCATACATATTAAAACCATCATGGTGTTTTGTAGTGAAAACCATGTATTTCATACCAGCATATTTTGCAGCTTTAGCCCATTTTTCTGGATCAAATTTTACAGGATTAAATGTTTTTCTTAATCCCTCATAATCGGCAATGTATTGATTGTAATTAGCTGGATTACTTCCTTTTTTTCTTTCACACCATCCATAATCTTCAGGACAAATTGACCAGGATTCTACAATTCCCCATTGTGAATAAGTCCCCCAATGCATTAACAATCCGAATTTTTTTCCTTGCCATTCATCTAAATTTTTCAGTACTAATGGGTCGGTCTCTGGAACGTATCTTTCATCTTCATAAATGGCTTGTGAAAATAGTTGAACCGAAAACAAAACGGCTAATATGAATAATCCTTTTTTCATCTTATTATATTTAATATTTATTTATTTTAAATAGTTAACCTATTTTTTATTTCAATTTCAGTAAAGAAATTTACTATTTCATTTATAGTTAATTACTTTCAATTACCTGTCCTTTTTCTCTGTATAAATCTACTGGACCGTTCAAATGAATAGCGATTACCGTAACTTCTTTATCCTGCACTTCTTCTGGTAAATCAATATAAAGTAAACCTGGTACCTCACTCCAATATTGTTTTCCTACTACTTTATAATTTAATTTTGCTCCATTTCCAACTACCCATACCCTATTGACAGCATTTTTTAGACCTTTAATCAACAAAGGACCGTTTGGTTTATTATCTACGTACAAATACAATATCGATTTATCTTTAGAAAGAGCTGTATATCCATTAAAATGGCCATGTGGAATACCTGCTCGGGTGCCATAAATTGCAGCTTCATGTTTGGAAGTCCATCTACCCAAATCTTTCAAAATTGTTATTTGTTCATCAGGTATCGTTCCATCCGCTTTAGGCCCAATATCCAACAATAAATTACCTCCCATGCTAATACAATCAACTAAAATTCGAATTACTTGATTAGAAGTTTTGTAATTTTTATCATTGCCTTGGTATCCCCAAGAATTATTTGTTGTCATACATAATTCCCAATATTCATTATCTGGTTTGGTAATTGGAATTCCTTGTTCTGGAGTAGCATAATCACCATAACCTTGTAATCTGGAATTGATAACTGTAGTTGGTGTCATTTCTAATAATAAATCTCTAATTTCTTTAGCTTTCCATTTTTCTGCTGATTGTTCCCAATCGCCATCAAACCAATACAAATCTGGATTAAACTTGGTTAACTCAGACAATTGACCAAAATTAAACTTAGTAAAAGTCTCCCATTTCTTAGCATCATTTTCATAACGTTTTTCAGTTCTAGTGAAATTCGGGTAGTTAGGATTTGACCAATCCAACAAGGAATAATACAAACCTACTTTCAAATTTTCTTTTCTAGCTGCGTTGACAAAAGGTGTAATCAAATCCTTTTTGGCTTTTGATTTTTTCAACACATTTAATTCGCTCAATTTCGTATCCCAAAGCGCTACCCCATCGTGATGTTTAGTAGTAATTACAGTATATTTTGCCCCTGATTCTTTGATTAATTTAGCCCAATTTTCTGGATTGTAATTCTTTGCATTAAAACCATCCAATTGCTTCATGTAATCTGTATAAGAAATATAGTTGTTATAAAACGACCATGATTCGTCTATACCATTTACAGCATAAATTCCCCAATGGATAAAAATACCTAACTTGGCATCTTTAAACCATTCTAAGCGTTGTTCTTTGGTCAACTTTTCATCTTGGGCAAAAGCTGACTGTAAAAACAAACAAGAAACGATTGTAACGATTATTAAATTTTTCATCTATTACTGAACTAAAATTTCATCAAAAAACATAAAGGAACTATCACCTTTAGGACTCGTCTTCAAGTTAGTCGCAATTACTTTTACATATCTCGCTTTTGTAGTATCAAAATTGATTGTAAAATCTTTTATTTCGGCATTTAAGTTAGGTACATAGGGACGAGCTAATTGACCTACTTCTTTAAAATTTACCCCATCATTCGACAGTAAAACTTGAATTTTTATAGGAAAATAAATTCCTGAACCTTGACTTTCTAAAGCACCTAAAGTAAGCTGATGAATAGCTGTATTTTCATCCATATCAATAGTTGCTTCCATATCATTGACCAACCAAGCCTGCCATTGTCCGTCATGAAAATTTTTGGATCCTCGTACTACATCTACTAAGCTCAATGGACTACTTCCCTGATAACTTTTATGATATGAATTTTTAAAAGTAATTTTTTTAGCTACTGCCTTATGAAACTTAATAGAATCTATATATACTTTCCCAACTGGTCTATCATTTTGAAATAATGAAGCTTTTAGAACGGTCGATTCCGTAATTGTAATTACATCTTTGTATGGAATCGCCTGAGTATTAATATCGCCTTTTCCTAAAACGTATCGAATATCTGCATTAGAAAACTCATTTTTAAGGCTAATATTTAATTGCTTGTTTTGGATATTCGCATTAGTAATACTTGATACTAAAAAAGCACTTTTTGCATAATTAATTCCTAAGAAATCATAACGTTCCAATAGAGTAGGTAACCTTTTGGTAAAATCAGTCCAATTTCGTGCTTCTTTTTGACTCCATAAAACTTCTGACATCGCAGCAATTCTAGGGAAAATCATATATTCTGATTGTTGCGTAGTAGGAATATATTCAGACCATAAATTAGCCTGTCCTCCTAAAACATATTTAGCTTGTTCTGGAGACATTTCTTTTACAACGGGATCAAAACCATACACCTTACTAATTGGAGAATAACCTCCAAAAGCAATGGGTTCATCATTTTGAGGGCCTTGATAATGATCAAAATAGCAATGCGATTGTGGAGACATAATTACATCATGTCCGTGTTTAGAGGCTTCGATGCCTCCTTCGTTACCTTGCCAACTCATAACGGTTGCTTCAGGAGCTAGACCACCTTCTAAAATTTCATCCCAACCAATTAACTTTTTCCCTTTAGAAACGATATATTTTTCAATTCTTTTTACAAAATAACTTTGTAATTCATGGGTGTTCTTTAAAGATTCCTCTTGCATTCTTTTTTGACAATGAGGACATTTTTCCCAATTGGTTTTGGTTGCTTCATCCCCACCTATATGAATGTATTTAGATGGAAAAATAGTCATTACTTCGTCTAAAACATTTTGCAAAAACTCAAAAGTCGATTCTTTACCAGCACAATAAATATCTGTTATTGGCCAAACACCTCCAGATGGTACGCCAATACGTTGATTAAAACAAGCTAATTCTGGATAAGCGGCAATAGCGCAACTTACATGAGCAGGCATTTCTATTTCAGGAATGATTTGAATATTTTTCTTTTGAGCATATTTTACAATTTCTTTTAGCTCTTCTTGAGTCAAAAAACCTCCATAAGTGCCTTTTTCATCTGGATCTACTTTTAATCTCGCATTCCAGGCTAAATTTTCCTGATTGACTCTCCAAGCGCCAACATCAGTCAATTTTGGATATTTTTTTATTTCAATTCGCCAACCTTGATCATCTACTAAATGTAAATGCAAGATATTCATTTTCAACATCGCCAAACGATCTATGGTAGCCATAATATATGATTTGTCGAAAAAATGACGCGATAAATCTAACATCAAACCTCTCCATTGAAAACGAGGTTCATCGGTTATGATACCATTTGGAACAGACCAATCTACATTAGCTATTTGTTTTTTACTTTCAATAGCAGTAGGCAATAATTGTCGCACACTTTCTAGACCATAAATAAAACCTGCGTTTTCACTGGCTGAAATGATGATACTTTTGGATGAAATATCCAATATATAGGCTTCTCTATTTAATTTTTTATCAACTTTAAAAGTGATGTAATTCGTTTTAACCTTTTTAGTTGTCAACTGAGGTTTCCATCCAGCTGCCATTTGAAATTTAGCAATCAAAGCATTGGCAATTTCCTTTTGATCCTCTCCTTTTACAACAAACTTGGTATTAGATGAAAATTGAAATTTTCCTTCTTTCACAATAGAGCTAAGTGGTTTGGGAATGATCGTATTCGTTTGATTTTGAGCCACTATTTCTGTAGTTGTTCCATACAGAAATGCTACTAAAATAAATGCAAGTATTTGTTTAAATTTTGTCATAATGACTTATTTTAATTTGGGTTTAATTGTAAATTGGTATTTATAAATAGAATCTAAAAGTCGGTATTTTTCCATAGGCCAAGATTGCCAGCTATCAATACCACCCACACCCATTTGTTTATAATCAATTTTTAAACTGGTCAATTCTCTTTCCTGAAGATCAGCCGCATGACGTTGATCTTTTTGTAAACCATCATCTAAATCTTCATTCAAAAAATGCAAAGCTGTAAAACTTAATAATTCATCTGATGAAATACTTAATTGAATAGTATCATTTGACAAATTCAACCATCGTACTGCAGTTTTATTTCCCGTTTCCTGTGGGCGTATATAAGGATAATATTGCTCAGAAACAGATTGTTTGTACAATCCTACTGCCGGACTGTAATCTCTGTCTATATAATTTTCATGAGGTCCTTTTCCATAGTATTCCAAAGTATTAAAATTCTTTGGTAACACTAATTCCATCCCAAATCTAGGAAGCATCGGAACCTTTTTAGTCTTATCTATGGTTAATAGTTGTTGGACATTAATTTCTCCATTGCTATTAATCTCATATTGTAATTGTAACACCGAAGATACTTCGGCTAAACTATAATTAAATTTAACCACAAAAGTGTGTTTTTTTGTTTCCTGATAGTTCCAATCCAGCAATTTTATATTTTGAATAGCTAATTTCCAAGGTAATAGCTGATCTTGCAATCCAGCTCCAAAATCATTATCATTTGGGGCACGCCAAAAATTAGGACGCATTTGATAACCCTCTTTTAAAATAGATTGATTTTCAAATAGGTAAGAAGAAATAAAGCCTGTTTTTGTATCAAAAGTCATTTGAGTTGTATTTCCTTTGAAAGTAATTGCATTTGCAGTTTTTTCAACCTGCATTTTATGAGCTGATGCTACCGTAATGTCATTTTTCCAATTTCCTTGAAAAGCCAATTGTTCTCTTGCTATTTCAAAATCTCTTGGTAAAAAAGGCTCTTCCTTTTTTAATTGATAACTTACATTAATAAAAGCTTCTTGGAATTTCTTTCCCTTTATTTCAATTGGTAAAATAAAATTTTGTGATTCTTGAGGATTAATATTTAGGTTTTCAATTACTCCTTTACTGTCTACAATTCCATCTAAAACTAATTCCCAATGCAATCGTACGTTCGATAAATCTTTAAAGAAAAACTCATTGAAAACCTTAATGCTTTTCTGTTCTTTATCATTCCAAGATGTCAGTATGTCTTGGTAAACCTTTCTAACTTCAAAAGCATGTGGATGTGGTTGTCTTTCTGGATTAAAAACACCATTGTTTAAAAAATTATTATCGCTAGGTACATCTTTGGGACCAAAATCTCCTCCGTAAGCAAAAAATCGAGTTCCGTCTTCTTTAGTTTTATAAACTGATTGATCAATCATGTCCCAAATAAAACCGCCTTGAAAATTTTTATGAGCTCTTATTACATCCCAATAATCTTTAAAATTTCCCATTGAATTTCCCATCGCATGCGCATATTCACTCAAAATATACGGACGCTCAGGATTAGGATTAGCAAGTATATATTCTTCCATTGCCGTTGGAGCACTATACTGAGGATCAATAATATCCGAATTCCAATCGAATTTCATGTTTTTACCATCCCATGCAGCATAAGAAGCCCTTTCGTACTGTATAGGTCTTGAATTATCACGGTTTCTCAACCATAAATAAGCTCGGTAAAAATTATAGCCGTTTCCGGCTTCATTACCCAAACTCCAAATAATGATAGAAGGATGATTTTTATCTCTTTCAACCATTCTTTGAATCCGCTGCAAATGAGCCAATTCCCAATCTGGTTTATTACCTAGTGTTTTACTAGTTTCGTAACCCATACCATGAGATTCCAAATTAGCTTCGTCCACTACATAAATTCCATATTTATCACACAATTCATAGAAATATTCATCATTTGGATAATGTGACATTCTTAGGGCGTTGATATTATATTGTTTCAATAATTTGATATCTACTTCCATTCGGGCTCTGGAAATAGTTTGCCCAGTGGTTGGATCTGTTTCTTGACGATTTACTCCTTTGATATAAACTGCTTTACCGTTTACTAGAAGTTGGCCACCTTTAATCTCTATTTTTCTAAAGCCAACATGTTGCGGAATCACTTCTACAACTTTCCCTTTTTTATCTTTTAAAGTAAAAATAACTTGGTATAAATTGGGCGTTTCTGCACTCCACTTTCTTGGATTATTTACTGTAAAATCAAAACTAAATCTATCTTTAATCCCTTTTAATTCAATACTTTTTGAAGCTAAAACTGATGCTGCATCCTTTAACTGTACTTCTAGAGAATAATTATTTTTTGTTGTTAGACCTGCCATAACAGCCGTTATATTCAAAGAAGCATTTTGATAAGCTGCATCTAAATCGGATTTAATTTCAATATCTTTGATATGAACACTATTTCTGGAGTATATATAACTTTCTCTTGTAATACCACTCATTCTCCAAAAATCCTGACACTCTAAATAAGAACCATCATTCCATTTCATTACCTTGAGAACGATAAGGTTTTTACCTATTTTGACAAATGGGCTAATATTAAATTCTTGAGGCAACTTTCCATCTTCGCCATAACCCACATATTGACCATTAATCCAAACCGTTAAATTTGATTTCGCCGCGCCAATGTGAAGAAATATTGCTTTTCCTTTCCAATTTTCACCAATAGTAATCTCTCTTCTATAAACCCCTGTAGGATTATAATTTACGGGAACAAAAGGTGAATTGATAGCTATATATTTAGCAAAATCGTAAGTGGTGTTGGTATATACCGGATATCCATAGCCATTTACATCCCAAGTGGCTGGAATTTTAAAAATATCCCAATTTGAATCATCAAAATCACTTTTTTCAAAACCTTTAGGCAAGTCATTTGGACTTGTAACATAGTTAAACTTCCAAGGCCCATTTATATCTAGATAGTTTTTTGAAAGTTTCCAATTATTGTTGGTAAGCTGATGCTCATTTTCATAAACGAAATAATCAGCATGCATTGGTTCTCTATTCTCTTCATTGATCTTCTCATTTAGCCAATAAGGAACTGATTCCTGCGCAATAGTAGGAATAAAAGAGATTAGTAAAAAAGTAACTATGAAAAGTGATTTTGTCATGCAATATTTATTAGTTGTCCCAAGTCATTTTAAACTTAGCATCTTCCATTCGGTTTCCTTTATCCTCATCACAAATAGCATAATTGAAACCAGAACGTAAACTATAGGCTCCATGTTCCCCTTTTTTATTCAAGGCAATGAATCCTACTTGTAAATATTCCATATCTCTATGGTTTTTATGTTTTTCGTAGATACGTTCTGTAATTTCCTTGCAAGCTTCATAAGGTGTTTTTCCCTGACGCATTAATTCAACCACCATGGCGCTTCCTGCTGTTCTTATAACGGCCTCTCCTAATCCTGTCGCAGCAGCAGCTCCTACTTCATTATCCAAAAAAAGACCCGCTCCAATAATAGGTGAATCACCTACACGACCATGCATTTTCCAGGCAGCACCACTTGTGGTACATCCACCTGCCAAATTACCATCGGCATCAATCATTAGCATACTTATGGTGTCGTGATTTTCAAAATTAATAACGGGTTTGTATTTGGATTCTTCTAACCATTTTTTCCAATCTTTTTCAGCTTCAGCTGTCAATAAATTTTCTTCTTTAAATCCTTCTGCTAAAGCAAATTGTAAAGCACCTGCTCCGGATAACATCACGTGAGGAGTGTTCTCCAATACTCTTTTAGCAACCGAAATAGGATGCATAATTCCTTGTAAAAAAGAAACGGAACCACAATTACTATTATGATCCATTATACAAGCATCCAAAGTAACTTTACCTTCACGATCAGGATAACCACCATAACCCACACTTCTTACTTTAGGATCTGCCTCAGGAATTCTCAAACCAGCTTCAAGGGCATCTAACGCTTTTTTTCCGGCTTTAATTTGTTTCCAAGTTTCCTCATTAGCTGGCAAACCATGATTCCAAGTTGAAATAACAACAGGCTTCCTTATCTTTTTAACTTTTATAGATTCTTCTCTTTTTGATGTATTCTGAGCGATTGAGTCCAATCCAAAAACAGAACTAACTGCTAGGGTTCCTAAAGTCGTCTTTTTTAAAAAATCTCTTCTGTTTGACATGCTTCCTTCTATTTTAATTGTATTTTTTTGAGGACAAAGCCATTTGGTTTTCTTTGCCAGTTGGAGTATCCCCCATTGTAAAAACTAAATTGCCTCCCTTCATAATTTCATTATGGGTGATATAATTTCTAGTAATTATGCGACCATTCAAAGTAATAGTTTGTATGTATTTATTTTCAGGTGCTATGTTCTTTGTTTGAATCCTAAATTTTTTATTATTTTCTAAATTAATAGTAGCCGAATCAAACATTGGAAACCCAAACGAATATACACTTTGAGCTGGATTTACAGGATAAAAACCAAGTGAACTCAAAACATACCATGAAGACATTTGTCCACAATCTTCATTACCGCAATGTCCATTGGGTTCATTTTTATATTGAGTTTCTAAAATTTCTTTAACTAACTCCTGTGTTTTCCATGGTTTATTAATGTAATTGTATAAATAAGCAACATGATGACTTGGTTCGTTTCCATGAGCATATTGACCTATCATCCCTGTACTAAAAATAGGTAACTTATCTTCAGGTAGCGGTTTCAAACGGAACATCGAATCCAATTTTCGCTCAAAAACATCGTTTCCTCCAACTTTTTGAATCAATCCTTCAACATTTTGGGGAACCGACCAAAAGTATTGCCATGCATTACTTTCACAGAAATATGGAGTATATTCTTTAGGTACAAATCCTTTTATAAAACTACCATCTTTTAATTTTGGTCGCATAAATGTACTTTCACTATCATACAGGTTTCTCCAATTTTCTGAACGCTTTAAGAAATAGTTATAATCGTCTGTTTTATGTAATGCTTTTGCAAATTGTGCTACACACCAATCGTCATAAGCGTACTCTAAAGTTTTAGAAACTGACCAATTTTCACCACTTTCATCTACTGGAATATAACCCAGTGTTTTATAACTATCTAATTGTCTTGAATCAACCATTGAACTTTGTTTACAAGCATTATACGCTAACTCGATATCGAAATTTTTAATCCCTTTAAAGTAGGCATCAACAATAACAGGAATAGCATGATTAGCAATCATCATATTGGTTTCATTACCCTGCAAAGACCAAACTGGCAATAATCCTGTCTCTTTGTAATGAGCCAAAATAGAATTAATCATATCAGATACTCTTTCTGGATGCATAATCGTATATAAAGGATGCGCAGCACGATAGGTATCCCAAAGTGAAAATGTATCATAACGTTCAAAACCCTTAGCTTTTTCAATTTTTCCGTTAGCTCCTTTGTAGTCACCATCACAATCACTTAATAGTGTAGGAGCCAACATGGATTGGTACAACATAGTATAAAAAATTCTTTTTTTCGTATCGTCCTTTGTTGTTATTTGGATCTTTTGTAATTCCTTCTCCCAAAGATTATTTGCAAGCATTTTATATTTGCCAAAATTAAAATCAGGTGCTTCGACTGCCAAAGACCTATAAGCTCCACTTATACTTGCCGTTGAAAGTCCCGTTTTTAATATAATTTCTTCTTTATCAACGGTTTGATAATTCAAAATTATTTTAGTTTTAACTGCTTCCACTGGACTTGTTGCCAAAGCATCATTCTTAAAAATTGAATAGGATTTAAAAGGCTTTGAAAGTTGAATTACAAAATATACTCGCTGGTCTTTAGCCCAACCTGTAGACATTCTGTAACCTTCAATAGTAGTATTATTTACAACTTTGATAAAGGTTTTTGTAGGAGCATCCCAATTCAAAGCATAACCTAAATCGATATGTATTTTAGAGGCCTCATCCTTAGGAAATGTATATTTGTGGATACCTACCCTAGCAGTTGTTGTCAATTCGGCTTTAATACCAAAATCTAATAAGTCAACAGCATAATAACCGGGAGAAGCTGATTCTTTTTCATGAGAAAAGCTCGAAAAAGGCATAAAATTATTATCCTTAATTCTAGTAACAAATCGACTATTTGTAGGCATTACTAAAATGTCGTACAAATCACCCGCACCGGTACCCGTCAAATGCATATGTGAAAATCCTGTTATAATAGAATCTTTGTAGAAATAACCCGAAATACGATCCCAACCAGGAATTCCAACATCAGGACTTAACTGTACCATTCCAAAAGGAACAGTGGCACCAGGATAGGTATTACCTGGCCCAGCTGTACCAATAAATGGATTTACATAACTTGTTAATTGAACAGGGAGCTGTTGCTTAAAACTACAGTTATATAAAAAAATGGTTAGAAATATATAGATTAGTCGAAATTTCATTTCAAGGTTTTATTTTAAACTTTTTTTAGTTGCAGCAATCACTTTCAAATAAGCTTCTGAAATAGCATTTCCATCAAAAAAAGCGACTCCTTTTGCTCCATTTTTCTTTGCCAATAAAATAGATTGTCTCAATTCTTCTTCCGATTGTATACCAGGAATATAAATTCCAGTATTCAATTGAGTCATTCTTCCCTTAGTATCATTTACTCCTTGTTGCGTTGCAAAACCAATCCAATTGATTCCTTCATTATAAAAATTGTGATAAATCATTGGATATACTTCATCAATATTCCATTTATCCCAACGTTGACGCACCATATGATCCGCCATTTCTGGATATGGAAAAACAGCCGCTGTTAAAGTTTTACCATATTTATGAGCGATTTCATAGGCGTGATTCACCACATTTCGGATTTGATTTAGACGAAATTGTTTCCATTCCATATCAATTTCTGGATGTTCCATTTTTCTGGGGTCTCTACCAAATTCCTTGATAAATGCATTGACACTGGCATCCGAATAATCAAAATCGTAATCTGGTAATTCAGTATTTTGAACCAAATTATATTTTGGTAACAAACCAATTGGTAAAAAAACATCTGGATAACGAATGTAATCTAAGTGGACACTTTCTATTCCTTCTACTTTTGCCAATCCTTCCAATAAATCATAAATATGTTGACGAGCCTTAGGATGACTTGGTGACAACCATTGGTAATAATCTACATAAGGACGGTCATCAAAACAGGATTTACCACTTCGGCTTACCATATACCAATCCGGATGTTGTAAAGCAACTGCATCTCCTGGACGATTCATAGTCATAATCCAAGCATGTACTTTTAACCCTTCTTTTTTTGCCAATGGCACCAATCTTCTTAATAAATCAGGATTCGTATTGGTATTAATTAAAACTTCATCAATTCCGCCTTCTTTGTATTTTTTAAATTCCTTAGTATAGGACTCATCTGTACGATTGGCATCAGCCCCAATCCAAACTCCAAATTCAAAACTAGAATTTGAATTCGTCTCTCCAGCTACAATTGTCTTGTTACTCGAACAAGAAATAATAAATAACCCTACTAATACTAATTGTAAATATCTCATTTTAAACATTTTATTTGTTAATACGCTCAAAAAGCGTATTTAATAATTCTTGTTTATTGTCTAAACTATATTCCCAAAACATAGCTCCTCCTAATTTTTTATCCTTGATGAATTTTGTTTTCAGTTCAATTTCTTTAGGAGTTTCGTAGGAGATAAAAATCTGATCCTGTTTATTCCACAAATAAGAAGCCTTAGCCGATTCATCATAGTATTCTTTGTATTTCCCTGAAGCCATTTCTTCTCTTATTTTCCATAAAGCAATGATTTCAGCGCCACTTTGAGCCGATTGATATAAACCGTTATTTTCAGGATTTACTTTAGTCCATTTTCTTCCGTAAAATGGAATTCCAAGTATTATTTTTTTGGCAGGTATTCCTGTTTTTAAATAAGCCGTAATGGTTTTATTCAAATTATCTCCTCCAAATTTTTCATTTTTGGAAGGAAATAAATTAGCATGATGTCCTGTTTGGTACATCCATCCGTTATAAAAATCATAACACATGATATTGATGTAATCCAAATATTGCTGAGCCGATTTCAAATCGGTATGGTCCAAATAAGATTGATCGGCACCAGAAGCAATACTTAACAAATAATGTATGTTATCCTTTGCCGTTTGTAGCTCTAATTGTTTGCGTAATTCAGCTAATAACAATGTAAAATTCTCTTTGTCAGAAGGTCTAAAAACATTATCCTCAGCGCGTTGTCCTGGGAATTCCCAATCGATATCAATTCCATCAAAATCATATTTTTTCATCAACTGAACTGCGCTTTTAGCAAATTGCACTCTGGAATTTTCATAGGCTGCAATAGTAGAAAATTGGTCAGACCAAACCCAACCACCAATAGAATATAAAATCTTCAAAGTTGGATTTTGTTTTTTTAGTCCCATCAAAGACTTGATTTTAGCCTCATCTGTTGCCAATTCAAATTGGACATTTCCATTAACGATATTGGCAAAAGCATAATTCACATGGGTTAACTTAGAGGCATCAACCTTAGCTGGATCAAAATCTTCATATCCAGCAACGTAACCAATTATTTTAGGGCTTTCCGTTTTGTTCTTTTTTTGAGCATCCATTGAAGCACAGGCCAAAAAACAACTTATAATTACTATGTAAAGACTTATTTTCATTCTTGAGTAGCTTATTATTATTCTATTTCTCTATAAACTGACCATCTTCTTTGATGATAAAGGTCTTTTGTGAAAAAGGACTTTTTACCCAAATAATCCAGCCAAAACTATTGTTCTCTAATTTAGGAGAAATAATCGTTGTGTCAATTTTAATTGGACTTTTTGATAGTTCATTAATCGAAGTTGCCCAATGCTTTTTGGAGGATAAAAATTGTTTTTGTGCACGGTATAATCGGAATAATTCCGATTTGATTTTATCATCCTGAGGTATCGTAAAGTTTACTTTATTTCCAATTTCTTTGGTTGAAAAATACACATAACCCCATTTTTCAGGTTCGTGCATATTAATCACTCCTTGAGGAGACCAAACCCAGTTATACTCTGGTAAAAATTTTCCTGAAACTTCCTTTTTACGTTCATATTTTCCATTAACAAGGGAATGTTGCCAATTGACTCTGGAAAAATTAACTCTCCAAAATTTATCTCTCGGTACATTATCTTCTCCGTAGGATTTTTGATATGCAGCCCAAGGAATAGCTATTTCAAGAACCCAACCTTCATCGGTATCATTTGGGTTATTGATGGTTCCATGCACTTTTACTGCCGATTGTAAGCCAGTTATATCCCAATCATTTAATACCACATTTCTCTCCCTGTAAGGTTTGCTTAAAAATAAATCCCAAACAGTATTAAGTGCATTAATTTCTAGTTCGTAATAGTTGTAAGTATCGCCATCTGGATCAATAAAAACTTCAAAATCATTGTTATAAAAAATAATGGTATCGTGTTGTTTTAAATTGGCCCAAACATGAGGTTCTTGTATTTTGGCAAGGATGTAATAATTCTTTTCATCCCAAAGCATTTTTACCTTAGTTTCATACTTTGGTTTTTCAACTCCTTCAATGTCTATAAAAGCATCAGTCCATTCGGATTTTGACCAAGATGATTCTAAATCTTCTCCATCAATAACTACTTTTTCTGTTGTTTTATAGGCTACATACGATTTAGGTATGATTCCTTTTTGGGCATAACCTATCGTAGAAATGAATCCCAATACAAGCGCTATACTTTTAATTTTACCAACCATTCCTTATTTTTATAAACTATTCTCCTTAGTAAATTGGATTACTTCGCTTAATTTTCCGAAAGCCATTGCTACAACTGTATCGGCTGCTCCGTAATATACGGCTAATTTATCCTCTTCAGTATCGTGTAAAGCAGCACAAGGGAAAACTACATTAGGCACATCACCTACTTGTTCGTAATTTACAGCTGGTCCTAACAAATAAGGTTGCGTTCTGTATTTTACAGTATCGGGTGCCTCTACGTCTAATAAAGCAGAACCCATAGCGTATCTAAAACCATTACAAGTATTAATTACACCATGATAAATCATTAACCAACCTTCATCTGTTAAAATCGGAATAGGACCTGCTCCAATTTTGGTACATTGCCAAGCACTGTCCTCAAAAGGTGTTGGTTTCATCACTAAACGATGCTCTCCCCAATATTTCATATCTGGGCTATAGCTAATCCAAATATCACCAAAAGGGGTATGTCCATTATCACTAGGACGACTTAACATCGCATATTTACCATTTATTTTTTGGGGAAATAAAACTCCATTTCGATTGAAAGGTAAATAAGCATTTTCACATTGAAAAAACTCTTTAAAATCAAAAGTATAACCAATACCAATCGTTGGACCATGGTAACCGTTACACCAAGTTATCCAATAACGATCTTCAATAAATACCACACGTGGATCATATTTATAAGCCGATTCGATCATATCGGTATTTCCTGCTTGCATAACAATGGGTTCGTGATTGATTTCCCAATTGATACCATCTTTACTAAAACCTGCAAAAATATTCATTTGCACAGCCTTATTATCACATCTAAAAACACCTGCAAAACCATCTCCAAATGGAACTACAGCACTATTAAAAACACTGTTTGAAGTAGGAATTGCATATCTATCAATAATGGGATTTTCTGAATATCGCCACATTACATCATTACAGTTTTCAGGTCTCTCTTGCCAAGGAATTGTACTCACTTTTATTCTATTTATTTGTTATACTTATTATTTATAATTTGTAATTAAAAAAATCACTTTCTTAATCAACTATTTTTCGCACTTTATCTAACCAAGTGTATTTTAAAATAATGGTTGTTACCAGAAATACAAGCAAAGAAACTATTGCCTTTGGGTAATCTCTAACTATGAAAAACACAGGTAACGCTATCATGCTGGATTGCCAAACAATTCCAACCACACAATTGAACATGTCTTTTGTAAAATCTTTATTTTTTTCAAAAGTATGATCTTGCTCTTTTAAAGACTGATAAACGGGTTTCCACCATCCCCAAGGTCTTACATTAGTGTAAAATTCTTTTAAGACTTTCATGTCTGTTGGTTCACTAAGGTAGGTTCCTAAAATACACCCTAAGGCAGAAAATACTAATATTACAGGGAATAAATAAATCGCCTGCATATGGGATAAAGTTTCTAATAAACTTCCTGCTGGAAAATTTCCTTTGTTTTGTTCCAATACAAATTCCAAAGAAGCAACGATAAGCCCGGACAACATCCCCCAGAAATATCCCCAACCATTAAAACGCCACCATACCCATTTTAAGAAATTAGCTGCCACATAGCCTCCAAATAAAGCACTGGTAATCCAAAGGGTTAATGAATTAATGGAATCAGCAAAGAATCCCATGAAAATCCCTAAACCTACAACCAAGAAAGAAGCTATTTGACTTATTCTAATATAATGTTCGCTAGTTTCATTTGGCTTAAAATATTTTTTGTACAAGTCATTAACTATGTAAGCTGGACCAGCATTAACAAATGCTGAAAAAGTTGACATAAAGGCGGCAAGTAATCCCGCTAGTAACAAACCTTTTATTCCTACTGGAATATGAGTATTAATTACTTTAGGCATAATAATTTCTAAATCGGCACCAGATAAATTCGGATTTATATTCATTTCGGGAGCCATAGTAACTAAGGCAATAACGGTAATTCCTGCGATTAACAAATACCTAGGAATAAACAAAATTAAGTTTGTAAAACCACTCATATATGCCGCCTCTTTTACTGATTTTGTCGAAAGAATTCGTTGTAAATCATAACTTGGTGTTGGACCTGCAATACTGGCAAAAAATCCTTTAAACAAAGACATGCCCACAAGTGAACCAAACATTTTGTAACCTTCAGTGTCAATTAATTTATTAAACGCTTGGAATTTATCCCCCCAATGTGGCCCAAGTTCTGCAGAAAAGAATACATTTTTCCATTCCTCCGTAATCACCGAACTGATTTGGACATCGGTATATGTTATTAAAGAATAAACAGCTACTAAAATACCCGCAACAACCATTATACCATATTGCAAAACTTCAGTCGCTACCACAGAAAACATTCCCCCTTTGATAGTATAAATCGTTGTTAAGAAAATAACCAATAAAGCATAAGATTGCTCCGAACTCAACAAGATGGAATCACCTGTAGTTAATGCTAAATCCCAAGGCAAAATGATAGTCATAAATTTCCCAATTCCTTCAAAGAAATATGCTATAAATCCAATAGTAGAAACAATGGCGAAAACCGCAACAATGATATGTGAAGCGCTACCCGCTCTATCGTTTCCAAAACGTGTCAAAATCCATTCAGAGCCTGTCATGGTATTGGATTTTCGAATCCAAACTGCCAAAAACATCATTACAAATACCTGATTCCATATTGGCCAAAGCCACATCAAAAAGAAACTTTTAATACCGTATAAAAACAGAACCCCTACCATCCAAGCCGTACCAGAAACATCAAACATTCCAGAACCATTACTCAAACCTAAATAATACCACTTGATAGAGTTTCCACCCAAAAAGTAATCATCTAAACCTTGAGATGCTTTTCTTGAAATCCATATTCCTATCCCAATAGTGATTAAAATATATATAACTATAATTGCGACATCTATACTATTCATTTTTCTTGTATTATTTTGTTATCCCCCAGGTTTTATTTGGCTCAGACCCCATAACAAAATGTAAAGTTCCACCTTGTAATAGTTGTTGATGCGTAATTGTTGTTTGATTAAATGGTTTACCATTTAGAGTTGCAGACTGGATGTAAAAATTCTTATCCGAAACGTTTTGAGCTTCTATTGTAAAGATTTTACCCCCAGGAAGTTTGATTGTTGTTTTTTCAAAAATTGGACTTCCTATTTCATATTCACCCGAAGCCGGATTCATAGGATACAAGCCCATGGAACTAAAAATATACCAAGCCGACATTTGTCCGCAATCTTCATTACCACTTAATCCATTAGGAGTAGTATTGTACTGTGTATCTAAAATATGACGCACCCAATATTGGGTTCTCCAAGGTTGTTTAGCGCGATTAAACATATAAGCAATGTGATGACTTGGTTCGTTACCATGTGCGTACTGTCCAATTAAACCTGAAATATCTGCCGAAACATTATTTCCTGTTATTTCTGAACTTTCCGTAAAAAGTTGTTCTAATCGTTTTGAGAAAATAGTATTTCCTCCATGTAAATCAATAAATTCATCCACATTATGAGGTACAAACCAACTGTGCTGCCAAGCATTTCCTTCTGTATAATCTGTATGCTCTCTATGATTCGAATGTTTAGGATCGAAAGGTTCATTCCATGATTTTCCATCTTCTGATTTTCCTCTCATAAATCCTGTCTTGGCATCAAATAAAAACTGATAGGCTTTTGAACGATTCAAGAAATACTGATAATCAGATTCTTTTCCTAATGCCTTCGCCATTTGAGCCACACACCAATCATCATAAGCATATTCTAAGGTAATTGTAACCGACTCATCTAATAAATTATAAGGTATAAAACCGAATTTCTTATACAAGTCTAATCCGCGCTCGTTTTGCATCATCGTATTCTTCATGGCTTCATACGCTTTTTCTGCATCAAAACCTTTAATACCATTCTTGTAAGCATTGACAATTACAGGAATTGCATGATACCCTGTCATTGTATTCGTTTCATTAGCATACAAAGTCCAAACCGGTAATATTTTTTTGGTTTCGTAATACGCCAGCATCGAGTTTATAATATCTGAAACCTTGTTAGGAGCCAATAAAGTCAACAAAGGATTTTCGGCTCTAAAAGTATCCCAAAGCGACAATGTTGAATAAGCAGTATAGTTTTTTGCTGTAATGATTTGGTCATCTTCTCTTCTAAACTGACCATTTTTATCGCTGTAAGTTACAGGAGCTAATTGTGCATGATACAATGCAGAATAAAAAATGGTTTTGAGTGAATCAACTGGTGTTTCTACTTCGATTGTTGTTAAAGCATCATTCCAAGTATTTTTAGCCGCTGTATTTACCTTTTCGAAATTATAATCTTTAAAGTCTAAATTTTCTTTAGCATTAGCCACACTTACAGATGACAAAGCCACTTTAGCAAACAACTCTTTGGAATCTTTTTTATCAAAAAACAATTGTGCAATTGTTTTTTCACCAGAAGCTTCTTTAGCAGTTACTTTATTTTCGTCGGCTATTAATTCATAGTGAGAAATCGGTTTGGAAAATTGAGCCACAAAAAATACTTTTTGATTTTTAGCCCATCCCGTACTGTATCGATAACCACTTATTGTATACTCGTTTTCAACTGTAAATGCCGTTTTTGTTGCCTTATCCCAATTGATAGCAAAACCCAAATCAACTACTACCGACTGAATATCATTTTCGGCAAAAGTGTACTTATGCAAAGCAGTTCGTTGTGAAGCCGTTAATTCGACATTAATATTAAAATCATTCAAATAAAGCTGATAGTAACCCGGTTTAGACGTTTCCTTTGTATGACTATAAGTCGATTTATAAGCCAATACATCTCTGGAAGTAGCCTTAGTAGACAACGCAATTTTTTTATTAATAGGCATAAAAAGTACATCTGCTAGATCGCCAATTCCTGTACCGCTTAAATGCAAATGACTAAATCCCGCTACAATCGAATCCGAATAATGATAGCCCGAACACCAATCCCAACTTGAAATACCATTATCTGGACTTACTTGAATCATCCCAAAAGGAACTGTTGCACCAGGATACGTATGTCCATGACCTCCTGTTCCAATAAATGGATTTACATATTGAACAAACTCTTTATTATTACTCGTTATTTTTTCACTGGTAGATTTACAATTAATCAGTAAGGCTGATGAAAAAACAAGTAAAGCGATCTTCTTCATACACAATATTCTTAAATTTAACATTAAATTTATATAAATTTGGCTGACGACTAAATAGTTTTTAGACGGACAACAAATAAACATAGCTAAACACCAAAAAAAAGCTTCTTAAATCCTAAAATGCACTCATGATTTTCAATTCGACCAAGTTTCATAAAATACCGCTTCATTATCATATTATTTTCTGGTCCATTTATTTTATTTTTAACACCTTTAGATGGGGAAGCTACTTTAATGATTACCTATATTCCTTAAAATCAAATTTGATAGGTTTTCCTATTCACATGACGCTTTGCTACCTGAATATTCTAGTATTAATGCCTAATTTGGTTTACAAAAAAAAATATACCCTGTATGTTGTGACTTTGTTAGCTGCTATTTTTTGTATGGTTTTGTTAAAATTCAACTTAACCTATTTTCTTATTAGCGAAAATGTATGGCCTGAAGGTCCTGAACCTGTGGAAGAATTGACTCTAAACTATACTATCGACATGATGATTGGTGAATTATATGTAATCACCTTTGTTACAGCAATTAAAATAACCCAAGACTTTATACTTGAACACAAACGAGTAACCGACTTAGAAAAAATTAATCTAGAAACAGAATTATTATTTTTAAAATCACAAGTTTCACCCCATTTCTTCTTTAACACTTTAAATAACATCTATTCTTTATCGGTTGAAAAATCGAACAAAACACCAAAAATCATTTTAAAATTATCCGAGTTAATGCGGTATATGCTTTATGAAACGCAAAACAAAAAGCAAAGTTTAGAAAACGAAATTCTGTGTATACAAAACTATCTTGATCTGGAACGAATACGCCACGATGAACGACTAGAAGTGAATATGTATATTTCTGGAGATATACACGAAAAAGAAATTTCCCCAATGCTATTACTTACTTTCGTAGAAAATTCATTTAAACACGGTGTCAATAAAAACCTAGGTGATGTTAAAATCGACATCAATTTTAGTGTTAAAGATGATTTTCTGTTTTTCTCAATTTCTAATCCAATGCCTACTGTAACTAAACATGTTGACAATTTTAACAAGTCAAGTGGTATAGGAATTGAAAATGTAAAAAAAAGACTTGAATTAGGGTACAACAAAAACGATTATAAGCTTTCAATTAAGAATAAAAAGAATATTTTTGTTGTGAAACTTAAAATTAAAGTTACGTAAAATTAACACTTTATTCAAGCAAGCAACTTTAATTCATTACATTAAATTATATACAAAAAAAATGAAAGTTAAATGTCTAATAATTGATGACGAACCTTTAGCAATTAATGTAATCAAAAATTATATCGAACAAATTGAAGAATTAGAATTAGTAAAAACTTTTAATAACTCAATCGAGGGTTTAAATTTTTTAAAAAACAATAGCGTTGATGTTATCTTTCTAGACATTAATATGCCAGTGTTAGATGGAATTAACTTTATTAAGAGTTTAGAATCACCCCCTTTATTGATTATTACAAGTGCCTATGATGAGTTTGCTATTCAAACTTATGAGTTGGACGTTCTGGATTATTTAGTAAAACCAATAGAATTTCCAAGATTACTCAAGGCTGTCAACAAGGTTTATAAACGTCTAGATAATTCTAATAAAATCAGTCAAGAAAGCACTAAAGAAAACCCATTCATTTTCGTGAAAATCGATAAGAAAAAAATGAAAAAGATTTTCCTTGATGAAATTTTGGTCATTGAAAGTTTAAAAGATTATTTAAAAATCAACACCACCTCTGGTAGATTTATCATTCACAGTACCTTATCTGATTTTACAAATTTATTGCCTGAGAAGGATTTTATTCGAATTCATCGTTCTTATACTGTAGCCATTAATAAAATTGATGCTGTTGAAGGAAACAGTATTGAAATTGAAGGTTTACGTTACGTTATAGGACGATCATACATAGACGATGTAAAACAACGCATTTTAAATTCGGCCATTTAATAACCAAACCTTTTTTATAAATATCAAAGAGTTTTTGTGGAAAACAAAAACTCTTTTTTTTTCTATCAATTATAAACAAAAAATGCAATCAAATTAATGATTGCATTTTTATCAGGGTAACTTAGTAAATAACCAAAAACAAACTAAAATCACTCCATCATAACCAACTTATATTAAAAATAATAACGCTTAAATGCCTCAATTGCAGCATACTCAGCTAAACCTAAATCATTATATTTTTTTGCTGTCGCTCTATTTCTATCTTCGGCTCTAACCCAAAACTCTCTGCTATCATCTCCTTGAAACATAACTCCATCTTTTTGTGATTGATGAAAAAAGATAGCATGACGTTTTTTAAGAACCTGATCAGGGCTCATTGGTACTGCCATCTCAATTTGATACGATTCCCATTCGTGCCAAGCTCCTCGATACAACCAAACCCAACAGTCATCCATATAACTATTGTGTTTTAATTGTTTTAAAGCTTCAAACAAGCTGTCCAAACATACTTTATGTGTACCATGTGGATCGGCTAAATCTCCAGCAGCATAAATTTGATGTGGTTTAACCTCCTCAATAAGATTACACATAATTTTTATATCCGCTTCGGTAAGATTACCTTTTTTTACAGTTCCCGTTTCATAGAAAGGCAAATTCAAAAAGTGAACATTTGAATCTGGAACTCCTAAATAACGCGTAGCAGCTAAAGATTCACTTCTTCGAATTAAACCTTTTAATTTTCTAACTTCGATAGAATCGATATCATTATCTCCTTTAGTTTTCAAAAAATTAATGATACTATTTGACTCTGTAGATTCGGCATTTAATACTGAAGAAACCTCAGCAAATTTTAATGCTTCCTCGTTAGAAACGGCAATGTTTCCCGAAGTTTGATACGCCACATGAACCTCATGCCCTTGTTCAACCAATCGATCAAAAGTTCCACCCATTGAAATCACATCATCATCAGGATGTGGACTAAAAATAATAACTCTTTTTTTAGCTGGATTAGAACGTTCTGGACGGTATGTATCATCTGCAAAAGGCTTTCCGCCTGGCCATCCCGTTATAGTATGTTGCAAATGATTAAACATTTTAATATTCAAATTGTATGCAGTACCTTCTTCAGCTAATAAGCCTGACATTCCATTGTCATTATAATCCTTGTCTGTTAACTTTAAAATAGGCTTACTAGTCAACTCACTTAACCATACAACCGCTTTTAATTTTAATTCATCTGTCCAAACACAAGATTTAACTAACCAAGGTGTTTTTACTCTTGTTAATTCTGAAGAAGCTTCAGTGTCTAAAACAAAAGTAGTGTTGTTATGCTCTTGCAAATAGGTAGCAGGAACTTGAGAAGACATTTCTCCTTCAATAGCTTCTTTTAAAATACCTGCTTTGCTAATTCCCCAACCTAATAAAACAATTCTTTTAGCATTTCTTACGGTACCAATCCCCATAGTGATGGCTTTTCTTGGCACATTGTCAATACCTAAAAAAGCGGGTGCTGCATCTACTCTTGTAATATGATCCAAGGTAATGCTTCTTGTACCAGAATTAATGTGTGAACCTGGTTCATTAAAACCAATATGACCTGTTCTACCAATTCCTAAAAGTTGAAAATCCAATCCTCCATAAGAAATAATTTTCATTTCATAGTCTATACAATATTGCTGTAATTCCTCTGGACTAACGGTTCCATTAGGAATATTAACATTTTCAGGAAGAATATCTACATGGTTAAAAAGATGCTCATGCATAAAATGATGGTAACTCTGAATATTATTTTTATCCATTGGATAATATTCATCTAAGTTAAATGTAACCACATTTTTGAAACTCAAATTTTCCTCTTTGTGCATGCGTACTAGTTCTTCGTATACTTTAATAGGTGAAGATCCTGTAGCTAATCCTAATACACAAGGCTCGTTTAATTCTTCTTTTCTTCGAATTAAATTGGCTATTTCGTGTGCAACTAAAATAGATGCTTCCTTTGAGGATTCGAAAATAACATTGTGAATTTTTTCGAAACGTGTTTCTTCAAACTTTCCAGCTTCTCTATAACTGATACCTTCTTTTAACATAACCATTTTTTTATTTTATAGTATAAAAGTACTACTTGCTTATTTTCTACGAATATAAATTCGACTAATAACAAACCTACTTCGGCAAAAGACATTTTTAGACGAATTATTGCTTCATTTACCGTCCTTTTTAAAAATCAGAATCATTCAATAATACTAATTTCACCAATAGTTATAGCTGTAGAATTATCTACTGCTGATTTTGATACAAAACGTAAATATCTTGCTTTCAAAACATTAAACAGTTTGATTTGCTCTATCGGATTATTCTTGATATTAGAAAACTCACCTTCAGATTGTTTCAACCAATTTTCACCATCCAAACTAGTATAGAATTCATAATTTGAAATTAAACGCAACTTTTCCCCTACTTGTTCAGGCGTATAACTAAATCCTTTTATACTTATTTCACTACCTAAATCAATCACTATTTCTTGTTGCTGATCATTTACATTCGTACCAAAACTCCATGTTGTATTTGGATTTCCATCAATAATTTTATTCGCAGTTTGAATGTCTCCGCTCGAAACCGAAACTATTTTCCAGTTTTCTTTTGATACTCCATACTTTTTATACCTAACAGCACTACTGATATTTTCGTTATTTACAGCGATAGCTTTAATAGTAACGGCTTTATTGTATTTAAAAGGAGCCGAATAAATTGAACTAGTTGCTGTGGGCATAGAACCATCAAGTGTATAATAGATTCCACTGCCTTCTTCGGCTTGCAAAGTAATTATTCCTTCTTTATCTCTTTTTACAGAAGGCATTCTAACATAAGTTGGCGCATTAAATGCCTGAATATTTGATAATACAATACTCGCCTTAGCATCGGTAATATTGATTCGAAGTGCCGATGCGGTAACTCTTGGCGTTCTTAGAATTCTTTTATAACCAATAGTAGTTTCATTAGCAATTGTTTGCCATTTACCGTCAACTTGAGCTTCCACTGTAAAGGCTTTTACACGTTGTCCTAATCGAATATACTCTTGCAATAAAACTCGATTAAAAGAGGTTGGTTTTCTAAATTTAAATTCAATGGAAGCCTTAGTTACCGCATCATCAGTTGCCCAATAACTTTCTTTATTTCCATCATTTGTGTTTTGAGGAGCATATTTTTTACTGTTTCCTCTATAATTATCGGCAGAAGCTTTTGCTTTGGATAAAACCTCCTTTTTAAAATCAGCTTTAATTACAGCTGTATACTCTTTTAATCTTTGAATATCATTTTCATGAAATAATCCTCTACGATCGGCAGGGATATTCAATAAAAAACTTGCATTTCTCCCTACAGAATGATAATAGAAATCAACCATTTCATCTAAGGTATGAACCTCATCATCTTCAGAAGCATGATAAAACCATCCGGGTCTGATAGACACATCAACTTCACCGGGCACCCATTTTTCTCCATCTTCATGCCCTGACATGTATTCGGTATAATGTACTTTACCCGCTAAGTCGTCTTTTTGACGCAACAGACTCCAATTAGTTGGATTAGCATAACCTTCTTCATTACCTATCCATCTCGCTTCGGATGGACCAATTCCCCAAACCAGTGTATTGGGTGATAAACTGTATATTAATTTATACGTTTCGTCCCAGTTGTAATATTCTAAGGTGTTTATTTTTCTTTTCTCATTTGCCCCTCCATAGTAACCATCTCCTCCATTAGCACCATCAAACCACATTTCAAAAACATCTCCATAATTCGTCAGTAACTCTTTCAATTGATTTCTGAAATAAGTGATGTATTCTGGTTTTCCATATCCTGCATGATTGCGATCCCAAGGCGATAAATACAAACCTAATTTTAAACCATACTCCTTACAGGCTTCGGATAATTCTTTGACAACATCCCCTTTTCCGTTTTTCCAAGGTGAATTTTTCACGGAACGCTCCGTATATTCAGAAGGCCACAAGCAAAAACCGTCATGATGTTTTGCGACCAAAATAATTCCTTTCATACCTGTTTCTTTCACAACTTTTGCCCACTGACGTGCGTTCAAAGCTGTTGGAAAAAACAATTCTGGTGATTCATTACCATATCCCCATTCTTTATTGGTAAAAGTGTTTAACGAAAAATGGATAAACGCATAGGATTCCATTTCATGCCATTTCAATTGTTTTTCCGAAGGAAGTGGCCCGAATGGTTTAGGAGGTTCAACCAAATTCTGACTACAAACCGGATGAAAAAAAGATAAAAAACTAAATAGTATAAGTAGATTTTTCATTTCTATTAGGAGTATTAAACATTAGATTCATATGATGTTATAAAAGTAAAGGTTACGAACAATAATCGCACATTTTTTTCGACTAACAACAATTATGACGACGTTTTAGACTTAAAGTATTTTAATAATTATATAAATGAATTAACAATTGTTACTCAAAATACAATTCTAATTAAATATATCTTTGTCTAATTTTAAGCAATACTCAAATACAATTGCATGGTCAAAGAGCATTTTATTTTTTGCCTAGAAGGCGTTCCTGATGTAGATAATTATGTCATAACTGAAGTATTACAAAACTTAGAACACTTAGCATTTGAATACCAAATTAATAGTATTTATAAAAACTGTGATACCATCGAAGGTCTAGAAGAAAGTTTAGGGGCATTACTCTATGATGATCACAATTTCAAAGCCTATCAAATCATTTATTTGGTTATGCCAGGACAAGAAAACAATATTTGTCTTCACGATTATTATTATAGTTTAGAAGAAATCGCCGAATTGTTTGAAGGTAAATTAAAAGGTAAAATCATTCATTTTGCCAATGAAAAAATACTCGATTTAACTTCAGAAGAAGCACAATATTTCCTTGATATTACAGGTGCAAGAGCGATTTCGGGTTATGGGATAAAAAACAAAAAAGTAAGCAGTATTCATCTCGATAAATTTTTTTTTAACTTATGTGATGAATTAGATGATCTTGTCGAAATTGTAGAAGAATTACATGAAAAAAATTATGCCCTTTGCAAATTCCTAGATTTTAGATTGTATTACTAAAATTTCATTTTTTCATTTAAAGCAACTTTTATACCTTCGAAAAGGATAATAAAAAGATTGTTTTCCTTGACTTATTTTACACAAATCTAACAGTAATGAAAAAATATTATTTACATAACGGTATCGAAAGCAGCGGCCCTTTTGATTTAACCGAATTGCAAATGAAACAAATTACAGCAACTACACCGGTGTGGTTTTCAGGTTTAGCCGATTGGAAAACTGCTGGTGAAATTGAAGAACTTCAATCAATATTAAAAGTCATTCCTCCTCCTTTTAAAGCTGAAATTCCAAATCCTGAGCCTGAATCTAAGTCAAAACAAAAAGAGACAAAAACTAAGATTATGGGGTTGTCAAAAAACAACTTTTACTTGGTTTGCCTATTGTTCATTGTAATTATTGGGAGTTTTGCTCTAAGTATTTTTGAAGAAAAAAGAAAAGAGGAATTAGAAGAAATAAACCATAAAACAGAAATAGAAAACAGACAATTTTTATTGAAAGAAAAAGAACTACAGGAACAAAAAAAACAAGCTGAAGAACAAGAAAGAGCCGAAGCAGAACGAATTGCCAAAGAACGAAAAGAAAGCATCTCTAAAAGACTCGATGAAATTCAAATAGAGAAAACACAAAATCAAACGCTTTTGGATGAAGCAAAAAGCAAATTAAACAGAGCCAATGAATTTCAACTCTTTCGATCTGCTGATGAAAAATCAAGAGAGTTAAATGCGCTTCAAACTGAAATTACACATTTAAAAAGCGAACTGGAAATATTGGAAAACGAACAAAATCAGCTAAGTTTAGAACTAGAACGCTTACAGTTAACACATTAAATTCATATACTGAAAAGTTATTAGGCATTTTAAAAGACGAAAGTTAACATAATGAAAGTTATTAGAAAAAAAATAGATTTTACGGTTTTGGGCAATCCAGATTTGATAAATGATACTATTAAATATTTTAAACAGTCAGGATTCAGATATATTGACAATAACACTGAAGAAAAATTAAGATTTGAACGAGGTTCCATTGCTTCAAATATGTGGACTTTCAATCCTTTGAAATGGAAATCTGAAATTGAGATTGAAATTTCTGGACAAAAAATTAAGGCAAATTTCAATATCAATACGGTTGGGCAGATTGCAACTCAAAAAGAAGAAAAACTTTGGGACAGTTTTATTGAAAATTATAGAAAACACCTAATTAACAACAAGTTTGATTTTAAGACTGAAAACAAAAAGACTTTAAAATCAACAAAAAAGAACAGCTTAAAATATATTTGGTGGGCTTTACTTGGTGGACTGATTGGAGGAGTTCCGGCAGGGCTTATTGCATATTGGACAGGAATAAATTCAATTGTTTCCATTGGATCATCAGTTGGAGCCATTGGACTTTTAACAAAGAAAATAAATGACGATAAGAAGAAAAGCATCTTGTAATAGAAAAACAGATTTAAACAATAGTCTAAATGAAATATGATATTGTTTTTAAGATGATTTGGCAAATACTAGAAATAAGCTCAATTTAATCCCAAACCTACTTTAGTAAAGGGACGACATAATTTAAAAGAAATTCCCATACTTTTTTTGGAATATATTTCGAAATAAAATTGAAATAGTGTAAATTTAGTTATGGAAAAACACTTCAACATCATCATTGCAGGAGCAGGTGGCATTGCCGAAGCTGCGGGTTTAATCCTGGCAGAATGGAGTCAGGTTACACCAACCATTTTTATTGGAAACCGAACCCTATCTAAAGCAAAAGCTGTTGCCAAATGGATAGAAGAAGGAACTACTAATACTTGTAAGGTTAACGCTTTTCTATTTTCAGAAAATGAGATTACTTCTGAAATGGAAACTATTTTTAAGCAAGGCGCTATCATTTTAGATTGTCTTCCTGGAGGTCAAGCTCCTAGAATAGCGCAAATTGCCAAAGATTTTCACCTTCATTATGCGAATCTTACCGAATATGTTGCCGAAACGGAAGAAATAATAGCACTGGCCAAAGATGCTGAAACTGGCTTTATTTTACAAACGGGAATAGCTCCAGGATATATCGATGTTTTAGCTAATGCCCTTTTTGAACAATTTTGTGCTGACTTTAATGTCAATTCTGCTGATAAATTAGAATTTAAAGTTGGAGCTTTAACTAAAAATGCCGTTGCTCCCCATTATTATGGTTTTACCTGGAGTCCAATAGGTGTTGCAACCGAATACATCAAAAATGCAATAACAATCCGCAACTTTAGTAAAACTGAAGTTCCTGCACTATCAGAAAGAACCACTCTAATTATCGATGGCGTTACCTATGAAGCCGATTTAACTTCGGGTGGCGCAGCTGATTTGCCTGATGCTTTGGCTGGAAAAGTCCGTGATTTAGATTATAAAACGATACGATTTCCAGGACATTATGATTGGGTTCAACAACAAATTGAACGTATTGGTAAGTCTGAAAATATAATTGAAAAACTGGAAAAAATTATGGAAAAAGAAATTCCATTATTTGAAGAAGACCAAATTATATTATTTGCTGCCATAGAAGGCAAAGATAATAAGGGAACTCTTAGAAGACGTGAAATAGCCAAATGTATACATCCGCTTCAAGTAGGGAAACACAAACTAAGAGCTATTCAAACAACAACCGCTGCACCATTAGTACAATCGGCTCAACTATTATTAGAACAAGATCTTAAAGGAGTAATCCTTCAAAGTCAAATTGATACTCAATCTTTCTTAAACGGAAATTTCATTGTTCCTGTGTATGGCTCATACAACCAATAAATAAGATACGCTAAGTACTATACAAATTGATTGAATTTCACAGTAACTATTCAAACATTGTAATGATAAACATCTCTTTATAAACTATTTAAACAACTTTAATGATTAATCCTACTATCATTTCAAATTTCTATTTGAGGATTGTCTAACGATTAATTCAGGTTCCAGAATAATTCGTTTAATCGAATTTTTATTAGGATTATTCATTCGTTCTAAAAAAACCTCAGCTGCTAATTTTCCAATCTGGTCACTATGCTGATTTACTGTTGAAATCGAAGGCTGTGTCAAGGAAGTAAAAGGTTCATCACTAAAACCTACAAGTGCAATTTCTTCAGGAACTTTAATATTATTTTCTAAAAGCACCTGCAAAGCTCCCAGAGCAGCAATATCACCAGCCACATAAACCGCATCTGGTCGGTCAGGCCCATCGAGTAATTGTTGCATAATTCTTCGGCCATCATCTTTACGCAAATTACTTTCTATAATCCAATCCTCTTGTATATTTAAATTCCATTTTTCAAGCGCATCTTTATAACCACGAATCCTTTCTTTGTAGATTCGGATATGATTGAATCCTGCAATATGCGCTATTTTTTTACAATTTTGTGCCACAAAATGATCAACCACTAGATGACTACTTTTATAGTCATCAATACCTACATAATCTACCTGCAAGGATTCTTCGCCTCTATCAAACAAAACCAACTCAACACCTTTCGATTTTATTTTTTCATAAAATTCCAAATCTATTGTTTGGTTAGCCATAGAAGCAATGATTCCATCTACTTGAATCTTTAACAAGGTATCAATTTCCTTGCACTCTTTGGCATACAATTCATTCGATTGCGTCATAATAATACTGTAACCTTCAGAATTGAGTACCTTTTCTATATTTTCAACCACCGAAGAAAAAAAATGACTATTGACACGAGGAATAATAACACCAACTAAATTACTCTTGCCTTTGCGCAAAGCACTAGATAAATAATTAGGCTGATAATCTAATTCTTGAGCCACTTGCTTCACAGCTATTTTAGTTTTTTCACTAATTCTAGGATGATCATTCAAAGCTTTAGAAACTGCAGAAGGGGTCAAACCTAAGACCGATGCAATATCTTTTATTGTAGATTTTTTTTTGTTTTCCAATTTGTTTTTTATATTTGGTCAAACGATTGAACAAAAATAACATTTTGTACCAAAAACACAATCTATTTTATTGTGTTTTTTTTATTTTTAAAACTGTTCAAACGTTGTAACAAAATAAATAATTTATAAAAAAGAACAAATTAATAACTTTATCACAACATGAAATACATCGTTTGCGAAAAGCCAGGGGAATTTATTTTAAAAGAAAAAGAAGCTCCAATCAGAAAAGAAAACGAAGCATTACTACAAATTAACAAAGTAGGAATTTGTGGAACCGATTTACATGCTTACAGCGGAAATCAAGCTTTTTTTACTTATCCTAGAATTTTAGGTCACGAACTAGCTTCGACAGTACTAGAAATTGGTGAAAACCCAAGAGGTATAAAAGCAGGTGACAATGTAGTTGTGATGCCTTATGTAAGTTGTGGAACTTGCATTGCTTGTAGAAATGGTAAAACAAATTGTTGTACAAACATTAAAGTATTAGGAGTTCACGCTGATGGCGGAATGCAGGAACAAATTACAGTTCCTGCTTCTATCCTATTGCCTGCAAATAATTTGACAAATGACCAAATGGCAATAGTAGAGCCCTTAGCAATTGGGGCTCATGCAATTCGTAGAGCTGCAATTGTACCTGGAGAAACAGTTGCTGTTGTAGGATGTGGACCTATTGGGATTGGAATCATGAAACTTGCTCAAATCGCTGGTGCAAAAGTAATCGCTATCGATATGAACGAACAACGTTTAGCGTATGCCAAAGAAAAAATTGGTGTTGACTTCACTGTCAAAGCGGGAGAAAATACGGTTGAAGAAATTACTCAAATTACCAATGGGGATTTATGTACAGCTGTATTTGACGCCTCTGGACACAAAGGCGCATTAGAAAGCTGTCCGAACTACATGTCTCATGGAGGACGCTTTGTATTAGTGGGCTTATCAAAAGGGGAATTGACTTATAGTCATCCTGCCATTCATGCCAAAGAAATGACATTGATGTGCAGCCGAAATGCCACAACAGAAGATTTTGAACATGTAATTAGCATTCTTGATCAGTTCCCTACTGAATCATATATTAGTCATAATGTGCCTTATACTGAAATGATAGCGAATTTTGATAGTTGGTTAAATCCAGCTACAGGAGTGATAAAAGCAACTGTTGATTTTAATTTAAAATAATCATGATAATAGATTCACATCAGCATTTTTGGATATATGAAACTGAAAAACACGCTTGGATTGATGATGAAATGAAGGCAATCCGAAAGGATTTTTTACCTGAAAATTTAAAATCGATCTACCAAGAAAACGGTATTGATGGTTGCGTTGCTGTAGAAGCCGATCAAACAGAGGCCGAAACCAATTTCCTTTTGGATTTAGCTGATAAAAATGATTTCATAAAAGGAGTTGTGGGATGGTTAGATTTAAGAGCTTCAAACATAGAAAGTGTTTTAGAAAAATATAGTTGTTTTCCTAAACTAAAAGGTCTGAGACATGTGGTACAAGCCGAAGCCGACCACAATTTTATGTTGCGTCCTGCTTTTTTAAATGGAATTGCAGCCTTGGAAAAACACAATTTAACGTATGATATTCTAATTTTTCCACATCAATTAGGAGCAGCTTTAGAATTAGTTCGAAGATTTCCGAATCAAAAATTTGTTATCGACCATATTGCAAAACCATATATAAAAGATGGATTTTATGATGGTTGGGCTACATTAATGAAAGCTATTAGCAGCTATCCAAATGTGTATTGCAAACTTTCGGGAATGATTACTGAAGCCGATTATAACCATTGGAGTCCGGAACAAATTGAACCTTACATGCAATTAGTATTAGATACGTTTGGAGCTGAAAGAATCCTTTTTGGATCCGATTGGCCTGTGTGTTTAGTGGCTGGAAATTATACAAAAACAAAAGAATTAGTAACCAATTTTATTGCAAAATTAAACTTGGAAGACCAAGCTGCCATTATGGGAGGAAATGCAATGCAATTTTATAATTTATAAACAAAATGGATTTAGGATTAAAAGGAAAAGTAGTGGTAATTACTGGAGCTGCAGGAATTAAAGGAAGTATTGGAGAAACCATTTTACAGCATCTAGTTGATGAAGGAGCTATACCTGCCGTAATTGATCGAAATGATAGAGGATTTGCTTATATCGAAGAAATACAAAAAAAAGGAATTGACGGTTTATTTTGCAAAACTGATGTAACTAACCCAATTGAAATAGAAAATGCAATTGCAAAAATTGGAGCAAAATATGGTCGTATCGATGCATTGATTAATAATGTAGGTGTAAACGATGGCGCGGGATTAGATGCTTCATACGAAGAATTTATGGATTCTTTAAAATTAAATATGGTAAGCTATTTTGTTACTGTAAAAAATGCATTACCCTACTTAAAAGCCTCTAAAGGCCCTATTTTAAATATTGGTTCAAAAGTAGGTCTAACAGGACAAGGAGGAACTTCTGGTTATGCTGCTGCTAAAGGAGGTGTTCTTGGATTAACTCGCGAATGGGCTGTAGATTTAATTAAACATTCTATACGCGTAAATGCTATCATTATTGCTGAAAGTTGGACACCAGCATATGATAATTGGATTAAAACTTTGGAAAATGGAGAAGAAAAATTACAATCTATTGTGAAGAAAATTCCTTTAGAAAACCGTATGACTACTCCTGATGAAATTGCTGATACTTGTTTATTTACAATTTCTGAAAGATCATCACATACAACTGGTCAATTTATTTTTTGTGATGGAGGTTACGTTCATTTAGATCGTGCGCTTCTTACTGAATAATATAATAAATACAATAAACAAAAGAACAAGTCATATTATATGGTTTGTTCTTTTTTTAACCCATCAAATCAACCTTTAAAATTTATAAAAATGAATGAATCCCAAAAAAAACCAATAGTTAGTAAAGCACTAACTTTTCAATTTATAATTATCACAACACTTTTTGCACTTTGGGGTATCGCAAATGAGTTAACAGCTCCAATGGTATCAACATTCAAAAAAGTAATGCCTGAACTAACCAATTTACAATCTTCATTTGTACAAATGGCATTTTATTTTGGCTACTTCTTTATGGCGTTTCCTGCTGCTTTATTTATTAGAAAATACAGCTATAAATCGGGAATTATATTAGGATTAATTTTATATGCTACAGGTGCCTTTTTGTTTTATCCTGCTGCACATTATCAAAACTATAATTTTTTCTTAGTTTCTTTATGGGTAATCACTTGTGGTTTAGCATTTCTAGAAACAACATCAAATCCATTAATATTATTTCTTGGTGACAATGAAACGGCTACTCAGCGTTTAAATTTGGCACAAGCTTTTAATCCTATTGGAGCTATTACAGGATTAGTATTAGCACAAGAACTAGTAATTGGAAACATCAAATCAAACACCTATACTCCTGAAACTTTCAAAGCATTATCTTCTACTGAATTAGCGGTTATTAGAGAAAATGATTTAAACATCATTAGTATTCCTTACATCGGACTTGGTGCTTTTGTATTGTTTATTTTAATCATTATCATTTTCACCAAAATGCCTGCAACAAAAGAAGAGGAAAAAATGACTGTTTCTGAATCTTTAAAGAAATTAAAATCGAATAAAAATTACATTCATGGCGTAATTGCACAGGCTTTCTATGTAGGAGCTCAAATTTTATGCTGGACGTTTATGTATCAATATGTAGATAATATCAATCATAGCTTTGGATTACAAATTACAGCTACCAATTATAATATTGGAGCGATGATATTATTCTTAATAGGAAGATGGATTGGTACAGCTATGATGAAAACAATCAACCCTTCTAAAATGCTAATTATCTTTGGTATTGGTGGTATTATTTGTGCTCTAGGGGCTATTGTTTTACAAGGAATCCCTGGCTTAATTTCCCTAATTTCGATATCTATTTTCATGTCAATCATGTTCCCTACTATCTATGGAATTGCACTTAAAGGCATGGGTGATGAAGCTAAAATTGGTTCATCTGGTCTTGTTATGGCTATTGTAGGTGGTGCTTTAATGCCATTACTTCAAGCAAGTATTTTAGACTGGGGAGGACCTGGATTTAGTGACTTAAAAATATTAGGTTATATCCCTGAAGTTAACTTCTCATTTATTTTACCTTTACTTTGTTTAGCAGTAGTTGCTAATTATGGTCGAATGACACTTAAAGATTAATTTAAATCTATAAAAACCAAAAAGTTCTTCGTTTCTTAAATAGTAGAAATGAAGAACTTTTTTTATGACTTATTTTTTAGAACCTTAATCTATAAATTTACAATTTACTTATATAACTTCCGTAAATATCTTTAAATAGATAGCCTTCTGAAATTCTATCTTTACTCAATTTTCGAAATTCAACTAATCCCCAAAGTACAAACTCTTTCATGAAAAGTTTACCTTCTTTTGCCAAATCAGGCTGGTATTCTTTCAATAAAATTTCCAACGGAACAATCGCTCCCAAAATGCGTTGATATTCTTCATCAGAACAATCATCCAATAATTCAAAACCGCTTTCCGCAAAAAACCATTCGATTAAATCTGAATAAGCATTTTTTTCATTCGGTTTTTCTAATTTTTCAATTTTTGGAAAATACAACGGAAATAAAGTTCGAACTGCTGCTGCAATCAAATGTTCTGCAACCACAGCTGCTCCTTCTTGCTCCCCTTCATAAACCAACTCCACTTTTCCAGTAATAGCTGGAATAACCCCCATGAAATCGGATAAACGTACCGAAGTTTTATCAACCCCAGCTTTGAGCGCTCTACGTTCGGCAGTACTCATTAAATTCTCATAAGCCGTAATACTCATACGAGCACTCACTCCACTTTTATGATCGATATATTCACTCGTTCTGGCTTCAAAACCTATTTGTTCCAATAAATCTTTAGCCAAAGAAGGAATATAAACACTTTCGGATTGTTTAGTATCTAATTTTGCTTCTTGTTCTGTAATTGTTCTCGCAATAGCAATTGTTTCTGGATAATGAGTTAAAATTTGAGAACCAATACGGTCTTTTAGTGGTGTTACGATACTTCCTCTGTTGGTATAATCTTCCGGATTTGCAGTAAAAACAAATTGCATATCCAAAGGCATTCGCACCTTAAAGCCACGAATTTGAATATCTCCTTCTTGCAAAATATTAAATAAAGCGACCTGAATGCGCGCTTGTAAATCCGGTAATTCATTAATTACAAAAATACAACGGTTAGCACGAGGAATCATCCCAAAATGAATTACTCGATCATCTGCGTAAGACAATTTCAAATTAGCTGCTTTAATAGGATCTACATCACCTATCAAATCAGCAACAGTTACATCTGGAGTCGCTAATTTTTCATAAAAACGTTCACTACGATGCAACCAAGAAATGGGAGTATCATCACCTTTAGCGGCGATAGTATCTTTAGCGAAACGAGAAATTGGCAGCAATGGATCGTCATTTATTTCAGAGCCAGTCACATAAGGAATATACTCATCCAACAATCCTACCATCAATCTAGCCATTCTGGTTTTGGCCTGACCACGAAGACCCAACAAATTTATATTGTGACGAGATAAAATAGCACGTTCTAACTCAGGTATTACTGTGTTTTCAAAACCATGAATACCATCAAATGTTGCCTCCCCTAATTTAATTTTTTCTCTTAGGTTATCCCTTAATTCGTCTTTAATGCTTTTTGACTGATAACCTGAAGCCTTTAATTCTCCTACTGTTTTTATCTTTTCTATTTTCATACTTTTATTTTTAACCGCAAAGTCCGCAATGCTTTACGCAAAGTTTTTAAAGTCTACTATCTAAATTCTGCTTTCTGGCTTTTAATTTACTTAATTCGTTTTTTCCGATTGGTTTCATAATCTTCAAAAATCATTTCTCCCAAACCTTTTAAACCTGTATAAAATGCTTTCCCCTGATTGGCTTCGGTAAACTTATTTACAAATTTTTGCAAATAGGGATCGCTTGCAATCATAAAAGTAGTGATGGGAATATGTAGTTTTCTGGCTTGTTGCGCCTGAGTATAACATTTATCTACAATGTATTCATCTAAACCATTACTATTCATGTAATACGAACCATCGCGCTCTCTTACACAACTTGGTTTACCATCGGTAATCATAAAAATTTGTTTGTTTGTATTGCGTTTTCTTCGCAACATGTCCATCGCTAATTGCAAACCTGCAACTGTGTTAGTATGATAAGGACCAACTTTTAAATACGGTAAATCTTTAATGGCAATTGGCCAAGCATCATTTCCAAAAACCAAAATGTCTAAGGTATCTTTCGGATAACGAGTAGTTATCAATTCAGCTAAAGCCATAGCTACTTTTTTGGCAGGGGTAATTCGGTCTTCTCCGTACAAAATCATACTGTGACTAATATCAATCATTAGAACAGTACTCATTTGTGCTTTGAATTGAGAATCTTCGACAATCAAATCATTTTCTGTCAACATAAAATGCTCAATACCATTATTGATTTGCGCATTTCGCAGGCTCTCTGTCAATGAAATTCGCTCTAAACTGTCTCCAAAATGAAATTCGCGAAACTCTCCTGTATGCTCATCACCATTACCTGAGAATTTAGTTTTATGATTACCATTTCCAGAACGTTTTAATTTTCCAAAAATCTGATCTAAAGCTTGTTGCCGGATGGCTCTTTCGGTTTTAGCTGTAATACCGATTCCAGAAGTTCCATCATCGTTTAGCTCTTCTTTGATGTAGCCCTTTTTCTTTAGATCTTCAATAAAATCATCAATGGTGTAGTTTTCGTCGGTAAGTTTGTATTCCTTATCCAATTCGCGTAGCCAACTAATCGCCTCATCAAAATCTCCTGAAGTATAGGTTATTAATTCTTTGAAAATATCAAATAATTTATCAAATGGAGATTGATTTGGCGCCTGATATTGCTTGAAATAGAATCCTTTTTTAATGCTTTTTTCCATAATCTTTAAAATTACATCATTTTAAAGAGCACATCAAACAAACAGATATTAATTTTTAGTTAAAAGAAATTCAATTAAAAAGGAAGTCAATTTCGACTGGTAAAAACAAAAATTAAAAAAATATCATTCATAATATTCCCCATCAACATAATACCAAATTCCGTTTTCCTGAACAAAAGTGGAAAATTCATGATGAATATGTTGCTTTTTATTTGAATCCAAATAATACGCTTTGAATTCGACTGTAGTGGCTGTTACTTTTAGAATTTCTAATTTTTGCCACTGATTAGAAGTTGCCCAAAGTAAAATATCTGATTTTGAATGTAAGTTTCTTTGAGAAACATGAGTAGTTTCAATAAGATAATCTGCTTGATGGGTAGCATAAGCGCTGTATCGAGAACGCATTAAGGCTTCTGCAGAAGTCGCTCTTTTTTCACCCTTAATAAAAGGAGCGCAACAATCTTGAAAAGCTTTTTCAGAATTACAATAACATAAATTCATCTTTCACTTTTTAAATATGCCCATTAAGAGCCACTATTTTTTGATGCAATTGATTCAATAAAACCTGGTATTTACTAATTTCTACTAAATCTTCATCTTCATCACTAGTGTCTAATAAATCATCTAACAACTCACTCACATCAACCAATTTATTATTAGCATCTTTAGCGTTTTTAGCAGCAATTAAATCTATTATTTCTTGAACATCCGCTTTTAAAGAAGCGTATTTATCGTTTTCCATTGTTATTAATTTTCTTCGTTCTTATTTTCATTAAACTTCTTGACAATTTCTTTCAGCTTTTCTTTTCTAAGTATTTCGGCTTGTTTCGCCTTTGCTTGAGCCTTATGAAGCTTGTCATTGTGTTTTTTTATATTCTTTTCATTATTTCTTCCCATAATTTTATCCTATTACCAACAATAGTATATTTATTTTATAACTATTCTATGTTTTAAACAACATGCAAAGTTCATCAATTTAAAATTGAATTTTCAATTAAATTATAAAAATAAAAGAAAAAAGATTAAAGAATTTGCGCAAAAAAAACAATTTTAATTATATTTACTTAAAAAATTCTATTTTATAATTCATATAAAACATAAAGAAATAATGTTATTTTGCTAACTTTTTTGAAGGTCTAATACTTAAAACTTGAACTTTACGTTTTATTCAATTTATTATAAAATTTCATATTAAAAAATAAAAATAACGGTAAAAATTAGATTATTCCAGTAAAATGAAAAGATTATCATTAACAAAAATAAAATGGCTAACTATAAAACCAAAACTAACAGGGGTTTTAGTTTGTCTATTTTTTTTCATTATCTTTTCTCTAATCATCATCCAACAATATCAAATATCAAAAAAAACTAAAAATGATACTATGTATGCTAAATTACAAAGTATACATAAAAGTATAGAAGAGTCTTTAGAAAATAATTATGTAGATGCTTTGATGCTTGCACTTTGCATTAACGACGAAGGAAAACCAGAAAATTTTGAAGCTATTGGACAACAAATACTGGCTTCTGATCCTAATATTGATGCGGTTCAATTAGTTCCAAACGGAATTATTAAATACACCTATCCCCAAAAAGGAAATGAAGCGGCTACAGGCATTAATATTTTAAAAAATAAAAAATACCGTTACGAAGCACTAAAAGCTATCCAAACTAGAAAAATGTATTTTGCTGGACCATTCGAACTGAAGCAGGGCGGTTTAGGAATTTTAGGAAGAATTGCTATTTATAAAAACAACAAATTTTGGGGTTTCTCAGCTATTCTTATTCGCTTACAAACGTTATTTGACAATCCTGTCATAAAAAAATTAGATAATTCTAAATATACTTTTGAATTTTCAAAAATCAATCCAATTACTCAAAAAGAAACTTTTTTTACAGATACAAAACAAAATAAAAAAATAGATATAAAAAACGCTATTACTTCCTATATTGACGCTGGGGATTGGAAACTTTATCTCATAGATAACAAACCAAATGAGTTTGTTTTGCCATTTGCAACACATACTATTTTAGCTTTGTTTTTATCCATATTAATAGGTTATTTAACTACTTCATTTTTTAAAAAACCAGCTGAACTAGAAATTTTACTTCAAGAACAAACAGATAAACTTTTAAAAAATGAAATAAAATTTAAAAGTATATTTGACCATGCCGCACTTGGAATTACCTACGTAGATACTTTAACTGGAAAATTTTCAGAAGTAAATAAAAAATTCTGCGAAATGACAGGCTACACTAATGATGAATTAAAAAATTTAGATCTTTCTAAACTAACTCATCCAGATGATATTAACCTATCTTTAGAGTATTTAGAGAAACTAATCAAAGGAAAAATAAAAGAATACACCATTGAAAAACGATATATAAGTAAACTTGGAAAAACAATCTGGGTCAATATAACGGTTTCATCGCTTTGGAAAGAAGGAGAAACACCTACAAACCACATCGTTGTTATTGAAGATATTACTAAAAGAAAAAAAACAGATCGAATCATCAATGAATCTCAAATCAGAATTGAATCTCTAATCAACACCGTTGATGGAATCGTTTGGGAATGTGATGCTAAAACACTAAACTTTAATTTTATCAGTAAAAAAGTAGAAAGTATTTTAGGTTATACTTCTGAAGAATGGATTAACACCCCTAATTTTTGGCCTAACCACATTTATCATAAAGATCGTGAAACAGCCTTAAACTTTTGCATGTCAAAAACCGCTGCAAAATTAAATCATGATTTTGAGTATCGTATGGTTGCAAAAGATGGAAGAATTATTTGGCTTAGAGATATTGTTAATGTCATCGTTCTTAATGACGAAGCTGTAAGTTTGCGAGGGATTATGATTGACATTACAAAAAACAAGGAAATTGAAAAGGATTTAAACAATTCATTCAATTTAGTTAGTGAACAAAATAAAAGATTGTTGAATTTTTCATACATAGTATCACATAATTTAAGATCACACACGAGTAATATATCTTCAATCGTTGATTTGATTGAAACCTCCGATTCAGAAGAAGAAAAAGAAGAGATGGTTCAGTTGTTAAAATCAGTTTCCGATTCTTTAAACGAAACAATGCTGAACTTAAATGAAATTGTTAATATTCAAACCAATGTTGATATTGTAACTGAAAAAGTAAACTTAAAGCAATATATTGATAATACCTTAACCGTTTTGTCTGACCAAATTCAATTAAAAGGTGTAAAAATAATTTCAAATATCGATAAAGAAGTAGAATTCATTTACAATCCTGCCTATTTAGAAAGCATCTTGTATAATTTAATTTCGAATGCCATCAGATACAGTCATCACGAAAGACATCCTATCATTCAAATTGACAGTTATGTAGAAGGTAAAAATACGGTTCTAAAAATTTCTGATAATGGAATTGGGATAGACCTTGACAAAAATGGTCATAAAATTTTTGGAATGTATAAAAAATTCAGCACCCACAAAGATTCTAAAGGAATTGGTTTATTCATTACAAAAAATCAAATTGATGCTATGGGAGGAAATATAACTGTAGAGAGCGAACCCAATTTAGGAACAACTTTTAAAGTATTTATAGCATGATTGGAAAAAAAATTTGGATCATAGATGATGACCCTATCTACCAAATCATCATGAAAAAAGTTGTAATCAAATCTGATTTGTTTACAAATATTCAATCCTATAACAATGGAAAAGAAGCTATTGAATCATTAAAAAAAAATATAAGTAGCAATGAACCATTTCCCGATATCATACTCTTAGATATCGAAATGCCTGTACTGGATGGTTGGGGATTTATGGATGAAATTGCGCATTTAAAAGAACAAATTAACTCAAAACTCAACATCTATATTTCAAGCTCCTCAATTGCAATTGAAGATAGAGAAAGGGCAAAAAACAATCCTAATATTTTAGGTTATATGTGCAAACCAATTAGTCTAGAAGATTTAAAAAAAATCACAACTACTTAATTAGAAAGTTTTTCAGCAACCTCTCGTTTAATACAATCTAAACTTTTATTGCTATTAATTAATTCTTCAATAATTAAAGATCGTAAAAGTATAATATCGTCACATTCAAAATGATTTGCCCAAGAAGTAAGTTCTATAATATTTCGAACTTGCTTAATTCTTTTAGTAGTTTCTTGACTGGTTCTTAACAGCTTTTTTTGATTATAGTTAGGATTTAATTTATGCTGATAACTAACTGTATTTTTCACATAATCCATCTCTAGATAGTATAATTTATCTGTGTTATTGTCCGGATAAAAACAATCCCATTTTGCAAATCCTATTTTAATTTTACTAGCCGTTTCAGGTTCCATAGAAATCAATCGCCACTTGCTATTGGCTAATCGTCCCCAATGATTTGAAACACGATACATGCCTTCCTTTGAATAATAATAACTACTCCCCGATTTACTTTCAAATTGTTTTTTCAATCCATTAATTGCCTCCGGAAGTACTTCATCAAAAATACAGAAGGTATTTTTAAATGAATTGGGATGTGGTTTATAATCTTTTTGCATAATTGCAAATATACTTAGATTGCTTAAAACAGCCTAAAGCCAAGATTAAATGATTAACTTTGCCTAAATTTTAAAAAAATAGCATGACTAAATCTTCAGAAGAAAAAATGTTGCAAAAAGGAATATTTACAGGAGTTATTGAACAAGATGAAAACAACAACTTTTTTTGTGGAGAATACCTACTCGATTATAAAATGGTTCAGACCAAATTTAGCATTGGTGATTGGATTACTATAAAATCGGTTATAGAAAACCCAAGTGATATTAGTTTCAAAAAGTATCCTAAAAAGTCTAAAAACTTCGATAAAGCAAATAACAAACCAGAATAATAAATACTGATAATCTGCATTTTAACTGCTAAAAAACTTTTTTTTGTTTTTTTTTAATCATAAAGTAAAAACTTAAAAAAAAGTGTACCTTTGCAAAAAAATTGTCGATATGGAAAGTAAACACAATTGCTTTCTAACTAATAGACAAGTAGTTACCTAAATTTATGAAAAAAATAGTTGAATACCGTAAGCTTTTAAATGTTGATAAAACTGTACAGCTAAAAGAATTGAAAACCATTTATCGTAATGCGATGAAAGAATCACATCCAGATAAATTTCAAGGAGACGAAGCTGGTTTGAAAGCTGCTGAAGAGAATAGTAAAAAAATCATTGAAGCTTACCACTTTTTAGTAAGTATCAATCCTGAAACTATCAAAGCTAATTTACCTGAATATCAAGAAACAATTGCTACAGCTACAGTTACTGATTACAAGTTTGAAGAAGCAAGATTAATTGTAAATTTCTCTAACGGTAGTGTTTATGAATACATTAGTGTTCCTAAAGCAACTTACATCAAAATGGTAAATGCTGACTCTCCAGCAAGATTTGCAAAAAGACATATTTTTAACGCATTTCCATACAGAAAAGTTACTAATCAAGATTAATTAAATTAATCTTACACCAATAAAAAAGCCAGTAAAAATTAATTTACTGGCTTTTTACTTTGTATAGGTTTACTCTAATATAAAATTAACACTCACATTAGAAATTATAGTAATTTCTCCAGCAGCTAATGTTTCTCTTGGGGCTGCATCGCTTTCCATAGCTCCCATTGTTTTAAATCGAGCATAAACAGGTTGTGGATTATAACTTTGTGTATTATCTGTAATAGACATTGCTTTCCCTACTTTTTGTCCTAAAACTGAAACATAATCTTCAGCTTTATGCTTAGCTTCTTTCATGGCTAATTTTCTAGCTTCTGATTCATATTGTGCTAGTTTAGACGACTGAAATACTACATTATCAATTCGATTTACGCCCTGATTTACCAAACCTTCCATTAATTCATCGTATTTATTTAAATCTCTAACTGTGATTTCAATGGTTTGAGTCGCATTGTAAGTCGTTTTCTTTTTTTCATAATCGTATTGCGGATTTAGATTTACACGTTGTGTTCTAAAATCAGTTGGGACAAAATTCATTTTTTTAATAAGCTTTAAAACCGCTTCAATTTTAGCATCATTTTCCTTTTTAACCTCTTTGGCTACGTTTCCTCTGGTCTCAACTGAAACCGTAATTAAGGCTTCATCAGGAATAACTTTTACTTTTCCTTCACCTGAAACTGCTATTTGAGGAATTTGTTTTATTTCTTGTCCATAAGACAAAGTCATAAACATAACTGCTAGTAATACTATTGTTCTTTTCATTTTAATATCTTTTTAAATTTTCTAAATGATAGTCAAAAGTTGTGCCACTAAAGCTTCTTTAATTTTATTAAAATAAAAAGAATTACAATAGGAATGGCTAACAAACTGACCATCAAAGGATGTAAAACAATTAAATTTGGATAAAATAATAAGGTAATCAAATAGCCACCTATAGCTCCTCCAAAATGAGCCGTATGTCCTATTCCATCATTCTTTGCACGCATTCCATAAATCGAATATAATAAATACAAAATTCCAAATACATAAGCTGGCATTGGAATGATAAAAAAGATACCTAACATCATATCTGGCTCTAATAAAATCGCCGAATACAAAACACCCGTAACTGCTCCAGAAGCTCCAATTGCTCTATAATTGTATTCGTTTTTATGAATAGCCAATGTAAGCAAACTTCCAAAAATTAAACTCGAGAAATAGATAATCACAAACATCAAATTGCCTAAATAAGCACTTACTACTGGAGCAAAAAAGTAAAGCGTTATCATATTAAAGATCAAATGACCTAAATCGGCATGGAGGAATCCTGAAGTTAACATTCGGAGTTGTTCACCTGATCGAATACTTCCTACGTGAAATTCATATTTTCTAAAAAAAGAATAGTCATTAAAACCTTTGTAACTAAAGAGGACATTGGCTAGTATTATGGCAATCAAAAATGTATTCATATTAAATTTTTATTAGTAGGGTAAATATAAGAATTACTATAATCACAAGGTCGAACAAGATACACATTATTATGGTTATTCATTTTTAACTTATATTTGCTGCATAAAAATATCGGCATGCAATTTTTAGCTTTTATATTCGCTTACCCATTTCTTTGGTTCATATCCATATTACCCTTCAGAATTTTTTATTTGATTTCTGACCTTATTTATTTAGTGGTTTATTATGTGATAGGTTATCGTAAAAAAACGGTAAAAGAAAATCTGAAAATGGCTTTCCCAAATCTTACCGATAAAGAGCGATTGCAAATTGAAAAGAAGTTTTACCATCATTTTTGTGATTTATTTATGGAAATGGTCAAAACAATGACCATTTCACCCGAAGAAATGCAGAAAAGATTTAAAATTACTAATCTTGAACTTTTAGAAGAATTTGAAGCTAAAAACCGTAGTATAATGGTTTTAGCTTCACATTATGCAAGTTGGGAATGGTTAATTGCTATAAATCTTAAATCATCTTATCAAGGTGTAGGAGTGTATAAAGAAATTGCTAATCGTTATTTTGACAAACTCGTCAAAGACATACGCTCTGAATACAAAACAGAATTAGTATCTACTGTCAAAACCATACCTTTAATGGCTAATAATCAACGAAAAGGTATCTTGTCTTTGTACGGAATGGTTAGTGACCAATCTCCTAAAACTGCACAAATTGCACATTGGGAAAGTTTCATGGGTATTGAAACTCCAGTACACATTGGTCCTGAATTATTATCAAAAAAATACAATCTAAATGTAGTTTTTGCCAAAGTAAGAAAAGTAAAAAGAGGCTATTATGAAGCTACTTTAATCCCAATAACAGACGAACCTAAATCACTTCCTAATTACGAAATCATTCACCGCTATATCAAGGAAGTAGAAAAACAAATTTACGAAGCTCCTGAATATTATTTCTGGACTCACAAAAGATGGAAACATAAAAAATCATAAAAGAAAAAAGCTTAGTCTAGAAAGATATTTCGACTAAGCTTTTTTTATATGATAGAATGATAGATTGTGGGGGCTTACATATCAAATCCTAAAGAAAACATCCAAACTCTATTTTGAGCTTTTTGTTCATCATATAAATCACCTAAACCAAGATGGTATCGCACCCCTAAACTAATTCCTGAGTCGGTTTTAATTCCAGCACCAAAGTTCATCCCCCAATCAAAACTATCTGGTTGAAACTCTTCAGTACTACTAAATATTCCGTCGTAAACCTCTTTATGAGTAATTGCTACACCTATTTGTGGCCCTACTTCTAAGAAAAAGTTTTGAGAAGGATAGGCTTTAAACATTAATGGCAAATTGATATAATTTAATTTTTGGGTGAACTTGCCTGAACTATTAGTAATTTCATATCCTTGTTGTGAAAATAACAACTCGGGTTGGATAGAGAAACTATCATTTAAAAATGATTCGCCATATACTCCAACATGGAAACCATTACGTTTGTCAGTCTCACCATCGCCATCAAAACTTACCGAAGACAAATTATAGCCGCCTTTTATACCTACGTGCGACTGTTGAGATCCAAACTCCTGAGCTTTTGTAGTTGCTATTAAACCGAATAACAAGCCTATTATATATACTTTTTTCATTTTTTTTAAAATTTACAATTATTTACCTCCATTGGCGCGAAGATCCGCAATACAGTCTCCATCTAGTTGTGGAATAGTACCTCCAAGTAAATTACTCCCTGACTCTGCTTCCCAATACATTAAACAATTTGAGTTAATGCAATGTCTTTTATGATTTGAATCTTCGTGATCCGATTGCAAAGCTGTACCTACATTAGTCAAACCTAAAATATGACCAAATTCGTGTTGTATCACAGTTGATTCTAAAACGGTTGTACTTGGTTTATTAATTCCTGTACTCAACTTTCTTATCGTATTTTCATAAATCACAAAAGAAGTATTTCGATAAGCCGTTCCTAAAACAACTGAAGTGTTGGTATCTTTTGAGGATTTTGCATCTGCAAAAAATGCCCAAACTGCTATTTGACTACCTTCATTGTAGTATACTCTATTAGCATCCTCAATTGCTATAACTTGTGCATCTGTATAACTTTCATTACCAGGAGAAGCAATTGCTCTTTTGTTAACTGTAATTCCTCCGGACTTATACACACGACTATTCAAAAACGAAAGAAAATTATTGATTGAAGCAGCTGTGGGCTCATACCCTTGAACATATACAATCTCTACAACCATGCTATCAAATTTATCTTCTGATAATAAATCATGTGCTGAACTGCCTAAAGCTTTTTTATTATTAGCCTTAGCATTGGAATTATTCTCGTTAGAAGAACAAGAAGTCAGCAACAGGAAAGCGATGATGGCTGTAGCAAAAATTTTCTTCATTGTCGTTGTTTTTGTTTTTTCTATATGAAAATAGAAATATTAAATGAATTTGGGTCTAAATAACTCTTAGATTTGTTTTAATACTAAAGTTATAGCGCTGTTTGTTTTACTTTGTAAAGTAATCGTAGAAGTTGTAAAACTAGTTACTTTCCAATCTTTGTTTAACAAACTAAAGCTAGTACTTCCTGAATAAGCAAAGTTTACGTACACATCAACATCAGAAGTTATGGAATAAGTTCCCGACGCAAAAGTAGTTAATGCATTCATAGATTTAATTTTCCAATCATTAGCAAAATCAATCGTATAATTAACATAATTATTAGCTGATTCAACACCTGCGTTGATAAATGAATTCACTTTGAAAGTTCCATTAACTAAAATAGCCTCTAATTTTTCTTTGTTATCTTCAGCTACTTCCATTTTTGATTTAATATCTAAAGCAGCATTAATTGCAGCCTTAAATTCGGCTTCAGAGTTGATTACTTGACTTGTACTACCTGAAAGCGTAACAGTTATTGGGTACTGTATTGAAAAAAGTTCTGTTGAAGTCATATTCTTCATATACAAATACAATTCTTGTTCTGATTTGATTACCACACTTCCTGTTTGCTGCAAAGTAGAATCAAAAGATAACATTGTAATTGGGAATTTAATGTTTATAGACGAAATCGCATCTTCACTTTCATCTTCAACTTCACTACAATCATCATTAATTGCATCATATTCTGATTGACTATTAACAGTAACTACTGTATAATCACTCATTTTAATTTTAACAGGAAATTGTAATTCCACCGCATCATCATCAATTGCCCCTATAATTGATAATGCGGTCTCCAAACTAGTTTGACTTGAGATACTAACTTGAACACCTTTAATTTTAACATTATATGGAAAAACAAGAGAGGAGCATGAGGAATCATCTAAAAAATCATCAGACGAACCATCAAACATGGATACTCTTTTAAGATTAGTAGCTGCTGTAGAGTTTGCAGTATTTGGGTTATCCCCTTGTACTTCTTCAATTTCGCTTTGGCATGACGTTAAACTAAAAATACTCATCAAAGCAATTCCTGTAATCGATTTTAATGTTTTCATAATTTACAAATTTAATGTTTTTTAATTGTTAACAATGACGAATTATTCGCATTTCTGATAGTAAGACAACCAACAAGAATTCTACCCCACCCCAAAAATTAAAAAAAATTAAAAAAAATCATAAAATACTGTTTTTCAATATTTTAAAATTATAAAAAAATGTCACTTTATTAAAATGAGTTAGGAATAAAAAAAATAATCTAATTTTACAGTATAAAAACAATCCTGAGAATGTCTGAGAAAAAAAATAGCCTTTGTGAAGAATCCTATTTTAGTCAATTTTATATGGAGACGATTCAATCGGCAACTAATTTTGCCTATTACAAATCGGGAGATAGTGATTCTGCTTTGGATTTAGTTCAAGAAGCCTTTGCTAAAATTTGGGAAAACTGTTCTCAAATAGATTATACTAAAGTAAAGACCTATCTATTTACAACTGTCAATAATTTATTTCTTAATTCGATCAAACATCAAAAAGTAGTTATGGCTTACGCCAAAGACACTCCTACTCTAGATAGAACGAATCAAAGTCCTGAATACTTATTAGAGGAAGAAGAATTCAAAACAAAATTACAAAATGCGCTGAGTTCTTTAAGTGATGCTCAAAGAGAAGTATTTTTAATGAACAGAGTAGATGGAAAAAAATACCGAGAAATTGCCGAAATTTTAGGAATAACACAAAAAGCTGTTGAAAAAAGAATGTCGGCCGCTCTAAAAACATTAAAAGAACAAATAGAAAATATTTAATTCATTGAATAGTAGGGTAAAATACCTTTGAGTTGTCTTAACCCTATAGCGAGAACAAATGAAAAAGGAAAAAGAAATATTAAAATGGCTAGATGGCGAACTTTCAAGTAAAGAAATCGTAGATTTAAAACAATCTGAAGATTTTGATACTATTGAGAAAATAGCGCATTATGCTTCACACATCGATACGCCAAAAATAAATGCTGAAGAAGCTTTGGCTGCATTTAAAAACAGAAACCTAACTAAAAAGAAACCTAAAGTACGTCCATTGTATTTTAGTACTGTTTTTAAAATTGCGGCAGTATTTCTGGTATTATTAACATCTGCCTATTTTCTGTTTTTGAATAGCAACCAATCATTTGAAACGGGAATTGCTCAAACCAAATCATTTAAATTACCTGATAATTCAGATGTATTGCTAAATGCGTCCTCCAAAATTACTTTCAACGAGAACAATTGGGACAAACAAAGAAGTTTAACTCTAGAAGGTGAAGCCTATTTTGAAGTTCAAAAAGGAAAAACCTTTAGTGTTCAATCTGCTGATGGAGTGGTTAAAGTATTAGGAACCCATTTTGATGTAAAACAACGTAATAATTACTACGAAGTAAGCTGTTTTGAAGGTTTGGTAAGTGTCACCTACAATAATACCACAGTAAAATTACCTCCTGGTAAAAGTTTTAGAGTAATTAACAATCGTATTGAAAAAACAGATGATTTTGATGCTCAAATACCATCATGGTTACAAAAAGAATCTAGTTTTACCCGCATCCCTTTGAATTTAGTAATTGCCGAATTAGAACGCCAATATGATATCAAAATAGAAACTGAGAATATAGATACAACCAAATTATTTACAGGAAGTTTTACGCATAGCAATCAAAAAGTTGCACTAGAATCCATAACAATTCCGTTACAACTTAGTTATAAAGTAAAAGGTAAAACGATTATATTATACCAATATGAGGTTCAATAAATGGATTTTTTATATATTATTGATAGGAATCAAGAGTATTTGTTCGGCACAAACTAACAGCAACAAAACACCTCTAACAATTGTTATCAAAACCATTGAACAACAGTTTGATGTAAAATTTTCTTATGCCGTAGACGATATCGCTGCCATTACTATCGAAAAACCCAATGCAACACTAAATCTTCAACAAACAATTGATGATTTGAATGCGAAAGTTCCGCTTCAGTTTAAGGCATTAGACAACCGATATATTACCATTTCTAAATTGAATAAAAACATCCGTGCCTGTGGAGTTGTTCTTGCTGCAGATAGTAAAACAATACTTCCAGGAGCATCTATTAGAACTACTAATTCTAACTGGACTGTTGCTGCTAAAAATGGAAATTTCAATTTAGAAAATGTACCCATTGATGCTATTATTTCGATTTCATACATTGGTTATGAAACTAAAGAGTTAAAAGCAAAAGATTTTTTTGCTGCTGCAAAAGAAGGTTTAACCATTTTATTAAAACCTTCTAAAGAAGAACTTAATCCTGTTTTAATACCTGTTTTTCTAACCTCGGGATTACAAAAAACCACCGATGGAAGTACCATTTTATACACTAAGAAATTTGGAATCTTACCGGGTTTAACCGAACCAGATGTTTTACAATCCATACAGACCCTACCCGGAATTGAAAGCACTAATGAAAGCGTAGCAAATATCAATGTTCGAGGCGGTACGAACGATCAAAACTTTATGCTTTGGGATAATATTAAAATGTATCATTCTGGACATTTTTTTGGTTTAATTTCTGCTTATAATCCTAATTTGACTAACAAAATTGTGGTTACAAAAAACGGAACCAGCGCCGAATTTAGTGATGGGGTTTCTAGCATGATTAACATGAGCACTAATAATGAAATCAAAAAATCAATTTCAGGTGGAGCTGGGATAAACCTAATAAGTGGTGACTTTTTTGTACAAATTCCATTGGCAACAAACCTAGAAATTGACCTTTCTGCTCGCCATTCTATAACCGATTTTGTAAACACTCCTACGTATTCTAAATACTACAAAAAGAGTTTTCAAGATAGCGAAATTAATGCTGATAATACCGATAGAAATACCAATTCAGACTTTAATTTCTACGATTATACTGCTAAAATTCTTTATGACTTAAATGATAAGCATCAACTTAGAGCTAATCTAATTGGTATTACCAACGACCTCAACTATTCTGAAAAAAATAATGCAAACGAAAGTTTATCCAAATCCAGTGGGCTTTCGCAAAAAAATATTGGTTTTGGTGGAAGTTGGAATGCAAAGTGGAGTCCTAAAATCAGCACCGAATTCAACAGCTATTATTCCAGATACAATATCGATTCGCGTGATTACCGAATTGCTACAGACCAGCTTTTAACAGAAGCGAATGAAGTAATTGAAACAGGAGCCAAATTCAATTTACATTATTTAATTAATGAAAATTTTAAGCTCTTAACAGGCTATCAAATGAATGAAACAGGGATGCTGAATCAAACACGAGTGAATAATCCGTTGTATTCAAGTACCAAAAAAACCGTTTTGCTTAATCATGCAACTTACGCTGAAACCACTTATCAAAAAAACAATACTTTCTTACGAATGGGACTTCGTTTGAATTATTTCCAAAAATTTCAAAAATTCCTAATAGAACCTCGTATCAATGTTAGACAAAGTATCGCAAAAGGACTAGCACTAAAAGTTGAAGGAGAGTTTAAAAATCAAAGTTCTACGCAAATTATCGATTTTGAAGATGATTTTTTAGGTGTAGAAAAAAGACGTTGGCAGTTAGTTGACAATAATACCATTCCAATTGCTCAAAGTAAACAAGCCTCTTTTGGCATCGATTATAGCCAAAACAATTGGAATATAGACCTAACTTCTTTCTATAAAATAGTAGATGGGATTACAGCTTCCAACCAAGGTTTTTATAATAATTTTCAATATCAAAATGCTCATGGAAGTTATACTAATAAAGGAATTGAATTTCTAATTAATAAAACCACTCAAGATTTTAGTACTTGGATAAGCTATACTTATAGCCAAAACAACTATCATTTTGACAGTTTCATTCCGTCTACTTTTCCTAATAATGTTGATATAAGACATTCGATAACATTCGGATTCAATTATACTGTTTTTGACAATTTAAAAATAGCTATTGGTGGAACTTGGCGTAACGGAGTACCTTATACCAAACCTGTAGAAGGGAACGAAACCGTACAAAATGGAAACCGTTACTTTGTTAATTATGACGCGCCAAACAGCTTAAACTTATATAATTTTTTACGACTAGATACTTCCTTAAGTTATAATTTCAATTTTACTTCTAGTATAAAAGGAGCACTTAGAGCTGGTGTTATTAATGCTACAAATCATGAAAACACAATTAATCGCTACTATAAAGTGGATCCAAATGATAATTCCAAAGCCATACAAGTAAACAATAAATCGTTAGGTATGACTCCCAATATTAGCTTTAGAATGAATTTTTAATATATTCGATTCTGTAATTATTTGTTTACTTTTAAAAAAACTATTTTAATTATAAAAGTTATGAAGAAAAACATTGATTTAGGACTACTTATCATTCGTGTTGCTGTAGGAGGATTAATGCTACTACATGGAATAGCAAAAATTGGGAAAACCTCTTTTATTGCTGGACTACTATCCGAAAAAGGATTACCAGAATTTTTATCTTATGGTGTTTATCTAACAGAGATAATTGCACCTATACTAATTCTTATTGGTTACAGAACTAGACTTTCATCAATTGCCTATGTTTTTGGGGCTTTGTTTGCTTTGTTCTTAGTTCACACTAACGAGATTTTACAACTAAATGAAAATGGGGGCTGGCAACTAGAGTTATTAGGATTGTATATTTCTGGCGGTATTGCTTTAGTATTTACAGGTGGTGGAAAAATAGCTCTTTCGCATTCTAATGAATGGGATTAACAAAACAAAAACCCTTTCAAAATCAAATTTGAAAGGGTTTTAATTTTTTATAAACAATAATTAAATTCCAGCAATCGCTTTGATTTCATCAATGATTCGCAATGCTAAAGCATCCGCTTGTGATTGTGATGGAGCTTCAGTATAAATACGAATAATTGGTTCTGTATTTGATTTTCTTAAATGAACCCATTCGTTAGCAAAATCAATTTTAACTCCGTCAATAGTAGAAATATCTTCATTTTTGTATTTCTCTGTCATAGCCACTAAAATAGCATCTACATCAATTTGAGGTGTCAATTCGATTTTATTTTTACTCATATAATACTCTGGATACGAAGCGCGTAAAGCAGAAACACTACAATTTTTATTTGCTAAATGCGTTAAAAACAACGCCACTCCTACCAAACTATCTCTTCCATAATGAGACTCAGGATAAATAATACCTCCATTACCTTCTCCTCCAATAACAGCATTATTTTTCTTCATTAATTCAACCACATTCACCTCACCTACTGAACTGGCTTCGTAACTTCCGTTGTGTGCATTAGTAACATCGCGTAATGCACGTGACGAAGACATATTAGAAACAGTATTTCCTGGTGTCTTACTCAAAACATAATCAGCTACTGCTACTAAAGTATATTCTTCACCAAACATTTCGCCATCTTCACTAATGAAAGCCAAACGATCCACATCTGGATCAACTACAATACCAAAATCCGCTTTTTCTTCCACCACTAATTCGCATATATCCGTTAAATGCTCTTTTAATGGTTCTGGGTTATGCGGAAAATGTCCATTAGGTTCACAGTATAATTTTACTACTTCTACCCCCATTAATTCCAGTAATTTTGGAATAATAACCCCTCCTGACGAATTCACGCCATCAACAACTACTTTAAATTTAGCTGCTTTTACTGCATCAACATCTACTAAAGGCAAATTCAAAACTTCATCGATATGAATATCCATGTAAGCATCGTTTTCAATTACTTCTCCTAAACTATCCACATCAGCAAATTCAAAAGCTTCTGCCTCAGCAATAGCTAGAATTTTTTCACCTTCAACTCCATTTAAAAACTCTCCCTTTTCATTTAATAATTTTAAGGCATTCCACTGTTTTGGATTATGAGATGCGGTTAAAATAATTCCACCATCGGCACTTTCTAAAGGAACAGCCACTTCAACAGTAGGCGTTGTAGACAATCCTAAATCAATAACATCAATTCCTAAACCTACTAAGGTATTAACTACCAAATTATGAATCATAGGTCCTGAAATACGAGCATCACGACCTACAACAACTTTTAAATTTTTATTGGTATCTCCATTAGCGTTTTTTAACCAAGTTCCATATGCCGATGCAAATTTTACAGCATCTACCGGAGTAAGATTGTCTCCTACCTTACCTCCTATTGTTCCTCGAATTCCTGATATTGATTTAATTAATGTCATTCTTTCTTGTTTAAATTTTAAGTATATTAATGTTAAGTTGGACACAAATATAACAATTGACACCTTATAAAAGTCATTTAGATTTTATATTTTAGGCAAATGAATTTCTTAGCACATATCTATCTTTCTGGCGACGACGAACTTGTAAAAATTGGCAATTTTATGGCTGACGGTATTCGTGGGAAACAATTTGAAAAATATCCTGAAACAATTCAAAAAGGTATCTTGCTACATCGAGCTATTGATACCTACACCGATTCGCATCCTATTTTCAGAAAAAGCACCAAAAGATTACACCAGCGGTATCATCATTATGCTGGAGTTATTGTAGACATTTTTTACGATCATTTTTTGTCAAAAAACTGGACAAGATACGCTGATATTGATTTAAAATTATACGTAGCTGCATTTTACCAATCGATGCATAGCCACTATGAATTATTGAGCGAAAAAGCGCAAAATATTTTACCTTATATGGAAAAACAAAATTGGCTTTTAAATTACCAATCCATCGAGGGTATTCAGCAAATATTAACACAAATGGATCGCCGAACAAACAATAAATCAAATATGCGTTTTGCCACTGAAGAACTTACAAGCTATTATACCGACTTTGAAAATGAATTCACCATTTTCTTTGAAGAAATCAAAAACTATAGTTCGCAACAATTAAATAGTCTATAAAATGTCGTTTATTCTTGAACTTGAAAATCAATTTAAAGAAAAAGCAAATAGTCTTGAAGCCGAGAAGATGGCTAAATACATGAAAAATCATTTTGGTTTTTACGGTATTAAAACCACCGAAAGACGATTAATTTTTAAAACTGTCTGGAAAAAACATCAGGAAAAAATTAATACCAATTTCCAAAGCATTGTTTGGGAACTTTTCAATAAAGAACAAAGAGAACTTCAGTATTGCGCCATTGAAATTGCAATGAAAGAGTTCAAAGGAAAATACAAGAAAGAAACTATTCTATTCATAGAAAAATTAATTATAACCAACTCTTGGTGGGATAGTGTGGATACCATTTCAAAATACATTTTAGGACAATATCTTTTAGAATTTCCAGAAATGATTCCAGAAATTGTTGCAAAATTTTCCAATTCCAATAATATGTGGCTAAATCGAAGTGCTATTTTATTTCAATTAGGCTATAAAGAAAAAACCGATTTTGAATTATTAAAATCTATTTGTATTCAACATCAAAATTCAACAGAATTTTTTATTCAAAAAGCAATTGGTTGGTCTTTACGAGAGTACGCTAAAACAAATCCAAAGGCCATAATTGAATTTGTCACTAAAAGCAATTTAAAACCTTTTAGCAGAAAAGAAGCTACAAAAAACCTTAATCTTGCCCAAAAATAATAGTAAATTTGTACGACTAAAAAACAATCATACATGTTCAAAAAATATTTTTCTAAACTAGAAATTATCATTGATTGGGCACAATCTATCTTAACCCCAAAGCAATTTATTTTTCTGTCGAGTGTTTTAGTGGGAATTTCGGCGGCATTTGCTGTAATTGCATTAAAAACTTTTGCGCACTGGGTTTATTTATTTGCTACCTATGTCAACAGTATTTTAAAGTTAAGTTTCATCAATAGTATTTTACCTATTGCTGGACTCTTGCTTACTATTTTAGTTGTCAAACGTCTTTTAGGAGGAACAATAGAAAAAGGAACACCACAAATTTTATATGCAGTAGCTAAAAAAGCCAGTATAATTCCAAGAAAACAAATGTATGCTCAAATCATGACTTCTTCTTTAACTGTTGGTCTGGGAGGATCCGCAGGTTTAGAAAGCCCTATCGTTGTAACAGGAGCGGCATTTGGATCTAATTTTGCACAAAATTACAAGTTGAGTTATAAAGACAGAACACTACTCATTGGTTGTGGTGTAGCTGCTGGAATTGCTGCGGCCTTCAACGCACCTATCGCAGGAGTTTTATTTGCTATCGAGTTTCTGTTAGTCGATGTTAGTATTTCGGCATTTACGCCTATCATGATTGCTGCTGCTGCTGGTGCATTGGTTTCTGAAATCATTTTAGATGAAACCGTTTTATTGAATTTTAGACAGCAACAAGATTTTGACTACCATAAGATTCCTTTTTATGTTTTATTAGGTATCCTAACAGGATTTTTCTCGGTTTATTATACTAGAAATTTTAGAAGAACAGAACATTTTTTCTCCCATTTAAGAATGAATCCTTACAAAAAGGGACTTTTAGGGGCATCTATTTTAGCGGTTCTCATTTTTGTTTTCCCAACTTTATTTGGAGAAGGTTACGAAAGTATCAAAATCCTTGCCGATAACAATGCAGGTGAATTATTAGAAAACACCTTATTTAGTTCGTACCAAAACAACCGATGGATTATCCTTCTTTTTGTAGGAGCTACGATGATGATGAAAGTTTTTGCAACTTCAATCACCCTGGGGTCAGGAGGTAATGGAGGAAACTTTGCACCATCGCTTTTTGTAGGTTCGTACATAGGATATGTATTTTCAAAAGCAATAAACCTAACAGGAATTGCTCATTTACCTATAAGCAATTTTACAATGGTAGGAATGGCTGGAATTTTAAGCGGATTATTTCATGCACCACTCACCGCAATCTTCTTAATTGCAGAAATTACAGGTGGTTACAGTTTATTATTACCGCTTATGATTGTTGCTTCGATCAGTTTTGCCATTTCAAAACGATTTGAAAAACACTCAATGGATGTAAAAGATTTGGTTAAAAAGGGACATGCTTTTACCAGTAATAAAGACCATAACGTGTTGTCAACATTGAACACCAATTCCATTATTCAAACTGATTTTTTAACCGTTTCACCTAACGATAACCTCGAAAAATTAGTAGATTTAATTTCACATTCTAACCAAACCTATTTTGCAGTAGTTGATCAAGAAAATCACTTATTAGGAATTGTTAATTTCAACAATATCCGTGAAATTATTTTTAATAAATACCGAGTAAAATATACACTCATCAAAGAAATTATGATTGCTCCTCTTGATGTAGTATATCCATTTAACAGTATGGAAGTGGTGATGGATAAATTTGAAAAAACGAAAGCGACTTTCCTTCCCGTTGTGAAAGACGAAAAATACTTTGGTTTCATTTCTAAGGCAGCTGCACTAGAAGCCTATAGAAGTAAGTTAAGATCAATGACTATAGAATAAGCATTTTATTGAAATATAAATTAAAAAACATCCTTAGTGATGTTTTTTTTGGAGTAATTTTAATATCGGATAAGTAAATTAAATAACTTTGCCGATATATATTTGTTATTATGTGGAATATAGACACGACATATAGAACTGAATTTCAGGAAATATTCGATAGATTGTATGAGAAAAAACAACTTTTACAATCTTCTCGACCATTACCCGCTATGGCATTAAATAAAATTCGAGAAAGTCTTTCCATAGAATGGACCTTTAATTCAAATAGTATCGAAGGCAATACACTGAGTCTAAGAGAAACTCAAATGGTTTTACAGGAAGGAATTACTATAAAAGGTAAATCCTTGCGGGAACACTTTGAAACACATAATCATGACAAAGCCATAGATTACTTATTTTCAATAATAAATTACACTTATAAATTAAGAAGTATCGATATCCTTTCAATTCATGGTTTAGTATTACGCTCCATTGAAGATGATTTTGCAGGTAGATTACGAAATGGAGGGGTTCGAATTACTGGAGCAAATTTTATCCCTCCAAATGCTAATAAAGTGCCCGATTTATTAGATGAATTAATTGAATTTATCAATAAAAATCCATTGCAATTAAATGATATTGAGCTTGCTACTATTTTTCATCATAAATTAGTTTGGATTCATCCATTTTTTGATGGCAATGGAAGAACAGTACGATTATCAATGAATTTAATTTTAATGCGTTGTGGTTTCCCTCCGGCCATTATACTTAAAAATGATCGTAAAAAATATTACGAAGCATTAAACCAAGCTAACAATGGCAATTATCAGAAACTAATGCTCCTAATGAGTCAGGCTCTTGAACGTACTTTAAATATATATCTGAATGCAATGCCTGATAACGGCAACGATTATCAAAAAATTTCAGACATAGTTAATGAGCCTAATGCTGCATACGGACAAGAATATATTAGTTTACTTGCTAGAACAGGAAAAATCGATGCCTATAAAGAAGGCAGAAATTGGTACACAAGTAAAGAAGCTATAGATAATTACATAGCAACAAGAAAACGAAAACGCTAATCAAATTCAGCATTTTCGTTTTCCTTTTACTGGTTTTAAGCATCAAAACTTCATTTTTCTTCTGTGAAAGAACAAATCAAAATGGTAACTTTGCTGTCATTGCGATGAAAGAAGCAATAAGCCAAAATTATGTTAGACAAAGATAATACTATTGAAGTTTTAGGTGCTAGGGTTCACAACCTTAAAAATATAGATATTTCGATTCCTCGTGAAAAAATGGTGGTCATTACAGGACTTTCGGGCTCTGGAAAATCATCTTTAGCTTTTGATACTATTTATGCCGAAGGACAGCGACGCTATGTGGAAACTTTTTCGGCTTACGCTCGACAGTTTTTAGGCGGTTTAGAACGACCTGATGTGGATAAAATTGACGGATTGTCACCAGTAATTGCTATAGAACAAAAAACAACTAGTAAAAGTCCGCGTTCTACCGTAGGAACTATTACTGAAATTTATGATTTCCTTCGTTTACTTTATGCTCGAGGTGCCGATGCTTATAGCTACAATACGGGTGAAAAAATGGTTTCTTATTCGGATGAACAAATCAAAGAGTTAATTGTAAATGATTTTGCTAATAAGCGCATCAATATCTTAGCGCCCGTAATTAGAGCGCGTAAAGGACATTATGGTGAATTATTCCAACAAATTGCCAAACAAGGCTTTTTAAAAGTCCGAGTTAACGGAGATATTCTAGATATTACTCCCGGAATGAAACTGGATAGATATAAAACCCACGATATCGAAATTGTGGTAGACAGATTGCTTATCGATAATAGCGAGGACAATCAAAAGCGTCTTTCCGAAAGTATTAATACTGCTATGCACCACGGCGAAAATGTATTGATGATATTAGACCAAGATAGTCAAGAAGTACGTTATTTTAGTCGAAATTTAATGTGTCCTTCCACTGGAATTTCTTATCAAAATCCGGAACCTAATTTATTTTCATTCAATTCGCCAAAAGGAGCTTGCGAACACTGTAATGGCTTAGGAACGGTAAACGAAATCAACGTTAAAAAGATTATTCCTAATCCTAAACTTTCCATAAAAGCAGGTGGTTTTGCACCTTTGGGCGAATATAAATCTTCCTGGATTTTTAAACAATTAGAAATCATTGGACAAAAATATAATTTCAAAATTACGGACCCAATTGAAAACATCCCTGATGAAGCGATGGAAATGATTTTGAATGGTGGAAAAGAAAAATTCACCATCAATTCTAAAGACTTAGGAGTTGCCCGTGATTACAAAATAGATTTTGAAGGAATAGCACATTTCATTAAAAGTCAACATGATGAAAATGGCTCAACCACCATCAAACGTTGGGCAAAAGATTTCATGGACGAATTAGAATGTCCTGTTTGTGAAGGATCTCGTCTAAAAAAAGAAGCCTTGTTTTTCAAAATTGATGAAAAAAATATTGCTGAATTGTGCAATATGGATATTTCAGATTTAACCAAATGGTTCCATAATTTAAATTCGCATTTATCAGATAAACAACTTCTTATTGCTTCTGAAGTAATCAAAGAGATAAAGGATCGATTGGATTTTTTAATGAATGTTGGTCTGGATTATTTGGCTTTAAGCCGAAGTTCGAAATCACTTTCTGGGGGTGAAGCACAACGCATTCGATTAGCAACACAAATTGGTTCCCAGTTAGTGGGAGTTCTTTATATTTTGGACGAACCCAGTATTGGTTTGCACCAAAGAGATAATGAAAAACTCATCCATTCATTAGAACAATTACGTGATATTGGAAACTCGGTCATTGTAGTAGAACACGACAAAGACATGATTGAACGTGCCGATTATGTAATTGATATTGGACCTAAAGCAGGAAAATTTGGTGGTGAAATAATTAGTATTGGGACACCAAAAGAAACCCTGAAATCCAACACCATTACGGCACAGTATCTTAATGGAAAAATGAAATTTGAAATTCCTAAAAAACGTCGTGAAGGCAATGGAAATTTCTTGAAATTAAGTGGCGCTACTGGAAACAATTTAAAAAATGTTTCTATCGAATTGCCTTTAGGTAAAATGATTTGTGTAACTGGAGTGTCAGGAAGTGGAAAATCGACTTTGATTAATGAAACACTCTACCCTATCCTAAACGCTCATTATTTTAATGGTGTAAAAAAACCACAACCCTACAAAAAAATTGAAGGTTTAGAAAATATTGACAAAGTTATTGATATTGATCAAAGTCCAATAGGTAGAACGCCACGCTCTAATCCGGCGACCTATACCGAAGTCTTTACCGAAATCAGAGCCTTATTTACAAAAACCCCTGAAAGTATGATTCGGGGTTACAAAGCGGGTCGTTTTAGTTTCAATGTAGCAGGTGGCCGCTGTGAAACTTGTCAAGGTTCAGGTGTGCGAACTATCGAAATGAACTTCTTACCCGATGTTTATGTAGAATGTGAAACTTGTCAAGGAAAACGCTTTAATAGAGAAACCTTAGAAATTCGCTATAAAGGAAAATCCATTTCGGATGTATTAAATATGACCGTAGATGAAGCGGTTCCTTTCTTTGAAAATATACCTAAAATTCACCGAAAAATTAAAACCATTCAGGATGTTGGCTTAGGATATATTACTTTGGGACAACAAAGTACTACGCTTTCTGGTGGAGAGGCGCAACGCATCAAATTAGCAGGAGAATTATCAAAAAAAGATACAGGAAATACTTTTTATATCTTGGACGAACCTACTACTGGTCTACATTTCGAAGATATTCGAGTGCTAATGGAAGTTATCAATAAATTAGTCGACAAAGGAAATACTATATTGATTATTGAACATAATCTGGATGTAATCAAACTAGCCGATTATATTATCGATATAGGTCCAGAAGGCGGGAAAGGCGGCGGAACAGTCGTTGCAAAAGGAACACCTGAAGAAGTTGCTCAAGTCAAGAAAAGCTATACCGCCAAATTCTTAAAAAAAGAACTAGAACAATCGTAATCACTATATCAAAAAGGAATTCGTTTAATATGAGTTCCTTTTTTGTTTACTAAAACAACACTAATCATTTACTTACCAACGAATTAATCAATTAATCATTTTTTTAGCTAAAATTTAAGAGATTACACTGAAGTATTTATGCAAAAAAAAGCCTAACTTAGTGTGTAAACCAATTTTTAATTAACTTTTTCACCCTAAATTAACCATTAATACTTCATTTTGAAGTCATTAAACAAAAACTTAAAATTATGCTTTTAGAAGATTTTGAAAATGATGAAGAAAAAATCATCCAAGACCGATTAAAACAAAAAACATGGAATGAAATTCGTACCAATGATAGCTGGGCTATTTTCAAAATCATGTCGGAGTTTGTTAATGGTTTTGAAAACATGGGACGTATAGGTCCATGTGTTTCCATTTTTGGTTCTGCCCGAACAAAACCTGATAATAAATACTATCAATTAGCCGAAAAAATTGCTTTCAAAATTAGTAAAGCGGGTTATGGTGTAATAACGGGTGGTGGACCAGGAATTATGGAGGCTGGAAATAAAGGCGCTCATTTAGGTGGAGGGACTTCTGTAGGACTAAATATTGACCTCCCATTTGAACAACATTTCAACCCTTATATCGACCATGATAAAAACCTTAATTTTGACTATTTTTTTGTTAGAAAAGTAATGTTTGTCAAATATTCTCAAGGTTTTGTAGTAATGCCTGGTGGTTTTGGGACCTTAGACGAAATGTTTGAAGCGATAACGCTAATACAAACCAAAAAAATTGCTCGTTTCCCAATTATTCTGGTAGGAAGTAGTTATTGGTCAGGTTTAATCGACTGGATAAAAAAAGTATTATTAGAACAAGAAAATGCCATAAGTCCAGAAGATTTGAATCTATTTAAAATTGTGGACAATGAAGACGAAGTTGTTACAGTTTTAGATAACTTTTATAAAAAATACACCTTGAAACCTAATTTTTAACCATCGTTTAAGGAACTATTATTATTTACATTTCGTATATTAATAAAACTAAAAATGTATACTGAAATAGTAATCAAACCCAAATTTACATTGAAAGCATTTTGCAAAATTTTACTGTCTATTATTGTGATTTTTGCTGGCCAAAAGAAAGTTTTGGCACAGCATAAAAATCAACTATTTGTAGATGTAGATACTGAAACTCATGTTTTACATGTGAATCAAAAAATCACCTATTTCAATACAACAAATGATACCATTTCAAAAATTATATTAAACGACTGGAATCATGCCTATTCTAATGTACAAACTCCTTTAGCATCAAGATTTTCAGATGAATTTTATCGTGGTTTTCACCTTGCAAAAGAGGAAGAAAGAGGCAATACTTCAAAATTAAAAATTACAGGAGAGAAACAATCTTTATTATCTTGGGAACGAACAAAAGAAAATCCTGATTTAGTAATTATAAATCTGCCTCAAAAATTAGCTCCAAATCAAAAAACGGAACTCCAACTTACTTATGATGCCAAAATTCCAAGTAACAAGTTTACTAAATACGGATATGATGATTTTGGTAATATGAACTTAAAAAATTGGTTTTTAACCCCCGCTCGATATGAAAACCACGAATTTGTTAGATACAGCAATGAAAATTTAGATGATATCCCTAATGCGGTTTCAGACTTTGAAGTTGAATTACGAGTAAGTAAAAACTTTGAAATTAGCACCGATTTAGATGAAAATGAAGAAATTATAGCTAATGATGACTATTCAATTCATAAATTAATTGGTAAAAACCGCATCGATTTTAGTTTACATATCGAACCGATAGCAAGTTTTACGAGTTTTAAGAACGATAATTTTGAAGTATTGACTAATTTAAATGGAGAAAAAATTACTCCTTATGCTCAAGCTCAAGCTATAGATTGTGTTGTTCGATTTGTAAAAAAACTAATTGGTGATTATCCTTTTAAAAAGATTATTATTTCACAAACTGACTATGAACGAAATCCTTTTTATGGCTTAAATCAGCTTCCTTCATTCATCAGACCTTTTTCGGACGAGTTTACCTATGAAATTAAGTTTTTAAAAACCTACATTAATGTTTTTTTAAACAATAGCCTTTATATCAATAATCGAAAAGACAGCTGGGTTCACAATGGAATTCAAATCTATATCATGATGAAATACATCGAGGAGAATTACCCAGGAACTAAAATGTTAGGTAGTGCTGCATCCTATAAATTACTTAAAAGTTATAACCTAACCAACTTAGATTTTAACGAGCAATACAGTTATTTTTATATGCTTATGGCTCGAAAAAATTTAGATCAGGCCTTGGGTGAACCTAAAAATAAATTGATCAAATTCAATGAACAAATTGCAAGCAAATACAGAGCAGGACTTAGTTTACGATTCCTAAACAGCTATCTAGAAAATGATGCCGTGAGTAAAAGCATCAATAATTTCTACATTAAAAATAACAAACAACAAACAGACGCATTGGATTTTGAAAATGCTCTAAAAAATCAAACTACTAAAGATATTGATTGGTTCTTTAAAACGATTATCTACTCCAGAGATCTTATCGATTATAAATTTGATAAGGTTACTAAAACAACTGATAGCATCCAATTTTCACTAAAAAACAAAACAGGGATTAATGTTCCTATTCCTATTTATGGAACAAACAAAGGTGAAATTGTATTTAAGGAATGGATAGAACCAGGACCGAAAGACAGTATTTATAGTCTAGCGCGAAATGAAGCGAACAAGATTATTTTAAATTATAAAAACGAAGTTCCTGAATACAATTTAAGAAACAACTGGAGATCACTAAAATCATTTTTTCCTAACAATAGACCCTTAAAATTTGTATTCGCTAAAGATTTAGAAGACCCTTACTATAACCAAATTATATATATGCCTTCTTTTGAATACAACCTATATGATGGGCTAATTGTAGGAATGAGACTCCATAATAAGACAATACTTGAAAAACCTTTTACCTTTACTATTAACCCATCCTACTCCAGCAACTCGAATACTTTTTCAGGATCTGGAGGCTTTTCAATAAATAAAAACTACCGAGACAGCCGATTATTTAATGTAAAATATTCGCTTGCCGGTTCTTATTTTCATTATGCACCTGATGCTACTTATACTAAAATAAATCCTAGCATTTTATTACAAATCAGAGAAAACGATATTAGAGACAATAAAAAACAACTAATCTATTTTAGACACGTAATGGTTGATCGCCAAAAAAGTGAAATTGTAACCAATAACCCAACAAATAATTACTCCGTTTTTAATGCGAGGTATATGAATACGAAAACAGAAGTTACAGAACATTTTAGTTTTGTAAATGATATCCAAGTGGCTAGCAATTTTGGTAAACTTTCAGGAGAAATAGAGTACCGAAAACTTTTCGAGAACAATCATCGGTTTAATATTCGCCTCTATGCAGGTAGTTTTTTATATAACAAAAGTAATAATGACTACTTTAGTTTTGGTGTAGATAGACCTACCGATTATTTATTTGATTATGGTTTGTATGGTCGTTCGGAGAGTAGCGGATTTTTTAGTCAGCAATTTATTTTAGCTGAAGGAGGATTCAAATCTAAACTAAATACCGCCTTTGCTAATCAATGGATTAGCACCGTTAATACTGGTTATAACATTTGGAATTGGATAGAAATATACGGTGATGTAGGCTTGGTAAAAAACAAATACCAAAGTCCAAAATTCATTTTTGATAGTGGTATCCGACTTAATTTAGTTACGGATTACCTTGAGTTATACTTACCTGTATATTCTTCAAATGGATGGGAAATCACTCAAAACAGATACAATGAAAAAATACGTTTTATAATTACCTTTTCGCCAAAAGCACTTTTAAACCTTTTCAATCGAAAATGGTTCTAAACAAATTACTTAAAACATTACGTTGATAAAAAACCAAATATTTGACAAAAAATTTACATTTCAACAAAAAACACCTCTTTTTATTAAACAAAAACATCAAAATATAGCATGTTTTTATTTTGATTGATTATGATTATACCTACTTTTTAAGTAAATTTGCGCCAAAGAATTATAATCTTTCAATTATGATAAAAGAACAAACCAATACTACATTGACATTTGAAGATTTCAAGACTGAAGTATTGAATGATTATAAGATAGCTGTAACTAGTCGCGAATGTAGTCTTTTAGGACGTCGAGAGGTTTTGACTGGTAAAGCAAAATTTGGAATTTTTGGCGATGGAAAAGAAGTGCCTCAAATTGCAATGGCTAAATTCTTTAAGAAAGGAGATTTTCGTTCTGGTTATTATCGCGATCAAACTTTTATGATGGCCATAGGCGAATTAACCCCTTCTAACTTTTTTGCTGGATTATACGGAAACACCGATATTAAACAAGAACCAATGTCGGCGGGAAGACAAATGGGAGGCCATTTTGTTACTCATAGCTTAAATGAAGACGGAAGTTGGAAAAACCTAACCCAGCAATATAATTCTAGCTCCGATATTTCTCCTACAGCTGCTCAAATGCCTCGCCTTTTGGGTTTAGCACAAGCTTCAAAAGTGTATCGAGCACTAGACAACATACCTAATAAAGAAAATTTTTCAATAGACGGTAATGAAGTAGCTTGGGGTACTATTGGTAATGCCAGTACTTCCGAAGGAGTATTTTTTGAAACCATTAATGCAGCAGGAGTATTACAAGTACCAATGGTTATAAGTGTTTGGGATGATGAATACGGAATCTCTGTTCATGCTAAACACCAAACTACAAAAGAGAATATTTCTGAAATTTTATCTGGTTTTCAAAGAGATAAAAACAATAATGGAATTGAAATAATCACTGTAAAAGGCTGGGATTATTCTGATTTAATAACAGCATACGAAAGAGCATCTAAAATAGCTCGTGAACAACATGTACCTGTTTTAGTACACGTTACAGAACTTACACAACCTCAAGGTCATTCAAGTTCAGGGTCACACGAAAGATACAAAAGCACCGAACGACTAAACTGGGAAAGAGAATTTGATTGCATCCGACAAATGCGTTTGTGGATGATCGCAATCAATATCGCTTCGGCAGAAGAATTAAACGAAATAGAGATTGCCATAAAAAAAGAAGTTTTAGAAACAAAAAAAGCTTGTTGGACTTCTTTTATTAACCCAATCATTAATGAAAAAAATGAACTAGTTAGTTTATTAGAAAAAATTGCTCCTGCAAGCAAAAACAAAGATCAAATTCTTAAACTATCTAATAGTCTCAAAGCGATTAAAGATCCTCTAAAAAAGGAAATTTTAGCGACTGCAAGAAAATCATTACGCCTAGTGGTAAATGAAAACGTTCGTTCAGAATTAGCTACTTGGATTCAGAACTACTTTTCAAAAACACAACCTCTTTTTAGTAACAATTTATATTCTGAAACAAAAAACAATGTGTTTTCAGTTCATGAAGTATTGCCAACTTACGAGGAGAATGCTAGAAAAGATACCGATGGCAGAATGATCATCCGTGATAATTTTGATGCCTTATTTGCTAAATATCCGCAAGTTTTAATTTTTGGTGAAGACTCTGGAAACATTGGTGACGTAAATCAAGGCCTAGAGGGGATGCAAGAAAAATACGGAATTACCCGAGTTGCCGACGTAGGAATCAGAGAAGCAACCATCATAGGACAAGGTATTGGACTGGCTTTAAGAGGATTAAGACCCATCGCAGAGATTCAATATTTAGACTATCTATTGTATGCTATACAAATTCTAAGCGATGACTTGGCTTCCTTGTTATATAGAACTGTAGGAAAGCAAAATGCCCCCTTAATCATCCGAACTCGCGGACATCGACTAGAAGGAATTTGGCATTCTGGTTCTCCAATGGGAATGATTATAAATGCGTTAAGAGGAATTAATGTTTTAGTCCCTAGAGATATGACAAAAGCTGCCGGTTTTTACAATTCCCTTTTAGAATGTGATGAACCAGCTCTTGTAATCGAATGCTTAAATGGTTACCGATTAAAAGAAAAAGCACCGACTAATTTTGGTGAATTTAAAACGCCTATTGGAGTTGTTGAAACGATCAAAGCAGGTACAGATATCACTTTGGTATCCTATGGATCTACACTACGATTAGTAGAACAAGCAGCAAAAGAATTAGAGGAAGTTGGTATCAATTGTGAGGTAATTGATATTCAATCTTTAATCCCTTTTGATAAAAATCACGATATCGCTAAGAGTGTACAAAAAACCAATCGTTTGCTTGTGATAGACGAAGATGTTCCAGGAGGAGCTTCTGCTTATATTTTACAAAAGATTATTGAGGAACAAGGTGCATATCAATATTTGGACAGCCAACCTCAAACTTTAGCTGCTCAAGAACACAGACCAGCTTATGGAACAGACGGGGATTATTTTTCTAAACCATCTATTGAAGATATTTTCGAAAAAGTATATTCCATACTATCCGAAAGCAATCCTACAAAATACCCTAAACTTTACTAAAAAGAACAATAACAAAACAGGTACTTTTTAGTTATGTAAGAGTTAACAACAAAAGAACTTGATTTATTCAGGTTCTTTTTTTTATACCTTTATGTTCAAAATTCAACAAAAAAACCTCAAATAACGAAAGGTCATTTGAGGTTTTTCTAAATCTTTAAACTATTATTCTATATAAAAATAGTCAATATATAATAAAATAAAGCAGCTAATAACGCCGAAATTGGAATCGTTAAAATCCAAGCCCAAATCAAGCTTACCGTAACTCCCCAACGAACAGCAGAAACACGTTTAGTCAATCCAACTCCAATTATAGATCCTGTAATTGTATGTGTTGTACTTACTGGAATTTTTAAGTGCTCTGTAAAATATAAAGTCAAAGCTCCAGCTGTTTCTGCCGCTACCCCTTCAAAAGAAGTTACTTTAGTAATTTTAGACCCCATGGTTTTGACAATTTTCCAACCACCACTTAATGTTCCCACTGCAATTGCCGAATAACAAGCTAATGGAATCCAACCTGGCATTTGTCCTTTTATCCCTTTATCTTCATTAGGCAAGACCACATCGAGCCATGAATCCATATGAACTCCAGGATTAGTATGGATATATACCGCAACTGCTGCTGCAATAATACCCATTACTTTTTGAGAATCATTTCCTCCGTGCCCTAAGCTAAATGCAGCAGAAGACAATAATTGCATTTTCTTTAAAGCTGCTTCTGCTTGATGTAAATTTAAACTACTAAATATCAAACAAAAACAACTTACAGTCAATACAATAAAACCAACTAAAAGCCATTTAATATTATGGGAATCAAATGCAACGCTCCAAAAATGAGAATCAAAACGAGGCTTTTCTATTTCCTCATAAGAAACCATTTGGTGGTTTACAAACCAAATCGTAGCAAGCATCAAAGCCACAGTAAAAATCTTAGGACCAATATTTTTTCGAGAAGCATTTAACAACCAAATCGATATCAAATAAGATGCTAAAGCTCCTAACAATGGCGCTAAAACAATAAAAGCAATGATAATAATAACACCTGAAGGCATACCTCCATCTTTACCAGCCTTATACCAACTTACGATTTGATACCAATAATGAGTTTCTCCATCTTCTCCTATATAACCTGAAAAACCGTGAACAGCAATAGCATGAGCAATAGCCGCTCCAGCAAAACCTCCAATTAATGTATGAGAAGAACTCGATGGAATACCTAACCACCAGGTTAGTAAATTCCAACAAATAGCAGCAATAACACCAGCTAAAATTACAACGAGATTAATCTCCATTGTGTGCGCCGTTTTTGCTACTGTATCTGCTACTCCAAAACCAAAAACCCAATAGGCAAGGAAATTAAAAAAAGCAGCCCAAAGAACCGCCTGAAACGGAGTCAATACTTTGGTAGCAACTACTGTTGCAATAGCATTAGCCGCATCATGAAAACCATTAATGTAATCAAAAATTAGTGCTAAAACTATAATTGTGATAAGTAAAGTCATACCTTATTACTTCAAAGAATAAATTAAATTAAGAATGTTTAACCGCAATCGATTCTAAAACACTAGCTACACTTTTACATTTATCAGTAGCCGATTCTAGGATAGACAATACTTCTTTGTATTTAATAATGCTTTTTGCATCTGTTTCATTCTCAAAAATTTCAAATACCGCTTTATTATAAACGTTATCTGATTTGTTTTCTAACTTAGAAATCTTAGCACAGGCCGCTTTAATTTTGTGTGCATTTTTAAAATCTCTCAATTCTTTTACGGCAATTTCAATATTTTGACAAGCCTCAAGATTAATTTCAGTCAATTTACGAATCGATTTTGTAATCTTGTCTACTTGATACAAACGCATAATACTTGAAGCACCGTGCAAACGGTCGGCAACGTTATCAATAGAAGTAACAAGAGAGTGAATATCCTCACGATCAAAAGGAGTGATAAAGTTTTTACTCAACTCTAAATTCGTTTGACGTGTAATATCCTCACCTCTTTGTTCTAATTCGTCAATTTTATGAAAAAGCACTTCTCTTTCTTTCAATGGAAGATTAACTGCTTCATGTAAATTAGAAGCTAATTCAATTAAATTACTAGAAGCCTCTTCAAAAAGTGGAAAGAATTTTTTATCCTTCGGTACTAAAAATTGGAAAATACGGTTTATCGACATTGTTTTACTTAATTTTTTAGACAGCAAAAATACTTTTTTTTATTTGATGATAAAGTTATTTTAAAAATAATGATTCTTTTTTGAGCTATTTTTTATATCAAAAATCCTTTTTCTCAAACCAAAAAACCGCTTTCAATACCTTAACAAAGTATTACAACCAAAAAATAAGAAAATTCCAAACAAAAACAAACCACTCCAAAACCGATTGCTAATAGAATTTCAAAATACATTTTGAATAAACTTCCAGTCGGACAGAACAGAATAAAAATTTCTTCAAAACTTTACAACTAAAAGAAAGAATATCGTAAAAATTTAAGGCAATCATTCGGATTAAAATTAGCAAATAGTCTATATTTGCTCTTTTTTTAATTTTTTCACAAAAACCATCAAAAGCTTTTTGCTTTTTATAAAAAACTGTATTTTTGGGAACTCTTATGAAAAACAACAGAACTACATATTATTCTCTTACAAGCAGTCCTATTTGGGTTGCTATTTCTGTTACAACTACTACTACCCCTTAGGGGTATTCAATTATTACATATAATCAATAACCGTAGATGCTTTTTTCATTAGAAGAAAGTTCTTGGGTGTATATAAAACATTGCTTTTAAAATAAAACATACAAAATGAAAGTATTAAAATTTGGTGGAACTTCGGTAGCCAATGCAAAAAATATAAAACTAGTTCTTGATATTGTTCTTAACAAAGCTAAAAATGACAAACTAGTAGTAGTCGTTTCAGCGCTAAGCAAAGTAACTGATTTGCTGCAACTTGCTGCTTCTAAAGCAGCCTTAAACGATGAAACCTACAAAGATATCGTTGCTGAAATTGAGAAAAAACACTTAGACGCTTTAAAAGAATTAATTCCTGTAAGCGAACAAAGTAGTTCTTTAAGTCACATTAAAAGAATCGTTAACCATCTAGAAACCATATTAGATGGTTGTTTCCTTTTGGGTGAATTATCGGCTAGAACATCAGATACAATTTTAAGTTTTGGAGAATTACTTTCCTCTTATATTATTGCCGAAGCACTAAAACAAAACCTAAAAAACAGTGGCTACAAAGACAGCCGTGAATTAATCAAAACCAATAATAATTATGGTAAGGCGGCAGTAAACTTTGAAGTTACTAATGCTTTAACTACTGCGTTTTTCAATTCAAATGACGCACAAGTAACCATTATGCCTGGTTTTATCGCTTCTTCTTTGGATGATATCAATACCACTTTAGGACGTGGTGGTTCTGATTATACTGCTGCAATTATTGCTGGTGCCTTAGATGCAAGCGAATTAGAAATTTGGACAGACGTTAACGGAATGTTTACAGCTAATCCAAAAATTGTAAAACAAGCCAGACCTATTGCTACTATTTCGTACCAAGAAGCAATGGAGTTATCGCATTTTGGTGCAAAAGTTTTATATCCGCCAACAATCCAACCTGTTTTAAGAAAAAACATTCCTATTCATATCAAAAATACTTTTGAACCAGAGGCCGAAGGAACTTACATTTCTAATGTTTCGGTATCTAATGGTCAACCCGTAAGAGGAATTAGTCATATTGATAATATTACATTGATTACTCTTGAAGGGCCAGGAATGATTGGTGTTTCAGGTTCTTCAAAAAGACTATTCGAAGTATTGTCACAAGAAGGAATCAATGTTATTTTTATCACTCAAGCTTCTTCAGAACATTCTATTTGTATTGGCATCTTGAATAACGATGCTGATGTGGCAGAATCGGCAATTAACAGCGCATTTGAAATCGAAATTGCGCAAAACAAAATCGAGCCTTGCATCGTGGAGAAAAACTTATGCATCATTGCATTAGTAGGTGAAAACATGAAAAACCATCAAGGTCTAAGCGGAAGAATGTTTAGTACTTTGGGAAAAAATAACGTAAACATCCGTGCGATTGCTCAGGGTGCTTCGGAAAGAAATATTTCGGCTGTAATTAACGAAAGAGACGTTAAAAAAGCATTGAACACTTTGCACGAAAATTTCTTTGAAGAAAACACCAAACAGCTGAACTTATTCGTAATGGGTGTGGGTAATGTAGGTGAAAAATTCATCGAGCAAATCCACCAACAAAAGAAATTCTTAAAAGAAAATCTAAAAATCAACGTTCGCGTCATTGCTTTATCCAATTCCAGAAAAATGCATTTTGACGATGACGGAATTGATTTGGATTCTTGGAAAGCCACTCTTGAAAACGGAGAAGCAGCTAACAAAGAATTGTTTATCGAAAAAGTAACTTCATTAAACTTGCGTAATTCTATCTTTGTAGATATTACTGCCAATGCAGATGTTGCGGCGATCTATGAGCGTTTCTTAAAACAAAGTGTGGGTGTGGTAACTTGTAACAAAATTGCTTGTGCTTCGGCATACGATAATTACAAAAACCTGAAAAAACTGTCCAGACAATACAATGCTCCTTTCTTATTTGAAACAAACGTGGGAGCTGGATTACCTATTATTGACACGGTAAAAAACCTAATCGCTTCAGGTGATAAAGTACACAAAATCCAAGCGGTTTTATCAGGAAGCTTGAACTTTATCTTTAACAATTTTGACGAAAACTATTCGTTCCATGATGTGGTTAAAGAAGCGGGAGTACAAGGATTTACAGAGCCTGATCCAAAAATTGACTTAAGCGGAATTGACGTAGCACGCAAAATCCTGATTTTAATTCGCGAAAGCGGTTACAAAATGGAAATCGAAGATATTGAAAACCAATCTTTCTTGCCTGCTGCTTGTATAGCAACAACCAATAACGAAGATTTCTTTAAATCCTTAATTGAATACAACAGTCATTTTGAAGGAATTTTGGCGGAAGCCAAAGCAAAAGACAGCCGCTTAAAATTTGTGGCTCAATTTGAAAATGGAAAAGCCAGCGTAGGATTGCAATTTATCCCAAAAGACCATCCTTTCTATAACCTAGAAGGAAAAGACAATATTGTATTATTCTATACGGATCGTTACGTAGACCAACCGTTATTAATCAAAGGAGCTGGTGCGGGAGCAGCGGTTACCGCTTCGGGAATTTTTGCCGATGTAATTAGAATAGGAAACGTTTAGGACGAGCCACTAAGACGCTAAGTTTTTTTTAGAAACTTTATCGAAAAGTTCTCTGAATCTATTTTCAGAAACTGAAAAGAAAAAATAATCTTAGCCGATTAAAAGATAAAAAATAAAATTTGTGCCTTTGAGCCTTCGTGGCTAAAAACAAAAACATATGAATGAAGTAAAAGTATTTTGCCCTGCAACTATTGCCAACTTGTCCTGCGGATTTGACGTACTAGGATTGTGTTTGGATAATGTAGGTGACGAAATGATTGTTCGCAAATCGGCTGAAAAAGGTGTTCGCATCACTAAAATTGAAGGAGCTAATTTACCTTTGGAAGCAGAGAAAAACGTGGCTGGTGTGGCATTATTAGCGATGCTTGAAGAAGTAGATGCCGAATTTGGATTCGAAATCGAAATTTACAAACACATCAAAGCCGGAAGCGGAATTGGTAGTAGTGCGGCCAGTTCGGCTGGAGCTGTTTTTGGTGCCAATGAATTATTAGGTAATCCATTTACCCGAAAAGAATTGGTAAAGTTTGCCATGCAAGGTGAAAAATTAGCTTCAGGTAATGCCCATGCCGATAATGTGGCTCCTGCCCTTTTGGGTGGATTTACCTTAGTAAGAAGTTCGAATCCTTTGGATATTATCAAAATTGACAGTCCAAACGAATTGTACGCTACCGTAATTCATCCCCAAATTGAATTAAAAACATCAGATGCGCGTTCTGTATTAAAACAAAACGTTTCCTTAAAAAGCGCCATTACGCAATGGGGAAATGTAGGCGGATTAGTCGCTGGATTATACACTCAGGATTACGATTTAATCGGGCGTTCTTTGCACGACGAAATCGTAGAACCTTTGCGTAGCGTATTAATTCCTGGTTTTGATTTAATCAAACAATCAGCTTATGAAAACGGTGCTTTAGGTTCCGGAATTTCAGGTTCAGGACCTTCTATTTTTGCTTTAAGCAGAGGAAAAGACGCAGCCGTAAAAATTGCCAAAGGAATGTGTGCCGTTTACGATGCAATCAATTTGCCTTATGAAATCCACGTGTGTAAAGTCAATGACACGGGAATGAGAGTGATTTAAAGTTAGAAAGTAGAAGTTAGAAGGCAGAAGTTACAAAGCAGAAATTAGAATTTAGAAAATTATTTAAGATTTTAGATTAACTATTTCAGATCTAAAAAATCAAAAATCGTTAGTCTTCAATCAGAAATCAAAAATCATAATGAAGTATTACAGTTTAAACCATAACGCCCCAAAAGTATCTTTTCAGGAAGCCGTAATTCAGGGATTAGCTTCTGATAGAGGTTTGTATTTCCCAGAAAATATTACTCCTCTTCCACAATCTTTTTTTGATAACATCGAAAATTTAAGTCACGAAGAAATTGCTTTCGAAGCTATCCAACAATTTGTAGGCGACGAAATCCCAGCCGAAACTTTAAAACAAATCATAGATGAAACTTTATGCTTTGATTTCCCTGTAGTTCCTGTAGAAAAAGACATCTATTCACTAGAATTATTCCACGGACCTACAATGGCTTTCAAAGACGTGGGAGCGCGTTTTATGTCACGTTGTTTAGGATATTTTAACCGTGAGAGAAAAGACAATACCAATACCGTTTTGGTTGCTACTTCGGGAGATACCGGAGGAGCGGTTGCCAGTGGTTTCCTAGGTGTTCAGGGTGTTGAAGTAGTTATTTTATACCCTTCCGGAAAAGTGAGCGACATTCAGGAAAAACAATTAACGACTCTGGGGCAAAACATCAAAGCCTTAGAAGTAGACGGTGTTTTTGACGACTGTCAGGATATGGTAAAAAAAGCTTTCTTAGACGAAACTTTGGCGCACAAAAACCTAACTTCGGCCAACTCGATTAACATTGCACGTTGGTTACCGCAAATGTTTTATTTCTTTTTTGCTTACAAGGCGTTGAAGTCCCAAAATCGCCCGTTGGTTTTCTCTTGTCCTAGTGGCAACTTCGGAAACATTTGTGCTGGTATTATTGCTAAGAAAATGGGATTAAACATCGACCATTTTGTTGCTGCGACTAACGTAAACGATACCGTACCAAGATTCCTTGTAAACGGAGTGTACGATCCTAAACCTTCTATTGCTACGATTTCCAACGCTATGGACGTAGGAAACCCAAGTAACTTTATTCGTATTCAAGAAATGTATGGCAACGATTTAGAACAGTTCAAAAAAGACTTTTCTTCCTATACTTACACCGACGATGAAACCTTGGCAGCCATGAAAAAAATCTACAACACCGATGGTTACATTGCCGAACCACACGGAGCCGTAGGTTATTTAGGGTTGAAAAAAGAATTGGAAAACTACCCTAACGCAATTGGTGTTTTCTTAGAAACCGCCCACCCTATCAAGTTCCTAGACGTGGTAGAACCAGCCTTAAACGTGACTTTGCCAATCCCAACACAAATTGAAAGCGTACTCAACAAAGAAAAAGTAAGCACAAAAATTAAAACCTACGACGAATTGAAAGCCTTTTTAGGATAAACATTCGCCACAATACTTTTAAAAACGACTAGGATTTATTTCTGGTCGTTTTTTTTTTTTGGGCGTGCCCTCGTTGGACCACTATTGTGCAAAAAAGACACTCAGTGCAGCAACGAGGTCAGGCTGTCCGTTCCCGCTTCCCAATGAAAAATCGGGAGAGCTCCACTTCCATCCTTCACGCGGACGGTGCTTCTTTTAAAATTTGTCATTGAGATTGATATTGATATTACCCTTTTATTCGTTTGTAAGAAAAAAATAATATATTTAAAAAAAAATATTGTGTGCCAGTCATCACATATATCCATCCAAAATTAGGTGGTTTTGTCAAACATATAAACTATTCATAAGCAATTTCTAATCTCGCTTTTTTAAATGAAATACAGCTTTATAATGCCAATATTAATATTTTTTGTGTCGTGCAAAAATACTGAACCGAAAATTGAACCAAAAAAAATAATAGGAAGTTGGAAAATGCAAGATGTTGTTGATCAAACTGGGCAAAACGCAACAGAAAAAACGACATTTTATAAAGATAGTGTGGTATTTGAAATGTTTGCTAATAAAAAGTTAATCGAAAGATTATGCCGAAAATATGAATTTGATACTATTTCAAATGTCGTTCATTATAATTTCGGAACACAAACGGTAGATTTACAAATCCTAAAGCTAACGGAATTAGAAATGGAAGTTCTATTATATACAAATAAGAAACGAATAAGATTTATTAGAACCGAGTAAAAGAACTGCTTATAAGAGCCGTAGCTGTTCAACAACCTCTACTAAAAACATAAAATCAGACCTCTTTTAAAGCGATTTAAAGGAGGTTTATTATTTAGTCATACTCCAAAAATCTAAAATTAGAATGGGTTACAATCGAGTTTTTTAAAATGTAAAACATTTACAAAAGCATCGATAAACCGAACCAGATTATCTACTGTAATTTTATCTTCTAAACTACTAAACTGTAATTGATGGCGAGAAATTCCTTGGATATATTGCATACTTAAATACGATTTTTCTCTCCATTAAAAAAATAAAAAAACTATATTTGTTGCTAGACTGTGAGAATTTTTCACAGTCTGACGTTACCAGCAATATTAAGACACACTACTATGAACTTCAAGTTTTCAGATTTACTAGATTTCGCAAAAATTCCTATTAAGATATTTATTCTTTGTGCGATAGTTTCGGGAATTTTATTGTTTATTACAAGTACATACTTGTCCCAATTAAACCTAACAGAATTCAAGAAGGATTTTGGTAAATATTTCGGTATAATATTCATTGTTAGTACTTCATTTATATTACTTTCCATTTTATATTATTTTGTTGATAAAATTAGACAATTGATTTACAAAAAAGAGTTTATTAAAGAAATAACGGAAGATATTAAGAATCTTGATCCACATGAAAAGTCTGTATTAAGAGAATTTATAATAATGAGAAGAAAAGCTATAGCTATGCCAATTGATAATCCAATAGTCTCGGCATTACTTGGAAAAGGAATTTTAGTTAGTGTTTCAGATATTGGGAGAGGACTTTACTTTTCATTTTCAATTTCTAAAGTAGTAAATAAGCATTTAAAAGATGAGGATTTAGGTTTTAATTCTAATAACAGCTCTAACGAAGAACTGAAGCAGTTTCTTTTAAATAATAGACCATCATTTGCAAGTGATTATTTATATTCTCATTTTAATTAAATACGGCTGCTAATAGCCGTAGCTGTTGCACAACATAACATCCCCATAAAAACTAATTTCGAAAAAACACAAAAAAACCTCATTTAAATCACTTTAAACGAGGTTCTTATATAATTTGAAGTTAAAAATGTGTTAGAATGGGTTTCGAAGCATCGCATTCTTAACGGCCAAAAATATCCTACTACTCATCAATCCACAAAACGGCATTTCCAGTAACCTCAACGTTTAAAGGACTACTTTTAGCTTTCACTTTCACTCGATGCGCTCCTACTGATAAGTTAGATGGTAATTCAATTCGCCATAAATGCGTACTTAAGGTTTCTGGTTTGGGAAAGTTGGCCATCGATTCAGCAGCAAATCTCCCTTTAGATTGTAGATAGTACAGTTTGGAAACAGTAGGGTCAATTCCGTTGTATTTTTTCATTTGAACCCATGGACCATCATCGATACTTATTGATACTGCTGTCGACTCATCTGCCGCAAAAACATTGGCATAAATAAACCCATCATTCAAATCATTCAACAAAGTATCCCATTCTTTTTTATTAGGTACTGTAATATTGATTTGTTTTTCGGGAGCGGCGGCTGAAACCTTATATGTAAAATCATATTGTTGTTGGTCAATGCTAACCGTCCAATAGCCCTTAGGTGTACCGTCATACATCAAAGCAAAAGGAATTTGATCCATATCATGTGGCCCTTGCCACCAAGAGCCACAAACTGCCCCTGCCACTAATTCGTGAATTGCTTTTTGGTTTGTTCTTTCAAAATATCGATGGTATTGGGTATGCGTATGACCTGCTGCCAAAAAAACATTTTCAAACGGTTTTAAACGGCTTATCAGATCTTCTTTGTCTTTCATATCTTCCAGCGGAATATGCATAAAGATTTGGATAGAATGAAACGTTTCTTTTTCCATTTCAATTAATTGAGTTAAGAAATCCAATTGCGTTTTATCTAATCTTCCTTCATAATTGTTATTTCCTATTGGATAAATAGTATTAAGAACAACATTTAGTTGATTGCCGTATTCGAAAGCATAATAAGAAGGTCCAAAAATACTTTTAAAACTTTTGTCCCTTTCGTTAAAAGTAGTATTCCAATTCAAATCGTGATTCCCAATAGTATACAAAACGGGAGCACCAATAAGTCCTAATACTTCCGATAAAGGTTTAAAAATAAATGCATTATCGAAAGACAAATCACCCAGTGGAACAATAAAATCGATGTCTTTATCCATCAATTCCTCGGTTACTAATTTAGCTACATGATGCACATCATCAATAACATCTACCTGGGTATCTCCTAACAAAACCATTTTAATAGGTTTCTTTTCGTTATGAAAAACCAAGGGGAAATCATAATTTTCTATCTGTTCCATTTGGTCATACGGAACATAAAACGGTAGCTTTTTTGAGGCATTCAATTGAAATTGAAATCCACTGGGTTTAATTACAAAAACAGTTTCTCCTGTTATTTTTTCAATCTCATAATACCCCAAGGCATCTGTTTTAACAATAGCTTTTCCGTTTGAAACCAAAACATTAGCAATGCCTTTTTCATTTTTATCGCGTATCTTATTTTGATTTGCATCCAAAAATACCCTACCCGACAATTTAGCAGCGTCTTGGCTATAGCCCAAAATAGAGCAAAGAAATACTACCCAAACTATGATTCTACTATTCATGCTTATTTATTGTATTGTAACACTTCGAGAATTTTATGAAACAATTCATTATTTTCATACACTCCTGTGAATTTATTGGATTGTGGACCATAGGCAAAAAGAGGTACCATTGTTCCTGTATGATCGTGAGTAATAAAATCGCCTTCAATCTCGTGTTTTTTAACATCTCCCTGTGGAATCGCAAATCCAGAAGTTTCATGGTCAGCGGTTATTAAAACCAAAGTTCCATCGTTTTTATCGGCAAAAAGTAAGGCTTCGGTAATTGCTTTGTCAAAATCCAAGGTTTCAGCAACAATTCCGGCTACATTATTGGCATGACCAAAACTATCAATTTGAGCTCCTTCCACCATTAAGAAAAAAGGCTTCTTTTTTTGATTCAAATAGTCCAAACTATTTTTAGTAGCTTCGGCTAATACATTTCCTCTACCATCTAAAACAGAAGACACTCCTTTTTCGCCAATAAAAACACCTATTGGATTTGTTTTTGCCATAGCAATGGCTGCTACCGAAGGAAGGATTGAAAATGTTGACGTAATCTTTTTATCTTTAAAATAGGTTGCCCCTCCTCCTACAAACAAATCGAGTTTCGAGTTTACTAAATCAGTAGCAATTCCCTCTGCATCTGATCGATCCAATCGGTGTGCAAAAAAAGCAGCTGGTGTTGCCCCAACAATTTCGTCAGTGGTAATACATCCCGTTGAAAACCCTTTATGATGCAAAAATTCAAGAATGTTTTCTTTTGGTTTTCCTAAAGTATCCACTCCTATAGCTCTATTATTGGTTTTTATTCCAGTAGCCAAAGCCGTTCCTGCAGCCGCTGAATCGGTAGTAAAATCATCTGCCGATTGGGTTTTTAAAAGTCCCAAACTTTTTAATTGGGTCAACGACAAAACACCATTATTTGCTAAAACTGCCGAAGAAATTTGGGTTAAACCATTTCCATCTCCGATAAGTAAAATAATGTTTTTTACTGTTGATGGTTGTTGGTCTGTTTTAAAACTAGGAGTATAGACTTTAGAAAAATTAGAGGCTGTGACATATCGTTTCGCTAAGGACGCTACATATTGCACACAATCATAAGGCGAATCCGTATTAACAATATCTACACCTAAATCAATTAGTGCTTTCCATGCACTGTTAGAATCTGGTGATGCCCAAAAACGAATGGGTTTTTGAAAAGCCTTTGCTTGTGCGATAGCCGCTGTAACCTGTTTATAATCTTCATGTGTTAATCGTCCTTTGCCATTCCAACTAGAATAGTTCTTAAAATTCAGACTTACCATGGCCACTTTTTTCAAATTTTCTGCAGCAATATCCTTATCTATTTCTTGATAGTCAAAATAAATAAAATCAGGATAGCTTGAATAAGTTGTAGCAGGAGGTCTATTTCCCGAAATAATAATTTTTACCGATGCATTCGAAATAATAGCTGGGTGTTTCTTTAAACTTTTAACCAAATGGTTCAATGTGGTTACCGCTTCTGTCTTACTATCAATCAAGAAAAATAGTGTTTGTTCTTTTTTGAATCCCATCTTTAAAGCATTTTCCAAAGGCTTTAAGTATAACGATTCTAAGGTTCTTGATGTTTGAATTTCTTTGTCGGTATGCGCCACATATAAATGATTGTCTTTTAAGAAAATATCCGCTTCAATTGAAGAAGCTCCGTTAGCAAATGCATCCCAAAAAGGAACCTGTTGATTGTAGTCATTATGCGAATGTATTTTTATGCTGTTTTGAGCATAAAGTTTGTTGTTAATCCCTAAAAGAGATACGATTAGTATTAAAACTAATTTTATGTATTGTTTCATTAAAAATAGAATTACTATTTATTTGTATTACTACTCATTAATTTGTGTTGTACTTATTATTAGGCGTTTTTTTTTCTTAAAAAAAGGAAAAAGTAAAGGCTGGTGATAATATTTACTTACGCAAAAACTAGCCAGCCTTTAACCAAAAAATAAACAAAACAATTCAAATTAATTTTCTAATACCCCTTATTTTGAATTAAATAACCTGGAGTATTTGAGGCACCATCAATGGCCACCTGAGGGATTGGGAACAATCTATGATTAACATCCGTGTCTGATTTTTCAGTCCAAGCATCTTCATAATGTCCAAAACGAATTTGATTCGTTCTTCTTAAACCTTCCCAATAAAATTCAAAGCCTAATTCTCTGTATAGAATATCTAAACTAATAGCAGGTAAAGCAGCAGGAATTGGAGCACGAGCCGTTCTTGAAGTTCTTACTTTGTTCATATCAGCCAAAGCACCTGCATTATCACCATTTCGCAATTTGGCTTCGGCACGCATCAAATAAATTTCTGCAAAACGCATTAAAACAATATCTACACTACTAAAATAATTACCATCTGGAGAAGTATGACTAAACTGATATTTAGAAACTCTATAGCCTGCATGGTGCAATCTTCCTTCGTTACTAAAATCTACTTTTAAAGTCAAATCAACATAACCTACGTTTTTGTCTGGTCCATTTCCTTTAATTTGCTTTACAGGATAAATTCTGTACCCATTATCACATTTAAAGAAAGCTCCATTAGCATCTTTTCTGGCAGCCCATTGAACACCTCTTAAAATACCTCTGTCAATTTCAAAATCCTCTCCTTTTACACAGTAATAATGATTTTGATCATTTAATGGCGATAAACCTGTCAAATCTTTTAAATGATTTGGCACCTTTGCATTATTTTGATAAAATCTAGAATCAGCATCGGCTGGGTCTACACTGCCATAAGCATCAACCCATGTTTGATAAAAATCAGAGGTAATAGCAGGACCATCAGTTCCATCAGCATTGATTTTTTCTGGTCTAGGAAACATCGAACCTGGAATAGACCAATAGGCCCAACGGTTATTTTCATCCTTAAGAACACCTCTTTGATCTAGTGCAAAAATTAATTCTTTATTCGAATTATTATTATCATTAAACAATTCAAAGTACTCAGGTGATAAAGTAAATTTGCCAGAATTAATGATGTTATCAGTATATTTAATAACCTTATTCATGTCTTCTGTAGTGAATTTAGGAGTTCCATAAGGATCTCTGTAAACAGCAGCATTCAAATGTAATCTTGCTAAAAATCCCCAAACTGCAGCCTGCGTCATTCTGCCTGGACCTTTATCTTTATTGATAACATCAACTACCGATAATAATTCACTTTCTATGTAATTAATAGCATCTTGACCTCTTAGAACTTCTGAAAAAGCTGCCGATGATTCTTTTTTAAATACTAATCCCCAGCTATCTAACGTAAGCATATTCAAATAAGCTCTTAAGGCTTTCATTTCATAAAGTGCCCCTTCAGCCTCTTTGTTTCCTCCTTGAGCTAAAGGAGTTAAAACTTCAATAGCAGATAAAGTTCTAGAGATATTTTTAGTTAATTCTTTCCAAGAAGAGGTAACTAAATCATTCGTTGGGGTTATTGTATGAGAATGCACTGCTAAAAATTTTCCTCCATCATACCAATCCGTTCCTCCACGATAAGGCAATATTGCTTCGTCACTAGCTATTAATTGCAATCCATAATAATTAGTGTGTAACCAAGTCGCGGAAATTTGTCCATAAGCCGGAGCAACTGCTCCACTAATTGCTTCTGCCTGTCCACTTCCATTTAAAGATTCATCTAAAACTTCTTCATTTAAACTGGTACAGCTCCAGTTAAATAATAAACTCAATGAAAGAGTTGCTACTATTATTTTATTTTTCATTTTGATTTTTTTTTTAAAATGCTACGTTTAATCCAAACAAAACAGTTCTGTTTTTTGGGTAACTGAAATAATCAATACCAAAAGTTTGGATACCTCCTATTGAACTTCCTGTGTTAATTTCTGGATCAAATCCGCTGTATTTTGTCAATACAAATAAATTTTGTCCTGTTAATGATAGACGTATGTTGTTTAAAACATTATCCAATCCAATTAATTTTGGATTCAAATTAAATCCTAAAGTGGCATTGTTTAATCTTAAATAACTTCCATCTTCTAAATATCTTGTTGAAACAGTATTAGAGTTTGTAGCCGCTTCGTTTGAAAATTCAGAAGCTCTATTTGTTGTATTAAATGAGTTTGCTAAACTTCCTTTGTTAAAAGAAGACATCGCAACGTGATTATATATTTTATTACCACCTACTCCATTGAAATTAAATCCTAAATCAAAGTTTTTGTATTTAAAATTCAAATAAAAAGCGTAGATATAATCTGGAATAGCACTTCCTACTACAATTCGGTCGTTATCTAAAATTTCACCATCATTGTTTGTATCTCTAAACTCATTTAAACCATCATTTCCTATTCCTGTAAAATCCAGAAAATAAAATGTTCCTATAGATTGTCCATTAAGCACTCCGTTGATTGTCGCACCAGATTGTCCAGCTCCTTGTGCTCCTCCTGTCGTTAAAATTTTATAAGGAGAGTTTACAACTTTGTTCTTTGTTATTGAAATATTACCTCCAATGTTATATGAGAAATCAGCTGTTTTGTCACTACTGTAATCTAAAGCTAACTCAATACCGTTATTTTTAATTTCCATGTTTGGAATATTAGTCCAATATTTATCTGTAGGTTGAATTGGATCTACTGGAGCAACTTCTAATAAAATATTATCTGAAATCTTATTAAAATAATCGATAGTACCTGTTATACGATTGTTGAATAAGGCAAAATCTAAACCAAAGTTCGTTTGAGTTGAAACCTCCCATTGAATATTAGGATTGGCTAAACGAGTATAGATTGAACCATATGGATATCCACTCAAATCTGTAGCCGAAGGATCTAAAGGATATGTATCATTTCCACCATTACTTTCAGTATAACTCGCTTTAGTAATTTTAGAAGGAATTTCTTGGCTACCCGTTTTTCCCCAACTGGCTCTTAATTTTAAGTTATTGATAACATCCGAATTTTGTAAAAAACTTTCTTTACTTATATTCCAACCTGCAGCAACCGATGGGAAATAACCATATTTGTTGTTAGTACCAAATTTAGAAGAACCATCGGCTCTCATTGTAGCAGTAAACAAATATTTATTATCGAAAGCATAATTCAATCTACCAAAGTATGACTGTAACTCATTTTTAGTTGCATACGCTGATTGAGTCGTGCGTTCACTTGCTGTTTCAATTTGGTATCTAGGTTCTACCCCATTATTAGGAAATCCTGACAGATTGAAACTTTTTTGACCTACATATGTTTTTTGGAAAGTATGCCCAACTAAAAAGGTAAAATTATGAGCCTCTTTATTTACATTATAAGTCAAAGTATTTTCGAATAATGAGTTGCTATTTGTAGTATAAGTAGAATTCAAAGACCCCAAAGAAGTGTTTGTTTCAGTAGAGTAAGGTATCGTTTGAATATCTCTTTCAGTTATCGAATAATCGACACCTAAATTTAATTTATAAGTTAAACCTTTGATAAATTCATATGAAGGAGAGATGTTAGCTAAAATACGGTTATTATTAGTAAAATCTCCATATAACTTCTCAGCAATCAATGGATTAAATACATCATTACTCAAATTAGTTTTAAGAACTCCGTTTGCATAAGGTGAGTAAGTAGGATTCATTGTCAGCATATTACCCACAATTGATCTAGCATCTGGACGAGTATTATCTAATTTGGTCGCCGTCATATTAAAACTAACATTAAACTTATCATCAAGTGCTTTTTGGTTTAAATTCAAACGACCTGAATAACGTTTTAAGTTACTGTTTCTCAATATACCTTGCTGATCATCATAACCTACAGAAGCCGCATAGCTTGAATTTTCAGTGCCACCACTCATAGAAAAATTAACATTATTAGAAATTCCTGTTTGGCTTAATTCATCTTGCCAATCCGTACTTGAACCCCCATCATCCAAGTTTCCTCCAGCTGCAACCACTTGCTTTCTAAATTCATCTGCACCAAAAACTGCTACTTTATTAGCAATAGTAGAAAATGCAGTAGACATCGATACATTGATTTGAGTATTACCTTTTTTTCCTTTTTTGGTAGTAATCACAATTACACCATTTGCAGCACGAGAACCATAAATAGCAGTTGCAGATGCGTCTTTCAATACTTCAATACTCTCAATATCCTGAGGATTAATAAAGTTCAAAGGGTTTGTTGCCACACCGTTTCCTGAATTATCTAAGGCAAAACCATCTACAACATATAACGGTGTTGTTCCCGAACGCAAGCTTCCTACACCACGGATGATAATATCTTGCGAAGCTCCCGGCTCACCACTTGCAGCAGATACATTTACACCAGCCACTTTACCTTGCAACAATTGTCCTGCATTAGCAACTACTCCTTTATTAAAATTTTCGCTTTTTACAGAAGCAATAGAACCTGTAACATCAGAACGTTTCTGAGAACCGTATCCAATAACTACTACTTCATTCAAAGAACTTGTTTCCTCACTTAAAGCAACTACCAAATCTTGATTACCAGAAAAAGCAATTTCTTTTGTTTGATATCCAATAAAAGAAAAAACTAATACTCCGCTTTTTTCTTTTAATTGGATTTTGAATTTTCCATCAAAATCTGTTGATGTTCCAACAGATGACTGTCCTTTTAAATAAACAGAGACACCAGGAATTGGAGCCTTGTCTGGGTTAGAAACCACATTTCCTGTTACTGTTGCCTGAGAATAGGAAAAGGACACAAAGCCTAAAGCAAGTAGTAACAATAGATAAAATTTTTTCATTTAATTAGTATTTTAGTTTCGCCAAAAGTATTTTATGATTGAGGTTAAAAGGATAATTATTGTTTCTAGAAAGTGGACAAATCGTTCAAATTAGACCAAAAAAAGGGTTAAAAAAGGGGAATTTTGCACACTAACATTAAGCTAACACTAAGCAAATACAGGGGTAATAGCCTTTTTAAACTGTTTGGGCTTTAAATTCTTTAGGACTTTTTCCAAAATACTTCTTAAAGGAGCGTCCAAAGTATTTAGGATCATTATATCCACACTCAAAACTGACCTCTGAAACATTTAAATTTCGAGTTTTTAATAAAATTTCGGCTTTTTGAAGTCGGAGAGACATCAAAACATCTGATGGAGATTGTCGAAGTGTTTCTTTAAATAATCGATAGCATTTTACCCTTGAAATCCCTAACCTATCGGCTAGAATTTCCACATTAAAATTAGGTTCAGAAAGCTCTTCTTTGATAATTTCTAAGGCTTTTTTTAGCAATTTATCATTAGGTGTTGTAATTGAATCTTCATCAGTTATAATTTCGAAAATCTTCTTTTGAATTTTATTTTCTCGAACTTCAAATTGATTTTTTTCAACCAAGGATTTCAATTTTTTATGCACAAAGGATGAACTAGCGGGCAATTGAATTATTGTATCTATACCATATTCTAACAACTGCTCATTCAATTCATAATTTATGTTTTCAGAAATATAGAGCATCGGTATATTGAAATGATTTGTTTCTCTATTGGTATTTAAAAAATGAATCAACTCTTTAGTTATTGTGGTTTCGTACAATACGATAACCGAAATCTTAAGTTGTTTCAAAATAGCATTTAAATTACTTTCTAAATTTTCAAAAATGAAACGATAATCCCCATGCTCCACTACTTGTGATGCGACTGAAAAATTAGATTGGTCTGAAAAAACTAAAATAGAAGTTTCATCCAAAGCGTCATTTTGATTGGGTTCAAAATGTTTCCAAGATATAGTTTCTGTTATTTGCATTTCAGATTGAACCAATTCTAGTGGAATTTGTAGTAGTGTTTCAAACTTTTCTTCAGATTGATTACAAAATTTTGCTTTCAAATCTTGAAGCAAAACTTGTACAGCTTTGAAATAAGGACTGTAATGGAAAATGGTATTCCAGTTGCTCATTAAAATTTCACTATTTGAAACTACTTTTATGTTCAAAAAGCAATCCTCATAACTCATTTTGATATCCAAACTACTTGCCTCATCCGAATATTTACTGATATCATTAAAATAATATTGCAACAATAATTTTAATCGGAGTAAATCAATTTCTACGTAAGTAGGAGTATTAGCAATTTCACAACTAAAATTAACATGATTGAGTTGCAATTCATTTTGTAATTTACTAACACTATTTTTTAATACAGGAAATAAATCAACTACCGATTTTTTAACCTCACCAATATCTTTAACATGATTTAAATAATTCCAACTCGAAATCAAATTAATCAATTGATTGGAATGACTTATAACATCTTGGTATTCGGGACTATTTTTTTTAAAAGTAGCGATGCTTTTAATTATCTTAGAAATAGGTTCTTGGAACTCCGAAAGCATAAAGGTTTTAAATTTTTCTATTTCAAAATTTTCACTTTTTAAATTATTATGAAGTAGTAGGAGTTTTTCTTTTTGGGCGAGAATTTTTTTATTCTTTTTATCTAATTTTTCGTTTATACGCTCTAAATCTTTTTTCTGATTTTCAATAACCTTCGTTCGTTCTTGTATTTGTGCTTCTAGATATTTTTGCAGGGCTACCGATTTCTTATTTTTAAAGTAAATAAAAACAGAACATCCTACTAATATTAGAATAATCATTATGATATAAAACAGAATCGTTTCATAAAAAGCCTTCGTTATATGAACCGAAAAATACGATGGGTGAATCATCCCCTTCTCTCCTTCTTTTACCAAAAAACGATAACTTCCTGAACCCAAACGATTGTATTTGATAGGATGATTTTTATCGAATGCTATCCAGTTTTCATCTTCTCCTTCCAGTTTATAATACAATTTAAGTGTACTTTTTGCTGGAAACTGTATTGGAATCAAGTTTATTTCTAATTCATTTTCAGAAAAACTTTTTTCTATATTTTGGTTGTAATTTTCATTACCATCCACTATCAATTTTATTTTAGTACTAACCTTATTTTCCTGAATGGTATTAGGATTGAAATAATTCAAACCATTAACACCCCCAAAAAATAGTATTCCTTTTTTATCCTGAAAATAGGCTCCCTCCGAAAACTCAGCACCTTGCCAACCTTCATTAGGGTCAAAATTAGAAATACGAAAATTGTATTTGTTGATAGCTGCAATTCCTTTGGTAGTACTTACCCAAAAACGATCATTTTGAAGTAGCAAACCATAAACCATATGACTAGGCAAACCATCCGATTCAGTGATGTTTTTTACGATTTTATTTTTTTGAATATCATAAATACTTACGCCACCTAATGAAGTAATCCATAAATAATTCGTTTTTTCATCTTTGTGAAAGGAGAAAATACTATTACCCAAAATTCCATTAGCAGTAGTTATTCTATTTATTTTTCCAGTAGCTAAATCCATGAGTAACACTCCCTGTTTTTCGGTACCTACAACCAATTGATTTTTGTATGTTTCAACTTTTCGAACATGGATATTATTAAACTTACTCTGATTTATAAAAGGCTCAAAAGTATTTTTCTTCAAATTAAATTTGGCAACACCTCCCCAACAAGCAATCCACAATTGTTGGTTGGCATCTTCAAATAGGGAATAATTTCGAGCGGCTGGAAAAAAATTAGAAATCTCTGGTTTGTACAAAACATATTGCCCGTTCTTAATACGAATTAATCCAGCATAAGTCCCTACCCAAACCGAACCATCCGAAGAGGTAAATAGACTCCTCACTCGATTCCAATCGGGATTACTTTTACTTTCAGAAATTGGATATTTTTTAAATACATTGTTCACACTACAATAAACCCCTTGATTATAATAACCTAACCACATTGTATTAGTTCTTTCAAGAGTAATGGCTCTTATCGTTTCATTAGGAAGATTAGGTTGTTGCTTAGGATGTGGAATAATACTTTTTATTTGTTCCGAACCTTCATAAGCCATACTCAAACCTCCATCTTTGTGACCCAACCAAATATTTCCAAAATCATCTTCATGAATTTTTTCTATCTCATTACTGGAAAAGCTGTATGGTGTGTACAAATCATAGGTGTACTGTTCGATAAAATTGTTGCTAAAATTAGAAGCCGAATTAGGAATACGGTATAATCCATTTCGTCTTGTTGCATACCAAATAGAACCTTCAGAATCTTTGTAAACATCGTTTATTATTACGTCAGGATGTTTGGCCAGCAATACACTTTTCAAACTCTCATTTGTATTGGCTGTGCTTGTTATTTTTTTTGAGGAACAAAATTTACCTTCTTTAAAAACAAAATAGTTTTTTTTAATTCGAACAACAACTTGTCCTTTTTCCGATAAGAATAAATCAGAAGGTGTTGTTTTAAAAAAGAAATTTTTAAAATGCTTATTGCCTTGATACACACTAACTGCTCTATCAGTTAAAGCCCAAATACGGTTATGGGTATCTTTGAGAAGTTTAGATACCATATTCCCTTTCAAAGAATTAGCCTTATTTACTTCTTCCTTAAAAACGGTAAAACTTTGTCCGTCATAAAAATTTAAACCATCCCAAGTGGCAATCCATAATCCACCTGTTTTATCACTAACAATATCCGTAACCGAATTATTAGATAAACCATCAGCTGTTGTTAAGGTCTTGAACTTTATATTTTGACTGGAAACAATAAAGGAGATAAAAAAAACGAGAACGTAAAAAATTCTATACATGTAAACAAAAATTGATAGCAAAATTAGTGGTGAAACATTAAGCCATCGTCAATCCCATATTAGCTTTGTATTAACAAGAGTTTATAAAGAGGATTAATCATATATTGGAAAAAGACGAATTAGAATTCCTGGTTTTCATTTTAAAAAATAATATAGAAGAAATTCAGCTTAACTATTCATTTCCATTTCTTTTAAAGAAACAAACGCTCTATATTTACATAAAAAATAGTGTAAAGAGAGTAAACTAAATCGTTGGATTCTTCTTTTTTATTCTATTTACTTAAAAAGATTGTAATGAACATTAAGACATTAATACTGATTATAATTAATAGTTTAATAGCATTGGTAATTGCTTTATTATCTTTTTCATTTTACATCCAATTTTCCAAGGTTCTGAATGATCGTATTTTATTGCAACTAAACTCGATTAAAACCCTCAAGAAAAACCAAATTGAACATCTATTAAAATCCGAATGGGAACGATTTGAATCTTCTGAACTATACCAACAAAATACAGATAAAAACCAATTAAAGCTACCTGACAGTATTACGAACAAAGTTGGAATCCATGATTTAACCCCTTACCATGTGGACAAAAAAACAACCATTGGTTTTATCTCTAATTCGAAAAACGGGAAAAAAATTAAAATTTTAGACTATACTAAAATTAAAAAAATTCTTCTTGAACGAACCGGAATGGGTGATAGTGGAGAATCCTATCTAGTAGGCGAAGATTTCAGGATGCGCTCTCAATCCCGTTTTTTTCCTACTAAAATTCCTTATTCAATTGTAGTAAATACAAAAGGGGTTCAAAATGCGTTGAAAGGAATTAATAGCAGAGGTGTCTTTAATGATTATAGAGGAGTTGAAGTTTACAGCGTGTACAGCCTCATCAATGTAGGCCAATTAAAGATGGTTATTCTATCGGAAATAGATGTTGAAGAGGTAACTATTCCATTAAAAGAACTAAAACAACGATTGATTGGTTTAACGCTAGCTATTTTTTTACTAGCCGTGATGCTTTCACTATTATTAACCAAAATAATTACCAATCCAATCAAAAACATGCAAAAAAGTCTTCGAATAATGGCTGAAGGCGACTATAATCAAACCAATGAATTCATCAAAAACTCGAAAGAAATAAAAGAAATGTTTGATGCATTAGCCAATTTAAAAGCTTCCTTGCAAGGGGCTGTAAAATTTTCGGATGATATTGGTAAGATGAATTTGCATACTGATTTTAAACCCAAAAGTTCTAATGATCAATTAGGAATAAGTCTATTAGCAATGAGAGACAAACTGATTGAATTTAGAAATAAAGAAGAAAACACTAGAATACTTTCAAAACGTATGCTGGTAAACGGTTTAGAAGACGAAAGACGCCGATTATCTAGAGAACTACATGATGGTGTAGGCCCATATTTAACTTCATTGAAACACTACATCGAAAACAGAGTAAAAAATGAAGAAAAAAAGGCCGAAATGAAGAAAATCGTAGATGAAACCATTTCTGAAATCCGATTAATGTCTAATGCGTTGATGCCGGCTTCGATTGATGATTTTGGAATAGGTGTTACCTTAACAAATTTTATCGAAAGTCTAAAAACAGCAACAACAGTGAACATTGAATATGAGGATTTGACCAAAGCTGACAATTCAAACATTAGCAATCATCAAGCCATCAATTTATTTAGGATAAGCCAAGAATTAATAAATAATTCATTGAAACATGCTGAAGCCAAAAACATTCGAATCACACTTTCAGAATTTGATGAATTCATTTCGTTATACTATTTTGATGATGGTAAAGGTTTTGATTTAGATACTGTAAAACTAGGTTCCGGAATAATCAATATCAAAGAACGAGTAGAAATTTGCAATGGTACAATACTCATAAATGCATCAGCTGGAAATACAATCTTTGAAATAGAATTACCCATAGAATTATGAAATAAGTAGGACCAAAATGGTCATTATTGAAAATCATTAAATAGCTATAAATGAAAGAAATCAAATTAATAATAGCAGATGACCATGAACTTTTTAGAAATGGTCTCGCCGAGTTATTACGAAAGCATGACGAGATAAAAATTGTACAAAGTGTAGCTGATGGAATCGAATTTATGAAACTCATAAATAGTTCATGCGAGGCCGATATTGTATTGCTAGACATTACGATGCCTAATATGGATGGTTTCGAGGTTTTAAAAGAATTAAAAAACATAAATGCCAATATAAAACCTATTGTTATTTCTATGCACAACGATGGTAATTATATTGCAAAATGTGCCAAAATGGGAGCTCACGGATATCTTTTGAAAAACACAGATGAATCTGAATTAATTCTAGCCATAAGAAGCGTTAGCAAAGGGAAGAAATATTTCAGTGCCGAAATCTCTGAAAAAATGATCAACTTTATGTCAAATCAAAGTATCAGTGAAAATATTTTATCCAATAAAGAAAACGAAGTTTTAGGTCTAATTGCTAAAGGCTTAACCACAAAAGAAATAGCCACAAAATTATTTGTAAGTTCACGTACCATTGAAACCCACAGAGCTAATATTTTAAAAAAATTAGAAGTAAAAAATACTGCCGAATTGATTAAAAAAGCAGCAAAAATGAATCTAATCTAAAATAGCTGTTATAAAAATCCGTATAAATACGGATACAAATTGGGTAATTTCACATAATCCTAAAAGCCTATTACTGAATGTAAATTTGTATAAACATTAAAAGTAATAGTCATGAAAAAATTAGTCTTGATTTTAGGATTTTTAGTTATCTCTTTAGGTGCATCTGCTCAAGAGCAAACAGAAGTAAAACGCAATGATTTAAAAGGTCCTGCTTTTAAAAATTATCAATCTTGGTTGCACAATGCTGTTCCAACTAAAATATATACCGTAAATAATAAAAAAACACTACAAGGACCTGAATATAAAAACCAACAAGTAGGTAAAGAAACCTATGCAAAAGAAGATTTGGTTTTAGTAGAAACTAGCGGTTCTAAAAGACAAAAATTAACTGGACCAGCTTACAAAAACTATGGTCCTTGGAGTAAATAAGAATACTTGTTCTTTATTGTAATTGTAAAGGCTGTTTAAAATAATTTTAGACAGCCTTTCTTTTTATAAAAAAATTAAAATTGGGTTATTTAAAAGCTAATTGGATCTCTTAAATCTCCTTCTCCATCACATAATCTTCCATTAAATAGCCCAATCCAATTTCAATATCAATTTCTTGAATGATATTGAAACCCATTTTGTGATAAAAACCTATGGCTTTATTAAATCGGTTGACGTTTAATAGAAGACTTTTAGAACCTTTAGCAATAGCTCTTTTTTTAATATTTTCAATTAACAACTTCCCTATGCCTTTTCCCTGTGATTCAGGAAGCATATAGATTTTATGAATTTTAGTCTTAGCTGTTTTTTGATAGTTATTTTCGAAAGAAGCAAAACCCAAAACGAAATCATCTTCTTTTGCCAAAATAAATTCATGACCACTGGCTAAATTGGTTTTTAAAGCTTCCTCTGAATAAAATGAATTCAACATATACGCCAATTGCGCTTCAGAGAGAATTTCACCATAAGCTATAGGCCACGTCTTACGAGCAATACTTGTAATAGTAGGTAAATCTTCAATAGTTGCTTCAACAATATGTATCATGAATTATTCGTTAGTAAAAACTCTATTTTCTTGTTCGCTAACGCGAATAAAAGTCGTTCGTTTAGTTAATTCTTTGAGTCGGGATGCACCTACATAAGTACAACTACTGCGCAATCCGCCCAAAATATCCCAAATAGTATTCACCACATCACCTTTAAAAGGAATTTTAACCGTCTTACCTTCACTGGCTCGGTATTCGGCAACACCACCCACATGTTTGTTCATTGCCGTTGTCGAACTCATTCCGTAAAACTGCTTGAATTTTTTTCCGTCAATATCCAGAAGTTCACCACCACTTTCAGTATGTCCGGCGAGCATCCCTCCTAGCATTACAAAATCAGAACCTGCACCGAAAGCTTTGGCAATATCGCCTGGTGTGGTACATCCTCCATCACTAATGATATGCCCTCCTAAACCATGAGCAGCATCGGCACATTCGATAATAGCCGATAATTGTGGATAACCCACTCCTGTTTTTATTCGTGTAGTACAAACAGAACCCGGACCAATGCCTACTTTTATAATATCGGCTCCTGCCAAAAGTAATTCTTCGACCATTTCGCCTGTCACCACATTACCAGCAATAATTACTTTATCAGGAAATTGCTTTCGGGTTTGTTTCAAAAAACTAACAAAATGTTCCGAATACCCATTAGCCACATCAATACAAATAAATTTCAACTCGGGATTAGCTGTAATAATTTCAACAACCTTTTTAAAGTCATTTTTACCCGTTCCTGTACTTACAGCAATATAATCATACATTTCGGGAGAAACTGTAGCAAGAAAAGCATTCCATTCCGCTACCGAATAATGTTTGTGAATGGCGGTAAACAATTTGTGTTTGGCTAATTCGGTTGCCATTTCAAAAGTTCCCACAGTATCCATATTAGCGGCCATAATAGGTATACCATTCCATTTTGTAGTACTGTGTAAAAACGTAAATTCTCTTTCTAAAGAAACTTGTGACCTGCTTTTTAACGTAGAACGTTTGGGTCTAATCATTACATCCTTGAAGCCTAATTTGAGATCGGTTTCTATTCGCATAATTATCACTTTTTTACGGGTTATTGGAAAATAACTTTTGTTTTTCTTAAAAGTAATGAATTTTTTACGAGAATTATGCAAAGAAAAAAGAGACTTATCAACGATATATTAACCGTGAATGGTTTCGTTCTTCCCATAATTAGTAATAATGGATTCTTCAAACTCTAACCATTCTCTCCAACGCTTTTCGACATCAATTCCTTCACCATATTTGCGGGCATAAGTAATAAAAGTGGTATAATGCCCAGCTTCACTTTCCATCAATTCTCTGTAAAAAACAGCCAACTCTTCGTCCTGAATATTTTCTGAAAGTACTTTGAAACGTTCGCAACTTCTGGCCTCAATCATTGCCGAAAAAAGTAATCTTTCTACCAAACCAGAAACGCGACTTCCGGTACTACTTCTTTTCATGTATTGGTACAACTCATTTACATAGTCATCTTTGCGTTCACGACCTAATTTTAAGCCTCTTTTGATGATGATATTATGTACCTGATCAAAATGGTCAATTTCTTCTTTGGCTAAAGCCAATAAATCTTTAACCAAATCTTGATGTTCTGAATTATTAACTATAATCGTCATGGCATTAGTTGCCGCTTTTTGCTCACACCAAGCATGATCGGTCAAAATTTCTTCTATATTTTTCTCAACAATATTTACCCATCTTGGGTCAGTTGGTAGTTGCAAACGTAAAACTCCCATTTTTTTTTTGTTTAAGGTTCAAAATTATCTAAAATAAAAAAGTTTAAGGTAAATTCTGTGACCGTAAAATCGCAGAACTTTAAACCTTAAACTTTAAACTTTTAGAAACTAAATAATTAGAAAACGAAAATCGCTCTTTCGCTCATCATTTCGTTAACTTCTTCAGCAACTTCTTCGATAATATCTTCGTTAGTATGATTCATTAATACTTTATCAATCATTGCTACGATAGTTTCCATATCTTCTTCTACCAAACCACGAGTTGTGATTGCAGCAGTTCCTACACGGATACCAGAAGTAACAAAAGGAGATTTGTCATCAAAAGGAACCATGTTTTTATTTACAGTGATTTCTGCTTTTACTAATGCATTTTCAGCATCTTTTCCAGAAATTCCTTTGTTTCTTAAATCAATTAACATCATGTGGTTATCAGTACCTCCAGAGATGATATCGTATCCTCTTTTTACAAAAGCTTCAGCCATAGCCTTAGCATTTTTTTGTAATTGACGAGCATACGTAAAGAACTCATCTTGTAAAGCTTCACCAAAAGCTACCGCTTTAGCAGCGATGATGTGCATCAATGGTCCTCCTTGGTTTCCAGGGAAAACAGCTAAGTCTAATAAAGAAGACATCATTCTGATTTCTCCTTTTGGAGTAGTTAATCCCCATGGGTTTTCAAAATCTTTACCCATTAAGATTAGTCCTCCACGAGGTCCACGTAATGTTTTATGTGTAGTAGTAGTTACAATGTGACAGTGAGGAATAGGGTCACTTAATAAACCTTTAGCAATTAAACCAGCTGGGTGAGAGATATCAGCCATTAAGATTGCACCTACGCTATCAGCAATTTCTCTAAAACGAGCAAAATCCATATCACGAGAATAAGCCGAAGCTCCAGCGATGATTAATTTTGGTTGTTCTTTAGTTGCAATTTCTTGAATTTTATCATAGTTCAAACGACCTGTTTCTTTGTCAACACCATAGAAAACTGGGTTGTAAACACGCCCTGAAAAGTTTACAGGAGAACCGTGAGTCAAGTGACCACCGTGAGATAAATCAAAACCTAAAATTTTATCACCTGGTTTCAAACAAGCATGAAAAACAGATGCGTTAGCCTGAGAACCAGAGTGTGGCTGAACGTTAGCATACGCTGCTCCAAACAATTCTTTAGCTCTATCAATAGCTATTTGCTCAATAACATCTACCACTTCACAACCTCCGTAGTATCTTTTACCAGGATATCCTTCTGCATATTTGTTTGTTAAAACTGAACCAGCAGCTTCGATTACTTCATCACTAACAAAGTTCTCAGATGCAATAAGTTCTAAGCCGTGAATTTGTCTATCTTGTTCCTCAAGAATAAGTTCAAAAATTTGTTTGTCGCGTTGCATTTTTTAAATTTTAAATAATTTAGCGCAAAAATACAAAAAAACGTTTGTTAAACTGTTAGATTATAATATATTTGATATATAATTTTCAACAAAAAATTAACAAAATATGCCATTATCTGCCAACGATACTAAAAGAAAATCATGGATTGAAGTTCCTGCGAATAGTGATTTCCCAATCCAAAATATTCCTTTTGGTGTATTCTTAACCAAAGAAAATGTGGTTACGGTAGGAACTCGCATTGGGGATTCGGCTATAGATTTAGGTGCACTGCAACAATTAGGATATTTTGCAGGAATTGAATTGACTGATGATATGTTTATTCAAGACACTCTTAACGACTTTATTTCTGACGGAAAAAAAACCTGGCGTTTGGTTCGTAATCGAATTGCCGAGATTTTTGACGAAAACAATTCCAAATTGCGCGACAATGCTCAGCATCGTAATATCATCATTTTCAACATCAATGAAGTAGAAATGCAATTACCTGTTCTTATAGGTGATTATACCGATTTTTATTCCAGTAAAATTCATGCTTCCAATGTAGGTAAAATGATTCGCAACGAAGAGAATGCTTTATTGCCTAACTGGCCTCAAATGCCTATTGCCTATCACGGAAGAAGTTCAACTATAATACCTTCGGGAATTCCGGTTCATCGACCTTTAGGACAAACTTTACCCCCTGATGCCACTACGCCTGTTTTTGGAGCTTCACGTTCCGTCGACTTTGAATTAGAAACTGCTTTCATTACTACCGATGCAAATATCATGGGAGAAATGATTCCAATTAGTGAAGCCGAAGATTATATTTTTGGAATGGTCTTATTAAATGACTGGACGGCTCGTGATATTCAAAAATGGGAATACATGCCCTTAGGTCCTTTATTGTCTAAAAACTTTGCCACTTCGATTTCACCTTGGATTGTTACGATGGATGCTTTAGAACCTTTTAGAGTAGCCAGTCCAAAACAAAATCCGAGTCCGTTGCCTTATTTACAACAAAAAGGAAAACATTCCTTTGATATTAACCTTGAAGTGGCAATTCAGCCCGAAAAAGCAGAGCCTACTGTAATTTCAAAATCCAATTTCAAACACATGTATTGGACGATGAACCAACAATTAACACACCATACTTCTAACGGTTGCCGAATCAATTCAGGAGACATGATGGGCTCTGGAGCGATTTCAGGACCAACACCCGATAGCTATGGTTCGATGTTAGAATTAACCTGGGGTGGTGAAAAACCATTAAAACTGAATGATGGTAGCGAACGAAAATTCATCAATGACAATGACACGGTAATTTTCAAAGGATATTGCGAAAACAGTCAGGTTCGCATTGGCTTTGGTGAAGTGACCAGTAAATTACTTCCGCCATTTGTGAGAAAATAAGAACACTTTATAAAACAAAAGTCCCGTCTGAATATTCAAACGGGACTTTTTTATTAAGACAAATAACTGATTATTTGTTTCCTTTTTCGAAATCAGCAATAAATTGTGCTAAACCAATATCAGTTAATGGGTGTTTCAATAAACCAGCAATTGCAGATAATGGTCCAGTCATAACATCAGCACCAATTTTCGCACAGTTAACAATATGCATTGTGTGACGTACAGAAGCCGCAAGAATTTGAGTCTCGTATCCGTAGTTATCGTAGATCTCTCTAATTTCTTGAATCAAGTTTAAACCGTCAGTAGAAACATCATCTAATCTTCCTAAAAATGGAGAAACATAAGTAGCACCTGCTTTAGCAGCTAATAAAGCTTGTCCAGCAGAGAATACTAAGGTTACATTCGTTTTGATTCCTTTGTCAGAAAAATATTTAGCAGCTTGAACACCTTCTTTAGTCATAGGTAATTTTACAACGATTTGCTCGTGTAATTCAGCTAACTCTTCCCCTTCTCTCACCATTCCTTCAAAGTCCAAAGCATTTACCTCAGCACTTACATCACCGTCAACAAGATTACAAATGTCAACATAGTGTTTCAAGATGTTATCTTTTCCAGTGATTCCTTCTTTAGCCATCAAAGACGGATTAGTTGTTACCCCATCTAATACACCTAAAGATTGTGCTTCTTTAATTTGAGCTAAATTAGCCGTGTCAATAAAAAATTTCATAATTTATATATTTAATTGTTTTTAGTTCTTTTGTTAAAAAGTGTTTTTTACACACTTAATTTTAATCAACGTTTGCAAATTTACAATTTAAATTACTTAGTCGAATTATTTTTATTCAATTCTTTCAATTCATCACGAATTTCCTCTAAAACGTTTAATAATTCATTTCGATGCTCTTCAGCATTATTAATTCGATCACTTATCGCCTTTAGTATTCTTCTGATAATTAACCATAAAAGGATAAAGAACACTAATGGAAAAACAATTCCAATAGTATCAAACCAATTCTCCATAGTTATTATAATTTATAATGATTCATCAATATTTTTTCAAAAACTGCATCTGGTAATAATCGCTTAAGAACGATAGAAAACTTTTGCATAAAAGCGCCTACTTTATAATGAATCTTAGGACTTGGTGATTGAATGATGTTATAAACTGCCACTGCCATATCATTAGGATCACTTCCACTATCAACATGTTCGTCCATCATTTTTAAAGTAGTACCATAAGGAACCTCATATGCCGAACCTTTAACCAAAGGAGCGTGAAAACGACCCGACGCAATATTAGTTGCAAAATCACCTGGAGCTACATTGGTGATATGGATTCCAAAAGACTTCACTTCCATTCGCAAGGCTTCAGTAATTAATTCTAACGCGCCTTTGGACGCCGAATAAACACTTCTATACGGCAAGCCCATATAACCGGCAATTGAAGTCACATTGATAATTAAACCCGACTTTTGTTGGCGCATTTGTGGCAACACCGCCTTCATCACTTCAATAGGACCAAAAAAATTAGTTTCGAAATTGTTTTTGATTTCCGAAGTTGGAATTTCTTCCAAAGGGCCTGTAATCCCTACTCCCGCATTATTAATCAACACATCTAATCTTCCCGTTGTAGCAATAACCGTATCGATTGCAGAACGAATAGAATTAACATCTCTAACATCCAAAGCTACTAATGGAAATACAGAGTTCAAAACTGCATCGGGATTTCTGCTGGTTCCATAAACTATAAACCCTTTTTGATGTAAAAATTCACCAATAGATTTTCCTATTCCCGAAGAACCTCCGGTAATCAATACTACTTTATTCATTTTTTATACGGTTTACTGTTTATGGGTTATGGTTTGTCGTTTATGGTTAATCGTTTAAAGATTAAAGTTTAAATCTAATATCTAACTTCTGCTTTCTAACTTTCCAAAGGGCCAAAAATAAAAAAATCCTCCCTAAGGAAGACTACTTTTGTATTAATTCTGAAAAACTAATCCGAAAAAAAAATCAGATTAAATAAAAAATGGCAAGCGACCTACATCGCACCGCTCAACCGCTTACCCTTGCTATGTTCCCATCCTGGGGGAGTCTGCAGGAGCTGGTCGTGTAGGACTTGCCGGTGCAAATATACAATCTTTTTATATTTTTGCAAGCCCTTTTGATAGCTTAAAATAACATTGTATATTAGAACTTTTAAAAAACAAAGCATGAAAAAATATAACTTACTATCTTTCATTTTATTAGGAACAATACTTTCTAATTGTGGAGATACAAAAAATAGAGAAAATACGATATTTAATTTTGATTCTTCGACTATTTCAACACAATACCAACCTCAAGAACGTCTTGATTTAAGTATTTTGAATCCAAAATCGAAAGCGGTTGACAGTATTGTTTACTACATTAATGACACTAAAATAAAAACAGTTAAAGGACTTGAAAAACTTTCTTTTGAATTAAAAAATCAAAAACTAGGTTATCAAAATATAAAAGCTGTAGTTTATTTTGAAGGTGAAAATGCCGAAACCACTACCCGAATTGAAGTAGTATCGAATATAACACCTAAATTATTACAATTTAACATCGTAAACACCTATCCTCACGATACCAACTCTTTTACAGAAGGTTTTGAATTCTATAACGATACTTTATATGAGAGTACAGGATCTGGAACCTCTGGCACTGGAATTAAATGCACTTCGTATTTAAGAAAATACGACTATAGAACAGGTAAAATATTCAAACAAATTGATATGGATACTGCCTACTTTGGAGAAGGAATTACTTTCATAAACGGTAAGCTATTTCAATTAACTTGGCAAGATAAAAAAGGATTCATTTTCAATGCCAATACCTTACAACTGGAAAAAACTTTTACCTATGAAAAAGAAATTGAAGGTTGGGGAATGACTCATGACGACAAATACATTTATCAATCAGATGGGACAGAAAAAATCTGGAAAATGGATCCAAATACTCAAAAAATGGTTGACTATATCAATGTGTATTCAGGAAGTTCTAAAATTAAATCGGTAAATGAATTGGAACTTATCGATGGTAAATTTTATGCTAACATTTGGCAAAAAGATGCGATCGCTGTAATAAATGCAACTAATGGAGCTGTTGAAGGCATTTTAGACTTATCCTCTTTAAGAAAATTAACAAAAGCCACTCCAGATGATGTTTTAAATGGAACAGCTTATAATCCTAAAACGAAGACTGTTTTTGTTACTGGTAAAAACTGGGACAAAACATTTGAAATAAAAATTAATGAATAATTTTTTTCAATACAATGCATAAAAAAAGAGGAGCAAAAACTCCTCTTTTTTTATGTCTCTAAAGTTTATTATTTCAAATTAAAACTTGACTTAGAAACCAATTCTCCTTTGTCAAAAACATTGATAAAATAACTACCTGGTTGGAAATCTTTCCCTGGAAGGTTTTCAGAAACTTGAACTGTTTTGTTCTCATATTTTACAGTACTTGTAAAACTATAAGTCAAATTCATACTATCAAAGTTGATTGTTTTCTTTTCACCTAGGACATTATTTTTACTATCAATCACTTGCACATAATAGGTTTTATCTCCTGATTTAGCAATTTCGTTACCCGCAATAGTAAAACTAATTTTAAGCATATTTGTTCTTCTTGCCTTATCCGTTTCAATTTCTTTACCTGAACTTCTCACTTTATACGCTGAACTTTGAATATTCAAAACAGTTAGCTTAGAACCTTTTTCAACAACTTTAGACAATTCATCATTTTGACCTACTAAAGCTTCATTGTACTTTTTAGACTCATTCAAAACCACAACGGTACTATCACGTTGTGCTTTAACTACTGTATTCTCATTTTTCAAACCTTCGTTTTCAGCCATTAAAGCTTTCAATTTGTTTTGCAAAAGATTCATTTTAGTTTTAAAAGCGGATAAATCTCCTTTAGATTGTTTTACTTCTGCCATCAAACTAACCACTTTATCTCTTTCTTGAATTAATTCATCAGACATTGAGGTGTTTTCGGCAATTGCGGCATCATAAGTAGATTTTAATTCTTCTAAATCTTTTAATACTGATTCTTTTTCACTAACAGTAGTTGTCAAAACTGTTTGTACTTTCTCAGTATCAGAAGACAATTTGAATATATAAACCAAACTTCCTACTAATAAGACTGCTAATACTGCTATGACAGCCTTTAGACTTGTACTACTTTGTTTATTTTCCATTTTTTTAAGCTTTTTTGAATTTTAATATTAATATCAAATTTAACAATATAATTTTAACATATAACGTCTGTAAAGAATTTATATTATTTTTGTAGAAAAAATTTTCTACGCCAATGGACAAATTTCTACCATTCACCATTCACGATCTTGCCAAAGTAACGAACCATAGAAGTGGAGAAATAAAATTTGGAGAGAAAATGCTAACTGTACCAGCAGGAGTTAATCCTCTCAATTTTTTAAAAAATTCTGAAGCAAAATATGTCCTTTTTGGAATTCCAGAAGACATTGGAATTAGAGCAAATTATGGCAGACCTGGTGCAGCATCTGCTTGGAATGAAGCTATTAAAAGTATCGCCAATATTCAACACAATCGCTTTTGTAAAGGGAATCAAATTATTGTCATGGGACAAATTAATGTCGCTGAGGAAATGGCAGAAGTTGAAAATTTAGACTTTAACAAAATTGATGACCGTGTAAAACTGAGCCAATTGGTAAAAAAAATTGATAAAGATGTTTCACACATCATTTTCAATATCGTCAAATTAGGAAAAATCCCAATCATCATTGGCGGTGGACACAATAATTCTTATGGTAATATTAAAGGAACGGCCTTGGCCAAAGGAAAACCCATCAATGCAGTTAACTTTGATGCCCATTCTGATTTTAGAATTTTAGAAGGGCGCCATAGTGGCAACGGTTTTTCTTATGCCTATGAAGAAGGATTTTTAAAAAAATATTTCATTTTTGGTTTACACGAAAATTATACTTCTAAAAACGTACTAGATATCATCAAAAAAATCGATGATAGAGTGCGGTACAATACCTACGATAGTATTAATATTCGAAAAGAGAAAAACTTTTCGCAAGAACTGGCTGTAGCTTTAGAGTTTATAAAAAGTGATTCTTTTGGAATCGAAGTCGACCTAGACGCAATACCAAACATAGCGAGTAGCGCCATGACTTTAAGCGGATTTTCAGTTGAAGAATTGCGCCAATTTGTTTCTTTTTTTGCTAAAAATAAAAATGCGAGTTATTTACACATTTGCGAAGGCGCACCTGACCTAGATGTAGACAAGAACAATCACTTGATAGGAAAATTAATTGGATATTTAGTGACCGACTTTATCAAGTCAAATTCTATTAAGTATAACGTTTAAACTAAACTTCTTTTTACTTTTATTCCTACTGAAAATAAGCTAAAAACAAGCATCCCGAATAATAATACTATCTTTGCACCACTTATTCCTGTAACGCTTACAGGATAATTAATACAAAATATATGTTATTCGAAGAATTATCACTTTCAAAAAGTATCCAAAAAGCCGTATTTGAAGAAGGCTATACAAACCCCACTCCTATCCAAGAACAAGCTATTCCTCTTATTTTAGCAGGAAACGACCTTATTGGTTGTGCACAAACAGGAACAGGAAAGACAGCTGCTTTTGCTATACCAATTATCCATCAACTGCATCGAATTGTTGGTTCTTCTAAAAAACCAAAAAAAATTAGAGCATTAGTAGTTACACCAACTCGTGAACTTGCTGTACAAATAGGGCAAAGTTTTGATACTTATGCAAAATACACCAACCTAACACAATTAACTATTTTTGGTGGTGTTTCTCAAAATCCACAAGTTGATGTGCTTAAAAACGGTGTAGATATCTTAATTGCCACTCCTGGAAGATTATTAGATTTACACAAACAAGGCTTTATCGACTTAGACCATCTACACGCTTTGGTACTAGATGAAGCAGACCAGATGCTGGACATGGGATTTGTAAATGATGTTAAGAAAATTGTAAGACTGACACCTAAAAACCGTCAGACGCTATTATTTTCTGCTACAATGCCAATTGCGATTAGAGAATTGGCCGAAATGTTTTTAACCAATCCTGAAACGGTTACTGTTTCTCCAGTTTCATCAACGGCTGAAAAAGTGGAGCAACGCATTTATTTTGTTGAAAAAGGAGAAAAAAGGAATCTTCTTTACAACTTACTTCAAAACGACAATCTAACAGATGTATTGGTTTTTGCAAGAACCAAACATGGTGCCGACAATATTGTGAAAGCTTTACGCAAAAAAAATGTTCCCGCAGAAGCGATTCACGGAGACAAATCACAAAATGCAAGACAACGTGTTTTAGACGCCTTTAAAAATAAAGAAATAGGCGTACTAATCGCAACTGATATTGCTGCTCGAGGCATTGATATCGATCAATTACCTTATGTAATCAATTTTGATTTACCTAATATTCCCGAAACCTATGTACACCGAATAGGTAGAACAGGTCGTGCTGGAAATGGAGGTATCGCTATCTCTTTTTGTAGCAAAGACGAACATGGTTACTGGAAAGATATTCAGCGATTAATCAAAGTAGATGTAAAAACCATCACGGATCATCCTTATCCTTGGCATTCTGGAAATCCGGGTACTGTAGCAGAAGCTAAACCGAAAACGAATAATAGAAGCGGAAAATCCAATAAATCGAGAAAATCTGATGCCGCTAAGAAAAACAAAAAACGTTGGTATTAATACTAAAAAAACCTATTTGATGATTGATTTTCAAATAGGTTTTTTTATATTTATAAGTCTGCAAATACATTAGTTCAAATGCAGATATTCTTCTTTACCCTCTTCCCATTTTCCTACTACCGACGTAGCTAGAGCATTACCTAACACATTAGTTGCTGTTCTAAACATATCACAAAAATGATCAATCGGTAATATCAAAGCAATTCCTTCAACAGGAATATCAAACATTCCGCAAGTTGCTGCAACAACCACTAAACTGGCTCTTGGAACACCGGCAATTCCTTTGCTTGTAAGCATTAGAACCAAAAGCATCGTCATTTGTGTAGCTAAATCCAAATGAACCCCATAAGCCTGCGCAATAAAAATACTAGCAAAAGTCATATACATCATACTTCCGTCAAGATTAAAAGAATACCCTAAAGGTAACATGAAAGATACAATCTTATCTTTTACACCAAATCGTTCTAATTCTTCAGTTAGTTTAGGAAAAACAGCTTCACTACTTGTAGTCCCAAAAGCAATGATTAAAGGATTTAAAATTCTTTTAAGCAAAACCGACATCCTATTTTTAAGAAAAATATATCCTACCAAAATTAATACTGCCCAAATAGAAGATATACCAATCAAAAATGAACCGAAAAATTTAAAATAAGTTATCGCTAATTCTTGAAAATCTCTAACTGCAAAAACACCTGCAATGGCACCAAAAACACCAATTGGTGCAAACTTCATTACAAAATTGACCATTTTTAAAACAATGTGGGACGTTTTATCCAAAGCCGTAATTACAGGTTTTACATAATCACCTAAAGAAGCAGCTGCCAAACCGAAGAAAATAGAGAAAATTACAATTTGTAAAATTTCATTGGTTGCCATAGCTTCAAAAACACTTTTAGGCACAATATGCTCAATGAAATTATCGAAAGAAATACTCTGAGATTTTGCTGCAAATTCTGCTACCGTATCAGCATTTACTGTAGGCAGGTTAAGTCCTTCACCTGGTTTTAAAACATTAACAAAAAACATCCCTAATAACAACGAAATAAATGATGCGGTAAAAAACCAAGCTAAAGACTTAATACCAATTCGTCCAACAGCCTTAACATCACCCAATTTAGCTATTCCTACGACTAAAGTGGTAAACACTAAAGGCGAAATAATCATTTGAACCAAACGAATAAAAACAGTTGCCAGCATTTTGATTCGGCTACTAAATGTTTCTGCCACTTCAGTAGCAACTGAATTATGAATAATAACACCCAACACAGCTCCTAAAAGCATCGCTATTAAAATTTGCCCAGTCAATCCTGAAATAAATGATTTCTTAGTTGTAGTTTCGTCCGTAGTATGCATCTAACTTATTTTAAATTTTAAATAATTTATGGTATAAAAAAACTCCTCAAGTAAAACTAGAGGAGCTTTTTCTATTTTCTTCAAAACTGTTGTGTTTTTTATTACATCATTATTAGCATTTCGGCTAAATCCAAAAGAATTATGTAATTTTTCACCTCTTGGGGGTAAAAATAATAAAAATTATCTAACTTTTATTTTGAATAGGTTTTATTTATCAAATAAAAATCCGCTAAGACAATCGCAGCCATAGCTTCAACAATAGGCACTGCGCGAGGCACTACACAAGGATCATGACGCCCTTTTCCTGTCATCTCTGTTATTTCACCTTTATTGTTTAAGGAATCTTGTTTTTGCATAATAGTAGCTACAGGTTTAAAAGCTACTCTGAAGTAGATATCCATACCATTGCTTATACCACCTTGAATACCACCAGATAAATTGGTCTTAGTAGTTCCATCAGCATTGTATAAATCGTTATGAGCACTTCCTTTCATTTTTGAACCTTCAAAACCACTACCGAATTCAAAACCTTTTACCGCGTTGATCGAAAGCATCGCTTTTCCTAATTCGGCATGTAATTTATCAAAAACGGGTTCGCCCAATCCTACTGGCACATTTTGAATTACGCAAGTAACTACACCTCCTACAGTATCACCTTCTTTACGAATTTGTTTGATATAATCTTCCATTTTAGCAGCCATTGCTTCATCTGGACAACGCACAGGATTAGATTCAATTTTTGAAAAATCTAAATCTTGATAAGGCTTATCTAATGACAATGAACCCACAGCAGACACATAGGCCTGAATTTTAATATCAGACAACATTTGTTTCGCGATAGCACCCGCTACTACTCTACTTGCTGTTTCACGAGCAGAGCTTCTACCGCCTCCTCGATAATCTCTAAAACCATATTTTTGATCATACACATAATCGGCATGACTTGGTCTATAATTATCTTTTATATGTGAATAATCGTCTGATTTTTGATTGGTATTTGGAATAATAAAACCGATAGGTGTTCCTGTTGTTTTTCCTTCAAAAACACCAGATAAAAACTGTACAGCATCTGGTTCTTTTCTTTGAGTAACGATAGCAGATTGTCCTGGTTTTCTTCTTGACATTTCTAATTCAATTGCATCAAAGTCTAATGCAATTCCCGATGGACAACCATCAATTATTCCTCCTAAAGCTTCTCCGTGCGATTCGCCAAAAGTTGTTATTCTAAATAGTGTTCCGTAGCTATTTCCTGCCATTATAAATAATTTTGAACAAAAGTACTATTTTAGTTTTAGCTTTAAAAATTAAAGATTTAAAGATTTTTAAAATGAGGGATAAATTTGCACTATTTGTTTACATAGAAACCTTTTTTATTAACCTTAAGTTTAAGATGAATTTACATCATCAGCGTTAATTTGCATAACAACAAATTAATTGAATCAATTGAAAAAAAGAAAAGTTGAAGTAGTTGTACTTTCCGATGTTCACCTTGGGACTTACGGAAGCCACGCCAAAGAATTAAACAACTATTTATCGTCCATAAAACCTGATATTTTAGTGTTAAATGGCGATATTATTGATATCTGGCAATTTAGAAAATCCTATTTCCCCAAATCTCATTTAAAAGTTATTCAAAAAATAATAAGCTTTGCTTCTAAAGGAACCAAAGTATATTATATTACGGGTAACCATGACGAAATGCTTCGAAAGTTTACCGAAATGAATATGGGAAACTTTATATTAGCTGATAAAATTGTTTTAGAATTAAACGATAAAAAAGCTTGGATTTTCCACGGAGATGTATTTGACGCTTCTGTTAATCATGCTAAATGGATTGCTAAATTAGGCGGTTTAGGTTATGATTACTTAATTCTTATGAATCGATTTATTAATTGGTGTCTAAAAAAAATAGGTCAGGAACCCTACTCTTTTTCTAAAAAAATCAAAGCTAGTGTAAAAAAAGCGGTGAAACACATTTCAGATTTTGAAGAAACAGCCACAGAACTAGCTATTGAAAACCATTATGACTTTGTAATTTGTGGACATATTCATGAACCTAAGATTTTAAAGAAAAGCAATAAAAATGGCTCCACAATGTATTTAAACTCTGGTGACTGGGTTGAAAACCTAACCGCATTAGAATACAATAGGAAAAAATGGAAATTATTTCGTTATCAAGAATCATTATTTACTGAAAACGAAAGCAGTATAGAAAATGAAGAAATCACAGGAGAACAGCTCATTGCGTCCATAATTTTACCTAAATAATTTTTGTATTCCTATTCCGATTAAAACAAAAATGGAAATTTTATAACATATTAAAATTATATCATAAAATAACAACCTATAATAGTTGTAGATTTGCATGTAACAAAACTTTAATTATGAAAAAAATTATTTTATCAGCTATGATGTTAATGGGATTAGCATTTAGCACTCAAGCACAAGAAATTTCAAAAAACGCTTTAGGTTTACGTTTAGGTGACAATGATGGATTTGGTGGTGAGCTTTCATACCAAAGAGGATTGTCTGACAACAACCGTTTAGAATTAGATTTGGGATGGAGAAACAGCAACAACGTGGACGCATTCAAATTAACAGGTGTTTACCAATGGGTTTGGAACATTGACGGAGGTTTCAACTGGTACGCTGGTGTAGGTGGAGGTGTTGGAAACTGGAACAATAAAAAGGCCGACTATGACAAAACGTTTGCATTTGTAGCTGGTGATTTAGGTATTGAGTACAAATTTGATGAAGTGCCAATCCAACTTTCATTAGATATCCGTCCTGAGTTGTATTTTTCTGACAACTATTATGGTGACAACTTTGGTCCAGACCTTGCTCTAGGAATCAGATTCACATTCTAATACACAATTACTACGACCAAAAATGCCACTAGAAATAGTGGCATTTTTTATTGTACTGTAATAGGTTTTTTCGAGTTAATTTTGACTACCGTATAAGGATAAGTAATATTTTGTGTAACCATAGCTCCTGAATCTGGATTAATTTCTTTGACCTTAATAACAATATTTTTATCGGTTTCAGTAACACTTTCTACTGTTATTGCATAACCACCAGTAGGTTTTTGCCCCATATTAAGAATTACAAAGTTGGACTGTTGCAAATCATCCGTACTGATTTTTCCTTTCAACTTTTTATCATTTTGCAACATTTTAATCTCTTTCGCCTCAGTTAGAATTTCGTAAAAATTAATATTTCCCCCACCATCATTTTGCTGTAGTAAAACTTCATAAAGGACTTTTTTCCCATTAGTATTTGTTGTTGATTTACAAGAAAACAAGAATAACACAGCAACAGATACTAATAAAATACTTTTTTTCATTTTCTAATGGTATTAATCATGCTCTGGTTTAGACAAATGTTTGGATTTTTTTTGATACTTCTTAATCGCCTTTTCATAGATTTCAATATACAATGGCAAAATAAGTTTGATATCGAACTTATTTGCTATCGATAAAGCGTTTTTCTTAAATTGACACAAAACAGTATCCTCTTTTAGGATTTTCAGGGCATTTTGAGCCATTTCGTCAATTTCACCTACATTACTCAAATACCCCGAAACGCCATCAAAATTAACTTCTGGTAACCCTCCTGAATTACTTGAAATTACAGGAACGCCCCACGCCATTGCTTCTAATGCTGCTAATCCAAAACTTTCAGTTTCTGAAGGCAATAAAAATAAATCTGAATTGCTTAAAATCTTATCGATTTCGTTACTGTTTCCAAAGAAAATGACCTTGTCTAATATTCCTAATTCCTGGCACAAATATTCGGCTTTTTCTTTTTCAGGACCATCCCCTACCATTAATAATTTGGCTGGAATTTGTTCTTGGATTTTATGAAATATTCGAATGATATCTGGAATGCGTTTCACCTTTCTAAAATTACTAATATGCGTAATGATACGCTCTTCTTTTTTAGCTATCAAAGAACGCTGACATGGTCCTGTAAATTCTCTGCTTTTATCCAATTCGATAAAATTAGGAATCACATGAATATCTCTCTTGATTTTAAATAACTTATACGTATCGTCTTTCAAACTTTGAGAAACAGAAGTTACCACATCTGATTTATTGATACTAAAACTCACTGCGGGTTTGTAATATGGGTGATTTCCAACCAAAGTAATGTCTGTACCATGCAAAGTAGTTATCATTGGGATTTCGATTCCCTCGTTCTTTAACATTTGCTTTGCCATATAACCCGCATAAGCATGAGGAATTGCATAATGTACATGCAAAACTTCAATTTTGTACAATTTAACCATATCAACTAATTTACTTGATAGAGCTAATTCATAAGGTTGATAATGAAACAAAGGATATTCTGGAACGTTTACTTCATGATAATGCACATTTGGATTCAATAAAGCCAAACGCACTGGCTGACTGTAGGTTATAAAATGAACTTCATGTCCTAAACGAGCTAACTCTAAACCTAATTCTGTAGCGACTACACCACTTCCACCAAAGGTTGGATAACAAACAATTGCTATTTTCATCTGTAATTTTTAATACGCCTAAATTAATAAAAATAAGAGTGTCTTTTCTTAAAAGAAAACTAAAACTAGTTTCCTATTTATTTGCCATCAATAGAAGCATCAATTGCCTCATATATAATCGATTGAATATTTTCTCTTATATTTTCTTTCGATAATTTATTCTCTGCCTCGCTAGGAAAAGTGCGATTGGACAGAAAAACATACACAATTTCCTTTTCAGGATCGGCCCAAGCCATCGTTCCTGTAAAACCAGTATGACCAAAACTAGTCATCGATGCACACCCACAAGTAGGTCCTGAATCACCTAATTGCGGTTTGTCAAAACCAATTCCTCTTCTATTTCCATTCGAACAATAATAACAGTTGTTAAAATCATCAAATGTTTGTTCTGAAAAATACCGTTTTCCACCATAACTTCCTTTTTGCAAATACAGTTGCATCATCTTAGCCACATCCATACTATTTGAAAATAATCCAGCATGTCCTCCTATTCCTCCTTGCATGGCTGCTCCCAGATCATGTACATAACCTTGCACAATCTGATGCCTAAAATAAGTATCTACCTCTGTTGGCACAATACGATTTTTATCGATTTTCTCAATTGGATTGTACATAGAATTATTTAAACCCATTGGCTGAAAGAAATTTTCAGCAGCCAAAATATCCAATCGTTTTCCTGTAACATGTTCCAAATAAGCTTTCAAAATCATAAAGGTAAAGTCGCTGTATTTATAAACTCTTTGTGGCAAAAGTTTACTATCGGCAATAATCTTCATAATAGTATCTTGATAATCGGTACGTAAATACAAACTATCGGCAATTTTGATAGAAAAATTGGCATCACCTACTTTTTGATAATAAGCCTCTTTTGGATTTCCTTTCCTATCTAAAGTATTTTTATAAAAAGGATACCAAGCTTGTAAACGGGCATAATGCGACAACAATTCTTTGAATGTAATATCTTTTTTATTAGTGTTTTTAAAAATAGGCAACATCAAATCCAAAGGCGTTTCCATAGTTAACTTTTCTTGATCGTATTGCTGCATTACATTAGGCAAAGTCGCTATAATTTTAGTCAACGAAGCCAAATCATAAATATCCGAATTAGATACTTTTAAATCTTTTTGATATGTATGAAAACCAAAAGCCTTTTGATAAATAACTTTTCCTTTTCGAGCGACAAGAATTTGCATTCCCGGAGTCATTTTTTTATCCATTGCTTTTTGAGCTATCCCATCAATTTTAGACAAAACCTCCGTTTTCATTCCGACATTTTCAGGAGTAGAAAAACCTAAAACATCTAATATATCGGTCGTTAAACCAAATTTTTCATAAAAATCAGAAGATAAATGAATGGGTAATTTCCCTTGCGAACTAATAGCACCAAATAGTAATTCGGCCGAAACAATTTGGGCTATTTTTGAATTTTGATAAGAAACCACCACGCCATCAATCGAACTAAAATCTTTTAATGAAGTTAAAATAGAAGGCGAAGCAAAAACATCTAAAACAACCACATGATTTTGTGCCAACGTTTTAATGATTTTCAGTTCTTCTGCTGAAAATGAAAGACTACTCGAATTTGCATTAGAAGAATGATAACCTATAATAACTGTTGAAAATGGATTCAATTGTTCATTTAAAAGCTCTAGATTTTCCTCCTTAATCTCAGTAACCGCTGTATACTGCTGTAAAGTGGTTAAAAATATATCATTGGGTGCATCGCCCAATTTTACATAAGCAATTTGCTGTTTTTCTAAATTTCGAATAGGCAAAACCAATTTCTCAGTCTTCAAAACAGTGATTGCTTTTTCAAACAAATGGTATTGTTCTGATTCATTTGAAACAGCATTTAATTGATTGTATAGCTGATTTAATTTGGCAAAAGAAATCTCAGGTTGCGTTTCGTTTAGATTTGTTACAACGGGATTTTTACCCAATACAACAGCCTGCTTATTCTTTTTTGTTGTACTACAAGCTGCTACAAAAAAAAATAAGACATAAAGAAGTATAATCCTGATGTCTCTATTTTTCATAAAAGAATATTTTAATTTGGTTTAAAAGAAACGGCTGTGCCAGCTGTCTATTGCGGGCACTTCCCAAGAATCATTATATTCCTGAATAGTATTAATCAAATTATTGAATACAATTGTATTTTGTGTAACCGCTTTGTCCTTTACCATTTTCTTGAAATCAATCAGAGGCTTATGAGCAATATGTTCACCTAGTTTGAAGGTAACATTCATTTTATCTAACAAATCAACACTGTACTTTTGCTCTAATTTTTGAATAAAAGCAACAGAAGCATCGATTGAACATCCAGTTGCAGCCTGTACTTCTTGATTGACTGCTATGATAATAAAACGATTGTATTTAATTTGATAAGAAGCTTCTAAACTGGTTCCGTGTGCCGCCCATCCATTCAAAAACAATTCTAAATCATTCGTTATTTCTGAAATTTCGGCATCCGAAAACTTTCTATTCGATTGATAAATCCAAATTCTGGAATCTTCTGGTAAATTTTCAAATGGTACGTACATTTTGATTTTGTTTTTAAATTGTTGATTTTAGATTTCAGATGTAATAATTTCAATAGTAAACCTTATAGATATTGACTATAAATCCTGTGCATTAGCGATTAACTCCGCAATATCCATCACTTTCACATCTCCCTCTTTTTCTTTATGCTTAATTCCATCTGTCATCATGGTATTACAAAATGGACATCCTGTTGCAATAATATCAGGAGTGGTTTCTAGTGCATCTTCTGTTCTTTCGATGTTGATTTCTTTATTTCCTTTTTCAGCATCTTTAAACATCTGTGCTCCACCTGCACCGCAGCATAATCCATTCGCTTTAGAACGTTTCATCTCTACCAATTCCACATCTAATTTTTCAATTAAATCACGTGGTGCTTCATAAACTTTATTCGCTCTACCTAAATAACAAGGGTCGTGAAAAGTAATTTTTTTTCCTTTAAACTGACCTCCTTCGATAGTTAATCGTCCATCATTTAATAAGGATTTTAAAAACTCTGTATGATGAACTACTTCGTATTTCCCACCTAATTCAGGGTATTCATTTTTTAATGTATTAAAACAATGTGGGCAAGCCGTAACTATCTTTTTAGCTTCATAAGCATTAAGCACTTCGATATTCATCATTGCCTGCATTTGAAACAAAAATTCGTTACCCGCTCTTTTGGCCGGATCACCCGTACAACTTTCTTCTGTTCCTAAAACTGCAAAAGAAACATTGGCACTATTTAAAATACGTACAAAAGCCTTCGTGATTTTTTTGGCTCTATCGTCAAAACTTCCTGCACAACCTACCCAAAATAAAACTTCAGGTTGTTTTCCTTGGGCCAGCATTTCTGCCATTGTAGGTACTATCAAATTTTCTGACATTCTTTTATATTTATTGTTTGTTGTTAGTAGTTTTTTTATTGTTTGCGAATAATGACATTCCAACTAAAATCTACAAACCAATTATAATTCATTTTTCCAATTCAATCGGTCTTGCTGATTGTATGGCCATGGCGCTCCATTGTTCTCGACATTAGTCATCATTGAATTTAAAGCAGCTGGAGCAGCGCTTTGTTCCATTACTAAATAACGACGCATATCCATAATGATTGATAACGGACTGATACTAACTGGACATTCTTCTACACAAGCATTACATGAAGTACAAGCCCAAAGTTCTTCAGGCGTGATATAATCATTTAGCAAAGACTTATTATCAGGAACAAAAACACCTTTATTAGCATCAATATTTCGACCTACTTCTTCCATTCTGTCGCGAGTATCCATCATAATTTTACGAGGAGATAATTTTTTACCCGTTGTATTTGCTGGACAAACTGAAGAACATCTACCGCATTCGGTACATGTATAAGCATTTAATAATTGAACCCAGTTTAAATCTTGTATATCACTTGCTCCAAATTTTGCTGGAACTTCTGCCCCTTCTGCAGGAGTTGCAAATGGATCAGCATTAGGATCCATCATTAATTTTACCTCTTTAGTTACAGCTTCTAAATTATCAAATTCACCTTGAGGTTTTAAATTAGCAAAATAGGTATTGGGGAAAGCTAAAAGAATATGTAAATGCTTAGAATAATACAAATAGTTTAAAAATGCCATGACCATTAAAAAATGACCCCACCACCCGATTCTTTCTAAAATAGGCAAAGTACCCTCACTCATACCTCCAAAAAAAGCAGGACCTAAAAATTGTGAAATAGCAAAATTAAACGATCCTATCCCTTCAAAATGTGACTTCCCTAATGAATACAAGACTTCGTCAGTACCGTTCATGGTAAAAATGCACAACACTAAAATAATTTCCATAATTAAAATTAAGTTAGCATCTTTTTTAGGCCATCCTAATAACTCTTCCTTATTTAAGCGTGGTAATTTTAAAAGATTCCTTCTTATTAAAAAAAGGACTGTTGCAATTAGGGCTAGTAATGAAAGAATTTCTATAAAACTGATTAGAAACGTATAAAATCCTCCCAAACCTATTTTAAAGAAACGATGTGTTCCAAACAAACCATCAACAATAATTTCTAAAAGTTCAATTTGGGTAATAACAAAAGCAGCATATAACATAAAATGTAACAAAGCTGGAATGGGTCTGGTAAACATCTTTTTTTGACCTAAAGCCACCAATGTCATGTTTCTCCATCTTGCTGCCGAATTATCAGTACGGTCTACATTTTGTCCTAGTCTGATATTTCTAAAGATTTTTTTTACATTTTTAGCAAAATACCCGATACTTACAACTAAAACGATAGCAAATAAAATATTGTCTAAATAACTCATCGAATATTATTTTTTAGCTTTCACAATAGAATCATTTGGTCCTGTGTAAGGCTTGTTTTTCTTACCAAAAAGAGAAACATTGATATAACGAGTAGGATATAAACGTACATCCTGAAGTAGTAATTCTAACTCTTTTGAGGTCTTCGATAAATTGGTGTAAAAAGCATCGTCTTTAAGCATTTTTCCCATACTTCCATTTCCTGCTTCTAAACCTGCCATGATTCCATTTACTTTAGCCAATGTGGTATTTAAACTTTTAATGGTTTTACCTAAATCAGCTTTATTGATGGAATCGGAAATTTTAGAAAAATTACCCGAAACTTTATTAAAGTTAGCAACCATGCCTTTAATCTGTGTTTTATTATCAGCAATCAATGAGTTAACACCCGCAGAAGCTTGATGAAATTGTTCCATTGTTTTACTCAATTCCGCTAGACTTTTCTTGATGTTTTCTTGTGTATTTTTATCCAATATAGTGTTCACGCTAGTCAACATATTATCGGCATTCACTAAGAGTTTTTCAATTTTATCTTGAAGCGGAACTAATTTTTTACTTAAAGATTCTGTCATCCCTAATCGAACATTTCCAACTAACTTGTCGCCTTGTTCTATTGTTGTTTTATCTGAAAAATCAGGTTCAATAGCTATTTGCTTTCCTCCAATAAATCCTGGCTCATATATCGTTGCCAAACTCTTTTTAGAAATTGGAAAATCAGTTTTAATTTGCATCTCCACCAATAATTTACCCGTATTAGGATCAATTGTAATTCGTTCAATCTTACCAATTACTAATCCATTTATGGTGACAGGAGCAGAAGGCGATAAACCTTCAACACTATCGTATTCAGCATACAAAGTTGTATAACTATTAAATAGGTCTCTACCTTTTAAAAAACTATAACCCCAAATAAATAATAATATTGCTGAGATTACTAAAATCGCAGTCTTAATTTCTCTTGTTAATTTCAAAATATATGTATTTAGTGCAAATTTAATATAAATAATTAGAACCCTACGTTATTTAATAGCATCTTGAATATCGATTTTAGTTCCATTTTTATAAGCAATCAAAAATGCTGAAGTATATCCTTTAGACTTTGCTTCCTCTAAAAGTTTTTTGGAATCCTCATAATCAGCAGTTTCTCCATAGGTGTATTTATAACTCTTACCTAGTGGTTCCATAGTTACATTTTTCAAACCTTTAAAATTTTTTGGATGTAACTCCAATTTTCTATTGGAAACAGCTAATTGAACTTTGAATACTACATCAGAATTCGCCTTAGTAGAAACTGATTTTTTAGCTCCTACTGAATCCGAAGATGATTTGATACTATCCGGTCTTGAGGTATTACTATTATGTTCATGCATTCTTTGAGCTGGTTTTACCTCAGGTTCAGATTCACCTGTACCAAAATATTCTTTTTTATAGCTCAAAATCGCATTTGCTATAGCTCTAGCAATTTCGTTCTGCCCTTCTTCAGAATCAAGAATGTTTCCTTCGGTGTAATTTGAGATAAAACCCATCTCTATTAAAACCCTTGGCATGTATGCTTTATGCAAAACCATATATGGAGCCTGTTTTACACCACCTCCTCTGATTTTTTTTCCTATTGCAGCAAATTCTTCTTCTATCTTACTCGCTAACGAAATACTATTATCCAAATATTCTTCCTGCATCAATGTAAAACCAATCATAGTTTCTGGCGAATTAGGATCAAAACCTTCGTATTTTCGTTTATAATCCTTTTCAAGCGTAATTACAGAATTCTCTCTTTTAGCTGCTTCTAAGTTAGACGCCACTTTTGTCATACCCATCACATAGGTTTCTGTTCCATCAGCAACAGTGTTCCTATTTGCATTACAGTGAATGGATACAAAAATATTTGCATTGGCTCTATTCGCTATATTAGCTCTTTCCACTAAATCTATAAACACATCAGTTTTACGAGTATAAATGACATCAATTTTCGGATTTTGTTCTAATAACTTACCTACTTTTAGTGCTACTGCCAAATTGATATTCTTTTCGACATGACCATTATAGGAAGCTCCAAAATCATGCGCTCCATGACCTGCATCAAGAGTCACTTTAAAATTCCCGGACTGACTATAATTAGTAAAAGCGAAAAAAAGAAGAATAAAAGACAGTACAACTTTTGTTTTATTAATTACAAACATAAATTTTAAAGTTAATTTTAATTAAAGACTACGACTATAAATTGATTAATTGACTATTTTTGGCGAAAAATAATCTGTAAGTTTGACACTTCAAAAAACAAGCCATAATTTTACAAAAATAGTATTTATCCCTTTGCACACAAACTTATTTCATATCGTTTTATTATCAATTTTCCTAACTTTTGGAACAGTTGACATATATTCTCAAGATATTTCAAAGAAAAACAAAAACATTGCTGCAAAACAAGCTGTAAAAGTTGATACAAAAACAAAAGATACCCAAGTAACTATAAAAGACACTATAAAAAAGCTAAAAGACAGCACCAAAACTGATAGTATAAAACCGAAAAAAGCATTTTTAGATGGAAAAGTAAAATACAAAGCCACTAATTATGCTAAAATAGACCAAAAACGTAAACTAATTACCCTTTACGACAATGCGGAACTTTACTATCAAGATATTGAATTGAAAGCCGGAAAAATCATTCTGGATTATGAAAAGAATGAAGTTTATGCTGGTCGTATCAAGGATTCTACAGGAAAATTTACCCAATACCCCAATTTCAAACAAGGAGAAAATGTGGTTGAACCCGATTCAATTCGCTTTAACTTTAAAAGCCAAAAAGCATTAATTTGGAATTCCAAAACAGACCAAGGAGAGTTCAATGTAAAAGCAGCCATCACTAAAAAGGAGAATGATTCGGTTTATTTTTTAAAAGGAGCTCGATTTACGACTTCCACTAACAAAGACAATCCGGAATATTATTTTAGAACATCAAAGGTAAAATTCATACCTGGTAAAAAAGTGATAACTGGCCTTACTAATCTGGTCATCGCAGATGTACCAACTCCAATTGCTTTACCCTTTGCTTTTTTTCCTATGAGCAAAGAAACTAGCGTTTCGGGATTGATACTACCTAGTTATAATGATTCAAACACCCGTGGATTCTCTTTACAAAATGGAGGTTACTATTTTGCTTTAAGCGATAATTACGATTTGACTGTCTTAGGAGATTATTACACTAACGGAAGTTATGGGATGCGATTTGAATCTGCCTATGCTAAAAGATATAAATTTAGAGGTAATGTCAACGTTCGTTTTGAAAACCTAATCACTAGCGAAAGAGGCTACCCAGATTATTCCAAACAAAATATTTACAATATACAATGGTCACATTCAAGAGACTCAAAAGCGAATCCAAGTTCTAGCTTTTCAGCTTCTGTAAACCTAGGTAGTAGTAAATATTTCAAACAATCGATCAACCAAACGAACATGGGTTCTCAATTAAATAACACCCTAAGTTCTTCGATATCTTATTCAAAAACATTTAATTCTATACCACAAGCCCGATTATCATTATCGGCTACACACTCACAAAACACCCAAACAGAAAGCATCAATATGACACTTCCTACTTTGCAATTTAGCTTAGACAGGATGTATCCCTTTGTTGGAAAAGATGGTGTAAAAAAAGGATTTATTAAAAACATCAACTTACAATATAACTTAAACGGAAGAAACTATATCAATACAACAGATTCTTTATTTTTCAAACCACAGATGTTTAAAGATGCGAAAGTAGGTTTCCAACATAGCATCCCTTTGAGTACAAACTTTAAAATATTTAAATACTTTAGCGCCACAACAACTGCAAACTACGAAGAAATCTGGTATACTAAAACCATTCGTAAAGAATACAATACAGAACAAAGTGCGGTAATAGACAGGACAGTAAACGGTTTTGATGCCTTTAGAACCTACAACTTATCTGCCAGTTTAGGAACCACAATTTATGGTACTTTTAATTTTGGTGAAAACAAAAAAATTCAAGCCATAAGACATGTCATTCGACCGTCTTTCTCCTACTCCTACACTCCTAGCTTCGAGAAATATTATGATACCTACTCTTCTGACGCAAGTGGTAGAATGGATAAACAATATACGCGCTTTGAAGGCGGAATTTTTGGTGCTCCAGGTTTAAGCAATTCAAATATTTTAGGAATAAGTGTAAGCAATACTTTTGAAGCGAAAGTTACCGATAAAGATACCACTAAGACAGAAGCTAAAAAAGTAATGTTATTAAACAACTTGAACTTTTCTACCAGTTATAATTTAGACGCAGATGGTGTAACTAATTTAGCTTGGTCACCAGTTCGTGTAAGCACAGGAGCTCAATTTTTTGAAAATAAATTAAATGCCAATTTAGCCGCAACCTTAGATCCATACGCTATTGATAATTCAGGTCAAAGAATTAACAAATACAATATTGAAAACGGGGGAAGTTTATTCAGAATGACGAGCGCCAATATTACCCTAAATTATTCGTTATCTAGTAGAGACAAAGACAACAAGAAAGATAAAACCAAAGATACCCAAACCGAAAGAAATGGTGGTCGAGAAGATGACTTATTTGGAACCAGCACGGATTTAAATGACAATCGAAAGAGTATGTTTGATGGCAGTGAAGAAGAAGGAGAAGATACGATTTCTGAATTTTTTAAATCAAAAATTCCTTGGGATATGACTTTTGCCTATGCATTTACTTACAGCAATAACAACCGTGAAAATAAAATATCGGGGAACTCCTTAATGATTTCTGCCAATACTGATTTAACACCTAAATGGAAAGTGGGAATTTCTACAGGTTATGATTTTGTTCAAAAAGGAGTTACTTATACTCAATTCCGTTTTGAAAGAGATTTATCTAGTTGGAGAATGAGTTTCAACTGGACTCCTTTTGGAACTAATGCTAACTGGAATTTCTTTATTGGAATTAAATCAGGGATGTTAAGCGACATCAAATGGGAAAAACGTAATTATCCTAACCGATAATTTTTTTAACCCAACAATAATTGAACCTACTTTTAAACCTAAGACAGTATAGAAATGAAAAAAATAATTTTTACCGAAAAAGCTCCAGCACCAATAGGCCCTTATAACCAAGCTGTACTTGTAGGAAACATGCTTTACACTTCAGGACAAATCGCTATCAATCCTGAAGATGGAACCATCGTAACTTCATCTATTGAAGCCGAAACCAAACAGGTAATGGAAAATGTTAAGGCTATTCTTGAAGCTGCAGGAATGACATTTGAAAACGTAGTTAAATCGACTATTTTTATTATGAACATGAACGATTTTGCTACAATCAATACTATTTATGGTTCTTATTTTAACGAAAAAACCGCTCCAGCTCGTGAAACGGTTCAAGTGGCATGTTTGCCAAAAAATGTAAATATTGAAATTTCTGTAATTGCTACAATCTAGAAGCAATTGCATCTAATAATAATTGTGCCGTAGCTTCATTTGTTGCCAATGGCACATTATGCACATCACAAACACGAACGAGCATGTTAACATCTGGTTCGTGTGGGTGACTCGCAAGAGGATCTTTAAAAAAGAATACCATATTTGTTTTCCCTTCCGCTACCCTAGCTGCAATTTGAGCATCACCTCCTACTGGACCAGAAAGCATTTTCATTACTTTAAATCCAGCAATTTCGGCTCTTCCTCCTGTTGTACCAGTTGCAATAAGCTGAACATTTTCTTTAGATAAAATCTCTTTGTTCTTATTTAAAAATTGAACCATGTCAACTTTTTTTCCATCGTGAGAAATAATAGCAATCTCCATATTTTTTCTATTATTTGTTTGCAATATGATATGAAATTAAACCATCGATAGGTCTTCTCAACACATTTCCTAATTGTAAATCATATTTATCAAAAGCACGTTCTAATTCCTCTTTTAAATAAAAAGCAATAGAACCTACAAAATGCACTGGAACTTCTTTACAATTATCAAATTGCATTACATAATTCTTGATAAAAGATTTCATTCCTTTACGAATGATTTTTTGACAAAATTCAGTGTCTTTATGTTGAATTAAGAATTTAGCAAAAGTCGCTAAATAAGCATTTGGATTTTCTTCCTTATATAATTTATTTTTAATAAAATCAGGATCAACATTGTATTCTTTTTCGAATTCAACCGCTAATTCCTTAGGCATTTTATTAAAATAGTATTTTCTAATTAATTCTTTACCATACACATTACCACTAGAATCATCCATTACGATATACCCTAATGATTGTACTTTTTGGTGTAAAACAGTACCGTCAAAATAGCTACAATTAGAACCTGTACCTAAAATACACACAATTGCTTTTTCGTCTTTTGGTGTAGTAGCATATACTGCAGCATAAGTATCTTCTTCTACTACAATTTGCGCATTTATGAAATAATTTTGAAATACTTCTTTCAAAGCAATTTTCATTCTATCAGTTCCACAACCTGCACCATAGAAATACAAATGAGTGGCTAATTTTTTATTTTGTTGAATGTCAAAACGGTCATCAAGACGTTCAATGATTTGATCTCCTTCTAAAATTTCAGGATTCAATCCTAAGGTTTGGGTTGTAAACAATATTTTTCCGTGATCATCTATCGCAATCCAATCGGCTTTAGTAGAACCACTATCAACTATTAATTTCATTTTTCAGTTTTTTTTTGGATTAATTACATACTATCAATTTAAAAATGTAAAAACTACATTTTAAAGCGGCATTAAAAAAGAAAATCCCGTTCGACGCATCGAACGGGATTTTTAACAAATTTAAATTATTATTTTAATCCAGCGATGTGAACTGATAAATCAATTAATTTGCTTGAGTATCCGTACTCGTTGTCATACCAAGATACTAACTTAAAGAAAGTAGAGTTCAATCCGATACCAGCAGTAGCATCAACGATTGAAGTTCTTTTATCAGAGATGAAATCTTGAGAAACAACTGCATCTTCAGTATATCCTAAGATACCTTTCATGTTAGTTTCAGAAGCTTCTTTTAAAACTTTCATAATTTCTTCGTATGAAGTTTCTTTAGCTAATTTTACAGTTAAATCTACTGTAGAAACGTCAGCAGTAGGAACACGGAAAGCCATACCTGTTAATTTTCCATTCAAAGAAGGGATAACTTTACCAACAGCTTTAGCAGCACCTGTAGAAGATGGGATGATGTTGATAGCAGCAGCACGTCCACCTCTCCAGTCTTTTCTAGAAGGACCGTCAGCAGTCATTTGAGTTGAAGTTGTAGCGTGAACTGTAGTCATTAAACCTTCAACAATTCCGAAGTTGTCATTGATAACTTTAGCTAAAGGAGCTAAACAGTTAGTAGTACAAGATGCATTAGAAACAACTAAATCAGAAGCTTTTGCAGTTTCGTGGTTTACTCCCATTACAAACATTGGAGCATCAGCAGAAGGAGCAGAAATAATTACTTTTTTAGCACCACCTTTTAAGTGCTCACTTGCTGTATCAACAGTTGTGAAAATACCAGTACATTCAGCAACTACATCAACATCAACTTCGTTCCATTTCAAGTCAGCTGGGTTTCTTTCTGCAGTAATACGGATGTTTCTTCCGTTTACATATAATTTTCCTTCTTTTACTTCAACAGTACCATTAAATTGACCGTGTACAGAATCATATTTTAATAAGTAAGCTAAGTGATCTACATCTAATAAGTCGTTGATAGCAACTACCTCTACATTGTCTCTGTTAAAAGACTCTCTAAAAACAATTCTTCCGATTCTCCCGAAACCGTTTATTCCTAATTTTACTTTTGACATTTCTTTTTTATTTATTTATTGTTTATTATTCGATTGAAAATTTCTCCAAATTGAGGATTAACTTTTCTTTACTATTTACTAAGTGGTAATAATATCAGAAACACGTAATAACTCACGATCAATTTCTGATTTTCCTTTAATTGCTAATGATAATGGAGTCAAGTTTACAGTATCATTTTTCAAACCAACCATAAAGTTTGACACTCCTTCTAATAGCGATTCTACTGCTTTAACACCTAAACGGCTTGCTAAAACTCTATCAAAACAAGATGGTGAACCGCCACGTTGCATGTGTCCTAGTACTGATACACGAACATCATATTCTGGTAAATTAGCATCCACATAATCTTTTAATTCGAATACATTTTTACCAATCTTATCTCCTTCTGCAATAACTACAATACTAGACGATTTCCCAGAAGCCTTACTTTTTTGAAGTGATTCTAATAAACGATCTAAACCTAAATCTTCTTCAGGAATTAAAATTTCTTCAGCACCACCAGCTATTCCAGCGTTCAAAGCAATATGACCAGCATCTCTACCCATTACCTCAACAAAGAATAAACGATTGTGTGAACTGGCTGTATCTCTAATTTTATCGATAGCTTCAACAACTGTATTCAAAGCAGTATCATAACCTAAAGTATGACTTGTACCATAAATATCATTATCAATGGTACCAGGAATTCCCATTACTGGGAAATTATATTCAGAGTTAAATATTAAAGCTCCTGTAAAAGTTCCGTCACCTCCAATAACAACTAATGCTTCAATTCCAGCGTTAACTAAATTTTCGTGCGCTTTTTTTCTTCCTTCTGGAGTTCTAAAATCTTTAGAACGAGCCGACTTTAAAATTGTTCCTCCTTTATTAATAATATTATTTACACTTCGAGGTCCCATCTCTTCAAAGTCACCTTCGATCATTCCTTGATAACCTCTGTAAATACCAACACATTCTATATTATGGTAAGCACAGGTACGTACAACTGAGCGTATCGCGGCATTCATTCCTGGCGAATCTCCTCCAGAAGTTAGAACACCTATTTTCTTAATTGTCTTTAGCATAGTTTTAGTTTTGAAGGGTAAAATTAAGAAACATTACTAACTTTAAAAGCCTTACTTTTATAATTTTAACCAATTATTATTAATTCAAACGTTTTCGTTAATAAGTTCCAAATAAAACAAAAAAAAACTTATTTTTTTTGATAGATATCGATTTTTAGATAATTAAAATAAGAATAACCTATTTTTGATATTTAATTAACATTTTATCAGCCAAAAAAACTTCCCATTATTCCCAATACCATTTATTTAAAAGGAAATGAACTTTTTTAATCTTCTTCGTTACTTACCGCTTCAGAATTATTTTTTTCTTTCCCCTTTTTAGGCGCTTTTTTGTTGTTGAAATTTATATATTCAGGAGTTACATTAGAATCTTGAAAATACTCATTCATAGTATCTGTCTTTTGTACACGGTACTTTTTAAAGATCTTGTTAAACAATTCTCTAAAAGTATCAAAATCTACTTCATAAGTCAATCCTAATCCCTGAGTATACCCTATTCCTTGACCGATATAATTTATATCATTTTCACGATTAAACAATCGCAAATTCATCGTCCCATCTTGATTCACCCTGTACTGAACTTCAACGTCACCCACAACCGCCGATTCGTTAATCCCTCCAAAAGGCACACCTACTTTTCCATTTATTGAAATACGTTCATTAATTTTAGAAGAAATAGTGGCCACCACTCTACCATCGGTTTCTCTACCAATTCTCCTATCTCTTGACACATAGTTTAAACCAACTTTAAACTTATCACTATCGGTTTTCAAAATATCTCCTAACAAACTTGAAGCCGTTTCAAATAAGCTTCCCGAAAAATCTGATTGATTTACCCCTTCAGGACTCAAGAAACCTCCTGATGAAAGCAAATACAAAGCTTGTGTTTGTCGCACATCTTTATCATACAACTTATATTGTATTTCTGATTTCAAGACATTACTAACCGTTGGAAACTCGATATTAAAATCAGGATTTGGACTCGCTAAATCTCCTTGAATTCCTATAACCACATCCACGGGCACCTTTCTATTAAATGAAGAGTTTTCTAACAATACAGCAGGATTTGCAATGGTTTTATATACTGCCTGAAGATTTAACTGCGCACGCATTGGATTTCCTTCCCATGTAATAGAACCTCCTTTTCTTACTGCAAACTTTTTATCAATCAACCCACCATATTTAAAATTATAGGTTCCTTCATACGCTTGATAATCTCCCCACATTTGGAATTTACCCAGCGTATTTATCTTGAACAAAAGTGAACCATACCCTTTTCCTCGCATTCCATGTCCCGAATTTCGATCTAATATTACTTCTACTTCGGCATCTGGTGTAATATCTAAATCAAATTCCAATTCCAAACCATTGTACTTATTCGTCTTTTCTACAATTCCATTCTTATTATTGTATTTTTCTTTTTTTGTTATAAAATGAATAAAGGAATTTTCGCCTACACTTTCGGCATAATTGATTGGAATTTTAACATCTGAACCTTTTTCTGATTTAGCAGCAATTTTAATAAATAAGGAGTTCACAGGACCACTAATCGTTGCATTACCATTGATAAAAGCTGTTCCGTAATAAGCGGCATCTTCTGAATCTTTCGTATCTAAAACCAATAGTTTTTTAGAACTGATTCCGAAATCTAATTTCCAATCGGAAAATTTATTATGCTGGATAGTTCCATTTAAGTAGCCTTTGGTATTGAACTTAGAATCGACAATCGTATTATTTCTAAATAAAAATGTCTCATCGACCAAATCAACTATCGAACGATCATTTAACTGATAATCTACATTCAAATAAGGAATAGTCAAACCTGCTTTATCCACAAATAAACGTCCACTTACTTTTGGACTGTTAACATCACCACTAATCACCGAATTCCCCGTAACAAATCCTCTAATATTCGAAAGAACATCGCCACCTAGCGAACTAAAAACCCCTAAATTGAATTTATCGAGGGAGAGTTTTAAATCCAAAATCGTCTTGTTATTTACAATTTCAAAAGAACCATTAGCATTTAGTGATTCTAAATTTTCATTGTTCAAATAGGTATCAATTGTAAATTTCTCTAAAGTTTCATCGCCTTCAATATCAAACTTAAGCACTCCTAGATCGGTCTTGTTAATATTCAAATTATCGACTACTAAAGAAGCAGTTGGTTTGTAAATTTGATTATTTTGCTTAAAATGAACGGTACCATTTAGATTACCATTAAAAACAAAATTACTACTCAATGGCGTAACCTTGTACAAATCGACATTATCAAAATTTAGCTCTAAATCTTTTTTTGAAGGACCACTTAAATCGCCTTTAAGAGTGATGGACTGATTTTCATGAGACAAAATAATATCATCAAAAACAAAATGATGCAACATTTTATCGAAGACAATTTTATTATCGGGACTATCTTTTTGATTCAAATACCAAAAATTCTCCTTAAACTTCATTTCCGATTTACTGATACCCACCACATTGTTATTATCCTTATCAATCGTATGATACAAGTTCAAACTGAAAAAATCTTCGCCTTTATCTCCTCCTTTAAATTCTGAACGGAATAGCAAAGTATCTTTGGTTGTAATATTAATCAAACTAAAATCACGCATTTTATAATAAGGCGTTTTTATACTGTCTAATTCTACATAAGCATTATACAGCGGATTTTTATTATCTACCGATACACGGATATTATCAAAGCTGTTTTTAGCATAAGTAATTTTAGGTGAATTAAAATTCATTTTAAACTCTTGGGTATCTGATTTAATCGAACCTTTTAAAACCGTATTAGTAGCTAAACCAATTTCAGGATATAAAATTTCGATAATTTTATTGTACACCGTAAAATTAAACTTCAAAAACTGACCTTTATTTACTTTCTCAGGTTTGAAATTCGTATACAAACTTCCTAAAGAGTTTCGGGTCAATTTACCCAATTGTTTAAACTGAAAACGTCCTACCACTTCACCTTCTACAATATCAGGTGAGTTAATCGTAAGGGTTCGAATTCCTTGTTTATCAAAAGCAGAATGAACCGTAAAATCATCAAAGGTATAAGTGTCTTTTACATTTTGATAGGATGTTTTTTTGATGTAAACATTCCCTTGTAAGTTTTCAATAGTGTTCCCTGTAAGCTGCACTTCAACATCTCCTTTAAAATTAGAGATTGGTTCATTAACCAACTTCAGCTTACTCAAATTAGCTTCAGCCACTTGAATTCGGAAATCATATTTGTTTTCCTTAGCACTCAAATCTAGCAAACCATCAAAATCCATTTTTAAATTAGGATCTTCAACATTTATTTGCCCTTTGTAGTACGGCAACTTAAAGTTACCATTAAGTGTAATATTATTGTAGGTATAACTATTATAATGCACTTTTCTAATATCCCCTTTAACTTGAGTATTCAAATATTTCTCAGTAAATCCTTTTCCATCAACGTTCACATCCATACTAACCAATCCTAAATCACTACGATTTAAAAAAGCACCAGCATCAAATTCCTCAAAGACTACATTGCCGTTATAGGTTGCTTTGTCAATAAAATCGATATCAGTCATTGAAAAAACCGATTGTACTCTACCTATTTTTGAACGCATATTCAATGCCGCATCTACAGCAGTAGCCGTAAGCTGAATACTACCTTCCACCCAAAAATCACCTAAGGTTTTTAACTCTAAAGGCAATTTCTTTCCTAAAACTTCTGGCATCAATTTAACTAGCTTCACATAACTAGAATTGATTTGACTAAAATCGCCATCCATATAAAAACGCTGATGGGCTTTACCAAAAATATTTTTGAATCGGATGTCGCCTTCCATGAGCGATTGATTAGAATCTACCAATCGAAGATGATTTACATACAAATCATTTAAAGTTCCGCTTAAATTTGTCTTTTTAAGATAAAAAACCTGATTTTTAGCCAACCCATCATAAAAACACCGTACATCATTTGTCCCTACTGAGGCAGAATGAATCTTCAAATCCCATTTTACCCTATCATTAAATTTGGCAAAATCCTGTATCTTGTAATTCAAAGTCAAATCGGCTTTGATTTTTGAATTGGGCGTTTGTAATTCCAATTTTTTAAGTTGGATTCTTTTCTTTGTATAACTAAATACAGTACTTAAATCCTCAACAAATAAACCCCTATCATCTAAAAAAGACAACTTATCAATCAAGATATCTACGTCTGGACCGTAGAGTTTAAAATTGGTCAACTCGGCATTGACTCTCGTAAAATCAACATCTTTAGGAATGGCTCTGTTGTAATCATACAATCTAAAATGAGCATGATTAATAGAAGCCTTATCAGCAATAAAAAGAGTATGCTTACCCGTTGAAGGTTTTCCCGAATCAAAAGACTCTATAAAAACATCCATATTGGTTTTCTTCTCGTTCTTGTAGGTTTTCATATCAAACAAAACCCCATCTAAACGAATCGTTTTAAAAATCAAATCGCCTTCTAAAACCGCATTTAAGTCTAATAAATTGGTATTTACAATTTTCGAATAGATTAAAGTATCTTTATGATGATCTAATATCAGGACATTTTGGATTTTAACCCCACCAAAAACAGAAATTTTTACTTTATCAAGACTAATATTAGTCCCAAAATCCTTATTGATTTCATTCATCAAATATTTACCCACTTGGGTTTGGACAAAAGGCAACGACAAAGCTATAGCAAGCACCAACAAAAGAATGATGAGCCCCAGAATTATATTCGAAGTTATTTTAATCGCTTTTTTGATATAGTTTCGTTTATTATTGATTAAATATTATTTTGCTCGAGGAAAGAGCGAAACCTTTAATAAAAATTCTTTAATTTTGGCTGCGCCGTAAAATTATAAAAAATAAAATCGGTTTCTAAAAAGATAACCCAAAATTTGTGCCTTTTTATGCTAAATCCCGAGGTTTATATTCTAGCTATCGAAAGTTCCTGTGACGATACTGCCGCAGCTGTTTTATGTAACGATAAAGTATTATCGAATGTTGTAGCTAATCAGCTAATTCACAACCAATATGGAGGTGTAGTTCCTGAACTAGCTTCACGTGCACACCAACAAAATATTGTTCCCGTTATAGATGCCGCTTTGAAAAAAGCCAATATTCAAAAAGAACAACTATCAGCTATCGCATTTACCCAAGGTCCTGGACTGATGGGCTCCTTATTAGTAGGAAGTTCCTTTGCCAAATCGATGGCGCTTGCCTTAGATATTCCTTTAATTGCGGTAAACCACATGCAAGCACATATTTTGGCGCATTTTATTGACGAAGAAGGATACGACAAACCCGAATTCCCTTTTATCGCATTGACAATCAGCGGTGGTCATACCCAAATTGTTAGAGTTGACAATTTCTTTGATATGACAATCATTGGCGAAACTACAGATGATGCTGTTGGTGAAGCATTTGACAAAACGGCTAAAATTCTTGGCTTACCCTACCCTGGTGGCCCACTAGTTGACAAAAATGCCCAATTAGGTAATCCAAAAGCTTTTTCGTTTACCAAACCAAAAGTTCCCGGATTAGACTTTAGTTTTTCAGGATTAAAAACAGCTATTTTGTATTTTATCCAAAAAAACAAAGCCGAGAATCCTAATTTTATCGATGAGAATATCAATGATATTTGTGCTTCCATCCAGCATACCATCATTGAAATATTAATGGATAAATTAAAATTAGCAGTAAAAGAAACTGGCATCAAACAAATCGCCATTGGTGGAGGTGTTTCGGCAAATTCTGGAATTAGAAAAACCCTCAAAGAAGCGGAACAAAAATACGGTTGGAAAACCTTTGTCCCAAAATTTGAATACACAACCGACAATGCAGCAATGATAGGAATTGTAGGTTATCAAAAATACTTATCTCAACATTTTGAAAGTGCTTCGGTAGTTTCAAAAGCGCGAATCCAATTTTAATCATGCAATTATTTTATAATCCAACGATTGACGAACAAACGACTTCTTTTTCATTTGATAAAGAAGAAAGCAAACACATCATTAAAGTTTTACGAAAAAAAGATGGTGATATTTTATTTGTAACCAATGGATTGGGCTATTTATTTGAATGCGAAATCATCTTAGCTTCCGATACTAAATGCACCGTTCAAATTAATGCGTTTGAGAAAAAAGAAGCTTCAAAATTCCATTTGCATTTAGCTGTTGCACCTACAAAAATGAACGACCGTTTTGAATGGTTTTTAGAAAAAGCAACCGAAATTGGTATTCAGGAAATCACACCAATCATTTGTGATCGCTCCGAAAGAAAAGTCATCAATAAAGAGCGTTTTGACAAAATTGTTTTGTCGGCCTTGAAACAATGCAACGAATTGTTTTTACCTAGGTTGAATGATGCCCTAACTTTCAAGGAATTCATCAGCAAACAACACAACGGTTTACAACTCATCGCTCACTGTGAAGAAACCAACAAAAAAACACTAAAATCGGTTTTAAAACCCAATGAAGACATTACTTTACTTATAGGCCCAGAAGGTGATTTTTCGACCAAAGAAATCAATTTGGCTCTAGAAAACAATTACATTCCGGTATCTTTAGGCAACACCCGATTGAGAACTGAAACTGCTGCAGTGGTAGCTTGTCATAGTGTGGTGTTTTTTAATGAAGAATAGTCCCTAGCTTTTGAGTCCTTAGTCCATAGTACTGGACGGGATTAATTAACAGAGGACTAAAAAACTAAGGACTAACTACTAAGGACTTAAAAAATGAAAAAATTGTATCTTGTTTTACTATTTATTTCTTTCACTTCTTTTTCCCAAGAAATTGCTTTGGTAAAATACAGTGGTGGTGGCGATTGGTATGCTAATCCAACGGCGTTACCTAATTTGATCCGTTTTTGCAACAGCAATATCAACACGACTATTAACCCCAAACCTAAAACGGTAGAACCAGGAAGTCCTGATATTTTCTCTTATCCTTTCCTCCACATGACAGGACACGGCAATGTCGTTTTTAGTCCTTCGGACGTACATAATCTTCAAAAATATTTAAAAGGCGGTGGCTTTTTACATATCGATGATAATTATGGTATGGACCAATACGTTCGTAAAGAAATCAAAAAAATATTTCCAGATAGAGCCTTGGTAGAAATCCCAAGTACGCATGCGCTTTTTCAAAAACCATTTGTTTTTGCTAATGGCTTACCTAAAATTCACGAACACGAAGGGAAACGTCCGCAGGCTTTTGGCATCTTTATCGACAACCGATTAGTATTACTTTATACTTTCGAATGTGATTTAGGCGATGGTTGGGAAGATACCGAAGTGCACAATGACCCAATTTCGGTTCGTGAAAAAGCTTTGAAAATGGGAGCTAATATCATTCATTATATTTTTAACAATTAATAGCTGTGCAACTAACTCACCAAGAAACAACTTTTGAATCTTCTCAATTCCCGATAACCCTAGTTTGCGACCACATTTATTTTCAGCAAAACATTGGTTCGCTTTTTAGAATTGGAGAAGCTTTTGGTGTAGAAAAGATACTATTTATAGGTAAGGATATCCCACTGAATCCCAGAAAGATAAACAAAACTAGCCGAAGTACTCATTTAAGCGTTCCTTACCAAGTTTTTGAAGAAAACGAGAATTTAATACAACACCTTCAAGAACAAAATTATGAGATTATCGCACTCGAAATTACTTCTAACAGCAAAGCACTCAAAGAAGTACATTTACCTCAAAACAAAAAAATTGCACTGCTTATTGGGAGCGAAATAAACGGCATTAGCGAGCCTCTTTTAGCCGTTTCAAATCAAATTGTACACATCAATATGTACGGTAAAAACAGCAGTATGAATGTGGTACAAGCAGCAAGTATAGCTTTATATGAAATAACCTCTAAATTAATCTGATATTTTTTATCTTTAGGGACTAAATCGCACCCAAATGATAACATCAAGAACTATTTCTAGAGGAATTTTAAAAGCAGTAGGCAGTTTAGCACTGCTAAGTCTTATTCTCTTTTTTATCTACAAAATTCAAACCGTTATTTTATACATCGCCATTTCACTTGTACTCTGTTTGATTGCTAATCCTTTTGCACGTTTCTTAAAGAAAAAATTAAAATTCAGCGACTTACTAACCTCAATAACAGTATTATTAGTGTTCGTATTAATTTTAATTGGATTTGTTTTATTATTTGTTCCTTTAATTATTTCACAGGCACACAACCTATCTTTATTAGATACTAACACACTTCAAAATCAAGTAGGAATTATTGAGTCCAACATAGAAACCTACTTTAATTTACATCAAATAGATGTCGAAAAAATGGTTAAAGAATCCAACCTTTCCTCTAAAATTGATTTCAACTATTTCACCGATTTTTTAAACACAGTGATTAATACTATTGCTAGTTTTGGAGTTGGAATGGCTTCCGTTTTCTTTATCACTTTCTTTTTACTCAAGGACCAACGCCTTTTTAAAGAAAAAGCCAAGATGATACTTCCAGATCAAAACGAGGAAAAAATTCTAAATTCAATTGAGAAAATCAACGAGTTATTAGCCCGTTATCTTACCGGTTTATTGATTCAGTTACTTGTTGTTTTTATTTTGTATTTTATTGTACTGCTGATTTTTGGAAATGAAAATGCATTAATCATCGCTTTTTTATGTGCTTTGCTCAACATTATACCCTACATAGGTCCTATAATCGCGACTGTTTTAGCAGCAATTTTAACTTTAATTAGTAATATTGGAGGACATTTTGGTTCCGAAATGTTACCAACCACGATTTACGTTGTCATTGGTTTTCTAATCGTTCAGGTAATAGACAACAATGTGAGCCAACCGATAATCTTTTCTAAAAGTGTCAATTCTCATCCCTTAGAAATATTTTTAGTAACATTGATAAGCGGAATTACCTTTGGGATTTTTGGAATGGTTGTCGCAATTCCTATTTACACTAGTTTAAAAGTGATTGCAAAAGAGTTTTTTCCAAACAACAAAATTGTTGCTGTGCTAACCGAAAATATTTAACATTGCAAGATTCTATTTTACAAACTGATATTCAAGATTATATCAACAAGCACATTAACGCTTCAGTTACACAGTTAGCGTTGCAAAAAAATCCATTTCCAGCAGTAGATTGGAAACAGATTTTAAACCAAATTGAGGCCAAAGCCAAAGCAAAACACAAATTACCTACTTGGTTTAACACGACCAATATCCTCTATCCAAGTAAAATTTCGGTGGAGCAAACCTCTTCTGAAGCTACTGCGCAATACAAAAGCCAATTGGTTTCTGGAAAAAACTTGATTGATTTAACTGGTGGTTTTGGAGTAGACGATTATTATTTTGCCCAAAAAATAGAAGCAGTGGCGCATTGCGAAATCAATCCTGAACTTTCAGAATTGGTACAACACAATTTCAAGCAACTTAAGGTATCAAACATTCAATGTTATGCTGGCGACAGTGCCGAAACCTTAAAGAATCTCAATCAAAAATGGGATTGGATTTACATTGATCCTTCACGACGTCATGATGCCAAAGGCAAGGTTTTTATGCTCAAAGACTGTTTGCCAAATGTGCCTGAAAATTTGGATTTCTATTTTGAAAAATCGGATGCTATTTTAATCAAAACAGCACCTTTATTAGATATTTCGGCAGGATTGACCGAATTGAAAAACGTCAAAAACATTCATATCATTGCCTTAGAAAACGAGGTAAAAGAACTTTTATGGGAATTGCATCGCGACTATGGTGGTGCTATTACCCTAAAAACGGCCAACATTACTAAGGGAAATCTAGATCGCTTTGACTTTGTCATGCAGCAAGCTTCGGACTCCCCTGCTTATAGCTTGCCCTTGCGCTATTTGTACGAACCCAATAGCGCCATTATGAAATCGGGCGGATTTGACGAAGTTGCCTCGGCCTTCCCCATTCACAAACTACACAAACACTCTCATTTGTATACTTCGGAGGAATTAGTGGATTTTCCTGGGCGTGTTTTTGAAATTCAAACTGCATTTCATTACACCAAAAACGAAATGAAAAATCACATGAGCAGAAAAACTTTTAATATAACCACCCGTAATTTCCCTGAAACGGTAGAAAACATTCGCAAAAAATGGAAAATTAAAGAGGGTGGCAATCATTATTCTTTTTTTACTACTGATGCTAATACTAATAAAATTGTATTAATTTGCGCCAAAATAAAATAACAACTAAAGATTAAAACAAATAAATACCGAATGAAAAAACTATTATTAACTGCCTTATTTCTTATTTCACTCAGTACCCTAGCCCAAACACCATGTGACTATTCGACTAATGTAACCGATTCACTAGGCACTTACAAGCGTACAAAAGAATACCTCATGTCCGAAAAAATCTTTGCAGGAACATCCAGTTACATCTTTTGCGCCTTGTCTATGACCGATGGTTTACCTACACTCAGTGTACAATTAATCCAAAAAAGCAAAGGATTCATGAAAGCCAATTGTTTTGACAAAAATTCAAGACTCTATTTGCAATTAGACAACGGAAAGGTGATCACTCTTTTTCACATTGATAACGAGTTTTGCGGAAGCATGTTGCGCGACGAAAAAGGCTTTGACAACCGTGTTATAGTAGGCACCTTTATGTTTTTAAAAGGCACCATGGAAGACTTAAAAAGTTCCAAAGTATCCTTGATGCGTATCAAATACCTCACCGACACCGAGGATTACATCATCAAGAAAAATATCGTTTCAGAGATGGACGGAAAAACCTATCATCCCGAAACCTACTTTATCGAAAACTTACGTTGCATCGAAAATTAATATCTAAATCCGATTTGTCCACACAAGTCGGATTTTTTTATTCTGAACTTGTTTCAGAATCCCTGAACTTGTTTCAGAATCCCTGAACTTGTTTCAGAATCCCTGAACTTGTTTCAGAATCTCTGAACTTGTTTCAGAATCTCTGAACTTGTTTCAGAATCCCTGAACTTGTTTCAGAATCTTTTTCTTAATTAGGCACAAGCTTTTGTCAGTTCGAGCTAGCCTGCACTGAGCATAGACAAAATGTCGAGAACCACTACAATTACATATTTTTGGGCGTGCCCTCGTTGCACCACTATTGTGAAAAAAAACACTCAGTGTTGCAACGAGGTCAGGCTGTCCGTTCACGCTTCCCGATGAAAAATCGGGAGAGCTCCACTTCCATCCTTCACGCAAGTCGGTGCTTCTTTTAAAATTTATCATTCAAATTGTCATTGTCATTACTATTGAAATTGTTATTGAAATTATTATCTTTAAATTTGAAAATCAACACAATATGAAATGGTCAGCTAAACCTATTGTCCACAAAGGAGAAAAACGAATAGGCGTATATTTCGAAAAAAATACCAATTTAATTGCTCGAATTAAACAAACTGAAGGTGCCCGATGGAGTCAGCAAAAAACAGTGTGGCACATTCCCGATACCGAAGAAAATAGAATACGATTTAAAATTACACCTCTCTCTCAAACTATTCCTTCAGAAGAGGCTCAAGTACAAATAGAAAAATTCAAACAATGGATGCGTTCCAAACGATATAGCGAAAGTACTATTGTAACCTATTGCGAAGCTTTGAAATCTTTTTTACTGTTTTACAGAGAAAAGGCCATTGCAGCAATTACAAACGAAGATGTGATTATCTATAATAACGATTATATTTTGAAAAATAATCTATCTGCCTCCTACCAGAATCAAATTGTCAATGCAATTAAACTTTATTTTAAAACTATTCAAGATACAAAAATTGAGGTTGATAAAATTCCCCGACCTAAACGTGCCAAAGTTTTACCTAATGTTTTGAGCAAGGAAGAAATCAAATTGATTTTGAATGCCCATAGCAACCTCAAACACAAAATGATGCTTTCGATGATTTACAGTTGCGGTTTGCGCTGTGGCGAATTATTGGCTTTACAACCCGTTCATATCGATTCTAAAAGAAATATAGTTTTGCTCAAAAATTCAAAGGGCAAAAAAGACAGAATTGCTCCTTTGAGTCCCAAAATACTCGAAATGTTAAGAGAATATTACACTATTTGTAAACCAACCACTTATTTATTTGAAGGACAAACTAAAGGACAGCCTTATGATTCTAGGAGCCTTCAACTTATTCTAAAGCAAGCCTTGACCAAAGTTAACATTAAGAAACCTGTTACACTACATTGGCTACGTCATAGTTACGCCACACACCTGCTAGAAAGCGGTACCGATTTGCGATACATTCAAGAACTTTTGGGACACAACAGTAGCAAAACAACCGAAATTTACACTCATGTAAGTACGAAAAGTATTCAACAAATAAAAAGTCCTTTTGATGATTTGTAATCTTTTTTCATTACTTTTGAAAAAAAATAAAGCGAAACAAACCTTCGCCAATCTACCCTATTTTGGGTGTATATACGAAGGTTTGTTTCGCATATATACAAGTTATGCGTCAGCTTACGAGAGCATCCCAATAGCTAACGTGTTTATTAATAACAGACCCGCCACCACAACAATTAACATTGTGAACTTGACAACCATTAGGTTTTAACTGTTCATCACATATTGTTTTAACAACAAAAACTTTATCGTCATTAAACCAATCTTTTTGACAAACATTGTGAGTACCACCTGAAAAATCGCCTTCAAGTTCTACTTGGTTTTCTCTAATTCCAACCACTTTAAATGGTTCGTGTCCTTCATAAACACCTTCGATGTAAACAGGGTACATATTTAAAACCTTGTAACCCTTAATTGATTGTTTTTTGTATTTCATTTTATCTGATTTTACGTTTCAAAAAAGCCGAACGCATAACAGCAGTTACACGGGATTTTCGGCATAGTGATTAATTAATAGTTTTTATTGTATTTGTTGTTATTTTTGTTCAGCTGAAACACTAGGGATTGCTTATCCGAAAAACCTCGTGTAGCTGCGAAACGTTAGCCGTCATTAATAAAAGCGGAAGTAACTAAGATAATAAACTAAAAGAATGTCAGAAGATAAAAAGAAAAATCCAAATGAGTTAGCTGTACTATTTGCAGAAAAATATCTACAAGGAAAGTCTTACGATTACATAGTAGCAACCGCAAGACGTTTAATTAGTATTGCTGAATCTAGTTGTATGCTTCCAACCTTAACAAAAGAGAACTAACACTTTCATACGTTTTAAATACAGCAAATGGAATTGTATCTCCTTTTTCATGTAGAGATATTTCAGTTATAGCAGGTTGGTTAAAACCAGGTTCATAAGAAGAAACATTGTAAATAAAATCTACATTTAAGTTTTGTTCCTTATCATTACAGTCGATAATTTTGATTGTTTTCATAGTTATTGAGTGTTAAATTAAGTTCTTTGAAATTGTGTGTTTGTTAAATGAGCAAATATAATGATTAAATACAATCATTAAAATTGATAATTATACTCAATACTATAAATAATTAATATCGTTTTTATTTGATTGTTACTTTAGACTGTGACTATCTTTGTACTGTTGTTTATAGAGATACTGTTAGATATACTCCTATAGATAATAAAAAAGAAACCCAACGATTGTCAGCCGTCAGGTTTCTTAAAGGTTGTCAGCCTTTTACAAGAATACCCATTTTAAAAATTCAAACAAAGCTGTGCAGGCAAAGTTGATAAAATAAGGGTTCTCATAGAATTTAGGTTTGGATTCGTTCTCCATTTCTGTTTTCGTATTAGAAGGTTAATAATGTTTGCCCAGCAACCGAGGCGAGTTCTAACATAAACATTGACTGTTCTCATAGTGTGAATGTTTTAGGTTGAACAATAAGATTAAAAAAGAAAGCCGAAAAGTGCGCCAACACAATCCGACTTTCAGTTTAGTTTTAGCTATATCTTTCGATTAGCAAGGTTATTACAAATTTCACCGCCTCCACAGCAACGAATTTGAAAACCTCCGTATTATACCATACTACTCTCGTAGCTTCAGGTATTTGAGTTGGACTACTCATATATGTTAATTCCTCATAGGCAGTATTTTTCTGTTGATTTGCAAAAGTACTAAGAAATTTTAACATTTACAAGATTTTTTGTAAGTGTTTTCTAAAGCTTTAACTGTCAAATAGTTACTACAAACACACAATTCCGAAGAAAAAACGACGGCTAACAGCGGTTTTGCAAGATTTGGGCAAAAAGCTTAATCAAAAAACTGTTTTGTATTTGTAAAGAAATAAAATAATCAAAAAATTGGGAATGGCTTTCCCCAAACCTCGCAAAGCCACAGGACGTTAGGCGTAATGCTAAGGAATACCGGATGATAAAGAAAATAATTCAAGATACAGAACCGGAGGTTTTAATTTCGAACCTAAGAGCAGAGGTTGGTGACCTGATTGACTCTTGGATACTGTATCGACATTTTAAGGTCCAAAGTAGTCAGCTACAAACGAATGATATTATTGCAGATTCTAATAACAAAGAGTTAAACTTCCTTTATGTGGTTACTTCAAAATTCAAGGACGACATAATTGCAAGACTTGCTGAACTTGGAGATCAGAAGGTTGGACAATTAACCTTTCACTTCGCGTATAGGAAATTTAAAGCACTAGAGGCAGACGTCAATAAATATGAAAATTTCATCAAGACTAATAAGTTCACAGATAATAGAAATAATTTTATAAGTCATAAGAACTTAAAACCAACATGGGAAGAGAAAAAAGCTCCACACAGGATAGACTATAGGACAATAACAGTTGCTTTAGCTATGGCAATTGCATTAATGAAAAAGTTTGACGAGCTCTATTATGGAACTAGAATTAAACAACAATGGAAGCTAATTAGAAAAACTAGGTATGAATTTACCATCTCTAGAAGAGCTGAGTATATGTTAATGCCGCACATTCTTAAACCCTCATAGCAATAAAGGAAAACATGGGACGACTACAAAAAATAGCAATTGCAGTTATTCTCCTTTTGGGTTTTACGGCATTTTGGTACTGGGCAGACGACCAAGATTATTTCCAAGGCGCCTACAATGACCTGACTATAGAACAAAAGCAAACATTTGAAGACCATTTAGACATTGACAATTTAGATATTTACCAAGCTTACAGAAAGCATTTTTTCAATAAAGAATTCGCCTTTCCACGACAACAAGTTTCTAAAATCAAACTTTTCAAAAACACCCCAATTGTTAGCATTTTTACTGGCAAGACATTAAAACAAAGTCAAATTGACAACTTTATATAATTCTGCAATGACACTGCAAATTTTGATTGGGGTGAAACTACTTGGGGGCTTAGTGAAGCTGAATATTTTGTTCGGCTTTACAACACCGAAGACAAAGTTGTGGGTAAAATCTTTTTCTGTCTTGCCGACTGTGGACACATAGATGCAAGACCATTTTCTCCTTCAATGAAATTTGGTATGCTTTCCACAACCGGACTCGACAAAATCAACAATTTGATTAACGACACAGACCAATGGGAATAGACGCGAGAGAATAAGCACATACGCCTAACAGCCGTCTGCCGCAATTGGCGCTAATCTTCAGTGTTTGGATATTTCGTTTACGCAATTTTATTATCTTGCCATGACAGTTAATCGTTCGCAATCGCCAACTGCGGCAGGCGGCAAAACGTTGTGCGTAATGCCTGAGCAGAATCAATAATCTAACGCAATTTTAAGACAAATGGACGGACTAATATTAATTATCGTACTGGCAATTATTATAAATGTAGGTGTAACTGTCGGACTATCCTTTTTAATATTAAGATTTATAAAGAAGAGAAATTACGACAAACGACTAAGATTAATTGCATTAATTCCAATACTGATAAATGGATATTATATTTACACAGCATTTTATCCCACTGACAGTTTTTACAAAGAGGACTTTAAAGAAGTAACTGGACTTTACTTCCCAGAGAATGGAGAGATAATGTATAAAACAGCAACTTATCCAGACCAATTTGGTGATTATGGTTCAACTTCAATTGTAAAGGTGGACAATGAATTTTATGAAAGACTTGTAGGACAACTAAAAACAAAGGGGTTTTCAGACAATATAGCTAAGAAAGAAGATGATATAGGAGGCCCTTTTGACTCAGCAAAAATTGAAATGGAAATTGGAAAAAAAGAAATTGAAAAGGAATTTTCAATGACAGCAGACGGTGGAATATTCTACTATGTAGGTTTCGTATCGGACAAAGAAACTTTAATCATTCAAAGACAAAGTTGGTAAAAAGCACTACGCACAACAGGGGTTTTGTGCAATAGGGGTTTTCCCGGTTCAATTATATTTTTTACTTTTAACAAATTATCAACGGGCAGACAGTTTCGGTTTCCATAAATCCCCTACTGCCACAAAGCCCCAACCCGTTATCAGGAATACTACGATAGTGCTTTTTCAAGAACTTTTTTTGCAATATTCAAATCAATACCTATTCCCGTTGTTCTTCTATCAATATAGTTTACACATTCTTGTAACGCTTCTAATAATTCATTAGATATTTCTTTTTGTTTTTCTAATTTTTCTTTTAAGATTTCAATTTCTATCTGTAATTCGTCCTCATATCCAAACATAATTTTCATTTTTATTTAGCCGTACTCCTGATAACAGCGTGTTGTTTTCAGCTTAGCATTGGGCTTGATTTATAATTTTTTTGTACTTGTTTTTATTGTTTTTCGACAGAAGCAAATCGCTTTTTTACCCCAGCCGAAACACAACACGCAGACCGTTATCTTCAATTGCTAAAAATGAGTTTCATAAGAGAAAATAGAATCAGAAATATTCCAAACCATCCAATTATTCCAAATCCTATTTCAAGCCATCTTGGATAATATGTATATCCTTTTTTAAATAAATACATCGCTTTTTGACCTTCTAAAAAATCTTTAATTTTCATAATTAATTTAGTTTTAAGTACCCGCAACTGAAAGATAACAGCGTGTTATCAGGAATACTATGATTCAGTTTCAGAAGAGCTTTTTTCATAAGATTTAACCAATATTTTTAAATCTTTAATACAATTTTCGTAATCGTAAATTATACCCTCAAAATGCTTTAATTCTGATTGAGCGATTCTAACTTCTTCTTCAAATTTATGTTTACTACAAAATCTAATTTTATTTCTTAAATTATTTCGCTCATTAATCCAACGATTCAAATCGTTTTCATTTGTTCTGATTAATTCTTTGATTTCTTTTTCCATAACATATTCATTTTTAATTAGCCGTACTCCTGATAACATCGTGTTGTTTTCAGCTTAGCATTGGGTTTTAGTTAGTGATTATTTTGTATCTGTTTTCATTGTTTTTCTACCGAAGCAAAACGCATTTTTACCCCAGCCGAAACACAACACGCAGACCGTTATACACTATTTTAAAGAATGGTGCGTTTCATTCAGAAACTCAATAAAAGTATCTGTAATTGTTTTACCAAACCTATGTTTTACACCTTCATATTCCGCCATTCTGTTATATGCTAAAACTATTTCTTCTTTAGTATAATTTTCTTTTTTCAATTCTACTTCAATATCATTTCTGATAAAATTAATATTATCACGAGCCTCTATTTGATTTTCTAAAATTTCAACTTTTTTCTTATAATAATCTAAGTTTGATTCCTGTTGCTTTAAATACTTGCAAATATCTTCTGTGTTCATAAAAACAGTGTATAACAGCCGTTTGGTGCAATGGCAACAATAGGCTAAATTTAAAATTTGTTTTGTATCAGTTTTAATTCTTGATAACAGGAATGTTTCGGTGTTATTTTTTGCCACTGACACCAAGCGGGCAGGACGTTGTAGTGCATTTTAAAAGAACCGATGAACCAAGAAATAAAAATTTGTGCAGAATGTGATTCCGAGTATTATAAAGATAGCTCGAAAATGATGGATTTATGTCCCGATTGTGCGCATAAATTATATGGATATCCGAATTGCGAACACGAATTTGAAAATGGAAAATGCACTAAATGCGGTTGGAATGGACAGACATCGGAATACCTGAAAAAAAGAGCGAAAAAAGATGGAAATTAAATATTGCTGGAGATGCAAAATGGATATTCCAATGTTGGATAAAGAAGAGTTCGCAATCGCATCTCAATTATACTCTAAAGGATTTGTAAAAGGAAATGCGAGTATAAAAGATAGATTTAAAGAATTATTGGATTATTACAAAAGTCTAACTGGATTTGAAGAAACTGAACCGGACGCAATTATGCATCACGCAATCGAACAAATTGGCCCAGATTGTGAAAATTGTGGAAAGCCTTATAGAACACCGAAAGCGAAAATATGTGTTGCGTGTGGGAATAAAAGAAATATTGCGGAATAAAAAAACGCACTACAACACACGCTACAAGCAATTTGGGTATTAGGCTTAATTTTAAGTTTGTCTTGTTTCAGATATATTTGTGTTTATCCGAATATTTGGCTTCCTTAATCCCAAACTGCTTGTAGCGCGGGAACGTCAGGCTGTGAAAAAACCTCGTTTTTTCTTTAATTCAACTAAATTTTCTATCACTAGAAGCTCAATAAAGCCTTTCATTGAAGGCTATTTTTTTAGGCTGCTAATTTAGTTTGACAGAAAATAAAGTCTGATTTCGGCTTTAAATAGGTCGTTTTTAGTAAAAACAAGTCCTTTCTCTTGTAAGGACTGTTCCATTTATGGAGTTTGGCAATCAAGTCGGGAACGCCTAGTATATTGATACTGCGTTTAATGTTGTAAACTAGCATGATCAAACTGTGTTCGCCATTTACTTTTTCTAAACCTATCAAGTCGGTGTAACTATCAAACCGTACTGAATTATCTGCCGTAATTTCATCTTCTAAACTACTAAGCTGTAATTGATGGCGAGAAATTCCTTGGATAGGTTGCATATATAAAAATACGATTTTTCGCTCCAAAAAAGAAATAAAAAACTATATTTGTTTGTAGATTGTGAGGTTTTTTTCACATTCTGACGTTAGGAGCAAGCTTACAAAAACAACTTAAAAATGACCTTCCTAAAATACTTTTTACCAAAAGGTTGGACAGAAAAAAAGATTTCTGAAGATTCTTATATACTTAATATACCTAAAAAGCAATACGAAGCGTGGAAAATTGAACGCTGGAAAAAAGATAATATTGAAGAAATTGTTAAACTAGATGGGTTTCATATAAAACCTGATGGAAGAAACGGAACAATTTATTTCGTAAAAGAAAACAAAGTTTGTGAAATTTATTTTGAAAGCTCAGCGGTTAAAGAATTTGACATTCTTATATTTTTTGAACAGTTAACTGAATGGGAATTACCGAAAAGAAAACCGATAATTGAAAATGAAAAGAAAGAGATTTTTGAAAAAATTTTGATTTGGCTAGAAGACAAAAAAATTAAATCCGACTTATAAAGCCAGCTCCTAACAGCGCTTTGGCACAATAGCTACTTTTATCTTAAACATCACGTTCGATTTTCCGCTGGAAAATCTTATCTTAGCAAGAAAATAATCGTTCCACGTAGTCGCTACTGCGCCAAGCCGCGGAACGTCAGGCTGTGAAAAAACCTCGTTTTTTCTTTAAAACCTCCCAATTTCCCTATTACTACAATCCAAATAAAACCATTTACGGCAATCTCTTTTTTTAGGCTGCCAATTTAGTTTGACAGAAAACAAAGTCTGATTTCGGCTTTAAATAAGTCGTTTTTAGTAAAAACAAATCCTTTATCTTGTAAGGACTGTTCCATTTGTGGAGTTTGGCAATCAAGTCGGGAACGCCTAGTATATTAATACTGCGTTTAATGTTGTAAACTAACATAATCAAACTGTGTTCGCCGTTTACTTTTTCTAAACCTATCAAATCGGTGTAACTATCAAACCGTACTGAATTATCTGCCGTAATTTCATCTTCTAAACTACTAAGCTGTAGTTGATGGCGAGAAATTCCTTGGATATGTTGCATATCTAAAAATACGATTTTTCGCTCCAAAAATGAAATAAAAAACTATATTTGTTTCAAGACTGGGAGGTTTTTTCACAGACTGACGTTTTGTCCAAGTGTAAATACAAACTATTATACAATTACAACCTATGCTTATTAAGAAAAAATTGATTTTAATGCTCTTCTCTTTAATTTTTTTGTCTTGCAATTCAGAGAATGATTCGATTAAGGAACCTGAAAATACCCAACCAATAAAATACACATTTGTAAAGATTGAATTTATCAAACCTGAACAGAATGTCAATACAGAATACTATGAGAATGCACTAAAAATTGAATATATAAATAGAACGAGTCTAACTCAAACATATTCATACAATCCATTAAATGGAATCTATGAAACATCACAATTCACAGGAATTGATTCTTCTATTATAAATCACATTATCAACTCTCCAATCATTGCAGTTCCAATTAGTGCAGACAATCTTGGTTACTTGGGAGAAGAAAAATGGCCGATCTCAAATAGCACAGAAAAACATCTATCTAGTCTAAATTTAGAAAGTAACATTCTGATTAAAGCAAACAATAAAATGACGTTAAAAACAAAAATCAATTACTTGAAAATATCTACAAATATAAGATTAACTCTTATCGATGATAAAGAGAATAAAGTACATGTTTTTGATGGAAAGTGGGTTGGAATATACCCTAAAAATGCAGAGATTGAAACAACTTTTACTAACCTTTAACTAATTTAATCAAAACACCTGGGCTCAACAAACGGTTTGTTTCATGCGACTTGAAGCATATGTATAAACTTTGGCTTTTCCTTCTATAGCTATAACGCCTGACTGTGACGCAATTCCTAATGCTTCACAAAATAAACCGCCACCGTTAGTGATAATTTTAATAGGACTGCTAATAAAATCAAAAAGGACAAATGTTGAAATCAAAATTTAAATTTCGAGCTTTACTTATACCAATTCTAATTATAGTTTTTACAACTCTTTTAATATCTATTCTAATAGAAAATTTACCAATGAAAATTGAACAAATTAGATGGATTGATATCTATATGGCAATTCTATTCTTTTTCACTTGGATTTGGCTCGTATTCGGAGAATTAAGAACTAAAATAATACAAGTTACAATCCAAAATAATCAAATTGAAAAGACAAATTATTTAGGACTCAACAGAAAGTTCATATTTAAAGATTTTGATGGCTATCAAACATCAATTTTGACCAGTAAAGGACAAAATTATGAATACTTGTATTTTGTAAAAGACGACGTAAAAATCATAAAAATATCTGAAGCATACCATAAGAATTATTCAGATTTAAAAGATATAATTTCAGCTAAATTAAAAGACTTGGGAGAAATTCAATTCAGTTATATTGATGAATTGAAAGAAATATTTAAATAAAAACTACCACTAACAGCCGCTGCTGTTGCACAACCGCTACTAAAAATGACACCAATGCGTTAGAACAAATCTAAGCACAATCTTTACAAATCCCCGTTAGAACACAATTTACTTCTTGAACATTATAACCATCTGGAACGGAATATTGTACTGGAACTTGCAAACATTCAATCGTATCACATTCCAGGCACCGAAAATGAAAATGATGCTGAATATAAGCAGATGGATTCTCACATTTTTTACAAATCGCAAAATACTGTTTACCGTCACCTGCAATTATTTTGTGGACAATTTCATCTTCACAAAATCGATTTAATACTCTGTAAATGGTAGCCCTATTTATTTTGATATCCAACTGGCTTTCAATTGCATCTTGACTTAAAGCTTTTTTTGAACTTGATAGTAATTCTAAAATAGCTTCTTTTGTAGGTGTTTTTCTTCTATTCATGTTTTATTGCGAATATGTTGCAATAATACAAAAAACCATATATTTGCCAAAATTACTATTGCGACATTATCGCATTAAATACTAGTGTTCTCTAATTATTAAAGTATCAGCTTTGCACTAAGAATATTGTTTGCTGTTAAATAAAAGCATAAAATGGATAAAATAGAATATGAAGTTATAATCATTGGCGGAATTTATGCAGGACTTTCAGCTGCTATGGCTTTAGGTCGTTCTTTGAGAAATGTTCTAATCATTGACAATGACCAACCTTGTAATAGACAAACACCGCATTCTCATAACTTTTTAACCCAAGATGGCAAAACACCATTAGAAATATCGAATCAGGCCAAAAAAGAAATAAAGAAATACAAAACAATAAACTTTCATAAAGGACTAGCCAAAAGTGGTGTAAAAACAGAAAATGGATTTGAAATAGTAACTGAAAGAAACAATAAATTCACAACAAAGAAATTGATTTTTGCTACAGGAATCAAAGACAATATACCAGAAATAAAAGGCTTTTCAGAATGTTGGGGAATTTCAATTATTCATTGTCCCTATTGCCATGGTTACGAATATCGAAATCAAAAAACAGCAATTATAGCAAACGGACAAAGGGCATTTCACCTCGCCTCTCTGGTAAACAACTTGAGCGACAAAGTAACAATTTTGACCAATGGAAAAGCAGATTTTAGTTCGGAACAATTAAATAAACTAAACAAACACAACATAAAAATAATTGAAAATCATATTACCGAAATAGATCAGCAAAAAGGGAAATTAAAAAATGTAATTTTTAAAGAAGGGAATAAAATATCGCTTGATGCTGCCTATGCTGCGATTCCATTTACTCAACATTCTGAAATTCCAGCCTCACTTGGTTGTGAACTCAACGAACAAGGGTATATAAAAATTGACACTTACCAAAAGACAACGATACCTGATATTTATGCTTGCGGTGATAATTCAAATTTAATGCGTTCAGTAGCTAATGCTGTTTCAAGTGGGAATATTGCGGGAGCAGTAGTAAATAGCGAATTAACACAAGAACAATTTTAATAGACATGTCATGATAGAAGTATACATTACAGATATTCAAAACGAAAAACAGGCAGAAAGAATTTTAAACAAAATTAACGATGAAACAAACGTTTTGAAAATAAACTTTGATTTTAACGAAACTGAAAGAAACTAAAACCTACGGACAAGGAAAAGAGATAAGTAAAGATCGTTATAAAATGTTTGGAGGGGTTACAATCTTTTTTTACGAAAAAAAAACAATAAAGGAAGAATTTGGAAAATCGGGACTTTTTGAAGTAACTGAAGTGACCGAAAACTACCCATTCTATTTGATTAAATGTCAGAAAAAATTATGAATAATAAAACGCTCTTTTTGATTTTTTAGATCAAGGCATTATTAAGACTCAACAAGAGTGTCAAAAATACAAATTGTAACCCCCAAAACCAAATACGAAAAATCGTATTTTAATAAATCTATTTATATATTTGACAGCTACATTTCTGTTTTTCTAAATAACACAAAGTCGTCTAGTACTCAGGAATTGTAATTAATCACCTCTTAACTATTAATTAGCATCAAAATTAAACCACAATGAATTGGAAACCACTTTTAGTACTTAACACTATTTTACTTTTTAGCTTTTCCGTATTGGGTCAAAATAAATCCACAACAAAATATTGGGAAATAAGCGATTTAGAAAGCATTGTTTGGAATCTCAACAAACCTACAACTATTCCACATGAAGATAATATTGAAATGTCAGGAAAAAAAGTGTCAGCTATCATTTATTATAAAATAAATCAAAATAAGGAACTCGAATTAAACCGACAAATTATATTTCCACAGTTAAGAACTAATGAATCGGAAGATAAAAAATACCGTGCCTATCAAAAGTTAAAATACGCTTCAGAAATTGAACCTAAAATTACACTCATGGGGATCAATTTGAAATTCAAAAAAATTGACTCTGTAAAAATCAATGGAAAACTTGTTTTTTATCATTCACCAGTGGAAGGAATCATACTTAAACGCACGCTATTCCCTTCTATGAACGAACGACTGTTTGTTGAAAATTGGGAATTGACTAATACCACTACAATTGAAAAAAAACTAAAAATAGAGGAAATAAATACAATTGCAGAAACAATTGGATTTAAAGGAAAATACAGCAACCATGTCTACCACGATGCTTCAAAACAGCTTAATTTAAAACCGGGAAAATCAGTAGATTTCACTCTTTATTTTTCGGCTGCTATCGATAACGAACCTACTAAAGGATTTAAGTATAAGCAAATTGAAGCCGAAAGAGACTCATTTTTGAAAACCATAAAAGAAAACCTTGTTCTTGAAACCTCTAATCCTATAATCAATCAACTTTTTTATTTTTCAAAAATACGCGCTTCTGAAAGTATTTTTGAATCAAAGATGGGCTTAGTACATTCGCCTGGGGGAGAAAACTACTACATAGGTATTTGGGCAAACGATCAGGTGGAATACAGCGGACCATTTTTTCCATTTTTAGGTTATGATACAGGTATTGAAGCAGCTAAAAATGCGTATTTGATGTTCATGAAAAACATACCTGATAATTACGCTCCTATCTCCTCTTCGTTTGAAATTGATGGAGATCTTCCTTGCTGTGGAAGAGACAGAGGCGATGCAGCAATGATTGCCTATGGAACTTCACAATTCTTGTTACGAAATGCAAATAAGGATCTAGCTAAAAAATTATGGCCTTTAATTGAATGGAGTATTAATTATTGCCATAAAATGCTTAATACTGAGGGCGTGGTAGCATCAACTACTGATGAAATGGAAGGAAGAATTTCTACAGGTGAAGCCAATCTCTCAACGAGTTCGCTTTATTACGGAGGGCTAAAAAACGCTTCCTTTTTGGCGAAAGAACTTGGACATGAAGATTTGTCAAAATTGTATCTAGAACGCAGTGTTGAACTATCTCAAAATATTGAAAAATATTTTGGTTATGAAATAGAAGGCTTAAAAACCTATCGCTATTTTAAAGAAAACACCTTCCTAAGACATTGGATATGTTTACCTCTTGTTATGGACATCCACACACGTGCAGAGGCTACTGCTGAAGCATTACTAGATAAACTATGGACACCAAATGGAATATTAGTAGAATTAAATCCTGAATCGAAAGAATCACCTGTATTTTGGGACAGAGCAACTTTGTATGCCTTAAGAGGTACATTTAAAGCTGGTTATTTTGATAAATCACTAGAAAAATTAGTCAATTACTCAAACAAACGATTATTAGGAGATCATGTACCTTATGCTGTTGAAGCATTTCCAGAAAACAACATGAAACATCTTTCAGCAGAAAGTGCTTTATATTGCAGGTTAATTATTGAAGGAATGCTTTCATTTGAACAAACTGGATTCAATTCATTTAGTATCAAACCGCAACTTTCCGATAAATTACCTTATATTAGTTTAAAAAATTTACATATAGGAAATAATAAAGTATCATTAGATATGAAACTAATTGATGGATTTGTTCAAACAAAAATTCATTTGAATGGAACAAAATATCTAGACCGAAAAATTAAAATGGGAGAAAAATTAGAAATAAATATGTAATTACCTATTTTATCAACTATAAATTCTAATAGCAAAACAATAAGCAACAAATAAAAGGATACTACTGATGAGAATTTCTCTTAATCAGAAGTATCCTTTAATATATTAAACCATTCTCACAAAGTCCTTTTTCAAAGCAACAAATTGAAAAAGTACAAAACAAAAAAGCCTCGAAATCAATGATTTCAAGGCTTCTTGTGATCGCAGAAGGATTCGAACCTTCGACCGCCTGCTTAGAAGGCAGGTGCTCTATCCAGCTGAGCTATGCGACCATTTTTTTTAAAACTTATGGTGAAGTTTTCGTCGGGGTGGCAGGATTCGAACCTGCGGCCTCCTGCTCCCAAAGCAGGCGCGATAACCGGGCTACGCTACACCCCGAGTAGCAAATTATAAGCGGAGAGACAGGGACTCGAACCCTGGCGACGGTTACCCGTCGACAGATTAGCAATCTGCTCCATTACCACTCTGGCACCTCTCCAAGCTCAAAGAACGTGTCTCGTTTTGCGGTTGCAAATGTAACACATCATCCCATTACTCACAACTATTTTTGTGCTTTTTTTTAATATTTTTTTCGAATTTTTTAAAAAACTCTAAAAATCAACCAGATACAAAATAATATTTTAAAACATTTTTTTCGAAAACAGAATCAAGAACTAGAAATACAAATTTTAGGCAAAAAAGACTAAATTTGCTACAACAATACATTCAAATCAATTTAAGAGCATGAACAAAAAAGTAGTAATAGTAGCCGCTGCAAGAACCCCTATTGGGAGTTTTATGGGTGGATTAGCCAATGTAACAGCACCTCAACTAGGTGCCACTGCCATCAAAGGCGCAATGGATAAAATAAAGCTAGATCCTACTCTGGTAGACGAAGTATTGATGGGCAATGTGATTCAGGCAGGTGTAGGTCAAGCACCAGCACGTCAGGCTGCTCTATTTGCTGGTTTGCAAAATACAGTACCTTGTACTACGATCAATAAAGTTTGTGCTTCTGGAATGAAAGCGGTTATGCTGGGTGCTCAAGCCATCCAATCGGGCGATGCTCAGGTAGTAATTGCTGGAGGAATGGAAAATATGAGTTTAATTCCACATTATACCCATTTGCGTAGCGGAACAAAATTTGGCCCTACTACCCTAGTTGACGGAATGCAAAGGGATGGTTTAGTCGATGCCTACGACAATCAAGCTATGGGTGTCTACGCCGATCTTTGTGCTAAAGAATACAATATTAGCCGTGAAGAACAAGATCAATTTGCAATTGAATCTTATCGCCGTTCGGCTCAGGCTTGGGAATCGGGTAAGTTTGATACCGAAGTCGTTCCTGTAGAGGTACCACAACGCCGTGGCGAACCAATTATAATTGCAAAAGACGAAGAGTACACAAATGTTAAGTTAGATAAAATTCCTTCATTGAATGCTGTTTTCACAAAAGACGGAACGGTTACTGCTGCTAACGCTTCTACAATCAATGATGGAGCAGCAGCCTTAATCCTTATGAGTGAAGAAAAAGCAGCCGAACTACAATTGAAACCTTTGGCTTATATAAAATCCTATGCTGATGCGGCTCAAGAACCAAAATGGTTTACTACGAGTCCTGCTAAAGCCTTACCAAAAGCCTTAGACAAAGCAGGTATTAGCCTTGATGATGTTGATTTTTTCGAATTCAATGAAGCCTTTTCGGTTGTAGGTTTAGCCAATATCAAAATCCTAGGTTTGGATAGCAATAAAGTAAACATCAACGGAGGCGCTGTATCTTTAGGACATCCTCTGGGTTGTTCTGGTGCCAGAATTCTGGTTACTTTGCTTAATGTTTTGGAGCAAAATAATGCCAAAATAGGAGCTGCTGCTATCTGTAATGGTGGTGGAGGCTCTTCAGCGATTGTTATTGAAAGAATCTAAAAAAAGGAATTAATGTTCGGAATCTGTAATTTAGCCATAATCCCGCTTCGATTTGAACCTAGTGACAAAAGCGAAATTGTTTCTCAGGTGCTATTTGGTGAACACTTTAAAATACTAGAAAAACGCAATCAATGGTCTCGTATCAAATTACAATACGACGACTACGAAGGATGGGTAGATTCGAAACAATACCAATTGATTTCAGAGACAAATTACGAACAATTAACTAAAGAAACGATTATCTTAAATGCTGATTTAATCGAATACATTACAGCGCCTAACAATTTATTGATTCCCATTCCACTAGGAGCTTCACTATCGTTTTTAAACAATAACGAAATCAACACTCAAAACTACGAATTTGAAGGCAATCGTGTTAATGGCATAAAAGACAAGAGACACCTCATCAATACCGCATATATGTACCTAAATGCTCCTTATTTATGGGGCGGAAAAACACCTTTTGGGATTGACTGCTCTGGATTTACCCAAATGGTGTACAAATTAAACGGATACAAATTATTGAGAGATGCTTCCCAACAAGCTACTCAAGGTGAAGCCTTAAGTTTTATTGAAGAAAGCGAACCAGGTGATTTGGCTTTCTTTGATAATGAGGAAGGAAATATCATTCACGTGGGAATAATTATGGAAAATAATTATATCATCCATGCCAGTGGAAAAGTTCGTATTGACCGAATTGACCATTTAGGTATTTTTAATAATGAAACGAACAGACATACACATAAATTGAGAGTGATTAAGAAGATTGTTTAAATATTTTCTTTTTTGCTTGATCAAAAAAGAAACAAAAAAATCAAGTCTGCACTTCCTCGTCGGTCAAATTAGTTTTCGAATACTAAAAGAAAAGAACTCGTCCCGAAGTGTCGGGACTCAAACAGCTTTTCTTTTTGCGTATTCTTCAAACATTTGACACTCGACTGCGGAAGTTAAGGACAAAAACAGAGCAAACAATAACGAATTGTTCTAACATTCGTTACTTACAATCCCATTTTTCATTAGATAATTTATCCTTTAAACCCGATTTCAAATTGTAATGCCACCATTCGGAATCGAAAGAATTAAAACCATTATCAAGCATTACTCTTTTCAATAAGAAACGATTGTCTTTTACTTTTTGTGACAAATCTTCATAGTTATGTCCTGCCTCGGGGCCAAAAAAATCAAAATCAGTACCCATTTTTAGCTCTTTTCCGGATTTTTTCACCAACGTAATATCAACCGCTCCTCCTCTATTGTGTATGGAACCTTTAGCGGGATCGGCAACATATTCGGGATTAGAAACTATCGCCCACATTCTTTTTTGAATATCAAGAGGTCGGTAGCAATCATACAATTTAATTCGTAAACCCTCTTTCATAAAAGCTTCGTTTGCCTTAATCAAAGCCTTAACCGTTTTGTAACGCAAATAACATTCAGCACAATCGTATACTTTGGCTTTAAGGAAATTATCTTCGGTAGCATATTTCATATCGTAGACAAAATCAGAACTGTACTCTTTTAAGTTAACAAAAGTAGTATCGCTAACCTCACTTCTATCCTGATTACTTTTTACAAAGGTAATTTGGGATTGACAAGAAAAGAATACTACTAAAAAGGAAAATGCGGATATTGTTCTAAACGTTGAAATCATCTTTTTAAATTTAAAAGGAATGGGATATCAACAAATATAAGAAACAGACTTAAAATAAGACTAATTATTATACTCTTGCCATTTTGAAATAGCATTCGATGAAAAATCCAACTCGGAATTCGTTAAAAAAACTTTTTCTATGGTTTTACTTTCAACGATTAAATATAAAAATGTACTTTTATTTTTTTATTACCCAAATACATTAATAAAATTCACCATTAAAACTAAAAAACAACTTAAAAATGATTGTAGATTCATTACAAAATGCTGCTAAATACTATAGTTTACATCCTGCTTTTGAAAAAGCATTTCGATTTTTAAAAGAAAACGACTTAGCTAATTTAGCCGATGGCGTTACACAATACACAGATGATTTAAAAATTATAGTCAATTCTGGAAATGGAAATTCAAAAGAACAAAGTTTAGCTTTTTTTGAATGTCACGAAAAAAACATCGATATCCAAGTTTGCGTAGCTGGTCCAGAAACCTATGCTTGGAAACCTTTAGAAAAATGTAAAAACCCCAATGGCGCTTATAGCGACGAAAAAGACGTTCGTTTTTTCTTCGATCAACCGGATATGTTTTTTGAATTGCAACCAGGACAATTTACCATCCTTTTCCCCACTGATGTGCACGCAGCCATGATTAGCAACGGAAAGATTAAAAAAATTGTCATCAAGGTTAAAATCTAAAAAAAATAAAAATAATTACAGCAAAACTACTTTTCGGAGTAGTTTTTGTTGTTTTAAGAAGCTTTAGAGTAGTCTTTTATTCCAAAAAATAATTATTACATTTGAAATTATTGTAAAAAATCATACAACAATGCTACATATAAGAACTGTATTTATTATTTCTTTCTTTTGTTTTTTTCAACTTAGTCAAGCTCAAAAACCACAAAAACCCAATGCTGTTGAAATTTACAATCAAATTCAGAAATTAAATTTCTTAGGAAGCGTTCTTTATATCGCTGCTCATCCCGATGACGAAAATACGCGTTTGATTTCCTATTTTTCGAATGAAATAAAAGCCCGAACAGCCTATCTTTCCTTGACACGTGGCGATGGTGGTCAAAACTTAATAGGCCCGGAACTCCGTGAATTATTGGGAGTGATTCGTACACAAGAATTGCTTGAAGCGCGAAAAATTGATGGTGGCGAACAATTTTTTAGTCGCGCTAATGATTTTGGTTTTTCAAAAAATCCAGATGAAACTTTTGAAATTTGGGATAAAGAAAAAGTCCTAGCCGACGTAATTTGGACTATACGTAAATTCCAGCCCGATGTAATTATCAATCGTTTTGACCATCGTTCGCCAGGAACTACACACGGACATCATACTGCTTCGGCCTTATTAAGTGTGGAAGCTTTTGGACTTGCTAATAATCCTGAACAATTTCCTGAACAATTGCAATTTTACAGTACTTGGCAACCCAAACGCGTTTTCTTTAATCCGTCTATTTGGTTTTATGGTAGTCAGGAAAAATTTGATGCCGCCGACAAAACCAATTTTATTAGTCTAGAAACAGGGGTTTACTATCCGAATTTAGGAGTTTCAAATCAAGAAATTGCCGCTTTGAGTCGAAGTGCTCACAAATCACAAGGTTTTGGTAGTACAGGAAGTCGTGGTAAAGACATGGAATACCTCGAATTTATAAATGGTGAACCTATAAAAGACAAAATCAATATTTTTGAAGGAATTGACACGAGTTGGAATCGTGTCGAAGGTGGAAAATCCATTGGAAAACTAATTAATTCGATTCAAGAACGCTTTGATTTTTCTAACCCATCAGCTTCAATACCCGCATTACTTAAGGCTTACCAAATGATTGATGCATTAGAGGAAAAACATTGGAAACCAATAAAATTAAACGAAATAAAAAATACCATCGCTGCATGTGCTGGATTGTATCTGGAAGCAGTAGCTACTGAAAATCAAACAACTCCAGGTACAGCGCTAAAAATCAAAATTGAAGCATTGAATCGCAGTAGTATTCCAATGGAGCTAAAAAGCATCAAAAATATTTCCAATAATAGCAGCACTCCTATCTCTACCATTTTAGCAAACAACGCTACTCAAAATCTTTCGGTTACTATTGAATTACCAAATGATATGCCTTATACACAACCTAATTGGTTAAAAGAAAAACCAAGCACGGGAATGTATCAGGTGTCAGAGCAAAAAAACATTGGAATAGCTGATATTATTAGGGATGCTAAGCTAGAATTTGAACTTGTAATTAACGGAATTACAATGACTTTTGAGCGTCCTATTGTTTACAAATTTAATGATAATGTAAAAGGAGAAATGTATAATTACCTAGATGTAGTTCCAGAAGTAAGCTCCCGAATTATCGATCAGATTTCATTTTTCAATGATGGAAATACCAAAAAAATGGCTGTTATGGTCAAAGCTGGTAAAGACAACATCAAAGGAGAAGTACGTTTAGAACTCAATCCAGACTGGAGTGTTTTTCCAGATCATATCCCTTTTAGCTTGGATAAAAAAGATAGCGAAAAAACCGTTTTTTTTGAAGTAACACCTCCCAAAGAAGCTTCAGAAACCAATGTGAAAAGTGTGGTTAGCTTAAATGAAAAAAAATATGATAAAGAACAAGTAATCATCAATTATGAACATATTAGCAAGCAGCATGTGTTAGTTCCCGCTGAAGCCAAATTTAAAAAACTGGATCTAAAAATTACCAATGAAAAAATTGGTTATATCATGGGAGCAGGTGACAATGTACCCGAGTGTTTGAGCCAAATGGGGTATAAAGTGAGCATCATTACTCCAGAGGAAATCAATTCGCGCTATTTAAATAATTTTGATGTGATTATTACTGGAATACGCGCCTATAATACTTTGCCACTATTAAAAACAAAGCAACATTTGCTTTTAGAGTTTGTTAAAAGAGGTAAAACATTGATCGTACAATACAATACTCCAGACAAAAATATTCCAGCCAATATTGCACCTTACCCTTTAAAAATTTCGAATGATAGAGTAACTGATGAAAATGCGGCGGTTGAATTTTTAGCACCAAATCATCCCGTATTAAATTATCCTAACCCTATAACGGCTAAGGATTTTAAAGGATGGACACAAGAACAAGGTTTGTATTATCCTAACGAATTTGATGCTGCCTTTACTCCTATTATTGCTTCAAACGACAAAGGAGAAACACCGAAAAAAGGAGCCCTATTAGTAGCTAATTATGGAAAAGGAAACTATATTTATACAGGACTAAGTTTATTTAGAGAATTACCCGAAGGCGTATCCGGTGCTTATCGATTAATTGCGAATATGATAGCCCTAAAATCCGTTGAAACAACCGAAACTCAACCTTAAAAACAATATTGTAATGAATTCAGAAAATCCAGAAAAAGAAAAAAAGTGGAAAACAGATTACACCTTGGTATTGGTTGCTAATATTGCCTATGTGTTGTTTTTTTATTTAATAATGAAAATATACTCTTAACTCATGCAACTATTTGATTGGATTGTACTTATTATTACGTTGCTTTTCATCGTAATTTATGGAGCCCTAAAAACTAGAGGTAGTAAAAATGTCGAAGACTTTATTTTAGGAAACAACGAAACACCTTGGTATGTTGTAGGACTTTCGGTAATGGCTACACAAGCGAGTGCTATTACATTCTTATCCACACCAGGTCAAGCCTATCATGACGGAATGGGATTTGTTCAGTTTTATTTTGGATTACCTATAGCAATGATTGTTATTTGTATCACCTTTATTCCTATTTATCATAAATACAAAGTTTTTACCGCTTATGAATACCTTGAGAAACGTTTTGATATAAAAACACGTTCCTTAGCAGCTATTCTTTTCTTATTACAAAGAGGTCTTGGAACAGGACTTACTATTTATGCACCTGCTATTATTTTATCGGCATTATTAGGATGGAATTTAACCTATATGAACATCATCATAGGGATTCTAGTTATTATTTACACGGTTTCAGGTGGAACAAAAGCAGTAAACGTGACTCAAAAACAACAAATGTTTGTAATCATGTCAGGAATGTTTATCACTTTTTTTCTCATTCTCCGGTTTTTACCTAATGATATGACTTTCAGCAATGCGCTTCATATTGCTGGAGCAAATGGCAAAATGAATATTGTTGATTTTTCTACTGATCCTGAAGAAAAATATACTTTTTGGAGTGGAATTACGGGAGGTTTTTTCTTAGCCTTAGCCTATTTTGGTACCGATCAATCTCAGGTAGGTCGTTATTTGTCGGGAAAATCAGTACGCGAAAGCCAAATGGGATTAATCATGAATGGTTTGCTAAAAGTACCCATGCAGTTCTTTATTTTATTGACTGGAGTTATGGTATTTGTTTTTTTCCAATTCAATCCAGTTCCTTTAAATTTTAATCCAAACAACAAAGCGATTATTGAAAAATCGGCATTAAAAGAAGAATATCACAATTTAGAAAAACAATTAGAAACCCTTTCTGAAGACAAAAAAGTAATTAATCTTTTGTATATCGACCAATTAAATCAGGATTATGACAATCCTATTTTAAGAAAAGAATTAGTCGCTATTTCGAGCAAAGAAAAAGATTTGAGAGATCGTGCTAAAGAAATGATTCTTAAAGTAGATAAAGGAAGTGAAACCAATGATAAAGATTATGTTTTTTTCCATTTTATTCTGCATTATTTACCTAAAGGATTAATTGGTTTACTTTTGGCTGTAATTATCTCTGCTGCCATGTCATCGACTGCCTCAGGCCTCAACGCACTAGCATCGACAACGGCAATAGATATTTACAAAAGAAATTTAAAAGAAACCAAAACCGAAAAGCATTATTTGAATGCTACTAAATTCTTCACCTTCTTTTGGGGAGTTATAGCTATTCTTTTTGCCTGTGTGGGTACTTTATTTGAAAATCTAATCCAATTAGTAAATATCGTAGGTTCTATCTTTTACGGAACGGTTCTAGGGATCTTTTTGGTTGGTTTCTATTTTAAATTTGTAAAAGCTAAAGCAATTTTCTACAGTGCGTTTATTACCCAATTAACCATTTTTATCATCTATTATTTTGCCATTTTTATCTATCCAAGTGGTGAAGAAAAATTAGGGTATTTGTGGCTGAATTTTATTGGGGCAATGATGACAATAGTACTTTCATCCATTTTGCAAACCACTGTATTTAATGAACAAAATACTGACGAATAAAAAAAATCCCATCTCGTTTTATAAAACTAAGATGGGATTTATCATTAAATAATTTCCGTTTGAGTGTAGTTGAGAACAAGTTCTTGTACCATTTTTGCTGCACTCAATATGGTAAAAAGGAATAAACGCTTATCTACTCCACTCGTCGATACTCGCTTTGTTCATTTCAACATATTCTTTATTACCAGCAGCCTCAGCGGCCGAAATAGACCATTTAGCGGTTTCAATAGCTCCTTTTTTATCTCCTTGCTTGGCTTGGATTAACGATTTCAATCGTAAATAATAAAATGGAACTGATTTAGACAATTCAACTGCTTTGTCTATGTATTCTCTTCCTTTAACGATATCACTATTGGATTGATAGAAATATTGAGCTGCAGTGTAGTATTCTTCAGGAGTGGGACCTGCTAATGTTTTTTCGATACTAGCAATTGCGATTTTTTTTGTTGGTACTTCAAATTTTAAAGACACATACGAATTCTCCCAAGCAATATCTAAAGTAGCCGAACTTGTCTCTAAATTATTAATTGCAATTGTAAAAGTTTCTACAGGTTTGGTCAAAGTTTGATCTTGAACTGTCGCTTTTAAAGCCACTTTTGATTCATCATATTCTTTTGGCGTTCCCCAATTATCAATAGCAGTATAGAAAATTATATCCCAACTTTGCACATTAGGAACCGAAAACAAAGCATATTTCCCTTTCTTCAAAGTCTTTCCATTAATGACTACATCATCTCCAAAAGTAATTATGGTGTTTTCATTAGCACCTGTACGCCATAATTGTCCAAAAGGAACTAAATTCCCCAACACAGATCGTCCTCTAGCTGATGGTCTGGAATACACAATTTCTACATCGGTTAATCCTACAACTTGTTTGACAACCGCTTTTGGACTCATTTCTGGAATTCTAACCTGAGCTTTACTACTCAATTGAAAAACCACAAGTACTAAAACAAACAATACTCTCTTCATAATTCTGCTTTTATTAATCTTTAAAATTACATTTTCTAGTTAGTAACTGCTGTTAATTTTTGCATAATTTACCATCCATCTCTTTAATGACAGAATAGTTTAATTCGTCAAAATGATTTACAACGATATCTGCTTTGGATAAATCCTGATCTTTAGAATGTTCACTGTTGTATCCTATACACAAAATCCCTGCTGCTTTGGCTGCAATAATTCCATTTGTACTATCCTCAATAACAATACAATTTTCTTTTGGAGCTATTGATAAACTAGCCGCATGTTCAAAAATAGCAGGATGTGGTTTAGAATTTGGAAAATCTTCACCACTTACAATGTGTGTAAAATATTGGTGCAAATTAAAACGCGTAAACACTCGATTTATTGTTACTTTTGAAGCAGATGAAGCTAAAATTAACTGTACTCCATTTTGATGTAAATCCTTAATCAAATTTTCAACTCCAGCTAATAGTTCCAAATCTTCTTTGGTATCAAAAGCATCGTTAAAAAGAGATCTTTTTTGTAAAATTAAATCCTCTACTTCCTGTGTCAATGCAAATTTTTCTTTTAATTTCTGAAAAGTATTACGAGTAGAAAGCCCCGTAAGTGTGGTATAAAATTCTTCAGGAACATTAATGTTTAATTCGCCAAATTGTTTGTAATAAGCATAGCGGTGTACTGGTTCCGTATCGACAATTACACCATCCATGTCGAAAATTACAGTTTGTATCATTTTTATTTTTTGTTTTTATTTGTTTAAGGTTTTAATGTTAAAGGTTATAATACTCCTAACTTCTAACTTCTAACTCCTAACTTCCAACTTACTTCAAAAGATCACGAATAACCGTTTCAGCAGCATGTAAACCAAATAAGGCTGGCATATAGCTATTGGTTCCGTAAAAAGATTTTTTGAAATTAGTTCCATCCGTCATTTTTACACTTGTTTCATCTGGTTTTTCCATAGAGAAAACCGCTTTTACTCCTTTTTTCACGCCCATTTTTCTCAAACGCTTACGTACCACTTTAGCTAGGGGACAAACATCCGTTTTACTGATATCTTTTACAGTCACTTTACCAGCTTGCATTTTTCCACCCGCTCCCATGTTAGAGATAATTTTTACTTTCTTTTTCTTGCAGCCAACAATCAAATTCAATTTAGGAGTAATACTATCGATACAATCCAAAACATAATCCATATCTTCTGAAACCAATTCGAAAGCACGCTCTGGCGAAAGAAATTCTTTTACACGTGTTAAATTCAATTCAGGGTTAATATCCATCAAACGATCTCCTACAATAGTTACTTTTGGCTCACCCACTGTAGAATGCAAAGCAGGCAATTGACGGTTAATATTTGTAATATCCACCACATCCCCATCTACAATAATCATATTTCCCACACCTGCACGGGCTAAAAATTCGGCAGCAAAAGAGCCTACTCCACCCAATCCTACCACCATGACTTTTGCATTTTGTAATTTCTCTAATCCTTCTTTTTTAAATAAAAGCTCCGCTCTTTCGGTCCATTGTGCCATAATTAAAACGTATAAATGTTTATTGGGTTATTTAGTATTTCTAAAAACAGAATCAACATTTTTAGTAATTATTTGTTGTAATTCTGTTATTGTTATTTTTTTATATTTTGCCGCTAAGGCATACACCTCGTCAATGCCTTCTTCTACCATATCTGTTTCTAAGAAAAAACGATCCTCTGGAACACTTAGAAATACAGCTTCTAACTCAGGATTTCGCAATAAATTTTTCCCAAAAGAAAGATAAAATCCATTATCCAATAATTGCTTAGCTAATTGTTCTTTTTTGGCAAAACCATGAATAATAACAGCTGTAGTTATTCCTAATCTTTTTTTCATTTCTACCAATTCCTGAAAAGCCAAGACACAATGAATTACAACAGGTTTTTGGTATTTCTCGGCAATCAATAATTGTCTTTCTAAGACGTTTAATTGAATTTCAAAAGACGTTTCACTACGTTTGTCCAATCCGCATTCTCCAACTGCTAAACAAGCTGGTGAAGACGCTTTTTGTTCTAGAATTTGAAAATCACTTTCTAATCTATTTTCATCAATAAATAAAGGATGGATTCCAATTGAATAGTTAGTCAAATTAGCATCAAACTCTTGTGGGTATTGATTAACTAATTCTAAAATATCAGCATTATTGGTATATTGATGCGTATGTAAATTAAAGTACTTCATTAATCATGAAATTTTTTAACACCGGCACGAATGGCTACTTTTAAGTCATTTTCCATTGGCACCCTTGGACACGAATAATTATGACTATAAGCACAATACGGATTGTATGAAGTATTAAAGTCAATCACAATTGTATTGCCTTTAGGGATTTTTACATCGATATATTTTCCTCCTATGTAACTTTCTTTTCCTGAAGTTTCATCAAAAAAAGGTAAAAACAAATCGTCTTTGTACTTAGGGTCTTTAATTAAATCTAAACTTTGATACAAATTCAATTGGCACTTTTGTCCGTCGATTTCGAAATGAGCTTCTCCATATTTTACATAAAAAGGTTGTCTAGCGGTAGAAGTGGCCATTTTGAATGGTTTTTCATTGGGAGTCCTTACAAATTTAGCCACAACAAAATACTTAGCACTAATAGGATAAAAATCCAAACCTTTAAAATTTGCCAAATCATTTGGCTCTAGCGGACTTGTTTTGGGGTCGGCATATTCTTTATTTAATGTTTTCTGGTATTTTTTAGCAGCAGCTAAATCAAATTTTTCTTGACTAAAGCAAAAGAAGCTTTGCAATAAAATAGTAAATAATAGAATATACCTCATCTTCAATTTTTTATGCAAAAATAGATTAAAAGTTAGAAAGCCGCAAAGGCTAAACAGATATTATTAAAACAGATTTTCGTTTTTAAAACTAAAACTTTAGTTAAATAACTATAAAAATAGTTATTTAACTAAAAATATAGTTATATACTTGTATTCAAATAAAGTAACTATGGAAAAGCTAACGAACAAAGAAGAAGAAATCATGCAAATTTTATGGAAGCTGGAAAAAGCTTTTGTAAAAGAAGTAATGGCTGAAATCACAGATGAAAAGCCTCACTACAACACGCTTTCGACCATTATTCGCAATCTAGAAGAAAAAGGATATGTATCGTATAATGCCTTTGGGAAAACCCATCAATACTTCCCTATTGTAAAAATGGAAGATTACAGAAAGAAATTCATGAAAACAGCCATTGATACCTATTTCAATAGTTCCTATAAAAATATGGTTAGTTTTTTTGCAAAAGAAGAAAAAATATCAGCTGATGAATTACGCGAAATTTTAGCAATGATTGAAAAAAAAGAATGATTATGGAAAATGTATTCCTTTACCTCATCAAAGCTAGTGGTTTAATTACTGTATTTTATCTGGCTTACATCTTACTGCTTAGAAAAGAAACTTTCTTTACGGGAAACCGATGGTTTTTGCTTTTAGGATTATTTACATCTGCCATTTTACCCTTATTTTTTATTACCAAAATCATTTGGGTCGAACCAATAGAACCAAGCATAATTGACTGGTCCAATATTCCTGTAACAACAGTTGAAAATAATCCAGAACCCGAAATTAATTGGTCTTTAATTGCTACTGTAATTTACTTCTTAGGAAGTATAGTATTATTTGCAAAACTACTTTTTGATTTTTATAGCTTATCCAAACTGTTTAAAGGAAAAATCAGCATACCACAAGGAAAATTCAAATTGATTGACGTGACCGAAAACATTGCTCCTTTTTCCTTTTTTAAATCCATTGTATATAATTCATCCTTATATTCTCCAACCGAATTAGAAAATATATTGGAACATGAAAAAGTACACAGCAGTCAGAACCACAGCATTGATGTACTCCTTTCAAGATTGTTTTGTATCGCTTTTTGGTTCAATCCATTGATTTGGTTGTACAAAAAAGCAATGATTCAAAACCTGGAATTCATTGCCGATAACGAAGCCGCGAAAAACAGTTCCGATAAAAAAGCCTATCAATTAACCTTATTAAAAATTACCACACAGGAAAATTGTGTTTCCATTACCAATCATTTCTATCAATCCTTAATCAAAAAAAGAATTATTATGTTGAACAAAAACCAATCTAAAAAATGGAATTCCTGGAAGTACGTTACAGTGTTTCCTGCACTTGTAGCCTTTGTATTTTTATTTCAAATTGAAGTTGTTGCACAGGAAAGGCCAATTAAAAATGAAGTAAAAGAAACTAAAAAAGATTCAACTGAATTAAAATCTTTTAAAATTGAAAAAGATTTATCTAATTTATCAAAAGACAAAGACATTTACATCAATGGAGAAAAATCAACTCAGGAAGATTTAGACAAATTAAACCCTAATGATATTGAAAAAATTGATGTTGCCAAAATAAAAGGTAAAGAAGCGATTTTAGTTACTCCAAAACACTTAATAAAGCCTGTTAAAATCACAGATAAAACGATTTACATTGATGGAGTAAAATCAACCAATGATGATTTTAACAAATTAGACCAAAGTACAGTTGACAAAGTGGATGTTAATACTTTTGAAAATACGATTAGGATCACCACTAAAAAAGAAAACAAGAAATTACCTGATGTAGTTTATATAGATGGTGAAAAAATAAGCCAATCAGAATTAGAAAATAATTTTGTATTCAGAAATGTTAAAGATACCAAGATTGTCAAAGGAGAAAAATTTGACACCCATTATATTACTACTTCTAAAAATAGTGCTTTAAAAAACGATGAAGCAAAACCACTTATCATTATGGATGGTACTCAAACAGATTCCAATTTCAAGATTGAAGAACTTCCAACTGATCAAATTGAAAGCATAAATGTATTAAAAGGAATTCATGCCGTTACAAAATATGGAGAAAAAGCAAAAAATGGTGTGATTGAAATCACAACTAAAGAAAAAACAACACTAAATAATTTCAAACCCATTCAAAGAAAAACGGTTCAAGGATTTCAAATATCAAAACAAGAGACTGTTAAGAATGATTGGATAATAGGATACGGTACTAATGGAACAGGAAATACCATAAGTAAAATAATCAACAATAAAAAAATTAATTACAAAAAAGCAGTAATTGTCATAGACGGGAAACAAAGTAATTATAAAAAATTAGAAAAAATAGATCCTAACAAAATTGAATTAGTAATAGAAGCTGACATTAAAAACGCATCTGAAGAAGACAGAAATAAAGCGATTCAATTATATGGTAAAAAAGCACTTAACGGTTTTATCCAAGTTAATACAAAAACTAAAAACAACTAATACTTCCTTATCATTACAAAAAAAGACGGTTCTTCAACAAGGCCGTCTTTTTTATATCTTTAAATAAAAAAACTAATGTTTAAACTATTAGCCAAAATCAATAAAATCATGCTACCGAGTTTTAGCAAGCAAGGCTTAGATTTAGCTAAAGCCAAAAAGTGGCAATTGGCTATTATTGCTTATCGTTATTATGTTACTATTCGAGCAGTAGATCAATAAGTCAAAGCAGCAAAAATGTCATAGCCGTTTAATTTTTGTCTTCCATTTAGAAACGTTAGTTCCATCAGAAAATTTAACTGTACGATTTCGCCACCCAACTTTTCTACTAATTCACAAACCGCCTTTGCTGTTCCACCTGTTGCTAATACATCATCATGAATTAAAACCTTATCCCCTTTTTGAATGGCATCTTTATGAATTTCTAAAGTGTCTGTTCCGTATTCTAAGTCATAAGAAGCCGAAATAGTTTCATAAGGCAATTTATTCGGTTTGCGTACGGGTACAAATCCCGCTTTTAATTCATGAGCCAACAACATTCCGAACAAAAATCCGCGACTTTCAGCTCCAACTACTTTATTTATTTGTTGTCCTTTTAAGGATTTCACCAATATCCTAACACATTCTTGTGTAGCTTCGGCATTATTTAATAGTGGTGTTATATCTTTAAACAAAATTCCTTCTTTTGGAAAACCTTGAATATCACGAATATAGTTTTCTAACTTCATTTTTTTTAGTATTAATTGAATTTTATGCTTGCAAGTTACACATTTATCCCTATATTTGCACCCGCAATCACGCTTTACAAAGCTACTGCAAAAGGCCTCGTGGCGCAACTGAATAGCGCATCTGATTACGGCTCAGAAGGTTACAGGTTTGAATCCTGTCGAGGTCACAAAAAAAGCTCATTTCTATCGAAATGAGCTTTTTTTTTTATTCCTTTTTTTTTGCTAAATAATTACTTTTACCTTAGGGTTTAGTGACTTTAATGTCATAAAAAGAAGCCGTACTATTATCAGCAAAAATTCCCCAATTAGTATTCGAAGCTTTATATACACGACTAGTAAGCGCAACTTCATTATTAATATATACCGTAAGCATAGAATTTTCAATAACTATCTGTATATCATATAATGTGTTAGGGCTAAAAACGTAAGGAACATCATTATAAGCAATTGTATTTGTAGTTAAAAGAGAACGGACAGTTTTATCAAGGCTAAATCTATTTTGAGAAGGGACAAATCTTAAACTGTAAAAATTTTCATACCCATCACAGGCTCCTATCATAAATCCGAAGTCTTTATTACAACTGCTAAACGAAACACTAGTGCTTATTTTATAATTGGCTAAATTGATAGGTTCATAAATAATATTAGTTACATCAAAATCTGCAGGGCTACTTAGTTGGTAAGACAAACCGCCTGAAAGAGGAGTTACATTACCCCATTGACTATTTTGAACTGGTGTATAGTTAGTAGTTTCCATCTTATTTTTTAAAGTATGAGGTATCGCCACTGCTAAATCACCATTACTTTTTTGATATAATTTATGTACTGCTAGGTTTCCTCCCCAACCCCATGAACCAGAATCTGTATTACCCGTCAAAATATTAGTCCAGGCAAAAATATACCTGTCAATCCCATTTGTTGCAGTTTTTGCTGCATAAAATCCTTTACCATCAAATCGGTCTGAACCTGATGGTAAAGTCCAAGGACCATTTATTGAACTGCTTTTTCTGTAATATAAATATTTACTGTCGATATCAGAAAAAATAAGATAATAGGTACTACCCATTTTAAATACTTCGGGAGTTTCCATCATAAAAAAACTTTGCATACCACCATCATAAAGGACACCCTGATAACTCCAATTCATCAAATTAGTTGACGTATATTTAGCTATGACTCCCTTCCAAGTTCCACTAACATTTTTTCTTGCCGAAACAAGCATGATATATTGAGATGATGTTGCATCCCATAAAACATAAGGATCCCTAAAATTATCATTCTCATCAAAACCCTGTCCTACTGGTGGATAAATAGTCGTGAAAAAAGTATTATGCGTGAAATTTGTATTTAACTTCGATGACGTTGCTAACATAATCCCTTCTTTTTTACTTACACAAGAAGAGGGATAATTTGGATTATGACCTGTATAAAAAGCATAATATTTACTTCCACTCTTTATGATATTTCCAGTACCTAAAGCAAAGTTTTGAGAACAACCATCTGAATTACAACTCAAAATTTCACCTGCTGAAAGTTCTGAATAGGAATAAAAATCGGTTGTTTTAAATCCATACCAGGGATGCCTTTTATTAATGGCATCATTCCAAATGTCTTTTAGATAATAAACATAAAAAGAACTTGTGTTAGCGTCATAATAAGGCATAACATCACCTATCCTATTACCATCTGAAACCATTCTATAAATACTATAGTCGGTTTGTTCTGCCTGAGCATCACAACTAAGAGTTGAGGAAATTAAAGAGGCTGTTTCAAAATCCTTTGATGCTTCTTTTAAGGATTCAGCGCTACATCCGTTTAGGATACAAGCAATTACGCCTAGAGTGATTACTTTAGGAAATAAATAAATAATTTTCATATAATTAAATTGGTTTTGGTTACTAGTGAAATAATTAAAATGAAATTGAAAATGACCAAACTAATCTCTAATCCATTAGTAATTCATTCCGTAATAATTATGGAACAAACTGTGGTTTAGTAATAAATAAGAGATTGATTTTAGTCAATTGTAGCATACATATTGACGAAGAATTAGAAAGTTGATGATGATTTTAAAATAAAGTTTCTTTAATACAACTAAGACTATTATGATAAATACCTTTGTAAAATCAAGAGCCTGCTAAATTACAGGCTCTTGAAAAGTTGTTACACTTTTATACTTGATAATAAAAACTCAGTAAGTCAAGGTAAAAAAGGATTTACTCCTAATATAGCGACAACATTTGGACATATTGCTCAAGAATAATCAATCGCTTTTCCCCTTTTAAATTGCTAAATATTCATGAACTTTTTTAGTTGCGAAATAGAAATAGTTGGATTTGCTCCTTCACTAGCAGCAACCAAAGCACCAATAGCACAGGCATAATTTAAAGATTTCTGTGGAGATTTACCTTTCAACAATCTAATAATTAGAGTTGCCAAAAAGGAATCTCCTGCCCCAACAGTATCAACTACATCTACAAAATATCCGCTGTTATAATAAAACTTACCATTATTGTACAATACTGCTCCAAAAGGACCTTTCGTTACACAAATCTGCTGTGTATTAGTCATTTCAGAAATAAACTTTATATTTTGTTCAAAGGAATTATAAGGAGAGTTTATTTTTTTACTAATTTCAACTAACTCCTCATCATTTAATTTTATAAAATCGGCTTTATTCATTAATTCAATCAAGATATCTAAAGTATAGTAAGGAGCTCTTAAATTGGCATCTAAAATTTTATAGTTTGCTTTATCTAAAAGAGTCATTAAAGTTTGCCTTGATACCTCATCTCTACAAACTAGGCTACCAAAAATAAAAGCATCGGCATCACTAATACTTTCTATCATTTGATCATTGATAACTATTTTATCCCATGCAGAAGGATAATGAATATCATAGGACGCATTACCCTTTTCATTAATCATTACATGAACAACTCCTGTTTTATAATCATTATCAATTTGAATTAATTCTGAATTTACTTTGTGATCTTCAATATACTTGACAATTTGTTCTCCATTTTCATCATTGCCTATTTTACTAATTATCGAAGTTGCTGCTCCTAAAGAATTCATTCTTAAGGCTACATTTAAAGGAGCTCCACCAATCTTTTTATGTGTTGGGAATTCATCCCATAACACTTCTCCAAAGCATACTGCCTTTAGCTTCTTTTCATCGTTCATTTTAATCTTTTTTATAAATTTCTATTCAGGTTGCACAACCTGAAGTTGTGAAACAGTACAATTTTGTCCTTGAGCTAAAATTCCCCAACTGTACTTTTCTCTTCCGTAAATACGATTGGTTAAAGCCACTTTTCCATTAATATAAAATACCACTACACTTCCTTCAGAAATGATTTCAACATTATACTTGGTATTCGCTTGTAAATCAAATGGAATTCTTGTTGTTTCTTGTGAAGCCGAATTATATCCAATAATAGCATCATTAGTAACATCCATTACAATTTTATAGTAGCCACCTGTACTATTTGTATGAAAAACAAATCCTGAAACACCTGTTGAATTTGTTAATGTAACTTCTCCATTTATTTTTGCTCTTTTTCCAATAGGTTTAAATGTTACCATTGCTTTATCTGAAGTACTTGTTAAGGTATAAGTATTGTTACTAAAATTCACATTTCCTTCGGTTGCTGTAGACTCAATTGCAATATTTTTACCAAAAAAGTTTTTAACTGATTGTGGTGCTTGAGTACCTAAAGTTCCATCTGAATTTTGAACTAATTCATGGATAACCATATTTCCTGCCCAATCTTTATTACCTAAATCATTCTCAGGTGATTTTCTGGCATTCCATCCAAAAACATATCTTTTATTTCCATCTGAAGCTGTTTTTCCGGCATAAAAATATTCTCCATCAATTCGATCGTTTTGTGGTGTAATCCAAGGACCATTTAGAGAAGTTGCCATTCTATAATGCGTTCCTTTAGCTCCACTCCAGTTTTCTGAGAAAAATAAGTACCAATAATTACCCATTTTAAAGACATCCGCACACTCCATCATTAAATAATTTTCTTGAGGAGTTGTAGTGTAAATCGGAGCTTGAACTGTCCAATTTCCCGATGCAGGATCAGCTGTTGTAAAATGTAATAAAACCGCTTTTCTACCTGGTTCCGTTTGTGTACTTACTAACATTGAATATTTATTCAATTCTGAATTAAAAAACACATGAGGATCCCTAAAGTCATAATTATAATAACCTGCTGGAGCCGTTATTTTAAAAGTGGAGACTTTAGTCCAATTCTTTAAATCTGTACTTGTTGCGCATAAAACACTTTCTCTTGGATTGGATTCTAAAAAAGCGGGGATTCCATTGTGACCTGTGTAATAAAAATAATAGGTATTACCTACTTTTACTACCGAACCTGTTCCAACTCCAAAATCAGCTTGAGTTGTATTTCCATAAGGGATCATTTGACCTTTATAGGTAAAATGGGCTAAATCGGTACTTAAAAACTCATGAATATCATGAAATCCTTTACCATCCGGTTTGTTTTTGGCATCATGAAGGAAATAAATGTGAAATTTACCATTGTCAAAAAAAGGCATAATATCACCTGTATAACCTGCACTATAATAGGGCTCTGTTCCTCCATCAATCCATAATGATGGAGGAATGGGATAAATATCAGTTATTGTTGAATCTCCTCCCGTAATTGAGCCTCCGATATAATTATCATCTTGACTACAAGATAATAATGAAAAAAAAATGGACGCAAATGTTATTATATTTTTAGTTTTCATTGTATTGATTTTAATTGAATTATTTACCTGCTAAATAGTTAATACTATTTTGAGTCAAGGTCTTAATATTTGTAATAAATTCATTTGCTTGACTTGGAACACCATTACTATTAGCTTCATTATACCAATCATAAGCTCCCATAGAAATCACAACAACATTTTTATCTGTTCCTGTATTAGGCCATTCTGCAATGGTAACTCTACCATTTAATGCATTATCCCATGATTCACTTGCAAGGTTAATACCTCCTGTTTGGTTTCTCCAACCTTCACCGTTTACATAACCTCCCCATTCAGGTAAAAACCACCATGCTGTATGATTCAATCTAAAAGTTCCACTTTGTAATAAATTGGCCTTACCTGGTTCAAAAGTTACTAAGCCATTAAAAATAGGGTGGCTTTCATGTCCTACAAATGACATACCCCAAGAATTTCCATCTACAAAACCATTAGGTAGAAAATCTCCAAAAACATTATTAGGACCTTTGCCAGAAGGTACAATACCTAAAGCATCTACATATTGTGAAGCAAATGTGGTTAATAATAAATTACCTCCGTTTGCTCTGTAATTTTTAAGAGCTGTTGTAACAGTTGGGTTATAAGCAACAGAAGGTAAATTAGTAGCTGAATCAAAGTGCCACCATATTACATCTATGCCGCTCAAACTCGCACCATTAACAATTTCATCAAAAGAAATATATTTAGCTCCATTAAAGTTTTCAAACAACCAATTAGAAGCAGTTACCTCATCCATATTTGTAATTTGACTTCTTGTGGCTGCAGTTCCTATAAAAGCAACAACTAAGCCTGTTACCGGAACTCCAACATTAGCTGTATAATTAACCGATTTTCCATTAGCTGTAATAACAAAAGTTACTGGTTTTGAAAAATCAATCGTTGAACCCGAACTTGGAGATATAGATACTCCTTGAGTCAATTCAATAACTGGATTTAAAGATGTTAAATTAGTATTTTCAGGAAGTACCATTGAAATAGTTTTATTTACATCATTGATAGTAGCAGAAACACCATTAATTTTAAAACTCTTTATTGGACTTAATACAACAACTGAAACCGTATAATCTTTATATAAGTTACCATTTATAACTCGAAATTTAATAGCACTTGAAAAATTAATCGGTGTACTTGTATTTAAATTTGAAGTTGCTCCATCTTCCAAAATTACCTCAGGAGTAACTGCAGTTATCTCCGATCCATATGGTAAAGTCACTGTAATTTTTCCTAATTTTTGGTCTATTTCACCTGCAACACCATTAATTTTAAAAGTATTAACATCCGATGGTGAGTTTAGTTCAAGATTTGCACTATCAAAGCTATTTTCACATGATGTAAACACTAAGAACAATGCAAATATCAAGGACAATTTTGTCCAATTCTTAACTATAATTTTTTTCATTTTGATATTTGTTATGAATTAATATCCTTTATTTTGTTTGTATAAACCTTGGCTGAAATTAATTTGCTTCAACGGAATTGGGCAATATTCTTCTTTATGAGCATCAAAAAAAGCATCTTGATAATAGCTTCGTTTTGTTTTTTCTTTATCATAAAAAGCATTCATTACCTCATCTGTAATTCCCCATCTCACTAAATCAAAAAAGCGGCTACCTTCCATTGCAAATTCTAATCTTCTTTCCCAACGTAAAGCTTTGCGGGCAAAATCCTGTGTCCAATTGCAATTAACTCCATCCTCATATAAACTAATTTTGAAATTGCTTACATAAGTAAGTCTTCCGGTACTTTCTGATGCTCTTTTTCTAATATCATTAATTAAAGGTAAAGCTTCAGTTTGTCTTCCTAATTCAATTAAAGCTTCCGCTCTCATTAAAATTACATCCGCATAACGAATTTGAATTCTGTTTTTTGAATTACCATAAAAAGGGTCAATATTAACCACACAAGAACAACTTGGAGCAACATTTTCTTTTAAAGAAGCATAATAGCCATAAGTTCCAGGAGAACGATTCCAAGCCTCAACATATAAAAATTCCGGATCGTATTTATAGGGCAAACCTGGTAAAGCTACTGTATGATACAATCTAGGATCAACCGTGTTAGCATCAATGTTTTTATAATCAAAATCTGAATTATTATACGTATCAAATTCAGGAAGTCCATTAGCAGCTGTTTTAAAAGCATTCACTAAATTTTGACTAGGTTTGTGAAAATCACAACAACCTAAGCCTTGAGGAGTTGAAAGCACATCCGAAAAATTTAATCTTCCATATAAAGTCCCGTCATTATCAGAAAATTGAATTGAAAAAAGCGCTTCAGGGCCATTTTCGTAACTTCCCGGTAAAAAGTTATTAGAAAAATCAGGTTCTAAACTAGCTTTTCCAATTACTTTGTCAGTAGCTTCAATTACTTGTTGTAGATGTTGTTGATTCACGCCTGTTACAGCATAGGTTTCATCTTGAGTATAAGCCTGATACAAACGAGTTTTAGCTAAATAAGCGTAAGCTGCTTTTTTTGTTGCACGTCCTACTTGAGGTTGAGTCTCAGGTAATGCAGTAGCTGCAGCTTGAAAATCTTCAGCAATCTTATCCCATAATTGTTCATTAGTAAGTGCATTATTAGAAATAGTTTTGTATTCCTCAACTGGAATATCTTCAGTAATATAAGGGACATTTCTAAACATAATTTTTAGCATGAAATAAAAATGACCTCTTAGAAAACGCATTTCGGCAATTCTGGTATTTTTTAAAGGATATTCAGCTTCAGAGATTTGTTCCAATGCTTTTAGGGCTTTATTAACTCTGGAAACCCCTACATAACTGATGTACCAAAAGGAATCTAACTCTCCAAAATCGGTTCGGATATTATTAGAAACTTCAAAAAAGTGAAAATTTTGAATATCATTAGTTCCACTACCGCCTTTATAAGCATCATCCGAACGCACATTCCCAAATGGCCATAAACTGTATGGTGAATCATAATGATCATTTCCTAATTGTGCATAAGCGGCATTCATAAAACCCTCTATTGATTGTGGGGTAACAATATCACTTTCTGATAAAACACCGCGTGGCTGATTATCAAGAAAATCAGAACAGGAAGTAAATGTCCCTACTACTAATAAAACAGATATATATAGTAACTTTTTCATGTTTTTGAATTAATCTTTAATTAAAATGTGAAATTAAAACCAGCTGTAAAAGTGGTTGGTTGTGGATAGCCAAATCCGGCATTTTCAGGATCAACACCTGTAAAGTTCTTAGCATCAATAATTAGTAAATTTTGACCACTGATGTAAAATCTAAAACTCTCTAAGGTTAATTTTTTAAGTAAATCTTTTGGAAAATTATACCCTAATTGAAGCACACGAAGTTTTAAATAGTTTCCATTTTCTACATAATAAGATGAAAATCTAGACTCTCCATTTTTATCATTAGTAGTTAAGGCTGGAATCGTAGAGTTTGGATTATCCAATGACCATGCATTTAATAAACGGGTTCCTTTATTAGATCCCACATCATCAACACTCCAAAAATCAGTTTGGTATTTTGTAAAGTTGATTACATCTACATTACTTACTCCTTCCCAAAAAGTTGAAAAATCAAAATTCTTATAGCTTAGACCTACATTGATTCCGTAAAGTAATCCTGGATTTGGATTTCCAATCCATGTTCTGTCTTTATCCGTAATCTCTCCATCTCCATTTAAATCTTTAAATCGAATACGACCAAGCCCTTTTCCTGGTTGCTCTGCTGCTAGATCAACCTCATCTTGAGTTCTAAATAGCCCATCAGCAACATAACCGTACATGGAATTGATAGGACGTCCTAATATATTATCGTTTAATCCGTCACCACCATAGTTGTTTTTAACTTCATCAGGTAATTGAGTGATTTTATTTTTGTTAGTCGATAAATTGGCCGTAATATCATATTTCAAACCAAATGAAGTTTCATCATGATAACCCAATGAAAATTCCCATCCTTGGTTTTCCATCGAAGCACCATTTAACCAACGATTTCCTCCTTCACCAATTACTCCTAGATAAGGAGGTAAAACCAAAATATCTTTTGTTTTCTTGATATAATAATCAACCGAACCGTTTAATTTTTGATTGAATAATCCAAAATCTAAACCAACGTTGGTTTGTGTAGTTGTTTCCCATTTTAAATCATCATTACCTGCTTGAGTAGCAATAAAACCAGATGGTAATAAACCATTTCCGTTTCCTGCAATATCATAAGCTGTTCCAAAAGAAGTAGCCCATGTAGGACTTCCTCCTGCATAACTAGCCAAATAAAGAGAATAAATTGCAGTGTTACTTATTTCCTGATTTCCAGTTTGTCCCCAACCGGCTCTCAATTTTAAATCTGAAAATACAGGAGCTTTATCTTTGATAAAATTTTCATTGCTAATTCTCCAACCTGCAGAAACTGCTGGAAAAACTCCAAATTGATTGTTTTTACCAAAACGAGAAGAACCATCACGACGAATAGTAGCTGAAAGCAAATAACGTTGATCAAATTCATAATCGGCTTTTCCAAAATATGATAGTAACGTATAAGAAGTTGATGTACCACTAGTAAAAGATTCTCCAGTACCTGCATCTGGATACATATAATCAGGAGTTTCAATTAAAAAGTCGTTTTTACGTAATGTAGTATTGTCAAATACTTCTTTATACATTTCGGTACCTGCAATTAAATTCAAAGTATTTTTACCAAAATTTAAATTGTAAGCAGCAGTATTCGTCCATGTCCATTTATCACTTACAGACTGATCGATAGTAACAGATGTTTGATCATTTTGCAAATAACCCGATTGGTAACTTCTTTGTAGATTTCTCTTTTTATAAAAACCATAATCAATACCAAAACTTGATTTGATGTGTAAATTTTTCATCAATTCTAAATCGGCATACATATTTCCAAATAGACGCAAATAATCGTATTTATTGTCTTTATTGTATTCTAAAAGGCGAACAGGATTTTGTCTGTCGTTCATTCCTCCCACAGGACCTCCCCATCCTTTTCCATCAACTGTACGAACAGGAATTAAGGGTAAAGCTCGAAGAGCTGGATCTAAAACACCTGGATCAGTCACTTCATTAGTGCGGTTCAAAGTAAAATTTTCACCTATTACCAATTTATCATCAAAATATTTATAAGAGCTATTCATTCTGGCAGAAATTCGTTCAAAGTCAGTTGTTTTCACAACACCTTTATTACCATAATATCCTAATGAAAAAACATAGTTTCCTTTTTCAGAAGCATTAGAAACAGATAGATCATAGGAATTAGCTACACCAGTTTGAGAAATGGCATCATACCAATCGGTATTTGATGATTTCAAAGTTTGATTGGTGTCCAAATATTCAGGTACTAATATTTTATTTAATTGTGGTTTATTATCAACAACTGACCAATCAAATTGGTAACGTAAATTATTGTTATTAGGATTTAAACCATCATTGATATTTGCTTGCCAAAGTGCTTTTCCAAATTGCTCCGTATTCATTACACTTAATTTTCTAGCGTAATCAGAGAAAGAAGCATATGAACTGAAGTTAATTCTCATTTTACCTGCTTTTCCTTTTTTGGTCGTAATAATAATTACTCCATTAGAAGCACGAGAACCATAAATACTGGCAGAAGAAGCATCTTTTAAAACTTGAATAGATTCAATATCATTAGGATTCAATTCATGCATTCCTGATTTTGTTGGCATTCCATCAATTACATACAAAGGATCTGTATTATTTAATGTACCTACACCACGAATCACAATTTTAGTATTTCCTCCACTAGGAGAACCATCTGAAGAAATTTTTACACCAGAAACTCTTCCTTGTAAAGCTTTTATTGGATTGGGTTCCGTTTGTTTCATTAAATCCTTCATGTCTACAACAGCAACGGCTCCAGTAATATCACTTTTCTTTTGAGCAGAATATCCTGTTACAACTACCTCATTAAGTTTATTGTCATCCAATCTCAATGTGATAGTGATATTTTTTTGATCTTTTACTTGAATCCATTGAGTAGCATATCCAATAAAAGAAGCAACAAGAGTCGCGTCTGAATTTACTTTTGATAATGTAAATTCACCATCCAGATCTGTTGTTGTACTTATGTTTGTCCCAGAAATTTGAATTGTGGCTCCTGGTAATGGTAATCCATCATCTGATGAGAGTACCTTTCCTTTAATTCCTACTTCCTGAGCGTTTATAATCAGAGGAAGAAAGAGAAACAGAAAAAATAAAATTCTACTTTTCATACATTAATTTTTTTGGTTAGTTTTTAGTTGGTTTATTAAAATAGTACTCAATACAATTCCTTCTTTCGAAGAAGCAGAAAGAGTAATAAAAGGTTTATTGGGAAAAAATATTTCGGTCATTACTTTTTCACCGTTGTTATAAAATAATTCGATAGATGTTTTGTCTAATATAATTTTAAATGTGGCCTCTTTTTGATTTCTATCTATGGTTGCTTTACTAATTGAGGAAGCAAATTTTTCTGAAAAATCAATTTTACCCGATATAGAACGATCAATAAAAAGGTAGTTGTCTACTGTATTTATTCCAAAAGTAAGGTGCTCTCCAATTTCATTTGAAAGAGTAAATTGATAGTTATCTTCTTTAATATTTTTCAAATTGAATTCTATGATAGCTTGAGTTAAATCAATTTCTTTCGGTTTTACTATAACTACTTTTTCTTTATCAATTAGGCTTTTCTTTTTAATTGTTTTTGAAATATAGTTATTGAGTTCCTTAACAGGATTACTTACTAAATAATAGTTATTCGATTTATTAATTAATCGAATTTCACGAGCAATAGTTGTACTTCCTCTCCAACCAAATGTGGGAACCTGCTGTGAATAATTCCAATTAGACATCCATCCAATAAATAGTTTTCGTCCATCAGTACTCGGAATATTGTTCCAAGTTACTCCCGCATAATTGTCTTTTCCGTAGTCAATCCATACTGCTTGTCCATTTTTTACTTTTTTTGAAAAATTAGAATCTAATACAAAATGAGTTCCGTCAAAATCACCTATAAAATATTGCGTTCCGGAACCACCATTTGCACCACCTGGATTTAAACTTTGAATCAAGACCCATTTGGTTTCATTAGAACCTTCTACTTTCATTTCAAAAAAATCAGGACATTCCCAAGTACCTCCATGAGCTCCGATGTTATTTCCAAAATCAGAAATAAATTCCCAATTTATAAGATTTGACGATTTATAAAACTGCACTTTATTTTGTGCAGCTAGAACCATTATCCATTGCTTATGTACTTCATCCCATGTTACTTTAGGATCACGAAAATCTCGAATTTCTGGATTTTTAATTACTGGATTGCCCTCATCAAATTTTTGCCAGGTAAAACCATTATCGTTAGAAAAAGCAATATCCTGTTGTTCTGTATCTATCTTTCCTTCTTTTTCCTTGTCCATATCATGTAAAGTATATATTGCCACAATAGGAGTCGATTTTCCATTTTTAAAACCCGAAGTATTATTTGTATCAACAACAGCGCTTCCTGAAAATATGTATTTGTTGTTATCAGGATAAATAGCTATTGCTTGCTCTTTCCATTGAATCATATCTTTACTTGTAGCATGCCCCCAGTGCATAGGCCCCCAAATATTCCCATCAGGATAATATTGATAATACAAATGATAGGTTCCGTCTAAGAAAAACATTCCGTTTGGATCATTCATCCATCCTTTTTGAGGAGTGAAATGAAAATTTGGTCGGTACATTATTTCTTCTTCAGTAATTGTCTTATCAATTAACTTTTGCGCTATACCTGATGAATTTTTACAACTTCCTAAAGTCAGAATTAGAGAACTACAAAATATCAGCAGTCGATGTTTCTTTAATTTCATTTTTGTTGACATTTTTATTAGTTAAATTTTCACTTAATATTTCTAGAGAAATTCCTTTAGTTTCGGGCATTAAAAACATTACAAAAAGTAGTTGTAAAACCATCATTAAGGTAAATATTAAAAATACAATTGATGGGCCAATTTCAGAGAATAACATCGGTATTAAAGAAGGAATTATTGCTGCCAAAACCCAATGTACAGAACTCCCAAATGCCTGTCCCGATGCACGAATATGGTTAGGAAAAATTTCAGAAATAAATACCCAAATTACAGCCCCTTGACCTATAGCATGTGATGCAATGAATAAGAAAAGAAAAATAGGAACAGACAAACCTCCCCAATTAAAATAAAAAGCTGCTGAAACCAAGCCCAATGAAATGATATAACCCACTGAACCAATATACATCAATACTTTTCTTCCTAATTTATCTATTAATGAAACACCTACTAGAGTAAAAATAAGGTTTGTTATTCCGATTCCTATACTACTCAACAAGGCTGTGTTTTGACCTAATCCTGCTTCTTCAAAAATTCTTGGAGCATAATATAAAAAGGCGTTAATTCCAGAAAATTGATTAAAGAAAGCGATTAAAAAAGCGAGCAATAATGGGAAACGATACTTTTTCATGAAGATATTTTCATGCTTTGTTACACCATTTTCTCTTGAATCATCCATTAAGTCTTTAATACTTGCTTTAGGATCAATTTCAAATAAAACTTTTTTAGCTTCATCATCTCTATTTCGGGACAATAACCATCTTGGACTTTCAGGAATTGTAATTATAAAAAGTATGTAAATAAAAGAAGGGATAGCTTGAACACCCACCATCCATCGCCAGGCATTTTCACCTATATCTTTCAAGAAATAATTGGAAACAAAAGCAATTAAAATACCTAAAACAATATTAAACTGATACAGAGCAACCAAACGTCCGCGTTTATCAGCTGGTGCAATTTCGGAAACATAAGCAGGTGCCGCTATTGTTGAAGCTCCAACACCTAAACCTCCTATAAATCTGAATGCAGCAAAAACATATGGATCATTAGCAAAAGCGGCTCCAACAGCTGAAATGAAATACAAAATTCCAATCCAAAATAAAGTTTTTTTACGACCAATTTTATTAGTAGGAACTCCTCCAAAAATAGCACCTATAACGGTACCCCATAACGCCATTGCCATAACTACAGTTCCATGAAATGCATCAGAAGAATGCCAAAGTTGCTGTAGTTGTTTATCAGCGCCAGAAATAACAACGGTATCAAAACCGAAAAGAAAACCTGCCAGTGCAGCAGTAACAGACCAAAGTAGTATCTTATTCATTGTACATGTATTAAAAATGTTTTGCTAAGATATTCGTAAAAAAAGCAACTTATTTTTAATGATGTTACAATTTATTTCTGTAATTAATATTGGTTTGATATTTCAAGTACAAACTCTTTGTTTTCAAAGGATTTACATTAATATAAACTATCAACGAAATCCTTATAGTTTCGATTTTGTTACTTTAAGTATAAAATTGTTACCTTAAATAGGTTTGTTTTTATATGTTCTTATAATGATGATTTGTATTCTTTAGGTGAAATTCCAAATTTATTCTTAAAAGCAGTAGAAAAGTAATTTGGAGAAGAGAATCCAAGTGAATAGGCAATCTCTGAAATGTTCATTTCATTAGACTTCAAAAGCTCGGCAGCTTTTTCTAATTTAATATTATTAATATGATCACTAATGTTAATTCCTATTATTGCTTTTACCTTTCTATATAATTGAACTCTTGATACATTCATTTTGTCGGCTAAATCCTCTACCGAAAATTTAGGATTTTCAACATTACTCGTAATGATTTCATTCATTTTTGTAATAAAAGTCTGTTCCTGGTTGCCAAATTTTGATTCGGGTTCTACGCGATAAATGTTATTAGTATAATAGTATCTAAGTTTTTCTCTGTTAAAAAGCAAACTTGAGATAGATTGTTTCAAAATTGATAGACTGAAAGGCTTAGTCAAGTATTGATCTACACCACTCTGTAACCCTTTCAAAATAGATTCTTTATTACTTTGTGCCGTTAATATAATTATAGGAATATGTGAGGTACGTAAATCCTTTTTTAACACTTTACTTATTTCATAGCCATCCTTATCCACTAAATTAATATCACATATAATGATATCAGGAACAATATCCATGGCTTTTTCAACTGCATCACTCCCATCTGAACTATAAACCATATATTCATGCGATAATTTTGATTGCAAAAAGGAAACTAAATCATTGTTATCTTCTACTAATAAAATAGTGTGCTTTTCTGAATCTGTAACCATATTAAAATCTTTCAAATCAAATTCAGGTTCTAAATTATCTGTGATTAAATTTTGACTTAATTTTAAATTATCCACATTTTGAATAATTTCAGATGGTTTCAAATGTTTATTCCCTTTTAATAATGTGATGATAAATTCACTTCCTTGTTTGGATTTAATATCCATTTTCCCCTGATGTAATAAAATAAATTCTTTTGATAAATGCAGTCCAATTCCTGAACTGTTTTTGTTGTTATTTGAGGCTCTAAAAAAGGGTTTAAAAACATTTGATATTTCATCATCTGGTATACCAATTCCAGAATCTTTAAAACTTATTTTAACTGTGTTATCTTGATTTTCAATTATAGTAATGTTTATTTTGCCATTATCGGGAGTAAATTTAAACGCATTGGAAAGTAAATTAAAATAAACTTTATCCATTAATCCTCTATCAATAAACAACTCTAAATTTTTATTCTTACAATTAAGTTGAAATTCAATATTTCTGCGTGTTGCCTCTCCTTTGAAATTAGTCATAACTTCATTGGTGAATTCATAAATTTTTGTATTCGAGGCTCTTAATGTAAATTTTTGTTCTTCAACTTTTCTAAAATCCAATAATTGATTGATTAATCGCAATAAGCGATTAGAGTTTTTGTAGATTAATTTTACTTCATCAATAAGCTTTGAATCTTTAATTTTATCATCTTCAATCAAGGATTCTGTTGAACTCATGATTAAGGTTAATGGAGTTTTAAATTCATGCGAAAGCCCGGTGAAAAAATTGAGTCTTATCTCATTTCTTCTTTTTATTTCTTCAGCAAAGTTTTCAATTTCATTTCGCTGACTAATAATTTTAGCATTTGTGACTTCAAGTTCTTTCTTTTTCTTACTTATTATTATTCGGGAATAGATACTATGGACAGCAAATAAAAAGATAATAAGACTCAAAACAATTAGAGCCTTTAAAAGAGTACTCTGACTACTATATTTTTCTAATTGTTCTTTAATAAAGTGTTGTTGATTTTCAATATCAGATTGTTGAAGTGATATTTTATCAAATTGACTACTCATTATTTCTGCATTTAGAGTATCAATTAATGTAGTATTGAGCTTGTTATTTTTAGGAACAATTTCTTTATTTATAATTTTTAAAGCTAATTTTATAGCTTCAGCACCACCAGTAGGATATAAAATGGTTCCTGCAAGAACACCTTCTTTTACAAATTCCAAACCGCCATTAGGGCCATTAAGTCCGTCAACACCAATAAACTTAATTTTATTATTTGGTTTTTGCTCTTTTGCTATTTTCCATGCATTATAAGCTATAACATCGTTGAATGCAAAAACATAATCTATTTTAGGTAAGCTATCTAAGATTTTGACAAACTTACTGTTAGGCGTATTAAAATTATCAGCATCAATACTTATTTTATGTATACCGGGAAATTTGTCTAAAATTTGTTTGAAACCTTTACTACGCTCAATACCAGGGTTAGTTTCTATTTCACCTCTAATTTCAACAACTGTTGCATTTCCTTTTGATAAAGAAACGATTTGCTTACCCGCAAGTTTACCTACTTCAACATTATCAGCTCCTAAAAAAGCTGCATAATTTAAGGTATTTACTTTTCTATCAACAACAATAACAGGAATTCCTTTTCGATTTGCTTTCTCAATTACAGGAATTATTGAATCAGATTCATATGGAGCAACTATTATAACGTCCATATTTTGTTCAATCATTTTCTCAACATCCTCAATCTGTTTTTTTACTTTACGATCGGAATTATAAATAGTCAACTTAACATTTGGGTGGAGGGATGCTTCGACTTCCATAGCATGATCCATGGATTTTCTCCATAAATCATTATTTATGCATTGTGAAAAACCTATAGAAATGGTTTCTGTTTTTTCATTAGAGGAATTACATGAAGTAAACAAATAACTCAATAATAATATTGATGCTATGATATTTATTCTTAACATAGATTTTCAAAAATTTAAAAAAAATTACAAAGTGATTTTAGATATTTATCTAAGTAAACCGAATGAGTCAAAAAGTTGAAAGTATATTACTTTATTATAATATAATTAAGCCATATATTTTTAAAGGGATAATTATTTCAATTTTGATGAAAATTAAAAACTTTAGCTTTAACCACAAATGTATAAAAAAATACAACTTTTTAACCTGAATCTGACTTTTTAATACAACACAAATGATTTCAAGTAAATAAGTACAAAAATTACTTTTTAAATTTTAAACTATATTACAACTTGTATTTAAAAACAAACTACTACTTTAAAACATGTAGAAAATGATTTGAAATTTGTGTTTTAGAGGTCACAAATAAAACCCTTAAACATACTGTTTTTCAGTAGTTTAATGATTTTTTGTTTTGTAAATAGTACGATTTCTATTTTATGAAAAGAAATAACAGCAATCGATTGTTTTTTTTGGTATTTTTGTTTTAAATCGTACTAAATTTAAGTACTTCTTTGAACGATTTTTTTAGAATAATAAAAGTTTAGGATAGCATTATATCAAAATTAAAAAAAAATACAACAAAAACTAAAAATATCGCAAAGGAAAAATTACCTTTAAAAAATGTATATTTGATTATAATTGATTCAAATCTATGGAAGAAAATAAAGATGTCACCATATACGATATTGCTGAAAGATTAAAATTAGCAACTTCTACCATTTCCAGAGCTTTAAAAGATCATCCCTCAATAAGCGAAAAAACCATAAAAAAAGTAAAAATGGTTGCCGAAGAAATGGGATATGTTCCCAATTCGCTAGCAGCTGGATTAAGAGGTAATAAAACCCAAACCATTGGGGTTTTAATTCCTACGGTTACACAACCCTTTCTTTCTTCTTTAATTAGTGGTATCGAAATTACTGCTCAAAAATCTGGATACAACGTTATCATCATGCAATCTAATGACTCCTACGAGGCAGAAGTGAGTATGGCTAAGTCATTATACAGCAGTAGAGTAAGTGGGGTTATTTGTTCATTAGCCATGAAAACCACTGATACTTCGCATTTTCAACAATTTGTAGCTAATAATATTCCACTGGTTTTTGTGGATAGGGTTCCTAAAAACTTCAATACCTTTCGTGTAATTATCGATAACTATTCTGCTGGTTATAAAGCGACCAAACACCTTATTGAACAAGGCTGTACTCGTATAGCTCATCTTACTGCTGGTTCCGAGTTTGGAAATCTATATAGTGAAAGAAGAAGAGGCTACATCGACGCATTAAAAGAACATAATCTTCCTGTAGATGAAGAACTTATTGTAGATTTAAAATCGGTAACTTACAAAGACGGTGTTAAAGCAAGCAATAAACTATTGGACTTAAACCCTATTCCTGATGGCATATTTGCCTCGGGAGATATTATTGCGGTGAGTGCTGTTCAAACAGCTAAAAAAAGAGGTTTAAAAATCCCACAAGACATAGCCGTTATAGGATTTAACAACGACCCAATTTCAGAAATTATAGATCCCAATATCTCAACAATATCTCACCCAGCCTCCAAAATGGGAAAGGCTTCGGCCGAAATTATTTTGAAAAATATCAAATCAACCAAGAAAAAAGATGAAGTAAAAGAAATCACTTTTTTAAACACTGAAGTATTGGTAAGAGAATCATCAAAAAGAATTTAATTTTCAAATTTCCTACATAAAAAAAAACTCATTGTAGCTTATGCATTCAATGAGTTTTTTTGTTTAACCAAATAATCTGTTTATTTTACAGAAACAGTAATCTCTTGCATTTGAGGAGCCCCTAACTCAAAACTCCTTTTCATTGGACTAGAACCACCAATATAAATTTTAAAATCTCCTGCTTCTATGATTTTAGTACCATCGTTTTTAACCAATTCAAAGGCTTTAGGGCTTAACGTAAAACGTACTTCTTTAGTTTCTCCTACATTTAATGAAATACGTTGCATGTTATTCAATTGAAAATTAGGTACGTCTACCGAAGCTTTTAAATCCGAAATATACAATTGAACCACCTCTTCGGCAGCTTGCTTTCCTGTATTTGTGACTTTAACCGAAACTACTACTGATTCATTTTTAGAAATACTTTTTGCCGAAACTGAAGCATCACTATACGAAAAAGTAGTATAACTTAATCCAAAACCAAAAGGATACATTGGATCTACGTTCATATATTTATACGTTCTGCCTTTCATTGAATAATCTTCAAAAGGTGGCAACTGACTCAACGATTTTGGAAATGTTATAGGTAATTTTCCCGATGGTGCCACTTTACCAAAAAGAACATCTGCAACTGCATTTCCTCCTTCTTCACCAGGATACCATACTAACAAAACTGCATCGGCAAATTCTTGAACCTCTGACAAATTCATTGGACTGCCTCCTGTTACCACAGCAACAATTGGTTTTTTATTAGCAGGATTCTTATCTGCGGTCTTTCTTAAATCTCTCAAATATTCAATTTGATTTTTTGGCAAGTCATAATCCAATCTGTCTCCAGCTGTGTCCGAATCAATAGAATCTCCTTCTTCTCCTTCTAAGGTACTTGAAACACCTAAAACTACAATCGTAACATCACTACTTCTAGCATTTCCTGTTGCATAGTTAATAGGATTGATAGAAGGCTTATTAAGCATTGCTCCTAATCGATATTCTAATTGGCTCTCCGGACTAATTGCAGCAGTAATTCCCTCTAAAATGGTAACCATCTCTGGGTTAATACCATGATAATTTCCTAAAAGCACCTCGATATTAGATGCATTTGGTCCAGTTACAAAATACCTTTGAAGATTATTCTTTAGCGGTAAAACGCCATTATTCTTTAACAAAACCATACTCTTTAAAGCCACTTCTTTAGATAAAGCTCTATGGGAAGGACTATTCACAACTTGATAGGAAATAGCATCATAAGGATTACTTCCCATTGGATCAAATAATCCAAGTTTGAATCGTGTTCTAAGTAAATTTGCTAGCTCAACATCAATTTCTTTTTCAGTGATAAAACCTTTTTTAACTGCATCAGATAAAGCATAAAAAGAATCACCACAATTTAACCCAACCCCACTTTTAACAACTAGCGCTGCTGCTTCAGCAACATCTTTAGAAAAACCATGACCTCCTTTATCTTTAGTAACATAAAAATCTTCAATAGCTCCACAATCTGTTACGATATGTCCTTTAAAATTCCATTGCTTTTTTAAAACATCGCTAATTAAATATTTATTTGAACAACAAGGTTCCCCATTAGTACTATTATAAGCACACATTACCGATTCTACCTTAGCTTCCACTAATGCTTGAAATGCCGGTAAATATGTCTCCCATAAATCTTTAGGCGTAGCACCTGCATTGAAACTATGTCTAACTTTCTCAGGTCCGCTATGCACAGCAAAGTGTTTAGCACAAGCGGCAGTTTTTAAAAAATTAGGATTATCGCCTTGCAAACCTTTCACAAAAGCAGTCCCTATTTGCGCTGTTAAAAAAGGATCTTCACCAAAGGTTTCTTGCCCTCTTCCCCATCTAGGGTCTCTAAAAATATTGATATTAGGCGTCCAAAAAGTTAAACCACTATATCTTGAATAATTCCCTTTTGATTTATAAACATTATACATGGCTCTTGCCTCATCTGAAATTGCTGTAGAAACACGTAACGCCAAATCAGTATCAAATGTAGCCCCTAATCCTATAGCTTGAGGAAAAACGGTGGCAACTCCTGAACGACCTACACCATGTAAGGCTTCATTCCAGTAATCATATGGCGGGATATTTAATCTTTTGATTTCAGGAGTGCTATTCATCATTTGAGCAATCTTCTCCTCCAAGCTTAATCGAGAAATCAAGTCTTTTATCCTTGCATCAACCGACAATTTAGGGTTATTAAAAGGAAATGATTCGATTTGTTTATTTGTATTTTGACCTCTTACTGAGAAAATTACAAACAGCAATAACACGCATAAAAAATCATTCTTAAATCTTGCCATAATTTACATTTTTAATTGATTTGTATTATTTTTTTTATTGTAACAAAAAAAATTCTCTAAAATTTTTTTATTATAACACAAAGTTATACTTTTACGCAACCGATTGCAAATATATTTTCGAAAGTATATCAAAAAATTATAACTCCTTCCTTTTTTTTCTACTAATAAAAAAGGAACCGAAACGAATAAAACCAATGAAATTAAAGTTAATAGCTACACCAAATATAATCAAGCACTTAGCAAGTATTTTCATATTTGTGTTTACTCAAGGTGTCTTTGCGCAAGCAGACTATAATTTATGGCTTCAGTATTCTCAAATTCAAAACTCAAAACTGCAATCGGAGTATTTAAAAAGTATTCAAAGTATCAATGTTACAGGAAACAGTAAAACAATTCAAATTGCAACCGATGAACTTCAAAAAGGGTTAAAAGGAATAGTAGGCAAAAAAATTACGGTACAAAATACAAATGCATTCGAAAATAATCTCGTATTAGGTAACTTCTCCTCTTTAAATAAAGAATTACAACAAAAGCTCAAAGCGGATATTGATAAAATAAACGAGGAAGGCTATTGCATCAAAAAAATCACTACAAATAATAAAAGTCAAATTGTTATAACAGCCAAAAGTGATGTAGGACTATTGTATGGAAGTTTTCACTTTTTAAGAGTCCTACAAACCAATCAAAGCATACAAAATATAAATATTGTTGAAGCACCTAAAACAAAACTTCGAATCCTAAATCATTGGGATAATTTAAATGCGTCTGTTGAACGTGGATATGCCGGTTCTTCAATATGGAATTGGCAAAAATTACCTGATTATATTGACCAACGCTACCTTGATTATGCCAGAGCAAATGCGTCGATAGGTATTAATGGTACCGTTTTAAACAATGTAAATGCCAATGCACTGATACTAACTCCCCAATATCTGGAAAAAGTAACTGAGCTAGCAAACACCTTCAGACCTTACGGAATTAAGGTATATCTAACGGCGCGATTTTCGGCACCTATAGAAATTGGGAAGCTAAAAACAGCTGATCCTATGGATCCAGAAGTACAGCAATGGTGGAAAAATAAAGCAAAGGAAATCTATAAATCTATCCCTGATTTTGGCGGGTTTTTAGTAAAAGCCAATTCTGAAGGACAACCTGGTCCACAAAATTATGGTCGTAATCACGTAGACGGTGCAAATATGTTAGCCGATGCTGTAGCCCCTTTTGGTGGGATTGTCATGTGGAGGGCTTTTGTTTATTCTGAGCATGATGTTTCTGATAGAGCAAAGCAGGCTTACAGTGAATTTGTTCCCTATGATGGAAAATTTAGAGCTAATGTTATGGTACAAGTTAAAAACGGCGCTATAGATTTTCAACCTAGAGAACCATTTCATCCCCTATTTGGTGCTATGCCAAAAACACCTTTAATGATGGAATTTCAAATTACTCAAGAATATTTAGGTTTTAGTACACACCTAGTATTTCTACCTAAATTATTCCAAGAAACATTAGAAGAAGATACCTACAGTAAAGGAAAAAGCGCTACTGTTGCTAAAATTGTAGATGGAACACTCGATAATCATCAATTATCAGGCATCGCTGGAGTTGCAAATATAGGGAGTGACCTTAACTGGACTGGGCATCCCTTTGGTCAAGCTAATTGGTATGGATTTGGGCGATTAGCTTGGAATCCTTATTTAGATTCCGCTGAAATTGCCGAAGAATGGTTGCGCATGACTTTTTCTAATAATAGTCAATTTATTACAGAAGTAAAAAAAATGATGCTAGACTCAAGAGAAGCTGTAGTTAATTACATGACACCCCTTGGTTTGCATCACATCATGGACACAGGACATCATTATGGTCCAGGTCCATGGGTTAGCAATTTAAACCGTCCTGAGTGGAATCCAGTTTACTATCATAAAGCGGATACTAATGGGATAGGTTTTGACCGAACAACAAAAGGTAGTAATGCAACAGCACAATATTCGGCTGAACTTGCCAAACAATTCAATGACGTTAATAGTTGCCCAGAAAAATATTTATTATGGTTTCATCATTTGCCATGGGATTATCAATTAAAAAATGGAGAATCTCTTTGGAATGCTTTAGCCTATAAATACCAAGAAGGGGTAAATCAAGTAGCAACTATGCAAAAAACCTGGGACAAAATGGAACCTTATCTTGATGAAGTACGATTTAAGGAAGTACAAATGCTTTTGTCTATTCAACATAAGGAAGCAAAATGGTGGAGAGATGCCTGTTTACTTTATTTTAAACAATATTCTCAAAAAGAACTACCTGAAGGAGTTGAAAAACCGTCACAAAGCTTAGAATATTTCAAGTCATTAAAATTTCCTTTTGCACCGGGAAACAACTAAAAAAAAATCAATAAAATCGAAATTTATGATACAACCAACCAAAACCTTACTCCTACTGTCTACTTCACTACTTTTACTAAATAGTTGTACTAAAATTAGTAAAAGCACTGCTGAACAAGATAGCTTAAAAAATGCTTACAAAAATGATTTTTACATTGGTACAGCCCTTAGTCAATCACAAATTTTAGAACAAAATCCAATTGAAAATGCACTAATTGTAAAGCAATTTAACAGCATTACTCCAGAAAACATCATGAAATCGATGTTTGTACAGCCTACAAAGGGTAACTTTGATTTTGCTTTAACTGACAAATATGTAGCGCTAGGAAAAAAACACAATATGTTTGTACATGGACACACACTAATTTGGCACAGCCAATTAGCTCCGTGGATGAGTCAAATTAAGGATAGTAGCGAAATGAAAGCTTTTATGAAAGACCATATTAGCACCGTTGTTTCTCGATACAAAGGAAAAATCGATTCATGGGATGTGGTTAATGAAGCCCTTAATGAAGATGGAACTTATAGAAAGTCTGTGTTTCTTAGAACTGTGGGCGAACAATTTTTAGTAGATGCCTTCAAATTAGCTGCTCAAGCAGACCCAAAAGTCGACTTATATTACAACGATTACAATCTTTGTAATGCTAAAAAAAGAGCTGGAGCAGTCAAACTAGTACAATTACTTAAAAAAAACGGTGCTAAAATTGACGGAGTTGGCGAACAAGGACATTGGCATTTAGAGACACCTACACTAGAAGAAATAGAAAAAACTATTTTGGATTTTTCAGCTCTGGGAGTAAAAGTGGCATTTTCAGAATTAGATATTTCTGCACTTCCAAGTCCTTATGGTTTACAAGGAGCAGAAATCAGTCAACGATTTGAAAACAATGCAAAAATGAATCCCTATCCTAAATCACTTCCGGATTCTATGCAGGTTAAACTCGCTAAACGCTATGAGGATATTTTTAAATTATTTTTAAAACACAAAGACAAAATTAGCAGAGTTACCTTTTGGGGAGTAAATGACAAACAATCTTGGTTAAACGATTTTCCTATCAGAGGAAGAACCGATTATCCTTTATTATTTGACATTAATTTTCAGCCTAAAAAAGCCTATTACCAAGTTTTAAATTTAAAGCAAAAAGCCAACAACTAAAATGAATACAGTTTCACAAAAATTATCTCTTAAAGAAAAAATAGGATACAGCTTAGGCGATTTAGCTGCCAATTTGGTATTTCAAACACTAATGACTTACCTAGCCTATTTTTATACTGATATATATGGTTTATCACCTACTGACTCTTCAATTATCATGTTGAGTGTGGGACTTATAGCCGCTTTTATTTTCAACCCAATTGTTGGAGCAATTGCAGATCGTACCCACTCTAAATGGGGTAAATTTAGACCTTGGATTTTATGGACTTCGATTCCGCTTGGAATAATTGCTTTATTAGCATTTACAACTCCTAACTTTTCTTATCAAGGAAAATTAATTTATGCTATTATCACTTACTCACTTTTATTATTGCTTTATGCAGCCAATAATCTTCCTTATTCTGCTTTAAGTGGTGTAATAACTGGAGATATGGGTGAGCGAAATAGTTTGTCTTCTTATCGATTTGTTGCAGTAATGTTTGCACAGTTTTTTGTGCAAGTTTTTATGTTGGGAATCATCAAAAGTGCCGGAAATGGTGACAAAGCGGTAGGTATTGAGAAAGTAATGACTATTCTAGCGATTGTGGGAACAATCATGCTTCTAATTACCTTTTTTACAACCAAAGAACGCATCGTTCCAAAACCTGAACAAAAATCCAGCTTAAAAGAAGACTTAGGTGATTTAGTAAAAAATAAGCCTTGGATTATTATGCTAGCCCTTACGACACTTGTTTTCATTACACTTGCTTTAAAAGGAGGTTCCTATGTGTATTATTTTGAAAACTATGTCGATAAAAAAGAATTAGCGGGATTTATCCAACCCATTTTAGACTTTCTTTCTTCAGTAGGATTAAATCACTTTGGTGATGATCCTATATCAGCAGGTTTTGGTTTATTTAATGCTGGTGGGATTATATTTATGATTGTTGGAATTACATTGTCTAAAAAATTAGCCGATAAATATGGAAAAAGAGATGTATTTAGGCTGTTTTTATTCATTTCAACCTTATTCATCATTGCTTTTTATTTCTTTTCACCTAAATCGGTTAGTTTGATGTTTTTCTCTCAAATATTCCATGGTTTCTTTTATGGAATAACAATTCCTATACTATGGGCTATGATTGCTGATGTCGCCGATTATTCGGAGTGGAAAAACAATCGTAGAGCTACTGCTATAATTTTCTCGGCTATGATGGTGGGATTAAAAGCGGGGCTTAGTATTGGAGGAGCATTAACAACCTCTTTACTAGGAATTTTTAACTATGTCCCTAATTCAACTAATCAAGTTGATAGTGCTATAAATGGAATCAAATTATTAGTAAGCATCTTTCCTGCAATTCCTTTTATGATTGGTGTGGGCTTATTGTTTTTCTATGAAATCAATAAGAAAATGGAAATCCAAATTGAATCTGATTTAAAGCAAAACAGATTAAAATAAAATAAACTAATTACAATATTTAATTAAATAGTTACAACATGCCTGAACAAAGTATTGAACATATAGATTTTAAAGAATTAGTTAAAAACTCTATATCGCAGCCACTAGTATCACATATCTATACCGCTGACCCATCAGCGCATGTCTTTAATGGGAAAATTTATATTTATCCTTCACATGACATAGACGCAGGGATACCTTTTAATGATAACGGAGACCATTTTGGAATGGAGGATTATCATGTTTTTTCAATGGATTCAATAACAGCAGAAGCTAAAGACAATGGAGTTGCCTTACATGTTAATGATGTTCCTTGGGCCGAACGCCAAATGTGGGCTCCCGATGCTGCACATAAAGATGGAAAATACTATTTTTATTTCCCAGCCAAGAGAGCTAATGGAATTTTTCAAATAGGAGTTGCGATTGGGGATTCTCCTATAGGTCCTTTTATTCCTGAAAAAGAAGCAATAAAAGGGAGTTATAGTATTGATCCAGCCGTTTTTGAAGATGAAGATGGTAAATATTATATGTATTTTGGAGGAATTTGGGGAGGTCAACTTCAAAAATACAGAAACAATATTTATGATGAGGCCAATGAAGAACCTGCTTCAAACGAAAAAGCATTAGGCCCTATTGTTGCATTGCTTTCCGATGATATGAAAGAATTTGCTGAAACCCCTAAAGCAATAAAAATTATAGATGAAAACGGTAATGAATTACTAGCGGGTGATAATGAAAGACGTTTTTTCGAAGGGCCTTGGCTACATAAGTACAATGGAAAATATTATTTCAGCTATTCAACAGGTGACTCACACTATATTTGCTATGCTACAGGTGATACCCCTTATGGGCCTTTTACCTACCAAGGAATTATTTTAGAACCAGTAGTGGGATGGACTACACATCATTCTATTTGTGAAGTAGAAGGCAAATGGTACTTGTTTTATCATGATTCAAGTTTATCAAAAGGAGTGACTCATTTAAGATCTATAAAAGTTACTGAAATAACCTACAATGAAGATGGAACTATTGTTCCTATCAATGCCTATAAAAATCTATAATTTTCATTGGGAAAATTATAAAATAGATTTTTGAAATAATCTAAAATTAAAAATTTAATACAGCTATATACCAGTGAAAGCAATTTCACTGGTTTTTTTTGCCAAAAATTAATCTGTATTCCATAAAAAAAAAGACCGATTATACATTGTACAATCGATCTTAATAATTTAAAAGTGATGTTTAAAAGTGCTTATTAAAATGCTATTTACATATTTTCATAGTCTTAGCATATTCTTTAAACCATTTATAAACTGGATTAGCACAAGCTTGAGGATCATTATTATAAGCAATTCCACCATTTATCGCTCCTTTATCAATTAAATTTTCAGGTGAAAGTACATTCCAACTAACATTAGCTGATTCATCGGTTAAGGCTTTGAAATTAGCCCCAAATCCCCAACTTCCTGCCGTTCCAGTAACACCTCCTTTACCCCAGACAGCATATTTATCCGGCCCCCAATCAATTTCTGTAATGGCAATAGGGGCTTTATCTGCGATGGGTTTAATATTCTCATTCCAATTTGCCCTAAATACAGTTGGATCATTATTATCTTTTCCCCAATAACCAGGATAAATGTGTACTGCATAACCAATATTTTCTCCTTCAATAGGATTTACAGCATAACCTTTATATTGTGATTGCCAGCCCGAACCTGGAATCCAAAGAATATTATTTGCGCCATTGGTGCGAATCATATTAACAATTGGCTGAAAAAATAATTTTAATTCATCAAAATGAGCTTGGGTATTAGCACCTACTGTCCCATTAGGAAGTTTAATTCGGATAGGTTCGTTAGCTAACTCAAACATTACATGATCAGCATTTTTTAACGAGGGATGCTTGGAAATATAATCCCAAACTATTTTTAAATAATCATGATAAGCGCCTCCTACCGAAATCTCCTCAGGACATACTCCAGGTGGTCTGAGGATAATGTACATTCCTCTGGTTTTCGCATAAGAAATAAGTGGTAGAATCACATTATCTATTGCTGATTTAAACCTCTCAAAATTAAACTGTGAAATATCATTTTCCTGAATTCCAGAAACTCCTAAATTATTGGTCCAATAAGGATCAATATGTAATCTAACATAATTTAGATACCAACCTTGTTTAGGATCAGATAATTTATTCATAATAGCCTTATTATAGTATAAACATCCTGAGATATCATAATTATTCCAACGCCATTCGCCAACAGCACCACCATTAAACCAAGGACTCGGTGTCATAGCTACTCCATGTAATTTGATAATATTACCACAAGGATCTTTTAAATATTTACCCTCCACTTTCAATTTAGGTGTTGGCAATGGCCAAGTAATTGTTTCTTCAACTGGCACTTCACTCTTTGGCTCAGCCTTAGTAGGGGAATCATCTTTAGAACAGGAAACAATTAATAAAAGTAAAAAAGCTACTTCTATGTTTAATAATTTATATAATTTCATTCTGACTGATTTTAAAATTAATAAACCCTTTGAACGTCATTAAAAAATAAGTACGCCCAAAGGGAAAACTCAAACTAGTTATTAAAGATTGATCTTAAATAATAACGTATTTTAAACTATTATTATGCTTATTTTGAAGACTTAAGACCTTCGGCAAAACCAGCATAGGCAGGTTTACGACTGTAGTTTGAATTCCAAAGTCCGATAGGTTCTCCACCTCTCCATGATGAATTATCAGGACTATCTGTCGCTGCCCATTGAGTAATACCGTAACGCTGAGCAGCTGGTACAATGTCAAAATAAGCTTCTACTATCTGCTTGTAAAAATCTGCCATCTGCAATAGTTGGTCAGAAGTGACATTTTGAGTTTTTACCGTAACTCCGCCCACTTTGATTCCCATATCAAGTTCCGATATTTTTACGAGTTTGCCCGTTGCTGCTAATTTTGTTAACATTGTTCTGATCCTCTCAATTGTAGTTTCACCTAAGGTTACATGCATCTGAGTACCTATACCATCAACAGTTTGTCCTTTACTTTCAATGTAATTAACATACTGAATAAGACCATCACATTTATCACCACCTCCTTCAAGACCGTAATCGTTGATAAAAAGTATATCATTTGGATTTCCGTATAGTCTGGCCAGTCTAAACGCTTCCACAGCATAATCTTTTCCTAAATAATCCTGCCAATAGAATTCATCAGCAGCCATATTGGTTTTACCAACACCTGTTTTTAACTCGAATTGATTTGGCCAATCTGACATTGGCTCATTAACAACGTCCCAGGCTTTTACATAAGTTTTACAATTAGTAACCATACCTTTTATCCATTTATCAAGGGCTTCAGCGATGATGGCTTTCTTTTGTTGAGGAGTTTTTTCTTGTGTTTGAATACTACCTGTTGCATTATACTTTTCAATTTTGACATTATCATAATAAAAACTAGTAGCTGTTTTTCCAAGATTGAAAGCAATGGTATTACAATCTTTCATTTGCTCGGTAACTGTTATTTCCTTTACGTATGTTGCCCAAGTAGTAGCATAAGGAACGGATCCAAAGAAGTCCCAATGTCTGTAACCTCCTGGGTTAAATTGAGCTTGTGTTGGAGAAGAGGCTGTAACTTCTGCACGTACGTCCATGGTAAGTTTGTACTTTTCCCCTACTTGCACAGCTGGAGAAAACTTAATGTAAAGCTGAGCATCCCATTCATTGGTACGTACACTAGCATTTGTCAATTTAAGTGCTCTTCCTGAACCATTTGCACCCTGACCAACAGCAGTATAACTTACTGTAACATTTGAATTTACTTGATAATTTGAACTATCATCGGTCTCAAAATTATTTTGCATAATCAAATCCCAACCAGGTCCCGTGGTAGAAAGAACGGTTGGCGCTATTAACTTATTCAAATAAGTCGCATTTTGATTAGCATGCCAGCAAAGGGTATGCCCAAAAACAGACACATTAGCTTCCTTAGCTGTTTCCAATAATTTATTGACATTATCAAGTGAAAGACTTCCGTCAGCTTTCACTATTGCGCCATGCTTCATTTCATACCCAAGAGTAATTTCATCAAAATTTCTATTGGCTAATCTGTACATTACATTTTTATTTACGTAATCAGACAAACTCATCCCTAATCCTAATTTAAAATTAGGATTAGCCGTTCTGTCAACATACGTCTTTAAATCAGCATAAGCATTAATTTCTTCCTGATTGGCAATCGTTAAAGGCTTCTCAACATCATAGGAAAGAAGATGTGATTCAGTACAAGATGCTAAAGCCATTATGATAATGGCAAGCGGTACAATTCTGTATATTTTTTTCATATCATTTAATTTTTTTTATGTAAAAATTATCATAATAATTTACTTCAAAATTGGAGTAAATGTTTCAGCTTTTACCCCTCTGTCTCTTAATACCAACGTGTCTTTTGTAGCTACATTAAAAGCCGGTAAATTAACCGCATAATCAAGGTAAAGAGCATCTCTGTCTTTAGCTCCCCAACTATTTTTTTCACCTCTCTTTATGAATTTCCCTGTTCCAATGGCCGTATACGAACTAGGATTAGAAGAAGTAACGGTACAATTACCTGAATTATCAAAAGTTAGTATTAACTTGCAGTTGATATTATTTCCTCCTGCATCTTTATATACAACTGGAAAATCTATATTAGTAAGTGATAAAGTATTAATTTTAAATACTTCATCTTTCTCAACATAGGCTTGGTGTCTCACAATAGTTTTATTCAATGCTGTATTACCATTGTTACCAACAATAACATCTTTACCTCTACGCAAATAATATCCATCCCAAGGATTAACATACTTTACAGCATAAAATATATAATCTTTTGGAGATACTGTCCAATGTTCGGCTATGGCTCTATTAGGATTAGATATTAATGCTTTTCCAGATAAAATTGTATCAGCATTCGTTACATTAGTCATCTTTACAGGGATAACATAGTTCTTTTTAATTGCAAGTGGATCAGCAAAAAAAGCATCTGTCAATTGAACATCTACTCCACCAGTAATATTTCCTTTTGAGATGACAATTTTATCAGACAATAACGTATAATAATTACTTGGCATTGGCAGGATATTATTTCCTAAATCTTTAAATCCTAAATTTGAAGTTAAATTATTAGCTACTTCCACATTAATGGTAACATCTTTATCATTTCGATAAACACCTCCCAAAGTTGCCATTATTCTACATTTATACTCGTTATCCAAAGATGTGTCAAAAACATCCTCCCCCAAAGTAATAGTCCTTACAGGAAATTGATAAGCAAAGTAAACAGACTGATAATCAAAATTATCAAATACCACATCTTCATTTGAGCAAGAAGTTAGGGTGATAAATAAAATTGACAACATTAAAAATATCTTATTTTTCATTTTTTTTGATATTATATTAAAATAAATAGTGCAGGATTGTTATGAACATTACCAACCTTTATTTTGAATCAACTTATTAAATTTAAGTGTTTCACTATAAGGAATTGGACCATAATACATATCATTTGTAAAAACTCTATTCTCTACAGCAGGAATTCTTGTATAAGTTGGAGCAGCCGTAGTACCTTGTATGTCCATTCCTTGAGCTGATTCTGTTAAACTTAATTTCCATCTGCGTAAATCCCAAAAACGGTAACCTTCAAAACATAATTCTAATCTACGCTCATTTCTAATTAATTGACGCATAGCATCTTTATCTGATTTTATAGACTCTAAATAATTATCTGGTTGAGTAATACCTGCTCTTTTTCTAATGGCTTTTATAACATCATAAGCAGAAAAACCATAGTTACCAGTAGCTAAAGGCCCCCAAGCTTCATTAGCCGCTTCTGCATAAATTAAATATAATTCAGTAAAGCGCATACGAGGTCTAAAGTGTCTTTGATTCGTTGTTGAATTTGGATTTAAATTCACATCTTGTCTTAGCAGTTTTTTCATATAATACCCTGTTCGAGTAGACGTTTCTACCCTATTCAAAGCATCATTTGTAGTACCATAACTTCCTGTTGTAATAACTGTAGAACTTACTCCTGCAACATCTTGATTAACTAATATAAAGTGTTTCAAACGTGGATCACGGTTAGCATAAGGATTAGCAGGATTAAAGTTACTAGAAGCATTAGAAATTGGATAACCATTCAGTGCAGGAAAAGCATCTACTAAATTTTGTGTAGGATTAACTCGTCCTCTACCATATAACGAAGGAGGAAAATTATCCGCTTCTAGGTTATTACTATTTGCTATATCTGTTCTCCAAAGCACTTCTTTAGTATTTTTACCAGAACCAAGCGCTTCAATTTCGGCAGTATTTTTGTACCAAGTTAATCCATTAGGATCAATACCAGCAATTCCACCATTAAGCTCCAACAGTTCTCCCGAATAATCTGCTGCTGCAGCCCAAGAAGTTGAATTACCACTGCTAAAAGCAGGACTAGCTGCTAATAATGCTGCCTGAGCTTTAACAAACATAGCTATTCTTCCGCTCATTCTTTGTCTAGCTAAATCTCCAAAAACACGATTATAATCATTTAAATTATCATAGCCAGGAGGTAAGGTTGTTGCAATTTCGAAATCTAAAGGAAGAAGTTCTCTAGCTTTTTGAACATCACTATAAAGTTGACTTAAACATTCTTGAAAAGTATTACGAGGAATATTGAAATTTGATGATGATGTTTCAGGCTCTAATAAAATTGGAACACCTAAAAGTTCATTAGAATCAGTTACTCCTGAATGCGCTTGTAACAAATAATACATATACAAAGCACGTAATCCATAAGCTTCTCCTTTTAATCTTTGTCTAAATAATTTACTTACATTTTCATCTTTAGCCCAAGTAACTTTGTCGGCTTCAGCAAGAAAAATATTAATATATTGAATAGCGGCTTTAGAATTAGTCCATTGATCTAATGGATTAAAGTTTGCAGCCCATTGACCAGTAGCTATTCTTCTATAATTATTAGTTACATCATTTGAAACAGCATCATCGGTGGCTACATCATTAAAAGTCCATCCGTTACCTGGTAACCTTGTATAAGCATTCAATAAAATACCTTGTGCAAATTCTGCTTCCTGATACATATCATCAATACCTCTATTATTTTCAATAGCAGGTTCTATAAGATCATCACAACTAATAAAAGTAAAGAGGAAAGATGATAATAGTATTAAAAAAATTTTATTCATATCATTTAAATTTTTAATGATTTGTTAATTAAAATAAAGCTTTTACCCCTAAATTAAAAAATCTGGTTTGTGGAGATCCACCAACATTTAATTCCATAATTTCGCGTTCAGGTGAAAATGTTAACAAATTAGCGCCATTTAGATAAACACTTAATTCATTAAAAAATGAATTTTGAATTACTTTCTTTGGGAAATCATACGTTATTTGAACTCTAGACAAGTCTATTCTATTAGTACTATAAATCCAAAAATCTGATGAACGATAATTATTATCACTAGTAGTAGTTGTAAGTCTTGGATAAGTAGCTGTTGCTTGATTTTCAACAGTCCAACTATTTCGAACCATTTCAGAGTATTTATCTTCTCCATCAATCCAAAAATAGGAGTTGTTTTTCATTGCATGTGCTCCAAATTGACCTGTAGCTAAGGCAAAAAATGTTAGGTTTTTCCATTTGGCTGTAAAATTAATTCCTCCAGTGAATGGAGCTCCAAACCAACCTGCTTTTCCTAAATAAACCTCATCTTGTGCGTTAATAACCCCATCACCATTTTGATCTTTATATTTAATATCTCCTGGTTTAACCTGCCCAAATGATGGTTTTGCATGATTAGCAACATCCATAGCATCAGTGTAAAAACCTTCATTTTTAAGTCCCCACATCGCATCTAGAGGTTTACCTTGTCTATTTTGATATTCATCCTCAAACATCTCTGCTCTTTTAGATGCTTTGCTATCAAAATAATTTCCTGTAACTCCAACAGATAAATCTACTTGACCAACCCTTTTATTGACTCTTACATTAAAATCAAAACCTATACGTTGGTCATCATTATAGTTAACATATGGTATGAATGATGTATTAGGGAAATTTGTGGTAAAATAATTAGGATATAAAACACTAGCTTGAATTACATTTCCTTTCACTTTATTAGCAAAAAATGAACCATTGAAAGTAATTAATTTATTAAGAAATGAAGCCTCAATACCTGCATTAATTTCTTCTTTTTTAGCATAAGTAAGTGCTAAATTTTCTCCTCTTCTTGAATCAGTACTTCTATTTAATGCTCCATCTCTCCAACTAAACCATGCACCATCAGTTTGTGAATATATTGATTCATATAAATAATAATTAGAAACATCTAAATCTGTATTTAATATACCTGCAGAAACTGTAAATTTAAGATTATCTAACGCTTTCCAATTTTTTAGAAAATTCTCTTCACTTAATCTCCATCCCAAAGACAAAGTTGGAGAAGTTGCATTTCTTTTAGTTTCAGCAAACTTGGCAGAGTGTACTAATGCTTCACTAAATTCCACATAATACTTGTTAGCATAATTATAACTTAAATTAAGACCTAAGTTAGCATTACTTACTTTGTGATAGACTTCAGAAAGTGATTGTTGAAATCCATTAACTAACAATATTCCTGAAAAGTTATGAACATCATTAATTTTTTTAACATAATCAAACTGTCCCGAAAATGCAATTGTTTGTTGGTAAGCACTGTTAGCTATATTTTGAACTCCAGATTTAGCGTCTTCTCCAAATTTGGTTAAAGAAGTTATTTGATCAAAACCAGCATAGTTATTCCAATTTGCTTGGTATACCGCATAAGTATTATTAAATGATTGATTGTATGAAGTTTCATAATCAACAGCAAATTTTGAATGAAAAGATAAACCTTTAACAAAACTGTCTAATTTTGCATCAATACCTGTATTAAACTGAAACTGACGATTAGTATAAGTATTATATCCTCCTGCATAAATTGCAGCAAAAGAATTATTTAAATCTAATTGGGTTCCTCCCAGTAAATATTTACCTCCTATAATATTATTACTATTATTAACAATAGTTTGAGATGCTTCATCCCCTTCTTCAATCATATCAATAGGTACTAATGGGGTAAAACGATATGGTCTTGCAGTAGCAGCACTATTCCAATAATCAGTATTCACTCCGCGACCATTATAATAAATAGCATTGGTTCCAATAGTACATGAAATAAAATCATTTATAGCTAAATCTACATTACCCCTAATGTTAAAACGACTGGTATTGTTGTTCTTAGCTTCACCAAAATCTAATAAATCACCTGCTTTTGAAAAATTAACAATTGTATAATATTTGGCAACATTATTTCCTCCTTTAATTTCAACATTTGCATCATATCTTCTTGAAAAATCTTTTAAATATTTAGAAGAATAATAATCTACATCTGCATATCTATAAGGATTATTACCTGATGCATAATTGTAAATTGTTTCATCACTGTATAAAGATGGTAAACCGTCATTCATACGCGCTTGATTATAATACTTCATATACTCAGCAGAACCTAGATATTTAGGAAATCTTTTTACAACATCTATTCCTGCATTAGCTCTAACACTTATTTGTTGTTTTTGAGCCACACCTTTTTTGGAAGTTATATAAATAACTCCTTTAGCTGCTCGACTACCATATAATGCTACGGCAGCTACTCCTTTCATAAATGTAACTTGCTCAATCTCTACAGGTAAAATTGAACCTGCACCACGAGGTATTCCGTCTACTAAAACCAAATAACCTCCTGAACCCCATATATTCCCATTAAATCCTCCAACAAAAGTTTGCAAACCATCTAAACTATAAGTCGTATAATTTTTTTCTAAAATTTCCGGTAAATTAACATAAGATACTCCGCCTAAAAGATCAGCCTCTTGAACTTTCTTAAAAGCAACTTGAACCTCCTTGCTTTTTTCAAGAATTAGGTTGATTTCAGTTGATGTAGCTACCACTGTTTTCGTTATGTAACCAGGTGCTTGGAATATTATTTTTGAATTTCCAGGTAACTTAATTGAGAATTTTCCTGCAAAATCACTCGTTGTAGATATATTGTCTTTTTCACTTACTATTGAAGCACCAATAATTGGATTTCCTTCAATAGTCTTAACAAAACCTTGTACTTCTATTTTAAGACCAGCTTGAGCAATTAGAATTGTAGGAGAAAAAGCAATAATTAAAAAACATAACACTATTCTTAGTTGTATATATCTCATTATTTTCTAATTTGTATTTATAATTTTTAAAATAAACGGCATTATTACCATCCTGGATTCTGTGCAAATTCCAGATAAATATTCACATCTGAATTTTTCAATGGTAACCAATAATGCTTATCACTAAAGTTTCTCTCTAGAATAACATTTTCACGGATATTAAGCACTTTGTTGTTTTTAGGATTTGCAGTACTAAAACTAGGATCTCTATCAAATTCTATTGATTTTTTCAAAGTATATGGACTTTGAGTTAACAACATCCATCTACGTAAATCATTAAAACGATGTCCTTCAAAAGCTAATTCAACTGCTCTTTCACGTCTCACTTCACTCATAAATAAATCTAGAGATACTAAAAATTTATTCGCAACATGACCTACATTAGCCCTATCTCTAACTACATTAATTGCTTCAACCGCAGTTTTACTATATGATGCAACTTTTCCATTAGGTGAATTGTAAGCTACAGCAGCTGACTCTGCATACATCAAATAAATATCTGACAAACGCATCCAAGGTATGTGTATATTTAAATTACTTCCCCAATCATAACCGCCATCATATTTGTTTGCTGTAATTGGAATAAACTTGTATAACAAATACCCTGTTCTACTCCCTGTACTAATATTACGATAATTACCACCGGTAAATAAATTAGCATAACGATCAGCTGCATTAGCAGCCGGAAGTGTTCCTTTTACACATTGTACACCATCATAAACTATATCATTATAAAAACGAGGATCGCGCCCTTTCCAAGGATATGATGGATTATAACCAGACTCTGCATCAGCTTGAGTAATATTAGTGATAGGTAAACCATTAGCCATACCGTAATAATCAACATAGTTTGCCGTAGGTAAAAATTTAACATCACCATCAACTAAGATAGGAGCAGGTTGATACTGTTTACTTGTCCCCCAGTTAGAACCATTAGCTCCCCAATATGGTCCTCTAAAAATAGCTTCTGTACCACCTGGAATTGCCCAGTTTTGTCCAGTTGTATAAAAATTATCACTATATTTAGAAAAAGGTAACAACGCATATTTCGAACCACTGCTTTCAGTGTGATTTAATAATTCTGCAAAAGCTTCTGCTGCTTTTTTACAAAATTCAGTATTATAAGTTGCACTTCCTGTAGATACTTTATTCATTAATGGACTTCCTGCCCAAAGATAATTTTTACCTAAATATCCTAAAGCCATGATTTTATTAATGCGTAAAGCATTTTTTCCAAGAGTTCTTTTACCTACCGTGGTTTCATCCCAATCTACAGGCAATAAATCAGCTGCTAATCTAAAATCGGCTGCCGCCTTTTCAGCACACTCAGCATAACTTAATCTTGGTAATGTTAAAGGTTGATCGCTAGGTAATACTTGATCGATATATGGTAGACCTCCAAAATATTGCATAAATTGAAAGTGAAACCATCCTCTAAAAAACAATAGTTGTCCCTTAATTATGTCTTTTTCTTCCTGAGTTGCATCCTGTAATTGATCAATATTGGCCAAACCAATATTAGCCTTACGAATACCAGCCCACCCCAAAGTCCATAAATCTTTTGAAAAACGGTCGTTATTTGTTGAAACGTTTCTTCGGTTCATCCAGCCAGCCTGCCAGCCATCGTGCTCAGATTGCCATCCCCAAAAATTTCCATTATCAATTTTAACAACAAAGTGAAAATCACGTGCTGTAGATTGAATTTCATCTTCTCCCCAATTCCATGAATTTGTCCAATACCCATTGGTGAAATCTGGAATACATTGATATAATTCTTCAGTGAAACCTTGAAATTTAACAAAATTTTCAAAAGCTTCTTTTTCAGAAATTATAGTATCCGGAGATCTATCAAGATAATCTTCACAGGATACTGAACTAACAAATAAGCTAAATATAAAGCTATATTTTACTATGGTTTTGCAATAATTTTTCATTTTTTTAAAATTTAAAAAATAATATTAGCTCCTATATTAAAACGTCTTACCGTTGGATAAGCTCCTTGAGAGGCCCAACCGGTTCCTGCATAATTACTCTCTCTATCATCTGGCATTTTTGACCAGAAATATAGATTATCACCATTAATAAAAACTCGTATATTTTGAATTCCTAAAGATTTTACAAACGGAGTAGTACTTCCATCAAAAGTATAGGCTATCTCAGCATTCTTTAATCGAACGTATGATCCATCATACATATGACGTTGTGCATCATTGTAACTACTAGGAGTTGAAAGCCAACGAGGCATAGGTACATCGGCATTTATATTATCTTGAGACCATAATGATCCTTGATTATAAACTACATGATTTTGAGATACTAAACTTCCTAAAACAACTTGTCTAGTAACATTATTAACACCATAAAACTGAACAAAAGCACTAAAATTTTTCCAGTTAAATCCAACAGTAGCATTATAGGTGTTTTGAGGTATACCTGAATGACCATAAGGAATATTGTCATAATTATCTATTACACCATCAGCATTATAATCTAATAAGTTATAGTTACCAGGTAATTTTTGATTATCATTTGTATTTGTCATTGTACTAGCATATAACTCATCCCAAGTGTTGTAATAACCTTGTCCAACATAAGAATAAGCTTGTCCAATTACTTTACCTTCCGTTTTTTGATAATCTGGTAGTAACTTAGCATTATTCGCATCTACAATTTTATTTTTTGCATGACTCATATTTAAATCAGCCCAAAGATTTAAATTGTTAGCAAAAGTATGGTTCAACTTAATCTCTATTTCGTAACCTCTATTAGTTGTTACACCTAAATTGGCTGCAGGTGCTATTGCTCCATAATATGACGGAATTGCTCTACCTGAACCCCCAATAAAAATATCAGAACGATCTTCTTTGAACATATTCAAAGTTCCTTTTAAGAAACCTTTAAAAAATCCAAAATCCACACCTAAATTTGATTTCTTAGCAGTTGCCCAAGTAACATCAGGATTTCCAACGGCTGTCTCTCTATACCAATCGTAGGGACTAGCCTCTCCTCCTTCACCTGTTGTACCAAGCTGTGTACGCCCCCCAAATCCCCATTGAGTTAAATAAAGCCATCTGTTACCTCCAATATTATCATCTCCTACTTCTCCATAATTCAATCGAACTTTAAGCAGATCTAAAAATGATTCTGTTTTTTTCATAAATTTTTCTTTGGATATTATCCAAGTTACCCCACCAGATGAAAAAAATGCAAAACGTTTTCCTTTAACAAATCTTTCAGAACCGTTATAAGCTCCGTTATACTCAGCAAAATATTTACCCGCATAGCCGTAAGTAGTTCGAAAAACCCAATCTTCACGATAACGAGGAATTTCACTTCCTGTAGCACTTTGATCACGATTAAAAAGTCCCATCGCAGTAATTTCATGCTGAGAATTTATGTTGACTGCATAATTCATTTGAGCCTGATAAAAAATTCTTCTGTTAGTCGCTCCATCTTGCACCGTACCAGCACTTGGAGACCATTTTATACCTTCTTGAAAATCAAATCTATTATTAGAATCATAATTTTGTTTATAGATTACAGTTCCAGTAATAGGATCAATCCACTTTTCTTGTGTATTATTAAACAAATCGCTTACTCCTCGATTAGCTTCAATAAAGGTATTATCTAATGCAATAGTACCTTTAAAATTAAGCCCTTTAACTAGCATATCTAATTTTTGATCTATAGTAAAGTCAGTAGTGATTCTAGTAGTGGTTCTATATTGAATACCGCTAATAGCTAAGTTACGAACAGAATTCGATGCTTTTCCTTCATTAGGCGCAAAATACCCCCATGAACCATCCGATTCATAATAGGGTAAAAACACATCGGGCGCTGTAGAATAGGCTGCATCCCACATTGTATATTCACCTCCAGTAGCTCCCCATGGACTTTTCTTAACTCCATGCGAACCAGAAAGATTAACTTTAAAAGTAGTAGTTGGCGAAAATTGAAAATCCAAATTTGTCCTTACATTTAAACGATCAAAACCATAACCCGGTTCGTATCCTCTATTGTTATCATATTTTCTAAAAAGATCCCCTTCATGTAAAAAATCAGCACTAGAAAAATACTTAACAAATTCAGTACCTCCACTTACATTTAAACTTGCGTTATGCGACATTACATATTCTTTGAATAATGTTTTAGCCCAATCGACATTAGGATAGCGCTCTCTTTCCTCTTGATTAGCCGGAAACCTGTATTTGTTAATAATGTCTTGTGGAAGATAATCGTTCCAACCAGACGGGGCCAAGGATAATTCATTTTCAATAGCCTGATTTCTAATCATCAATGCATCATAAGCATCATACTTATTAGGTAATTGTGAAGGAACTTTCATAGTCGAATTTACTCGAGCTCTAATCAAAGCTTTACCTGCACTTCCACGTTTAGTTGTAATAATTATTACTCCATTAGCTCCCCTTGAACCATATACTGCAGTTGCAGATGCATCTTTTAAAATTGATATAGACTCTACTGATCCAATATCCACACTGTTCATTGGACGCTCTATTCCATCAACTAATATAAGTGGGGATGAATCATTCCATGTACCAGCTCCCCTAATTATGATACGTGGATCTTCTTCACCTGGCATACCTGTACTAGCTGTAGTTACTAAACCAGGAGCATTACCCGTTAAAGCAGCACCAATACTAGAAACTCCTCCGGCTCGCTCTAAAGTACTTCCTGAAACTTGAGATATAGCCGCTACTAAACTTTCCTTTTTTTGTTTACCATAACCCACCACCACAACTTCTTGCAAAGAAGTTTGATCTGTAGACATCGCAACATTAATAGTTGATTGTCCATTAACTTTTTTATCGACTGTTTTAAAACCAATACTAGTAAAAACTAATACTGCATCTGAAGAAGGCACGTTTATTTTATATTTTCCATCAAAATCTGAAATGACAGTAATCTTTGGGTTTCCTTTAACTGAAACAGTTACTCCAGGAATAGGAAGCTTATCTTCTGAAGAGGTTATAGTTCCAACAATTGTTATTTGTTGAATATATCGATCTTTTGCTGATTCACTCAAAGAAATCGACAAACTCCCCTCATTAGCTAACAACACATTCGAAAACAGATATAAAACACCCATCACCACGAACTTCCCTTTTCGCGGAATTTTTATTGATTGTATTTTCATATTATTTTTTTGACATTTTTTAATTTGTTAAAAATTATAACTTGAGATTTTTTTTAAAACTCATAGAAATTATATTTGCGCACTAGCCTAATGATATAAATCGAAAAGACTTAATACAGATTATAAAAATCCGATTAAATAATTTCGGATAATCTATTAATAAATAAAAGCGAAATACTCTATGATGATTAATTTGACTAAAACTAAATTTTAAAGAATGATTATCAATAACAATAAAATCCTAATTTCATAAATGTTAGTTTTACAAAACCAGACCAATAACCACAAATCAACTTTCAAAAATCAGTTTTTTTATTACATTATTATTTCATAGGCTTGAGTGGTTGTTAAAGTTGGTTGGTTAATAATATATTTTTGGTTACTCCTGATAATAGCACTTCACAGTATATAAAAATTCTGTTGAGTATAAATTAAAGCAATCGGTTGTTTAATTATAAGCGTAAATTTTACACAAATTAAATTAACAGAACTTTATGCTTTTTTTTCATAAACAAATATAATTAAAATTTCAAAATGAACAACCGATTGCTTAAATATTTTTTAATATATTTTTAATTTAATTTCACAATACATAATTTATATAATATATTATTATCACATGAATAATTAATCAGATAAATAATCCTTATGAATAATAGTATATTTATGCTTCTAGGATAATGATATGTTAAAAAATAAGATGTTTTTTTTCCTAAGAGTATCATTTTATTTTTTAGGAAGAAATAAAAAAGATAGATCAAATTGAGTATATATCTTTATTGAAACCGTATCCAATCTAATTCTACGTTTTTATCATTTTCTTTGAGAGTAACAAATAAATCGTGAATAGCTGTTAGTTGCTTAATAATTGGAACCTCTATTTCTTGCCAATCTGGTTTGGCTTTAATTTTAACTTCTGTGATCAATGCTCCATCAATAGTATTAGATTTTATGTGCAAGGTTCCTCCAGTTGTAGAATAGGCTTTTACAACACAAGTCTTTGCCTTATTTTTTCCAAAATCAACCTGATCGTATTCGATCCAGGCATTAGAACTGGACAAAGTCGTTTTCCAACCCTTAAAAGTATTTTTAGGGTCTAAAAATGATATATTACTACCTACATCACTTTTCTTACTGTACCTATCAATCTGTATTTCAGTCGTAGCCTTTGTAATTCCAACGCCTCTAAAAGTAGGAATTACTTTTTTTATAGTACCGTCTGAATTAAAAAACAAACTATCTATTCTAACAGACCTTGCTTTATCAAAAGATGGTGAATAGTCATTATGATGATAAAACAGATACCACTGATTTTTAAATTCAATTATGGAATGATGATTTGTCCAACAATTCGTTGAAGATTCATCCATGATTACACCTGCAACTTTAAAAGGACCAAGAGGATTATCACTGATAGCATACTCGAGACGTTCAATTTTATTAGCTACATGAGGGTAAGTCATATAATATATTCCGTTTCTCTCAAAAACGTAGGGCCCTTCCTTTAAACCTTGTGAAGGTAAATCTCCTAAAATTTTAATTTCAGAATCTAACTCAAGCATATTGTCTTTCAATTTAGCTCCATAAATATTACCCTGAGACCAATACAAATAAGCCTGACCGTCCTTATCTATAAAAACATTGGGATCAATTCCTTTTACCCCTTTGATAGGCATTTTTTCAGGAATAAAAGGCCCTGTAGGACTACTTGCTATTGCAACACCTATTGTGAAACCTTTTTCATTTGTAAGCGTATCGTTTACAGTAGATGGAAAATAAAAATAATATTTACCTCCTTTTTCAATGCAATCAGGTGCCCACATACTATAGCTTTCAGGACGAACCCATGGAACTTTATTTTGGTGTACAATCATACCATGATCTGTCCAATCTATCAAATTATCTGATGAAAAAACATGATAATCTTCCATACAAAACCAATCTTTCCTGCCTTTACCCTCACTTGCTAAAATATCATGTGAGGGATACAAATACACACGATTATTAAAAACTCTTGCCGAAGGATCCGCAGAGAATTGATTTCTAATTATTGGATTTTGGGCTGAAACACAAAGGATAAAAAGTCCAAAAAACAATGTGAAAGTCCGTGATTTTGACATTATCATAACTTGGGGAATTACTTTAAAATTCTAATAAGAGTAAATCTTGGTGTAGGCATTTTATCTTTTGCCAATATTTTTAAATGAACTGTTTCAGCTTTAGGAACTTTGACTTTGAAAGAATTCTTATCTACAGCTAGTATTTCAGCTGGAATTTCATTAATAAGGATTTCAAATTTCTTTGTATCTACTGCATCCAAAGTACTAATCTCAATATAGCTTCCAGTATTGTCTTTATTGATTAACTTATACGAAATATACGAACGTGTACTTCTCCAGAATTTATCATTATCATAACCCGAATTACTTTGTTCTCCTTTGTATTGATGGTCAACTTCAGGCTGCTGTTCTCCACAATTTATTTTATCTACTGTAAGAGCTTCAATTGCTAACTGTTGTAATTCTTGTTTTTGTTGAAGTTCTTTTTGTAATTCATAACCTTCTTTGCTAAAAGTTTGAAAATACATTTGGTAACGGGCATCATGTATTTGATAAAATGGTTCCAATTTCAATGTGTCCAATTTGAAACTCATATTATCAATAGTTTTTAATTGGGAAACGTAATCGTTTTTATTACCTACTAAAACATGTGCCTCATTAATTGGATATAATTTACCTCTTGTTTCATGCCCCATTCTACTATCATCTGCAAAAAGTCCTTTTAAATCTTTTGTAGATGTTTTAGCCGCTAAAACAATAGGACCACGAACAAATGCAGCCCAATTAGAACCATCTGGAAGATATTCTAATTGTGTCTCCATTGTAAATTGCACCACTACTTTGTCATTATTTCTCCATTTTCTATTCAAATTAATATATTGCGAAGGATTAGCAGTAAATAGTTCAGCTTTTCCATTTACTACTACTTTAATGTTCTTCGCCCATTTTGGATAACGAATATTTAATGAAAAATTTTGGCTTTTATTTAATTTTAAAATCAACTCTGTCCCATTTTCGTGTGGAAAATTATTATTCTGAATCAATTGTATCCCTCTTTCTTTCCAATTTAATTCTGATGGAATAAAAAGGTTCACAAAAACAGCATTGTCAGTATGGCTATAAATTAATTCCCCGTATTTCGTGTGGTTTTCAAGTCCAGATCCCACACAACACCACATACTCGTTTCAGGTTGTGAATAAACTCTGTAATGATTAGGTCGAATAGGTGTAAAATATACGAATCCACCTTTTTCTGGGTGTTGAGTAGATAAAATGTGGTTATACAGGGTTCGCTCATAAAAATCGAGATAACTAGGATCGTTATTGTTTAAAAACAAAGCCATCGTTAATCGTAACATATTATAACTATTGCAAGTTTCAGGCCCCTGATTTGATTCTAATACTTTTTTAAAATCATCAATCGGATTGAAATGTTCTCGATAGCTGTTTCCCCCAAATGCTACACTTCTTTTTTCGGTTACATTATGCCAAAAATAGTCAGAAGCATTTTTCCACGCTTTATTATCGTTTAGTGCTGCAATTTTTTCAAAACCTATTACTTTCGGGATCTGAGTATTAGCATGTAAACCTGTTAATTTATCTTGCTGCTCTAGTAGAGGATCTAGTAATTTGTGATGCGAAAGTTTTTCGGCTGTATCTAAATACTTTTTATCTTTTGTAATGATATACAAATCAGCAAAAGTTTCATTTATTCCACCATGCTCTGTGTCTAAAATTCGCTGAATTTGTTCTTTAGAAAGTGGTTTTATGAGTTCAATAAACCAATCTCCTAAGCCTAATAACACTTTTTTTGCTTGTTCATTTCCTGCAATTTCATAAGCATCACGTAATCCCGCAAAAAGTTTATGAATATTGTAAATTGGTACCCAAGTATTATTTAATCCAAAAGTACTTCCATCAATATCTCCTTTATGAATGCGTTCCCAAAAGATTTTCCCATTAGGAATACCCCCCACATAACCGTTCCCATTTTTTGCCTGACATAATGCTAATTCATTCACCATGTAATCCAAGCGAGTTTTCATTTCAGCATTCCCAGTACTGGCATACATCATTGCTAAAGCCGACAAATAATGTCCTGCAATATGACCATCTAATCCTGAACTTTCCCAATTTCCATATCGGCTAGCCTTTAGCGGCAAACCAGCATCAATTAAATAAGGTGCTAATAATTTATCAGGGTTAAGTGCTAAAATATATTGTTGATCTACATCTTGTGCCTTTTTAAAAATACCTTCTTTTAATTTTACATCTTGTAACTTAAAAGGTTGCATTTGAGCAAAAGATGATTGAATACAAAGAAACAATAATACATTTTTAATTTTAGTGAACTTCATAATTACTATTTTGAATGATAATCAATCGCTTTTTTATAGATTGACTCATCGGTTAAACTATTTTTGTAAAGTTATTTTGTTCCTCCAATTATTTGATAAAAAAATAAAATTATTTTAACCATCTGTTTAATACCAATTTAGGACATACAAAATAACCGCTACAATTATAATTATTGCCGCATTTTTATCCGTAAACTATTGGGTTTAACTTATGATTTTTTGGAAAAAACGAGATTATAAAGTTTTTAATTAAAAACCTCTCAAACAAATCAATTAAAATTAAATTTTAAATAATTCTAAATCAATTGACTCACCTAAACGACGATATCCTTTTTCATTAGGATGTAAAAAATCGTTATCATGCATATCAGGTAGTATAGTCTGTGATTCTGTACTGGATTCCATTACTTTATCAAAATCAATTACCGCATCAAAACTATGGCTAGAGCGTATCCATTCATTTACCATATTTCTTGCTTGTTGTTTAAAATCAGCATCATAAAATGATTTTTTAAATGGTAAAATGGTACAACCATACACTTTTATACCTTTAGCATGGGCTTTACTAATCATTAGTTTATAAGCTTCAATAAGTTCATTTGCTCGCACTGGAGCTTCTTCTGCTTTACGAATCCCTCCAATATCATTAATTCCTTCTAAAAGAATTAACCATTTAACTCCATTTTGAGATAGTACATCCCTATCAAAACGTTCTAAGGCTGTAGGTCCTAAACCACCTCTCAAAACACAGTTTCCGCCAATTCCTAAATTTAATACTCCGATAGTTTTTGTAGCTTCTTTTGCCAATAATCGCTCAGACAAAATATCTGTCCATCTATTTTGCTTATTTGTTCCAGAACCTCTCCCATCTGTTATTGAATTTCCCAAACAAACAATAGCACTTGTTTTTTTAGAAGCCATAACATCGACTCCCATTATGTTATACCAATGATCGGTTTTAATTGCACCAGAAAAATTCACATCCTTACTATGATCCCCTTCTAAAAGAAATGATGTGGTTCGAGATCCAGGATGACCAGAAATTTTCGAAGCTGTTTTGCCATAATGAATGGTAATGGCTAATAATTGACCGGGTTGTAATGGAAAATCAAATGCATCTGAAAAAACATCCGATTTTGCTTCAATAGCCACTGATGATTTTCCATCAAAAGTAAGTTGCTTAAGTGATTGACCATCAATCATTGCAGCATCAACAACATTTGCAACAGTTACCGATTCCAGAACTGTAGATTCATCACTAAATAAATTAGAAAAATGTAACCTTATATTTTTACCTCCTATGGAAACTCTAATAATTTGTCGCAAGGTATTATTGGTAAGTCCAGGACTTGGAGGAACATTATGAGGTTCAACGAGTTGTTGTGCAGTAGCCCAAGTTCCAACCCAACTTGACTTATTATTTGATAAGCGTTGAGATTGACATCCTGAAAAAAGAATCAGTAAATTTAAAAAAAAGACCCAACTTGTAAATCGTTTGTACATTAGCACGTATTTATTATTTCGTTTTAACAACTTAATTTATATAATACATTAATGACCAAAGAATGGCAATTAAAAATATAAAATAGGTCAATGTAAATACACCATTAGATTTCACAATGGTTATTTATCGAACATTATTGAAAAAAACTGAATTAAAATTAGGTTTGTCCTGAATATTTCTAGTCAGGACAAATCCAATGAATTATACCAATTTACTTTGGTTGTGCATCGTTGTTTGAAGTAGCATACAAGCCTAGCAAACAACCTGTAAACCCACCAGCAACATCTGTTGATAAAATATCGCCAGATACTGCTCCTCCAACATTAACAAATTCAACTCCATCTGTTGAATAACCAAAAGTATATTGATCTCCTTGGGCTTTGATTTGCAATTGTAGTGGTTTTTTAAGTTCAATTTTGGCACTAGCAACAATTGTAGAATTTACAGCTGTATCTCTTCTCGTTTTTTGATTTTTTTGTAATACTACATAATAATCATTATCCTTTTTTGTAATTCCAAATACATAATTTGACCCCTCATTTTGTAAAGCAACAACCCCTGCTAAATCTTTATCTGAATTTGGCTTGTATTCGATAGCTGTTGTAAAAGAAAAACTATTGTGTTGCTGACGATAAAACAAAGTTGAAGTAGGTTTCATCTCTTTGATGTTAGTATCAAATGGATTTATTTGTAAGCCTTTCTTAGTTGTTGCAATAAATTTTTCACGAGGTCCTCTCAGACCAATCCAACGGTAGTCTAATTTACTAGCTGTAAAATTATCTTTGAATGTAAAATTTCCATTAGGGAAAAAACCCTCTTTACCTGCTTTATTTTCGGTAACCCCTTTAGGCATTTTAATTTTTGGTTCTAATGGAATTAATCCATTTTCAAAAACGGGAAACTCTCCAGACCAATCTACTGGCAAAATAAATGTTTCACGTCCTGTATTCACTCTATTTTTTTCATTAGGTCTAACCGCTAAGAAAACACCATAATACTTATCACCAGGACCTTTAACTAAATCGGCATGACCAGCCCAGTCTACTTTATTTTTTCTGTCTTTTTCAAAATATCTTTGAGTCAATATCGGGTTGTTTGGTGCAGGAATAAAGGGCCCTTTTGGACTATCACTTTTAAAAATTACTTCGCTATGCCAACCTCCTGTACCTCCTTCGGCGCACATTAAAAAGTATTTTCCATCTTTTTTATACAAATGAGGAGCTTCAATCCAGATAGGTTTTTTAGCAGGATCTACACCACCATCAACAATAATTTTATCTGTACCAGGAATTACTTTATCGTTTTCAACATCGTATTCCCATAATTTAATCACACGGTGACCATTATAACGTTCTTTTCCTTGATCCGGAGCATCATTATGAACTATATATCCTTTCCCGTCATCATCGAAAAATATACATGGATCAATACCGCCAAAACCTAATTTAATTGGGTTCCCCCATCCTTTCTTAGGATCTTTAGTCTTTACTATTATATTATTCAATCCTCCTGAAAAAGCAGTTACAATCATATAAAAAGTATCATTATGAGGATTGTAAGTAATTCCAGGAGCATATACTCCAGCGCTAATTCCTGTGTCATGAGGGTTAAATTGAGTTACATCATTTAATACGCCTCCTAAATCTGTCCAGTTTACTAAATCTTTAGAGTGAAAAACAGGTACTCCTGGAAACATCGCAAAAGATGAACATACCATATAATAATCATCGCCTTTGCGAGTTATGGCTGGATCTGGATAACAACCTTGCAAAACAGGAGTATAAAATTCATCTGATTTTAATGGGTTATCTTTATAAATCTGATCATCACCTTGGTAGGTAAAATTCGAAAAGATAGGAGCGTTATTTTTTGACTTGTTTTGACTATTTGCTCCTGTCAAGGAGAACAAAACTGTACTTAAAAAAAGTAGTACTTGTGTTTTTTTCATTACATTATTTTTTTTGGTTGATTTCATTATTTTTTTTTTGAAACTCGTTAATCAGATGTTCTTTAAAAAAATATTTTGGTGATTAAAAATCTAAATTACATTATTTTTTTATTAAAACAACCGATTGCTTAAATATTTGAAAGGAAAATTATTTCCCAAACATCCAATAATCAAAATACAGGATATTGCTGCTGGCTTTTCCTTTGAAAACAAAATACAAATCATGAATGCCTGTTGTTTTTTTAACATCCACTGTTTTTAGAGCCCATCGGTCATTACCTCCCGTCATTGGTACATTTATCGTTCCTATTAGTTCACCTTCATTGGAATCTAATCGTATTTCCATTGTCACATTTCCATTGTGAGTAGTACCAATTCTGCTTGTGAATTTTGAAGCCCCTTCTTTACCAAAATCTACCTCTTTCACTTTTGTAAAAGAATTGTTGCTTTTGGCTGTGATAAAGTTACCAACACTATTATTTTTCATTGATTTTACCCCTTCTGACCAAGCGATTGTCTCTGCTTCTGTTTTAACATAAGGGTTCAAAGGTTTTAAAGTTTGCTTGATTCCTTCTGTCATATTCATTGGAATGATAGTACCATCTTTATTAAATTTAAGTTCTTCAACGCATACTGAACGAGTAAAACCTCCTCCTCCAGGAAGCGCTCCGTTATGATAGAAAAAATAACTTTTCCCTTTAAAATCAATGATCCCAGGATGATTTGTAAACGAGCCTCCTTGTGTAGGCATTACAATCCCTTGGTATTTCCAAGGTCCTAAAATATTTGTACTTGTAGAATATCCAATATGTTCTGAAATAGGCCCAGCAGCAAAAAATAAATAATACAGATTATTGCGCTCATATAACCAAGGTCCTTCTTCATAAGTAGTTGGCCTTTGTTCGTTTACTTTTCCTTCTCTTTTACCAAATGCTTCAATAGTATTTGGTATTTGTTGGATTTCGCCTTCGTAGGAAATCATATTCTCTTTTAATTTCACAAAATGACATACTGGATTCCCCCAAAACAAATAAGCCTGACCATCATTATCAATAAAAACCGTTGGATCAATATCGGCATTACTATTCGAAATTAAAGGTTTCCCTAATGGGTCAATAAAAGGACCGTAAGGACTATCCGAGACAGCAACTCCAATACCGTTCTTTCCCTGCCGATCAGTAATAGGCACATACATATAAAACTTTCCTTGTCGCTCGATACATTGAGTAGCCCAGGCATTCATTTTTGCCCAATCAAATTCTTTATACGAAAGAACAGCTCCATGATCTGTCCAATTGACCATATCTTCGGTAGTATATAAGCGCCAATCATTCATAGTAAACCAAGTGGATTCATCTTCGTCATGACTGGTGTATAAGTACACTTTTCCGTTATAAACCATTGGGGCGGGATCGGCAGTGTAATTCGTTTGAACAATAGGATTTTGAGCCTTTAACAAAGAAAGATTCAAAAATGCTACAAAAATAAAAAGTAATACTGCCTTTGATTGAAAAAATTTAAACATTAAAATGTATTGAATTATTAGTAAAAAAGGGGTTATTTGTCAGTTGAGGCTGTATTCAAAATTGTGTATTGACTCAATGAAGCTACATCTACTGGCTTAAATAAAAATTGAGAATACATGTACAATCCATTTTTCCAAACTTTAAAATCATGACCTCCTGGCTCTAAATAATACACATGAGGAACATTGTTTTTTAGTAAATATTCATGTGTACGTTTGCTAAAATTCAATAGTCCATCTGCATCACCACAAGAAATCCATAAAAGTTGTAATTTTTTCTTTGTTTCTTCTGGATTTGGAACCAAAACTTCTGGCAATTTCGTATTAGGAGCCGATGAAAAACCACCTACCCAGGCAAATTTATCCAGATTACCTAAACCAAAATTCAAAGATTGACCGCCACCCATGGAAAGTCCTGCAATAGCACGATGCTCTCTATCGGTTAATGTTGGATAGTTTTTTTCGATAAATGGAATTAAATCGTCCAAAAGATCTCTTTCAAAAGTAGCAAAACCTTGCACTTTTTCTGGAGCCATGATATTTCCTGTAGCACGATCGTCTTTTATCGCTCTACCATTAGGCATCACTACAATCATTGGCTTTATTTTTCCTTCGGCAAATAAATTGTCTAAAATAATTTGTGGTGTTCCGCCTTTTAACCATTCTTTTTCATCACCACCAATTCCATGAAGTAAATACAAAACTGGGTATTTTTTATCTTTAGAAAAACCTGGCGTTTTGTATACCAATGCTTTTCTGATGGTGCCTACGGTAGTAGAATTATAACTAATTGAATCTATTGTCCCATGAGCAATTGTTGGCCTTAATTGGTCAAATCCTTTAGGTCCTTCTTTTTCGATTTTCTGTGCAATTAGCATTAAATTACACATAAAAAGCATTGAAGCCGTTGCAATAATTTTTTTCATTGTTTAAGAGTTGTTGGTTGGTAAATATTTTATTTTTTAAAAATTTTAGAAGCAAATTGGTTCAAGCATCTACGCCAAGTAAGCCATTCATGAGCTGTTTCGGGTGATTCATAGTACACATATTTAATACCTTGTTTGTCTAACATTGTTTTAAATGCACCTACTGAACCCGGAAAAGGCACAGGTTCTTTAGTCCCTAATCCCAACCAAAACAGTTTTATCTTATTGTTTAGTGAATTGGCATCTTTAAATTTTCCCTCTAAAAAAGTATCAACATCAATAGGTTCTGCACTTGGATAATTAGAGGTTCCACTAAATCCACCATAATACGAAAAGGTGTCTAAATGATTCATCATAATTCTCATGGTTTGATTAGCTCCCATTGAAAGTCCTGCTATTGCTCTGTTTTCGCGATTGGCTATCGTACGAAACTTAGCATCAATCATAGGGATAATTTCATTAATTACCACTTCTTCAAAAACAGATTCTGGTCTAGAATTATTTGCTTGCGGTTTATATGCATATCCATTATCCATCACAATGAGCATTGGTGTCGCTTTTTGATCAGCAATTAAATTATCTAAAATTAAATTCGCTTTTCCTTGTTGAGACCATCCTGTTTCATCTTCAAAACTTCCGTGTTGTAAATACAGCACTGGATATCGTTTGTTTTGATTTTGATAATATTCTGCCGGTGTATAAACATAGCAGCGTCTATACGAATTAGTCAATTTAGAAAAATAAATATTTTCACTGACCAATCCGTGAGCAACATCTTTAAGAGCATAAAATTCTTTGTCTGTAGCCGGAATTTCAATACCACTTCCTAATCGACCAGCCCCATAAAAATATTGAGACCCTGGATCAGGAACCGATGCGCCATCAATATTTAATTGATAATAATGAAATCCTTCGTCTTGAGGATTAGATTCTCCAGTCCAAATTCCATTGGCATCTTTAATCATGTCGTATTTTGTCCCTCCAATGTCCAACTGTACTTTGTGGGCTTGAGGAGCAGAAATACTGGCTCTTACTCTACCCTGTGAGTTTACTTGAGGGAATAATTTCCCTTGTTGATTAACAGGAGATGGCTTAAAATCTTCAACTATTTGAGCGGTATTTGTTTGCCCCATTACGAATGAAGCAGACAACATCACAATTCCGAATACAATTGATTTAGTGACCATAATCTTTATTTATCAGTAAAAAGTAAAGGAGCGAATTCTTTAAAACTACGACGCCAAGTTAAAAATTCATGTGCTGTTTTATCCGAAACATATGAAACGGCTTTAAAACCTGCTTCTTTTAGCGTATTTACAGCACTATTTACACGATCTGGATTTTCTTTACTTCCACAACTGATAAAAATAAGTTTTACTTTAGACTTGTCTTTAATTTCTTCTGGTTTATAAATACCACCACTTAAAAGCGCATAATGTGAAAATACATCCGGTTTATTCAATGTGATTGTATGTGTTTCCATGCCGCCCATTGATAAACCTGCCATAGCTCTGTGGCTTTGCTTAGCAATCGTACGGAAATTAGAATCTACATAAGGAATTAATTCATCAACAAGTACAGTTTGAAAAGGTTCAATTTTAAAACTTGCCATACCTCCCCATTTAACTTCATTGGTCATACCATAAGTCATCACTATGATGAACGGTTTTATTTTTCCTTCGGCTATTAAATTATCCATGATTAGGTTAACACGTCCTTGATTACTCCAAGCGGTTTCATCTTCGCCCCAACCGTGTTGCAAGTACAAAACAGGAAACTTCTTAGAGGTTTCTGTAAAATAGGTTGGCGGTGTATAAACATAGGCTCTTCTCGAAGTATTAGTACTCTTAGAAGGAAAAAGAATTTGTTGAACACTGCCATGAGGTAGCTCCTTAAGTGCATAAAAATCTTGATCATGAGCCGGAATTTCTATCCCGCTTTCCCAACGAGTAGAACCATAATAATTTAATGCTCCAGGATCATTAAAAACCCCGCCATCAACAGTCACATGATAATAATGAAATCCTTCGTCCATAGGTCCTGCAGTTGTTCCTGTCCAAAAACCCTTTTCTCCTTTTGTCAGAACCGTTCCTCCTTTGGCTCCGCCTAATCCTAAGCTAACCACAACCGATTGTGCTTCTGGTGCAAAAATTTGAAACCTCGCATATCCTTGCGAATTAACTTTGGGAAATTCCTGTCCTGGCTGATTAAGCACAGAAGGTTTAAAATCTTCAGTAATTGTTCCCTGAGCTTTACATACCATGCAAGTCATGGCTAACACGAATGCAAATAAAATTGAAAATTTCTTCATAAAATATTTTTTAAGTAATTAATTTTTAAACAAAAGCGGTGCAAATTCATGTAAACTTCTTCTCCAACTTTGCCATTCGTGAGCTGTTAATGGAGAAATATAAAAATGTGTATTCATTCCTAAATTTTTAACCGCTTCGGTATTAACTTTTGGATCACCACCAATCCCAGCACGACGATTATCTAATTCGTGACTTCCGTAACTTACAAATAATAATTTTACATTTTCTTTAAATTCAGGTGCATTTTTTACATCTTCAACCGAGATACTTCCTCCACTAAACATGCCTACGTAAGAAAACATTTTGGGATTAGCCAATGTAATAACACGAGTTTGCATTCCCCCCATCGAAAGTCCAGCCATAGCTCTGTTAGCCGAATTAGGCAATGTTCTATAATTAGCATCAATCATTGGAATAATTTCTTCTAATAAGGTTTTGGAAAAACCATCCGCCCAACCTTTAGGAGGCCAAGTTCCGTTTGAACGTTGTTGTTGGATCGCCTCGGGACTTAATTTAGGAGGTGTCCAAGTCCCATTGTCCATAACAATAATAAAAGGATTTGTTTTCCCTTCGGCTAATAAATTATCCATAATCAAATTAGCATGTCCTTGGTTAGACCAACCTGTTTCATTTTCGCCTCCACCATGTTGCAAATACAAAACAGGGTAGCGTTTATTGTCTTTATTATAACCTGGTGGCGTATAAACAAAACAACGACGCATAGCATTATTGATTTTCGAAAAATAGAGTTGCTCTCTTAACTCACCATGAGGAACATTCTTGTTAGCATAAAAATCTTGATCTTTTGCAGGGACTTCTATTCCACTTCCCCATCTACTGGCACCATAAAAATACATACTTCCTGGATCAGGTACTGAAGCACCATCAATGTTCAATTGGTAATAATGAAAACCTTCATCTTGTGGTTCTGAATCTCCAGTCCAAAGTCCTTGAGCATCTTTAACTAAATCGTATTTTTTTCCTCCTAAATCAAGCTGAACTTTACTTGCTTCTGGAGCAGCAATTTGTACTCGTACTTTTCCTTGCGAATTTACCTGAGGATATTGCTTACCCTGCTGAGTGGTAGCCGAAACTTTAAAATCTTCATTTGATGGAGCTGTTTGAGCCAAACAAAGTCCACTAGAAACGAAAGAAATTAAAAGAAATCCTAAAATTTTCTGATTCATATTTTTTGGTTTAATAGTTAATAGACAATTAATTCGTTTGAGGTGCTATAATTTGATACTTTCCACTAAGATGCATTAAACTAAACAAGTACATCAAGCCATCATAATAAGGGTCAAAATAACCGTCCTCATAAGGTTCTAACTTGGCATTCCATAATGCATGCACAAAATCCAGACTAGCTTTATCCTTATTAACCAATGATGCTGTTGCTGAAGTTGCCACTAATCCAATAGAATGTCTTAATTTTTTAACTGGACCAGCCTGAAGAATAAAATCGGGGGTAGTTCCATCTAAATTGTATTGGTCTACATAGGTCTCCATTCCTTTGGAGCGTAAAAAATTTTGAAATCGCTTAGCATAATCTTCTTGCCAATCTTTGTCTTTACCGTACCAAGTATAATCCATGGCTATATTCATTGGCACACGCCATGAATCGTATCTAAAGGCTGCAGGCATCCAAGGTGTTGAATGAGGTGTCCCATCAAAATTGGTATAATCGGCATTTAAACCCGTTACGGGATGACACGCTTTATGCAAAAAATTTCGCGATACTTCGGCACAATCTTTATAAAATTGTTCATGACCATCTTTGGCGTATAAAGCCCATATTTCATAAAAAGCAGGCAAATGATACGAAGGGTCAGTCCATAGGTAAGCTCCTCCTTCTGGTACAAAAGATATTTGTTTATGTTCTGTGTTAATTAGATTAAAAATTTTATCCTTTCCGTCTTTTTTCCACATGGCATCCAAAATACGACGGGCTTCTTTATAATAATTAATCCCAGTATCATTGCCCCATCTATTGGATGCAAATAACAAACTAGTGATATAATATAGTTCTCCATCAGATGCTGAACCTTTCGCATTTTGCTTTTTTGTTTGCGGATTCACACTCCATGCAAAATAACCTTCTCTTGAACCTTCCTGATGCTGCATGTATTTTACAGACCATCGCCATAAACGATCAAAAACCTCCTTCTTATTTAATTGAACCGCAACCATCATTCCGTAGGACATTCCTTCTGTACGGGCATCATTATTTTTGATATCAGAAACGTAACCTAAAGAATCACCTTCTTCAAAATATACTCTGTTAGGTCCTTCAAAAACATCGTAATACGCTTTATTTAGTTTTTCATCAATGTCTTTTTGACTATATCCTGCTTCTTTAAAAAGATTACGATATTGAGGTTTTTCCCAACCTAATAAGATTTTACCTTTTTTGTTTTGAGCAGTCACTAATGAACTCACAAGTACCAATAATGATACAGAAATGAGCTTTTTAAAAATTGTATTGTTTTTTTTCATTTTTCTAAACTACTAATTACTGTATAATTATTCTCCTTATTTTCAAACTATTAATATCCGAACTATTTCCATAATAAAGTTCGTATTCGCCTGGAGTTACTTTCATTCCAATAGTGGCTGCATCATAAAATTCAAAAGACGAAACAGGTAATTGGATAGTAACATTTTGCTTTTCCCCTGCTTTTAGATCAACTCGTTGAAAAGCACGTAGCGTTTTTAATGGACCGTCAGGATCATTCAATTTTCTAACATATACCTGAACGATTTCTGTACCATCTCGTTTACTTATATTTTGTATTGGAAAACTTAAACTTACCCCTTCATTCGATTGAATGATACTCTTGTTTACAGCAGCATTTCCAATGGAAAACTTGGAATAACTCAAACCAAAACCAAAAGGAAATAAAACATCCGTTGTGTACCGATACGTTCTTCCTTTCATTGAATAATCTTCAAAATCACCAAATTTCTCCGAATTCTTATAAAATGAAATAGGAAGTTTCCCTGCCGGATTATAATCTCCAAAAAGAACATCTGCAACGGCCTGTCCTCCAGCTTCTCCCGGATACCAAGCTTGCAAAATAGCGTCACAACTTTCTGTTTCTGGAGTTAATGCAATCGCTGAACCTGAACAATTAACAAAAATGATTTTTTTTCCTGCTGCTTTTAGTTGTTGTAGACACATTCTTTGCACGGCTGGAAGTTCGATATTGGTCCTATCGCCTCCCTTGAAACCTGGATAGGAAACTGGCATCTCTTCTCCTTCCAATAATGTAGAAAGACCACCAACAAAAACGACCGTATCAATCCCTTTTAATTGCTGGATTAAACCACTAAAATTGACTGGATATTCTTTTCCAAAATCAAATTCCAAATTCGCTTGCCAATTATTTGATTGCGCATACAAAATTTCAATTTGATATTTTTTCCCAGCTTCCACAGCAAAAGGAATTTTACCTGGAACCGTGCGCCAATTAGTATATTTAACTACTGATTTCCCGTTAACCAACAATTCAAAAGCACCTGTAGCTCCCGTTTTAAAAACTAAAGAATCATTTGTTTTTGCTGTAAATTCGGTTTCATATTTTGCCGAAAAACCTTCTAATTTAACTCCTGAAGCAAATTCGTGTTGACCTGCTGTAGTAATTTTGATAGGATGAAGAATTTGTTGCGAAATTACAGCATCGCCTTCGCGATTGGGGTTATTCCAAAATGTAACTTTCATTCCTTTTTTCCCTTCAAAAGAAAATTGATCAAAATACGATTGAGTAACCTTATCCTCAACTAAATCAGAAGCTTTATCATAAAAAATTTTATTTGAGTTAATTTTGGATTCTATCCCATCTTTAATAGTAATGGTTTTTACGGGAGTTCCATTATAGTTCCCCCATAACATAGGTTCGTTATCAGCATTAGGACCTATCACAGCGAGTTTTCCAATGGATTTATTCAAAGGAAGAATATTGTTTTTATTTTGTAAAAGAGTCATCGATTTTTGGGCCATTTCAAGAGTCAATTGCTGATGTTCTTTGCTATTTAGCACCGAAGGCGGAATTTGAGCCCAAGGTACAATCGCATCATCATCCATTTCACCTAAATCAAAACGACCAATTAAAACACGAAGCAAACTTTTATCAATATCTTCTTCTTTAATTAAATCTTTGGCTACAGCTGCCGGTAGTTCTTTAAATGGATATTTTTCCCATACACATTCTACATCTGTCCCTGCTAATACCGCTTTTGAGGCAGCATGTACAGCATCCGATGATACTTTATGCGTTGTGTAAAAATCAGTTACCGCGCCACAATCTGATACCACCAAATATTTATAGCCCCATTCATCTCGAAGGATTCGCTGTAAAAGTCGGGTATTACTACAACATGGTTCATCATCTAAGCGTTGATAAGCGCACATCACCTGACGCACATCGGCATCTTGTACTAACGATTTAAAAGCAGGCAAATAGGTCTCGTACAATTCACGAGGATTAACCTGATTCAAATTTAATTCGTGTCTACTCCACTCTGGTCCCGAATGTACCGCATAATGTTTGGCGCAAGCCAAAAGTTTTCGGTATTTTGCATCTGCAGGACCTTGCAAACCTTTCACCACCGAAATTCCCATTCGAGAAGTTAGGTAAGGATCTTCGCCATAGGTTTCCTGACCGCGCCCCCATCGAGGATCTCTAAAAATATTAACATTTGGTGTCCAAACGGAAAGACTCAAAAATCGTTTGTTTTCATTTCCATTTTTAATCCACTGATTGTATTTAGCTCTTGCTTCATCAGAAACGGCATTAAAAACGCGATAGAGTAATGCATCATCAAAAGAAGCTGCCATTCCTATTGGTTCTGGAAAAACAGTTACATTATCATTATTAGCATAACCATGCAAGGCTTCACTCCACCAATTGAATTTTTTAATGCCAAGTCTTGGTATTGCATCACTCTGATCACACATTAAGGCGGCTTTTTCTTCGAGAGTTAATCGTGAAATTAAATCTTTGGCACGTACTTCTGAACTAAGAGAAGGATCCTTGTATGGGTATTGCTGTGCACTTAAGCCAACTATTGAAAATAAACAAATACATAAATGACTTATTTTCATACTTTAAATTTTAAAATTGAGATTTAAAAAGAGGAAAACTATTCTTTTGAAATGCTGTCCTTGATATGGAAATAATCAAAATCTACATAGCCTCCTGGGTTTTTAGTCGCATAATTAAATAGGCCAAAACGATAGCCCATAAAATGTGGCAGTGTATATGGCAATTTTATAGGATTACCAATTGAAATCCATTTTTTCCCATCTAAACTGTAAAAAAACATTCCTTTATCAGCTCTGTTTTTAAAATCACATTCTGCCTTAAAATAAACTTCGTCTTGATTAAGAGGAATACTGCTAATTTCTTTTGCATTCCCTTTTGCAGCATCTATCTTTACAATTTTCTTAGCACCATTTTCAATTTTAACTGCTAAAAGCCCGAATTCTTTTTGCAGTAAACAAAGACCTGCAAGATCGCCTTCTTTCATTTTAGAAACTTCTAAACGCGTAATCGCTGCACTTTCTGGTCCAATAGTTCTTTGCGTTAAGGTATTTTTAGCTAGAACAAAACTGCTATCAATTCTGGCTGTTTTTAATCTTAAATATCCTTTTCGTTCTCTAACAGACCAAAGTGAATTATCTGGATTATGGTTCCATTGCCACACTAAAGGCAAAGCTGCATCTTTTTTATTTCGAGTGAATTCATCCGAGGCTACAATACCAGGAATTAAACCTTTACTTGGCGGTAAATCTAAAAATTCTGGAACTTTACCATTAGTTCCCAAAATTGGCCAACCATTTTCCCATTGTACAGGAACTAAATAAGGAATACGACCTACTCCTCCAGCATCTCTGAATAGATAAGAAAACCATTTTCCATCCGGAGTATCGATAAGTCCTCCTTGAGCCACTCCTTGATCTTGTAATCCAATTTTGCCTTCCCAAGGCCCATCAATACTATCGGCACGATGAATAACAACGGTACGCATACCGCCACGTGGCCAACAAATATTAAATAAATAGTATTTCCCATTTACTTTAAAAAGTTGAGAACCTTCAGAATTCAGCATAATATTGTCCCCTGCAGGAGCACTTGCATTTTCAATCAAAACTCTTTTCGTTTCTTCTTTAACTCCTGACAAATCGCTCTTTAATTCAATACATTGAATTTTACCAGCGCCCCAAACCATATACACTTTCCCATTATCATCAAAAAGGATAGAATGATCATGATAGGAATTATTGAAAACAATTTTTTTCCACGGTCCCTTTTCAATGTTTTTAGTTGAAAAAATATAGGTTTTACCTGTTGTCCCTGAAAAAGTACTTACATAATAAATACCATTATGAAAACGTAAAGAACTTGCCCAAGAACCTCTCCCGTAATCATTTTTACCATTTTCAAGTTTAAGTCTGTCATCGTTATCTTCTAGTGTTTCATAGGCGTAACTAACTAATTTCCAATTAACCAAATCATTCGATTTCATAATTGGAACACCTGGATTCACGTGCATTGTAGTACTACTCATGTAGTAAGTATCTCCTACCCTTATCATAGAAAGATCAGGAACATCTGCATAAATCAGAGGATTTTTAGCCTTGTTTTCCTGTGAAAACGCAACCGTTTGTGTCATTAAAGCCAAAAGAGCACAAATGAAAATAGTAGTACTTTTCATTATATAGAAATTTAAAAATTAGGAAATCTTGTTATTTGATCTTACTCACGCCTTCCGTCGTTTGTATTACTTTTTGGATAGTACCATCCTCATTATAGTACATGTAATCTACACATACAGAACGTCTATAACTTCCACCTGTAGGTAAAGTTCCATTGTGATAAAAGAAATAGGATTTTCCTTTGTAATCTACAATACCAGGATGCGTAGTGAAACTATTTGGTACATTTTCCTGAATTATTCCTTGATAGTTCCATGGTCCTGTAGGGCTTTTTGCTGTACAATATTCAATCATCTCTGGCTTAGTACCAGCACTGGCATAAACCAAATAATAGAGCCCTTTTCTTTTATACACCCATGGCCCTTCAATATAATTTTTAGGTTTGAATGCAGTAATTGGGCCATCCATTTCTATCATATTCTCTTTCAATTTAACCCATTTACAGCTCCCATTTCCCCAATACATATAGGCTTGACCATCATCGTCAACAAAAACAGTTGGATCAATATCATCCCATGCATGTGGTTTATCGGTAGTCATTTCATTGATTACAAGAGCCTTTCCTATTGCATCTTTAAATGGTCCCGTAGGACTGTCAGAAACAGCTACACCTATGGCAGCGCCTCCTCCGCTAACTTCATCTTTTTTATGAAAGGTAGAAACAAACCAATAAAACTTTCCGTTTCGTTCAACACATTGAGCAGCATAAGCATCTCCTGTAGCCCAAGAAAAAGTACTTGGTGAAAGTGGTGCTCCGTGATCTTTCCATGTTTTCATATCAGTTGTTGAAAAAACATGCCAATCGGCCATTTTATAATTGGTATCGGCCTCGGTAGCAACATCGTGACCGGTGTAAAGAAATAAAGTGCCTTTGTGTACTAACGGCGAAGGATCGGCCGTAAATATATGTTTAATAATGGGGTTTTGTGCTGCTATATCAAAAAATGATATGCAACAAAGAGTCAAGAAAATACTTGTCTTTAATTTCATAATAATAAGTTTTGGTTGGTTAAATGGTGAATAGTATATAAGTTCTATTTCATAAATTTTATTTTTTAAGAATTACTTTTTTTCCTGTGTATTTGATACTTTTTCTTTTGACATCACTTCCATCACCTGAAATCCATTTAATATTCATCGTATAATTAGCAATGGCATTTTTATAAGTTCCTTTTTGATTATCGAATGTTAACGTTTGCGCTTTTTCATCCCAGTTTATAGGTATTTCAATACACTTTCCCTTCTCATAATTGTAATTATCACCTTCATCTTCATACAATGTAAATGTAGCGTTCTTTCCTGTATACACACGTATTTCTAATACATCCTGTTTTTCTTTTGTACTTTGAACAACCTTTCCAAGTGGAATAATTGAACCCTCTTTTACAAAGACTGGAATAATATCTAAAGACGCTGGTGTTGAAACAGTTTGCCCTCCATTAAAACGCTTTTCAGACCAAAAATCATACCAAGCATTTTGTTTTGGTAAATATACATCCCAATTTGAAACGCTTGGTGAAGTTATAGGAGCTACTAAAAATGATTTCCCAAACATATATTGATAAGCTTGACTTACGGCAGTAGTATCCTTATTAAAATCCATAATCAAAGGTCGCATTAAAGTGGAATTATTCTTTGATATTTGCCAAGCTTCTGAATAAATATAAGACAATAACTGATACCTAAGATTCATCATTGCTCGCATATTATTTTCGACTTTTTCTCCATATTTCCATGGCTCAGTTTCCGTTTGATAACCATGCATACGGAATATGGGATTAAAAACGGCCCATTGAAACCAACGAGTAAGTATTTCATGGTATTTTTCATCTTTATATTGTCCTGAACCCGGACGGAAAAAACCACCAATATCAGTTGTCCAATAAGGCATTCCTGTGAGATTGTAATTCAATCCGGCTACTATTTGGCGTTTATAAGCATCCCAATCCCATCCTATATCTCCAGACCAGTTGATAGTAGCATAACGTTGTTGTCCTAAAAATGCCGATCGGGTTAAAATAGCAACTCTTTTTTCAGGATTTGTGTTTCTTTGTCCATCATATACCGCCTTACTAACAAATAATGGATAAGTCAATCGGTAAAAATCTCCCAATCCAAAAAAAGTTTGTTTTCCTCTTAATGCATCATTTTCGGGTTCTGTAGCATCCATCCACCAAGAATCTACTCCCAAAGCAAATAAATTCTTATTGAGAGCATTCCAATGCGTCGTTTGTGCTTCAGGATTATAAATATCAATCCAAGGACTATTTTTTATAAATAAATTTTTTGAAACATATTCCTTAGCAATTTCAGATTCTTTATTTAGATTTTCCCAAACAGAAACCGAAAAATGTGTATTCAAATCATGGAGTTCTTTAATAAATTTTTCTGGTTCAGGGTAATGAGTTTCATCAAATTTGGGTACTCCCCATCCATATTTTCCCCAATATTGCCAATCCTGAACAATAACATCAACAGGCAAATTACGTTTTCTAAATTCTTTAACGGTATTTACTAAATGCTCTCCCGATGTATAGCGTTCGCGACATTGCCAAAAGCCAAATGCCCATTTAGGCAACATCGGGACATTGCCTGACAGATTTCTGTAATTAGCTATAATTTCATCTGTGTTTTTACCAGCAAAAACTACATAATCAAGGGATTTAGCATTTGGTGAATTAAAAACGGTTTCATCATTTGATAATTTTATTCCTAATATTGGGGTATTACTCGATTTACAAACCACTTTTACATTATGTTCTCCTGCTTTTAAGTTAACTAATTGGCTTACTGCTGGCGGCAACCACAAATTAGATTGATTAATTACATCAATTCCATCAATTAATACTAAATGGCGACTATCCATATCACCAAGATCCAACATCAAGGAATATTCACCATCTTTAGCTACTGAAAAATTACCCGAATAAACCGATTGCTGTTGCGAAACTTTTTGTGTTCCCGATGTAGTAGTAACTTCAACTTCTCGTTTTTCTCCTTCGTTTACCGTATTTTTAACTAAACTAATATTTTGATTGCTGGGATTGAAATAAGTCAATCCATACTGATGCCACAACAAACCATAGCCTTTATTAGACACTAAAAATGGAATAGCTATTTGTGTATTAACCTGTATTAACTTTCTGCTTCTATTTTTTAGATTATAAAAACCATCTTGAAATTGTCCTAAACCAAATAAATATTCATCCTGAGGAGATTCAAAACCCAATTGAGCATCAAAACAGGATTCTCCCAAGACGGTATTTAGTTTCATTATCCTTGAATTTGCTTTCTCAGTAAGGAATACTCTTCCTGATTTATCTCTGTATTGTAAAGTGGTAGTCTTTTTGTCAAAAATAACAGTCACCTCTTTTGTAGCCAACTGTAAGCTATTAGTCGTTTCTACTAATTTAAAAGAAGGCGAATGAAGTTTGTGAATCAATACAAATTCTTGTGATTCATGAATTGTTCCCAAATGATATTGCACCCTTATTGACTTATCAGTAAGAGGGGTAATATTTAAAACGCCTTCTGAAAGTTCTATAACTAAAGCTTCCTTATTTAATGTATGCTTTCTATACTGTTGTGCACTTATTGTAGCGCAAAACAAGCCTAGGATAAAGAGAAAATATTTATTTATTTTTTGCATGAATTTTTACTTTTTTTTCACTTTCATTATCTCAAGCATTTTAGCCGCATATCGTTTACCCAACATTCTATAACCTTCTGCTGAAAAATGAAGATTATCAAATGTATCTGGGATTCCAACGGAAGAAATCACATAAGAATTAGGAATTGTTTGTGGTAACGTAGCAATAATAGTATTCATACTAGCACATACACCCCCTTGATCTGCATTAACTACTTCTCCTGCTAATAAAGGGGTAGATTCAGCTTTCAGATTTAAATCTTTCAATAGATTATCATATACTACTTTTACTTTTTTAGTCCAAAGAGTATCGTTTGTATTTGATTCACCTTGATGCAATAAAATTCCTTTTATGATGCCATCTTTTTGAGCAATCTTAGCCATTTCTACTAATCTGGCATAAGGATTTCCATCATATTGTGATACCGTATTTTTTAACCAATTAGGGGCTGTACTTACATAGGATTCATAATTGTCTTTGTCAAAAAGTTCAATTTTGCATCCACCTACAGCTACATTAATAACACCCACTTTTACATCCTTAGGTAAATTTGCTATCATTTCTCTTCCAAAATAATCAGCAGGAGTAAGTCCTGTTGTACAACGACTTAAAGGAGGAACAGCAGTATACCACTGTCCTTTTTTTCTTTTTAAATTTTCGCAATCTACAGCTTCCAAAACTTGAAATCTACTATCTACAATAGTATCTTGAGGTTCAAACTTAGCATGACCCTCCATGTTAGACTGACCTAAACATAAATAAATATAAAATTTAGGATTTGGTTTTTGCGCAAATGAATTCAATCCTAAAAAGATTACTGCTAGGAAAACTAGCCTATTCCAATTTTTTTTCATAGTGGTTGGTTGTTATAGTGATTATAATTTATTTTATTCCATTATTAAGCTATAAAGTCCTCCTTTAGTAGTCGATACATCTACTAGAAAAGTAGGTTTGAGTGTTATTGGTACGATAGTAGACACATTCGAAATGATCGGTTTTGATGTTTCATTTACATAATAAAATGGATTGGGATTATCACCCTGTGCTTCTACTAATTTCCCTCCTGATTGTAGTTTCATCTTATTAGGCAAACGCAATCTTAAGTTTCCTCCTAAATCAGATTTTACAACTAATTTGACTAATTTCCCTTCATTCCATTCCATTGCTACAATTTCAAATCCTCCACGAGCACGTATACCGCTAATACTTCCCATTTTCCAAACATCTGGTAATGCTGGTAATAAATGAATAGCACCATCTGAACTTTGAACTAACATTTCTGTGATTCCAGAAGTACAGCCAAAATTTCCATCAATTTGAAATGGCGGGTGTGCATCAAATAAATTGGTATAAGTACCACCACCACCTCTATTAACTCCTAAAGGTGTCAATTGGTTTTTAATCAATGAATAAGCATGATTACCATCTTGTAATTTTGCCCACCAATTAATCTTCCATCCCATACTCCAACCTGTAGAAACATCACCTCGATGCAATAAGGTATTTTTTGATGCTGCAAATAATTCTGGTGTTTTGTATGCCGAAATTTGATTCGAAGGAAATAATCCATACAAATGAGAAACATGTCGGTGATTATCTTTTGGATCATCAATATCGTCTAACCATTCTTGCAATTGATTGTGCTTCCCAATATGCATTGGTGGTAATTGACTACGCATTTGTTTTAAAGAATCTACTAATTTAGTATCCAAATTTAATATTTCAGCAGCACGAATAGTGGAATTAAAAACATCTGTCACAATTTGTGTATCCATAGTTGTTCCTGCATCTAATGATGAACCATTGTGTGCCTGAGGAGCATTCTCTGGAGAATTCCCTGGATTGACAACCAACCAATTGTATTTGGGATGTTTCACTAAAAAATCTACATAAAATAAAGCTGCTCCTTTTAGAACGGGATAAATCGAAGCTAAAAATTCTTTATCACCCGTGTAAAGATAATGTTCCCATAAATGCTGACTCGTCCAGCCTCCACCAGCAGTCCATAATCCCCAAAAAGCTCCGTCAACAGCACCAGTTGCTCTCCAAATATCTGTATTATGATGCGCCATCCATCCTCTAGCGCCATACATCGTTTTTGCAGTTTCTGCCCCTGTAACGGACAAGTCTTTTACCATTTGTAAAAAGGGTTCGTGTAATTCAGAAAGATTGGTTTTTTCGGCTGGCCAGTAATTCATCTCCGCATTAATGTTGATGGTATATTTACTATCCCAGGCCGGATTTAAACTATTGTTCCAAATCCCTTGCAAATTAGCTGGTTGACCTCCTGGCTGAGAGGAAGAAATGAGCAAGTAGCGTCCATACTGATAGTACAACACTACAAATTGTGGGTCGAAAGTATTTCTGAAATTTTTCAAACGCTCATCCGTTGGCAAATTGACATCAGGAGTATTACCTAAGTCAAATTTAACACGATTAAAAAACTTTTGGTAGTTTTCAATATGTGCTTTTTTTAGCGTTCCGTAAGACTTTCCAGTAGCCAAATTCAAATATTCTAATGCTCTTTGATTTTCATCGGCATTTACATCCTGATAATTATTAAAATTAGTAGCCAAGGATATAAATAAAGTAGCTGAATTTGCACCTTTTACAACAATTGTATTATCGTTTTGTTCTAATTTCCCCTTATCAAGCACAATACGGGTAATCCCCTTGAATTTTATAACACTCGCAACTCCTTCATGATCACTTGTTCCTCCTGAAATTTCAAGATCTTTAGAGGGACTTATTCCAATATTTTTATTTTTATGTGGTGAAGTATACTTTGCAACAAAAGAAATCTGTCCCTTTTTAGTTGCAGTAAGATGAATTACAATCACTCTAGAGGCAAAAGACACAAAAGCTTCTCTTGTAAAAGTAACACCATCAACATCATAGGTCGTTTTGGTTATAGCTTTTTCTATGTCTAATTCTCTTTTGTAATTGGAATATTTTTCATGCCCTTCAAAATGCAAATTAAGATTTCCAACAGGCTGAAACATTTGACCGTGAGATTTCTTAGAAATGAAGGTTTGATTAGCTAATTTTTCCGCATCCTTATGTTTACCTTCAAAAATCAGTTTTTGAATTTCTGGTAATGAAGCTAATGCAGCTGGATTATCATTTCTATTAGGACCACCACTCCAAACGGTGTTTTCATTTAATTGAATAATTTCATCTGGTACATTTCCATAAATCATGGCACCCAAAAAACCATTCCCAATTGGTAATGCACTTTCCCACTTATCTCCTGAAGGTTGATTATACCACAATTTAAGAGCTGATTTCGATTGAGCATAGACAACCGAGATTCCAATAAAAAAGTAAAAAACAACTATTTTTTTCATTTTACTACATAATTTATGTGTTTAAACAACACTTATGAAATTAGGCAAAAAAAATCATGAAAACATGATTTTGTTTTAACAACTCAATTAATTCTATTTCTGTTTAAAGAAACTCTCCTCAGGTCCTAAATAACTTGGTTTTAAGCCTCCTGTGTCTAAAATTATCTTCTCCAAAACAATTCCAGGATCAATCATCCATACCTTTAAAGTATGAAAACCTGAATTAGGTACTTTCAGACTTGCATAAGTACGTCGTGCCTGATCCACAACTGATTTACTCCAATCTAAATTGGAATAATCAATTTTATAGTCCTTAGCCACATTGGTAACATATGTAGGTTCTTGATCATCAAAAGAAATAGCCAATTTTAAATCGCGATTAGGCATAAAATTCAATAATGGCGAAGTTATTAAAGTAATATTGATGCTATCTTTTGAGAACAAATATACTGGATACTCTAAACAGGCAGCGTTTTTATTAGGAACAGCAGCAGGGGAATGAGCAGGAGCTGTAGCGCGCATTCCTGATAATGTTAATCCGTAATCCTCTACTTTTATCCATTCTCTGTCGGCTTCTTTTTTATTTTTTGAAAAATGTTCTGCTTCAATAGCAACTACACCTCCACTTTCAACAAATCCACTAATTGATTTCCATTCGCTATCGGATGGTTTAAATGCCTGAACTACTATTGTGACCTCTTGATTGGCGCCCTTAATATTAATTAAACCTTCTGTAGTACCTTGAGGTGCTTTTTCTGAATTGAATTGAATCCAAATCCTCTTATCATCTTGATTGATTAATCCTTTCGTTTCACTAAAATTTAACCAAGGTACATCTGAAATGATTTCATACTGAAATGATTCTGAACCTCTGTTAAAAATATCAATATAGTGTTTGTTATTATTAAAAGAATCAAAAACAGGCAAGATTGCTTTTTCATTTGCCCCTGGCCAACTTAATTCACTTTCATCTACACTTACTCCCATAGATGCCGCAGCAAGCGGATTGACCTCTTGTAATTTAATAGCATTTAAATTGTTCTTTCTTGGCGGCATCCAACTTGTATACCCCAAATGAGTTTGATCCATGAAATGATTCCATCTTCCATCAGCATAAATTTTATTATAATGATGCATTAGTGTTGTATCCTGACGAAATAATTCTCGGGTTTGAATTGCCATAGCATTTGCACTAACTCTACCTTGTGAGGCAAATAAACTATTTTTGGCTGCTGCAAAATACAATTCGTTTACTAATGCACTCGCTTTAGTAGGAAACAAAACAATTTGATAAAACGCATCTTTTTGTTCCTTTGGCAACTTGGCATAAATAGATTCGGCTTGATCCTTTATTTTATTATAGTCCTCAACCACTTTTTCGGCTTCGAGATAATTTGTAACGCTGTAAGTTTTAGGTGTAATCGACTCTGGTTTTCTTCGACCGTTAAACTTAGTATATTGGGACAAAATCGATGTGATTTCATTGGCATATGTTGGCCCAAACTCTCTTGTGGCCCACAATCGAGTATATTCATTTATGTTAGCATTTGTCCATTTGTTAGGATCCCAAGCTAAAGACATAAAATACTCCATAGGCAATTCATATCCTTTGAAATGTCCGACGTTGACAATCCAAATTTTATTTGCTCCATATTCCTTAGCCAAAGACATTTGATCCCATATTTTTGAAATAGGATTGGTATTTATCCATTCGTAACTTCTAGGTCCACCGTGATAATCAAAATGATAATAAACACCCGAACCACCAGATCTAAGGTTTTCTTCTACTGTTGGTAATCTACGAAGGTTTCCCCAATTATCATCTGCCCAAAGTAATGTAATATTATCTGGAACTCTAAGACCTTCATTATAATAATCCATAATTTCTTTGTACAAACACCAAGATTGTGGAACTTGAGAAATATCTGGATTAATTTCTTCTGAAATGATTTTTTGTTGCTTGCGAACAATTTCTTCGACCATGGCAATATTAGATTTTATATCGCCTTTCATTTCAGAATCATTAGCACCTCGTAAACCTAAAGTAATTATACTTTCAAATTTTTTGTTTCTACGCACACCTTCTCTCCAAAATTTCTCCAAAGTATCGGCATGTTTTGTATAATCCCAATGTCCAATTGTTCTAAAATAACGCCTATCCCACTCCTGTTGAGCTCTAAGCATTGGTTCTTGATGAGAAGTTCCCATTACAATTCCATATTCATCCGCTAATCGAGCATTGTTTGGATCATCTTCATTAAAAGCGTTTCCCCACATGGCAGGCCAAAGGTAATTTGCTTTTATTCGAAGCATTAATTCGAAAACTTTCTCATAAAATTCATGCCCATAATTTACAACACCGTTACCTATTGGAGGATTTTTACTTGGCTTTATAGTACCAAATTTTTCTTTGATCCATCCACTTAAAGCAGGGGCTTCATCGTTAATAAAAATACCTCTATATTGAACACTTGGCGATTGAACAATTTTGACTGGTTTAATAAAAAGGGCTTCTTTGTGAGGAATAGCAACATCCGCCCAAAAATACCAAGGAGAAACACCTATTTGTTGCGATAAATCATATATACCGTATATCGTTCCTCTCTTGTCGTTGCCTACAATGACTAGAGCGTGATCCACACCTGGAAAAGGTTTTTTTATGGTTTGAATACTATACGCTTCCCATTTTCCTTTAATTCCGCTTACATCTAATTTTTTATTTTTTACCAATGCATCAATCAACGAATTTTTACCATAAGTCCCTACAATTACAACATTTTTAGTTGTTACGGATTTATCGTAAAAAATAGCTGGAGAATAATTAGTTACTTTTTTAATATCAGATTGTAAATCTTTTAAAGCTCTAACAACACCTATATATTCATTTGGACTTACATAAAGAGCACTACTTTTACCATTTGAAGATAACGTAAAAAAATCTTTTCCACTAACTGTAGAAATATAAGAAGGTTCTCCAATTGCCCAAATGGGAGGAGATAGAAAAACAAATAAAAAGAACAAAATAGTACGCTTTTTATATCTAAAAACCATAGCCTTCATATTATCTCAATTAAAGAATTAAAAAGTCGAGAGTAACCAACTCTCGACTTTTTCTAAAAAAACAAACACTAACCAAACTAAATAAATGTTATTGTAAACTATAAATCAAATGTTTATATTAGTTCGTATATCCTGGATTTTGATAAGCTGCTTTCTCAGCTGCTGTCATATTCATTGTTTCAAATTGATTACTTGGAATAGGACGTAAGTATAAATAATTTGAAATAGTTCTATTAACAGTTATTGGTGTGTGATCTCCTTTGTTTGGACCACCAATTTCATAAGTAGAAGCAAGCTCAGCCCATTTTTGAGTTCTTACCAAGTCAAACCAACGATATCCTTCTGCATAATATTCACGAGAACGCTCCGCTAAAATATAATTGATAGTAATAACCGCTGGTGTTGCAGCAACCATAGCTGCACTATTATCTACTACTTTAGGAACATTTCCGTTATTATCAAATCTCCATTTTCCAGCACGAGCACGAATAACATTGATTAACTCTCTAGCTGATTTACCAGTTGTGGTAGAAGCTCCTTTTACAGCTGCCTCAGCAGCAATAAAATAGAATTCAGAAAACTTAGCAATGTTAAATGGACGAGTAGAACCTGCATTAGGTTGTCCTAAACCTGTGCCATTATCAGTACGGTAAGGCCCTAATTTCCATAAACCAGGATATGCTTTTCTACTAACTCCACGTGGAGAAATTACATAATCGGCTCTACCTGGTAATGTTCCTGCTCCAATATTACTATCACCACCATTTCCTGGTGCTGGGTATGTAATAGGAGTTCCCGATTCATTATTCAAAAATGTTAATACTGCATCACCAGGAACGATTGGTAAACCATTAGCATTAATAATACTTGTTTCAGTCATTCCGGCTTTTGGCCAGTTAGCTCTGTAAACTGTAACAAAAGTTCCATCATAACGAGAATCATTTACTTTATCTGCAAAGGTATTTTCAATAACTCCAATCGTTGGGCACATACGAGTCCAAGGACGCCCTAAAGATTGAACTGCTTCACGTTGAACTGTACTTTTTCCTGAACTTCTTAATTCGGTATAGTTCCATGTCATCATCCATCCAGCAAAATTATCAGGCGCACCACCACTTCCAAAAGTTAAACTTGAACCATTAAAAAGTTCACTTTTTTCAGTATGATCAGCATATAAAATCATTTCACTGTTTCTATCATTTTTACCTAAATGAACGTCATAATAAGTCTCTTGTAATTTGAATGGACCTGGATTTTCAATTCCCTCAACAGCAACATCATACGCTTTTTGAAAATACCATGCTGCATCACGTCCGTCAGGATCTACTCTATTTGTTTCTGGATAGGTAGGTATATTATTTGGGTTTTGTAACCACCAAGCGTAAGTTAAATAGGCTTTTGACAAATATAACCTAGCAGCCGATTTGGTTAAAGCTCCCGTAACACGCGGTGTTGCTGGTAAATCATTGATAGCCTTAATTAAATCAGGAAAAACAGCTTTAGTATACACTTCTGGTACTGTATTACGAACTGAAGTAAAAGAAGGTGAAATATTAAATTTAAGTTCACCTGAACCTAAATCCAATGGTACCCCTCCATAAGTTTGAGTCAACAAGAAGTAATGAAAAGAACGGAAAAACCTAGCTTCTGCCAGAAGTGACTCGGCAACTCCCACTGCTGCTCCGTTTTCAATAATTCCATTTGCAGTATTAATACTAATATAAGAATTATTCCACAGAATTGAAGTTGGAAAACTAGTTGGCGTTATTGATCCTACCCCTGACATGTCCATATCTTTAAAATTCCCGTCGGCACTTTGAGCATAAGTTGCTTCATCAGTACCTGTGATTAGAGAATTGTAATAATAAGCTTGTCCATATAAATTTCTTAAGTTAAAATACAAAGCAGTTAATCCACCATTTACTCCTTTTTCAGTTTTAAAATATTCTGGAGTAAAAGTTGCTCTTGGCTTCTCTTCTAAAAGATCAGAACATGCGGTTGACAATGAGGCAACCAAAACTGCTGATACTATATAATTTTTAAATTTTATTATTTTCATTGCATTGATTTTTAAAATGTTAAATTAAGTCCAAACACTACATTTTTAGTAGATGGAGTATTCGTTCCAATGGTCAAAATACGGCTTAAATTATTACCAAGAGGAACAGCTGCATTTTCATTTCCTAAAGAGTTTGCCTCTGGATCCATTCCTGATTCCTTATGAAAATCAGAGAAGAAAACAAAAGGGTTTTGAACTGTACAATACAAACGTAATTTTTGCATTCCTAATTTTTCTATTAAATCTTTTTCGAAATTATACCCAAGAGTAATAGTTCTGATTTTCAAATATGTTCCATCAAAATAACCTAAAGTGGAACCATATTTTGGATTATCCCCACTTTGAACTCCCCCTGGTGCTGGGTATTTTGCATCTGTATTATCAGGTGTCCAATAATCTACCTTCACATTAGCTCTACGACCAGTTAATAAATTCAAATATCCACCAGAACCATACAAGGTACTATTAATTAATCCACCACTTCTAAATGCTCCTACAGCACTCAAATCAAACCCTTTAAAAGTCAAACGAGTATTAAATCCACCAACAAAATCAGGGTCAGTATCAATAATTTGTCTATCTGAATTTCCTATTTGTCTTGTTGGTGTTCCATCTGGATTAAATGTACCTGTATATTTTACTTTAATCATCCCCACATTACCCCCTGGCTCTAAAATATTTCTATACAAATCATCTTGTTGCCACAGACCAATTTTCTCAAAATCATATATTGAATTTATAGAGTGCCCTACAAACCACCAGTTCGCCTCATTTCTATCTTGACCTGATGCTAATGAAGTAATTTTATTTCGGTTTGCGGTTAAATTAACTCCTAACTCCCAAGTTAATCCCTCTGGATTATCCAATATAACACCATTTAAAGATACTTCAATTCCTTTATTCTGAGTAGAACCAACATTTGCTGTATATACTGGTACACCATTAGTCGTAGGCACATTCACATCTAATAAAAGATCACTAGTATTTGTGATGTAATACTCTACTGTTCCAGATAATCTATTATTTAACAAACCAAAATCTACACCATAATTCCAAGTTTTTGAAAATTCCCATCCTAATGCTGGACTTGGTAGTCTGTCAACAAAATAACCAGTAGAATAATTAGTCTCTCCGAAATTATACTTTACAGCTGCCAATCTACCCAAAGTTTGATAAGGATTTACAGCTTGATTTGAAGTTTGTCCAAAACCTGCTCTGAATTTCAACGCATCAATCACAGAAACGTTTTTCATAAACGATTCATTCTTAACATTCCAACCAACAGATACTGCTGGATATGTATGCCATTTATAACCTGGAGCTAATACAGATGACCCATCAGAACGTACGGTTCCAGTAATCATATATTTATTATCATAAGTATACATCGCCCTAGCCATGTAAGAACGTAATCCTCTAACCTGATAAGCTCCATCATTTGCCACAAGATCTCCATTCGCATTTCTTAAATTATAAAATTGAAAATCATCAGCAGCAATGTCTCTTGCTGTAAAACTAGAACTATTAAAACTTGTTTTCTCGTTTGAATATAAAGCTACAAAGTTTACGTTGTGTTTTTCAGCAAATACCCTATCATACGTAATCATATTTTCTAACAACCATCTAGTCGTAATAGAACTATTCACATTAGCCACTGATGGAGTTTTTTCATTGACAGCAAACACCCCTTCTCCAGTATAGTTACCTCCAAAACTAGCTCTGAAATTCAAACCAAGATTAACACGGTATTTCAAACCTTCGATTCCTGGAATTTTTACTTCACCAAAAATATTATTATACGATCCAAAAGCTCTAGTTTGATCTATATACTTATCACCAAGACCATTTAAAACATCTTTAGTAATTACATAAGCGTCATCAGCTCCCATTTGTATAATTCTTCTTAAACTACCATCTGCATTATAAGGATTTGCGATAGGAGAATTACTCAATACACCACCTACACCTAGACCATTACCATTATTTACTGAATAATTACTATTGGATGTAAATCCTACTTTAAATCTACCAATTTCTTGATTTAATGAGGCATTCAAACTTATACGTTCAAAATATTGCCCCGGAATAACAGCTTCATCTTTGTAATAACCTAACCCAAAATTATAGGACCCCAATTCTGTACCTCCTGTTACACCAATATCATGACTTTTTACAGCTGCTGTAGTATATAATAATTTCTGCCAGTTAACATCCACATCGTTTGATTCAGATACTCCATTTGAAAATCGGCCTACTAATGTTCTTAATTTTACAAATTCTTCTCCATTCATCATTGGATACTCACCAAATACTTCTTTTATACCATAAAACTGATTGTATGAAAATTGCGCTTTTTGCCCTTTTTTACCACCGATAGAAGTCACTAAAATAACACCATTAGCCCCTCTTGATCCATAAATTGCTGTTGCTGAAGCATCTTTCAAGATATCCACACTTTTAATACTGTTTGGATTAATATCATTTAAACTACCAGCAAAAGGAACCCCATCCAATACCACTAATGGATTGTTATCGGCAGTTAATGAACGTGTACCACGAATTCTGATTTGCATATCAGCACCTGGCTTTGTATTTGTTTGAGAAATATCAACCCCAGTTAATCTTCCCTGCAAAGCTTGAGAAATATTTGTAGCCGGTATTTCACGTAGCTCCTCAGCTCCCATCGAAACCACTGATCCCGTCACTGCTTCTTTTCTTTGAGTTCCATAACCAATTACGACTACCTCCTGCAAAGTTTTAGCGTCCTCTTGCAAGACTACATTAATTTTAGTCTGTCCCTTTACAGCAACTTCCTTACTCTCCAACCCCACAAAACTAAAAACAAGCACCGCATTTGAAGGAACATCTTTTATAGAATAAACCCCATCAAAATTAGTCATTACTCCAGTATTAGTTCCCTTAAGCAAAACATTTGCACCTGGAATCGGGCCATTTGCATCTGAAACAACTCCAGTAACAACCGATTGCGCATTTGCGCCTAGAGAAAATACGAACAGAAAGACAAGAAAACAAAAGCTTTTTTGGCTTTTCAATTTACCCTTGACATTTAAAAAGTAAGTCATAAAAAAATAATTAAATGGTTAGTTAAAAATTAGCAAAACTTTTTTTGTAATGGTTAAAACAAAATTAAAGTTGAACAACATTACAAATATACAAAAACAACACAATCGGTTGCATTATTTTTAATTTTTTTTATAAATAAAAAAAAGAACTATTTTTTGTCGATATTGTAAAATATAATCTTATTAAATGTAATTTGACAATATAAATATTTAACAAATAAAAGACTATAATTTAAATTAACAAAAAAAATAATGTAAAAAAAAATCGAAAATATTATTAAAATTGTTACGATTGAATTAAATGCTCAATATCTAAAAATGAGATTTCCGGATTAGCACCCGGAGCTGCAGCAACCAAAGCTCCAACAGCACAAGCATAATCAATTGCTTTTTGAGGCATTTCGATCGTTAACAATAAAAACAGTAAGGTTGCCAAAAAAGAATCTCCTGCCCCTACTGTATCTGAAACCTCTACTGGATAACCCCCATTTTCATAGATTCGACCCTCCCAAAGTAAATAAGCACCATGCTTACCTCTGGTAACACATATAGCTTGAGTAGCTGTTTTTTCAGAAATATAATGAATATTATCTTTTACATCTTTATACGGAGAGTGTAATTGGGAGGCAATTTCTAACAACTCCTCATCGTTAAACTTTATAAAATGAGCTGCATTCATTAATTGTTCCAATACTGAATAACTGTAATGAGGTTTCCTTAGATTAACATCAAAAACTTTATAGACTTTATTGTTTAACAAACCCATAAGGACTTGCCTAGAAACCAAATCCCTACACGCTAAACTTCCAAAGATTAACACATCGGCATTTGAGACAAAATGATTAGCCTCCTTAGTTAAAACAATTTTATCCCAAGCAGATGGATATGCTATTTCATAACTTGCAGAACCAAATTGATCTAAAGTCACATTTACTAAACCTGTTGGATATTCTTCAGAAACACTAACTGTACTTGTATCTAATCTAAAATTACTAAGTTGATTAAGTATTTCTCTACCATTTTCATCATTCCCCACCGAACTAATCATCGTAACTTCAGCTCCAAAAGATTTCAATCGTAAGGCTACATTTAACGGAGCTCCCCCTAATGTTTTATATGAAGGAAATAAATCCCACAAAACTTCTCCAAAGCAAACAGCTTTTAATTTATTTTTCTTATTCATTAACAGTGTTTTTATAATCCAATATTGTTTATGAAAAAAGTTTAATCATAATAGATAGCATCCAAATTGGTAAGATAAATTACTTTTATCAAATCGGTAAAAAATAAGATTAAAATAAAAACCTACCAAAAAACGGTATACAAAGCAACTAATATACTACAGATTATAAAAGAACCAATTATAAATTCAGAGGAAACTTTAAACATTGTTTTATCAACTTCAATTTTATGCTGCTCATGCAATACGATAGGTTCAGGTTTCAACAAACTTATCAACACCATTACTAAAACAATAATCACAAAAGTAATAGTCATTCTATCCAAGAAAGGGAAATCTGGAAAAGAACCATCGGTCCACATTGGCAAAAACTTCAATACAGTTGCAATTGGCACCGTTAATAAGGCCCCAGCTAATCCTGCATTTGCTGTGGTTTTTTTCCAAAACATACCCAACATAAAAATGGCAAGTACACCTGGTGAAAAGAAACCTACATATTCTTGGATAAATTGATAGGCTTGATCCAAACTTTTCAAAGAAGGCGCCACAAGCGCACCAATAAACATAGCAACAACAACCGTTAAACGACCTACTCTAACTAATTTCTTTTCAGAAGATGATTTATCAAAATATTTTCTATAAATATCTAACGAAAAAATGGTTGAAATACTATTAGCTTTTCCTGCTAAAGAAGCTACAATTGCAGCAGTAAGAGCAGCCAATGCAATCCCTTTTAATCCAGCTGGCAATAAATTCATCAAAGTAGGATACGCACGGTCTGGTTTCAAAACACCAGAAGCATCTAACATCTCTGTTTGAAACATCCCATTTTGATGCATTACATACATTGCAATTCCAGGTAAAACAGCGATAACTGGAACTAATAATTTTAAGAATGCAGCAAACAAAATTCCTTTACGAGCTGTTTTCAAATCGGCTCCAAGAGCACGTTGAACAATATATTGATTACAACCCCAATAAGCCAAGTTATTAATTAGCATTCCTCCTATAATTACAGACATTCCTGGTAATTCTGTATAATGAGGATTTGATTTATCAAAAATCATTTGCAAATGCCCTGGGGCTTTATCAGCTATGACAGCCAAACCTTTAAAAATATCTTTTCCGTAACCAAACTGTTCCGAAAGCAGGGTCAAAGCCAAATAAGTAGTCACTAAACCTCCCAAAATCAACACAATAACTTGGAACATATCAGTATACCCAATTACTTTCATTCCTCCAAGCGTCACTATAATTGAGAACAAACTCAAGGCAATTACACAAAACTCAAAACTTACTGGAGCTATTGAAGAAATGGCTAAAGCTCCTAAATAAATAATAGAGGTAAGATTTACAAAAATATAAATCAACAACCAAATAACCGCCATAATAGCACTTACAGTATCATTATACCTTTTAGCCAAAAATTGCGGCATGGTAAAAATCTTGTTTTTCAAATAAACAGGAAGAATAAAAACAGCTACAATAATTAAAGTTGCAGCCGACATCCATTCATAAGAAGAAATTGCTAATCCAAGCGCAAAACCAGAACCACTCATCCCAATAAAATGTTCAGCAGAAATATTAGAAGCGATTAACGACGCTCCAATAGCCCACCAAGTAAGCGAACCTTCTGCTAAAAAATAATCATTAGAACTGGTTACAGCATTTTTTTTACTTTTATAAATATACATCCCGTAAGAGGCAACTATCACGAAATAAATTAGAAAAACAATGTAATCGGCGGTTTGTAAAGGATTCATAATTTTGGTTGGTTTATAATAGTTTATCAGATAACTCACATTTAATAGTACGCAAACTAAAAAGAGATTTTTTGTTATTAGTTAAAATAAAATGAATATAAATTTTCAATAACAAAAAAATAACACGCTTTTACAATGCATATTCGCAAAAGTAACCGCTAGACTTAACTCAAACATGGATTAATCATGCTAATACATGGATAATTTAAACACAAAAGCATTATTTAGATAATCCTAATACATAATTCACACAACAACAAACAACTTATAAACCAACTGCTTAAACATAAAAAAACCTCCAAAATCAATTGGAGGTTTTTTTATAAGCTTAACAAGTGAAAATTCTATGAACTTATTTTGAGTAGGCTACAGCAACTTGTTTACTTGAACCTAACCCTTCGATTCCTAATTCGATAACATCACCTGCTTTTACATAAATTGGATCTGGTTTAATTCCTAAACCTACACCTGGAGGTGTTCCTGTACTAATGATATCTCCAGGAAGCAAAGTCATAAACTGACTTAAATAATGTACTAAAAACGGAATCTTAAATACTAAATTAGAAGTGTTACTGTTTTGAAATGTTTTACCATTTACAGTCAACCACATTTTAAGATTGTTCACATCAACAATTTCGTCCTGAGTTGCCAAAACTGGTCCTAGAGGTGCAAAAGTATCACATCCTTTTCCTTTAGCCCATTGCCCACCCATTTCTATTTGGAACGCTCTCTCACTATAATCATTCAACAAAGCATAACCCCCAACATAATCTAAAGCTTCCGCTTCTTCAACATAACTTGCTTTTTTACCTACTACAAAAGCCAATTCCACTTCCCAGTCGGTTTTTTCACTTCCTTTTGGGATAACCAAATTATCATTTGGTCCACACAATGAGGTTGTTGATTTAAAGAAAATGATAGGCTCTGTTGGGATTGGAGCACCTGTTTCGTGGCAGTGATCCACATAATTCAAACCGATACAAATAATTTTTGAAGGGCGTGCAACTGGCGAACCTAAACGAACATCATTTGAAACTTCTGGAAAAGAAGTTCCATTATCAATTGCTGCTTTTAACTGCTCTAAACCATTATTTTCAAAAAATGACTCGTTATAATCCGTTACAATTGAAGAAACATCATATCTTTTTTCTCCAACTAAAATTCCTGGTTTCTCTTTTCCAGCTTCACCAAAACGTATTAATTTCATGCTATTTATTTTTGTTTAAATCTATTCAACTTTTACAATAAGTATTTTCTTCTGTCTAATTATTCAATTTAATAAAACCTCCATCAATTGGATAATCCGAACCGGTAATAAATCCCGCTTCATCACTTGCTAAAAACAAAGCTAATGTTGCAATTTCTTCTGGTTTACCCATGCGCCCTATAGGTTGCGATTTGGATAATTTATCAAAAATTTCCGCCTCATTTCCTGGATAATTTTTAGCAATAAATCCATCTACAAACGGAGTATGTACACGAGCAGGCGAAATTGAATTACAACGAATATTCTCGTTGATATAATCTTTGGCCACAGATAAAGTCATAGACATGACAGCTCCTTTAGCAGTTGAGTATGCAAAACGGTCTGGAATTCCTACCCACGAGGCAATTGAAGCTAAGTTAACAATTGCTCCTCCACCCGATTTACGGAACTGCGGAATAGAAGCGAACAAACAATTATAAACTCCTTTTACATTTACAGCCATAATTCTATCAAAATCAGCTTCTGGAGTCGTATCTACCTTACCTACATGAGCTATCCCAGCATTATTAACTAAAATATGGATATTACCTATTTTTTCGAAAGTAGCTACTACCTCATCATGATTAGCCACATTACAAGCATGAGCAAAAACCTTACCTCCCTGAGCAGTAATTTCATCTACCGTTGATTGTGCACTTTCGGTAGTTAATTCTAAAATATGAACCTCAGCTCCGTGCTTTGCAAATAAAACAGAAATTGCTTTTCCAATTCCACTTCCACCACCAGTTATGATTGCTTTCTTTTCGTTTAATGAGAACATTATATAATTGTATTAAAAATTAACATTACTAGACCTAAATGACAATTTTGAATCATAATTCCTATCCAAATGCTTCAAAATTACCAAAATAGAAAAATAAAAAAACGGAAATCCATACCAAAGCACCCCTATTTTCAATAAATAAGAGCTTGAAAATTACTAAAATATGAAAAAATAAAGGTACAGTGTGAATTGCCTAAAAAATAATTCAATTTTATCCTTAATTAATTATTATTTATCTTTGCCCACTGATGAAATTAGAGAAAACCAAAATATCAGCTTACATCAACAGCGCAATTTCTGTACAAGCCAGAGAAGAGCCTTTTTTTCAAGCTCCTTTCCATGCGCATCCCGAAATAGAATTGGTTTATATCAAAGAAAGTTTTGGGAAACGTATTATTGGAAATTCTGTAAATCCTTTTGAAGCTGGCGACATGGTTTTATTAGGTTCAGATATACCGCATGTATGGCTAAATGATGAAATATATTACCACGACATCAATCAATTAAAAGCCAAGTCGATTGTTAGCTATTTTAACAAAGATATTTTCGGACCTGTATTCTACGAAATGAAAGAGGCAAAAAAAATCAATTCTCTCTTTGAAAAAGCAAAAAAAGGCCTAGTAATTACAGGAAAAACCAAAAATATAATTGCCGAAAAATTAGAAATTTTGGTAACTAAAAAAGATTTTGAAATCATCATCGGTTTATTCGAAATCCTATCCCTTATCTCTGAAAGCTCAGACTACCAAATTATAAACATCGAAGCGTATAGTCCAACTAATGATACTTTCAAAAAAGACCGTCTCTCTGATGTTTTTCAATACATCAAAGACAATTACAAGAAAGAAGTATCACTGGATGAAGTAGCTAAAATAGCTAACCTTACACCCACTTCTTTTTGTCGAATGTTTAAAACAAAAACGAAAAAAAATTTTGTAGAATATTTGAATGAAATCCGCATTTCTAATGCTTGCAAACACCTGATAGAATCAGACATGAGCGTTTCGGAAATTGCTTATGAATGCGGTTACAAAACGGTCTCAAACTTCAACAAATTATTCAAAAAAAACACTGGAAATACCCCCAAAGAATACAAAAGCAAAATAGCGCGTTAGGTTTTTCCAAAACGATAAATAAATTTAAAACCTCCATATAAATTAATTGGATTCCCAGGATAATAATACCTAGGAGGCGCACTTCCAAAACCTACTGCATTAGGCAAAATACTTGAAGCATACTTTTCATTTAATAGGTTTTGAACTCCTAGTTCCCAATCCATTTTTAGATTTTTTAGTATCGACAAAAAATAGCTTGCCTTAATATCTAAAAGTTGATAGGAATTCATTTTTTTAGTATTGGCATCATTCAAAAACATTTTATCTGTCCATTGATAAGAGGCAACAAAATGGAAGGCGGAAGCCGTTTGCAAATCAAAACCAAAATTAAATTGCGAATTAGGAACAGCAGGCAAATAATTGCCCGAATAATCCACCCCACTATCAACAAAATCTGTAAACTTAAATTGATTGATTGTTCCAGACAAATAAGGATTTAATCGAATATTCGAATCAATAATTAGGCTGTAATTGACTAAAAACTCAACTCCTTGATGCGTACTCTTTCCTGCATTAATCCCAATATACTGATCTTCTGCAATGCGACGTGCTACTAATAAATCAGTAATTGGAGTATGGTAATATATAATTTCGGTATACAGCTGCTTATCAAAGAAATTAGCCTTAAAACCGATTTCATAATTGGCTCCTTTTTCCGATTTTAAGTTGGTGTTAATTGTTCCATTAGCCGTTAAAGACTCAGCAACTGTGGGAATTGAAAAACCTTTACTAAAAGAAATATAGATATTTTTTGTAGCATCAATACTGTACGACAAAGCCAATCTAGGCGACCAAACGGATCCAAATGTAAACTTCTCTTTGTCCTTTTTTGCATCTAAAAAAACATCTTGCTGACTGTAATAAGTGGTATTATAAGCCAATCCAGATTCTAAATTTAAACTCCTTGCCAGTTTGGTTTCCATTTGAAAAAAAACATTCCAATATCCTCTATTTTGTTCCATTTCACTAAACTGATTTCCTTGCACGCTACCTTTTCCTGGAAAAGATTGATACAAATTCTTGTACAATGAAAAGGAATAATCTTCGGTTAAAAATTCGGTACCAATGCTAAAAACAGTTGGTAAAGAAAACAATGAAGTTTTATGATTTACTTTAGAACGAAATCCTATCCTATTCGTTTTATCAGTTATTATATCAAAAGGTCTTGCTTCGTATGCATTCTTATAAATAGAAAAAACAGTTGTATTCAACGACCAATGGGATGAAAATTGATGATCAAATCCGAGACCAAATTGCAACTTATCATAGGATTCAAACCCCTTAGCAGCTAGCCAAGTTGAAGCAGCCGATTTAGGATTAGTATGAAATGCCGTTTCACTTATCGAACTTGGAATAAACGCGTTTAAACGAGTGGCGATGGTATATAAAGCTAGCGAACTTCTTTTAGAAAGTAATAGTTTACCAAATAGATTTAATGATTGTCTATCGTAATTACTATTAGCCCTATATCCGTCTTGATGTAAATTAGTATAATTGGCAAAAAATGTGTTTCTTGAATCATTAAATTCAGTCGACAACGATTGTTTATTCAAACCAAAACTCCCAAATGTTGTTCCTGATTTTCCAACAAAAGTATTTGCTTCTACTAATTTAGCTTTCAAACTGATCACACCTCCTAAACCAGATCCAAAACTAGTTGCATTAGGCCCTTTAATTATTTCTACTCCTCCTAAAGCAGTCAAATCAATATCTTCCAAAACCGTCTCACCATCAGTACTAGAAAGTGGAATCCCTTCAAAATACGCCTTAATTTTACTAGTCCCATATTGTGTTCTAGCCCCAATACCCCTGATAACAATTCGATTCGTATTTAAAGTTCCTTGCTGCATAAAAACACCAGGAATTTTATTTAATACAGAGGTCAAAATCACCCCATCAGATTGATTAATTTCTTTTTCGGTTAGCACTGAAACAGCAGCAGCAGAATGTTGTATCGATTTTTCTATAGGAACGTTTGTTACTACTAATTCTGATAAAGAAACGGTATCTTTTTTTATCTGACCAAAAACAGAACTACATAGCAAAAGCACTATATAAAAAATCAGCTTATTATTTATTTTCAATTTCAAAAGTATTAACAAAGAACAAAACTAATATTAACCGCATTATCGCTATTTCGATATTTATTTCCAATCCAATTTAATTAATGCCACAGCTTGTCTTTTTAAAGCAATAGGCACTTTTAAACTCCCTGATTTAATTACTACATTAGTATTTGAAATAGAAGCTAATTTTGCTGACTTTTCAAGAACTGCAATTTGTTCTGCTGTTGGATTTTGTGGCGACCCCATTTTTTTCCAAACTTCATAGGAATTAGAGTGATTTTGGTCTATTAAAAAAATCTCCATTCTGGCTTTTTGGGCTGGAATATTTTCGATAGTTATACTTACCGTTTCAATAGGTCCAGATTTATCATCATCATGATAATTCCATACCATAACTGCCGCAGACTTTAAATCCTTTGTTGCCAATGCTCCAATATCTGACTGAGTGCCGCGAATACTTGATTTAAGTACTTCTTCTATTGGATACATCCGATTACTTTTAACTGCTAATCGTTTGCCTGACATTATACCAAACATTCTGAAAACATTTAATACAGGTTTATCCACTCCATTTGTAGCCAAATCTCTAAAACCATAAAACCAGGGCTGATTTTCAAACTCAAAAGACCAAGAAACCGCTCCTAGAAAATTCGCCTTTGTCTGATCTGCCAATATATATTTACGCGCAAAGGATGCCGCTGTGTAACTAGAATACATGGTACCGTTTCGATAGGCATTCTCTGGATTTGTAGCCATACCGCAGGCTGCACAACCTTCAGGATCAGATTCACCAATTATGATGGGAAGATTTTTTGTTTCTGGATACGACATAGCAAGCTTAAAACCTGTTTCTATATCGTTTAATTGTGGCGCCATATTCATTCGAACAGCACCATCTACTAATTTCGGACTGCCTTTAGCATGAAAAAGAATTGCCTCCATAGGCGAACCGATTTTTCCTGTGGCATAATTGGTACCACTTATACAATGTTTAATAAAATCATTCGTCCATTCCTGAGCATCTTTCCCTCTCGTACCTGCAATATTAATTCCTCCAATTTTTGCAGTAGGCAGAGCTTTCTTAAGACCATCGGCAGCATAATCATACATCTTAAAAAATTCCTCCCTTGTACCTTTCCAATAGTGGCCATTTGGTTCGTTCCAAACTTCCCAATACCAACTTTCCACTTCCTTTTTCCCATATCGCTCCACCGAATGTTTAACCCATTCATGAACAAGATTACGCCATTTATCATAATCTTTAGGTGGATAAGCCCAACCTGTTATAATATCAGTATACGGATCACCTGGTTTCCAATAATGTCTGTACGGACTAGGATTAGTAGACAATGCTTCGGGCATAAAGCCTATTTGTGCCAAAGGTTTCATTCCTCTTTTTACATAAGTATCAAAAATACTATCTACAATTTTCCAGTTATAAATTGGATTCCCATTAGCATCTTCTGTATAAGCATTAGTTGAACCCCATTTTAATGCTGCTTCACCATCACCGGTCACTAATAAACTATGGGTACGTACATATACAGGAACTGGACTCAAAACTGCAATTTCGCTAAGCAGCTTTTTACCGTCTTTCATGTAAGTATAATTCGGTTCATCATAACCAAACCATGCCCAAACGGGGGTCATCGGAGCAATCTCCTTCTTTAAATCAACATGAATTAAAGCTTGTTCCTCATTTGTACTTTGGCCCTGAAGCACCGTAAAAGTCATCAAAATAAAGCTAAGGTAATAGGTTAATTTCAACATATTCATTGTTTATTTGGTTGGTTAATAACTAACTAAAATACTACTTTTAAATTTAGTACAAACATTCACATTAAACTATTATAAAGAATTACCTCTTAAACAAAAAAAACTCCAGATTGCTCTGGAGTTTAGTATAATCGAAAATAGAAAAAAATCTATTTAATCATTTCAATTTTTTGTACTTCTTCTTCATTGATACTATCAAAGAATCCTTGTTCATTCATCCAGTCGTCACTGAATACTTTACTCATATAACGTGACCCATGATCTGGAAAAATGGCAATCACATTACTGTTTTCATCAAACTCACCTTCTTCTGCATATTGTTTAATTGCTTGTAAAACGGCTCCTGAAGTATAACCTACAAACAAACCTTCTTTTCTTGTAATTTCTCTCGCCGAGTGTGCACTTTCTTCATCTGTAACTTTCATAAACTTGTCGATTACATCAAAATCAGTAGCAGATGGAATTAAATTTTTACCTAGACCTTCAATGCGGTATGGATAAATTTCTTTTGCATCAAATTCTCTGGTTTCATGGTATTTTTTCAATACCGATCCGAAAGCATCAACACCTAAAATTTTAATATTTGGATTTTGTTCTTTCAAATATTTAGCAGTCCCTGAGATTGTTCCTCCCGTTCCACTACAGGCTACAAGATGAGTAATTTTACCATTGGTTTGTTTCCAAATTTCAGGACCAGTCGAGTTGTAATGTGCATCAATATTTAACTCGTTAAAATATTGATTAATATAAACAGATCCTTTTGTTTCTTCGTGCAATCTTTTAGCAACACTGTAGTAAGAACGCTCATCATCTGCCGAAACGTGAGCAGGACAAACATATACTTTAGCTCCCATGCTTCGAAGCATGTCTATTTTATCTTTTGATGATTTAGAACTTACGGCTAAAATGCAATTATACCCTTTGATAATACTCACCATGGCTAAACTAAATCCTGTATTACCAGAAGTTGTTTCGATAATGGTGTCCCCAGGAGATAAAATGCCTTTTTTTTCTGCTTCTTCAATAATGTATAAAGCAATCCTATCTTTAGAGGAATGTCCCGGATTAAAAGCTTCTACCTTAGCATAGAAATTACCTTCTAAATGTTCGGTGACTTTGTTTATCTTGATAAGAGGTGTATTACCTATCAGTTCTAAAACATTATTATAAGCATTTATTTCTTCTTTCATAAAAAAATAGTTAATCAAGATTAAGTTTTATTTAACCTGGATACGCAGCAAATTTAACAAAAAAAAACTAATTAGTTTTCAATTTTTTCCAAATCTAGTAAAAAACTAAATTCTTTTGCTAATTCTTTGAGTGCTTCAAACCTTCCTGAAGCCCCACCATGACCTGCATCCATGTTCGTATCCAAGAACAAAACAGTATCGTCATTTTTAAATGTTCTTAGCTTAGCAACCCATTTTGCTGGTTCCCAATACTGTACTTGTGAATCATGCAAGCCAGTTGAAACATACATATTTGGATAACGCTGTTTTTTAATATTATCGTATGGCGAATACAATCTCATGTACTGATAATATTTTTTAACATTTGGATTTCCCCATTCGTCGTATTCTCCAGTTGTCAATGGTATACTTTCGTCAAGCATTGTAGTCATAACATCTACAAATGGCACTTGAGCGATTACTCCATTGTACAACTCTGGTGCTTCGTTGATAATTACCCCCATCAGCAATCCTCCAGCCGAACCTCCTTCGGCATAGAAATGAGCTGGCGAAGTATAGTTACATTCAATCAAATACTTGGAACAATCCATAAAATCCGTGAATGTATTTTTCTTATGAAGCAATTTTCCATCTTCATACCAGTGTCTACCTAAATCTTCTCCACCACGAATATGCGCTATTGCATAAATAAAACCTCTATCTAACAATGACAAACGTGTAGAAGAAAAATAGGCATCCATAGAATGTCCATAGGATCCATAAGCATATAACAACAGCGGATTTTTTCCGTTTTTCTCTATTTCTTTGCGATACACCATCGAAATAGGCACTTTAGTACCGTCTTTGGCAGTAGCCCAAACACGTTCTTCTATGTAATTATTTTTATCAAAAGTACCACCTAAAACTTCTTGTTCTTTTTTAACCTCCTTTTCTTTGGTACGCATATTAAAATCAATAATCGAAGAAGGCGTTGCCATTGACTGGTAACTATAACGCAAAATTTCCGTATCAAAATCAACGTTTGTAGAAGTATAAGCCGTATAGGTTTCACTGCCAAAAGGCAAATAATATTCTTCCTTACCATCCCAAGACATTATTCGGATTTTATTTAAACCTCCTGTTCTTTCTTCAAGTACCAAATAATTGGCAAAAATTTCAATATCTTCTAGCAAAACATCTTCACGATGTCCAATAATTTCTACCCAATTTTCTACTGAAGTAGCCTCCTCAGGGGTTTTCATTAATTTGAAATTTTCGGCCTTATCTTTATTTGTCAGAATATAAAAACTGTCTTTATAATGATTGATGCTGTACTCTACTCCTCTTTTTCGTTTTTGAAAAATCTTGAATTTCCCATCTGGATTATCTGCATTCAAAATACGATATTCAGTAGTCAATGTACTTCCTGATTCGATAGCCAGATATTTACGCGATTTTGATTTGGCAATATCTACGCTAAAAGTGTCGTCTTTTTCAAAATAAACTAAGACATCCTCTTCTTGTTTCGTTCCAAGTTTGTGTTTAAAAATAGAATCGGAGCGCAAAGTAACCTCATCTTGTTTCGAGTAAAAAATAGTTTTATTATCGTTAGCCCAAACTGCCGAACCGGTAACTTTTTCAATTTTATCTACCAAAATCTCATTGGTTTCTAAATTCTTGATCTGAATCGTATAAATTCTTCTCCCTATCACATCTGTACTAAAAAGAGCCAACTTATTATCCGGACTAATACTCATAGCTCCTAACTTGAAGTAGGATTGTCCTTCTGCCAAAACATTACAGTCAAAAAGAATTTCTTCGGCTGCCGAAAGACTACCTTTTTTTCGGGAATAAATTGGATAATTTTTTCCCGTTTCATAGCGGGTAATATAATAATAGCCATTGTACAAATAAGGAACTGATTCGTCCTGTTCCTTGATTCTGGCTTTCATTTCTTCAAATAATTTAGCTTGGAAATCCTTTGTATGAGCAGTCATTTTTTGATAATACTCATTTTCTTGGTTAAGGTATTCAATGACTTCAGGATTTTCGCGGTCATTTAACCAAAAATAATTATCGATTCTAAGATCTCCAAATTTCTCTAATTCGGTAGGTATGATTTTAGCAACAGGCGGTTGTAATTTTTCTATCATTTAGTAATTCTCAACATTTATATACTAGCTGATGCAAAAGTAGGCGAAACAGTAAGTAATACGAACTTCTTTTTCATCAATTTTAACATTGTTATCTTTGTAAAAATACTAATTTCGTAGACTAATTTTAAAAAAACAAAAATGGATTTAATGGGAATGATGGGTAAATTAAAAGAAACCCAAAACAAAATTGAAGCAACTAAAAAACGTTTAGATACCGTTCTTGTTGACGAACAAAGCACTGACGGACTATTGAAAGTAACAATCACAGCAAACAGAACTATAAAATCGATCTCAATCGCTGATGAATTATTAGAAGACAAAGAGCAACTAGAAGACTATATGATTTTAGTCTTGAACAAAGCCATTGAAAAAGCAACAAAAGTGAATGAAGCCGAACTAGATGCTGTTGCCAAAATGGATATGCCAATGATTCCAGGGATGGACAATTTGTTTAAATAAGAGGGATGCAAGAAGTTAGAAGTTGGAAGTTTATGTGAAGCAAAAAACTTCCAACTTCCAACTTCTAACTTCTAACTTCTAACTTCCAACCTCTAACTTCAATCTACATTTTCGCCAAAGTCTCTAACACATAAGTATGCATTACTTCTCGATAATCCAAGTGGGTCACCATACGTAATTTTCGATTTCCGATAGCATTGATAGAGATGTTTTTCTGTTTCAATTTTTCGATAAAAACGGCATCACTATATTCTGGAATCAAGGAAAAAATCAAGATATTCGTTTCTACTGGCTCAACAGTCGCTACCCATTCTTTTTTCTTTAACACATTGGCTAATTCTTTGGCGCGTCTGTGATCCTCTGTTAATAATTTGATGTTATTTTCTAGGGCGTACAATGCTCCAGCAGCTAAATAACCGGATTGTCGCATAGCTCCTCCTAAAACCTTTCTGATTCGCAATGCGCGCTTAATCGTTTCTTTATTCCCTAATAAAACGGAACCAACTGGAGCGCCTAATCCTTTTGAAAAACAAACCGAAATGGTATCAAATAATTTTCCGAAATCTTTTGGATTTTGTCTTTTAGCAACCAAAGCATTCCAAATGCGTGCTCCATCTAGGTGTAATTTTAAGCCATGCTCATCGCAAACCGCTTTTATCTTTTCCAACTCTTCCATTTCATAACAGGCTCCTCCTCCTAAATTGGTTGTATTCTCTAAACAAACCAATGAGGTTTTTGGGCTATGAAAAAAATCCGGATCATTAATTTGCGCTGAAACTTGCTCCGCTGTAATCATTCCTCTCTTACCTTCTATCAATCGGCAAGAAACACCGCTATTAAAGGAAACACCTCCTGCTTCAAAATGAAAAATATGAGCAAATTTATCAGCAATTAATTGATCGCCAGGTTGAGTATGCAATTTAACAGCCGTTTGATTAGCCATCGTTCCTGATGGAAAAAACAAGCCGGCTTCCATGCCAAAAATAGCGGCTACCCGGTCTTCAAGTTCATTTACTGTGGGATCTTCCTTGTACACATCGTCACCCACATCAGCATTGAACATATATTGTAACATTTCGTAGGACGGTTTTGTTACGGTATCACTTACTAAATTTATTTGCATTATTATATTTTTTATAAAGACTTAATTGGCTTCAGTCCTACTTATTTTTTACTATTTTTGTGCCACAAAATTACATAATTTATGACAACTACCGAACAAATTAAAGGTATTGTAGAACGCCTTGGTGCGTTGAGGAGGTATCTTTGACGTTGATGCTAAACTTATCGAAATTGCTAACGAAGAAGAGAAAACCTTTGCTCCAGATTTTTGGAACAACGCTAAGGAAGCCGAACTTATTGTAAAGAACCTTCGAAACAAAAAAAAATGGATTGAAGACTACGACAAAGCCGTTGCTCTTAACGACGAATTACAGCTAGCTTACGAATTTTACAAAGAAGGCGAACTTTCCGCTGAAGAACTTGACGAACAATACGCACTTACCGAAAAGCATATTGAAGGCATCGAATTCAAAAACATGCTTTCGGATGAAGGAGACAGCCTAAGTGCCGTATTACAAATTACAGCCGGAGCTGGTGGAACTGAAAGTTGCGACTGGGCTTCGATGTTAATGCGTATGTACATGATGTGGGGCGAAAAATACGGTTTCAAAATCAAAGAACTGAATTATCAGGAAGGCGATGTAGCGGGAATTAAAACCGTGACTTTGGAATTTGAAGGTGATTATTCTTTTGGTTATTTAAAAGGAGAAAATGGTGTACACCGTTTGGTGCGTATTTCTCCATTTGACAGTAATGCCAAACGACACACTTCATTTGCTTCTGTTTATGTTTATCCTTTGGTAGATGATAGTATCGAAATCGACATTAATCCTGCCGATATCGAAATTACTACTTCACGCTCAAGTGGTGCTGGAGGACAAAACGTAAACAAGGTAGAGACTAAAGTACAATTGTACCACAAGCCAACAGGAATTCAGATTCAATGTTCGGAAACGCGTTCACAGCAGGACAATAGACAGCGCGCTATGCAAATGCTTCGTTCGCAGTTGTACGAAATCGAATTGAAAAAGAAACAAGCGCAACGTGCTGATATTGAAGCAGGAAAAATGAAAATTGAATGGGGTTCTCAAATCCGTAATTACGTGATGCAACCTTATAAATTAGTCAAAGACGTTCGTACCGGTTATGAAACCAGCAATGTCGACAGCGTTATGAACGGCGAAATTGACGAATTCCTGAAAGCCTATCTGATGATGATGGGACAAAAGGAAGAGGAATAGTTTTTTTAGTTGATGATTGACAGTTGACAGTTGACGGTTTTTAGAATACAGCATACTAAGTAACGTCAGTTCAAGTGTTTTTTGTGCAGTGAAACGGAACAAAAAATGTATCGAGAACTATTTGAAGATTTTAGAAAACAGAGAGCAGATTGCAGAATTTTAGGATCCTGCAGTCTGTAGTCTGAATTCTATTTTCTTTTCTCTTTCTTCTAACTCATAATTCACAATCCATAACTCCTATAAATGACCGAGTATTTCTTCGACCAGCACTACAACAACATCCACTATGGCCTGGAGAGTCTCAACCTAAAAGAATTTGAATCCTGTACTTTTACGAATTGTAATTTTTCTGAGTGCAATTTTATAGGCGTTATTTTTATTCATTGCGAGTTCAACAACTGTATTTTTGACAATTCAAAAATCAATCATACGGCTTTTAGAACCGTTCATTTTAACCATTGCCAAATCAAGGAAGTCAATTTTGCCATGAGTAACAAACTCATTTTCGAAATGCACTTTAATCACTGCGTATTAGATTTTTCTAAATTTTACGCCTTAAAACTCAAGGGCATTACTTTTAACAATTCCAGTTTGATTGCGGTCGATTTCATGGCTACTAACTTAACCGGAGCCCAATTCTACAACTGCGATTTGTACCGCTCCGAATTTGAAAAAGCCATCGCTAATAAAGTCGATTTTAGCAGCAGCTACAACTACACCATCGACCCTGCCAAAACCCAATTGAAAAAAGCAAAATTCGCTCTCGAAGGTTTAAAAGGACTGCTTTACAAGCATGGGATTATTGTGGAGTGATTTTTTCTTTTTTAATAGTATAACTATCGGTAACCCTGTCAGAGTTTAAAAGGCTAACAGGGTTTTATCGTTTAAAACATTTATTTCTACAATATATTTTGTAAGAATATTTTAATATATTTGAAATAGCGATTTAATAATCGTTATAATCAAAAAAAAAAAAAAAATCGACATTTGACATTCTAACTATGCTAAAAAAAATAGTTTTATTTACATTCTTTCTGCTTTTTCAATTTGTAAATGCTCAAATTACATTGACTAGTAATATTGGAAATAATATAAAAGATTCAGGTATGACACCTTATACTTACAATGAATCATGGGGTAAAATTTTCAAACTATCTGATTTTGGTATAACTCCTAACGAACAATTAATTATAAATTCTGGTCAGGTTGGTATTAGTAAATCAAATAACACAACAAGATGTAGTTTTACAGTTTATAGCATTGATGCAAATTTCCCAAACTCACGTATAATACCATTAGGAAATAGCCAACTCATAAACACCCCATTAATTAATGATACACCTGAAATTATTAAAATCAACTTTGATTTACCCATTATTGTTCCTGCAAATACCGAAAGGATTTTGGTTGTATTCGGAAAAAACACAGATATTTATAATCCTAATTCAACTGAATTAATAATAGCAGGTACAGAAGAAGATACAGCTATATCATGGTACCAAGCTGATCGAAAATATTACCAATTCACTCCTACTACAGAATTAGACATTCCTGTTCCAAATGCTAATTTTTATATTACTGTAACTGGAAAGGTGTCCAATGTAAAAAGTTCGGGGACTGTAGCCAGATTATCCCATAACATATGTGATGATTTATTAAGAACCGGCATACATAGTTGCTATGGAGAAACACATTATTGGGCTAGAGATTTTAACTTAAAAGATTTTGGCATATCAGCTAATGAAGAATATGTAATAACTTCTGGCCAAGTTGGGGTTAACAATACATCATGGGGAGCAACTGCTAGTTTTAACATCTATAAAATAGATAATAATTTCCCTGCTTCCTTTTCTGAAACAGATTTAATTGGCAGTAGTCAAATTAAAGATATTCCTCCAGCCATAGATTCTGAGTCACAAATAATTCAAATAGATTTTAACACTCCAATTATCATACCTGCAGGTGTAGAAAAAATACTAGTTGAAGTTCAAAAAGGTAGTAACTCTGTGTTAGGAGGAGGAGCTCAAACTGCCTTCATAGCAGGTTCAACACAAGACAATGGAATTTCTTGGTTTAAAGGTTGCGCTATTAAGGCTGGAATTCCAAATGACGAATATATTTCTACGGCAGACTTCGGAGTACCTGACGCCAATTTTTATATAAACGTAACTGGAAACGTGAACAATGTTTCTAATCATTTTGAAATGAATTACACTAATAATTGCTCTGATTTTTTGAAAGAATTCAGTATTGATGACGAAACAAAAATAGCCTCGGTAGTCTGGGATTTTGGCGACCCTGCTTCCGGTATTAGCAATACTTCCACGGATTTATCTCCATATCATGATTTTTCAGCTGATGGTACTTATACTATTACAGCTAAAGTTACGGCTAAAGATGGTACAATTGAAAATTTAAGTGAAACTATTGATGTAAAAGAACCTCCAAAAGCATATGGAATTGACAATATTTATGCTTGTGAAAATAGTTTCAATTCTGGTTTTTCGAATTCGTTTAATACATCTACCATTAGCCAACAAGTCCTGGGCGGACAAACAGACAAAGTTGTTACTTTTATTGACGGGAAAGGTAACAAATACAACGCACTTCCTAATCCTTTTACAAACACAATAAAAAACAGAGAAACTATTACGGTAAGAGTTTCACACAAAGACAACTTATGCTGTTACTCTGAAACCTCATTTGGTTTAATTGTAAATCCTTTACCTAACATTTCAATGCTAAACAACATCAATGTATGTGATGACAACAATGATGGATTCTCAACTTTTAACCTTAATCAGACAAAATCTGACATCCTAGAAAATCAAACTAATCTGGAAATTAAATTTTATCATGAAAACGGTACGCAAATATCAGAAACCGAATTAAGCTCATATCAAAATTCAATTAAAGACGCAGAAACTATTACGGTTAAGGTAAAAAATACCGATACAAATTGTAATAACGAAACAACTTTTAAATTAATTGTAAATCCATTACCAATTGCAAACACTTTAAATAACTTAACAGGTTGTGATGACAATAATGACGGAATTTCTGAATTTTTCGACACTACAAATATTGAAACTGAAGTTTTAGGAACTCAAACAGGAATGCAAATCAGTTATTTTGATTCTAACGGTAATTCTCTGCCAAGTCCTTTACCTAATCCTTATACCAATTCAACTCCTAATCAGGAAACAATTACAGTAAGAGTTACAAATCCAACAACTAACTGCTATTCCGAGACATTATTAAATTTAACTACATCATCAAAACCTGCAATTAATCAACCACAAGACTTATATTCCTGCGATGAAGGTGATGGATATTCTCATTTTGATACTTCAAATATAGAAAATCAAATTATTGGTAATCAAACTGGTTTGAATATCAGTTATTTTGATGAAACTGGAAACAGAATTCCAAATCCTTTACCCTTAAATTTTCTGAACACAACAGCCTGGTCTCAAACTATAAATGTAAAAGTTGAAAATCAATTCAATTCACTTTGTTTTTCTGAAACATCATTTAAATTAAATGTAAATGAATTACCTAACATTAATCTCGAAAATGATTATTTCCTCTGTGATTTAGAACCTTCATTATACCTTACAACAAATCCAAATTTTGATTCTTGGGAATGGAAACATGAAGACAATACTATCATATCAAATTCATTTGAAGCTAATTTGGTTAAGGAAGGAAAATATACACTTACTGTAACTGAAATTAGAAATGGAATATCCTGTAAAAATTCATTCAATTTCAATTTAATCCGTTCTAACTTACCACAAATTCAAGAAATTAAAAATGGTGAATTAGGTACTAATTTTATTGAAATAATAGCTTCGGGAGATGGAGATTTTGAATATTCAATTGATGGTCAAATTTACCAAGACAGTAATTATTTTTCAAATATACTAGGTGGTAATTTTACCGTTTTTGTAAGAGATAAAAAAGGTTGTGGAGAAGATTCATCAGAAATAACAATTATTGATTATCCTAAATTTTTCACTCCTAACAACGATGGATTCAATGATTATTGGCAAATTAAAGGAATAAATAAATACCCCTATTCTAAAATATTAATTTTTGACAGATATGGAAAGTTGTTAAAACAGTTGACTCCAAACAGTCAAGGATGGGATGGTATTTTTAACGACAAAGCACTACAGCCAGATGATTATTGGTTTAAAGTAAATTTAGAAAACGGTAAAACTTTTTCGGGGCATTTTACATTAAAAAGATAAAAAATCAAAATAGTAACAAAAAAATTCTAACCATGAAAAAACTACTTATCCCTTTATTGATTATTGCCATTTCTTGTTCCTCTAAGAAAAAAGCAAACACTAATGATAATGAAGACAAAGGTGTAGGCGATACCCGAACCAAAACAGTCGAATTGATTGACAACTACACCTACTTACTTACCGAGCAAAGTGACGACAAAACCTATGGCTATGATAAATCCAATCCTATTAAAGTGGGCGGTGTAAAAACCAATGAAGGCCCGCTTAACGAAAGACGCTTTTTGAATGCTTTATTTGGTCCGGGCAACAAAAAAATGACGTATTTTAGAGCGGGAAGTTGCTGTGCTTTTAAAACACCAAATGGTTATTTTAACAATACCGGTATGCTTGACAGATACCGAGTAACCGAAATTGGCAGTAAAGACACCTTAGACATATACATCAACATGTATGATACTGGTGATTTGAAAATTCCTGTGGGTTTGAAAGCCATGGAGAAAAAAAACAAATAACTCAAGCCTTAACTTCAAAATAAAACTTATGGAAATCGTATCAAAAATTGGTATTGGCTTTGTTGCTCTAGAACACCTTTATATTCTGTATTTTGAAATGTTTGCTTGGGAAACCATTGGCAAACGAACATTTAAAAGTTTGCCTGAAGAATTATTCACTCCAACCAAAGGTTTAGCGGCAAATCAAGGTCTTTACAACGGCTTTTTGGCTGCTGGATTGATTTGGACTTACTTTATTTCAGATACTATTTGGCAAAAAAACATTGCTACTTTCTTTTTAAGCTGTGTCATTATTGCTGGTGTTTTTGGAGCCATCAGCGCTAGTAAAAAAATATTTTTCACCCAAGCCTTGCCTGCAATCATTGCTTTAATTGCAGTATTATTGGTCAAATAAATAATACCAATTTCAATAACTTAGGATCACACCAATTTCCACTAATTACTTAGTAGCAATTTGTACCATTAGTGGTTTATAAAAGGCTATTTCCATTGCTTAATTTTGGATTAAATTAACAACTGCCCAGCTTAAGAACTGAACATTTTTGAGTACTTTTGTGGCACTTTTTAAAAATGTAATCCCTTTACAAATGGATAAAAAAATAGTCGCTTTTTTATTTTCTACTCGCTTAATGGCTTTTCTATTTCTGGCATTTGCAATCGCAATGGCAACCGGAACTTTCATCGAAAGTAAATACAACACCGATACCGCCCGTATTTGGGTATATAACACTTGGTGGTTCGAGGGAATTATGGTGTTTTTTATGATTAACTTCATCGGGAATATTAAGCGTTACCAATTACTAAAAAAAGAAAAATGGGCTACTCTTCTACTCCATTTGGCTTTTATCCTGATTCTTTTAGGAGCTTTTATCACGCGTTACATCAGTTTTGAAGGGGTGATGCCTATTCGCGAAGGCGCTACAGAAAGTCAATTTTATTCGGATAAGACCTTTCTAACCATTTTTGTAGATGGTGAATACAAGGGCGAAATGAAACGTCGTGTTTATGAAAAACCTATTCTACTTTCGCCTGTAACCAATAATGATTTTTCGGTTTCTGGACAATTTGCCGATACTCCTTTTAAGGTGAATTACAAAAATTTCATCATGGGCGCTAAGGAATATATTAAGCCTGATGCTAATGGTACTTTGTACATGAAATTAGTCGAAGCCGGTTCTGGTGGTCGTGAAGAGCATTTCTTAAAAGAAGGCGAAGTACAAAACATTCACAATGTACTTTTTGCTTTAAATAAGCCTACAGATGGTGCTATCAATATTAATTTTGATGGAAAAGACTATACTATTCAAACTCCATTTGAAGGAAACTTTATGCGCATGGCTGATAAGTTCCAAGGAAGTGTAAGCAAAGACAAAGTGCAACCTTTGATGATGCGTTCGTTATACAGCATTGGCGATATTCGAATTGTTTTTCCTGACCCTGCCACTAGAGGAGTAATTGATTATGAATCGAATAATGATTTTAAAGCTAAAAACCACGAAGATGCGCTGGTAGTTACCGTAAATGCCGAAGGACAGCAAAAAGAAGTAACACTACTAGGTTCAAAAGGAAAAACAGGCGAACCTAAAACCGTGAAAATTGGCAACATCGAATATTCTCTATTTTTCGGAAGTAAAGCGTACATTTTGCCTTTCAAAATCAAATTGAATGATTTCATTGCTCAAAAATACCCTGGAACAGAAAAAAGTTATTCTTCTTTTGAAAGTCAGGTAACGGTTCAGGATTCGGCTGAAAAACCATTTGACGCCCGTATTTATATGAACCATGTTTTAGACCATAAAGGCTATCGTTTTTTCCAATCTTCTTTTGATCCTGATGAAAAAGGAACCGTTCTTTCCGTAAACCACGATTTTTGGGGGACTTACATTACTTATGCGGGTTATTTTATTTTGTTCTTTTCGTTAATGGCTATCATGTTTACCAAACACTCCCGTTTTGCTGATTTAAAACGCAAATTAGACGTAGTAAAAGAGAAAAAAGAAAAATTGATTCCCTTTTTACTTTTATTGTTAAGCTTAAATGGTTCTGCACAAACGCAGAAACACGACCATGATCATGAAGGTCACGACCACAATCATGAACCTACAGAACAAGCGCATAATCATAATCACACACATACTACAGAATCTGCAAAAACGGAAAAAATGCCCGCAAGAGTTGCTCCTACCGAAAAGCAATTAGATTCTTTGATTACTAAATACAAAGTTTCCGAAAAACATGCGGCTAGTTTTGGTAGATTGATTATTCAAGATGCGGGAGGAAGAATGAAACCTATTAATACTTTCTCGTCAGAATTGTTGCGAAAAGTAAGCCATGCTAACGAATACAAAGGTTTGAATTCCGACCAAGTATTCTTATCGATGTCACAGTATGCCCAACTTTGGATTGAGGTTCCCTTGATTTATATTAAAAGCGGAAATGACAGTATCCGTAAAATCATTGGGATTGATTCTAAAGCCAAATATGCGCCTTTTATTGCCTTTTTTGACGGAGAAGGAAATTATAAATTATCGCCTTATTTAGAAGCCGCATATCAGGCTGCTAATCCAAATCAATTTGAAAAAGATTTTGTTGAAACGGATAAAAAAGTGAATTTGATGGAATCGGCATTAAGCGGAACTATTTTGAAGATTTTCCCAATTCCGAACGATCCAAACAACAAATGGATTTCACTGAACGAAGTAGAAAAATCAGGTTTAAAAGGCATGGATTCTACTTATACTAAAAGTGTACTCCCATTATATTTTGGTTCATTGACGAATGCTGCTACTTCTGGTGATTATAAAAATGCCGATGAACTATTAGAAAGCATTCACGGTTTCCAAAAGAAATTTGGCGCTAAAGTAATGCCTACAGACCAAAAGGTAGACATGGAAATTTTATATAATAAATATGATGTTTTCCAAAAATTACCCTATTGGTATTTAACAGCAGCCATTTTAATGTTATTATTTACCATTTTAAAAATATTCAAAGAGGGCAAAGTCTTGAATTATTTGGTAAACGGAATGCACATCATCATCGGATTATTATTTGCCTTACATACGGCTGGACTTATTGCGCGCTGGTACATTTCGGGTCACGCGCCTTGGAGTAATGCTTATGAGTCGATTGTTTATGTTTCCTGGGCCACGATGTTCTTTGGTTTGGCTTTCGATATAAAATCTAAATTAACCGTGGCTTCATCAGCCTTCGTTACAGCGATGATTTTGATGGCAGCTTATATGAACTGGATTGACCCGGAAATTGCTAATCTACAACCTGTATTGAACTCCTATTGGTTAATGATTCACGTAGCTGTGATTGTAGCAAGTTATGGACCGTTTGCATTAGGATTTATACTTGGTTTTGTTTCGTTGTTATTGATCTTTTTTACCAACGAAAAGAATAAAACCAAAATGGATTTGAACATTCAGGAAATCACCTATATCAACGAAATGGCTTTAACTATTGGATTGATTATGTTGACCATTGGAAACTTTTTGGGTGGACAATGGGCTAATGAGAGCTGGGGACGTTATTGGGGTTGGGACCCAAAAGAAACTTGGGCTTTAATCAGTATTATGGTGTATGCTTTTGTAATTCACGCCCGTTTTGTACCATCTCTTAGAGGGAAATGGGTTTTCAATTTGATGAGTATGTTTGCTTTTATTTCTATTTTATTTACCTATTACGGAGTAAACTTCCATTTAGTAGGTTTGCATTCTTATGCTAGTGGTGAAGCTCATTCATTAAACTGGATTTATTATTCAATGGGAACAATTGCTTTAATTGGTGCCGTTACTTATCCAAAATACAAAAAATATTACAATAAGAAATAACTAAAATGCTAGTTAGTTTTGGTACTACAACAAAAAAATCCTTCTATGTGAAGGATTTTTTATTGAACTAAATTGTAGCGTTAAAGAAAGAATTAGATCTTAAACCAATTCTGAGCAATTTCGCTTTCTACTAATTTATTACTGTTGTGTACATATTCGTTTTTAGCAGGATTATAGGTATAATCGGCTGCCCATTTTTTAAAGTTGTTAGCCACTTCTTTTATGGAGTCACAAATAAATTCAATTTCTTCATTAGTCATAATTGGGTGAATAGACATACGTATCCATCCTGGTCTCTCAATTAGGCATCCTTCTAATATTTTTAATTCAATAGATTTAGAAGTGGTTTGATCCACATTTAAAAGATAATGACCATAAGTACCTGCACATGAACAACCTCCTCTAGTTTGAATTCCAAAACGGTCGTTCAATAATTTCACTACTAAATTATAATGTGCGTCTTCGATATAAAAAGAAATTACACCTAATCTTTCGGTATGATTTGGAGCTAAAATTTTTAAATTAGCAATACTAGCTAATTTCTTGAAAATGATATCCGTCAATTCATGCTCTCTATCTAGGATATTTTGCACACCCATTTTCTCTTTTAATTCAATCGAAAGTGCAATTTTAATTGCTTGTAAAAACCCCGGAGTACCTCCATCCTCACGAGTTTCAATATCATCAATATAATCGTGATCGCCCCAAGGATTCGTATAACTCACAGTTCCTCCTCCTGGATTATCCGGAACTAAGTTTTTGTATAATTTTTTGTTGAAAATTAATACTCCTGAAGTTCCTGGTCCACCTAAAAATTTGTGAGGGGAAAAGGTAATCGCATCTAAATATTCGTCTTCATTTTCAGGATGCATATTAATTTTAACATACGGAGCAGAACATGCAAAATCAACAAAGCACAAACCATTGTTTTGATGCATGATTTTAGCAATTTGGTGGTAATTAGTTCTAATACCCGTTACATTTGAACACCCCGTTACAGCGGCTATTTTAATAGGCACCTGTTGGTATTCTTCAAGTAAATTTTGTAGCGCTTCTAAACTAGGTAAACCTTCTGGATTAGATGGAATTACCACTACTTTAGCAATTGTTTCTAACCACGAAGTTTGGTTCGAATGATGCTCCATGTGGGATACAAATACAATAGGGCGTTTTTCTTCTGGAACCTTAGTATGTTCTTTTAGATTTTCATTCAACTTAATCCCAAGTATACGTTGAAATTTATTAATGGCCCCAGTCATTCCTGAGCCCTCTGTAATTAAAACATCGTCCTTAGAAGCATTAACATGTTTTTTAATAATTTCTCTTGCATCATGATAGGCATGAGTCATTACACTCCCGGTAATAGAAGTTTCGGTATGTGTATTGGCTACATAAGGTCCTATTTCATTTAATAGTTTCTCTTCGATAGGTCGATACAATCTTCCACTTGCGGTCCAGTCGGCATAGATTATTTTTTTCTTACCGTATGGAGAATCAAAATACTGATTAAGACCAACTACATTGTTTCTGAAGGGTTCAAAATAAGCTTCCAATTGCGTCGCTTTTGTTTTTGAACTAAAAGTTTTTTTTAGAATATCATTTAATTTACTCATAAAATCAAAGAATTAATAAAAACCACTTTGAAGTTACAATCAAAGTGGTTTTAAATAAAACAAAAAACTAATGGAATTTATTTTTTAAATTTTGCAATACCATCATGTAACCAAGTATGATAAGTTGCTACATCTGGTGTATAACCTACTGGTTCAATCAATGTATTTTCTTGATGATCCATTAAAACATAAAACGGTTGCGAATTAGCCTTGTATTTTAAAGTTTGTAATTCACTCCATTTTTGTCCAATGTATTTTAATTGTTTACCCGGTTGTAATTTTGATTCCGTAATTTCATTTGCTTCTAATGGACGTTTGTCATCAACATACAAGGAAATCAATACCACCTTATTTTTAAGGATTTCTATAATTTCTGGTTTAGGCCAAACATTTTGTTCCATTTTTCTACAATTTACGCAAGCCCAACCTGTAAAATCTAACATTACTGGTTTGCCTACTTTTTTGGCATAAGCCAAACCTTTATCATAGTCATCAAAAGCTAAAATATCGTGAGGTGCCAATAAATGTGCGCCTTCAGGAATTTCGGCAACTGCTGCTGTCCCTCCTCCTGCTTTAGAATAACCTACTCCATATGGTGATTCGCTATACTCCTGCGGTGGTGGAAAAGCACTAATTAAATTTAAAGGTGCTCCCCAAAGTCCTGGTATCATATAGATTGTAAATGATAAAACAACTAATCCTAAACTTAATCTACCAACAGAGATATGGGTTAATGGGGAATCATGTGGTAATTGTATTTTTCCAAAAAGATAAAACGCCAATGCTCCAAAAACAGCAATCCAAATTGCAAGGAAAACTTCTCTTTCTAATAAATGTGACTGCAATACTAAATCAGCTTGTGAAAGGAATTTGAAAGCTAAAGCTAATTCTAAAAATCCTAAAACCACTTTTACAGTATTTAACCATCCTCCCGATTTAGGTAACGAATTTAACCATCCAGGAAAAGCAGCAAAAAGTGCAAAAGGCAATGCAATAGCTAATGAAAAACCAAACATTCCAATAATTGGAGCAATTCCTCCTTTAGAAGCGGCTTCAACTAACAAAGTTCCTACAATAGGTCCTGTGCATGAAAAAGATACAATTGCTAAAGCCAAAGCCATAAAAAAGATACCAATCATACCTCCTCTATCAGCTTGAGAATCTACTTTATTAGCCCATGAATTAGGCAACATAATTTCAAAAGCACCCAAAAATGACACTGCAAACACCACTAATAGGATAAAGAAAATAATATTAAACCAAACATTAGTAGCTAAAGCATTTAATGCATCTGCACCAAAAATACTAGTTACAGCTGTACCTAATAAAACATAAATAAATATGATACAGATACCGTAAATAATAGCATTTCTAATACCTATTGCTTTGTTCTTACTTTGTTTTGTAAAAAAACTTACCGTCATAGGTATCATTGGGAACACACATGGTGTTAACAAAGCAGCAAAACCAGATAAGAAAGCAATGAAAAAGATAGACCAAATTCCCTTTGGCGTTGAATCATCAGCTGTTTTAGCATCATTAACATCTGTTGTTTTCGCAACTTCTGAAGCTACAGCTTGCTCCGCTAAAGTAGCTTTAGTAAGATCAAATGACAATTCAGCTTCTTTTGGATCTAAACTTTCCGTTCCATTACTGGCTACATATTCTAAGTAAGTGATAATCGATTTTACATCGCCTTGCGTTTCTATTCTCTGTTTAAAAACAGCCTCTTTTTCAAAAGATTTTAGCGATAATTTAAAAAAGGGATCTTCACTAGTATTTCCACCTTCTTCTACAGTATTCCCTACAATTTTAAAATTACCTGCACTATCATCATAGGTAAAACTGGTAGCTGTAGGTCCTCCTTCAGGAACTTCCTGAGAATAAATATGCCAACCTGATTCAATTGTAGCCTTAGTTACTAAATCATATTCGGTAGCAGAAACTTTTTCAACAGTGGTTTTCCATTTTACAGGTTCTGAATTTTGTGAATTTCCAATAAATGTATAAACGAATGCAACTAATGCAAAAAGGAATTTTTTCATCTATTCTTTTATTTTATACTGAATTCTAAATCTTCTTCAGTAGGAGGCAAACATCTTGAATCGTCGCAAACCATATATTCTACAGTAGCTTTAACTTTAAGTGGTGCTTTACCTTTTAATTTAATACGTTGTTTAAAAGCAGCTTTGTTTTCGAAATATTTAATTTGCATTTCAAAAATAGGATCTTGTACTGTATGTCCTTTATCTTCTGATGTAATTCCTTTTTTAAGATAATTTGGATTTCCAGCAAAAACAAATTTCGTAGGTTTTGGTCCATTCTCTGGAATCGTTTGAGAATATAAATGCCATCCTGGTTTTATTGTCGCAGTAGCTACTAATTCGTATTCGGTTGCTGATATCTTATTAACTGATGTTGTCCATTTAACTGGTTTCAATACTTGAGATTGCCCAACAAAAGCAATCATAAGAGCGAAAAATAATATAACTCTTTTCATGTTTGTAATTAATTTAGATTATTGATTTTAGGTTTAAATACTATTTGATAGGTTTTATTTCCGCTAAGAATCTTCTTAGCCATTTCTTGAATATCTTTATCAGTCATACTATTTACGATGTCTACGAAATTTTTTGGATCGTCGATATTTTGATTGTATCTAAAATATCTTGTCAACAATTGCATATCATAACTATTGTTATTTTTTTCTTGCTCGCGTTCTTTGATAAAGTTTACTCTTGTTTTATTTAAATCACTCGCATTAATTGTGCCATTAGCTATTTTTTGCAATTCTTCTTTTACGATAACCACTAATTTATCTGCCATGTCAGGATTACAGTCAAATGAAAAACTTACATAACCCATTGCATCTGGTTCTCTAACAAAACTAGCATAAGCTCTAGGACTATACGCTCCACCTTCTGCTTCTCTAACTGTTTCAGTAACTCTAAGTTGTAACATATCCCCTAAAACATCCGTAAAAATTTCATTTTTGATGGTGTAAGGTAGATAATTTTTATAAAAAATATTAACTGAAGCTTTTGGATCCTCCATTGCAATGTAAATATCTCTATTTATGTTATCTGAAACCCATTGTGCATAATTTTTCTTGAACGTTTCTTTTGTATTTTTTGTTGGAATACTAGCTATGTATTTCTCCAAAAGAACTTTTAAATCCGACTCTTTAACATCTCCTACAATAAAAAACTCAAAATCAGATGCATCGGCAAATCTATTATTGTATACTTTTTGGATTTTGTCAAATGAAATAGCATCTACAAACGCTTTATCAAAAATACGTTTCTTAGGATTGTTTTTTCCGTAAACAGAAACAATCAAACTATCTCTCATTTTTTCACCAATATCAGCACTTCTTTTAATCAAATTATCATTTAAGTTATTAACAAGTACTTTATAAGCATCAGCATCAAAACGTGGTTTTACAAAGTTAAGATGAACCATTTGTAACATAGTCTCAACGTCTTTAGTGCTTGAACCTCCTGAAAGCGATTCACTAAACTCTCCTAGATTTAATTTTAGGTTAGCCATTTTACCTGCTAAAACTTTTGACAAATCAGTTGCATTGTAATTACCTAATCCTGACATCTGAATTAAATTAGTCATTACCGAAGCCGATGGTAAATCTTCATTATTTAAAAGTGAAGTACCTCCGTAACTCATCGCATTTAGTGACACGACATTCTTTTTCTTGTCGGCAAATTTGTAATGTACTTTTATGCCATTGCTTAAAACAAAAGTGGTTGCTCCTACTTTTTTATCATTTTCTATCTTACTGATAGTTCCAGCTTTAATATCTAAATCAGAAACTAAGGTTTTTCCATCAAATGCTTCTGTATATGGTTCTAAAGAAGAATTATTTTCAACATTGTTAATAATATTGTTAGCTTTTTCTTCTGTTAAATTGTCTTGACCCTCTACTCCTACCACACTTAAATATCTATTATTTTTAGTGTACAGTCTTTTTAATGTATTATGAATTTCATCGGCTTTAATATCCTTGAGAATTTCTTTTACAATCTCATATTCCTTAACAATATCAGTAATTGTTCTATTTTCTAAGTAATTATCCTGTATACTATTTTCGATACTTTTATGACTGGCATCGTCTTTCTTCGCAATTTGATTTTCGTAAGAAGATTTAAACATCTCAATCATTCTGTTTATTTCAGACTGGGTATAACCAAATTTAACCGCTCTATAGATTTCGGTAAAAACCTCGTTTAATGCCTCTGCTTGCTTATTGGGTTTAGGGCTAATTTCTAAACTAAAGGTTTTTGTTGTTCTAGTAAAATTACTATAACTTACATCTGCACCTAAGAATAAAGCTTCTGGTTTTTGTGCTTTTTCGCTAAGTCTAGAAGAAAGCATCCCCATTGCCATATTCTCTAAAAGAGAACGTTTTAAATCGCCCACCGTTTGTGGTTCTAAAGAATTTTTATGACGAATACCAAAATTAATAGAAGTTGATTTTACTTCAGGATCCATCCCGAAACTAAACAACATATCTTTATTTTCTGGAATGTCAACTAAATATCTTTTTATAGGATTTGTAACTGCTGGAATCTTAGAAAATTTATCAATAATTTGTTTTTCAATGTCAGCAGCATTAAAATCTCCAATAATAGCTATCGCCTGTAAATCAGTACGATACCAATCATGATAAAAATCTCTAAGTGCTTTGTATTTAAAATTTTCAACTACTGACATCAAACCTATTGGTAATCGATCTGCATATTTAGAGTGATTAAAATAAATTGGGAATGAAATTTTAGACAAACGTGCATAGCCGTTTTGTCTAGTTCGCCATTCTTCTTTAATAACACCTCTCTCTGCATCAATTTCTTCATCTGCTAATAACAAATAATGTGACCAATCAAATAATACTTGTAAACACGTATCAACTAATCCATCTTTAGTAGGAATATCATTCAAATTGTATACTGTTTCGTCAAAACTAGTATAAGCGTTTATATCTTTTCCAAATACAGCTCCATGCTTTTGTAAGGTGTTTAAAATCCCTTTTCCAGGAAAATGTTGAGTCCCATTAAATGCCATGTGCTCTAAAAAGTGAGCCAAACCTTGCTGATCTTCATTTTCTAAAATAGAACCTACATTTTGAATAATATAGTAACTAGCTGCACCTTTTACGACCGCTGTACTCTTGATATAATAAGTCATTCCATTAGGTAATACTCCTTTTTTAATGGATTGATCTACCGGCAATGGATCCGAATAATTTAAGGATTGTGATACTGCCTCAAATGGCTGTAAAAGAGTAAATAAAAAAGATACGATTAATAGTTTTTTCATAAAATAAGTTGTCTAATGTTGTTGAAAATTTACAATCCGCTTTAATTCATTTTCCAAAAGTATTCGCAAAAATAATCATTTTATGTTAAAAAAAATTTAAAATAAAACTATATAACCCCGATAGAATTAAAGAATATTTAAAAAAATAACATAAAAAAACTGAATTTATCTACAATTTTAAACAAAAACAAATAATAATTCATTACTATAATTAATTCATTTTCTACTAACTTATTAAAAAAATAACAACGTTATAAATCATCTTAAAGCATGACAAAAAAACAGCTACTAAGTCTTTACTAAAACAATAACACTTTAATTTACAAACTATTATATTCCACCAAGACAAATCATTATTTCTTCATTCAAAAACTTTTAATCGACTTGCGTATTTCTTAACAATAATTTGAAAAAAAACAAACGAACAATTCCATAATTATTTTTCCCATTAATTTTCTTTTGGACAGCAATTCAAAAAAATATTCCAAAACTTTTCAATTTTTTTTTTGCTAATTTTACGCTTATGATTAAAATATGTATAATTGGCTCTGGAAATGTAGCGCAACACCTAATAACTACATTTCAAAATCTTGAGAAATCAGTGAATGAAATTGAGCTGATTCAGGTATTTGCAAGAAAAAAAGAAAATCTTGTACATTTACTTCCATTAGAAAAAATAACCGACGATTTTAATACATTAGTAGAAGCTGACATATACATCATTTCGGTTTCTGATGACGCCATTGCTACTGTTTCCGAAAAGCTTCCGTTTAAGAATCGCTTGGTTGTTCACACTTCTGGAAGTATGCCTTTTAACATATTATGCAACCATAATCGAAAAGGCGTATTTTATCCATTACAAACATTTACTAAAGGAAAAGCGGTAAACTTCAAAGAAATTCCTATTTGCATTGAAAGTGAAAATAGTACTGATTATAAAATAATAGAAAGAGTAGCTAAAATGATTTCAAATGCTGTTTTTGCTATCAATTCTGAACAAAGAAAAGCCTTGCATGTTGCAGCCGTTTTTGTAAATAACTTCACAAATCATCTATACGCTATTGGTAAAACAATTTGTGAGGAAAATCAAATTCCATTTGAAATTCTAAAACCTTTAATAAAGGAAACCATTTCAAAATTAGAAAACCTTACACCTAATCAAGCCCAAACAGGACCTGCGATACGTAATGACCAAAAAACAATCGAAGCACATGAAGCTTTTTTAGAAAATGAAAATCAATTAAATATTTATAAAATCCTAACACAATCTATACAAGATAATGGCAAAAAGTTATAAAGAATTAATGAACGACATCACAACATTTATCTTTGATGTCGATGGGGTACTTACTGACGGATCTGTATTTGTAAACAACGATGGTGAAATGCTACGAACAATGAATATACGTGATGGCTATGCGCTTAAAGCAGCTGTAGAAAGTGGATACAATGTTTGCATCATTTCAGGAGGTAGCAACGAAGGAGTTCGAGTGCGTTTACGTAATCTGGGAATTAAAGATATTTATTTAGGAACACCAGACAAGGTAGAAACCTTTGATCAATATATTGATATTAATCAAATTCAACCAGAGCAAGTACTTTACATGGGAGATGACATCCCAGATTATCATGTGATGCAAATTGTAGGTTTAGCAAGCTGCCCTCAAGATGCTGCTCCAGAAATAAAAGGAATATCAAAATACATTTCACATAAAAATGGCGGAAAAGGAGCTGTTCGTGATGTAATTGAACAAGTAATGAAAGTCCAAGGCAAATGGATGGCAAATTTTAATGGAAAACATGATTAGATGGTAGAAGGCAGAGAGCAGAATTTAGATTTCAGAATTACTAAACAATAATCTTCTAATTTCTAACTCCTAACTCCTAACTTCTAACTCCTAACTTCTAACTTCTAACTTCAAAATGAACTTCCTCAACCTCATCCGTTACAAAAACCTTTTGATGCTTGCTTTCATGCAACTGGTTTTAAGGTATGGTTTTTTAAAATTACAAAAGATAGATTTGGCGTTAGCCCATTGGCAGTATGCTTTATTAGTATTAAGCACGGTTTTAATAGCAGCAGCAGGTTATGTGATCAATGATATTTTTGATCAAGAAACCGATCTAGAAAACAAACCTAATAAAGTTATTGTAGGCAAAAGTATTTCTGAAACTAAAGCATACAACATATATGCTTTTTTGAACGTTACTGGCGTTGTTATAGGGTTTTATTTGGCAAATGTAATTATGCGTCCCAATTTTGCTACCATCTTTGTATTTATAGCAGCTACGTTGTACATTTATGCAAGCAGTTTAAAACAGATGCTACTAATTGGGAACATTGTTGTAGCCTTATTATTAGCCTCAAGTGTAGTAATAATTGGAATCTTTGACATTTTCCCTGCAACAGATTATTCTAATCAAAAAGCAATGGGAAGCTTATTTTCTATTCTTTTAGACTACGCTATTTTTGCCTTTATGATTAATTTAATTAGAGAAATGGTAAAAGATTTAGAAGATTTTGAAGGCGATTACAAACAAGGAATGCAAACATTAGCTGTCGTTTTAGGTGTTCAAAAAACTACAAAATTTCTTTTTGTACTGAACTTTGCCCCAATTATTGCTTTACTATTTTATGCTAATAATTATCTCATTCCAAATCATTTAGTAGTTGCCGCGATTTATAGTCTACTTTTTGTTTTAGGTCCGCTTATTTATTTTAGCATCAAAATATGGAGCGCCACATCTAAATCCGATTTTACCCTTTTAAGTACGATTTTAAAATGGATTTTATTTTTTGGAATTTTATCTATTCTAATTATTTCTTTAAACATACAATACAATGCTTCGTAATAAACTCAAAAAATACCAAATCATTTTAGCTTCGGGTTCTCCTCGAAGACAACAATTTTTCAAGGATTTAGATTTGGATTTTGAAATTCGATTAAAAGAAATCGAAGAAATATATCCTGCTGAACTCAAAAGAGAAGCGATTACCAATTATTTGGCAGCATTAAAAGCAGCTGCATTTGAAGGCGATTTAAAAGATAATGAAGTATTGGTAACTAGTGACACTTTGGTTTGGCATAATGAAAAAGCATTAGGAAAGCCAAAAGACAAACAAGATGCCTTTGCTATTTTAAAATCATTATCCAATGCAACACATGAAGTAATTACCTCTGTTTGTTTTAAAACCAATACCAAAACAGATGTGATTTACGAAATTACCAAAGTTACTTTTAATGAATTAAGTGATGATGCCATTGCATATTACATTGAAAATTACCAACCCTTTGATAAAGCAGGAGCCTATGGTATCCAAGAATGGATTGGATTTATTGGTGTAGCAAAAATAGAGGGTTCTTATGCCAATGTCATAGGATTACCTGTAGATAAAGTTTATCAATATTTTAATAATCTAAAATAAAAGATATGAAGTTTTTTGAAGAACATTCTAATGAAATCATAATCAGTGGAGTTGTTATCGTTGTAGTAGCCATTTTAAGGGTCATTTCTACCAAAATAGTTCGTCGATTTGCTAAAACTTCAGATAGAATCGAACATCGAACGAATTTGGTCATTAAATACATTCATCTCCTTATTAATATTTTAGCCTGTATCGCTTTTATTATCATTTGGGGAGTGAGAGCAAAAGACATTGTACTAGCCGTTTCGTCAATCGCTACTGTTGTGGGTGTGGCTATGGTTGCTCAATGGTCAATTTTAAGTAATATTACATCGGGCGTAATCTTGTTTTTTAATTTCCCTTTCAAAATAGGTGATACTATAAAAATTCACGATAAAGATTTCCCTGTTATTGGTGAAATAGATGACATTTCAGCATTTTATATTATACTTAAGACTACTGACGGAGAACAAGTAATTTACCCCAATAACCTTTTATTCCAAAAAGGGATATCAATAATTCAAAACAATTTTGAAGAAAAAGAATTTACTGATTAAGTAAATTCCGCATAATAATAGACACAATCAGCACGTAATACATTATAAATCAGTACATTTATATAAATAACTGAATTTTTAATTTAATAACACCTATTATGAAAAAGCTAAATTTTTACTTGATTGCCTTGATTGTATCATTAAGTGTACTCCCGATGAATTCCTATTCAGCAGAAAAAAATGCAACAGCAAATCCAAAAGAGATTCCTGCAGAAGTACAAAACATGCTCAATAGATTAAACGAAATTAAAGAAATGGACAAATCTAATTTGTCGTCTGCTGAAAAAAAAGAATTACGTACCGAAGTAAAAACGATTAAAAAGAATTTAACAAAATCTGGTCAAGGCGTATATCTTTCGGTAGGAGCCATTATTATTATTGTTCTGTTACTAATTTTATTACTTTAAAAAACAAAAACATAACATATTAAATATCAGCTGTTTTACTCAGGTAAAACAGCTTTTTTTGCTGTATACCTAAGCCAAAATATATTTTTTTGGCACAGTTATTGGCTAGCACTTAGTAAGTTCAAATGTCTAATATTAAAAAAAATAGAAATTATGAAAACTATAAAATTATTTATCGCAGCCTTTATATTATTCGCTACAACTTCTCAAGCACAAGTTTCTGTTAATGTAAATATTGGTGCACCACCAGCATGGGGACCAGTTGGATATTCAAATATTGATTATTATTATTTACCAGATATTGAGTGCTATTATGATATTCGTCTTTCACAATTTATTTATTTTGGAAACGGAAGATGGATACACTCAAGAAACTTACCTGTAAGATACCGTAATTATGATTTATATCGCGGATACAAAGTAGTTTTAAATGACTATCATGGTAGAAGCCCTTATGTATATTTTAAGAATCATAAAGCTAAATATTACAAAGGTTATAAAGGGAAACCACAAAAAAATATCGGATATCACCATGACAACGGTAATCACAAAAACCACAAAGGAAATTGGGGTAAACATAATTCCGATCACGGACATAAAAATCGCTAATTTTAAAACTGATTATAATAAAAGAAACGCTAAGGGCGTTTCTTTTTTTTTTACCATTTTTAAAAAGTTAATATAATGTTAAAAAAATAAAACTGGCACATAAATTGAAAACATTTATACAAGATTAATGTAAAAATCAAGAACTGTATAAAACGGTAAAGAAGTGTCTAAAAAAAAGTAATGGTAAATTATTAATCTATAGCAAATATAGACTAAACAAGTATTTAATCCCTTTTTATATATTTTAAAAAAAACAAAAAAAGCTATGAGCGTTTCTTTAATATTAAAAAACCATTTTTCTTAAAAGTTAAAACAATGTTAATAAAAAATAATTGGCACACTACTTGTAAATACTTAAATAGAAATAAAATTTAAAACAATTAAAACCCCAAAATAACTTAAAATATAGAAATCATGAGAACTTTTAAATTAATCGCAACAGGAATCATTTTATTCGCAGCAGCTTCTACTTCTCAAGCGCAAGTTTCAATTAATGTAAATGTAGGAGCACCTGCAGTTGTTGTAAGACCAGCGTGGGTACCACAGAACCATGTAAATGTAGATTTTTATTATTTACCTGATGTTCAAGCCTATTTTGATGTAAACGCCTCTTTATATGTTTACCTAAATAATGGTAATTGGTGCCGTTCAAGATATTTACCAGCACATTACAGAAACTACGATTTAGTTCATGCACGTCGAATTGCATTAAATGGTTACCATGGTAGCAGACCTTATACCTACTATAACTGCCATAATGAAAGATATGATAATCGTTACTACAAAAAAAGATATGTAGAAGGACGTTACTACAATGATAGAAGATACAATGATAGATATGCCGATAATTACAGAGGATATCGCGACAGAGATAATGACAGAGACGACGATCGCAGAGGAAACCACTACGGACACAGAAACAGATAATGTATTAAATAATAAAACAACAAGCCATCTTAAGATAAAAATTAAGGTGGCTTTTTAAATTAATACCTATCAAAATGAGGAAACATTTGATGATTTCTTAATAAAAATCATAAAAAAAAGATAAATTATTCTCATGAACAATCAAATGTTTAGGTTTCTTAAATTAGAATCCCTTTATTTGGCACATCTATTACAACTAAAGAACCAAAAACAGTATGAAATCCTACTCTATTGAAGAAATAAACGAAGTCTTACAAGGCGTAATTATTGGCAGCACTTCGCAAAAAATTATCGCAGCTGAACAGCTCGAAATAGCCAATGATTCGCAAATTTCTTTTATAGGCAACAAAAAATATGAAAAACTTTGGGATACATCAAAGGCTTGTGTAGCGGTTGTTAATGAGGACATCGCTATTGAGCCAGGTGAAAACCGAGCTTTTATCAAAGTAAAAAATGCCGACCTAGCAATGTCTCAAGTATTAGAACTTTTTGCACCAACAATGCCAGAATTTCACGTAGACATCCACCCAACAGCAGTAATCGATGGTTCTGCCTTTATTGGAAATGGAACTAAAATTGGCGCAGGATGTTACATAGGACCAAAAGTAACTATTGGTGAAAATAGTATTATATACCCAAACACTACCATTCTTGACGAATGCACCATCGGTAAAAATACCATAATATGGTCGGGTACCGTAGTTCGAGAACGTTGCCACATAGGTAACCATTGTATTATTCATCCTAATGCTACTATCGGAGCTGATGGTTTTGGTTTTAGACCTTGCCCGGAAAGAGGTTTGGTAAAAATTCCACAAATTGGTAATGTAATTATTGGCAATCACGTTGAAATTGGTGCTAATAGTTGTATCGATAGAGGAAAATTCAGCTCTACAATTGTGGGTGATGGCTGCAAAATTGATAATTTAGTGCAAATAGGTCACAACAGTAAACTGGGGAAATTTTGCATCATGGCTGGAAACAGTGGTCTTGCAGGATCTGTAACCTTAGGAAATGGTGTTATCATTGGCGGAAGTGCTTCGATAAAAGACCATACCACTATTGGTGATAGAGCAGTAATTGGTGCCGGATCCGGTGTTACTTGCGATATCCCTGCTGGAAAAACCATGTTAGGTTATCCTGCAGTTGAAGCTCGTGATGCCTTAAAACAATGGGCTATTTTAAAACGACTTGTAAACGATTCCAAGAAATAATATTATTTTTTTTATTTTTTCCGCAAATTTTCAAATTAAAACCTTGAGAATTTGCGGTTATTTTTTTCCACTTCTAACTCAGAAAATCTTACATAAAAAAAAGAGTTTTTCAAAGTTTAATATCTTTCATCGGTGTAAATCAGCTAAATCTGTTTTATCTGTGTTCCAAATAAAAAATATTTCTTTTTCCTGTAAAAATGGATTAATGGTTTTGTATTTTAGCTTTAAATTTTCCCAAACACAATTTCAATATGGATATCAACTTCAATAAAAACGAAGACCACAATAAACTTTTAATTTCTGATTTAAAACAAAAATTCTCCAAAATAAAATTAGGTGGAGGTGAAAAACGAATTCAAAAATTGCACGCCGAAGGCAAAATGACAGCGCGTGAACGTATCGATTATTTGTTAGATACAAATACAGAAAGTATTGAAATCGGAGCATTTGTTGGGGACGGTATGTACGCAGCACATGGCGGATGTCCATCTGGAGGAGTTATCGTAAAAATTGGGTATATCAAAGGCAAACAATGTATTGTTGTGGCCAATGATGCCACAGTAAAAGCAGGTGCTTGGTTTCCTATTACGGCGAAGAAAAACCTTCGTGCACAGGAAATTGCGATGGAAAATAAAATTCCAATTATTTACTTGGTAGACAGTGCTGGAGTGTATTTACCATTGCAGGATGAAATTTTCCCTGATAAAGAACATTTTGGTCGCATTTTTAGAAACAATGCTATCATGAGTAGTATGGGAATCACTCAAATCTCGGCTATTATGGGAAGTTGTGTTGCCGGCGGAGCCTACTTACCAATTATGAGCGATGAAGCGATTATTGTTGACAAAACCGCCAGTATATTTTTGGCAGGAAGTTATTTGGTAAAAGCCGCTATAGGTGAAAATATAGACAATGAAACCTTGGGCGGTGCTACAACACATTGTGAAATCTCCGGTGTGACCGACTACAAAGCCAAAGACGATAAAGACGCCTTAGACAAAATCAAAAATATTGTAGACAAAATAGGCGATTACGAAAAAGCAGGCTACAACCGAATAAAAGCCGTGAAACCAGCATTAGAACCTAAAGAAATCTACGGAATTCTACCCAAAGCACGTAGCGAACAATACGACATGAAGGAAATCATTCTTCGTTTGGTAGACAATTCAGAAATGGAAGAATACAAAGAAGGCTACGGACAAACTATCATTACAGCCTATGCCCGTATTGACGGTTGGGCGGTGGGAATTGTAGCCAATCAACGTAAGGTTATTAAAACCAAAAAAGGCGAAATGCAATTTGGTGGTGTAATTTACTCCGATAGTGCTGATAAAGCCACCCGATTTATAGCCAATTGCAACCAGAAAAAAATTCCTTTGGTGTTCCTTCAGGATGTTACTGGATTTATGGTGGGTTCCAAATCAGAACAAGGCGGAATCATTAAAGACGGTGCTAAAATGGTGAACGCAGTAAGTAACTCCGTTGTACCTAAATTTACTGTGGTAGTAGGTAATTCCTATGGTGCTGGAAACTATGCCATGTGCGGAAAAGCCTATGACCCAAGATTAATTGTCGCCTGGCCAAGTGCCGAATTAGCCGTAATGGGTGGAACTCAGGCAGCTAAGGTATTAGCACAAATTGAAGCTTCCTCGCTAAAAGCCAAAGGCGAAGAGGTAGATGAAGTCAAAGAAGCCGAATTGTTTGCCAAAATAAAAGCAAGATACGACGAACAAGTTTCGCCTTATTACGCCGCTTCCCGACTATGGACCGATGCCATTATTGATCCACTGGAAACCCGAAACTGGATTTCAATGGGAATCGAGGCAGCTAACCATTCTCCAATCGAAAAACCATTTAATTTAGGGGTAATTCAAGTATAAAAGAAGTCCTTTTTCTTCGTGAAATAAAGCTCCGAATTCACTAATGCAAAAAAAACATTCGTGAATTCGTGGCTAAAACTACAAAAAATGAAGTACCAATTTAGAAAAGCCAACCTTTCCGAAATTCCACAAATCTGGGCTATTTTACAAAAGGCCATTGAACGTCGAAAAGAAGACGGAAGTAACCAATGGCAGGATGGTTACCCTAACCCGGAAGTCATTCAAAAGGACATTGAAAAAGAGGCCGGATTTGTATTGACTTATGAGGAGAAAATCATTGGTTATACCGCTGTTCTTATTAATGACGAACCGGAATACGCTAATATTATTGGTCAATGGTTAAGCAATGAAGACTTTGTAGTGTTCCATCGTGTGGCGATTGCCGAAGAATATCTTGGTAAAGGTTTGTCTAAAATCATACTGAATTTCATAGAAGCATTTGCCTTGAGCAATAACATCTACAGCATCAAAGCCGATACTAATTTTGACAATTTTGCTATGCTACGCATTTTCGAAAAACTGGGTTATCACTATTGTGGCGAAGTCTATTTTAGAGGTAGCGCCCGAAAAGCTTTTGAAAAAGTGCTGGAGAAAAAGAAATGATTGAAAACCTATTCTCTCAACTTAATTTCAGAACTTTATCATTCTAAAAGATTCCATCCAATTTCAACTAAAAAATACAGCTATGGCAACTGAAATTATTACAAGCACTCCTGATTCTGAAATTGTAAGTTCCCGAATTTTTAATTTTCCAAGAACACTTCTTTTTCGTGCCTGGTCAGAATCGGAACATCTTAAAAATTGGTGGGGTCCTGCAGGATTTACCAATACTTTTAATGAATTTGATTTTAGAGTAGGTGGCAAATGGAGTTTTATCATGCATGGTCCTGACAAGGGAAATTATGCCAATGAATGTGAATTTATCAAAATTGAAATCCCTTCATTAATTGCATGGAAACGCCATTCGAAAACTATTTTTCAAATTTTGGCAACATTTGAAGAAATCACTCCTGAACAAACCCTATTAGTTTTTAAAATGCTGTTTCACACCGTTGAAGAATGTCAAAAATTAAAACCTTTTGTTGTAGATAAAAACGAAGAAAACTTCGACCGACTCGAAAAGGAATTAGCTAAAATGACTTCATAAAATCATTTTTAATATTAGAAAAACATACTTTTTTAGAACTTCTGATTTATTTTTATATTTTTAAAGTTCTCTCACCAAAGGGCATTCCCTCCTATTTTTAATCTTAAAAAACAAAATTGGCATGGAAATACAAGATTTGGAAACCATCTCCATCACCAATAAAATGGTTCAAAAGGTATATAGCTCCGAAATAACTGTTTTGGAAGATATCCTTTCGATAGAAGAACCACTCGAAATTCGTTTGAAATATATTCAGGACAACGAAGTTTACAATCAAACTATTTCGGTGACCATGCGGACTCCAGGAAACGATGTGGAACTTGCCTTAGGTTTTTTATTTACCGAAGGAATTATCTCTTCCTACGAAGCCATTCAGGAAGTGAATCATTTAGAAAAAAACTGTGCTTTACAAAAAAAGAATAGCATCCAAGTGGTTTTAAAGGATGGTTTTACGCCACATTTATTACAATCGGAACGAAATTTCTACACCACTTCGAGTTGTGGGGTTTGCGGAAAAAGTTCGATTGAATCCATTAAAACAGTGAGTCCTTTTGAGAATTCTAACAAACCTAAATTTGATATTTCGGCTTCGGTTTTATACCAATTACCACAAAAACTGAGAGCTGCCCAAAGTGATTTTGCTAACACGGGTGGTATTCACGCTTCGGGCTTATTTTCGATCGATGGTGAATTATTGCTTTTACAGGAAGATGTGGGACGGCACAATGCCTTGGACAAATTGATTGGTCAAGCTTTCGCAAAAGGGCTACTGCCTTTAAACCAACATATTTTATTATTAAGCGGAAGAATTAGTTTCGAACTGGTGCAAAAAGCTGCTATGGCAGGCATTTCTATTGTGGTTGCTATCGGCGCACCTTCGAGTTTAGCCGTAGAATTAGCTCAAGAATTTGACATTACCTTAATTGGTTTTCTCAACGAAAATCGATTCAACATCTACCATTCTGCAACAACAATTACCCTATTAACAGAAAAAGAGCAGACTCTGATTCCAAATTAAAGCGACTATCATGACAGAAGATAAAAATCCAAAAGAACCGAATGCTGAAAATCCTTATCAGACTTTAGATTTAAAGCAAACTAAAATAAAAGATTGGGCAGCCGGTATGTCGGGTGTAAAAGCGGCTTTTAGCGATTTGATTGAAGAAAAAACGCTTGTTCGAGGTACAAAAGCACTGTTCAAAATGAATCAGGCAGGAGGTTTTGATTGTCCAAGTTGTGCTTGGCCCGATCCAGATGATGACCGCTCACCTTTAGGCGAATATTGTGAAAATGGCGTCAAAGCCTTAGCCGAAGAAGCCACTACTAAAAAAATTACCGCTGATTTTTTCAAAGAAAATTCGGTTTATGCTCTTTCGCAACTCAGTGATTATGAAATTGGCAAAAAAGGCCGATTGACCGAACCGATGTATTTACCCAAAAACGGAACGCATTACGAGCCGATTTCCTGGGATGCCGCTTTTGAAAAAATTGGAAAAACACTAAACGAATTGGATTCACCTAACGAAGCTGTTTTTTATACTTCGGGAAGAACCAGTAACGAAGCTTCATTTTTATACCAACTTTTTGCAAAGGAATTTGGAACCAACAACATGCCCGATTGCTCTAATATGTGTCACGAAACTTCAGGAGCCGCTTTACGTCCAACAATCGGAATTGGAAAAGGAACCGTAAAACTGGATGATTTTTACGATACCGATTTGATTATCATCATCGGACAAAATCCCGGTACGAATGCGCCCCGAATGCTGAGTGCATTAGAAAAAGGTAAAAAAAACGGTGCCAAAATCATTGCGATCAATCCACTACCCGAAGCAGGATTAATGGGATTCAAAAATCCGCAAGAAGTAAAAGGCGTTATTGGCAGCCCTGTAAAACTTGCCGATTTATACCTTCCTGTAAAAATCAATGGTGATATGGCATTGCTAAAAGCGATTGAAATTTTACTATTGGAAGCTGAAAAGAAAAACCCGGGTAAAGTATTCAACCACGATTTTATCAACAAAAAAACTACGGGTTACGAAACCTACATTCAACAATTTGCCAACTATAATTTTGACGAACTAGCCGCACAATCAGGAGTTACCAAAGAAGCTATTCAACAAGCAGCTGAAATGATAGCGTTTAAAAACCGCATCATTGTGTGCTGGGGAATGGGATTGACCCAACAACCTAATGGCGTAGATATGATTCGGGAAATTCTCAATATTCTACTCTTAAAAGGAAGCATTGGTAAACCCGGTGCTGGTGTTTGTCCAGTACGTGGTCACAGTAACGTACAGGGAAACCGCACCATGCTAATTGACGAAAAACCCACTCCAGAACAACTGGATCGTTTACAAAACTATTTTGGTTTTAATCCACCAAGAGAAAAGGGTTACGATGTAGTTCACGCGATCAAAGCCATGCATGAAGAAAAAGCCAAAGTGCTATTTTGTATGGGAGGTAATTTTCTATCGGCTACACCAGATACGACTTTTACAGCTAATGCGCTCAGAAAATTGAAGTTGACAGTGAGTGTTTCCACCAAATTAAATCGAACGCATTTAATCCATGGCAAAGAATCACTGATACTCCCAACCTTATCCCGAAGTGATATGGATATTGTAAATGGCGAACTCCAAATCGTTACTACCGAAAACTCTATGGGAGTGGTTCAGGATTCAAAGGGGATTTTGAAACCCGTTTCGGAACATCTTATCAATGAAACCCAGATTGTTTGCCGCATGGCGATGGCAACTCTGGGCGATAAATCGGTAGTGGACTGGCAAAAATACGCCAATAGTTATGATGCGGTGCGCGATGCCATTGAACAATGCATTCCGGGATTTGAAAACTATAATGTGAGAGTGCGACAAAAAGGTGGTTTTTATTTGCCCAATGCCGCTAGAGATGGACAATTCATTACGAAGCAATTTGGCGACCGAGCGCCTTTCACACTCACTACTGTTCCCGAAAACAAACTGGAAGCCGATGAATACATGATGGCTACTACCCGCACCCACGACCAGTTTAACACCACTATTTACGGATTGGATGACCGTTACAGAGGAATTAAAAACGAACGCCGTGTGGTTTTCATGAACCCAAAAGACATTCAAAAAGCAGGATTCAAAAACGGCGACCGAGTGGATTTATTTAATTATGACGATGGAATCGAGCGTATTGCGCCTTTATTTATCATTGTGTCCTACCCTATCCCTGAAAAAAACACCGTAACCTATTTCCCGGAAACCAATGTTTTAGTTTCTGTAAATAATGTGGTCAAAGAAAGCAACATGCCGGCATCTAAATATGTCAAAATCAAAATCAAAAAACACGATCCTTTGATTTATGAGAGGATAAAAAACTAATAAATAGTAATTGTAATTTCATTACTAGCTGCTCTATTTCATCTAATGATTAAAAGCAGCTAGTTTTGTTTCAAAAGTGTTTTTTTTTGTAAGAATATTTTAATAATTTTGAAAAGTTGTTACAAGTTGGAACTTCTTTCAACTAGACTAATATTAGCTGTAACTTAAAAAAACAGAACAAAATTGAGAATAGCTTATAAAATTTTTACAAATGAAATACAAGATTTATTAAATCTTTATAATTCTACTTTAATTGCATATGAACAAACACGATTAGTAAAAAAATCGAGTTGGGAAATAGAAAACAGTATAGAAAATTGTATTGTAGAAAATCTAGCTAATTTTGAGTCAAATATTAATTCTCTATCATTTGACTTAAGACAACTTTTACTAATAAAATTAATTTCAATACTTGAACAATTTCTTATAGATAATATCAAATTTATATTTACAGAAACTAAACAACCATTCAAAACGAACAATATAATTGAATTTCAACATCAAGAACTTTTATCATATAATTCACTAACAGAAATTTTTAATAAAATTATTAACAAAGATTGTAGACAATTATCAAGTGGTGGATTTGATAAAATCATAAAATATTATAAATCAAAATTCAATTTGGACTTGAATTTATTTTTTCCTTCAAAAGAAAGAATTATGGAATATCATGATAGAAGGCATTTACATGTCCATAATCTTGGAAAAACAGACAGACAATACCGCAAAAAATATAATACTAACAAATCAGGAGTATCAATAAGTGACGATTATATTAGAAACGCAATTACTGACATAAAAATTTTTGGTGAAATTGTAAATAAAAACACTCTAAAATATTTACAGAATTTAACTCCTTCAAAAGAGAATAAAATTAAAACTAGAACAATTTGGTTTTCCTTTCAAAACAATACTGAAAAACTAGATGTTATTGAAGATACATTTGGATTTTGGAGCAATGATGAGTTAGTCGTTTTTAAAGACATATTGTTAGAAAAAAGGAATCTATTTGATAACTTTATTGAAATAAAAATATGTGGAGAGCAAAATAAAATAAAAGATTATATAACCATTTTCAAAAAAACTTCAAAATCAAATCAAAACATCAAATTCTTCCAAAAACTTTTTGATGATTATGTTATTCCCAAATATCCTAAAAAAGAAAAAATATACATTGAACCACAACCTAAAGTAGAAATAACTGAAGAGCTAATTCGCAAAGTTGAAAAACTTTTACCTAAAGAACCTTGGGAAGTTGGAATACACAAAAAAATAGCACTCGAATTAGATCAATCAAACAAAACAATTAGCCGAGTTATAAAAATAATTATTTCAAGAAAAACTTCAAACCTTAACTAGTCCAAGCTAGCGCGAGCATCTTGCTCGTGCCCATCCCTATAATTTATTATATTTAGATAAAAATACAATGAGTAGAAAATATAAGTTTGGAGAAAAAACAGGAGCTTATCTTATAAGTTTTGCAACTGTAAATTGGATAGATGTTTTTACCAGAGATTTGTATTTTAGTTGTATTACAGATTCATTGAATTATTGTAGAAAAGAAAAAGGAATGGAAATTTATGGTTATTGTATTATGCCTAGTCATGTTCATTTAATTTTTCGATCAGCATTTGGAGATCCTTCAGGATTAATAAGAGATTTTAAAGGTTTTACTTCTCGTAAAATGCTAAAATTGATTGAAGAGAATCCACAAGAAAGTAGAAAAGAATGGATGCTTTGAATGTTTGAAAGAGCTGGAAACAAAAATTCTAACGTGAAACACAGACAATTTTGGCAACAAAATAATCAGCCAATAGAAATTTGGTCTTTAAAAATTTTTGAACAAAAATTAAAATATATTCATGACAATCCTTTAGAAACTGGTTTTGTAACAGATCCTATAGAATGGAAATACAGTAGCGCCAGAAATTATGGTAATGACGACCATTCTATTTTGGAAATTGATTTAAATTAATTGTGGGCACGAGCAAGATGCTCGCGCTAGCTGAAGAAGAAAAATATTTTAACGAATTTGTACGTGAGCAAGGTTTAAGCCAATAAAAAAACATTTCAACATAAGTTTTTTTTAAAAGCTCGAGATCGCGGATTTATAATTCCACAAAGAGGAGTAAATTATCTTGATAAATAACGGAATGAGATTCCTCCTCCGTAGGAATGACAAGATTGAGAACTTTGATTGTAAAAAAATTAACTTAATTAATTTTTACTTTAAGCTTTATTCGTGTAGTTTGTCATTCCGACGAAGAAGGACACAAGCGAAAGCGAATTGGCGAAGCAATCTCATCAAATTGAGTTGAGTCTTGATCGCAGATTTTAATTCTAGATGAGATTGCTTCGTTCCTCACAATGACAGGATTGTGGTTAATTTTAAATGCTCCTAATTAACGGATTCAAAAAAAACTAACCCTTCGGTTTCATTTATAAGCGATAACTGCACTACTCGGACCGGTAAGCGGGAGTATTTCTGTATTTTTAAAACCAACGGCTTTCACCCATTTATTAAAATCGGCAAAGGTATAATCAAAGCCGGTTCCAGTTTCAATTAGCATATTCAGGCTCATCATGAGCCCAAAAGCATTCTTATTTCTTTCGGGATCAATAATTCCTTCTATCGCAATAAAAGCACCACCTTCAGGTAAAGCATCATAAGCTTTTTGAATCAGCATCATTTTGGTTTCTTCGTCCCAATCGTGCAGAATATTTCCCATCGTAATGATATCGGCTTTCGGAAAATTGTCTTTGAAAAAATCACCTCCGGCAGTTTGTACCCTGTCCTGTAATTGAAATTGTTGAATAATTTCATCAGCAATGGGTGTAACAGGAGGCAAATCCCAACTGATACAACTTATGTGTGGATGATGTTTTGCAATCATTGAGGATAGAAGCGCACCTGAACCTCCAATATCCACTACTTTTTTCGCCTTAGAAAAATCAAATTGCTGAGCCAAAGCCATGAAATTCCCCATTTGAACACCGCTCATGGCATGGATGAATTCTTTTAGTCGATTAGGATCTTCATAGATTTTTTCAAATAAATTATCACCTTGTTTGGCTTCGTTTTGCGGATGCCCTGTCAATAATCCTGTTTCTAAATTTCCCCAAAAACTATAAAGCCTATTATTCAGCATTTCCAATATTCCACCTATGTAAGTGGCTTTCTTTTTATCTAAAAATACGTTGGTATCCAAACTATTGGAATATTTGGCAGTATCCCAAAAACCTTCTCTATTTAAAAACCCAAAGGTGGTTAAGGCATCAAGAAAATCAAAAACATGTCGATCCGTACATTTAAAATTTAATTCCGCTTTAATCTCATTGGCGGACATTTCATTGTGTTCAGCGAGCAAAGTAAATAACTCGAATTTAACGGCGCTCAAAAGAATTTTGGATGCCCAAAATCCGGTACCAATTTGCATGATACTTCCTGGGGATGGTTGACCTGAATGATTTTCCATTAGTTAAAAATTTGAATTTGACATCAGTTTGTTTTATCTGTTTATTCCAAATATCTAACTATTAAGAAATTTATTTTCTTTAATCAAAATAAAATTTGGAAAATACTAATTTACAAACAACTAAGCAAAAAATAACATTATTTTTCGGATAATATTTACTCATCTCATAACTGCATTAAAATACATTATAAACTGTATTTTATATATAAAAAAACTTAAATTATACTTATCCTAATTTTCAATAAAACAAAAGAATATCAAATTAAAAATGTCACGATAATAACTTTTAAGAAAAACTGCTACATTTGGTCTATTAGTCTTACTTAAAGAAGTTCAAAATCTAATTAATATCAAAATTCATTTTCATAAATATAGGTTGATTATAAATACAATTATATTCACAAAAAAATCACTCATAGGATTAAAAATTAAAAAATGAGAAAATTAACAATATTTCTATTTTTAAACTTATCATCTATCTGTTTTGGTCAGACAACTATTAAATTTGCTGACTCTATTAGAAAATCTTATGCAATACCTGAAATAAATTATGCTGTCATTGACTCAAAAAAAATTTTGGAAATCGCAGCTATTGGACTTCATTCTACACAACTAACCGATAAGGCCACTTTAGAAGATCGATTCCATATGGGTTCCAATACTAAAGCATTAACTGCTTTTATAATTGCAAAATATGTTGAAAGAGGAAAACTAAAATGGTCTACTAAATTCTTTGATTTATTTCCTGAATGGAAAGAAAATTCAAAACCAGAATACCATACTATTAGCTTACAAGATTTACTGTCTCATAGAGCTAGAATTCAGCCTTTTCAAGGTGAAAACGATCCAATTATACCTGAATTAATAGGTTCTAAACAAGAAAAAAGAAAAGCCTTTGGACAATTTGTACTAACATTAAATCCTACAACAATAGACTCTATTCATCAATATAATTATTCGAATGCCGGATATACACTAGCAACTTTGATGATAGAAAAAATTAGTAAAAAAAGCTGGGAAGAACTAGTTAAAAAAGTTTTTAATAAAGATTTAAAAATAAATATAGGATTTTCATGGCCTGAGAACCAAAAGCACAAAGATACTTGGGGACATTTTACTGAAAACAATAAACTTACCCCTGTGCCTTCTAATACTGATTATCATTTAGATTTCACAGAACCCGCAGGAGATTTAAATATTAAATTAAAAGATTACATAAAGTTTATTCAAATCAATTTAAAAGGGTTAAAAGGGTCAGATAATTATTTAAAAGCAAAAACATACCAGTTTATACATAACGGAATAGAAGACTATTCATTAGGTTGGTATAATATACATGAAAAAAGAATCGAACTTTCAACCCATTCTGGTACAGCAGGTACCTACTACACACTTGTACATATTGATAGAACTAACAACAAATCTTATATAATTTTCACCAATTCATTTAATACAGAAACACAACAAGGCGTTAGGCTATTAATGAGAAAATTAAAAGAAAATTACACCATCAATAAGTAATTTCACTTTCCTATTTAAACAGTTTTCAACGCTTCAATCAAGCCATCAATATCATCTTTTGTATTATAATGACTCAGAGAAATACGCAAACTGGGCTTTCGAACCAAATCTTCGGAGAGAATTTCGGCCAATACATGCGAAGGTCTTATACTTCCACTTTGGCAGGCACTTCCCCGAGAAACGGCTATACCACGCATATCCAAATGAAATAAAATCATCGCGGTTTTTTCTTCTGAAAAAGGCAACAACACATTCAAAATATTATAGAAATTAGCTGCTGTTCCATTAAACAGTACACCCGGAAAAGTAATTTCTAATTGTTGAATTAAATATTGCTTTACGGCTGTAATCTGTTCTTTTTCTGCTTCTAAATGCGCATACGAAAGCTCCAAAGCCTTTGCCATTCCCGCAATTTGATGTACGGCTTCGGTTCCGGCACGCAAACCTTTTTCCTGTTCGCCTCCATAAAATAAAGGTTGCAAAGCCGAATTTTTTCGAACAAAAGCAAAACCTATGCCTTTAGGTCCGTGGAATTTATGCGCACTCGCCAAAACAAAATCAACTGGAATCGTTTGTAAATCCAATTGCATTTTTCCCATCGACTGCACTGTATCCGAATGAAAAAAAGCATTGTACTGCTTACAAATCAAACCTACCCTTTCTAGGTCTAAAACCGTCCCTATTTCGTTATTGACATGCATTAAACTTACCAACGTTTTGACATCATCGGCTAATAAAGTGGACAAATGAGTTAAATCGATACTTCCATCTACTAATACATTGACGTAATCTACCTGAATGCCAAATTCTCTTTGCAAAGCGGTGATCGCTAACAAAACGGCATGATGTTCTATCTTGCTGCTTATGATTCGTTTTACACCTAAATCTTTTACTGCTGAACGCAAAATCCAATTGTTTGCCTCCGTTCCTCCCGAAGTAAAAACGATTTCCTGCGCATTGACATTCAGTTGCTTGGCAATTGATTTTCGGGAAAGTTCCAAAATATTTTTTGCATTTCGACCAAAACTATGAGTAGATGATGGATTCCCATAATCTTCGGTTAGTACTTTAGTCATCTCTTGAATGACTTCAGCTCGTATTGCAGTTGTCGAGGCGTTATCGAGGTATATTTTTTTCATTGCTGCAAAGTTATAAAATATCAATTATCAAAAGCCGATTCAGAATTGTCATTTTTTGCCTATTTTTGTCAAAATTTTTACAATGAAAAAAGCCCTAAGTTTATTCGTTTTACTAACACTTTTTAATTCCTGTGATGATGGCAATCTAACTCAGGAAGAAATAAGCTTCGATGAAGTAGCGACTCAAAGCTGTTCCAATACAAGTAGTACCAATACATTACTCTATAAACTAAAAGATCAGGAAGCTCTAATCATGGAAATTCCTAATACCAGTATTGTTACCGAACTTACTGCTGCCAATGACACCATTGAACTAGATATAAGTAACACATCAAATAGAGTAATCTATCGTTTTTACAATGGAACAGTAGCTACAGACAACATCTGTGAATCTATCGCTCCAGCGACTCCTGTTATTACAGACCAATGGACTGCTGTAAGTGGTAAAATTCAAATTGTAACTACTGCTGCAAAAACAACGAATGAAACTACTGGTGCCACAAAAATTAATGGATACAATCATAATATCACACTTAAAAATGTGACTTTTTCAAAAGCAAATGGAACTCAGGTCTATGAAACTTTCCCGTTTGGTGATTATAAAACGGATATAACTGCCTTGTCTTTAAATTTTGATCAAACATTAGAAAAATGTACTTCATCCAATGAAATTTACAATAACAACAACAGTGAAGCATTGGTATTAAACATTGACCCTAATTTAATCTTAAACGAAACTACTCCAATAAATAGTCCTAGAACAGGATTAATTGGAACAAGTACAAACAGCTTGACTTATAAGTTATTTACGGGTGGCGTATTGAATAGTGATTATTTTTGTCAAACAACAACTCCAAATACGCCAACATTGAGTCAGCAATGGGATGGCATTCCTGGTGTAAGTGGTGTTAGCGGAATTATTGAAGTTAGTACAACAACCAATGGTCCAAACACATACAAACATACAATTGTACTTAAAAATGCATCTCTTCAAAAAGGAATTTTGAATTTTAATCTCGGTAAAAATTACATTCTAGGAGATGTTTTTACCTCTAATTAAAATTTAGTTTTATATCATAAAAAAAGGCTCGTTTGAAATTCAAATGAGCCTTTTAACTTTCTAAGAAATAGTATTATTATTTTTTACTCTGCCTGATATAAACCTCCATTGCTCCCTGACCATACTTTTGATAGTTTGCCTCGTGAAAATCAATATTATCATATCTTCCTAACAGGAAATCCAGCTCAGCTTTCAATACCCCTTCACCTACCCCATGAATCAAAACAATCTTGGGAATACGATTTTTAATCGCAAATTCAATGTGTCGTTGCGCCGTTTCGGCCTGTAAGGTCAAAATATCATAATTAGACATTCCGTTCTTGTTCTTGACCAATTTCTCGATATGTAAATCAAATTCTGGGACTCCTACCTCGCGTTTGTCTTTTTTCTCTTTGACAAAACTTCTTGGTTTAGGAATGGCTTTTTCTTTTTTTATCGCTTCAGCATTTACTCCTTTGATACTGTCCATTAAATTTTCTGAACCACTGGTTTTAACCAATTCACTCATTGCAAATTTCATTACAAAACCCTCTTCGGTTTCAATAGTTATTTCTTGCCCTTGAACCGACAAAACTACCCCATTGATGGCGTCATCTAGTACCGAAACTTTATCTCCTTTAGTCAACATCTTCTTCTTCTTTTTCTGGATTTTTACTTGGCGTTTTTGCACTTAATCGCATCATCCCAAACATAAAAACGGCCATTGCGATTACAGTCACATACACATTTTTTTCTGCAGCCGTTTGCTCATAAAAAGCAACAACAATGGCAATAAACATGATAGGGAAAATTATTTTTTTCATTTTTATTTGAATCAGTTTTCAAAAGTAATAAATTTAAAATTGTAGTGGGAGTAAAGACGATTTCAATTGTAAAAAACAACTTTAAAACGAGTCTATTCTTTTTTGTGAAAAACTATACCACCACAAGAATGCCTCTTAGTTCTTGGTCTTTTATTCAAAATAGTTCAATATATTTGTTAAATATTAAACAACAAAAAACGTACTACGCTTCTTGTTACTAAACTTACAATCCAAAAGTCATGACAAAGGATTTAATAATAAAAAATATAGGCGAACTTAAAAGCCACACTTCGATTAATTATGGTATCAAAACGAAGGTAGAAGCATTTACAGAAAAAATATTCTACACCTTATTTGACGCCAATGCCCCATTGGATAAAAGTATTGATGAACTGGAAAAACAATTCAAAGAAATTGCAGCTCTAGCTTGTAAAAAACCAAATTCTTTGTGTGATGAGACTTGGAATCAATTTGTTAGCAAACTCCCATCGGTACTACAAAGTTTAAATCAAGATGCTGCATATATTTTAGAAAACGATCCTGCTTCTAATAGCATTGAGGAAGTTTATTTAGCCTATCCTGGTTTCTATGCAATTGCTATTTACCGTATTAGTCACGAATTATACCTTCAAGACTTATTGCTTTTTTCTCGTTTAATGAGCGAATATGCCCATCGTATTACAGGAACTGATATTCACGCAGGAGCGCAAATTGATTCGCCATTTTTTATTGATCATGCAACAGGTATTGTAATTGGAGAAACAGCTGTAATAGAGAAAAATGTCAAAATTTACCAAGGAGTTACTTTGGGAGCTTTAAGTGTAAGTAAAGAAATGAAAAACGCTAAAAGACATCCAACGGTTGAAAAAAATGTTTGTATTTATGCCAATGCAACTATTTTAGGAGGCGAAACAGTTATTGGTAAAAACAGTATAATTGGTGGTAATGCTTGGATAACCAAATCTACTCCTGAACGCTCTATTGTAACAAATACAACTACCACTGAAGTAAAAATAAAAGAATTAAAATAAATGGATCCAAAAAAAATATTGGACCTGATTGGCAATACACCTTTAGTGGAAACGACCAATTTGGTTAAAAATAAAAACGTCAAATTATTATTAAAACTGGAGGGGAATAACCCTGGGGGTAGTGTCAAAGACAGAGCGGCTTATTACATGATAAAAGGCGCCTTAGAGCGTGGAGAAATTAAAAAAGGCGACAAATTAATCGAGGCAACCAGCGGAAATACTGGAATTGCTCTAGCCATGATTGCTCAATTATTAGGAATCGAAATTGAATTGATTTTACCAGAAGACTCCACTAAAGAACGCACCCAAACAATGCGTGCTTATGGTGCAACGGTGATTCTAACTCCTGCCAAAGAAGGAATTATTGGTTCTAGAGATTATGCGGATAAAAAAGTAGCAGAAGGCGGTTATTTAATGCTAAACCAGTTTGCTAATGATGACAACTGGAAAGCCCATTATAATACTACAGGACCTGAAATTTGGAGAGACACTAATGGAACGGTAACTCATTTTGTTTCGGCAATGGGAACTACTGGAACTATTATAGGTACTTCAACGTACTTAAAAGAACAAAATCCTGCTGTTCAAATTATTGGAGCACAACCATCAGAAGGATCACAAATTCCGGGAATTAGAAAATGGCCTCAGGAATACTTGCCTAAAATATTTCAAGCTTCAAAAGTAGATCGTACTATTGATGTGAGCGAAAAAGAAGCTCGAGCCATGACTAAACGACTGGCGCTGGAAGAAGGCGTTTTTGCAGGAATGAGTAGTGGTGGTGCTGTTGCCGTAGCAGTAAAACTTGCTGAAGAACTAGAATCTGGCGTGATAGTAGCTATTATTTGCGACCGCGGAGATCGCTATTTATCCTCTGATTTATTTGATTAGATTTTCAAATTTATAGCACTAAAAAAAGGCTTGTTTTCTACTAAAAAAACAAGCCTTTTTAAATTTGGAATATTATATCAATGTAGCCGATGTACTTATTGTAGTATTAAACAACTTAGAAATTGGACAATTTTGTTCTGCTTTTGTTACCAATTCTTGAAAAACGGCATCCGAAATTCCTTCAATTTTAGCATTGACAGTTAAATTAGACTCCTTAATTGTTCCTTCTAATAAATTAATCACACATTTGGTTTCGATACTTTCAATTCCAAAACCGGCTTCCGTAATATAAGCTGATAATTGCATTGTAAAACAGCCTGAATGTGCCGCAGCAACTAATTCTTCAGGATTTGTACCTACTCCTTCCTCAAAACGAGAATGAAAGGAATATTGGGTATTATCTAATGTTTTACTTTGAGTTGTCAAAACTCCTTTCCCTTCTTTTAGAGAACCTTTCCAAACTGCTGTTGCGTTTCTTTTCATATGTTTCTATTTATTGTTTTACACTTTAAATTTTAACTCACTCTAATTTAATACTTTTTTCACATAAACCATTTCGAAAAAAGATACTTAATCAAAATTTAAAAGCCAACTCAAATGAATGAGTTGGCTTTTGATACTATAATTTTAAAATTATTATTTCTTCATTAAATTGATAGTTTTACTTTCAACTCCCTGAGTAATTTTAGCAATATAAGTTCCTCTTGGTAAATCTTCTCCAAATTGAATTGTTTCACCAACTTTTCTATCTATTACTTTCAATAATCTACCAGTGCTATCATATAATAATACCTGAACATTTTCAGTACTTCCTGTTTCAACTGAAAGCGTAAAATAATTAATAGATGGATTAGGATAAGCTACTACATTGAATAGGATTGGGTCTTGTGCCACATCTGAAAACATTGTAGAATGCGTTTTTTCAGTACTTATATCTTTCGCACTACCTTTTTTCTTCACTTCATGAATTACAATGGAACCGCCAGATAAAACAGTTGAAACCTCTGAATTTTCATCTGCTCCTAAACCATTGTCATACACAACGCCATTAGGTCCCCAAATTTTAATTCTAAATTGATCTGGAGCAATAGCTCCATTATAATCGCCATCTATTGCAACCAATGTAAACTTATACCCTGAAATTCCATTAATAGTTCCATCTCCTCTATATGTTGCTTTTCTTCCTGAAATAACTAAAGAACCAGATTCGTGCAAAGTTGACTTGAAATTCAAATCTCCTGCCTTAAATTGAAACTCTGTATTTCCATCTACCTGATTATTCCCTTTTTTATATTTAGCATTAAATCCAAAATTAGCTTTACCTACCAAAGATAAATTTGCTGTATATGCTCCTGCTGGAGAATTAATCCATCCTCCTCCAGTAACAAAACTACCATTTGGATCATATACAGGCATATACGCCTCGGTTGATACGGCACAACCTGAACCAGCAGTTGCAATAACTTTATATAAGTCAACCACTAAACTAGAAACTTGGGTAGAAGCCAAACCATTGGCATCTGTTATTCCTGTATATGTTTGAACGTTTCCTACACCCGAACTCAGACTAAAATATACTGTTACACCAGAAACAGCAGGGACAATTTTTGCCGACAATGTAGCAACTGATCCTAAAGCAACTGGAGTACTACTCGCTGATGCATCAACACTATTTATTCCTAAAATTGTAAAATTTGCTGAATTGTAGGTGATATTGTAATTATTAATTACCGTAGAAGGTGATGAACTTATCGAAGCTGATATGGTATATATTCCTGCTGATTCGCCACCAGTTCTGCTGTAATTTACAATTATATTATCAGAAACTAAAAATCCTGATGTGGTACCAGTAAAACTAATTGGGTCTCTTTGCCCACAATATTTACTTGAAGCAACTGGGGTTACTGTAGCTGATTTTGGGGTAATGATCAATTCTGAGTTTGTTGGCGAGATGCTGTAATTTGGATTGCTGCCTAATGTAATGGCAATTGGATAACTACCTACTCCCGAAAATTGGGTTGCTGTGGTAGCCAAACTATAATCCAACGCATCGCCGTTTACTGTTCCTGAAATTTGGGCTGTCAATAACGGATTAACCTCTCCGTAGATTTTTGATTTTCCATCGGCAACTATTGTAGCTGATTTTGGAGTAATGGTCAATTCTGAATCTGTTGGTGTGATGCTGTAATTTGGATTGCTTCCTAATGTGATTGCAATTGGATAACTACCTACTCCCGAAAATTGAGTTGCTGTGGTAGCCAAACTATAATCCAACGCATCACCGTTTACTGTTCCTGAAACTTGGGCTGTCAACAACGGATTAACCTCTCCGTAGATTTTTGATTTTCCATCGGCAACTATTGTAGCTGATTTTGGAGTAATGGTCAATTCTGAGTCTGTTGGTGTGATGCTGTAATTTGGATTGCTTCCTAATGTAATGGCTATTGGATAACTACCTACTCCCGAAAATTGTGTTGCAGTGGTAGCCAAACTATAATCCAATGCATCGCCGTTTACAG
>NZ_JBHSOQ010000003.1:503992-739550 GCF_042656445.1 Flavobacterium sp. GCM10022190
CGTGATGCTGTAATTTGGATTGCTTCCTAATGTAATGGCTATTGGATAACTACCTACTCCCGAAAATTGGGTTGCAGTGGTAGCCAAACTATAATCCAATGCATCGCCGTTTACAGTTCCTGAAATTTGCGCTGTCAATAACGGATTAACCTCTCCATAGATTTTTGTTTTTCCATCGGCAACTATTGTAGCTGATTTTGGCGTAATGCTCAATTCTGAATCTGTTGGCGTGATGCTGTAATTTGGATTGCTTCCTAATGTAATGGCTATTGGATAACTACCTACTCCCGAAAATTGAGTTGCTGTGGTAGCTATACTATAATCCAATGCATCACCGTTTACTGTTCCTGAAATTTGCGCTGTCAATAACGGATTAACCTCTCCATAGATTTTTGTTTTTCCATCGGCAACTATTGTAGCTGATTTTGGAGTAATATTTACTGTAACAAGAGTCCTAATCGGACTAATACATCCTGTTGATATATTGCGAGATTCAGCATAAGCTGAATAAGTTCCTACATTTGTTCCACTTGGCGCCGAACTAGTTGTAGTTCCTGTAGCTGTAGTATACCAATAAATCGCTTCACCCGAATTGACTGTAGCTAAACCTGTATGAGACACTCCATCATAAACTCCAGAATAATCTATAGCGATTGGTGCTACTGGCAATGCAAGAACATGAACTGTTTTATTTACTGTTTTAAAACAACCCGAATTTGGATCAGTAACAGTATAGCTAATAGTTACATCACCTGAAGTTATACCGCTAACTAAACCACTACTATCAACAGTTGCATTTGCGGTATTTTGACTATTCCATACACCTCCTTGAGTAGCATTTGATAACTGCAAAGTATTTCCAATACAAACATTAGTAGTTCCGCCAGGTAAAACAGCACTTACAACTGGTAAAGGATTTACTTCATACACTAATATATTAGATTCAGCAGTACAATTAATTCCATTCAGATTTGAAGTAACAATTCTTTTGAAAGAAGTTGTCATTGTCAAAGCAGAAGGATTGTATTGACTTGAAGTTGCAGAGGGAATTGTTGACCAATTTGATCCACCATCTGTACTTTGTTGCCAAAGATAACTTAGTGTTCCTGAACCACTGGCCGCTGATGTATTACTTGTTATTCCTGGATCCAATGTTCCACAACCTGGTCCAGGTTGCACCGCTCCTTTTCCAATAATTCCTGCAGTTACTCCATTAATTACAACATCAATTTTGGCTCTTGTGCTTTCACATTCTGTTGATTGACTAACATAATAACTAGTAGTTCCTATAGAAGTAGTAGAAGGTGTTGGTGGTGTTGTACTCCCTATCCCTTCTGTCTCAGTCGTATACCATAATAAATTACTACCTGTTGCTGTCAAAGCGGTTGCAGTTGCTCCCTGACAGTAAGTTACAGGACTAGTGACAACAGGAGCTGCTAGAGTCGTACATGCTATAGTATAATTAGCCGTGATTAGCTGACCTCCAGCGCCATTATTGGCACCAACAGCAGTTCCTCCTAAAGCTTTATATATAGTACCTGAGATTACAACATCATTAAAAGTATATTCAACAGTCTGACTATTATTAACTGCAATAGCTGGTGTTGAATTATTTGGGGTTGTAAAATTTATAGCTGTAAAACTACCCCCAGGCGAACCAGTGCTATAAACCCTATAATTTACTGTTACATTAGTTCCATTAGGTAAACCATTCGCTTTAAAAGAAACATTAGCATCCGTAAAAAACACTTCATATGTGAAACCAGAAGTTTCACCTAAGGCACCTAATAATAAATCAGCACCTAATTCACAATCATTTACATACCATGAAGCGGTAAAATTACCATTTTCATCGGCTACCGTTGTCCAAGAAACGTGGGGTTGTGGAGATACCGGACCACAATCTACATTAGGATTCGTGAGATTAGCTACTTCTAGAATTACTGTTTCCCCTGGATGCCAACCAAATCCTGTGATATACACAGTTTCACCTGGTGCATAATCCAAATCAGCCTGGTCAAGCAGTACTGTTTGCCCAAAAGAAATATTGCTAAAAAGCAAAGAGGCAATAAAAAAAACAAATACTAGGGTACGTTTTGGGAGTAAAATTGTTTTCATAGGCAAGTTAGTTATAATGAAAATGGAATTAAGGAACGTAATACAAATAAAAACGGTAAAAAACACCAATAACAAACGGTATTATTTACCACGATTTTACTTATATAATTACGAAATTATATACTCCAATTTTATTTAAACTACATTTCCGATAAAAGCACAAAAAAAACTACGAACTACAATCTATGTGAAAAAATTGCATTATTTCAATCTGATTTTTAAGCAATTGAACTAAATTTTAGGAAAAACAATTGTAAAAGTGGCACCTTTATTTTTTCCTTCACTCATTGCTGTTATTAACCCATTATTCCTCTCAATAATTTGCTTTGACAAATACATCCCAATTCCTGTAGATGCTTCTTTCAAAGTCCCTAAACGCCCCATCTTAGTGAATTTGTCAAATATTTTATGACTTTCATTACTCTCAAAGCCAATACCTTGATCTTTTACTTTTAAATAGACAAAATTAGTATCTTGATAACTGCTAATTTCAATTTCTGAATCCGAAAAAGAAAACTTAACCGCATTACTAACTAAATTATAGACTACTCTAGTAAACAACTCGGTATTGATAGTCAAATTAGCTGATTTTAAATCAAGCTTTTCTACAATTGTGATATTTTTAGCTACTGCAAGCTGCTTTATTTGAAATTGAACTACATCAATTATTTCGTTAAAATCTACTTTCTTCACTTCCTTTGTAATCTTGAAAATTTCATCTTGCTCCTTTAATATTTTGATAAAATTCTCAATGTATTGGAATTGTTCAGCTGTAGATTGACAAATCATTTCGGCTAATTCTTTTACCTCATCAGATGGATTGGAATCAATAATCAACTTAGCCAAAGATTGCGGATTTCCGGCGAAAGACTTTAAATCATGGGATAATAAATAAATCAAATTTTGCTTTTCGTCTATAAAAGATTCACTCTCTAAAATAGAATCATGAATATTAGCCAACAACAACCCTGCTTCATCTGGAAAATGAACAGGAACATCGGTTATAACACGTTTTAATCTATATTCTTTTAAAGCTTTTGAGGCTAATTCAATTGGTTTCATCAATCTTTTTAAAACCAACAGCGTGGTAGCTGTAGCAATCAAAGTCATCACCAAAGAAAAAACGAGTAAACTGCCGGTTGTAAAATTTTCTTTTGCAAAAAGGACAAAAAACAATATTCCTATCAACGGAATATGAATCCCTACAAATGCTACAAATAAAAATTTAAGGGCATAACTTTTTTTTAATAATCGAAAAGTAGAAAGTTTTCCATATAACTTCATTTCTTTTAGTATTTGGGTTGACCAAATGTACGAAAAAACTTTTTTAATCGTTTATTTATTTATTATTAATCAAATAATCTAAAATAAGTGACTAAATTTTATTTTAATACTTTTGCTTTCTTAGTTTAATTTGCAATTTCATAATTTTATGAAGGAAAATTTAGCAATCCAAGATTGGCCCTATTTAGAAAAATATAAAAAGGAAAACAAATTGCTTTCTTTTTCGAAAACTAACGAAAACAAAATTGTATTTCTTGGCGATTCCATAACCGAATTTTGGTCCAATGAACATAAACTTTTTTCCAATAATAAAAATTTCATCAATAGAGGAATCAGCGGACAAACCACGCCACAAATGCTTATTCGTTTTAGAGCCGATGTAATTGACTTAAAACCTTCAATAGTAGTGATATTAGCTGGAGGCAATGATATTGCAGGAAATACTGGTTTTGCAACAACAAAAATGATATGTGATAACATCATTTCAATGATTGAACTCGCACAAGTGAACCAAATCAAAGTAATCCTTTGTTCAGTATTACCTGCCAATTTCTTCTATTGGAATCCAAAAGAAAAACCAGCCGAACGTATTATCGAACTAAATAAAGCTTTAGAACACTATGCAACCACTAAACAAATTACTTTTGTAGATTATTATTCGGCAATGGTGGATGATGAAAAAGGCTTAAAATCCGAATTATCCGAAGACCGCGTTCATCCCAACACGAGAGGTTATGAAATAATGAGCCCGCTAATTCAAAAAGCCATACAACTAACTTTAAACAATCAATAATAACAATAAAATGAACTATCGTAAACTAGGAAAAACAAATTTTGAAATATCTGAAATTGCTTTGGGAACATGGCAAGTAGGTGGAAAATGGGGTTCTCCCTTTAATGATCAATCTGCCGATGAACTCTTAAACACTGCCATCGACAAAGGAATCAATTTTATTGACACAGCCGATGTGTATGAAAATGGATTGAGCGAAAAAGCCGTAGGAAGACTTGTTCGTTCCCGTTCTGAACGTATCTATGTTGCTACTAAATGTGGACGCCATATCAATCCGCATGTCAATGAAGGTTACCAACCAAAAGTATTACAAAAGTATGTAGAAGACAGTTTGCAAAGATTAGGATTAGAAACACTTGATTTAATCCAATTGCACTGTCCGCCTACAGAAGTATATTATCGTCCTGAAATTTTTGAACTTTTTGACAAATTAAAACAAGAAGGTAAAATTCAAAATTTAGGTGTTAGTGTCGAAAAAGTAGAAGAAGGTTTAAAAGCCATCGAATATTCGAATGTGACTTCGGTGCAAATTATTTTTAATCTTTTTAGACAACGTCCATCAGAGTTATTTTTTAAAGAAGCTCAGAAAAAAGATATTGGAATTATCGCCCGTGTTCCATTAGCTAGTGGATTATTGACGGGAAAATTTTCAGCTAACACTACTTTTGACAGTCAGGATCACCGCTTTTTCAATCGTGAAGGAGCTGCGTTTGACAAAGGAGAAACCTTTTCAGGAATTAACTACGAATTAGGTTTACAAGCCGTAAACGAACTCAAAAAATTATTCCCAGAAGTGCAAAACTTGGCGCCTATTGCCTTACAATGGATCTTGAGTTTCCCAGAAGTAAGTTGTATTATCCCAGGTGCTTCAACAGAAAGTCATGTTGTATCCAATCTTTCCACTTTGGATTTAGCTGCTTTAACTCCCGAAAAAATTGCAGCAATGAATGCCATTTATGAGCAATACATTAAAAAGGAAGTACACCATTTGTGGTAAAAAATCAAAAAACCAACAATGACAAAGCAATTGTCTTTGTTGGTTTTCTTCTATTTCTTAACCTCTTCAAATACAAATTCAGGTTTACTGTAATCAATCGGTTCTCCTTTTAAAAAAGATGGAATCCCCATATAAACCGAAATTACCCCTTTTCCTAAAAGCAATTTATTTTTTCGCTTCAATAATGCAATAGGATATCGCTTCAAAACACCCCCTCCATAAGGTTGGTAATAATAACTTCCTTTGATGGTATCGCCTACTATAATTCCCCTTACCTCTCCCGAATCTTTTCGAACGCCTCCATAATGAATTTCATAGGCTCCAAAAAAACGATTGTCTTCTAATCGAATAAAATGCAATAAAGCCGTATCCTTATCATTCACCGCTTTATAAAAATAATGTTTGCCATTTTTTATACTATTGTCGCAATTCATAAACAACGCACAAAAAATAACCAAAACAAAAACAACAATCCCTTTTTTCATTATGTAAGTCTTTCTACTTCGTAAAACAAAAAAACAAAGATACCTATAGCGCTATAAATTCAATAAAAGTTTTTAAAAATTGCTGTTTTTACGCCATTTTACAAATGCTTTTCTTTTTTATGCAAAGATTTAACTTAAAAGATTACTTATCTTTGCCCAAGAAAAAAAATTATATAATCATACAACTTTTAAAAAGTATACAAAAAAGCCTATTATGAGAAGTGATGAAGTAAAAAAAGGACATCAAAGAACCCCGCATAGATCATTATTCAGAGCAACTGGATTAGTAGATGAAGATTTTGACAAACCATTCATTGGAGTTGCCAATTCGTATATCGAAATCATTCCAGGTCATTTCTTCTTAGACCGTGTGTCTCGAGTAATTAAAGAAGAAATCAAAGCAAATGGTTGTGTCCCTTTTGAATTCAATACTATTGGTGTAGATGATGGTATCGCAATGGGTCACGATGGAATGCTTTTTTCTTTGCCCTCGAGAGAAATTATTGCCAACTCTATTGAAACGGTAATGAATGCACACAAACTGGATGCGATGATTGCTATTCCTAACTGTGACAAAATTGTTCCGGGAATGATTATGGGCGCATTACGTGTAGACGTTCCTACTATTTTTGTGAGTGGTGGACCAATGAAAAAAGGACATACTAAAGACGGTGTGCCTATCGACTTGGCTACAGCTTTTGAGGCGGTTGGAAAACACGAATTAGGCGAAATTACCGATGAGGAATTAAAAGATATCGAATGTAATGCCTGTCCTTCAGGAGGAAGTTGTTCTGGTATGTTTACCGCTAACTCGATGAATACTTTGATGGAAGCGATGGGAATTGCCCTTCCGGGTAACGGAACTATCCTAGCTTTGACCAAAGAGCGCGAGCAATTGTACCGCCAGGCAGCAAGAAGAATTTGCGAAATCGCCAAAGACGCTGCACAAACTGAAAAATTCAAGTTGAAAAACATCCTTAACGAAAAAGCCGTACGTAACGCCTTTGCAGTAGATATGGCTATGGGTGGAAGTTCGAATACGGTTTTACACATGTTGGCTATCGCCAAAGAAGCGAATGTAAATTTCAACCTAGAGGACATCAACAGTATCTCAAAACGCGTTTCTCACATTGCTAAAATTTCTCCAAGTTTGTCAACCGTTCACATGGAAGACATCAACACAGCTGGAGGAGTTAATGCGGTTATGAAAGAAATGACTAAAAGAGGTGATGACATCTTATTAGACAACCTAACGATTACAGGTGAAACTCTTTTAGAAAAAATCAAAGACGCATATATCAAAGACACCAATATTATCCACACGATTGACAATCCATACTCTGAAGTAGGTGGTTTAGCTGTTTTATATGGTAATCTTGCCGAACAAGGAGCTGTAATTAAAACGGCTGGTATTACGGGAGACCGTGTTTTCACAGGAAAAGCAGTTTGTTTTGACGGTCAGCCGGAAGCTATCGAAGGAATTTTGGGTGGAAAAGTAAAAGCAGGTGATGTTGTTGTTATCCGTTACGAAGGGCCTAAAGGTGGTCCTGGAATGCAGGAAATGCTTGCGCCAACTTCCTTAATCATGGGAATGGGATTAGGTAGCAAAGTAGCATTAATTACCGATGGTCGTTTTAGTGGTGCAACCAGAGGTGCTTCTATTGGTCACGTATCTCCGGAAGCTGCCGAAGGTGGAATGATTGGTTTATTAAAAGATGGTGACGAAATCCATATTGACGTTGACCAATACATCTTATCAGTTAACTTAACTGACGAAGAAATTGCTAAAAGAAAAGCAGAATTCGTTCCATTGAAAAAAGAATTAACTTCAAGATGGTTAGGACAATACCGTTCTTTAGTAACTAACGCTAGTAACGGAGCTATTTTAAGATCGGATTTGTAATTTTTTTATTGAAAGATTAAAAGATTGAATAATTAAAAGATTCCATCTTTTGAAATACCAATCCTCGTTTTACTTCATTGTGAAACGAGGTTTTTTTATGATTCAACACCAAAAAATTAAAATTAAAATTTAACCCAAAATCTACATTACGATTTTTTTCACGCAGATTTTGCAGATTGATACAGATTTTTAGTTTTCTAAAAGTAAAAATCCGTGTAAATCGGTCAAATCAGTATCATCCGTGAGCTATTGAAAATTTGATTTTAATCAAGCACTATGCAAAAAACACCTCAGCAGGAATATTAAAATAGGATTTTAATTTTTGTGCCATTTTTAAAGTAATTTCTCTTTTACCTGAAAGAACAGCCGATACATGACCTTTACTTCCTATTATAGGTTCCAAATCTTTTGCTTTGATTCCCATTTCCTGCATTTTGTATTTAATAGTTTCCAAGGCATCCAGTTCCGGTAATTGATAGTGTTTCTCATCATAATCTTTGATTAAAACAATCAACAAATCCAATTCATCATGCTCAGCAGTGTTGGGTTCAGCATGAAAAATTTCCATCATTCGTATCGAAGCTTTAGTATAATCTTCTTCGGTTTTTAATACTTTCCAGTACATAATTATCCTTTTTTATCCGTTAAAATTCTAGTATCAAAAACAACACTTTCTACATTAATCTTGTCGTATTCTTTATGTGTTCCAAACCAAATCACATAACAGGCAGCTTGCAGAAAATTGATTGAAACAACTAATCTAAAATCATTGCCTTTTATATTAAAAACGACTCTATTATTATTTACAACACTTGCATTCCCATACACATTTTTAAGCTCATTAAAATTGCTGAAATTGAGCTTTGAAAATTCATTATACCAAATTAGCAATGGCGTTGCCGCAATCGGATACTGCTCTATGTAATAGAGAATTGTTTTCTTGACTAGAATTTTCATTGTACAAATGTATTAAAAAGTTTTCATTTTGCAAACAAACAAAAAATAGGACTTGAAGTATTTTGTAAGATTATTTTATATATTTGAAAATAAATAAAGCTTCGCTTATCTAGCCTATTTTGGGTGTAGATGCTAAGTTTTGATTCGCCTATACACTAGTTAGCTACAATTAATAATAAACTTATGATAAAAATTAAAGAAGTATCTATATATAATTACAAATCTTGCATAAAAACGAATTTTAACATCAATAATAACTTGTCAGCTTTTATAGGTGTAAATGGAGCAGGAAAAAGTAATTTACTAACAAGTATATTATTGTTAAAAGAAATAAATAATAGAAAGTTTTATCATTCACATTTCTTAGAAGACAACAAATTTTTTAAAACACGTTTAGATTTTATAGTTGATATTGACAACATTGAATATAATTTAAAAAGTGATTTTATTGTCGATATCGATGAAAATAATAATGATGTAGTTAAACTCTCAAAAATAAAGTTTAGACAAATTAATAGTAAAGCAAAATTTAAGGATTTAGACGATTCTATTACAGAAATGTATAAATATCTAGACCCAAAGGTCATAGATACGAATTTCGACACTATCGTTAAAGAATTATTTGGTAAAAAAAATTTACGTAAAGATGAAGTTGATTTTCATTTTAAATTAATAGAATATATATCTAGTATTAACTATTATAGTGCAACACAATTTTCTAATCCAAAAAATTGTCCAACTTCGATAGATTTAGATAATTATAAATTAGTCAATTCAAGAAAAAAAAGTTCTCATGAAAAATTTATATATGATTTATATATATCCTCGAAAGAAGATAAAAAACTATATAAAAGATTTATAAATATGGTTGGGAGTATGGGATTAGAATTAATAGAAAACATTAAATTTTTTGAACATTCAATTCCCAATAGTCAATTTAAAGTTAAATCAGGAGGTAAAATTGAAAAAATAGATTCATTAAGAAAAATTATTGTTCCTTCTTTCATCATAGATAGCCTAAATCTTTCGCCAAATCAATTGTCAGAAGGAACATTCAAAACATTGGCGCTAATTTTCTATATTCTTAAGGATAATAGTAATTTATTAATAATTGAAGAACCTGAAGTTTGTGTTCATCATGGTTTATTAAGTAGTATTATTGAATTAATTAAACACGAATCAAAAAATAAACAAATATTTATAAGTACACATTCTGATTATATACTTGATAAACTAAAACCAGAGAATATAATTTTAGTAGATAAGAAGAAGGAAAATGGAACCGTTGCTTATCCTTTAACAGATGCTTTTATTGGCGACGACATGCAGGAATTAAAAGATTATTTAGAATATTCTGGGAATTTAGGTGAATATTGGAAACAAACAGGTTTTGAATTATAAATATGATTAGAACAATTGGTATTATTGCTGAAGACAATAGTGATTTTGACACTATTAAAATTATTATAAATAGATTAACAAATAAAAATTTAAGCTATAAAAAAAATATTGGTAATGGATGTGGAAAAATTAAAAAAAAATGCAAAGATTATGTAAATGATTTACATAAAAGAGAATGTGATTTAGTTTTATTATTCCATGATTTAGATAGAAATGATTATCAAAGTTTATATAATACGTTAAATAAAGAAATTAAAGATTGTACAATTGATAAAAAGTTTATTTGTATACCTGTAGAAGAAATTGAAGCATGGTTTCTATCCGATCCTGAAGCCTTAAGGAAAACATTTAAAATTAGAAAACAAATCAAAATAAAAGGGAAACCAGAAACTATCCCATCTCCTAAAGAATTTTTGGAAGATTTAGTTTTAAAAAGTTCTAATAAAACTGTAATATTCAATAATGTAAAACATAATTCAAAAATTGCTCAAAACATTGATTTAAATTTACTTACCAATTCTTGTCAATCATTTAATAAATTAGAAGAGTTTATAAAACAACATAAATATTAACAGCAGCTAATCGAGTATACGGCTCCCCATCTGGTGCTCGATTACATCGAGTACCTACTTTCAGGAAAAAACGTATCGTAGCGTTTATAACGTGGCTGAATACCAAAACTCCCCTGCCCCCGATTATAGCGAAAAACCCGCAGTGTTGCCGGCAAAAAGAACGCTTGCCAGTAAAGAGCGACTGAAAGAAGCTCCTTTAATGGCATTAGCGTTCCTGCCGGCAATGCGAGGATTTGTAGCGGAAAGCGGGATTGGGCACAGATAAAAAAACTAACTGCTTTTGAGATAAACCATTAAGCAATTAAGAATCATTAAGCTTAATTGTCTTCATTTCTTAATGTTAAAAAAAAGAAATCTTTCAATCAATTACTTATCTTCCGGATTGCTCCCGGGAATTTTAAACCGTTACACTTCATAAACACGCGAACTAAGGTTTACAATCACTACAAAAAACAGCCCTTATCAAAAATATTTCCCAAATTGAATTTATAAAAGCGGACAAAAACTTATTTTTGCGCCATGGGTAGAAAAAATACAGACAAAGTTGTCTTTCATCAGATAAAAGTCCTTGATGCAGGTGCAAAAGGCGTTTCGGTAGCGAAGGCTCCCGATGGTAAAGTAGTGTTTATCCCGAATGTGGTTCCGGGTGATGTGGTTGATGTGCAAACTTTCAAAAAACGCAAGGCGTATTATGAAGGAAAAGCGGTGAAATTCCACGAACTTTCAGAACACCGTGTGGATCCTATTTGCGAGCATTTTGGGGTTTGCGGAGGTTGCAAATGGCAAAACATGAACTACGACCAACAGTTGTTTTTTAAACACAATGAGGTAAAAAATCATTTGCAACGTATTGGAAAAATTGAACTTCCGGAATTTGAACCTATCTTGGGTTCGGAGAAAAAGTTTTTCTACAGAAATAAAATGGAATTTTCGTTCTCCAACAGCCGTTGGTTAACCGAGGCTGAAATTGGAAGCAGTGAAGAATTAGACAATAAAAATGCCTTAGGTTTCCATATTCCTAAAATGTGGGACAAAATCCTAGACATCAAAAAATGTCATTTACAGGAAGATCCATCGAACGCTATCCGTAATGAAGTGCGTGATTTTGCTAATGCTAACGGTCTGACTTTCTTTAATCCGAGAGAACATTCCGGATTATTGAGAACCCTGATGTTGCGTACGGCTTCGACAGGAGAAATCATGGTTTTGGTTCAGTTTTTTGAAGATGACCAAGCCAACAGAGAATTGTTATTGGATCATTTGTATAGCCAATTCCCTCAAATTACCTCTTTGCAATATGTGGTGAACAATAAGGCGAATGATACGCTTTATGATCAGGATATCATTTTGTACAAAGGACGTAATTATATCCTGGAAGAAATGGAAGGTTTGAAATTTAGCATCAATGCTAAGTCTTTTTACCAAACCAATTCGGAACAGGCGTATGAATTGTACAAAATCACCAGAGAATTTGCCGGATTAACCGGTAATGAAACGGTTTACGATTTATATACCGGAACGGGAACTATTGCGCAATTCGTTTCTAAAAAAGCGAAGAAAGTAATTGGTGTTGAAAGCGTTCCGGATGCGATTAAAGATGCCAAAGCCAATGCAGAACGCAATAATATTGACAATTGTGAGTTCTTTGTGGGTGATATGAAAGTGGTTTTTAACGATGCTTTTATTGCCCAACACGGTCAACCGGATGTGATTATCACCGACCCACCTCGCGACGGAATGCATAAAGATGTGATTGAACAAATCTTGAAAATCGCTCCAGAAAAAGTGGTGTATGTAAGCTGTAACTCGGCTACACAAGCACGTGATTTGGCTTTGATGGATGAAAAATACAAAGTAACTCGTGTGCGTCCTGTGGATATGTTCCCGCAAACCCATCACGTAGAAAATGTGGTTTTATTGGAAAGAAGGTAGTCATTAGTACTTAGTCCCTAGTCCTTATTATTTTTCTGAACATAAATGCTACTAAGGACTAAGGACTGAAAACTAAGAACTAAGAACTAGCCCCTAACAACTATAAAAATGAAAAAAACGATACTGCTCTTATTAGTACTCAGCTTTGCTTTCTCCTTCTCCAGTTGCGAGAAAGACGATATTTGTGATGGGAATACTATTACGACTCCCCGATTAGTAATTACATTTTATGATGCTAATAACGCCTCGGTAACTAAGAATGTAACAAACCTTAGTATTTTTAGTGAAGGAATGGATGAAGCAGTAAGCTTTAATGGAAATACTTTAATTAACGGAAGCACGGTTTCTATTCCGTTGAAAGTCAATACCGAGTCGACTACTTTTCGATTCATTTTGAATTATGGAAGTACCAGTGTTGTAGCGCCTGCCAACGAAGATATTATCAAATTCAATTACAGAACCCAAAATATTTATGTATCACGTGCTTGTGGTTTTAAAACGAATTATACTTTGGACTCAACTACGCCTTTCGTACATTCGGATGCAGCAACACCTGATCAAAAATGGATAAATGTGGTTTATGTAAGTAACCCTATTATAGCTAATGAAAATGAGACACACCTTGAAATATATTTTTAGTAGCTTCCTGATTTTATCTTTATTTTTTGTACAAGCACAAGAAACTAAAGTAGTTCCAAAAGACAGTTCAAGTAAAGGAATCATCACTCAAAAAGCGGCTGTTAGCTCTAAAACGAGTACAACTGCCAAAAAGGATTCCATTGCAATTCCTATAAAAAAAGACCGTTATGGTGTTCGTTTAGGTGTCGATTTATTCAAACTAAGCAAAAGTTTTTATGACAAAGATTATAAAGGAATTGAACTAGTAGGAGATTATCGTTACGACAAAAAACATTACATCGCTGCCGAAGTTGGTAACGAAAATAAAACCACCGATGACGCCCGATTAAACTTCACCACTAAGGGTTCTTACATCAAACTAGGTTTTGATTATAACGGTTACGAAAACTGGTTGGACATGGAAAATATCATTTCTATTGGTTTACGTTATGGTTTTAGTTCTTTTAGCCAACAATTGAACAGCTACAAAATCTACAATACCAATCAGTATTTTGGTGAAATTCCGCCATTGACTTCTGGGCAAAAATACAATGGGTTAACAGCCAGCTGGATTGAAGTAGTGGCTGGGATGAAAGCCAAAGTATTCAACAATGTCTTTGTAGGCTTCAGTCTTCGTTTAAACCGATTGGTGAGCAACAAGCAACCAAGCAATTTTGAAAACTTATACATTCCGGGATTCAACCGTACGTACAATGGTGATTTTGGAGTGGGATTCAACTATACGGTAACTTATTTTGTTCCAATGTTCAAAAAAGTCGTAAAACCTGCTGACACCAAAAAAGCAGAAAAGAAAAAATAAACCAACTGTCACATCGAGCGAAGTCGAGAGGCTATATAACCGTTCTCGACTTCGCTCGAACTGACAACCCACAATAACAAAACCGCTAATTCGCAAGCTATATAAATTTGTGAATTGGCGGTTTATTTTTTGTAAACGTAGAAAGCTTTGTGCCTTAGAGCCTTTGTGGCTAAAAAAAATCTACCAAAATCAGCTTAATCTGCGTGCCTATTCTTTCACGCAGATTCTGCAGGTTTACACAGATTTCTCTTTGTTCCCTTTGCGAAAAACTTTGCCTCTTTGCGGTTAAATTATTTCACCACAAATTATCACAAATTTTATTTCACTAAACTTAGCGCCTTAGTACCTTTCGACTAAAAAAATCTGCCAAAGTAAGCTCAATCTGCGTGCCTATTCTTTCACGCAGATTCCCTTTATTTCCTTTGCTAGCTTTGCGAAAGCTTTGCGAAAGCTTTGCGAAAGCTTTGCGAAAGCTTTGCGAAAGCTTTGTGCCCTTTGCGGTTAAAAAAAAACGCAAATCCACTGAAATCAATCAGCGAATATGCGGTTCTATTAAAAATTTCTTCACTTTGCGGTTAATCAAAACCTACCCAATTTCTTTCACGTTTTTAGAAAAAACCCATTTCATATACAATTTCTCCCCGTCTTTCGTTTTTACAGCCTGAAACTTCGGCCCAACAAAAGTTGCAACCACAAAAGCTGCAAAAGGCTCCCAAAAACCAGTAAGCCCAGCATATTGGTGAATTAAATAACGGGATAATATAAATAAACTCGCAAAAGTTCCTAATTGGTATAAAAATGCTCTTAGTTGTAATTTTGACATGACTTTTTTGTTTGTTGTTTATGGTTTATTGTTTTTAGTTCAAAGTTTAACTTCTAACCTCTAACTCCTAACTTCTAACTCCTAACCTCTAACCTCTAACTTCTCTCCTGAAATTTCGTTCGCTTACTACCTTCGTACATTTCGTATTTTACCAAACGCGCTTCCAGTCCGGCGTTGAATAATTTAATTTTACGCGAAGGTCTTAAGCCTACAAATTTCAATGCATCCAGATTTCCAGTAATAAACCAAGCATTGGTACCTGGATAGCTTTGTTTCAAGGTATCCCCAATATTTTTATAGAATTTTTCCATATGGATATCCAAACGCTCATCATAAGGTGGATTAAATACGATATGTAATTTTCCTTCTGTATTTTTTTCGCTGTCAAAGAAATTGTTCTCTGAGATGGTTACATATTCATCCAAATTCGCATTTCTAACATTTTCTTTGGCTTTCAACACCGCCGAAGGTGCTTTGTCATACCCTTTAATCGTATAATGAAACTCACGAACTTTGCCTAACAAACTATCGGTGATTTTGTCAAACAACTCATTATCCCAGTCTTTCCATTTTTCGAAAGCAAATTCTTTTCGGTTGATGTTCGCTGGGATATTACAAGCAATCATAGCCGCTTCGGCAAGGAAGGTTCCCGAACCACACATTGGATCCAAGAAATCCGATTGACCATCCCAACCCGACAACAACAAAATTCCCGCTGCCAAAACCTCGTTGATAGGAGCAATATTCGTAGACGTTCTGTAACCACGTTGGTTCAACGGTTTACCCGAAGTATCTAAGGCTACCGAAACCTGATCTTTATCAATATGAATGTTAATGCGTAAATCCGGATGTACCTTATCAATACTAGGACGTTGCCCAGTTCTTTCTCTAAACTGATCCACAATAGCATCCTTACATTTTTGAGAAACAAACTCCGAGTGATTAAAATATTCCGAGTGTACGGTTGTGTCAATTACAAAAGTCTGATTAGCACTAATAAACTTTGACCAGTTCACTCCCGAAATGCCTTTGTAAAGCGCTTTTTCGTTATTCGCTCTAAAAGAATAAATCGGTTTTAGGATTTTCAAAGCTGTACGCAATGCCAAATTCGCCTTGTACATAAAACCTTTGTCGCCTTTAAAACTCACCATTCGCACCCCCTGCTCCACATTTTGAGCGCCTAAGTTTCGTAATTCGGTGGCTAATATTTCTTCAAAACCAAAAAAGGTTTTGGCTATCATCTTATAATTTTCTTCCATTCTTTTTAAATTCCAATTTTCTAAATTCTAAATTCCAAACAAGCTGAAATAGTATATTTCCGCAAAAATACACTAAATTTGCGGGATAGAATTAATTGAACAGCATAAATGTCTGAAGTACAAAATCCAACACAACCCAATCAGGAGCAAGCTGGCGAAGCTTGGTTCAGTTCGTGGTTTGACACTCCTTATTATCATATCCTTTACAAAGAACGCGACGACCGTGAAGCCCAACATTTCATGGACAATTTAACGCATTACTTAAATCTTCCTGAAAATGCCAAAGTTTTGGATTTATGCTGTGGCAAAGGACGTCATTCGATTTATTTGAACCAATTGGGTTTTGATGTCATTGGAGCCGATTTGTCCGAAAACAGCATAGCCGAAGCCAGCAAAAGTGCCAACGAAACCCTGCAATTCAAGGTACACGATATGCGCGAGCCTTTTGAAGAAAAATACGATGCCATTTTCAATTTATTTACCAGTTTTGGCTATTTCGAAAATGACGACGACAATTTAACCACTTTAAAAGCCATCAAAAACAGCTTGACCGACTATGGTTTTGCCGTAATTGATTTTATGAACGTCAACCAGGTTATTGACACTTTGGTTCCTGAAGAAGTAAAAACCGTAGACGGAATTGACTTTCACCTGAAACGCTACGTTGCCGACGGACATATTTTTAAAGAAATTGACTTTGAAGACCAAGGCAAAAAATACCATTTTACCGAAAAAGTAAAAGCCCTGACTTTACAGGACTTTGAAGCCATGATGGACGAAGCCGGAATTTACCTTTTGGATATCTTTGGCGATTACAAACTGAAAAAATTTCATAAGACCGAAAGCGAACGATTAATTATGATATTCAAATAATTAATTTGTTTAACCGATTAAACGGTTAAACGGTTAAACCAAAAAAACACATGAACTACCTTTTACCTTTACTTTCTGTACTCCTTGGGTATATCATTGCATTGGTTTTAAAACCTAAAAACAAAAGCAATCTCAAACTACTATTGGCATTTAGTGGTTCGTTTTTGCTTTCGCTTACCGTGATGCACCTATTACCCGAAATCTACGAAAGTCATCTACATGACGGGGTAGAAAGTCACGACAACAACATTGGGATTTTCATCATGCTGGGGATTTTGTTCCAGATTATCCTGGAATTTTTCTCCAAAGGTGCCGAACACGGTCACGTTCACGGCCACCACAATATGTCGCATATTCCGTGGTTGCTGTTCATCAGTCTTTGTATTCACGCCTTCTTGGAAGGATTTCCTGTGGGTCACAACCATGACAACCTAGCACTGGGAATCGCCATTCACCACCTACCTATTGCCATTATTTTGACCACATTTTTCATCAATTCGCATTTAAACAAGCAGGCTATTTTTGCCTTCATGCTTACTTTTGCCTTGATGACACCGCTGGGCACTTTCGCCTCCGATTATCTCACTACGCTGAGCCATTACCATAACCAAATTACCGCTATCGTAATCGGGATTTTATTCCATATTTCTTCGACTATTATTTTCGAAAGCAGCGAAGGACACAAATTCAATGTTGCCAAAGTTTCCATGATTGTACTGGGAATCGTTTTGGCGTATTTTTTATAAATTTTGGCCGTTCACCCTTGATAACACAGCCCGTTTTGTCATTACGAGTCCCGACACTTCGGGACGAAGTAATCTCACTATCTACTTACGTTAGCTGACTTATCGTTCATCAAAATAACAAAACACGCTTAACATTTTGAGCGTGCCCTCGTTGCACTGCGTTTGTACAAAAAAGCGACTTTCGTTATGCAACGAGGTCGGGTCATCCGTTGCAATCTTGTGTCGGCATAAAGACCGCCGCCACAAGGATTTCCACTACTACCCCTCACGCAAACCCTACTCCAGACAAAATCATTTTTAAATAATGAAACAACTTCTAAGTACGAAAAGTTTGTTACTATCTAAATCTTTTTGATTTTTTGTAGTTAATTTTTTATATATTTGAGGATATAAAATTGAATCATTCAGACCTTTCAAACTAAAAATGGGTGACTTTATATTATTTTATTTTACATATAAATGATTTATATAAAATTACGAAATGACACAAACTAAATCAGAAAATATCGTGACACTAATTAACGAATCGGTTTTCTACAAAGAATTTACTTTTGACAAAATGAATTCTATCCAAAAGATGGAAAAAAAGAATTAGCTGACAATGTAATGATACTTGATGATTTACTTTTCATCATTCAAATTAAAGAACGAAATTTTACAGAGTCAAAAACAAATACAGATAATTGGTTTAAAAACAAAGTCTTAAAAAAAGGAAAGGAACAAATAAGAGACACATTAGAATATTTAATCAGTTACGATGAAATTCTTATTAAAAACAGAAGAAACCAAACAATAAATATTACTAAAATAAATACAACTGAAATAAATAAGATAATTATTTATCATGCTGATGAAAAATTAAAAAAAGAATATAAATTTATGAAATTCTACGAAAGTAGTATTAATGGAAACATTCATATTTTCAACATAGAAGATTATCATTGGATATGTAAATATCTGATTACACCAACTGAATTAGATGAGTATTTAAAATTTAGAGAACGGATTTATTTCAAACATAAATTATTAATGAATAATTGTCCTGAACAATACTTATTAGGCCATTTTTTAAATACAGAAGACGTTTCATTTATAAAACCAGAATACATACACACATTAACAAACTTAAAAGAAGATGTCGATGAATTTGACATGTCAAATTTCTTAGATGCTTTCTCAAATAACATCATAAGAAGTGAACATAAAGAATCAATAGAATATCATTCTATAATTAAACAAATTAGTAAGTTAAAAAGGTATGAATTATTAGAATTCAAAACGAGATTCTTGAAAACTATAGAGGATTGCAAATTAGAAGAACGGAAACTACCTTATCGCTTTGCTTCGTTAAGAACAAGTTGTGGATTTGTATTTATTCCTGTAAATAAAGTAGACCATAAAAAATGGGAAATTATGCTTAAGAATATAACCGAATTATTCAAATATAAACATCGGTTACAAAATTGTATTGGGATTACTATTTCAAAAAAAGGAGAGTTTATAGATATAAATTGGGGCTTAATATCTTTCGAGTGGGAAAGTAATTCTGAATTAGAAGAATTAATAAAAAAAGAAAAAAAATTACTTGGAGCTCCCGAATACAAAGAATTAGAAAGGTATAAGAAAAAAAACAACTAACATCACACTTATAGCCCCACGCTTCAGAACGAATCCTTTCGTGTGGCTTTAACAAACTAAACCACCCCGATAGCGCAGAATTGCATTCTATGTTTACAATTATAAGCAACTTTGTAGAATTACTTAATGATATGCTTCCTTCGTCAGCATGACAAGTTTGTGAGTAATACAAAACCCCCGATCGCTCAGATATACGTACAAACGTTAGGCAGAATTACATTCTGTGCCCGTATAGAAGAGTAAAAAACAAATTGACAAAAATTTAAAAAGATAAATAAACAAGTAAACTATGAAATCAATATTCTATTTTCTTTCAATACTTTCTCTTTTAAGCTGTGAAAGAAAGACTTCTAATTTAGAATTGGAAAACACAATCATAGACGAACTTTTTGTAGCTATGGTAGATTCAATTCATAAGGACAATCGAATTTATTTGAATTTTCCACCAATACCCGAAAGAATTTATGATAAAAAAGGAAATCTCATTAATATTGATTCAACCCAATACAAAAAAGAGATAGTAACATATAATGCTGAAATTGAAAAAATAAAAAAAGACACTTCAAAACTACCGATGACTGTCTCCAAAGAACTTTATTTCCCAAGTGAATACTCATTAGAATCTATAAAGAAATATTTCAAATCAAATGCTTTAAAAATTGACACTACCAACACTGAGACTAACACTATCATTATAGAAAAATTTAAAAAAAATCCGAAATTTAATTTTAGTTATACTAAAAAAGACGAAACCCCTCAAGACCGCTATCTTAGAGTTGAGCCCTATAGTATTGTTTCTTTTTCCAAAATCATCTTTGATGAATCAAAAAATACGGCAGTACTTATTGGCAGCTATAGTTGCGGGGGAAAATGCGGCCTTGGTTATTTGATTATTCTTCATAAAAAAGATGGGAAATGGAAAATAAAACAAATTGAAGATCTTTGGATTTCATAACCCGACTGCTAGGATATACACAAAGTAAAGGCAGAATTGCATTCTGTGCCCACAATTATAAGCAACTTTGAAGCATTACTTAATGAGATTAGCTAAAGCTCAATTCGCTGCGCTCGGGTGCTTCGATACGCTCGCAATGACGAACAAACACTATCTTTCAAAAAATAAAAATACAACAAAATTCCACTATCATTCTTGCTGAAAAGATAGTACCTTTGGCACTTTGCAACTCAGAAACTCAAAAGAATGACCTTCATAAAAACCACCGAGCAATCCTCAAAATACGAGCATTTAGAAAAAATGTCCGTTACGGAATTATTAAGCAATATCAACAACGAAGACAAAACCGTTCCGCTAGCGGTGGAAAAAGCCTTGCCGCAAATAGAAACATTGGTCAACCAAATCGTTGCCAAAATGAAACAGGGCGGTCGTTTGTTTTACATTGGCGCAGGAACGTCGGGACGTTTGGGTGTGGTAGATGCTTCAGAGTGTCCGCCTACTTTTGGAGTGCCTTTCGATTTGGTAGTGGGAATTATTGCTGGTGGCGACAAAGCCATTCGCAAAGCGGTAGAAAATGCCGAGGATAATGCTACCCAAGCCTGGATTGATTTGCAGGAATTCAACATCAACGAAAATGACGTAGTGGTGGGTATTGCCGCTTCGGGAACAACGCCTTATGTGATTGGCGGTTTGGAAGCCTGTAACCAAAATAATATCATCACAGGAAGTATTTCCTGCAATGCCGGTAGCCCGCTTTCGCAAACAGCGCAATTCCCAATCGAAGTTATCGTAGGACCAGAATTCGTAACTGGAAGTTCGAGAATGAAAGCCGGTACCGCTCAAAAGTTGGTTTTGAATATGATTTCAACGGCAACGATGATTCAGTTAGGAAAAGTAAAAGGCAACAAAATGGTCGATATGCAATTAAGCAACGCCAAACTCGTTGACCGCGGCACTAAAATGATTATGGGCGAAATTCCTGTAAGCTACGAAGAAGCCGCTCAGTTATTGAAAGAACACGGCAGCGTGCGTAAGGCAGTGGATTTTTATAATAGTAATAAGTTATGAGTTAGGTGTTATGCGTTATGCGTGACTTCTAACTTCTAACATCTAACTTCTAACTTAAAATGTCAACAAACAAAGATTTATTATCTAAAGGTGTGAAATACTTAACAGGCGCTTTGCCGCTAATGTTCATTGGACCATCATTGATTTATAATGCCTTTATGAACCAAAAAAACGTTTGGCATTATCTGGTTTTAGGAATTGGAATTGTGGCATGTTTGGCTTCGATGTATTTGATTTTTCTAGGATTGAAATATATAATGAAAGCCTTATTTAACGATTAATGGAAGAACTCATTCACATTCAGAAAACCTTTGATAAGGTCATTTTCATCAATAAAAAAGTCAGTCATCGTGAATTTGAAGACTGTGTTTTTAAGAACTGTGATTTCTCCAACAGTGATTTTTCAAACAATACTTTCATGGATTGCGAATTCATCGATTGCAATCTTTCGATGACCAACTTAAAAGGAACGAGCTTAAAAACAGTGTACTTTTCGAATTGCAAATTATTAGGCATTCCGTTTAACGAATGTACTGACTTTATGTTTGCAGTAAGTTTCAGTGACTGCATCTTGGATTTTGCGTCTTTTTCGAATAAAAAAATGACGAAAACAAGATTCAATTCCTGTTCGATGAAAGAAGTGAGTTTCATTGGTACGAATCTTTCCAATTCAGTTTTTGACAACTGCAATCTGGAAAACGCCATTTTTAATGACACCCAATTGAAGGAAGTGAATTTCGTTACGGCGTACAATTATAAAATTGATCCTGAATTCAACCCAATGCGAAAAGCCAAATTTTCGATGCAGGGCATTCCGGGACTTTTAGACAAATACGATATTAAAATTCAATAAATACAAACCTCCTACCCCATCTGAGAAAGGGGAATCTAACCCAATAAAGAGAATGAAAAAAATAATACTACTTCCTCTACTTCTACTTTTAGTTTCTTGTTATCAGGCAGAACACAATTGCAAAGATTTTAAAACAGGAAAATTCCGTTTTGAATACGAAGTAAACGGAGAAAAAAAAGTAACCGCTTTTGAGCGTAATGACAGCATAGAAATTGAAACTTTTGAAGGAAAAACAGATACCGCTTCTATCCGCTGGATTAGCGATTGTGAGTATGTTTTGAAAAAAAAACATCCTAAAAATATGGCAGAAGAAAAAGCCATTGGCATGAAAATTTTGACGACTTCCGGAAATACCTATACCTTTGAATTCGGAATCATAGGCTCCGATCAAAAACAACGAGGAACCGTTACAAAAATTGGAGAATTATAATTCCTTAAACTCACAACACATAAATCATAACCCCTAACCTATACAAAATGGAAGTATTTTTAAATCCAGATGCATGGATTGCTCTTATCACATTAACCTTTCTAGAAATCGTACTCGGAATTGATAATATCATTTTCATCTCAATTGCTACAGGAAAATTACCGGAAGAAAGCCGTAAAAAAGCGACTAAAATTGGTATGTTCCTAGCTATGTTCATGCGTATTTTTCTGTTATTAGGAATTTCCTATTTAATTGCAATGAAAGAACCTTGGTTTAGCATTGATTTTAGCTGGATGACAGCACAGGTTTCGGGTCAAAGCATCATTTTATTATTAGGAGGCTTATTCCTTATTTATAAAAGCACGAACGAAATCAGAGAAAAGGTAGACCATAAAGGGGAAGAAGAGCAAGAAATTAAAAAGGCAGCAGCAAAAACATTCAGCAGTGTAATTGTCCAAATCATATTGATTGATATTGTTTTCTCTTTTGATAGTATCTTAACTGCGGTAGGAATGACTAATGGCGTAGCAGGTGCTTTGTACATCATGATTACAGCGGTGATTATTTCGGTATTAATTATGATGCAATTTGCTGTACCTGTTGGAAGTTTTGTTAATAGACATCCTTCAATTCAAATTTTAGGATTGGCATTTTTAATTCTAATTGGTTTAATGTTAGTTACCGAAAGTGCGCATTTGTCCAATGCCTTAATTTTTGGTAGTCATGTAACACCTATTCCAAAAGGCTATTTGTATTTTGCAATTTCATTTTCACTTATGGTAGAAGCTCTCAATATGAAAGCAACCAAAAAAAAGTAATGCCCATCAACTACGAATTTGAAGCTCCATTTTGGAGCTTCTTTCGTTTTAAAAGATAAAAATTAATACATTAGCATTTGATACCAAGAAATGCATTTCGTATTTCTTTAGCCAAACAAACCCAAAAAATTAGCCATAAAAATATTTTTTAATGAAAAATACCATTTCACAAAGAGTAGCCGACTTTTTAAAAAACTTTCCCCCTTTTAATTTTCTAGACAAATTCGATATCGAAGTACTTTCGGAGCAAGTTTCAATTATTTACAAAGACAAAGGCGCTATTGTTTTTGAAGAAAATGAAGAAACACACAATTGCTTTTATGTGGTTCATAAAGGCGCAATTGAACTTAGTCAAAAATCGAAAAACGATATCCTGGATATGTGCGACGAAGGCGATATTTTTGGTCTACGCCCTTTGATTGCGCATGAAAATTATAAGATGCAAGCTTGTGCTCATGAAGAAAGTATTCTCTACGCCATACCTATTGACGTTTTTAAACCCTATGCGATCAAAAACCCCAATGTAGGGAGCTTCATCATTGATAGCTTTGCCTCAAACACGCAAAATCCCTATTCTAAAAGTCATAGTAAAAAATTATACGGTGAGTTTTTAGACGATGAAACTGCTGGTGGTGATATTATTGATAAGGATAATAAAATATTAGACCTTCAACCTATTAAATATTCGAAAAAAATTGTCACTTGTTCCCGAGCAGCTACTGCCAAAGAAATTGCACTAACAATGACTAAAAAGAATATTGGGGCAATGCTTGTGGTTGAAGATATGCTCCCTATAGGAATTATTACCGACAAAGATTTACGAAATAAGATTGTTACGGGAGACTATTCCATCAATACTACCGCCGATGTAATTATGAATTCGCCTGTAATTACGTATTCAAAAAAAATGACCATTACTCAAGCACAAATGGCCATGATGAAAAGTAATATCAGTCATCTTTGTTTGACAAAAGACGGAACTACTAATACGAAAGTGGTAGGTATTTTATCCAAACATGATGTCATGGTAGCCTTAGGAAACAATCCAGCGGTTTTAATTAAAGCATTAAAAAGGGTTAAAAAAGCGAAAGCGATCAAACCTATTCGTGCTAAAATCATGCAATTACTACAAGGCTATTTAGATCAAAATATCCCTATTACACTTACGTCTAAAATTATCACTGAATTAAACGATGCCTGCATCAAACGTGTAATCGAATTGTCTTTAGACAAAATGAAAACGCCTCCTCCAGCTCGTTTTTCGTGGTTAGCTTTAGGAAGTCAAGGACGTAGCGAACAATTATTACACACTGATCAAGATAATGCCTTGATATACGAAGATGTCCCTGAAGTAATTCGAGAAAAAACACGCAAGTATTTCTTGGACTTAGCGGCCGAGGTCAACAAAGGACTTTTCGAAATTGGTTATGATTATTGTCCTGCCGAAATGATGGCTTCTAACCCAAAATGGTGTTTGAGTTTAAACCAATGGAAAGAATTAGTACACGATTGGATTAGCAATCCTGGAAAAGATGAAGTATTACTGTCGTTCATCTTTTTTGATTATAGCTTATCTTATGGCGATAGAGAACTAGCAAATGAACTCGCAGATTATATTTTTGGTGATATTGAAGCGAATCCTATTTTCTATGTTCACTTGGTTAGTGGCGCACTGCAAAGCCCTTCGCCTACGGGATTTTTTAGACAATTTTTAGTTGAGCAAGATGGCGCACACAAAGATTTCTTTGACATAAAACGCCGTGCATTAATGCCACTAGCCGATGCTGCAAGGGTTTTAATATTATCCCATCGCATAAAAGGAATTAGCAATACTCCTGAACGTTTTGAAAAACTAGCTGAATTGGAACCACAAAACAAAGAATTGTATTTGTCTTGTGCCTACTCCTACAAAGCCTTACTTAAATTCCGAACTAAACAAGGTTTATTGCACCATGATTCTGGACAATTTATCGAATTAGAAGCGCTAACCAAATTAGAAAAAGTAAAACTAAAAGCCACTTTTAAGACAATTAAAGAATTACAGGAGGTTATATCGATACGTTTTAATCCTGGAAAAATTACAATATAATGACACTCAAAGAAAAAATTATAGAAATACTTGAAATATTGGGTATTTTGAAAAAACCCATAGACGAATCCTTAAATAGGCCTATAGAATCCGAGCGATTTGTGGTTTTAGATACTGAAACTACTGGCTTTGATTATGAAAACGATCGTATTCTTTGCATTGGTGCAATAACATTAGAAAATGGCGTTATCAATTTGCAAAATGTTTTTGAACACTATATGGATCAAGAACATTTTGACAAAACGAGTGTACAAATACATGGTATCATCCGTAGTGATGTATTAGACCATAAAACTGAAATTCAGGTTTTGAAATTATTTTTGGATTATGTAGGTGATTCTATTATTATCGCTCATCATGCCCTATTTGACATTACGATGATCAATAATGCTTTGAAAAGAAATGGAATGGATACACTTAAAAACAAAACCTTGGATACCGCTTCTTTGTACAAAAGAACGCTTATAAAATCCAACTTGATTCAACACAAGGATCATTATACCCTTGATGATTTGGCTGATAAGTTTGATATTTCAAAAAAAGACCGACATACCGCTGTGGGGGATGCCTACATTACCGCAATTGCTTTTCTAAAAATCATTAAAAAGTTGAAAGAAAATAAAGAGATGAAATTGTACCAACTCTTTCGGTAAATACCTAAAAAAAAACTTCCGCCGTAGCGGAAGTTTTTTTTATTCTAATACTAAACCTATCTGACCGTCTTCGTCCAATTGTACTTGAGTATCATCGGCATTTAATTCGCCTTTAACCTCTAATTCCTCGGCTATGACTTCTTCAGGAGCTTCATAAGGCAATGGCTCTAACGCATTGACCTGTTTTAGCTTATCGGTTGTTAATTGATTTCCTAGGGCTTTAAATCCTTTTATCGCTATGAAATTTTCAACATCAACTGTGATACTTTCTTTTTGTACCCCTTTTACTTTAGAAAAAACCAACTCTACCATTGGTCTATAATCTGTAGAAACTAATTCTAATTGAGAGTTAGGATGTTCTGTAATAAATATATCCTCTTTGCCTTCATTTTCCACCAAGAAACGTTTCAAATAATAGCGTTCTTTTTCCCCATCATAATAAATGGCCGAAATAGGTTTTTTAGGAATCCATTTTTCCAACACAATCATGTCTTCCTCAAAGTGCGTTGATAATTCCGGAATGATCACCTTCAACTTTCCTGATTGCTGAATGATTAGGATTTTATCACTAGGCCTAAATTCACCCAATAATTCACCTCTACCATCTACATTCAATCGCTGAACGGTATCATCATACCAAATCTTTCTCGGCAACAAAGTAGAAATCCCTTTTTCTTTAATTTCGATTTTCTTAATTGGATATTTGGTTACCAAATTCCCTTTAGAAGCACGTCCTTTAATAGCTAATTTGGCAAAATCCAAATCGAATTTCAATTTCTTAATATTGCTTATTTGGCGTAAAAGAATCGAAATCACTTCTGCTTCCCCATTTGGATTGCAAGTAAAATACAAGACTTGAGAACCTTTAGTTCCATTGGTCAAATCGTACAATTTGTCTCTGGTTACCCCAGAAACATTAAATCGCTTAATATAAGAAGGCCCTGATTTACCGTCTCGATACACCATATTATAAATGGTGCGTTTATCACTCTTGTCAAAAACGGCCACGTAAATAATGTCTTTCCCAACGAAAGTTTTGGCATCTACTTTAGTTACCATCATACTTCCATCTCTCAAGAAAACAATCACATCATCAATATCCGAACAATCGGTAACGTATTCGTCTTTTTTCAAACTGGTACCTACGAAACCTTCTGCTCTGTCTACATACAATTTGGTATTACGCAATACTACTTTTGTGGCTTCGATATCATCAAAAATACGCAACTCAGTTTGACGCTCTCTTCCTTTTCCGTATTTCTCTTTTAACTTGGTAAAATAAGCAATGGCAAAATCAATAATATGTTCCAAATTGTATTCTACCTCCGTCATTTCCTCTTCCAATTTGGCAATGAAATCATCGGCCTTATCAGAATCGAAACGCGTAATACGAATCATCGGAATTTGAGTCAATCGCTGTAAATCCTCATCATTTATTTCTCTAACAAATGATTTTTTGAAAGGCTCAAAACGATCGTACATGTATTTAAATAAAGATTCTTTATCATGATACAATTTGAAATCAATATACATTTCTTCACGAATGAAGATTTTTTCCAGGGTCGAAAAATGCCATTTGTTTTTTAATTCTTCCAATTGAATTTCCAACTCCTGACGCAATAAATCCACAGTCCTGTTAGTTGAAATTTTCAACATCTGTGAAACCCCAATAAACAAAGGCTTATTATCTTCAATCACGCAACCTAATGGCGCCACTGATGTTTCGCAGGCGGTAAAAGCAAACAAGGCATCAATCGTTTTATCTGGAGAAACACCTGGATACAAATGAATTAAAATCTCAACCTCAGCAGCGGTATTGTCTTCAATTTTCTTGATTTTGATTTTCCCTTTTTCATTCGCCTTCAAAATACTATCAATCAAAGTCGAGGTATTCGTAGAAAACGGAATTTGGGTAATAACTAAAGTATTTTTGTCCAGCTGAGCAATTTTGGCACGCACACGCACACGTCCGCCGCGCATACCGTCATTGTAGTTCGACACATCGGCAATACCCGCCGTCATAAAATCAGGATACAGCGTAAATGGCTTTCCTTTTAAAATTTTTATAGAAGCATCAATCAGCTCATTGAAGTTATGAGGTAATACTTTCGTCGAAAGTCCTACTGCAATTCCCTCTGCTCCCTGAGCTAATAACAATGGAAATTTTACTGGAAGATTGATTGGTTCGGCTTTTCTACCATCATAGGAAACACCCCATTCGGTAATCTTAGGCGAATACAAAACTTCCAGAGCAAACTTAGACAAACGCGCTTCAATATAACGTGAAGCCGCAGCACCATCACCTGTTAGAATATTACCCCAGTTTCCCTGACAATCAATTAATAAATCTTTTTGACCAATTTGCACCATGGCATCCGCAATACTCGCATCTCCGTGGGGGTGATACTGCATGGTGTGCCCTACTACATTGGCCACTTTGTTATAACGACCATCATCCAACTCTTTCAAGGAATGCATAATACGACGCTGAACCGGTTTGAATCCGTCCTCGATAGCCGGAACGGCACGCTCCAAAATTACATAAGAAGCATAATCCAAAAACCAGTCTTTGTACATACCAGTAACCTTGGTAATGGTATCACTACCATCACCCTCGTCCTGATTTTCGTAAAAATGACTTCCTTCAAAAGAAGAAGCGGCTACTTCAATAGGTTCCTCTGACTCATCGCCATCTTGATTCTCCTCAATTGCATCCTGCTCTTCGTTATTTTCTTCGTTGTCTGGAATGATGTTATCGTCTTCTTCGTCTTTCATTTATGCTGAATTTATTTCAGTTTTTCTATTATAAAAATTTGTCCAACTCTTGGTTTTGCTCAATTAAAATCTGGCTTTTAAAAACTAAGCCTCTTCCATTGTATCCACTTCCACCTTCAAATTCTTGATGATAAACTCTTGTCGGTCTGGGGTATTTTTACCCATATAAAAAGACAACAATTGTTCTACCGAAGTATTTTTATCCATCATAATAGGATCTAATCGAATGTCATCGCCAATGAAATGCTGAAACTCATTTGGAGAAATCTCTCCCAAACCTTTAAATCGGGTGATTTCCGGTTTTGGTTTTAGCTTTTCGATTGCTGCCACTCTTTCTTCTTCGGAATAGCAATAAATCGTTTCTTTTTTATTTCGAACCCTGAACAAAGGCGTTTGCAAAATATACAAATGCCCTTCTTTGATTAATTCTGGGAAAAATTGCAAAAAGAACGTAATCAATAACAAGCGAATGTGCATACCATCGACATCGGCATCGGTAGCGATTACGATGTTGTTGTAACGCAGATTTTCCATATCGTCTTCGATATCCAAAGCCGCTTGTAACAAATTGAATTCCTCATTCTCGTACACAATTTTTTTACTCATTCCGTAAGAGTTCAAAGGCTTACCACGCAAACTAAATACCGCTTGTGTATTCACGTCACGCGATTTGGTAATCGAACCCGAAGCCGAATCCCCCTCGGTAATAAATAGGGTACTTTCTAAATATCTTGGATTTTTAATATCTGGTAAATGCACGCGACAATCACGTAATTTTTTGTTGTGCAAACTCGCTTTTTTAGCTCTGTCTTTGGCTAATTTTCGAATACCTGAGAGTTCTTTACGTTCTCTTTCGGCTTGTAAAATTTTGCGCAACAACAAATCGGCCGTTTCTGGATTTTTGTGCAAATAATTGTCAAGATTATTTTTGACAAAATCATTTACAAAAGTCCTTACCGATGGCATTCCCGGTTCTGAACCTACTTCTGTTGAACCTAATTTGGTTTTGGTTTGCGATTCGAATACAGGTTCCATCACCTTAATACTCACCGCTCCCACAATGGATTTACGAATATCCGAAGGTTCAAAACCTTTATTGTAAAATTCCCTAACGGTTTTTACAATGGCTTCTCTAAAGGCAACTAAGTGCGTTCCCCCCTGAGTCGTATTTTGTCCGTTTACAAAAGAATGGTATTCCTCGCTGTATTGCGACTTACTATGCGTCATAGCGATTTCGATATCATCTCCTTTCAAGTGAATGATGTCGTAAACCTTATCTTCTTCGGCAATATTTTCGTTTAATAAATCTTTTAATCCATAATCTGAAAAGAATTTATCGCCGTTGTAAATTATGGTTAAACCTGTATTCAGGTAACAATAATTTTTAAGCATTTTAACTACATACTCATTTCTGAATTTGTAGTTTTTAAAAATAGCTTCGTCTGGCGTAAAGGTTACTTTGGTTCCTTTTCGCTTTGTCGTTTCTATGATATCTTCTTCCAGAACCAAATTTCCAGCAGAGAATTCGGCTGCTTTTTGTTTGTCTTCACGAACCGATTCTACCCTAAAGAAAGTCGATAAAGCATTCACCGCCTTCGTACCTACCCCATTCAAACCAACGGATTTCTTGAAGGCCAAGGAATCATACTTTCCTCCCGTATTCATTTTAGAAACCACATCGACCACTTTACCTAATGGAATTCCACGTCCGTAATCGCGAACCGCTACGGTTTTGTCCCTGATAGTCACCTCGATCGTTTTTCCTGATCCCATGACAAACTCATCGATACAGTTATCGAGTACTTCTTTCAATAAAATATAGATACCATCATCAGGTGAAGAACCATCACCCAATTTCCCGATATACATACCGGGACGCATACGAATATGTTCTTTCCAGTCGAGTGACCGAATATTATCTTCGGTATATTTACTTTGATCTGACATTAAATTTTGTGGATTTTTTGCTAATATAGCATATCTCACCCTATTTTAAAAGGGCTTACGACCAAAGTTATCAAAAATGATATTGACAGTGGGAAAAAGAGAAAGCAGAAAACAGATTTTAGAATTAAGAACAGTCCAATACCAAGACAAAAAAAATATCTTATCGTTAAAACGAAATAATCGATTACTTTTCTTGAATTTCACGAATCGTTTTTTTCAATTCACCATCCAATTCGGTATTAGAAATCTTTCCTTTTTCGACATCAAAATTATCATTAAAACTCGGTAAAGAAAAAGTAGCTTTTATATCCGCACCATAACGTGGAAAAGCATTTTTAGCAATTTCTAAAACGGTAGCACCGCCTCTGCCTCCTGGAGAGGTAGCCATTAACAACATTGGTTTTCCCTGGAAAACTTTTGGAACAATTCGGGAACACCAATCGTATAAATTTTTGAATGCTGCCGAATAATTTCCATTATTTTCAGCCAAAGAAACCACTAAAAAATCTGCAGATTTAATTTTTGATAAAAAAGCTTTAGCCAATTCATGCTGCCCAATTTCAGCTTCGATATCCACACTAAAAAGTGGCATTTGATAATCATTTAAATCTAAAATTTCCACTTCTGCATTTTGAAACAATCCAGCCGCATATGTAGCTAATTTTTTATTGATAGAGTTTTTACTCGGACTTCCTGCAAAAGCGATGATTTTCATAATGATCTATTTTTATTAAAAATAATAAAATAAAAAAGATGACGTCTAAAAATCATTTAAAATATCTTCTCATTTTCATATTTAATTCTTTGGGATTAAATGGCTTTATAATGTAATCATTAACTCCTATTTGAAGTGCTTTTTCCAAATAACTATAGGATGAAGAAGCCGTTAAAGCAATAATAGGAATCATCGTATTAGAACCTCTAATAATAGCTGTGGCCTCATACCCATCCATAACAGGCATCGAAAGATCCATCAAAATAACATCGTAAGTATGAGCTTTAAACTTTTCAACTGCTACAAGTCCGTTCTCCGCCTTATCGACTACAACTCCCCATTGTTTGAGAATTTTTTCGGCTATTTTCATGTTTATCATATTGTCCTCAACTAAAAGCACATTCAATCCATCTAGGTTTTCTTCTTTGTAATCATGACGTACTATATCATTTTTCAATTCGACATCGGTCATGAAGAAAGGCAATTCCAGTACAAAACTAAATGTAGAGCCTACTCCAATTTCACTTTGCAATTCAATTTCTGAACCTAACAAATGAAGTAGCTTTTTAGTAATCGCCAAGCCTAAACCTGTTCCACCAAATTGTCTTGAGGTTTTAACTTCTGCTTGCTCAAATTTTTGAAAAATAGATTTGAATTTATGTACATCAATCCCAATTCCTGTATCGATTACTTGAACTTTAAAAACCGAAATACTTTCTCTAATTCCTATTTGGTCAATTTTGATTTGGATTGAGCCTTTTTTGGTAAATTTAATTGCATTGGAAACTAAATTGGTAATTATTTGACCAATTCGTAAGGGGTCACTAATCAAATAAGGAGTAAAATCATCATCAATTACCACATCGATGGAATTCAAATTTTCCGAAGCTTTAATTTTAAATGATTTAGCGATATGCTCTACTAATTCTTTAAAATCAAAAGGAATTTTTTCGAGCTCAATCTTACCCGCTTCAATTCGGTTAAAATCTAAAATATCATTAATGAGCATGAATAAATTTTGTGCCGAAAACTTTAATACCTCTAAATTTTCTCTAAAACTAACCAAGGTATTCTCTTTCTCCATTATGTAAATCAACCCAATAATAGCATTAAGAGGTGTTCTAATTTCATGACTCATTATGGATAAAAAATCCGACTTGGCTTCATTAGCCTTTTCGGCATTCATTTTGGCCAAATACAATTCGTTTTGAAAATCTCTTTTAAAATCAATCTCACCACGAAGAATTTGTATTAAACTTTCAGTAGACTCATCTCCATTTTGAAGTTTAAAATCATGATCATTTAATTGTTTAATTGCCTCAATGAGTTTATTTTGAAGATTTTCTCTTTTATCTAATTCTAAAGATAACTTTTGATTTATTTTATCATACTCTAAATCATTTAATCGAGTAGATTGCTCAAACAACTCGGCATCTTTATCAAAATTCAAATATGAAAGATTTACCGATTCGATGAATTTTTGGACAGACTCATTATTTTCAATAAATTCATCCGAAAAACATTTCGAGATTTGCCTGTTTAATAGTCGATGTAATTTTTTTCTATCCATCACAATTCTTCATAAAAAGTTGCAATTGTCATTGTTTGATTATGGAGTTCGCACGCCACTTTTTCAAGCTTAGGCGATATTTCTCCATAAGAATAGAAACCACAAACTAGAGTATTTTCTCCAAATACTTCTTTAACCACATCCAACTCTTCTTCTATTCGATTCCCCAGAACAATTTTTCGTCCTACACAGCTTACTAATAAGGCTAATTCTGGTTTATCATGTTGTTCCGTGATTGTCTGAGAAGCAGCACTATAAGAGGCGTCAACTAGTCGGTCTAAATTTCCTTTCATCAATCGTACCAGTGCTCCCTCTGGAATATTTCCCGCAAAGGTCATTGATTTATTTTCTTCGTCTATAGAAAGAATCGTTCTTACAACAGGTTCTGATTCATTGCTCTCTTTCATGGAAAGAGGAAAATACAGTGAAGATCCTGGTAATTCGTCTGCATATTTTCCTAAATATTCTTTGTATAAATCTAATGCAAATCGATCTCCTATTTTATACAATACATTTTTATCGGATTGCGTAACTTTTCTTTCAGGACCAAAATCACTCCAACCTCCATCGGAACCAAAACCAAAGTGAATTGCATTTCCATAAAAACCTACCGCAACTATCTTTCCAGGAACAGCATCCTGATTTAAGCCTACGATGGTTTTTTTAAAATTATATTCATCACCGGCTAAACCTCCAAAAATAGGTATTTTGCCTTCGGTAAGTTTTATAAGCTCATTGATAAGTTCCGTTCCATTTACAAAACTACCTTCTGAAAGTATTAATACCGATTTAAGGCTTTTTTCATAAAAATCTTTTTGGATTCTCTTTACTAATTCCTGAATATTAGATTCTTTTACAACATCTATTTCTGCCACTTTAATTTCGGTTTTTTCAAAAGATATGGCAGTAGCTACAACATTATTTTCAACTAAACTAGTATTAGAAATTTGTCCTGAAGTAGAACAAATCACAATTTCAGCATTAGGATACAAAGTATGTATCGCATTATAAGGTTGAAGACGTTCTAGCAATGACCTTTCGCCAAAAGCCAATACTAAATTTACCTTATCTGAACTAAAGTCTACCGAAGAATAAACGACATTAGCCTTTTTCTGATCATCTAAAACAATTTGTTGCAGGTCCATAACAAAATATTTTAAGAATTGGTAGCTATAAAGGAACGAAAAAAATTAACAAGAACAAAAAAAACCTACAAAAATTCTTTTGTAGGTTTTCTAATTTATACTAAAATTATGTAATCTTATACGTTAAATCTAAAATGCATTACATCTCCATCTTTCACGATATACTCCTTACCTTCCACACGTAACTTTCCTGCTTCTTTAACTTTGGCTTCTGAACCATAATTAGAAAAATCTTCATACGCAATTACTTCTGCACGGATAAATCCTTTTTCAAAATCCGAGTGAATTACACCTGCCGCTTTTGGCGCTGTATCCCCAATATTAATTGTCCAAGCACGAACTTCTTTTACTCCTGCTGTAAAATAGGTTTGTAAGTTTAATAATTTATAAGCCGCACGAATTAAAACTGCCGAACCTGGTTCAGTAAGACCTAAATCTTCCAAGAAAACCTGACGCTCTTCATAACTTTCTAATTCAGTAATATCTGCCTCAGCACCTACAGAAAGTACAATAACTTCTGCGTTTTCATCTTTTACCAATTCACGAACTTGATCCACATATTTGTTTCCCGTAACAGCCGAAGCTTCGTCTACATTACAAACATACAAAACGGGTTTTGTAGTAATCAATTGAAAATCTTCCATCAAAGCTTCTTCATCATTGTTTTGAGGAACTACTGTTCTTGCCGATTTTGCTTGCAACAAAGCATCTTTAATTCTATCTAAAAGCGCTTTTTCGGTTTGTGCTTCTTTATTACCTGTTTTTGCAGCACGATTTACTTTCTCCAAACGTTTTTCAACCGTTTCTAAATCTTTCAACTGCAATTCGATATCAATTGTTTCTTTATCACGAATAGGATTTACATTTCCATCTACGTGAACAATATTATCGTTATCAAAACAGCGTAAAACATGAATAATAGCATTACACTCGCGGATATTACCCAGAAATTGATTTCCTAAACCTTCTCCTTTACTTGCTCCTTTTACTAAACCCGCAATATCCACAATATCTACTGTAGCCATTTGAACACGCTCTGGTTTAACTAATTCCTCTAAACGTGCAATTCTAGGGTCTGGAACATTTACCACACCAATATTAGGTTCGATAGTACAAAAAGGAAAGTTTGCACTCTGCGCCTTAGCATTTGACAAACAATTAAAAAGTGTTGATTTTCCAACATTAGGTAATCCTACAATTCCTGCTTTCATGTTATTTATATTTTTTACAGCACAATTAGAAAGTGCTTTTTGAAAAATTTATTTTTAAAAGTGTGCAAATATAAGATTTAATAAATGTATTAGAAGCTATTAACGAAAGATAAAAATGAAATTACTACTTTATTTATTTAAAAAAGTGCATCCCTTTCTTAAATACATTAAATATTTTTTAGACAATTAAACATTTTCCAGAAACTAAATCATAAAAAATGTTAAAATTTTGTTATATTGCAACATCAAACAACTTAAACTTAGACTAGTATGAAAAACGTCCACCTATTAATTCTGCTTTTGAGTTTTAGCTCGATCATAGCACAAAAAAGCATTTCCGGGGTTGTCAAAGACCAAACTGGCAGCAATCTGCCTGGAGTAAATATTATTGAAAAAGGAACTAATAATGGTGTTTCCACCGATTTAGATGGAAAATATGTCATCAAAGTAAAAGAGGGTGCAACTTTGGTATTTAGCTACATTGGATACAAAACCACTGAAAAACAAGCTACCAACAGCGTAATAAACGTGACCCTAAATTCTGAAGGTGGCGAAATATTAAGTGATGTGGTAATTGTAGGTTCGAGAAACACAAAAAGAACCGTAGTAAACACCGCTGTTCCTATTGACATCATCAACATGAGGGACGTAAGTACGCAGAGTGGAAAATTAGAAATCAATGAATTACTACAATATGTAGCACCTTCATTTAACGCTAATAAACAATCAGGCTCTGATGGAGCTGATCACGTAGATCCTGCTACTTTAAGAGGTCTTGGACCTGACCAGACTTTAGTATTAATCAATGGAAAAAGAAGACATCAATCTTCCTTGATTAATTTATTTGGAACACGTGGTAGAGGTAATACTGGTACCGACTTAAATGCCATTCCTGCTGCTTCGATAAAAAGAATTGAAATTTTAAGAGACGGTGCAGCAGCACAATACGGTTCAGATGCTATTGCCGGGGTAGTAAATATTGTTCTAAACGATAATATTGATGAATTCACAGGAACAGTTTCTTATGGCGCCTACAACACTAATGCTAAAGGAGACTTCCCTACAGGAACAGCAAATACTGACGGTTACAGATTAGATCAAAACGGTTTTGGAAACACATACGGAAAAGACCAAGCCTTTGATGGAGGTTCTGTAAAAGTATCTGCAAATTATGGCGTGGCTGTTGGCGAAAAAGGAGGATATGCCAATTTTACAACCGAATATTTAAACAAAAACAAAACATTACGCCCTGGTTTTGATTTCAGAAAAGGATTTGGTGAGGCTTCAATTTTAGGTTTTAACTTATTTGGAAACCTGTCAATACCTGTTTCAGATAAAACGGAAATTTATGCTTTTGGAGGACGAAATTATCGTGACACTGATGCTTATGCGTTCACTAGAAATGATGGAGAAAGAGTGGTTGAATCCATTTATCCTGGAGGTTACACACCACGAATCACTTCTAATATTCTTGACAATTCTTTTGCGGCGGGTATCAAAACAGAAACCAAAAGTGGCTGGAAAATCGACTTCAGTAATACTTTTGGAAAAAACTTATTCCATTATTACATCAAAGGAACCATTAATGCATCACTCGAAGAAGCCTCGCCAACTGAATTTGATGCTGGTGGTCATAGCCTAAGTCAAAATACTACCAATTTAGATTTTTCTAAAAACTTTGATTCGGTTTTAGATGGTTTAAACATTGCTTTTGGTTCGGAATTCAGAACCGAAACTTTTAATATTTTTGCCGGAGAAGAAGGTTCTTATGCTACTTATGACACCAACAGCAGACCTATAACTGACCCAAGCACACAATCAGCACCTATTGACCCTATTTCAAATGAAGCAAGACCTGGAGGCTCACAAGGATTCCCAGGATATAGTCCCGCAAATGTGGTAGACAAAAGTCGCTCTAATGTATCTTTATATACCGATTTAGAGCTTGATGTAAATAAATCCTTTTTAATTAGCGGAGCGATGCGTTTTGAAAATTATAGTGATTTTGGAAGCACATTCAACGGAAAACTAGCAACCCGTATCAAAGCTTCAGACAATTTTAACATTAGAGGTTCTATTAGTACAGGATTTAGAGCTCCATCATTAGCTCAAATTTATTATAACCTAAGATTTACCAACTTTAGCTCAAGCGGTGCTTCTGAAATATTACTGTCACCAAATAACAGCCCAGTTACCAAAGCATTTGGCATTGAAAAACTTAATGAAGAAAAAGCCGTAAATGCCTCATTCGGCTTCACTTCTACTTTTGGTGATTTTAATGCCACTGTTGACGGCTATTTTATCAATGTAAAAGACAGGATTGTTTTGACTGGTTATTTTGATGCTTCTACCTTTAATTTAGGTGTCGATGAAGCGCAATTTTTCGTTAATGGCGTTAATACCAAAACCTATGGTTTGGATGTAGTCCTTTCTTGGAAAAAGAAATTTGCAGACCAAACATTTAGTGCCACTTTAGTAGGAAACATAAATGATATGAAAATTGGAAGTGTTAAAAATGGTACTTTAGACAAAGAAATTTTCTTTGGCGAAAGAGAAAAAGCCTTTTTATTAGCTTCAGCACCTAAAAATAAATTTGGACTAAACCTTAGTTACGATGTAAATTGGTTTAACACAGGATTAGCATTTACCCGTTTTAGCGAAGTTAAGCTAATTGATTATGGTGGAGCTACTGACTATTATAGTTCAAAACTAGTAACCGATTTAACTTTAGGATTTAAATTAAACAAAAATTCTAAACTAAGTATTGGAGCTAACAACCTATTCAATGTTTACCCTGATCAACAAGATGCTGATGTAGAAGGTGGTGGTTATTGGGATGCTGTTCAAATGGGTTTTAGCGGAGCTTATTACTATGCCCGATTAGGTTTTAATTTCTAAAATATTCTAAAACAAAAAAAATCCTGAGTGTTATGCTCAGGATTTTTTCTAAATTGAAATTAAAAATATAATTCACTATTCATTATGCAAGAAAGCTTGTCTATTCAACAAGGTTTCTTCATCCTCTACATGATTTTCATCTGGAATACAGCAATCAACAGGACAAACAGCAGCACATTGAGGCTCGTCATGGAATCCTTTACACTCTGTACATTTTCCTGGAACGATATAATACACCTCATCAGAAATTGGAGTTTGAGCCTCTTCAGCATCTACTTCAGTTCCATCAGGAAGAATTACTTTTCCACTTAATTTAGTACCATCTTTATATCTCCAATCATCAGCACCTTCATAGATTGCAGTATTTGGACATTCTGGTTCACATGCACCACAGTTGATACATTCGTCTGTTATTATAATTGCCATTATGTTTTGGTTTTATGGTTAAAGTACGAAAGCAATACAGTTTTAACAAGCTAGCAGTTATAACTTTTGTCTTTCGACTATATTATACTTATTTTTGTGCAAAATTACAATCAAAACATTTCATAAGCAAACAATATGACAATAGAAAACAAAAAAAATATTTTTGTAGCCTTAGGAAAATTTCTAAGTCAATTTTCTGAAACCGAAAACAAACAAAGAGAAGACGTTCAAGGGAATGCTGTTTTTTTTGATTCTTTTGTTGATTTAATTCAGCTTTCACAATCGCATAACGGATGGTACACTCCTGAACAGGTGTATTTTGCAATACAATCTTGGGCGCAAGCCTTAACAGAAGAAAGTATTAACCAATGGCTTTCTAACTATTCTCTCGATAATATAAAACCAAAAAAGGTAGCCTTAATTCTTGCTGGAAACATCCCTCTTGTTGGTTTTCATGATTTTCTAAGTGTGCTAATCACAGGTCATGATGTGGTTGTAAAAACATCATCGAACGATCAACATTTACTTCCATTTTTAGCCAAATATTTAATTCATATCGCTCCTGAATTAGCTAACAAAATTACTTTTGCCGAAGGCAAACTTGAAAATTTTGATGCAGTGATTGCTACAGGAAGTAACAATACGGCTCGATATTTTGAATATTATTTCAAAGACAAACCTGCTATTATTCGCAAAAACAGAAACTCTGTCGCGGTATTGAACGGCAAAGAAACCAAAGAAGATTTAATTGCATTAGGCGAGGATATTTTTAGGTATTTTGGACTGGGTTGCCGCAATGTTTCTAAACTTTTTGTACCAGAAGGCTATGTTTTCGATTCCTTTTTTGAAGCTATGTTTGAATACCAAAATGTGATTCAATATGAAAAATATGCTAACAATTACGATTACAACAAAGCTGTTTTCTTGATGAGTAATTTTCAATTATTAGACAATGGTTTCTTGACTATAAAAGAGGACAATAGTTATTCCTCCCCTATTTCTAGTGTTTTTTATGAATACTACAAAGACCTTGAAGATGTAAAAAACAAACTAGAAAATGACTCCGAACAAATCCAATGTATCGTGAGTAATAATTTAATTAAAAACAGTATTCCCTTTGGACAAACACAAAAGCCTAAATTATGGGATTATGCAGATAATGTCGACACTATATCGTTTTTGTTAATAACATAGCGCATTTTTTAATAATTATTACGGATATTTTAATGTATTTTCGACCATTTTTATCGAAATTTGCATTTTAATTTTTTGGACTTATACTACACCATGAAAAAACACAATTACAGCGCAGGACCATCTATCTTACCACAAGAAGTTTTTGAAAAATCAGCACAAGCTATTTTAGATTTCAATAATTCGGGATTATCAATTTTAGAGATTTCACACAGAAGCAAAGATTTCGTTGCAGTAATGGACGAAGCTAGAGCCTTAGTGCTTGAGTTACTAGGATTAGAAGGAAAAGGATACCAAGCTCTTTTTCTTGGAGGTGGAGCAAGCCTTGAATTCTTAATGGTTCCATACAACTTGATGAAAGAAGGCGGAAAAGCAGCTTACTTGGATTCAGGAACATGGGCTACTGCAGCTATAAAAGAAGCCAATTTTTTTGGAGAAACAGTAATTGTTGCTTCTTCAAAAGAAGACAATTATACTTATGTACCAAAAGGATATGAAATTCCTGCTGATGCAGATTATTTCCACTGTACTTCAAATAACACTATTTTTGGTACACAAATGAAAGAATTCCCCAAAACAAATGTCCCAATGGTATGTGACATGAGTTCGGATATTTTCTCTAGACAATTAGATTTCTCTCAATTTGATATTATCTATGCTGGAGCTCAAAAAAACATGGGGCCTGCTGGAACTACATTAGTAGTTGTCAAAGAAGAAATCCTTGGTAAAAACGGTCGTGTTATCCCTAGCATGTTAGATTATGCAAAACACATTAAAGCAGACAGTATGTACAACACTCCTCCTGTATTCCCTGTATACGCGTCTCTATTGACATTGAGATGGATCAAGGAAAAAGGCGGAATTGCAGCAGTTGAAAAATTAAACAACGCTAAAGCTGAGTTGCTTTATAACGAGATTGACAGAAATCCATTATTCAAAGGAGCAGCCGTTAAGGAAGATCGTTCTACAATGAACGTTACTTTCTTATTAACAAATCCAGAGCACACAGAAACATTTGACAAAATGTGGAAAGAGGCTGGAATTTCAGGTTTACCAGGACACCGTTCTGTAGGTGGTTACAGAGCATCTATTTACAACTCTATGCCTATTGAAAGCGTACAAGTTTTAGTAGATGTAATGCAAGCTTTAGAGAAAGCGGTTTAAATATTTACAAAAAAATTTCTTTGTTTGTTTAAACTTTAGCTGCTAGCGGAGGCTCTAGCCCCGATAGAAGTGGAAATCCTTGTGGCGGCAGGCATCTACGCCGACACAAGATTGAAACGGATAGCGGGAAACAGCTTCTAAAAACATTTCAATTAATTTGAGGAGGTATCCTCATAATGTAATAAAAAAAAACATGAAAGTATTAGCAAACGATGGGATTTCAAAAAGTGGAATCTTAGCTTTAGAAAAAGGTGGTTTTGAAGTAATCACTACAAAAGTTGCTCAAGAACAAGTAGCTAACTACATCAACAAAAACAACGTAAGTGTTATTTTAGTTCGTAGTGCTACAAAAGTTCGCAAGGACATTATTGATGCTTGTCCGGGTATTAAAATTATTGGTCGTGGTGGTGTAGGTATGGATAATATTGATGTTGAATACGCTAAAAGCAAAGGTATTGCTGTAATCAACACACCTGCTTCGTCATCAGAATCAGTAGCTGAATTAGTATTTGGTCACTTATTAACAGGAGTACGTTTTTTACATGATTCAAACAGAAACATGCCACTTGAAGGTGATACTAAATTCAACGAATTGAAAAAAGCGTATGCTAACGGAATTGAATTAAGAGGCAAAACTTTAGGAATTGTAGGTATTGGTCGTATTGGTCAAGCTACTGCTAAAATGGCTCTTGGTTTAGGAATGAAAGTGATTGCTGCAGATAGTTTTATCCCACAAGTAGATGTAAAAGTAGAGTTCTTTGACGGACAATCAATTACAACTACAATTAAAACACAATCATTAGAATCTGTTTTTGCTGAATCTGATTTCATTACTTTACACGTTCCTGCTCAAAACGGATATATCGTTACTGAGAAAGAATTTGCTACTATGAAAGACGGTGTAGGTATTGTAAACTGTGCTCGTGGTGGTGTAATTAACGAAGTGGATTTAGTGAAAGCATTAGACAGCGGAAAAGTTGCTTTTGCTGGATTAGACGTGTTCGAAAACGAACCAACTCCAGCTACTCAATTACTAATGCACCCAAAAATCTCTTTGACTCCACACATTGGAGCTGCTACAGATGAGGCGCAAGATAGAATTGGAACTGAATTAGCCTCTCAAATCATCAGTATTTTGAGCTAATAATTTAAGGTTTTTATAACACAAAAGGACTCGTTATCAATTGGTAATGAGTCCTTTTTTCATTATATTTGGTTATAACCATTTTAATAAAAAACTCATGTTAGAACAATTAACACAACTAGTACAAGAATTTGGTCAGGATGCTGTTGTAAAAAACGAGGCTATTCCAAACGAACAAAATGAAGCTGTATTGAAAGAAACCAGCAGTTCTATTATTTCCAGTTTACAAAAAATAGCAACCGACGTTGATTTAACTCAAATTGTAGGTTTGTTACATGAAAAGGATATTGACAAAAACCATCCTACAATTCAAAAAATAATTACTGAAGTTTCTAATTCATTAACTGAGAAATTAGGAATAGAACAAAATACCGCCACAAATACCACGACTAACTTAATTCCAAAAGTACTCCACTCTTTAATAAGCAAGGCAAGGGATCCAAATGACAAGAGTATTACTCTTTCGGAAATTCTAGAATCATTAACAGGCGGAAATAGTCCCGAACACGCCAGTATCATGGACGCCATAGATACTTACGGAATTCATTTTGGCTTGGATCAAAATTCGGATGGACAAATTGATTTGGAAGATGCTAAAGAATTAACGAAAAAAGGTGGCTTGGGCGCAATGCTTGGAAAACTCTTTGGAAAATAAAATTTATTTAAACAACTTAGCGGCTTCAAAAAAACAACATTTGATTTATGATCTAAATCAAAGTTACAAGATTATATTCGTAAATTTAATACTACTAAGCGTACTGAATCATGAAAAAAAAGCGATACATAATACCATTCCTTTTAGGTCTAATAATCATAAGTTGTGTAAGTCAAAAAAACACCATCCCTCAAAAAGCAAGTCTAACTTCCAGCAGTAATGACACTATTAAAATAGCTAATGAAGAACTGGAATACGAGGTAATCATTATTGATCCGGGTTTTAACATGTGGCTGGCTTCTATGGCCTACCCAAGAGGGTTTTATTCTCAAAGTTATTTAGAAACCAAAAACAGACTTTACATAAACGAATGGAATAATCGCTTTTTACAACCGCAACGTTACAATCGCAATTTATATGAAATGAGTATCGATTACGACCCTAATATTAATTATGGCTATGAAGTAAATTATCTAATTTACAATTACATGATTTTTTTTCAAAATAATTACCGCCAAAACCTATTGGGCCGTGTCCCTTTAAGATAATCTTTACTACATTTGTAATCATTGTAAATTAAAGATGAAGGAATTAAAAAAACGTTGGAAAATAGAGTCTAACTTTCAACTCACCATTATTTTTATCGTTTTTGCCATTACAGGATCAGCTTCCGCATGGATTTCTAAACCCGTTTGTAATTGGCTAGGAATTCTTAAAGAAGATTTTGGTTTCTGGCATACTCCCATCCGTTTATTAATCATATTTCCTTTGTACCAAATCCTATTAGTCGCTATAGGTTTACTATTTGGCCAATTTAAATTTTTCTGGGCATTTGAAAAAAAGATGCTAAAAAGAATGGGCTTAGGATTCTTTTTTAATGAACCCAAAGCTTAAACATTCTTTTTTATCAAATAATTATAAATCCAAGTTAATGTAAAAGTGGGAATAAAATCAGAGAAAGGAAAAAACTCTTCAACAAAAGAAATAAGCCCACTAAACCTTCCTAACGAACCTTTATACATTCGAGTCATCAAAAAACCAGACAAGGGCGCCCATACCACATCTGAAAACTCACCCAAGAAAGGCACAGAAAAAGATAACATACCAATACAGTCGAAAAGAATCCCTAATAAAAGTTTTTGCTGTTTTTCTCTCATTTCTTTTTACTCCCTTACTAACCTTTTAATTTATCCTTAAAGTAAGTTCTAACCTTATCTATTTTTGGAGTAATAACAAAGGAACAAAACGATTGTGTTTTGTTTTGATTGTAATAGTTTTGATGATAATCTTCGGCAACATAAAAAACTGTAGCTGGTGTAACCTTAGTTACAATAGGATCAGGATATACAGCTTCCTGAGTTAAAAACTGTATAAAGTCTTCAGAAATCGCTTTTTGCTCATCTGTATGATAAAAAATCTCACTACGATATTGCGTACCTATATCATTCCCTTGACGGTTTAAAGTGGTAGGATCGTGCGTAGCAAAATATAATTCTAATAGCTCACCAAAAGAAATTTCTTGAGGGTTAAACTCAATTTGAATAGCTTCCGCATGTCCTGTATTACCTTCACAAACTTCTTTATAGGTTGGGTTTTCAGTTGCACCTCCTATATATCCTGAAACCACCTTATGCACCCCTTTTAATTCTAAAAAAACAGCTTCAGTACACCAAAAACAACCTCCTGCTAATGTAGCTAGTTCCTTTTTATTTTCATTTTCCATAAGTACTATTATTTTTTAATTGTGGGGGCAAATCCCCCTATTATTTATTAACTCAAATTTATGCTTTTTTAAGGCAAAAATATAGCTGCACCAATTTAATAATCATTAAAATCTTTGTTTCTTTGTAAAAATTGCCAAAAATGATACAAGCCAAAAACTTACATAAATATTACGACCAACTTCATGTTCTAAAAGGAGTTGATTTACATATTAAAAAAGGAGAAATTGTTTCCATCGTAGGCGCTTCGGGAGCCGGAAAAACGACTCTTTTACAAATTCTGGGTACACTAGACCGCCCAAGTTCCCCTACTCCTAAAGGAGAAAAAAACAACAACGAAATTGAACTTCGCATAAACGACGAAGACATTTTATCCATGAATGACAAAAATTTATCCAAATTCAGAAATTTGAATTTAGGGTTTATTTTTCAATTTCACCAATTACTCCCTGAGTTCACAGCTTTAGAAAACGTATGTATTCCTGCATATATTGCAAAGAGAAATAAAAAAGAAGTCGAAGAAGAAGCCATAAAACTACTTACTTATTTAGGTCTTTCACATCGAATTCACCACAAACCCAACGAACTCTCAGGAGGGGAACAACAACGTGTTGCCGTTGCTAGAGCACTGATTAACAAGCCTGCCGTTATTTTTGCCGATGAACCATCTGGTAATTTAGACACCCATTCGGCAGAGAACCTACATCAATTATTCTTTAAACTTAGAGATGAATTTGGACAAACTTTTGTTATTGTTACGCACAATGAAGAGTTAGCCAATATGGCCGATAGAAAACTGGTGATGATTGACGGAATGATTAGTAATCATTAATACCAAATTGGTTCATGAATTTTTCCGAACTCAAAGATTTTCTTGACGAAAAAGTATTTCAATACAACACACTGGACTTTATTGAGAGTGATCCTGTACAAATCCCACATTTGTTTACTCAAAAAGAAGATATTGAAATTGCTGGCTTTTTGAGTGCTACTATTGCTTGGGGAAATCGGAAGATGATTATTAAAAACAGTCATCGTATGATGGAACTAATGGGTAATACCCCATATGATTTTATCATGTCACATTCAGAATCCCAATTAGAAAATTTAGAATCTTTTGTACACCGAACCTTCAATGGTAAGGATTTTATTGGTTTTATAAAATCACTGCAAAATATTTATAAAAATCACGGTGGACTAGAGTCTGTTTTTGCAAAAAACCAAGAACCGGATTCGATGCAAAAAAGCATTTCGGAATTCAAAAAAGTATTTTTTGAAGTTCCACATTTAGCCCGCACTCAAAAACACATTTCGGATCCCTTGAATAATTCAGCGGCCAAACGTATTAACATGTACCTGAGATGGATGTGTCGCCAAGACAATAAAGGAGTTGATTTAGGAATTTGGAAATCCATTACCCCAGCAAAACTTTCTTGCCCCTTAGATGTACATTCTGGAAATGTAGCCAGAAAACTCGGTTTATTATCTCGTAAACAAAACGATGCCAAAGCATTGGCTGAATTAGACTCAAAACTTCGTGAGTTGGATAAAAATGATCCTGTAAAATACGATTTTGCCCTTTTTGGCCTGGGTGTATTTGAAGGTTTTTAAGCCTATTTTAAAAAAATCCTCCTTTATAATTCTTTTCTAAATCTATCTAAACGACAGAAATCCTATTCGTTAAAGCTTTTTTGTAATCTTTTTAGTTCTTTTGTGTAAAAAAATGCACTTTATCGGTATTTTTAAGCACTTTATCGATGTAATTCAAAATTTATTTTTACTTTTATCATGTTATTAAGCCCTACTAACATAAACCTAACCTACTAAAAAGATGAATTCTACAAAAAAAATTGTTTTGGCTGAGGATAATTCTATTCTTTCAAAATTATTACAATTTAAATTAGAGAAAGAAGGTTACCAACTCTACATTGCAAACAATGGCAAAGAAGCTGTTGATTTGATTGAGGACAACAATCCTGACATGATACTTACCGATATCATGATGCCTTTCATAAGCGGATTAGAAGTAATTAGTCATGTAAGAAACAAACTCGATAGAAAAACGCCTATCGTTGTGTTTTCTTCTGCTGGACAAGAAGAAATGGTTCTAAATGCTTTCAATTTAGGAGCAACTGACTTCATGAGCAAACCATTTAGTCCAAACGAATTGATTATTCGTATCAAAAGATTATTGCAATAACGCTTTAAATCGGAACTATCATGTTAGAGTTTTTTCAAAATAGTATAGACTCCTTAAATAGTATGCACATTATCCTCAAGATGTGTAACTATTTGTCTCTGGCATTTGCAGTAGCGATATTTCTTTGTATGATTTACTTAAAAAATTTAAGAGATCGATTAAAAATAAAGAATCGAATAGAAACTACGTATCAAAAAAAATATGAATCAGATTTGATTGAATATTTATATGCTGGTGATGATGAGACGGAAAATGAACAACAACAAAAAATTGTTGCTTATTTAAAAAAATGTTCGGAAAACAGATTGAAGAGAAAAATTATCATCAATACTTTTTTGAAATTAAAAAATGATGTTTCAGGTGAAACAGCCGATGCTATTCAACGACTTTATTATCAAACCGATTTGATAAAATCGGCAACTTCTAAGTTAAAAAGTAAAAAATGGGCAGTTGTAGCTAAAGCTATTAGAGAATTAACCAAATTTGAAATCAAAGAAACTCACGATGAAATTATTCAATTAATCAATCATCCTAGAAAAGAAGTTCGTTTTGAAATTCAAAAATACTTGGTGCAGTTATTCCGTTTTGACGGACTTAAATTCTTAGATATTATTGAAAATGATCTTTCTGAATGGGATCAAATTCAATTATTAGAAATTTTAAATAAATTCAAAAATGTAGAAGTTCCAGATCTAAACGATTGGTTACGTTCTAAAAACGATTCTGTTGTATCATTTACACTCAAATTAGTTAGATTGCACAATCAATTTAATGTTGTAGCCGAAATAATTGATTTGTTCAAACATACTAATGAAGAAATCCGAGTAGAAGCGATTAAATTAGTGAGCCATTTAGGAATTTATGAAGCGGTAGAAATCTTAAAAGTAGATCTTCAAGAAAGAACATTGGAAGAACAAATTGCCTTCTTCAAAATGATGGAAGAAATGTCTATGCCTGATGATGTTGAATTTGTAAAAGCATACATGAACCATGATAATTTCTACATCCGAATTTCAGTAATGAAAATCATGAATTTAATTACTGTTGACGATGATAATACATTTGTAATCAACAGCATTGCCGAAGAGTACCCAATTGAAACCAACTTAATCAAAGCTAGTTAATCATGAACCTATCAAATTTCATCATCGATTTTCTTGATTTTATATTCTTTAGTTTTGCAATTGCAGCTGTAGCATCTTACATCATTTTAGCTATAATCTCTGCATTTGAAACGGTAAATTATATGAAGAAAAATAGTTTTGTAAACTATACTGAAATACTTTCTTCTTCCATTTCACCTTCTATTTCGATAATTGCTCCGGCATACAACGAAAGTTTGAATATTGTAGAAAATGTACGCTCTCTGCTTTCAAATCACTATGTAAATTATGATGTAATCATTGTCAATGATGGTAGTAAAGATGATAGTTTAGAAAAATTAATTGCTGCTTATGACTTAGTAAAAGTAGACTACCTAATTAACAATCAATTGCCAACAAAACCGCTTAGAAATGGAGTTTTCAAATCGACTAATCCTGCATTCGAGAAATTAATTGTGGTAGACAAAGAAAATGGAGGAAAAGCCGACGCTTTAAATTTTGGATTAAACATAAGTACTAATAAATATGTTGCTTGCATTGATGTAGATTGCTTACTTTTGGAAGATTCATTACAAAAAATGATAAAACCATTTTTAGAATCAACAGATGAAAAAGTAATTGCTGCTGGTGGAGTAATCAGAATAGCCAATTCCTGTAAAATAAAAGACGGTAAATTACTGGATATTAACTTACCTAAAAGCGGACTAGTAAAAGCTCAAATTTTAGAATATTTGAGAGCGTTTCTTTTAGGACGAATGGCTTGGAGTAAATTAAATGGACTTTTGGTTATTTCGGGAGCTTTTGGTTTATTTGATAAAAAAATTGCCTTAGAAGTTGGTGGTTATGATACTAAAACTGTTGGGGAAGATATGGAAATCATTGTTAGAATGAGACGCCACATGGAAGAAAAAAAGGTAAAATATCGAGTAGCTTATATTCCTGACCCATTATGTTGGACCGAAGCGCCAGATAGCCATAAAATATTTATTTCGCAAAGAAACAGATGGACGCGCGGAACAATAGAAACATTAAAAAAACACAAAAAAATAGGTTTCAAGAGTCAATACAATTCTTTAGGAATGATTAGTTATCCTTATTGGTTTTTATTTGAAAGAGTTGCGCCAATTATTGAAGTACTGGGCTTATTTTACTTTATTGCCCTTATCGTTTACGATTTTGTAGTTTGGAAATATGCCATTTCATTTCTTGTTTTTGCTTACTTATTCAATGTTCTTTTTTCAATTATAACCATTATAACGGAGGAGCTTACTTATCACCAATACTCTAAAAAAGGTATGGGATGGCAACTTGTAAAAACGGCCTTTACTGAACCTATTTTAAATCACCCAGTTGTATTATATGCAGCAATAAAAGGTAACTTTGACTACCATTTTAACAAAAAAATAAAATGGGGAGAAATGACTCGTAAAGGAATGAGCAGCAATTAAAACATAAAAAAACACCAAACAAAAATTCAATGGACACTAATCAAGAACTAAAAAAATCATTTAGTTATGGCTACTTATGCCTATCAATGTTAACTGTATTTTGGTTAATTAGCCTATTCGAAATCGTTGCAAAAAGCTTCACAGGAATAGAAATTACGAATACTTTTTTAACGTTAGTTTACAAACTAATTAATGATTTCACGACCACTTTAGTGATCAGTTTAATTGGATTACCAATCTATTTTATTTTAAATCTCAAAAGTGAAAAATGGGCTAATTTGATATTCAAAATTCTTTTTACTTTAATTGTAATTGGTCAATTTGCTTTAACTAAATACCACCTAACCACTTTAGTTAATTTAGGAGCCGACTTTTTAGGATACTCTTTAGATGACATGTACATTACCGTTACAGCTTCGGAGAGTTTTTCAATTCTGTATTTTGTGCCATTTATTCTATTTCCAGTCTTATTCTGGTGGATTACAAAGTATTTTAGTAAAACGTTTCAATCCAAAAAACTCTATCAGATTTCAGGAATATTTGCAGTTGTTTGCATTTTGATTAAATTCATTCTTCCTGAAATCTCAGAAATTGGATATCAAAATAAACTTGCCTATTTCACGAATGATATTATTCGTTTCCAAAAAGATCAAAGTGAATTTGATGCAGCAAAATTAACCTACAAAAACGAATATCCATTACTAAAACCCGCTTCAGAAACACCGGATGTTTTGGCTCCTTTTTTTAACATTGAAGAGGAAAAACCTAACATTGTCATGATTATTGTGGAAGGTTTAGGTGATGAATTTATAGGAAAAAATGCGAATAGAGGATTCACGCCTTACTTAGATTCAATGATACCTAAATCTTTGTATTGGGAGAATTTTGTGAGTAATGCCGGTCGTACATTTGGAGCATTACCTTCTATTTTAGGTTCATTACCTTACGGAAATAAAGGTTTCTTAGAAATGAATCCTTTGCCTGCTCACAGCTCATTGATTAGTATTTTAAAATCTAACGGTTACAATACCGCTTTTTATTGCGGTGATGAATCAAGTTTTGACCATCGTGTTAATTTCTTAGAATACAACAATATTGACAATATTGTCGACATTAACAAGTTTGGCGCAAGTTACAAAATGACAGAAAAAAACGAAGAAGGCTTTTCATGGGGATATCCTGATGCTGAAATCTTCAAAAAGACACTTTCTGAAATGGATACTAAAAAAGGACCACGATTAGATATCATTATGACTTTGACTAATCATGAACCGTTTAACTTTCCTGAAAAAGAAGAATATTTAAGAAAAGTGGAGCATATCAAGAATACCAACAAAAATTTATCGCTTTCAGCATCCGAAATTGATACTTACAAAGATATTTATGCCTCGCTATTATACACGGATCATTCGATTCAAACTTTCATGGAAAATTATGCTAAAAGACCGGATTACAAAAACACAATTTTTGTAATCACGGGCGACCACCGTTTGATTCCTATTGAACAAAAAGACAAATTATGTCGTTTTCACGTGCCTTTGTATATCTATAGCCCAATGCTTAAAAAAGCAGAATCTTTCAAATCTGTTTCTTCACACTGGGATATAACTCCAAGTTTACTTTCATTTTTAATGAACAATTACAAAATGAATAAAATAGAAAAAACAGCTTGGATGAGTACTGGATTAGATACCGAAAAACGTTTTAGAAACATTCATTCTATTCCAATCATGCAAAACAAAGGAGTTATCAATGATTTAATTTACAAAGATTATCTTTATTCTAATGGTGAATTATTTAAAATTGACGAAAACTTTGAAACGAAAAAAATTAGTGATAGTGAAATGATGCAAACTATTGAAGCGAATATGCTCGAGGCTAAAAAATTGAACGCATATTTGACTCAAAAAAACAAAATCATTCCAAAATATTTACAGATTTACAGTAAGGCTAACTACGAATTCACAAAAGAAGAATTAGCTTTTATTAAAAAAGAAATTCAAGGTTTAAATAATGACCAAATTTTCATGAAAGCTAGAGACTTTGCCTTTAACAATCAACGAAAAGAAGCGCGTACTTTATGCAATTACATTTTAAATGAATTACCTAACTATGCTGATGTGAGAACTTTAAAAGGAAGAACTTTGGCTTGGGATAAAGATTATAAAACTGCAGAAAAAGAATTATTAGAAGTAGTAAAAAGAACCCCTTATTATTACGATAGCTACTTAGCATTAATGGATATTTACTGGTGGTCTGAACAAGACAATAAAGGAATAGAAATTGCTAAAAAAGCATTGAAAAATGAAATCAAAAATCCAGAATTAGGTATTAAATTAGCCAAAGCATACCAGAGAACAAATAATATCGCTATGGCAAAAAGAGCCATTGATAGTATGCTTAAAAAACAACCTAACAATTCTGAAATACTAAAACTTAAAAAGGAAATAAAATAATGATAAAAAAATCAATTATAAAATTAACCTTAGTTTTCTCTTTTGCTTTTGCTCTATCGGCTCAAGCTCAAGTAGTCACCTACAACGGAGACCCTGATAGCTCTTTTGAAACGGCTCGCAAATTAGCTTTTAACCAACAAAGAAAACAGGCTCAAGATACCTTGGTAAATATCTTGACAAAATATCCTAATTACCATGAAATTCGTACTTTCTTAGCCACGACTTACGCTTGGGATGGCGATTATAAAAAAGCCAGAAAAGAATTTGATCAAGTTATTCAAAAAGCACCGGATAACAAAGAAAACTGGATTGCGGCTATCAAAAATGAATCATGGGCAGACGCTCCTTATGAAGCATTAGAAATGGCAAAAAAAGCATTAAAAAAGTTTCCAAACGACCCTGAAATCACCTTATTAAAAGCTGCTGCTTTAAAGAACACTAACAATCCATTGGAAGCCCAAAGTACTGCTCAAGAAATTCTTACCAAACAACCGGATAACAAAGAAGCAACAGATTTTCTGGAAGGTTTAAATAGTTCTTTACGCACTAATACTATTGGTTTAAGAGCTTCTGTTGACTTGTATTCAAAAACCTTTGATCCGATGCAATATTACTCTTTGAGTTATACAAAACAAACCAAATACGGAAGTATTATTAGCAGGGTAAATGTAAACCGTCGTTTTCAAGAAAACGCTGCACAGCTTGAAGTTGATATGTATCCTAAAATTACTAAAGGATTATATGCCTATGTCAATGTTGGTTATGCAAATAGTTTTATTTTTCCCGACTTGAGATACGGAGCCGAATTGTATAAATCCTTGCCTCATAGCTTAGAACTATCTGCAGGTTTTAGAACATTAAAATACAGTACAACTACTAACATTTATACGGGCTCTATCGGTTGGTACACTGGAAATAGTTACTGGTCGTTAAGACCTTATTTTACTCCTGGTGAAGGAGGAACAAGTACTTCTGCAGCATTAAATTATAGAAAATACCGCAGTAATGCCGATAATTATATCGGTTTATTATTCAGTATGGGAGTTTCGCCAGAAATAAACCAATTTAATGATGCTAACAATACAGCAATAGTAAATTTACAAACTCAGCGTTTTAATCTAAGTTACTTTTTTACAACCAATAAAAATAAAAATGCTTGGGGTGCACAATTTGATGTGGCACATCAAGAAATTAGTTTTGACCCAGGTAATTATTTTTGGATTTATTCACTTACGGTTTCTTGGGATTTAAGATTCAAATAAAACCCTCATTATTTTAATTTAACGCAAACTGTTTCGCCTGTTTAGTATCGCTCGAGTCGCAAATTAATTATTTAGATATAAGCTTTCAAAAATGATATTCACTGTATCATTAATAAAATTAGCTATAGTTTGAATAAATAATTTGCGAATTTGCGGTTTTAAATCTCCTTAATATCTTCAATCGCTAATAACGTTATTTTCAAAAAGACTATCTTTGCACAAAATTTACGTTTTATGGCTACTTTCGAGCAATTCAATCTTCCTAAATCATTACAAAAAGCAATAGATGAAATAGGTCTTACAACTCCTACTCCTATTCAGGAGAAATCTTTTTCTGTAATTATGTCTGGAAGAGACATGATGGGAATTGCACAAACAGGTACAGGTAAAACCTTTGCTTACTTATTACCTTTATTAAAACAATACAAGTTTAGCACTACCCATACTCCTAAAATTGTCATATTAGTTCCTACTCGTGAGCTTGTAGTTCAAGTGGTAGAAGAAATAGAAAAATTAACCCAATATATGTCTATTCGAACCATTGGAATTTATGGTGGCGTTAATATCAATACACAAAAAAAGACTGTCTACGAAGGTTCCGATATTTTAGTTGGAACTCCAGGTAGAACAATGGACTTAGCGCTAGATAATGTGGTTCGTTTTGAAGACATGCAAAAGCTGGTTATTGACGAATTTGACGAAATGCTTAATTTAGGTTTCCGTACCCAACTGACATCCTTGTTTGCAATGATGCCTAAAAAACGTCAAAACATCTTATTCTCGGCTACAATGACTGATGAAGTTGATGCTATTTTGAATGACTACTTCGATTATCCTGAAGAAGTAACTCTTGCAGCATCAGGAACACCATTGGAAAAAATCAAACAGATTACCTATAATGTTCCTAATTTCAACACCAAAGTAAACTTGCTCAAACATTTATTAGAAACCAACGAAGAGATGAGTCGTGTTTTGATATTTGTTAATAATAAAAAGATTTCCGACATGCTTCACGAACGCATTGAGGAAGATTTCGAAGGGCTATTTGGTGTGATTCACTCTAATAAATCGCAAAATTACCGTTTGAATACGATGGCTTCTTTTCAGGAAGGTGAACTTCGCGGATTGATTACAACCGACATTATGGCGAGAGGTTTGGATATTTCGGATATCACACACGTCATCAATTTTGAAATGCCTGAATTTGCCGAATTGTACATGCACCGTATTGGTCGTACAGGTCGTGCTGATGCAAATGGTACTGCCATCAGTTTTATTTCTCCTCGTGAAGAAGAAGCTAAAATTGAAGCCGAAGTATTGATGGATATGGAATTAGCCATTGAAGATTTCCCTGAAGAAGTTGAAATTTCTACCAAATTAATTGGTCCTGAAAAAGACAGACAGCCCATTAAAATGTTAATGAAAAAACCAAAAATTGAAGGTGGAGCTGCTTTTCACGATAAGGCTAAAAAGAACCAAAAAGTAAACCTTGGAGGGCCTTCAAAAACCAAGAAAAAAACTCATGGATCTGTTAATAGAAACATGCTGAAACAACAAGCTAAAAAGAAGAAAAAGAAATAATTAAAAAGCCTAAAGATGAGAATTTTCATTTTTAGGCTTTTTTAATTTATTAACTACTCAAATAATTTTTCCAGAGAAAAATGATCTATAACACTATTCCCATAATGTGCTATTTCAATCTTATTTTCATATCCAATTAAAAAATCTGCTGGAATTTGATGTAAAGTTCCTTCAACTTTTCCAACTGCTTTACACCCTTTTTTCATTGCTTCAAACACATGCTGAAATCCTTTTACAGATATCATTCGCAAAGTCTTAACCCAAGATGGATGCACTTTATATAATTTATACAAATCTCTATTTGTATCTGCAATAATTGAAAAATCAAAACCATGCCGATTTGCAATACTCAATCTTAAACTTTCAGCAGGAGATTCAAAAACTACTATTACTTTGATTCCTTTCTTTTCAAACAAATCTTTATGCCTTATAATTTTCGAAATTTGTAAATTACATAATGGACATTCCGCATAACGAAAAAAACTCAATAAGATTTTTTGATTTTGAAACTTATTCAAATCTACATTATTCCCAAAAATATCTTTTGTAACAAATAAAGGTGCCTTTTGTCCTGCAACTAATTTCATAATTTGTGATTTATAAATTATACATTCACAAATTTGAAATTAAAACGAGTTTTTCTTCTTGATCAAAATCAAGAAATTTTAGCTCTAATTCTACTTAAAGTTTCAGGTTTCATCATCAAATAAGAAGCTATATATTTTAAAGGTATTCTGTTTATCAAATGTCCACTCCTTTTTATAAAAACATCATAACGTTCTTTTGGTTTTAAAGTAAGTAATTCTACTTGCCTCTGAATGTGACCTGTTAATGTTATTTCTAACATGGATTGATACCACAAAGCAATTTCGGAATTCGAATGAATTAATTGAATTAAATCAGATTTCGCTATTGCAACCAATTTTGTTTCTACAATAGATTCAATACTTATCAAAGACGGCTTTCCTTCAATAAAAGTCTGAAAACAAGTAATTAAAGCATTTTCATAACCAAATCCCATATTGATTTGTTCTCCGTTATTATCTATAACGAACAAACGTACACAACCTTCTTTTATAAAATACAAATTTGAATCTTGTTGTTTAAAATTCAACAATATTTCTTTAGGTAAAAGTACCCTTTCTTTATTCCAATGCTTCAATAAATCTTGAATGGATTCTGCCGATAATTTCGAATTATGAGATAAAAAATGGACTAAAGCTTGATTCATATTTTAAATTATTGTTTTGTAAACACTAGACAAACCGGAGAACACATCTCAATTCGCTTTCCAGTATCTGTAAGTGCTCCCGTTGTTTTGTCTCTTTTAAATATGACCACATTATTAGTATATTGATGTCCCACTAATAAAAAATTACCCGTTGGATCAATAGCAAAATTTCGAGGACCATCACCCATTGTACTAATTCTTGAAGCCAATTCTAATTGACCATTTTTCAAAATTTTAAAACAAGTAATGGTATTGGCTTCTTTTCTATTAGTGGCATACAAAAATTTTCCATCAGGTGAAATATGAATATCTGCAGCTGTAAAGGTTCCTTTAAATCCATCGGCTACAACAGTAGTTTCCTGAACTAATTTCAATTTTCCTTTTCCATAATTAAATACCGAAACCGTTCCGTCTAATTCTTGTAACAAATACAATTTTTTAGCATCTTTACTAAAGGCAAAATGTCTGGGGCCACTTCCCGCTTTCACGATGATACTATCCTTTAATTGTAAAGGTTTTGCCGCTTTTGGATTGTATTGGTACACATACATTTTGTCGGTTCCTAAATCAGTAGCTAGCACAAATTGATGATCCGGAGTAAATTGAACCGAATGCAAATGTGATTTTTCCTGACGACTTGGATTAATCCCTTTTCCAGAATGCTGTACCAATTGTTTCAGTTCAGTCAAACTTCCATTTTTATTTTTTCCAAAAACGGCCACACTTCCTCCAGTATAATTGGCCGTAATTACAAAGGCATCATCATTTATAATATAACAAGGACCGGGACTTTGAATATTTTGCTTATTGATAAAAACTAATTTACCATTTTTAGCATCATATTTAAATGCAGAGGCCGTACTATTTGCACCATCTTCATTGACTGAATAGACAAAATCATTCTTTTGCGAAAGCGTTATAAAACTAGGATTGACAATACTTTCGGTAGAACTTCTAAGTTGAAAACCCCCTGTTTCGGCATTAAAATCATACACATAAATTCCTTTACTGTCACAGCCTTTTGTATAGGTCCCAATAAGCAAATTAAATTTGTTTTGCTGAGCTTGTAAACCAAAACAAAATAATACAACTAGTACAATTAGAATACTTCTTTTCATCAATTATAATTTTTAGTAAATCTACGACTATAATTTTATAAGAAAAAAACAAGTAAATTATAATTAAAAACAAATTGTGTAAAAAAATAACTACATTGGCTAAATGAAAAATAATTCTACCAATTTAAAAACCAAAAAATTATGAAAAAAACCTTTTTCTTTATCATTTTACTGGTATGTATAAAAACTCCTGCTCAAACACAAACTAAAACTGAAATTAAAAAAAATCTATTGGAAGGATTGTGGTTATTTAGAGCACAAAGAACTTCAAATGCACTAGATAAGGGATTTATTCCAACTACACCAGGAACTTTCAAAATGGTTGCTTCAGATGGAAAATTCACTAATTTCAGCATTAATGGGTACAATGCCATGATTGGAACAGATGGTTACGGTCATATTGAATCGGATAGTATTTATGTAGAATCTGTTCAACGATCAATAATTCCTAGTTTGGTAGGAAAGGACAATAGATTAGTATTTAAATTAAAAAACAACAATTTATACCTTAAATTTTTCTTAGAGAAAAATACAATTGACCAAGATGTTAATATCTGGATTGAAGAAATTTGGGAGAAAATTGAAATGCCTAAAGCAAACCCATATTTAATTCGTTAAAAAAGAGTACTAATAAAATTCTTTTTCTATAATTAAATTCTCAAAAGAACAATTAAACCGATTTTCAATATCGAAATTTGTATTTTTGAATACTCAATAATAACGCAAAACAAGAATGCATTTTAAACATCCTGAAAACTTATACTTTCTCTTTTTATTGATTGTACCTATTTTGGTTCATTTATTTCAATTCAGAAAGTTTAAAAAGGAATATTTTACTAATGTTCGGTTTTTAAAATCCATTTCTATACAAACCCGAAAAAGTTCCAAACTTAAAAAATGGTTGTTGCTTGTCACTCGTTTGTTAGTACTGTTTTGTGTTATTATGGCTTTTGCCCAACCTTTTTTTGATTCTAAAGAAGCAAATAATCGTTCCAATGAAATGTACATTATTCTGGATAATTCTTTCAGCATGCAAGCCAAAGGGAAAAAAGGCGAATTACTAAAAAGAGCTGTTCAAGAATTACTGGAAGAAACGCCCGAAAACAAAAATTTCTCGTTATTAACCAATACCGAAAGTTATTGGAATACCGATATTAAATCTATCAGAAGCACGCTGCAAAATTTAAATTACAGTGCCATTCCTTTTGACCTTAATGCAATTTTAGCCCGAATCAATGCGCATCCATCAGCTAGCAAAAAAGATATCATAATCATTACTGACGCTGTAGGATTGAATGCTAAACAACTTCAAAACCTTCCAAAGGAAGATCTAAGTTATTTTATTATTCCAAAGGCAGAGCAACTAAATAATATTTCAATAGATAGTGTTTATATTGATGAAACTACTGAAGATTTCTACAACATCAATGTTGATTTATCCCGTTTTGGTACAGACATCAAATCGGTTCCAATTGCGATTTACAATCAAAACAAACTGATTGCAAAAACCGTAAGTAACCTAGAAACACCTAAAAAATCATTACATTTTAGTATCCCTAAACAAGCTTTCCATGGCTATGTTTCGATTTCGGATAACAGTTTGACTTACGACAACACTTTTTATTTTAGTATTTCAAAAACTCAAAAGACTTCTGTTATCAGCATTGGCGAAAGCCAAAAAAGCAACTTTTTACAACGAATTTATACGAATGACGAATTTAATTATAGCAATTCGGAATTAGCCAGTTTGGATTATAACAACCTTGAAAAACAAGATGTAATTGTTTTAAACGAATTAGACGAAATTCCACAGGCATTACAATTAACCTTAAAAGATTTTGTTCAAAAAGGCGGCAATCTTGTACTTATTCCTTCGGCTAAAAGCAATGTTGCATCACTAAATACTTTCTTGGGAAATTTTGGAAACATCCAATTCAAATCCCTTGAAATAGCTAACAAACTAATTAGCAAGATTAATTTTAATCATCCTTTGTTCACTGGGGTTTTCGAAAATACAATTTCTAATTTTCAATACCCAATGACAAAAGCTTCCTTTAGTATTGTAAGTTCTAGCCCGGCGGCATTATTATATGAAAATCAAACTGCTTTTCTAACTGGATTATTAAATCCCGTTTCGACCGTTTATGTGTTTTCGGCTCCTATAAATACTGAAAATTCTAACTTTCAACAATCGCCATTAATTGTTCCTACTTTTTACAAAATGGTACAATCCAATCAAAATAATGGTATCAATGCACTGACAATTGGAAACAGCAATCCTTTTATTGTAAGCACTTCACTTTCAAAAGATGGTATTTTAGAAATAAAAAATGCAAACGAACAATTCATCCCAATTCAGCAAATTATGAATTCTAAGGTCAAATTGACTTTTAATGATTTGCCTAAGGAAGCCGGCAATTTTGAAATAATAAACCAAAAACAATGGATAGAAAACATTAGTTTTAATTACAGCCGAAGCGAAAGTAACCTGAACCAATTAGATGACAATTTACTATCTAATTACTCCACTTCAGATACAATAGAAAGTATTTTTCATAGTATACAAAGCGATAGAATGGATAATCAACTTTGGAAATGGTTTGTTATCTTTGCACTGCTCTTTCTGCTATGCGAAATGGCAATTATAAAATTCCTGAAATAAAAATATATTCTACTTATGAAATTCATTATCCGAAACGCCAAAATTATCGACCCACAAAGTCCTTTTCACAATCAAACGGTAGATATTTTAATAGTAGATGGATTCATTGAAAAAATAGGCGCTAACTTAGCCAATATCGATACAGCAGAAGAAGTAAAACTAGACAATCTTCATGTTTCACAAGGCTGGTTTGACAGCAGTGTTTGTTTAGGTGAACCGGGGTTTGAAGATCGTGAAACTATTGCAAACGGCCTTGAAGTTGCAGCAAAAAGTGGATTTACAGGCATTGCTTTGCAACCTAATTCCTTCCCTATAATTGACAATCAATCGCATATTAATTTTGTAAAAAGTAAAGCTTTCGGACAGGCCACAGAACTTTTCCCTATTGGTGCTTTGACTAAAAATGCAGAAGGTAAAGATATGGCTGAATTGTATGATATGAAACAAGCCGGAGCTATTGCTTTTGGTGATTACAATCGTAGTTTAGAAAATGCCAATTTGCTAAAAATAGCCTTGCAATACACTCAGGATTTTGACGGCGTAGTCATTGCATTTGCACAGGAAGAAAAAATTAAAGGAAACGGTGTTGTCAATGAAGGAATCGTTTCGACTCGTTTAGGACTAAAAGGAATTCCCAATTTAGCCGAAGAATTACAAATAGCCCGTAATTTATTTTTACTGGAATATACTGGTGGAAAAATGCATATCCCAACAGTTTCAACAGCTAAATCGGTAGCTTTAATCAAAGAAGCAAAAGCCAAAGGATTACACCTAACTTGTAGCGTAAGTGTTCATCATTTAACTATGACGGATGAAAAATTAGACAATTTTGATACCCGCTATAAAGTAGCTCCACCATTAAGAACTGAAGAAGACCGCCAGGCTTTATTGGCTGGTGTTTTAGACAACACTATCGATGTAATTACTTCCGACCATAATCCAATAGACATTGAGCACAAGAAAATGGAATTTGATTTGGCCAAAAATGGTACAATTGGTTTAGAAACTGCTTTTGGTGCTTTAACACAGGTTTTGCCTTTAGAAAAAATAATCGAAAAATTAACAGCTGCAAAAAGTCTTTTTGGAATTGAAAACTCATCAATCAAAGAAGGTATAAAAGCAAATATCACTTTATTCAATCCAGAAGGAACAAGCGTTTTCTCAAAAGCTTCTATTTTATCTAAATCTAAAAACTCAGCATTTCTAGGCATGGAACTTAAAGGAAAAGCATATGGAATTGTTAACCAAGGAAAATTAATACTTAACTAATTATAGAATCATGACTTTAGATAAAGAAGGTAAAAACATCGCAATAGTTAGTTATTTCACCATCATAGGAGCTGTAATTGCGCTGTTTATGAACGCTGAAAAGAAAAATCCTTTTGCTTCTTTCCATATACGTCAGGCTTTAGGAATCTTTTTATCGTTTTTCCTAATTGGGTATTTCATTGGATATTTCGACAGCTGGACCATTTCTTCCGCTTTTTATTTATTTTATTTTATCCTTTGGATATACGGTTTTTTAGGAGCTTTGCAAGGACAAACGAAAGCGATTCCAATTTTAGGAGAACAATTTCAAAAAATATTTAAAAACGTTTAATTCAAAACATGAATTTATCCTTAGAATACCTCATCAGAGAACCTAAAATAAAATTAGTCAAGAATCCATTATTACTACTGTTACACGGTTACGGCAGCAATGAAGCCGACTTATTCTCCTTTGCTTCCGAATTACCTGAAGAATATTACGTAATCTCAGCCCGTGCTCCTTATGATTTACAATACGGAAGCTACGCTTGGTACGCCATCAATTTTGATGCCAATGAAAATAAATTCTCCGACCATGAACAGGCCAAAAAATCAAGAGATTTAATCGCTAAATTTATCGAAGAATTAATTGCAAAATACCCTATTGATGAAAAAAAAATCACTTTGTTGGGATTCAGTCAAGGGGCTATTTTGAGTAATGCTATCGCTCTTTCACACCCAGATAAAGTGCAAAAAGTAATTGCTTTAAGTGGCTACATTAGCGAACCTATTTTTGAAGAAAATTACAAAAACAATGATTTCTCTAATTTGAAAGTTTTTGCCGCTCACGGAACCGTTGATCAAGTAATTCCTGTAGAATGGGCTCGAAGAACAAAACCTTTCTTAAGTGGATTAGGAATTGATTCTGTGTACAATGAATACCCAATAGGACATGGGGTTTCTCCTCAAGTTTTCAATGATTTCAAAAATTGGTTGATTAAAGAGTAAACTTACAACTAAATATAAAAAAAAGAGGCTGTTTTTATTCAAAACAGCCTCTTTTTTTTATTGTTTCTTAGAGTAATTTTTATCTAAATGAACTCTTAACCTATTAGAAGAAGTATAATCAAACATGTCTTTTCCATTGGTGTCTTTTCCAAGAAATGCAGGTATACCTCTAGGTTCTTTTTCATTATAAGTGGTAAAAGGATTGTCTTCTACAGGGTCATAAGGATAATATTTACTTAAACCAAAATTAAATCCATTAACGACACCTACTTCATTTGTAGGTTTAGTAATTTCGTATCGAGTAGTGTAACCATCACCGTCATCATCTGTATCTAAAAAATCAGGAATTCCATCTTTATCTGAATCATCTGAATTAACTACTCCAGACGCTAAAGAATAAACATATCCATCCCCATTAATATCCTCTAAATAGGAAGGAACTCCATCATTATCTAAATCCGATCTACTCACACCATATAATTTAAAACTAAATATAAGTGGTGAATAACTAGGAATTGTTCCTTGACCTGAACCATAATATCCCAATCCTGAAGGCAAGAACATTACTCCTGATCCAAAACCTGAATGCTCTACAGTACCATCTGACTTAGGAGTTGATGTACCTATTTTAAATTCAGGAAATACTTCACTCCATCCTGTAACCAGTTGATATAAATTTAAAAATGACTGCGGATAAGTAACTTTTTCAAATTCTTTAGTTAACAGTTCAGACGAAGTAGTGGCAGTAGCAGTGGTACGATATAAGTAATCACCCTTATAAGCCGCAAGTACACCATCAACATTACAAGGCGAAACCCCTGTACCTTCTCTTAAAACTAAATAATATAAAGTATAAGTAATATCATGCAATTTAACTTCTTTTTTCAATAATTTTGGAAAAGTTGGACTGTTTAAATAGGACATGATTGATTTTTGATTTACAGCATCCGTTATTTTTTTAAATACTACATCATTATCCGCTAAATTAGCATTGTCCACATCATCCAAATAATAAGTATCTAAATATTCTTTAATAGCAGTAGAATCCGTTTTATATTGATCGGCATAATCCTTAAGCGGTTCAGGAGTAAAAGAGTTGTCATCTTTAGAACACGAAAATAAAGAGAGGCTTGTAATTATTACAATAAAATAATACTTAAATTTGTTCATTATAGCTGAATTTTAAGTGCGCAAGATACAATATTGATTTATTTTTGTAAACTATTTAACTCTGATTTTAGAAATTTTATGCGAATAGATAAATATTTATGGTGTGTCCGATATTACAAAACCAGAAATATGGTTACGGAGGCCTGTAAAAAAAATCACATCACTGTAAACGGTGTGGTTGCAAAACCATCCAAAGAAGTTTTTCCTACTGACAAAATCACTTTTAGAAAAGACCAAATCACTCAAACCATAACTGTTTTAGATATCCCAGAAAATCGTGTTGGTGCAAAATTAGTAGACATCTACAGAAGAAATGATACTCCACCAGAAGTATATCAACATCTGGAATTATTAAAACTTTCTAAAGAACATTATCGAAAAAGTGGTACAGGTCGTCCTACTAAAAAAGATCGTAGAGATATTGATGATTATGGAAACGAAATTCACAAAGACGAAGAAGATGATTTAAATTCCAATTTTTAAAAAATTCCAAATTTCAACTTTAATATTTTATCCCGAAATTTTGAAATCGGGGATTTTCTTATTGGAATTTAAATTTAGTTATATTAGCAAAAAAACAAATTATGAGCAAAAATATCATTCTAACAGACCAAGAAATCAAACACAAAACAAAACGTATTGCTTACCAAATCTACGAAACCTTTATAGATGAGGAAGAAGTAGTTTTGGCAGGTATTGCAACCAAAGGATATGTATTTGCTGAAAAAATTGCTTCAGAACTAAAATCAATCTCTGACCTTAAAATAATTTTATGTGAAGTTCATGTTGATAAACTAAATCCGCAATTGGCTATACAAACCTCTATTTCAGCAGAAGAATACGCAAATAAAGGTTTAATTCTTATTGATGATGTATTGAATTCAGGCACCACCCTAATCTATGCGGTAAAACACTTTTTGGATGTGCCTTTAAAAAAATTCAAAACAGCCGTTTTAGTCGATCGTAATCATAAAAAATACCCAGTAAAAGCCGATTTCAAAGGAATTTCCCTTTCTACTTCCTTATTAGAACATGTACAAGTCGAATTTGATTTAGACGGTAATAGTTATGCTTGGTTAAGCTAAAATGGATAAAATTTCTTGAACCGTTTGTTCTATAGTTTGCTTATCAACCGCCACAGCATATTGCGCCTGATTGTAATAAAAACTTCTTTCAAATAAATGAGTAGCAATAAACTCTTTCATCTCCTCATCGTTTTTGTTGGCGATAAGGGGTCTATTGCTCTTATTTGAAGACAATCTATTTACTAAAGTTTCTATCGAAGCTTTCAAATAAATCGAAACAATATCTTCTCTTTTGAGTAATTCATGATTATTAGCATAACATGGTGTTCCTCCTCCTAAACCAACAATTATAGTTTCTGAGAAATTCAACAATTCCACAAAACATTCATGTTCTAATTTCCTAAAATAGATTTCGCCTTTTTCGGCAAATATTGTTTTAATAGGTGAATTCACCTTTTTCTCGATAAAATCATCCAAATCAATAAAAGGCATTTCTATCTTTTTTGATAATTCTTTGGCAATTGTAGACTTACCACAACCCATGTAACCTAACAGTACAATTTTCTTCATAGAATAAAACCCTATAAATTAAGGTATTAAAATTTATTATTAAAAAAAGACAAATTTATAATAAAAATGCTTGGAAAACTTAAAATAAAGTCCTTATATTTGCACCCGCAATCAGGGAACGATGCAAGACTCGATAGCTCAGTTGGTAGAGCACATCACTTTTAATGATGGGGTCCTGGGTTCGAGCCCCAGTCGGGTCACAAATTAAGTGATTCACTTGAAAAATGTTTTCTGATGCATTGACTCGATAGCTCAGTTGGTAGAGCACATCACTTTTAATGATGGGGTCCTGGGTTCGAGCCCCAGTCGGGTCACAAAAGGTTAAGTATATTTTACTTAACCTTTTTTACTTTTAGGCCACGTGGAGAAACGGTAGACTCGCCATCTTGAGGGGGTGGTGCTCGCAAGGGCGTGTGGGTTCAAATCCCACCGTGGTCACTAAAAAAATCAGCTGTTCAATTTTTCAAAAAAGGTACTTCCACCAACTCATTTTGAACACTCTTTCCTTCGATTTTTATTTAAATTAGCGCACTACCCCATAACTGGATAGATTACACATACCGTTATATTTTTTATTTCCAAAATATTTAACAACCAACACAACTTTGTTTATTACATTGCGTTATCATTTTTAAATAAAAATATAATTTATTATGAAAAACCTCCTACTCTACTCATTACTTCTAATCTCATTTGTAGGTTGGACACAAACTGCTGCTGAAAATTATTTTGACCAAGCAATGAAAAAATCAAAAGCAGGCAATACCAAAGGCGCCATTCAAGATTACGATAAAGCCATAAAAATTCAACCTGATTTTGTTCCTGCCTATTTGAATAGAAGTATGGAAAAAATCAAAATAAACGATTTACAGGGAGCATTAGTAGATGTGAACAAAACGCTAGAAATGCATAATGACAATATTTATGCCTATACAACCAGAGCTAATATTTATTACAAACTCAAAGATTACAAATCTTCGTTAAAAGATTGCGATTATGCACTTCAATACAACAAAGAAGATTATCTTACATACAACCTTAGAGGACTAACCTATATTCACCTTGGAGAGAAAAAAAAGGCCTGTGCTGATTTTTCAAAAGCCCTGAAATTAGGCAGTAAAAGCGCTTCTCAAAATCTAAAAACCTATTGCAAATAAACACTTCAAGAGGACATAAAACAACAAACGCTGTTTCAAAATGAAACAGCGTTTGTTGTTTTTACAAATACTATCGCTTACTTTTGAGTAAGCTTTTTCAATTCGGTTCCGCCTGGAATTTGCATCTTATCAGTCAAAATTGAAATATCCGCCAGATTAAAAACACCTGTCAAAGACATTAAAACTGTTCGACTCATACCATTCGTATCATCCTGAATAAACATCACAAACTCATTCATCACATTTGAATTTCCTGTTCTTTTAACATCAATTGTTATCTGTTTACCATTTTCATTTACCTTTTTTAACTCCTCCATTGCCGAAGTCTTAATGTAGCCATCTGCAACTTCCTTAATTTTCTGAGCTGCTGCTTTGTTCGTAGTTGAAAAAACCCTTAAATCATTCAAATTTTGAATCAACTTTAAATATTGTTGCGTCTCTTTATCAGAAGCATCAACTTTAACTTTACTCATTAATTCAAACATTTTTTTATTCACTACTACCGAAACAACTTCATCTTTACCATTAAACTGATCAAAAACGGCTTGTCCGTAAAACGAAGTTGAAGCAAATGCAACTAACATCGTTAGTATTACTTTTTTCATATCTATATTTTTTATTTAAATAGTTTCTAAATTATTAAATAGGTATAACCATTTCCATGCCAAAAAACGACTTTTTATTTTATTCTCCCAATACATTTAACTAGTTTTATAGAGTATTTCGAAATGAAAGCCCTAAAAACAAAACTAAAGATAGTATTTTTACGTAAATAGCCTAAAAGTTATTCCAAATGAAACTTAAATATAAACGCCTATTATTTCTTTTTATTTCATTATGTTCCTTACAAAGCTGTCAGGATAATGATGACTCATTACCAGAAAACACTGATTTAGATGTCCAAAAATTTATTTGGAGAGGATTAAATGAAATGTATCTGTGGCAGGAAAAAGTTCCAGATTTAGCAGACAACCGATTTACGAACAATTCCGAATATGAAAATTTTTTAAAACCATTTTCTCCTGAAAATCTATTTGAAAAATTACTATACAGAGCACCCGATTCTGATGCTGCTAATCAATATGGTGTTGTAGACCAATTTAGTTGGATAGTAAGCGATTACACCACTTTGGAACAACAATTACAAGGAACTTCAAAAAGCAATGGTGTAGAATTTGGCTTTAGTCGTATTTCACAAAACAGCAATCAGGTAATTGCCTACGTCCGCTACATCATCCCTAATTCGGATGCAGCAGCTAAAGACATTAAGCGTGGTGAAGTCATTTATGGTATTAACGGAACAAGTCTTAATCTAAACAATTATGCCAATTTGTTTTTTAGCAATGCCGAAAGTTACACTTTAAATTTTGCTGATTTAACATACGACTCTAACAACAACCCTGTAATTACTCCAAATGGAAAAAATCTCAGCCTAACCAAAACAACCTTAGCCGAAAATCCAATATTAATTAAAAAAGTAATTACTAGCGGAGCACACAAAATTGGTTATTTAATGTACAATGGTTTTTATCCAAGTTACGATTCCCAACTAAATGATGCCTTTGGTTTTTTCAAATCAGAGGGAATTACAGAACTGGTTTTAGATTTGCGATACAACAGTGGTGGTTCTGTAAATAGTTCGATACGATTAGCCAGTATGATTACAGGACAATTTACAGGTAAAATCTTCAATGAATTAGCTTATAACACTAAAAAATCTTTTCTCAATAAAAAATACCTTTTCGTTAGTACAATTGATGGAAACGCTTTAAATAGTTTAAATCTCACCAAAGTTTATGTATTAACAACCAGAAGCACCGCATCGGCAAGCGAGTTAATCATTAACGGATTAGACCCCTATATTAACGTTGTACAAATAGGAGATTATACTTATGGAAAAAATGTAGCCTCAGTTACACTTTACGACTCTCCTAGTTTGACAAAAACCGGATTAAATAAAAATCACCGCTACGCTATGCAACCTATTGTTGCGCAGTCTCAAAATTCAGTTGGTTTTAGTGATTATTTAGATGGATTAATACCTAATCACCTAGTAACAGAAAGAATAAAAACTTTAGGAATATTAGGTGAACCCAACGAGCCCTTATTAAGTACAGCAATTGGGAAGATCACTGGAACCGCTAAATACACCCTACCAGAAAAAACTACAACCAACTTTATTCATCTTAACGACTCTAAAACATTAAGAGGAATGAATTTGATGTATTTTAACGAGAAATCAGACTTATAAAAAGTAAAAAATATTTTACATAGATACAATAATTTGTTATTTTTAAAGTTGTTAGTTACTAGTAACCATTAAAAACCAACCTCATGAAAAAAATCACACAATTATTATTAATTACTACAGCAGTAATTTTATTGGGCTTTGACAAACCCAAAAAAACAACAATTTCTCCAATACAAGTAGTGATTGATGTAAGCCATGGTGGTACTGACGCCGGAGCTACAAAAAACGGAATTAGCGAAAAACAACTGGTAGAAGCACTTGCTAAGAAAATCAAATCTACAAACAACGATGTTCGCATTCATTTTACAAGAAATAAAGACAAGACACTAACACTCCAAGAAAGAACGGAATATATTAATTCGCTTAAACCTGATTTTGTTTTATCCATTCATATAAACGCAAACAAGGACAATACGAAATCAGGATTAGAACTTTATACGTCACAGGAAAATAAATTCTCAGATAAATCAGTTGAAAAAGCAAACGAACTAAGACAAAAACTTTTAAAACATGACTTTTTCAAATCAAGTTCCGTTAAAACAGCACCATTTTATATCCTTAAAAACAGTAATGCACCAGCAGTAATTGTCGAATTAGGATTTCTTACTAATGAAAATGACTATAAATATTTAACAGATAGTAATTCTCAAGATAAAATTGCGACAACTATTTCAGAATACCTATCGGAATTAAAGTAAAAAAAAGATTTAGACTTTCTAAATAAACACATAATCATAAATTAATTTCTTTCCATAAAAATGCCCCAAATAGTATCTAACTTTTTGGGGCACTTCAATAAAAAAAAAAAAAATGATATACTGTTGTTTGTTATCTCTTAAATTTTAATTATTAAAATAAAAACCATTTGGTCCAACCCCAACTTCTAGAGTTTTTTGCAACACCCCAGCTAAATTATAAATATAAGCTTTACTATCGGCTTTAAAATCGCCACTATCTGCAATATAAATTCTAGCATTTTTTACAGCAAAACCATACAAATATCCCAAATTTGCATTTACAATTGGAGAAGTTGAAGCTGCTGTAGCATTAGAGTTAATTACATAAACGGAATTATTTACTGTGTAATAAATTTTATTATCCTCAATATCCATAAAAGAAGCTCCATCCAAAGTCTCTGGGAATGAAACTCTAGAAACCAATTTGTTAGATAAATTTACTTTTACCAATTCACTTCTATCTCCATAAGGGCTTCTTAAAACATATAAAATACCATTTTCTTGTTCAAGACAATCTGCACTTGAACCTATTTCAATCGAAGATTCCAAAGTTTTTGTAGCAACATTAACAACTAATAATTTGGTACTATTATACGGCTCAGTAATATATAATTTACCATTTTCTAAAACAATTCTATTAGCTGTAGCATTCAATTCAATTTTAGATTCATAAGTATTGGTATTTAAATTAATAACCGCAACATAATCATCGGTATTACCTGTAATTACCGCCGGATCATCAGCAGGTTTACCATATGGAGCATAGGTATTTGCATTAGTTACATATGCTTTTCCATCTTTAGCCACACCATATCTAGGATTTTTTAGTCCTGTATCAATTTTTGCAACTAATTTAAAAGTATATCTATTAACAACATTTATAACATTCGAACCTCCTGCAATAATATAAGCATTGTCTTCGTAAAAAAAGATATTTTGAGCATATTTACCTAGTAAGTCACTTCCATTCGATTTAGTGTAGGCATCTTTTTCAAAGAATTCAAAATCGTCACTAGAAAAAGAAACACTTCCTTGATTTGCACTTCCTTCATTCAAAATAAAAAAACCATTATCATAGGTTCCTTTTGGCTCATTGGATTCATCATTATCATTAGAACAAGAAACAAAAAACATCACACAAAGTGCTGTTAGAAACAAATTAGTCAATTTCATCATATTAGAATTTAAAGATTATATATATATTAATATTTCGTCCAGGCATAATTCTATTTTCCAAACTTTCGTAGGATTTATCAAACAAGTTCAATATTTGAAATCCTATTTTAAATGTTTCCAAAAACTTTAAATCATAATCGATTCCAACATTGGATAGAAAATAGTCTTCAATAATTTCATTAGGATCATTATCGGATCTTTTATAAACAAAACCATTATATAAAAACTGATAATTAACAGACAAATCTTTTCGTGAATAAAAAATCCCAGTAGTCACTTTATTATATGGAACAAAAAATTGCTGTTTCTTAGTATCACTGTTTTCAGATATGGTATGTGCAAAAGTTGTATTTAATGCGACAATATTTTTCCCAAATTGTTTACGCCAGTTCAATAGAGTTTCTGCACCATAACTATTAACTTTATCTGTATTTTGAGGTGTCCATAGACCATTACTACCAGGAACCCATTGTAATAAATCCTTGATTTTATAATAATAAAAAGTTTGCGTTAGGGACAAATTATGGAACCTCAATACATTTCCCAGTTCCACCTGATAGGAACTTTCAGGTCTTAAATTAGGGTTTCCTCCTTGATTCCAATACAAATCATTGAAAGTAGGTATTCTAAAATTACGAGATAAATTAAATTTTAAATTGTAAACTTCAGAAAATTGATACGAAGAACCCAGCGAGAATAATACTGGCGATTTATAATTATTTGTGAATTCTTTTCGAATGCCAACTTCATTTTTCCAATCCGAAAAAAAATCTTGTTTCACCAAAAAAGCAGCAGAACAAATTTTGCGAGTATGATCCCCAAACCCACTTCCAAAACCTTTTGTTCGGTTGTAATCTAACACAGCATTAATTTGAGTAGTATTAAATAACGTATATTCTAAATCGGCTTTAGTAGTCAAACTTTCCGTTTTACCATATGAGAAATCACTCAATGAATTATCAGCAAAATATTGATAATTTTCAAAAATATAAGCCGTTTTAAAACTAGATTTAAATCGTCCAAAATCTCCCGTGTATTCTAATAAATTTCTATTAAAACCATTAACATATTTACTTTTTGTTTCCGATTCTACAATTAATGAAGTATTACGATCTGTATTAGATGTTTGTGTGTAAAATTTAAGTAAATTCTTTGCATTAAGCTTATATCCTAAAACAGCATTTAAAGTTATAATTTCATACTCTCCATTTTGGTTCCAACGTTGTTCCCCTCTCCAAGTATACTTATTTTTATATTTATAATCATTTGTTGAAGAGTTTCTTGAAAATCCAATTTGAGTATTCCAATTTTTATTAGAGATATTGGTTTTATAATTTATTCCAACTGTATTGAAACTCCCATATTCTAACTTCAAACTGTTTTCAAAATGATCATGAAAAAATAAATCATTATTAAGATGCACTGTTCCTCCAATTGCACCACTACCATAGATTAAACTTCCCCCTCCAGCTTTAATACTAACTGAATTATAATCAGACCCTGAGAGTGTATTAAAATCAGTGCTTCCATTCATTTGTGAATTAATATTAATTCCATTCCAAATCACAGCTGTTTGAGAAGACGTAGTTCCTCTAAAAGAAATAGAAGAAAGCATACCACGACCATATTCTTTAAAATATATGGTAGAATTAAAATTCAATAAATTCGTCATCAAACCTTGATTCTTATCCATGATAGAATCATTCAAATTTAAAATGCTTTGAGATGAAGAATATTTTAGAAGTTTTGCATCAGATACGACTACTTCTTTCAATTTAGTAATAGTATCAGCTTGCGCAAGTATGAACTGGCACAAAAAAAACGAAAAAAAAGAAAACCTTATCTTAAAAGTCATAATTTCACAACTCTTTTTCCCGAGAGCTCGATTTAAATTAATATTTAGGCAGGTCTCCTGGCTTGCGTCTTGTTGTTGACCTTCTCATCCGCCGTGGCGGACAATGGTTTTGTAGAAACAACAAGCTTGATAGCTTACAGTTGCGGGTACAGCTCGGGATTTAAGATTTTAGACGAAAGATTTAAGATTTATGATATACATCCTGAAATCTAACTTCCGTTTCTAAACGCTTTCACCTGATTCCCTTTTAAGGCTATTTCTTAAATTGAAAAAGCCACCTCAATACGGCGGCAAAGATAAAACTTAATTTTACAAAAAATAAAATTAAACCTGAATTAATCATTGGAAGATATGATAATAAGACAATAATGATTCTATTAGCGTTAACCCGATATAGGAAATCTTCAATGTTTCACTAAAAACATTGATTAAATTTAATTTATCGACTCCGCTTTTTCTAATGCGGAATTTGAATTAAATCAAATTTCCCACAAACCCATACAAAAACACTGTATTTTAAAGGATTAAAACCCAACAACCAAACTATACTTTTACTTTAATTACCATCCCAAAATCAACTTTGTTAGCAAAAGCATCTTTTAAATCAAGGTTTGATAAAGCGCATAGTATACTTCGAATTACACCTGCATGAGTAACAATAACAATCCTTTTAGCCGTGTTTTGTTGAATATTTACTTTCCAAAAATCCATCACCCGATTATGCAATTCAACAAAAGATTCCCCATTAGGAACAGTCACATTCACAAAATCAGTCATCCAGGGCGTAAAATCAGCTTCAGGAATTACATCCCATTTTTTTAATTCCCATTCTCCAAAATTCATTTCCATCAAACGAGAATCGGTGATTACTTCTGATGATAAATAATTTGCTAATTGAGTACAACGTGACAATGGACTAGAATACACCAAAGCATCTGTTGGAATTTGCTGTTTTATTAATTCAAATTGTTCTATATAAGGTTCTCTCAAATCCACATCTGATTGACCATAACAAATACCTTTTTCGCAAACCGTTTCGGTATGACGTATTAAATAAATTTCCATAGTGCAATTACCGATAAATAAAACACTACTTCACATAGCTGCTGCGTTGCCCCTAAACAATCACCCGTATAACCCCCTATCCATTTTTGAAAATAACGAGCCAGAAAAAATCGGCATAGAAAAACTGGAATCAGCGTAAATAAAATTTGCCAAAAAAAGAAGGACATTATAACAAGTGGAACTAATCCAAAAAAGAAAGCCCCCAATACTTCTCTACAAGAATTTTGTTGAGCAATAGGCTTACTTTTACTGCTAGCGTCCTCGCGAGAGTATTCATGAGTAAAAACTATCGAAATGGCTGCTAATCGACTCAACGAATGAGCAATTATAAAAAGAAGAACGATTCCAAAATGGAAATTCCAGAATCCAAAACCAAAATCTGGAACTCTTGCACTGTTTATCATTTGAACCAAACTCTGATACTTTAACAAAAAAAGTAAAACCAAACCAATAGCACCAAAAGCACCAATAGCACTATCTTTCATAATTAAGAGAATCTTCTCTTTTGTCCATCCTCCTCCAAATCCATCACATACATCGGCAAAACCGTCCTCATGAAAAGCCCCTGTGGTCAGTATACTAGCTATGATTGCAAGAATGACAGCTATTTCCACTGAAAAAACCAAAGAAGACAAATAAAATACTACAAATGAAATTCCGCCCACAATCCACCCTATTAAAGGAAAATATCTGGAAGCTTTATTTAAGTAATCAGGGTGATGATTGATGTTTTTAGGACAAGGAATTCGGGTATAAAATAATAGCGCAGTAAAAAATATATGGAGTTCTTTTTTCATTTTAATATAAATAATTTAAATCTAAAATCTGCATTCTGCAATCTACTTCTCACTCACACCAGCACTTTCAAAACTACTCATTTCATTTAAAAATGCAACTGCTGATTGAACAATTGGAAAAACTAATGCACAACCCGTTCCTTCACCTAAACGCAAATCCAATTGTAATAAAGGGAAAACGCCCAAATACTTTAATAATTTTTTATGTGCTTTTTCAGCCGATTGATGACTAAAAATAGCATTCTTAATTACATCAGGATTCTTTTTAAAAGCCACTAAAAAAGCAACACTACAAATAAAACCATCCACAAGGATAATACTATTTTGCTCACGTGCTTCAAGCATACCTCCAGCTATCTGCAAAATTTCGAAACCTCCAAAATAAGCCAAATACGAGTCTAACTCTTTTGCCCCTTGATAATTCTCGATTGCCTTCCTAAGAATAGCTATTTTAAATTCTAATTTTTCATCAGTAACACCAGTTCCTTTACCCACACAATCTTCAATAGAAAAATCACAAAGTACACTCATTAAAACCGAAGCAGTGGCTGTATTTCCAATGCCCATTTCACCAAAACCAATACAATTAGAACCTTTTTGAGCAATCACATTAACGATTTCTTTTCCTTTTCTAAAACACAATTCCATTTGCTTCATGGACATTGCAGGACCATTTAAAAAAGACTGAGTTCCTTTGTCTATTTTGGCTGAAATCAAAGCAGTATTACTTGGAAAATCATAATTAACACCTGCATCTACAACCGATAAAAAAATTTTATTTTGCTTACAAAACACATTAATGGCCGCTCCACCTTCTAAAAAGTTAGTCACCATTTGTCTGGTTACATCTTGTGGATAAGCACTAACTCCATGTTGGGCAATTCCATGATCAGCAGCAAAGACCACTAAATGAGGTTGGGTTATTTCGGGCGATAAAGTTTGAAAAACAGTTCCTATTTGCAAAGCTATTTTTTCTAGGATGCCCAATGAGCCTATTGGTTTTGTCTTTTGATCTATTTTTTGTTGCAGCATCTCCACAGAAAACATCCCCTCATTTTTCAAGACCTTATAATTTGCTTGTGAAGAATCTTCTACAGAAGTCAAAGTAGTAATTTCGTTAACAATAGGAACTTCTGATTTTTGTTTCCATTGCAATTGTTGCAACATCGGTTGATTATCATAATTGGTGGCAGGTTTGCCTACACAAAAATAGCCCAGTGGTTCTATATGTTCAGGCAATCCTAAAATTTTCTTGAATTGGTAATAATTTAAAATTGAAACCCATCCCATTGAGTATCCTTGTTCAGTTAACGATAGCCAAATATTTTGAGCAGCACAAACAGCACTAAATTTAATTGCTTCATTACTTCCCACAGTTCCTATAGTAAATTGATTCAATACTGATCGATCATAAGCAATTATCAATCCTAATGGCGCTTCTTCGATAGCTTCCAATTTAAGCGCTTGATACTGTAGTTTTTGTGATTCGTTATCAGTGCTTTCAGCAGCCTTTTTATCGTATTCCAAAAACAACACTTTAATCGCTTTTTTAACTTCAACTGAATGAATGAGATAGTATCTTGTAGCTTCTGTCAAACCCACAGAAGGTGCCCAATGCCCTGCTTGCAATGCTTTTTTAATAACCTCATCAGGAACTGCATCATTAGTAAAATGTCGGGTATCACGGCGGGATTTTAGTATTTCATCTAATGTTGACATAGGGTTTTAAATTGAGCAAAAACTACTCCTTTATTATTACTGGAATTCCAGAGACCATTAATATTACTTTATTGGCCTTTTTAGCCAAATATTGATTCATCCATCCCTGCAATTCTGTGAATTTTCGACCTATATGAGTATCTGCATGAACGCCCATTCCTATTTCGTTAGAAATGATAATAATGGTTGCATCCGGTTGATTAGCCACTAATTCAAATTCAGTTTTAGCTTGATTCAGGCTCATTTCGACATCATTTTGAGTATCCACAAAAAAATTAGTCAACCATAAAGTTACGCAATCTATTACAGCGACTTGCCCAGAGAAATCAATTTCGCTTAAAAATTTTTCTTTTTCGATATTTATCCAATGTTCGTCTCTGTCTTTTTGATGGCGGTCAATTCGTTTTTGAAAATCTTCATCCCATTTTCGAGCCGTAGCCACATACATTGGTTTAGATGATAACTCTTTGGCTAAATTCTCAGCATAACTGCTTTTTCCGGAACGTTCTCCGCCTGTTATGAAATAAATCATCCTTTAATTTTTAATTATAAATTGTTAATTATTCAATACGGACAATGACGACAGCCATTTCCACAACAACTTCCTCTTTTTAAATGAAACCAAGCTTTGAAAACATAATTTCCATTCTCTAAATAATAATCTATTCCTTCTATCATTTTTTGAGTCTTAGGCAACTCTTTTGCTTTATTCGTCAAAGCGGTTTGAGGAGTTATAGTTGAGACATATTCCTCAATTTTTATGGAGCAACAATCTTTAAAACAGTTTGAACATAAACAATCTCCGTTTTCAGAAATTGTAAAAATGGGAGGAAAATCATTGCACCAACATTTTTTATCTGGAGCACTATCGCCACAATCAAAGCTGCCCCCACAATTGGAACATTGTTTCACTTTTAGAGTATTCATGAGGTAAAGATAGTACTTGTCTATTTTTTTATCCTAAAAAACGGACTCTTTTTTTTACAAATTCCTATACCTTTGCCCAAATTTAAAATTTAATTAATGAATTTACTTTTCAAAAAAATCATATTTCTGATCGTATTAGTCAACTTTGTTTCTTGCAAAAAAAACGAACATTCAACTACAACTTCTGATACATCACAAAAAAATGAAATTGAATATTCAACTAATCTTTCTATTTATAAATACAAGAGCTTTTCGATAGTAAAAATTAGCAATCCTTGGCCAGATGCTAATAAAGATTTCACCTATATTTTGAAAGAAAAAAATGCCACAATACCTGATAGTCTTTCTAAATACACCTCAATCACTATCCCATTGCAATCTATCGTAGTAACTTCTACCACCAATATTCCTTTTATCGAAATGTTGAATGAAGAAAGAAAATTATTAGGATTCCCTCATACCGATTATATTTCATCCCAAAAAACAAGACAATTAATTGACGATGGGATTGTTAAAAATGTAGGTCAAAATGAACGTTTAGATATTGAAAAACTGATTGATTTAGCACCAGAAGTAATCGTGGCTTTTGGGATTGACAACAATAACCCTATGATTGCCAACTTAGAAAAAAGCGGATTAAAAGTCCTGATTCAAGCTGACTGGATGGAACAATCACCACTAGGAAAAGCCGAATGGATAAAATTATACGCAGCATTGTTTGGCAAAGAAAAAGAAGGAAAAAAACTTTTTGATGCCATTGTAAAAAACTACAACAAAGCACTGAAATTAGTAGCGAATCAAAAAGCCGAAGCTACTGTTTTATATGGTTCCATGTATCAAAATCAATGGTTTGTTGCCAAAGGAAACAGCTGGGCTGCACAGTTTATGAAAGATGCTAAATCCAATTATTTATGGGCCAATACTGAAGGAAGCGGAAGCCTTGGATTGCCTTTCGAAAAAATTTTAGAAAAAGCAAAAACGGCTCAAGTTTGGATTGCAACTGGTTCTTTTAAAAACTTAAAAGAACTAGGTAACAGCAATCCTCATTACAACCAATTCAATGCTTTTACTCAAAAAAACGTATATACTTTTGAAAGTAAATTAGGAGCCACTGGCGGAACTATTTATTACGAACTTGCCCCTAGCCGCCCTGACTTAGTTTTAAAAGATTATATCAAAATTTTTCATCCTGAATTACTTCCGGATTATAATTTTACTTTTGTACAAAAACTAAATTAGTCGAATTGAAAAAACAAAAGCAACATAGTCTTATATTTTTCTTTCTAATAATAGGACTGCTATTTTTATTTTTCACCAATATTAGTTTGGGCTCTATCAATATTCCATTCAAGGAAATATATCATAGTTTGACTGGTGGAATAGCCAGTAAATCTAGCTGGGAATACATCATCATTAATTACCGATTACCAAAAGCAATTACAGTAGTTTTAGTGGGTTTTGGACTAAGTACCAGTGGTTTATTAATGCAAACACTTTTTAGAAATCCTTTAGCAGGTCCCTATGTGCTAGGCTTAAGTTCGGGGGCGAGTTTAGGTGTCGCTTTTGTAATTTTAGGTGCCAGTTTACTTCCTGCTTTTTTACAAGAAATAGTATTATCGCCTTATGGAATCGTATTGGCTTCCACTTTAGGAAGCACAACCGTTTTATTGGCTGTTATTGTAGTTTCCATTCGCTTACGTGATACCATGACCATCTTAATTGTGGGACTAATGTTTGGTAGTCTAAGCTCAGCCATTGTAGGAACTTTAAGTTTTTTTAGTACTGCCGAACAATTACAAAAATTCACCTTTTGGTCACTAGGAAATTTAGGAAATCTTTCGTGGAATTCTATTATTATACTCGCCATTTGTGTTAGTTTAGGATTACTATTAAGTTTGGCTAGTATTAAAGCTTTAAATGCTTTACTTCTAGGTGAAAATTACGCTCGAAGTCTGGGGCTAAATTATCAAAAATCGAGATTAATAATTATTTTGGCAACGAGTATTTTAGCTGGAAGTATTACAGCATTTGCAGGACCTATAGCTTTTATTGGATTAGCAGTACCGCACATCGCAAAATTGGTATTTCAAACAAGCAATCATACTATTTTGTTTTGGAGTACCTTGCTTTTTGGCGCAATGATTATGCTCGTTTGCGATACAATATCACAGGTTCCCGGTGGAGAAATAAGCTTACCAATCAACGCAGTTACTTCTATTTTTGGGGCTCCAATTGTGATTTGGTTATTAGTTAGAAAACAAAAAATGATTGGATAATAAGTTCCATTTTTTCTTAATCAAAATCAGTGATGAAGCGATTTTTGATTTGTAAACTAAACCCAGTAAAACCATAAATTTTCTAAATCCTTAAATTTATTTAAAAAACAAGCTCCATTTTGTTAGATTTCAAATAATCGAGGGTAATAAACAGTATTCTGTTAAAACTTTATCCAATAGGGACTTTCAAAAACAGAAATATTCCTTAAATTCGCAATCTCAATTGATTTTAAGTGAAAGCTGCTTTGGCAAACTTCATTTTTACAACTAAATAAAATAAATAAACATAGAAATGACTTGAGCTTGCTCATCGCATTTCACCAATAAAAAAACAAATAAATAGATAGAAATGACTTGAGCTTGCTCATCGCATTTCACCATTAAAAAACAAATAAATACAAAGAAATGAAATACGACGTAATTGTTTTAGGAAGTGGTCCTGGCGGATATGTAACTGCTATTAGAGCATCACAATTAGGCTTTAAAGTAGCCGTAGTTGAAAAAGAAAACTTAGGTGGAGTTTGTTTGAACTGGGGATGTATCCCAACGAAAGCATTATTGAAATCTGCTCAGGTTTTTGATTATCTAAAACACGCTTCCGATTACGGATTGACAGTTTCTGAATTTGACAAAGATTTCCCTGCGGTTATCAAACGTAGCCGAAATGTTGCTGACGGAATGAGCAAAGGAATTACTTTCCTAATGAAAAAAAACAAAATTGACGTTATCGAAGGTTTTGGAAAATTAAAACCAGGAAAAAAATTAGACGTTACTGCTAAGGATGGTAATGTTACTGAATACAGTGCCGATCATATCATTATAGCTACAGGTGCTCGCTCTCGTGAGTTACCAAACTTACCACAAGATGGTGTAAAAGTTATCGGATACCGTCAAGCAATGACTTTGCCTGAACAACCAAAAAAGATGATTATCGTAGGTTCAGGAGCAATCGGAGTAGAATTTGCTCACTTTTACAACTCTATGGGAACTGAAGTTACAATAGTTGAATTTATGCCAAATGTAGTTCCTGTTGAAGATGAAGATATCTCAAAAGAATTTGAAAAAGCATTGAAAAAATCAGGAATTACTGTGATGACTAATTCTTCTGTAGAGCGAATCGATACAACAGGAAAAGGAGTTAAAGCATTCGTTAAAACAGCAAAAGGAGAAGAAGTTTTAGAAGCGGATATTTTACTTTCTGCTGTTGGTATCAAAACTAACATTGAAAATATCGGTTTAGAAGAAGTAGGTATCGCTACTGACAGAGATAAAATCTTAGTTGATGCGTACAACGCTACCAATATTCCAGGTTACTATGCTATTGGTGATGTAACTCCAGGACAGGCTTTAGCTCACGTAGCTTCGGCTGAAGGAATTAACTGTGTGGAGAAAATTGCTGGTTTGCACGTTCAACCTATCGATTATGGAAATGTTCCTGGTTGTACATATGCTACTCCGGAAATTGCTTCTGTAGGTTTAACAGAAAAAGCGGCCAGAGAAAAAGGATACGATTTGAAAATTGGAAAATTCCCATTCGTAGCTTCTGGAAAAGCCAAAGCATCTGGAAATGCTGACGGATTTGTAAAAGTAATCTTCGACGCTAAATACGGTGAATGGTTAGGATGTCACATGATTGGAGCTGGTGTAACTGATATGATTGCTGAGGCAGTTGTGGCTCGTAAACTAGAAACTACAGGTCACGAAATCCTTAAAGCTATCCACCCACACCCAACCATGAGTGAGGCCGTTATGGAAGCTGTAGCAGCTGCTTACGGTGAAGTGATTCACATATAATCTTCAAAATAAAATTTCAAAATAATAAAATCCGATTGGTGTTTCTACTAATCGGATTTTTTTTTGCTCAAGTAAACTTGGATACTTCAAAAGAAGAAAGTGTTTTTCTCATTATTTCTTAACTATCCTTTATTCTTTAATAAAAACAAAAAAAATCTTACGTAATATTTTTATTTACTATATTTGATATTATCCATTTTTTGACAAAAACCCTTTTATTGTTAAAAAATGAGGTTAAATTCTATCAAAAAAGACCTTAATATCAAATAGTAATGAAGCAAAACGCTATCAAAATCCATAAAAAAATAACTTATATGTATTTGTGCTTGCTGTTTTTAGCTATTCCAAAAATCAAAGCACAGGAAAATAATATAAAAGTAGACAACAGCGCATTTGCCGAAAAAATATACCTGCAACTTGACCGAAAAGTTTACACTAATGGAGACACCGTCTGGTTCAAATGTATCATTACTAATGCCTCTGAAAACATCCCTTCTGTATTAAGTAATGTGTTATATGTAGAATTAATTAATTCGGATAAAAAGCTAATTCAAAAAAAATTAATCAAAATAGAAAACGGAATTGGACAAGGGAATTTTGATTTGGATAAAAAAATCACAAAAGGCAATTACCTTATCAGAGCCTATACTAGATGGAATGAAAATTTCGACACTGACTTCATTTTTGAAGAATACATTCAGGTATTCCCCAATGATTTAAATGGAATAGATGCCATTCAAAACATCAAATTAATTCAAGAAGAAAATGCGAATGACCATTTGGAAATACAATTCAATCCACAAGTAATTGATTCACTACAAAAGAATAAATTGGCTGTATTTCTTACTATTGACGATAAAAAAGACAGTTTGCTCATCAAAAAAAACAAAGACAAATACATTCTAGATTACGAAATTAGCAAAGGAAGTCAATTTGCTAACATAAAAATTCAAACCGAAAACCAAAAAACCTACAGCAAAAATATTGTATTAAACAAAGATTATCTTGATTTACAGTTTTTCCCAGAAAGTGGTGAACTTGTAGAAGGGCTCTCTTCTAAAATTGGCTTTAAAGCGCTGGAAGCAAATGGCAAAGGCAAAGTAATTGAAGGCGAAATCATTGATGAAAAAGACAACCTAATTACTTCATTCAAAAGCAATCCTCTTGGAATGGGAATATTTTATTTGGCAAAAGTTGATCCTAACAAAAAGTATTTTGCTAAAATCAAATCAAATTCGGTAAAATACCCATTGCCTAAAGTAGCTACTACAGGAACTATTTTATCTCTTAACAAACAAGGAAACAAAATACTCCTAAATATTGGGTCTAACCATATCATCAACGATAGCGTGTTTTTAAAAATTTCTTTCAGAGGAATTGAATTACATCAAAAAGGAATAGCTTTAAAAGAAGGAAATTATAGTTCTTACATAACAACTGACTTCATACCCGAAGGAATAGTCGCTTTTACCCTATTAGATTCAAGCAAAAAACCTATCGCAGAAAGACTCTATTTCAATGAAAAACCACAAAGTCGATTAAAAATTGACCTCAGCACTGACAAAGCGAAATATGATAAACGAAATCAAACTACGCTTAACATTCAAACCAAAAATGAAAACAACGAACCAATTAAAGCCAACACTTCTGTTCTTGTGATTCGAAAAGACGAATTAGGAAAGATGCAAAGTTTACGTCAAAATATACTCTCCTATTTTTTAATTGACTCTGAATTAAAAGGAAATATAGAAAATCCAGGTTATTATTTTGAAAATAAAAGCAATAAGCATTTTGACTTGGAGGCACTTATGCTCACTCAGGGATGGAGCAAATATAACTATTCAAAAAACTACCAAAACATTGCTTTTGCTCCCGAAAAATCACTAACTATTTCAGGTAAAGTAAATAGTCTTTTTTCCGAAAAAAAAGGAAAACAAGGATTGGACTTAACCATGATGACTTCTGGAAAAAGCAAAGGCTTTTACAAACAAGTAACAGATAGTTTAGGAAAATTCAGTTTCAATTTAGATGACGAATATGGTAGCGAAATGGAAGTACTTATTCAAACCTCTAAAAGTTCTAACAAAAACACCAATAATCCTGTAGTTATTGATTATAAAAAACCGCCTACGATTTCATTTGAAAATAAACTTTCAATTGAACAAGTAGATAGTATTGTGGCTCAATTCATTCAAAGAAATAAAATGCAAAAAGAATGGAATGAAAAATTAGATATGCAGTTTGGTAGTATTCTTTTAAATCAGGTAAATATTATTAATGAAAGTAATCCCAACCGAAAAAAAGTCACCGAAAGATATGGAAAACCCGAAACCATCATTAGTGGTAAGGAAATACAATCAAAAGAACAAAAATGGTCGTATGGATTATACAGCATACTTCTATTTAACTATCTCGACAAAGTGACTATACAAAGAAATTCAGAACAATTTCTAGAAGCTATTGTCAACAATATGCCTACAGTGGTACTTATTGATGGAATTCCTGTAATATATCATGATTATGTGCATATTCCTAATATCTCACCAAGCGAAGTAAAAAGCTTTGAAATTATTGAATATGCAAATGGTTTTGCACAATTGTACTGCGAGGTTCACCCAGAAATTAGCCCCTGTCCTCCACCTGGTCTTATTTGGGGAAATGTAATTGCTATCTATACCCACGCAGGAATAGGACTTAATGGCGCTTACAAATCAAAAGGAATAACCAAAACAAGTATTCCTGTTTTTGCTGCAGCTAAAGAATTTTATGCTCCTAAATATGATACTATTCAACCAGATGATTGGAAAACTCCTGATTTGAGAACATTAGTACATTGGCAACCCATCCTAAAAACCGATGATTCAGGGAAAGCAACTGCCTCTTTTTACAATACAGATAGTAAAGGAGAAAATACAGTAATCATCGAAGCCATTTCTGAAAACGGAGTTATTGGTTATCAAATTCTTGATTATGAAATAAAATAGCTTAATCTTTTTTTTAAGCAAAAACACCAACAAATAAAGCATTTTCCTTCTTAAAAGGATAAACTTTTAATTCTTAACTAAACTGAATAAAAATTATTTCAAAATACCTTAGGATTTTACATACTAATTTCATAATTTAATCGTTATAAAAATAATACCACATTCGCATACGATTTAACTGAATTTCTTAACCATTAAATCTATAAGTTATGTCTAAACTAAGCCTCTATGAAAACAACTGGATTAACCTAGTTTTCGAAAACCGAAACAAAGAGTACGGTGCGTTTCAATTACGCCAAGAAACAACCAAAACTTCTTTTCGAGCCCTTACGCTGGGAATTGTATTATGTACTTCGTTAATCGTATTGCCCAACCTCTTGCATCTCATTAATGGTAAAGTTGTCTCACCACCACCAACAATAAATTGGGACGAAACGATCATTCAATTAAAGGATATTTATACTCCAGAACAAAAAAAAGAAGCAACACCACCTGCAGCACCACCAGCTCAGAGCCAAAAAGTGACAGATGCAATAGAAAAAACAAAGCAACTGATTAATCCAACAGTAGTAAAACCAATAGAGGCAACTCCTGCAGAAAAATATACTTTAGACAAAACAGAACCTACAGATAAACCAGCAGATGGCCTAACTGTTAGTGGGACAAGTTCTGGAATAGAAGGAGGTGTAATTGGAGGAACTGGAACTGATAGTAGTACGGGTACAGCCGAAGGATCCAACACAGAAGTCATGATCGATGCCGTATTAGACAAAAAACCACAATTTCCAGGTGGAATCGAAAAATTCTACCGTTATGTAGGAACACATTTTAACAGCCCTACTATGGATGAAAGCAAAACGGTTCGTATTTTAGTTTCATTTGTAGTTGAAAAAGATGGAAGCATGACCAGTATTAAAGTGACTAATAAACCTGATGCTGCCTTAGAAAAAGAAGCCATTCGAGTATTGAATTCGATTAAAATAAAATGGTCTCCAGGAATCTACAATGCAAAACCTGTTAGAACAGCCTACAACTTACCTATTGTTGTTCAGGTAGAATAAGTAATATTCGACAAAAATCTCAAAAGCATTCGACAAAAATCGAATGCTTTTTTGTTTTGCAGTAACAAGTATAAAATATAGTAGATATTTAAGCATTTTATAACAAAACTCTCTATAAGCTTGAACATATAAACAGCACATTTTACAACTAGATTACGTATCTTTGCAGCCTTAAATTTGATTTATGGAAACTACTTTAAATACTTCCACAGCAGTTGGAACCCAAGGTACCGCCGAACCAAATAGTACTAAACCAAAATGGTTAAAAGTAAAACTTCCAATAGGAAAAAAATATACTGAACTTCGTGGACTTGTTGACAAATACAGTTTAAATACCATTTGTACTTCTGGAAGCTGCCCTAACATGGGAGAATGCTGGGGTGAAGGAACTGCGACATTTATGATATTAGGAAATACTTGTACACGCTCTTGCGGTTTTTGCGGGGTAAAAACAGGACGTCCTGAAACGGTAGATTGGGATGAACCAGAAAAAGTAGCCCGTTCTATCAAAATTATGAATATCAAGCATGCCGTAATTACTAGTGTAGACCGAGACGATTTGAAAGATGGCGGTTCAATAATTTGGATGGAAACAGTAAGATCCATTCGTAGAATGAATCCTAACACTACATTAGAAACACTGATTCCTGATTTTCAAGGAATCGAAAGAAACATCGACCGTATCGTTGAAGCTAATCCTGAAGTAGTTTCTCATAATATGGAAACGGTGCGCAGACTAACCCGAGAGGTTCGTATTCAAGCGAAATACGATCGTAGCTTAGAAGTTTTACGATACTTAAAAGAAAAAGGAATCAACAGAACCAAATCAGGAATAATGTTAGGACTTGGTGAAGAAGAAGAAGAAGTATTCCAAACCATGCGCGATTTACGCGCTGCAAACGTTGATGTAGTAACCATTGGACAATATTTGCAACCAAGTAAAAAACATTTACCCGTTAAAGAATTCATCACTCCTGAGCAATTTGCAAAATACGAGCAATTTGGATTAGAATTAGGATTCCGTCATGTAGAAAGCGGTCCTTTGGTTCGTTCTTCTTACAAAGCTCAAAAACACATTTTATAATTAAGTCAATTGGGTTATTTGTTTATTCGGTTATTTGTAAAGGATTAAAAATAAACGAATAAACAAATAAACAAATAAACGAATAAACACTACAATTGAAAACAAGAATTGCCATCAATGGTTTTGGTCGTATAGGCCGAAATTTATTCCGTCTACTTTTAAATCATCCAGAAATAGAAGTAGTTGCCATTAATGATATTGCCGATATCCAAACAATGGCTCATCTTATCAAATACGACAGTATACATGGCGTTTTATCACATACGGTAATTGCTAACGAAAATGGCTTTTCTATTGATGAACAAGACTTTTTATTTTTTCACGAAAAAAATATTTCTGACCTGAATTGGAAAGAATTAAATATTGACTTTGTCATAGAGTCAACTGGAAAACATAAAACCTACGAAGTTTTAAACCAACATATAATTGCTGGTGCCAAAAAAGTGATTCTTTCTGCTCCTTCTGAAGTAGACAACATCAAAACAGTCGTTTTAGGAGTAAACGAACATATTTTAGACGGTAGCGAAACAATTATTTCAAATGCAAGTTGTACCACAAACAATGCTGCACCAATGATTAAAATAATTGATGCGCTCTGTGGTATTGAACAAGCCTACATTACAACCATCCACTCATTTACTACCGATCAAAGTTTACACGATCAACCTCATAAAGATTTACGAAGAGCCAGAGGCGCAAGCCAATCTATAGTTCCTACGACAACAGGTGCTGCTAAAGCACTAACAAAAATTTTTCCTATATTAGATGGCAAAATTGGAGGTTGTGGTATTCGAGTACCTGTTCCTGATGGTTCGCTTACTGATATTACTTTTAATGTAAAAAAAGCAGTATCCATAGCTGAAATCAATGAAGCATTCAAAATGGCATCACAAAATGAACTAAAAGGTATTTTAGATTACACCGAAGACCCAATAGTTTCTGTCGATATAATAGGAAACAAAAACTCTTGTTTATTTGACGCCCAACTGACTTCTGTCATTGACAAAATGGTAAAAGTTGTAGGCTGGTATGATAACGAAATTGGGTATTCATCACGATTAATTGATTTAATACTTTTGACCAAACCAAACTAACTAAATGAAATTACAAATCAAATTACTACTGATTTTAGTTTTTTTATTTAAATTCTCTCTGTACTCTCAAAAAAAAGAAACAGACAGCCTAAGCTATTACAAAAGTTTAGCTTATACGAATAGTAAGACAAATAAATACAAAGAAGTTTTATTATACACACAAAAAGCAATTGATTACGCCCGAGAACAAGCCAACCTAAAAGAACAGGCAATACAAACGGCTCAAATGGGTAAAATCTATTTCAGTTTGAAAAAGTATGAAGATGCTGTTGAAAAATTAACAGAAAGCATCCAACTTTTTAAAACCATAAGACCCACTCCAGAATACGCTAAAGCCTTTTATTATCTAGGATTAAGTCAAATTCAGGATTCTAATTTTATTGCTGCAAAAATTAGCATTAATAAGGCCGCTACAATTTCAAAGTCCTTAGAAATAAGAGAAAATGAGGACTTAATTTCACTACAAACAGCCATTATTAACAGGGCAACAAACAACATTGAAGAAGCAACAACGCTATTCAACAACATTATTATCAAACCAGAAAAGCCATACAACCTATATACAAAAGCGGAAGCTTTGTACCAAATGGGGCTTATCGAAAAACAAAACAATCGAAATAATTTGGCATTAAATTATTTCAATAAGGCATTAAATCTAAATGCTAAAAATCAAAATTTAGACCAAAAGGCGAATATTTTATTAGCTATTAGTCAAGTATATGACAAAATGCTGGATAAAAGCAACGCCTACTCCTTTCTAAAATTGCACCTTAATTTAAAAGAAAGCATTGCCATTTCAAACAATAAAAAATTAGGTATAAACGATTATGAAGCGTTCAAAGAAAATCAAAAAAAACTAGCTCTTGCTCGATTAGAGAAAAAGAAAAAAGAACAAGAACGAGATGAAAATTTTTCAAGATTAATCAATTATTTATCTATTGCATTAATTATTATTCTTTCGCTATGGTGCTTCTCCTTGTACAAAAACAATAACATAAAAAAAAGAACTAACTTACTGCTTCAAGAAAAAAACAAAGAACTACGTATAGCTAAAGAAAAAGCCGAAAAAGCGTCAAATGCCAGAGCTGAATTTCTTTCGACTGTAAGTCATGAATTAAGAACACCTCTTAATGCTATTAATGGTATTACGCATCTTTTGCTAGAAGAAAAACCAAAACAATCCCAATTACATTACCTAAGCTCATTACAATATTCAGGTAATTATTTGACAGCTTTCATAAATGACATCTTAGAAATCAATAAAATTGATTCGAATAAAATTGAATTAGAAAAAATCAATTTTGACTTACGAAAATTACTCAACGATATCCAAAACTCGTTAATTGAAGTAGCCACAAAAAACAGAAATGAGTTAATTCTTGATTTTGACCACCAAATTCCCAATAATTTAATTGGTGATCCTATTCGTCTATCTCAAATCTTTATGAACTTAATCAACAATGCTCTCAAATTTACTAAGAACGGAAAAGTAAGCATTGTGGCTCAATTATTAACTCTGGAAAATCAAATAGCAACTATTTCCTTTGAAATAAAAGATACTGGAATTGGTATTCCTGAAGAAAAACTAGAAAGCGTTTTTGAAAGTTTTTCGCAAGGTTCTATCGAAATCAACAGAAAATATGGTGGTACAGGACTTGGCTTAACCATTGTAAAAAAATTACTTCATCTTTTAGACAGTAAAATCCATGTAAAAAGTATTGTAGGCGTAGGCTCAACTTTTTCGTTCAACTTAGCCCTAAAAGTGGCTAAAGACCAAATGGAATTAAAACCCGAAAAAGAAATCACTTTCGACCTTTCGAAAATAAAAGGCAAAAATATTTTAGTGGTTGAAGACAATAAAATCAACCAAATGATTACCAAGCGAATGCTGGAAAATAGAGATATTAACTGTGAAGTAATTGATAATGGTGAAGAAGCCATTGAAGCAATAAAAAACAATAAATACGATTTGGTTTTAATGGATGTGCATTTACCAGGAATCAATGGAACTATTGCCACGCAAGAAGTTCGAAAATTTGATAACAAAACACCGATTATTGCAATGACTGCTATTTCATTGAACGAAAATAGAGAGATGCTCTTGTCTTTTGGAATGAACGATGTAATCACTAAACCATTTATTCCAAATGATTTTTATCTAATGCTGATTAAATTTCTTTCCTAATTTTAGTAATTTAAAATCAATTCTTGAATTAACTTACGCACCTTAGGTTCGGCTTTTCGGGCGGCTTCTAAAACTTCATCGTGAGAAATTGTTTCAATACTTTCTTCATTCCCCATATCGGTAATAACCGAAACCCCAAAAGTTTCTAGATCCATATGACGCGCGACAATAACTTCAGGAACGGTTGACATTCCTACGCAATCAGCTCCTAAAATCTTAACCATTTTATATTCGGCTAATGTTTCAAAAGTAGGTCCTTGCAAACCCAAATAAATTCCGTCTTTGACTTCAATATTATTTTTTTGAGCCAATTCTTTTGCAAGAGAAATCATTTTTTTAGAATAAGGTTCGCTCATATTGACGAATCTCGGCCCAAAACGTTCCTCATTTTTACCGCGCAACGGATGTTCCGTAACCATATTAATATGATCATTGATAATCACAATATCACCTACTCTATAATTCGGATTTACTCCTCCAGAAGCATTCGAAACAATCAATTTTTGAACACCTAAATACTTCATGACACGAACTGGAAAAGTCACTTCCTGCATCGAATAACCTTCATAATAATGAAAGCGACCTTGCATGGCGACAACTTTTTTTGTTCCAATTGTTCCAAAAACTAGTGCTCCTTTGTGACCTTCAACAGTAGAAACTGGAAAATTAGGAATTTCGGTGTAAGGCAGTGTAAATTCGATGGCAATATCATTCGTAAAACTTCCTAATCCTGAACCTAAAATCACTCCATAATCTGGTGTAAAATTGGTTTTATCTTTAATATAACTAACGGTTTCCTGTACAAGTTCCCACATAATCGTTTATTATTTTATCAAACAAATCGGCATTAGAAAGCAATTTACTCTGTATTGGCAAGTAAAATAATTGTTCATTTGGTAAACTTCCTTTTAATCGAACATAATCTTTTTCGGTAGTAACAATGATAGCATCCTGTGCTTTGCCTCTAATTTCCTGAATATCATTTTCTGAAAAATGATGATGATCCGGATAAATTAAACATACATCATTTGGATTCTTTAAATAAGTAAAAAAAGGCTCCGGTTTAGCAATTCCAGCCAAAAGTAATTTGCTTTCTTCTTTTATTTCGGTTACTTCAATTTTTTGATTCTCCGAATAAATGTACTCATCGTAAGCAATACAACTAAAAAACAATTCCTGATAAGTGGCTAAATTTAATTTCTTTTTTATCAAAAGTTGTTCTGCTTCCGGAAGATTAGGCGGACATTTGGTTACCACAACCACATCGGCTCGTTTAGAACCAGTCCGACTTTCACGCAAATTACCTGTTGGCAACATAAAATCATCCGCAAAAATATCTCCGTAAGCCGTTAATAATATATAAAATCCCGCTTTTACCTTTCGGTGCTGATAGGCATCATCCAATAAAATCACCTCGGGTTTTGAAGTTTGAGAAAGTAATTGCTCGATTCCATTTTTCCTATTCGCATCAACAGCCACCTGAATCTGGGGAAACTTTTGAAAAAACTGAAAAGGTTCATCACCCAAAATTGTGGCATTCGCATTGGCATCAGCTAAAACAAAACCTTCAGATTTTCTTTTATATCCACGGCTTAAAGTAGCCACTTTATACTTTTTCGAAAGCAAACGAATCAAATATTCAATCTGAGGCGTTTTACCCGTTCCTCCTACCGACAAATTTCCAACAGCAATCACAGGCAAATCAAAACTATAGGATTTTAAAATGCCTTTATCAAAAAGAAAATTACGAATACTGGTTATCAAACCATACAAAATGGCGAAAGGAAAGAGTATTTTTCTAAGTAAAATCATAAGTACGAAAATATAATATTTTATCTTTGAAATATAATTTTTGTTCTTTTTGTTTAATTTCTAGAGCTGCAAAACTTTAAAATTTAAACCTTGAACTTTAAACTACTAAAAATGACAATCAAAGAAATAATTTCCGTACTCGAAGAAATGGCTCCATTAGCCTACGCCGAAGATTTTGACAATGTAGGTTTACTGGTTGGTGATCAAAGTACCGAAGCCACTGGCGTTTTAGTTTGTCATGATGCCTTAGAAAATGTAATTGACGAAGCTATCGACAAAAACTGCAATTTAGTGGTTTGCTTCCACCCTATTTTATTTTCGGGTATCAAAAAAATTACGGGTAAGAATTATGTAGAACGTGCCATTTTGAAAGCCATTAAAAATGATATTGCCATTTATGCCGTTCACACTGCTTTAGACAATCATCAACAAGGTGTGAACAAAATTTTCTGCGATGCTCTAGGATTAACTAAAACGAAAATATTAATTCCGAAACAAAATTTTATTCGAAAATTAATTACCTATACCATTCCTGAAAATGCCGAAAAACTGCGCAATGCTCTATTTAACGCAGGTGCAGGGAAAATTGGCAACTACGAAGATTGTAGTTTCAATTCGAAAGGAATTGGAACTTATATGGGTAATGAAGATAGTAATCCAGAAATCGGAGAACGATTTGAATTTGTGGAAAGTGATGAAATCAAGATTGAAGTTACTTTTGAAAAATATTTAGAATCTAAAATTCTAAAAGCGCTTTTCAAAAATCATGTATACGAAGAAGTAGCCTATGAAATTTATGATTTGCAAAACCAACATCAAAATATTGGATTGGGAATGATTGGTGAATTAGATAATCCAATGGACGAAACTGCATTTTTAAACATGGTAAAAGACAAAATGCAGGCCGATGGGATACGTCATTCCGCCTTTTTAGGAAAACCAATTAAAAAAGTTGCAGTTTTAGGTGGCTCCGGAAGTTTTGCTATCAAAAATGCCATTCAGTCCGGAGCTGATGCATTTTTGACTGCCGATTTGAAATATCACCAGTTTTACGAAGCCGAAAATCGACTAATTTTAGCCGATATTGGACATTTTGAAAGTGAACGCTATACAAAAAATTATATTGTTGATTATCTTCGAAAAAAAATCCTTAATTTTGCAATCATTTTATCAGAAGAAAATACAAATCCAGTTAAGTACTTATAGAATATAGAAATATGACTAATACGAAAGAATTAAGTGTTGAGGACAAGTTAAGAGCCATCTACGATTTACAATTGATTGACTCTAGAATTGACGAAATTAGAAATGTAAGAGGGGAACTTCCTCTTGAAGTGGAAGATTTAGAAGATGAAGTTGCTGGTTTAAGCACTCGTTCTGAGAAACTAAAAGCAGAGCTTGAAGTAATTGAAGAGCAAATTAAAGCTAAAAAGAATAGCATCGATGAGCACAAAGAAGCTATCAAAAAATATACAAAACAACAAGAAAGTGTTCGTAACAATAGAGAATTCAACTCTTTAAGTAAAGAAATTGAATTCCAAGAACTTGAAATCCAATTAGCTGAAAAGCAAATGAAGGAAATGAAAGCTTCTATCGAGCACAAAAAAGAAATCATTGCTCAATCTAAAGAGAAATTAGAATTAAAATCGAATCACCTAAAACACAAAAAATTAGAGTTAGATGATATCATGGCAGAAACTGCCAAAGAAGAAGAATTCTTAACTCAAAAATCGCAAGAATTCCAAGAGCAAATCGAGGAAAGATTGTTAGCCGCTTACAAAAGAATTCGTTCTAGCGTACGTAACGGATTAGCAGTAGTTTCGATTGAAAGAGGTGCTTCTGCAGGATCATTTTTCACTATTCCACCACAAACTCAGGTAGAAATTGCTTCTAGAAAGAAAATCATCATCGATGAGCATTCAGGAAGAATTTTAGTTGACAGTAGTTTAGCTGAAGAAGAAAAACAAAAAATGGAAAACTTATTCGCAAGTATTTAAGTATATTTAAGTCCCGATTAATCATCGGGACTTTTTTATTATGAAGAAAGCTGTTTACTTCCTCCTTACAAAATCGATTGGGATCTATATCAATCTCCTGAGTTTTATTGTCCCAGACAAGGCAACCCAAATAGCACATGGTTATTTTAGTATGCCTAGAAAAGGAAAATTCAAAAAAAACAAATTACCTAAATTCCTAGAAGAAGCCAAACTTGAAACGGTTTCACACAATGAGGACTCCATTCAAACCTACATTTGGAAAGGTAACGAAACCATTATTTTACTCGTTCATGGCTGGGAAAGCAATTCTTCCCGCTGGAAAAAAATGCTGCCTTACTTAAAACAATCGGGTAGCACCATTATAGCTATTGATGGTCCTGCGCAAGGACTCTCTAGTGGAACCGAATTTACAGTGCCTAAATATGCTGAATTTATTGATATTGTAGCACAAAAATACCAAGCCAACTACATTATAGGACATTCTTTAGGTGGAAAAACAAGTTTGTATTACCAATACAAATACCAAAATCCTACCGTTCAAAAAATGGTTATTTTAGGAGCGCCAAGTGATTTCAATATTATTTTCAATAATTTTATTCGGTTGCTCAGCTTAAATGATAAGATTGTAAAAGCCTTAGAAGATAAATACACCTCTATTTTAGAACAAAATCTGCACCAATTTAGCGCTCATGAATTTGCTTCTAACATTAATGTCAAAGGATTTTTGGCTCATGATATTGATGATATCATTGTTCTTTTTAAAGAAGGGAAAAAAATAGCGCAATCCTGGAAAGATGTCCAATTTGTGGAAACAAAAGGTTTAGGGCATAAACTTCATGACGAAGAACTGTATCAAAAAGTATATCAATTTCTTTTTAAATAAGCTTTTATTTCACAGAGTTTCGCAAAAAAAACAAAGATTGCTAAGTTTTTTATTAGAAACAGAGATTATCTGTTTAATCTGTGGTCAATAATATTTACACAAATATTCCCATCGAAATTGCTTAGTTTTGCACTATGGAAGAAAATCTAAAACGTCTTAATAAATTCATTGCCGAAACCGGCTTTTGTTCTCGCCGTGAAGCTGATAAATTCATCGAAGAGGGTCGTGTAACCATCAATGGTGTCGTTCCTGAATTAGGAACTAAAGTAGGGCCAAATGACGAAGTGCGCATTGACGGTAAATTAATTCACGAAAAAAATGAAAAACCCGTTTATTTAGCCTTCAACAAACCAGTAGGAATTGAATGCACAACTAATCTGGAAGTACGTAACAACATTGTGGATTACATCAATTATCCAAAACGTATTTTCCCTATCGGCCGTTTAGACAAGGCTTCGGAAGGATTGATTTTTATGACGAATGATGGTGATATTGTCAACAAAATTCTTCGTGCATGTAACAACCACGAAAAAGAATATACCGTAACAGTTAACAAACCGATTACCGATCGTTTTATTCAACGCATGGGGAATGGTCTACCCATTTTAGATACTGTAACCCGGAAATGTAAGGTGGAACAAATTAGTAAAAACACTTTCAAAATTATTCTGACACAAGGTTTAAACCGTCAAATTCGTAGAATGTGTGAATATTTAGGTTATGAAGTAACGGCTTTGAAACGCATCCGAATTATTAATATTTCGCTAGATGTTCCAGTGGGAAGATACCGTGAACTGACCGATGCCGAAATCAAAGAATTAAACCAATTAATTGCCCCTTCTAGCAAAACGGAAGAAGCCAGTTTACCAAAAACAGAAGTTCCTAAAAGAAAAACAGAATTCATCAAAAGAGACGATCCCAGATTTAAGAAAAGAGGGGATTATTAAAAAACAAATAGCCCATCTTTTTGAAAGGATGGGCTGTTTGTTTTTGACTATTTTTTAACCTCTACAAACTCATAATAGAGTGCTTTTGATAGAAAAGTATCTTTTTGATGATTTAAAATTGCATCTTCTTTTGAAAAATACAAATCCTTAACTTTATCAGGATGGCTTTTAAAATATTCCATAAATAGACTATCATTGAAATTCAAATCTATTAAAAATTCATAATCCAATCCTTTATTAACCGCTAGATTATAACGCGTAATTAAATTCCCCCAATTGATAAAACTGCATAATAAAATCGTTGCATAAAAACACCAAAACATTTTATTGAAAAGAAAAGCATTTGTTTTTTGCTTATTGATTTTTATAAATGAAATAATCAAACCAATTATGGCTAAAATCAAGAACGCATAAACACCTAAACGTTTATAAGTCAACCCATAAAAAGACACATATTCTGAGTTTTTAACCAGCGTGCTAAGAATCAAAACGCTATTTAAAACAATCCAAACTTTAGCTAAATTTTTAAGCGATTTTGCTTTTGTATCAAAATTAAAACCGCCCTTAAAATAGAATAAAATTACACCTACTGCCATAACTATCGAGAAAATAACCGCATTAACTCTTTCATGGGTATCTGAACTTAATTTTGATTTTTTCACCACTTCAAAAAACTGCTCATAATTATAGGTCACAATAAAAACTAACAATAAAGCATTTAAGAGAAATAAAGTAATTTCGCCACTTTTTCTTTCGAAATCAATATCTAGAAAAGAAATTGAACTTTGTTTAAGCTCTTTTTCTCCTTCTTTGAAATCATCATCTAAAAGTTCATTTTTTTCATAACAAACTTCAGGAATCCAATAATTCCAAAAGCTAAATGAAATATAAAATCCAAAACCAGCGATTAGAATTAAATCCCAAATATCAACATCTAAATAGTAATCTGTAAACAGAGCCGAAAAATGCTTGCTTCCAAAAGTGTAAACAATAAGAAACAATCCTAAAAACACAGTAGGAATTACAAAATAAGCAATTATTTTTTTAGCAAATCCATTGTTTACTTGACGTTTTGGGATATACTGACTAAACATAAATACCCTACCCATTGTTGTGATTCCATTTAAAAACACAAGAGGAATTACTTGCAACATTTTCAAATTGGGTTCTTGAGTCTTAAACTGTAAAAAAATAATGGATAAACTCAACGCTAAAAAAGAAGCAAAATCGCCATACCATGCAAAGGCAAAACTAGACAAAATAGAGGTTATGACTAATACTAAATGAGTCCTTGATTTAAGTTGCTCATGGAAGTAATAACAAATTATGGTTGTAAGTGCAAAACCAAAAATGGCTAAATTCACTCCTACACCTTCATTATAAAAAAGAAGTGTAAAAAGTAAGCTACTCGCTAAGATAAAATGGATTTTTTTCATAATTTAAAATTTAAAAGTACTTTGTGTTTCAAAGTTATTGATTAAAAAAAAGGTAATTAAGACTTAAATAATTTTTCCAAAGCATTAAGATGAGCGCTAAACGCTACTCGTCCTAAATTAGTTACTCGATACGATGTTTTAGGTTTCTTCCCTACGAATTCCTTCTTTACTTCAATATATTGAGATTTCTCCAATGCATTAGAATGACTAGCTAAATTACCATCGGTTATATTTAATAGCGATTTCATTTCAGTAAAATCTACCCAATCGTTTACCATTAGTACCGACATGATACCTAAACGTACACGACTTTCGAAATCTTTATTTAATTTATCTATCATCCCCATGTTATAATGACTTATTTGTATTTTTTGAACATAATCAAACCATACAAAATATGTAAAACACCAAATCCGAAAATCCAAAACAACAAACCATAAGCAATAAAAAACATCGAAATACAACCTAAAAGTATTTCGAGGTAACCCAAATATTTAATATCCGAAAAAGTATATTTCTCTGCATTTACAAGAGCTAAACCATAGAAAACTAAGGTAGCTGATGCTATTAAAAAAGGAACATTGTGATATAATAAGCCTAAACAAAAAATTCCTCCTACGAATAAAGGAATAACTAAGTTAATCAACATATTCTTAGTACTGGAAGTCCAAATAGGCAAATCATTCTTTTTACTTTTTCTAACAGTAAACAAAATTCCGAAACCTAATGCAAAAACAAAAATCATAACTCCTACTTGGATCAATTGCAAAATCAAGTCCTTTGAAAATGAATAGTTTTCAATACCATAACATTTCATCCCATTTTGCTCTAACAGTAAACAGATATACAAACCTCCTATTAGAGCTGAAAGTCCTGCAAATACGCCTGAGAGTCCACTTAAGGAAATAAATCGTGAAGAACGTTCCATCATGGAACGAATATGTGATAAATCTTCTTGGTGCTTTTGATTCATAATTAAAGTACTTTGAAATGCAAAGTTATAGTTTATTTTTAATTGACAAACTTAATTTACATTTATTTAATAAAAAACTCCCTGAAAAAATTACAGGGAGTTTACAATATTTATTGTTTATATTAAAATTACATCTCCTTCTCTAAAATTTGTTTCAGTGATTCATTAGAGTTATGTCCCAACTTAGGATTGACAACTTCTCCATTTTTGTTCACTAATACATAATGTGGAATACCTGAAATGTTGAACTTTTGAGTCAAATAATTCCATTCGTCTGCTGTAACTCTATAATGTTCTCCTTTGATATCTGGAATAGAATTTTCCCAAGTTTTTAACGGAGATGTTTCTCCTGTAATATATAAAAAGACCACATCTTTATCCTTCATATCTTCCTTTAATGGGGCAATTTCTTTAATTCCTTGTTTACAAGGACCACACCAGGTTGCCCAAAAATCAACATAAATGACTTTGCCTTTAAACTTAGCGATCATAGAATCAAAAAGCTCATCGCCTGCCGATTTCTTTAATTGATTTACTGTAAAACCTGTTTTAGTTTTATTAGCTTCCAGTTTATTTTTTAGCTTATCATTTTCATAAACAATATAATTGGATAAAAAAGGATTGTTGATCTTTCCTTGTATCCATTTTAATTGATTAACACTATATGGAATAAAATTTCTTTCTAAATCTCCAGATTGTTTTTGCAATGTAATTACATCAAAAACATAAGATTCCTTTGTACCAAATACATCATTTAATTTATTGTTTAACTCCTGGAAATCAATTTCAGCGTACTCTTCAAAACGTTTTTCTGCTTCAATTTCTTGAAAATTTGCTTTATACTTTTCATTAAATTGCTTTAAACTTTCACCATATTTTTCAAAATATGCTTTTTGAATAGCTATTTCCTTTTTTGTCGCTTGAGCTGATTTGAAAGCAGACAGCAATTCCTTTTCTTCAGGAGTAAAAACAATTCCTTGACTTTTTAAATAAGTTGCTAAATCATGGATTGTAACATTAATATTAGGCTTGTCTTTTTGCAATTTGGTATAAACTTCTTTGTGCTTCTCTATAAATTTTTGAATTCCACTTTGATTTGCATTATAAAAATCAATTGATTTCTTGAATGTTTTATCAATTTCTTTGCCTTCGGCTATCATCTGCAATTCCAAGGCTGTTAAAGTAATTCCAGATTTTTGAAGAAGTTCGATGTTTTCATAAAAAGAATTATAAGAATAACGTACTGAATTAGCATTCCTAAAAATATTAGCAAACCTCAATCTATTTATAAAAAAATAGTAATTGTTAGACAATACTCCTAATTCATTATTTAAAACAGATGGTGTTATAAAATCAAAATAGGATTTATCTAATTTAAAATCTACTGATTTTTGGACAGATGTTGATGTACCAAATAATTTACTTCCTTCTGCTGATTCTCTATTCATTTCATAACTCAATATTTGCTCATAACATAAAAACTCAACATCCAGTTTTTTAATTTGAAGCGCTTTTTGACTGATAAATTGTTTTTTAGACATCGCCTCAACAATTTGAAGTTGGTTGTCTTTTATATTTAAACAAGCTTTTTTGTAATCTTCAGGACTGGTTTCTAAAATTAAGCCCATAAGTTCTCTATATGCTTCGTATTGTCTATAAGGATCGCCAAAACTTAAAAGATCCGAATTTATTCTGGCACAGTCCCCCATAAAAAGAGAGACATCTCTATCAATTAATTGAAACGTTTCTTTTCCTGGTTCTACAAAAACAGATAATCGATTTCCTAATAAGTCAACATAAATGGTTTGGGGATGATTAATTGGAAACTTCACCGAAAAACTTCCATCAGCTGCAATTTCAACTAAATAAGAATCTTGGTTAGAAGCAAAAACATTCTGCACATGAATCATTCCTGTTTTTTTCCCAGCCCTTGGAGAAAACCCCTTTATAACTCCGGAATACGTTGCTGAATCAGTTTTAAAAATTGCATCGGTAAATACCTCATCATGAACTGGTTTATAATTTGGATTATCTACTTTATTTGTGCTATACATTTTTAAATTTTGTTTATCCTCACCTAAACTTAGATTTCCTTTTTTATCAATCTGGGCATATATTGTTTTAAGCTTTCCTTTGTTTTCAAGAACTATCGTATAATTATTCTTTTTCTTCTCCACTTTTATATAATTCCAAACACCTTGATCTACAACGGCCTGATGAGCATAAAAACTATAATCCCATTGATTGCTTCCATCTGTTTGCAACCAATTGCCTTGTAATTCTTTTGGCAAAATTGACACAGTTTCTTGCTTATTAATTACAATATCATATACAGTCCAGTTTCCACCTTCATTGGCCTCTCCAAAATCAACTTTATCGACAGAAGCATTTAATTTCGGAAAATGCAATTGATAACTTACTTCTCCACTTTCTGTCATGGTATAACGCTCCCCTAAAGGAATCCCTTCGGTTTTGGTAACAAAATATTTTTCGCCTCCGTTTACATCTTGGATATAAGATTCCTTAGGAATAAAAATCCAGGCTCCTGTTGGATATTTAATATAAAAATGAATGATCGTAGCCGAATCAGTCAATTCAATTTTTGTTAGTTTTCCCGGAAGATTGCTAAAACCGTAGTCGGGTTTCTCAATTATTTTTTGCGAGAAAATCGCACTGCTTATAAGAAGCAGGACAAGAAGAGTTAAGCTTTTTTTCATAATTTTTGGTTGGTAAAAGGTTAGATTTTGAAAGTTTTTTTTGTCAAACAACACCAAACTTAAACATAAAATCAGAAAAAAACCACAATTAAATGTTAAAAATACACTTTACATAGCATTAATAAAAACGATACGTACTTGTTTTATCTACTTCGAGGTATATCCTATTACTGAAACAAAAACTACAATCAGAAGTGTTTCTAAGAGTTCCTGATAAAATAGCTATTCTATCAAATATTTTGGAATTTAAAAAAATCAAAAACAACAATAAATTAACTATTTCTTCTATCAAAATTAATCTAAAACCTACTTTTACATTATAATTTTACGCGTACAAATACCTCCTCGAAATTGAAATTTTCAGCCCCAAACGTTCGTGATTTTAGAGTCCAAATCTTTATATCATTTTCATTGATGATTCTAATCATCTTGATTTGGTTTCTTACCTACCTAACAATTGATCGTAAAATTGACAATCTCAACAATTATAGTTATCAATCATTTAGGGTTTCACAAGATTTCAGTGCAAACATAAAAGGTTTTCAAACGTTCTTACTGTATGGTTATAAAGAAAAAAACTTTTACATTAACCAAAGTCAAAAGGACTTAAAAGAATACCTTTCTAATTTAAAAAAGCAGCGAGAAGAACTCAATCAAATTTTTAAGGAATCGAAATATTTATACATTAACGTCGATTCTAGCATACAAAACAATCTTTTCATTCAAATTGATAGTCTCATCAAAAATGTGGCCTTGTATAAAAAAATCGCACTGAAAAGAGGATTTAAAGATTACGGCGTTGAAGGTAAAATGCGTGAAAAAGCACACCTTTTAGAAGAAAATAAAGATTTAAACGAAAATTACATATTACAATTTCGTCGCCATGAAAAAGATTATTTATTACGTTCTGAACAAACCTATATCGATAAACATCAACAATTATTCAATCAAACAATTCGTTTAGCTGAACTAAGTCCAAATACAAAACACACATTAAGAGAATACAAATATTATTTCGACCAATTAGTCATTCTTAGTAATAGACTTGGAATATCTCCAAATCAGGGAATTTATGGTGAAATAAACCGTTTAAACGAGGCAATAGAAAACAATCTTCATCAAATTATCTATCAAAATGAGTCTAGAATCCAACAATTAAAAAAGTATTTATTATACATGCAAATAGGACAAACCATCGTAATGATAATAATTGCACTATTTTTATGTATCTACATTTCCAAATATTTTACCAAGGACATCAAGTCTTTGTCCTTAGATATGTCCCAATTTATTTTTTCCAATTTTAAAAATTCAAGTTCTATTTTAACTGAAAAATCATCCATTAAAGAAATTGATTTCTTGTTTACCAGCTACAAAATTTTAAAAGAAAGACTAGTTGAAAACGTAATAACTCTTGAAAAAAACACTGAAATAGCCAATAATACAGCTAAATTTAAAACGCAGTTTCTGGCTAATATGAGTCATGAAATTCGTTCGCCTCTTAATGGTGTAATTGGCATGCTTAATATTTTAAAAACGAGTCCTTTAAACACTGATCAAACAGAATATATAGAAATAGCCGAACACAGCGCCAACCATTTACTAGGAATAGTCAATATGATTTTAGATCATTCTAAAATGGAAGCGGGTAAAATGAAATTAGAAAAATACCCTATCCATCTTAAAAAAGAATTATCAAAACTAATTCGTTTGTTTGAGTACCGTGTTAAAGACAAAAACATCGCTCTTGAATTTAGTTTTGATAGAAACATCAACAGCACCATTCTATGTGACAATTTAAGATTACAACAAGTACTTATCAATCTATTAGACAATGCCGTTAAGTTTACCGCCGAAGGCAAAGTAAAACTTGATGTGCAATTAATCAAAACCGAAAATAACATTCAACACCTTAATTTCCGAATTATCGATTCGGGTATAGGAATTGAGACTCATAAAATTGAGCAATTACTTCTTGCCTTTGAACAAGCCGATTTAACGACTACTCGAAAATACGGAGGAACTGGATTAGGACTCACTATTTCAAATCAATTGATTCAGCTAATGGGTGGTTCTAAATTAAAAATTACTGCTCGGAAAGAAGGAGGTTCCTGTTTTTGTTTTGATATTCCCCTGGACATTAACACGTCCACCACTGGAATTGAAATTCCAAAGACCAACATTACTAATCTAGAAAGTAAAAATATTCAAAAATCATTAATTGTAGAAGATAATATTATCAATCAAAAGGTTTTAAAGAAATTATTAGACAAAATAAATATAAGCGCAGACATTGCTAAAAATGGATTTGAAGCTCTAAGTCTTTATGAAAAAAACGACTATGACATCATTTTCATGGATTTACACATGCCAGAAATGGACGGTTTTCAAGCTACCGAAAAAATCCATTCTTTACCCAAATACCAAATAAATCCAACACCTATAATTGCGGTTACCGCCAGTGCCTTTGAAGAAGATAAAATAAAAGCAATCTCTATGGGTATGGATGATTTTATAACCAAACCCGTTGTATTGAAAAATTTGGAAGAATTAATAGCCAAACAAAGCCAACTCCAAAATTAATACTGAAGTCTTTAAAACCATCTTTTACGCTTAAACAAAAGCACTCCAAAAAGAGACAACAAAGACGAAATAAAAATGATAATCCAAATGCCATAATGGTTGTTTTCTAAATTATTAGGCACATTCATTCCGTACAAACTTGCAATCAAGGTTGGAATCATTAATATAATCGAAATAGAAGTCATTTGCTTCATTATCGTATTCATATTATTTGAAATAACCGATGCATAGGCATCCATAGTTCCCGTTAAGATATCACTGTAAATATTTGTAGTTTCCTGAGCCTGACGCAATTCAATTTCCACATCTTCTAGCAATTCAGGATCAAAATTTTCTTTTTGTGATTTGATATTTCGAATTCGATGCAATAAAATATCATTCCCTTTTAAGGAAGTCATGAAGAAAACCAAGCATTTTTCGATTTGCAATAAAGCTTGCAATTCTTCATTCTTGATAGACTTTTCAAGATTATTTTCGGCTAATTTTATTTTTTGATTTACTTGTTTCAAATATTTCAAATACCAAACACTAGAAGACAATAATAATTTTAAAACCAAATCAAAATTGTCTTTGATATTGATTCGTTTACGTTTAGTGTAAGCTACAAAGTCAGTAAGCATTTCGGTTTCTTGAAAACTAATTGTAACACAAATTTCGCCTTTAAAAACGATTCCTACTGGAATTGTTTGAAACGGTAGTTTTACATCGTTACTTTTTACTGGAATACGAAGAATAATAAGCGTCCATCCATTTTCGACTTCAATACGAGGTCTTTCATCAATATCTGCAATATCATTATAGAAGGCTTCAGGAATTTGAAGTTCATCAAGTAAATATTTTTTTTCTGACTTTGTTGGACATTCAACATTGATCCAGCAATTAGGAGTCCATGCTTCAACTTCAATTAATCCGTTATTATTTTTATAAAATGCTCTCATTAAAAAATGCTATAAAAGGGTTAATAGCATTTTGAAACCTATTTCAAAAGCTATATTATACTAGTTTTTCCGAATAATAATCGTCCACTGCGGATTGAGTTTTTTAAAGTGCTGCAAAAGTATTCCATTAAATTGTATTGAGAAGTTATTTTCAACAAAATTTATGCAATTTTTAAGATAAAAAAAGCCCTAAACTTTCGTTTAAGGCTTATAAACATTGTTTATCGCTATTTTATTTTCTACTTCTGATTTTTCTAGCCAAAAGCGTATTTTTTAATAACATTGCAATTGTCATTGGTCCTACTCCACCTGGAACAGGAGTGATGAAAGAAGATTTTTTACTTACACCTTCAAAATCAACATCTCCTTTAATTACATAACCTTTTGAATTAGAAGCATCCTCAACACGAGTAATTCCCACATCGATAATTACAACTCCATCTTTTACCATATCCGCTTTTAAGAATTCAGGAACTCCTAAAGCAGTAATGATAATATCAGCATTTTTTGTAAACTCTGCTAAGTTTTTAGTACGAGAGTGAGTCAAAGTAACTGTTGAATCACCAGGATTACCTTTACGGCTCATCAAAATACTCATAGGACGACCTACAATGTGACTACGACCAATTACAACGGTGTGTTTTCCTGAAGTCTCCACTTTATAACGCTCTAACAACTCCATAATTCCAAAAGGAGTAGCCGGTAAAAAAGTTTCCATTTCAAGTGCCATACGCCCAAAGTTTGTAGGATGGAAACCATCAACATCTTTTTGCGGATCAATAGCTAGAAGGATTTTTTCTTCGTCGATATGTTTTGGCAAAGGCAGTTGAACGATATAACCATCTAGATTATCATCTTCATTCAACTCTTTTATTTTTGCTAACAATTCAGCTTCTGTCGTTTCTTCTGGTAAAGCTACCAATGTAGAATCAAAACCAATTTGCTCACAAGAGCGAACTTTACTTCCTACATATGTTAAACTTGCTCCGTTGTTACCAACAATTACTGCAGCTAAATGAGGCACTTTTTCGCCGTTGGCTTTCATTTGTTGTACTTCAGCAGCAATTTCATTTTTAATATCTTCCGAAGTTTTTTTTCCGTCTAGTATTTGCATCTTTCTTTTTTAGTTTAAAAAGTTTAAAGTTTAAAGTTTAAAGTTCTCCTGTAGGTAACCCAACTAAAAGTTAAACCAAAATTTTAATTGTTATTTCTATTTAAAATTAAAGTTTAAGATTCAACAACTTTAAACTTTGAACCTTAAACTTTAAAACAAAAATCTTATCTCATTCCTGGCATTCCACCTGGCATCCCTTTCATACCACCCATCATTTTCATCAAGTTTTTTCCTCCCGGACCTTGCATCATCTTCATCATTTTGCTCATTTGGTCAAATTGCTTCATCAATTGATTCACTTGCTCCACCTTGGTTCCAGAACCTTTTGCAATTCTGTTTTTTCTTTTTACATCAATCAAGGCAGGTTTTTTTCTTTCTTCAGGAGTCATTGAATAAATAATGGCTTCGATATGTTTGAAAGCATCATCTTCAATTTGTACATCTTTCATAGCTTTTGAAGCACCTGGTATCATTCCAACCAAATCCTTCATATTACCCATTTTCTTTACCTGCTGAATTTGAGCCAAGAAATCGTCAAAACCAAATTCATTCTTAGCGATTTTCTTTTGTAACTTTCTAGCTTCTTCTTCATTAAATTGTTCCTGAGCTCTTTCTACTAAGGAAACAACATCTCCCATCCCTAAAATACGCTCAGCCATACGGTCTGGATAGAAAACATCAATAGCTTCCATCTTTTCACCTGTACCTACAAATTTAATTGGTTTGTTTACCACCGATTTGATAGACAAAGCAGCTCCACCACGGGTATCACCATCTAATTTGGTTAAGATAACTCCATCAAAATTTAAGATATCGTTGAATGCTTTTGCAGTATTTACAGCATCCTGACCTGTCATCGAATCCACAACAAATAAAGTTTCCTGTGGCTTAATGGCAGAATGAACACGTGCAATTTCGCCCATCATTTCCTGATCAACAGCCAAACGACCAGCCGTATCGACAATCACTACATTCAGACCGTTTGCTTTTGCAAAAGCAATCGCATTTTCGGCAATAACTACAGGATTTTTATTATCTGGTTCCGAATAAACATCAACTCCTATTTGATTTCCTACTACATGCAACTGATTAATAGCCGCAGGACGATAAATATCACAAGCTACTAAAAGCGGCTTTTTATTTTTCTTTGTTTTAAGGTAATTAGCCAATTTTCCAGAAAAAGTAGTCTTTCCAGAACCTTGTAAACCAGACATCAAAATTACTGTTGGCTGTCCTTGCAAATTGATTCCTGCAACATCACCACCCATTAATTCTGTTAACTCATCCTTTACTAATTTAACCAATAATTGTCCTGGTTGTAAAGTAGTTAATACATCCTGACCAATTGCTTTGTCTTTTACTCTAGCCGTAAAATCCTTAGCAATTTTAAAGTTCACATCGGCATCTAACAAAGCACGACGTACTTCTTTTAAAGTATCTGCAACGTTAACTTCGGTAATTTTACCGTGACCTTTTAGTATATGAAAGGCTTTGTCTAATTTATCACTTAAATTATCAAACATGATATTGTTATTTTTTTTGAAATGCAAAGATAAACTAATTAGATAATTAGACAATTACATAATTAGTTTATTGGCATTGATTTTACACTTTATTAAACACAAAAACGACCTCAAAAAGAAGCCGTTTAAATTCTGTAATTACATTCTCTCTGGAACATCAATTCCTAGAAGTCTGAAAGATGCTGCAATTGTGTCCGCAACTTTTTTAGACAATTGAACACGGAACTTTTTAATTTCTAAATCGGCTTCACCTAAAATGGGTACCGCCTGATAGAATGAATTGTATTCTTTAACCAAATCATAGGTATAATTAGCCAATAAAGCCGGACTATGATTTTGAGCTGCATTTTGAATTAACTCAGGGAACAAATGTAATTGTTTTAGCAATTCTTTCTCTTTTTCATGAATACTATCAATGGAAGTTACATTCGAAAAGTCAAAATCAGCTTTTCTTATAATCGATTGAATACGAGCATAAGTATATTGAATAAAAGGCCCTGTATTCCCAGCAAAATCGACTGATTCTTCAGGATTGAACAAAATACGTTTTTTTGGATCTACTTTTAGAATATAATATTTCAAAGCTCCCATTCCGATAGTTTTGTACAACTTAGCTTTTTCTTCATCTGAATAACCATCTAGTTTCCCTAATTCTTCCGAAATTTGCTGAGCAGTATCACTCATATCTTTCATCAAATCATCGGCATCAACTACAGTTCCTTCACGAGATTTCATTTTTCCAGAAGGTAAATCCACCATTCCGTACGATAAGTGGAACAAATTATCAGCCCATTCAAAACCTAATTTTTTCAGGATTAAAAACAACACTTTAAAGTGGTAATCCTGCTCATTTCCTACTGTATAAACCATCCCTCCTACATCCGGCATATCTTTTACACGTTGGATAGCCGTTCCAATATCTTGAGTCATATAAACCGCTGTACCATCTGAACGCAATACAATTTTTCGGTCCAAACCTTCAGCAGTCAAATCAATCCAAACCGAACCATCAGGATCTTTTTCGAAAATTCCTTTTTCCAATCCCATTTGAACTACATCTTTTCCTAACAAATAAGTATTGCTTTCGTAGTAATAACTATCAAAATCAACACCCATATTCTTATAGGTTGTAGCAAAACCATCATAAACCCATTGGTTCATTGTTTTCCAAAGAGACACTACCTCTTCATCTCCAGCTTCCCATTTGCGAAGCATATCCTGGGCTTCTAAAATAATTGGTGCTTGTTTTTTTGCCTCTTCTTCGGTTTTTCCCTCAGTCATTAATTGGTTAATTTCTTCTTTATATGCTTTATCAAAAGCTACATAGAAATTTCCAACCAACTTATCCCCTTTTAAAACAGTAGATTCTGGAGTTTGATCTTTACCAAATTTTTGCCAAGCTAACATCGACTTACAGATATGAATACCTCTGTCGTTGATAATTTGTGTTTTATATACTTTTTTACCCGAAGCTTTAATAATTTCGGCTACCGAATAACCCAATAAATTATTACGAACGTGACCTAAATGTAATGGTTTGTTTGTATTGGGAGAAGAATATTCTACCATAACAGCTTTGTCATCTGGACTTGGAGTTACAAAACCATAGTTAACATCATCTTTAATTTCGTTGAAAAAATTCAAATAATAAGTATCCGAAATTACAATATTTAAAAACCCAGAAACCACATTAAATTTGGCAACCTCAGCTACATTTTCTACTAAATAGTTTCCTATTTTATTCCCTAATTCTACTGGATTGCTTTTTATGATTTTCAACAAAGGAAAAATCACCATCGTAATATCGCCTTCAAATTCCTTACGTGTTGCCTGAAATTCAACTTTATCAACTTCGATGTCGAACAAAACCTGAATAGCATTTTTTATAGATGGCGTAAGTGTTTGTGATAATGTCATTTTGTATATGAATTTTTAAAGTGCGCAAAGATAATCATTATAGACGGATATGAAAATCAGAAAAGAAGATAAATTTCCCCAAAAAACCTTCTAATTCGAGCCCATTAATTTGTAAGAGATTATTTTTTTATAAAAAACAGTACTATGTATTGCAAAGTATTATCTAAAAGATATATATTTGCATTATCAACTAGAAACAAAAATTCAAAAAAATACAATCATGAAACTAAAACTCTTATTACTTTGCTTCATTGGAAACATCGTATCCATGACAGCTAAACATCCAAACCCCATTCCTGCGACAGAAGCTCCTGGAAGTATTTCAGGAAAGGTTATCGACAAAAAAACAAATGAACCTTTACCGTTTGTAAATATTTCAATACTACTAAACAACAAAGTAATCACGGGCGGTGTTACTTCCGAAAAAGGTTTGTTCTTATTCAAAAACTTAGAATTGGAAACTTATAAAATAGAAATACAATTTATGGGTTACAAAACGGTCAGTAAAATGATTTCACTTTCTGAAAAAAACAGAACTTTAAACCTCAACACCATAGCCATTGAAGAAGATGCTATTGAATTGAAAAGCGTAGAAATTGTGAGTGAAAAGTCGATCGTAGAGCAAAAAATCGATAGAAAAGTAATCAACGTGGGGAAAGATTTAATATCTGCTGGAGCAACAGCTGCCGAAATCATGAACAACATTCCTTCTGTAAGTGTTGATCCTCAAACAAACGCTATAAGTTTAAGAGGAAACTCTAATGTAAAAATCCTAATTGATGGAAAACCGACCAACATGGATGCAGCACAAGTGCTTCAACAAATTCCATCGGCCTCCATTAAGCAAATTGAACTCATCACAAATCCTTCGGCCAAATACAATCCAGAAGGAATGAGCGGCATGATCAACATTGTTTTAAATAAAAACACAAAAATTGGCTTTAATGGAAGCGTGAATAACGGAGTTACATTTGCTATAACGCCAAAAGTAAATTCATCTTTTGATATGAATTATAAATCAGGAAAATTCAATTGGTTTGCGAATTATGGATTGAATCATGGAAAATACAACAATGATGGCTACATCAATACTACCGAACCTGGCGAAGAAGATTTTCAGAAATATGTTTTTACAGATAAAAACACTTCACACCTTGCCAAAGTGGGCTTTGATTTCTATTGGAACGAAAAAAACACCATCTCCTTTTATACCAATCAAAATTTTTTCGATGCAAAAGGCTTTTCGGAAACTTACATCGACTTTGTGAATCAAGAAGACATCAATCAATTATTCTTAAATGCAGTTGACAACCTGGGACAAACCTATAACTTAGATTATAAAACGAACTTTAAAAAAGAAGGACACACACTGGAACTGGAAATCAATCAAAACAATACTAAAAATATTGAAGACGCCGCTTTTTATATATACACCCCAAAAACCAATTACATTGACACCAAAGGAAATAACACTTTAGTAAATTTAGACTATGTAAATCCAATAAGCGAAAGCAGCAAATTAGAGCTTGGATTAGAAAGCAGAATTGAAAGTACAAAGAACAAATTCAAGGTTGACGAAATTCCTAATTCCGACTTTGTTTTTGACCGAAATATCTATTCAGCCTATGCGACCTATTCCAAACAATGGGGCAAATGGAACATTCAAGCAGGAACTCGTTTAGAACATTTTGAAGCCAAAGCTGTTTTTAATAAAGAAGATGAAAGCGCTTCTTTTGACACCAATATTTTTAATGTATATCCTTCAGCCTATGTGAATTATTCTCCAAGCGAAAAGAATTCATTTAATTTAAGTGTATCTAAACGTGTGGACAGACCAAGCATTAATCAATTAAATCCGATTAGAGAATGGAGTACGCCACAAATTGACTCCGAAGGAAATCCTGCTTTACAGCCTCAATTTACCTATTCTTATGAGTTGAATTATACTCGAAAATTAAAAAATGGTTCTATAACTACTGGCTTTTTCTACCGAAGAATTAATTCTGAAATCACACGAAATTTATATGAAAATCCTAATGATGCGTCCAAGCAGATTCTATCTTATGCTAACTTAAATGACAACAATGCTTATGGATTTGAAATTTCATCTACTTTGGATTTTGCTAAATGGTTTAGTTCTAATATTAGCTTAGATGCCTATAATAAAAAAATCAGAGGAGTCGTTTCTGACGAAGCTGTTTCGGCTGATGTAACAGCCTTTAATGCTCGTATTAACAACACATTCAAAGCAACAAAAAATTTACGTTTCCAATTATTCGGAATGTATAGAGGTCGCGATTTAGGTTTACAATTATTAGGTAAACCAATGTGGAAAGCAGATTTAGGTTCAAGTCTAACTATTCTAAAAGGAAATGGAACAGTGACTCTAAAATTTAGTGATTTATTTAAAACGATGCGCTATCGTTTTACAGGAGAAATTCCTAAAGATCAATATGGCCAATTCAATTGGGAAAGCCGTTCTGTTTATGTTGGTTTTAATTATCGTTTTGGTACTGGTAAAAACAAAGCTGTACAAAGAAAAACTAGAGACACTAATGAAACACAAGGTGGCGGATTTTTATAATGGAAGTATCTAAAAAAATACTACGTCTTAGAAAAAAAGAAACCGTCTCGTATGGAGAAGAGACGGTTTCAAATTCGTACAAGATTAACAGTACAAATTAACAATAAAAAAAAACTACATTTAATTATAAATTGCTTTATAAATTATTTTTAACTGGAAGAATTTAATTTAAACGAACAGAAAAGCAAATAAGCACTACACAATAAAAGTATTACTAATGAACCTTGCTGCGAGCCTAGTGCATCAGTAGCAAATCCCATCAAAGGCGGAACTATTGCACCTCCTGCAACACCTGTAATCATTAATCCTGATATTTCATTTGTTAATGAAGGTTGTGATTTTATGGCTAGTGTATAGATTACTGCAAAAATACTTGATGAAGCAAATGCCACTACGCTAACTAAAGCTAAGATCACCATTTGTTCTTGCACAAACAATAAACCTACTAGGGCTAGCCCAACTACCATCATATTGATTTTGAAAAAAGATTTTTCTGAAAACTTTGCTAAAAGAAAAATTCCAAAAACAGTACCTATGGTACGAGCGGCAAAATACCAACTAGCTCCGTAAGTTGCTGCTTCCTTAGCCAGTCCCACTCTTTCGATCAATAATTTAGGGGTTACTGTATTCATTCCTACATCCAAACCTACCACGCATAAAATACCTAAAAAAGACAACAATATATTAGAGTTATTTAACAAGCCTAGTGTTTTACTAAAACTTGCTGTTTTTCCCTCTTGTGCTGATTCTTCAATTTTTGTAAAAAACAACCAAACTAGAGATATAGAAGTTATTGCAGTGTATACATAAAAACTTTTTTCCCATGAACCATATTGCAAAGAAAAATAGCCCACAATTAATGGTCCTGTAAAAGATGAAATTGCTTTAATAAATTGTCCCCCAGTAATAAAACTACTTAGTTGTTTACCACTCACCACATTAGTAATCAAAGGATTTAGAGACACTTGTAATATGGTATTTCCCACCCCTAAAAGGATGAAGGTAATGTAACATGTCGATTCCGTAAAGGAAATAATAGGAATAAATGTTGCTATCAAAGTAAATACTAATCCCAATAAAACAAGATTTTTTCTCCCGTATTTATCCATCGCTAATGCAGCAGGAATAGACAAAATAAAAAACCATAAAAAAACTAAAGAAGGTAAAAATCCTGCTTGTGTTTCACTCCAATTAAACTGTTCCTGAGCATAAGTAACCGAAATACCTACTAGATCGCAGAACCCCATGATAAAGAAACCAAATAAAATTGGGAATAGCTTAATAACTATTGATTTTGAATTATTCATATTACACTTAAATTATTAATTAGACCACTTGTTACTTGGTTCACTTCCTACATTGATTTTCAAAACACCACCTTTTGTAATATCTTTTAAGTCAATAGATAAATTATCTAATTGTTTCCCATTTAAATTCACGTCTTGTAGATACACATTAGATTTTGAATTGTTAGCTATATCAATTACAAAATTTTTGCGTCCAGATTTTTTGGCTTGTTTAATGATTACTTTGTCAAACAATGGACTTCCTATTTGAAAAGAAGGATTAATATCTGTAAGTCCTTTTACGTCAAATAAACCTATTGAAGACATAACATACCATGCTCCTAACTGACCTTGATCTTCATCCTGTCCGTATCCATATCCATGAATACCTTCAGTTCCATAAAATTCATCACAAATAGCATGAACCCATTTTTGAGTCAAATAAGGTTTCCCAGAATAATTAAACAACCAAGAAATATGCAGATTAGGTTGATTTCCATGATTATAAAATCCTGATAAACCCGCAAAAGCATCAATTTTAGTACCACCTCCAAAAACATTTTTTTGAGATTTTTCAAAAATATCATTCAAACGATTGTTAAAGGTATCCTTACCTAAAGTAGCAACCAATTCAGTTACATTGTGAGGCACATAAAAAGTATATTGCCATGCATTTCCTTCTTGAAAACCTCTCCAAGGCTGTGATGGGTCAAAATTGGCAACAAATTTACCATCTTCATGTTTAGGTCTAATAAATTTAGTTTCCTTATCATAAAGTAATTTCCATCCTTCTGACAATTTGATTAATTTTTCATAATCCTTAGTTTTCCCTAAGGCTTTTGCAAATTGTGCAACAGCATAAGCGCTATAAGAATATTCTAATGTGTGAGATGCCGAAAATCCAGAACCTTTAGCATTAGTATCAAATCCTATATTGTCTATTTGAGGAGAGTATCCCAATTCTACAAATTGTTGCACGTCCATTTTACCAGCACCTTCGATTCTTCCTCTCCATTCTAGTTCATTTTTTAGAGCCGCTTCATATCCTTTTTCAACATCAAAATTTCGAATTCCACTATTGTAAGCAGAAGCAATTGCAAGTCCCGTAAAATTAGTCCCAACCCCTGAAACATACTTACTGTTAGCAATTCCATCACCCAGCCAACCAGCATCTTTATATACAAGTAATTGAGCTTGAACCCAATCAGCATAATACTCAGGATATGCTAGAGACCATAATTGAGTTAAATTCCAAAATCCACCCCAGATAGCATCTGTATTATAATAATGGTGTTGTGGTTTACCTTTTTTATCCAATGGGATTTGACCTATTCCACCATTATTCATTGGATAAGCACCATTTACATCACTTCCTAATCCTCTTCCTAACAAGGCATGATACAATCCTGTATAGAATTTAACTTTATCAACTTGATTTTTTCCTTCAACTGAAATTCTTCCTAGGGATTCATTCCATGTAAGATCGCTTTGCTTTCTAGCTTTATTGAAGTCAAGCTTTTTAGCTTCCGTATCTAGGTTTAAACGGGCATTAGCAATAGAAGTATATGACAATCCAATTTTTACAGTAATTGTCTCATTTTCCTCAGTATTAAAAGTAAGATAAGCACCTGAGCCCTCCCCTTCGATCGAAACTGCTCCTGAACGTGTTTCTTTTTTATTAAAAGTTCCAAAAGCAATAGGTTTCTTATCTACAACAGCCGAAAAATACATTGCAACATCGGCGCCAGCTTGATATTTTTTTACGTACTCTGGTAACGTGATAACATATCCCTCAATTCTACCATCCTTAGTAATTGTAACCTTAGATTCCTTAACAGCACCACTTTCACCTTGACGATTTCCAATATCAAAAATAATATTAGACTGAGAAGATTTAGGAAAAGTATAACGTTGAAATCCAACTCTTTTTGTAGCCGTAAGTTCAGCTTTAACATTATAATCCTTTAATAAAATAGAATAATATCCTGCAGTAGCATACTCATCCTTACGATCAAATCGAGAACGATAACCTTCATCTGGATTTTCTAAACTTCCAGGTCTAGTTTGTAATTTACCCACTGTTGGTGCCAATACGATACCTCCAATTTGAAATTCATGTAAACATGCAAAACCCTCAATAGATGTATCTCTGTCATCATATCCCGTAGCTTCCCAACCTTGTGCATTTCCTAAGTGCGCATTAGTTGAAGGCCCTAATTTAGCCAAGCCAAAAGGTACAGCTGCAGGAGTATAAAAAAACCAACGACTGTGAGCTGTTCCAATATTAGGATCTACATAGTCTGATAATTTTTTATACGTTTTTTGAGCCTTTACAGAAGTACTGGCTAGACCTACGAAGGCCGAAAATACTAAGATTACAATCTTCTTCATTTTATATTATAATTATATTTATTTCTTAATTAATGCAAATCTTGCATAAAGCTCCACAACTGCTGCCTGATCTAATAACCACTTAGGAGTTTTATACTCGTCTTTATCCGCATTCCAATTACTATAAAGTAATCCTTTGTTATCCTTAGCGTTTTCCCAAGCGTAATCTAAATTAGTTATAATTGTATTAATATATTTTGAATTTTTATCAACCTCATACAAATCTTGATAACCTCTAAACAATACTGTGGTAAACCAAGCATTATCTAATATAGAAATCCTTCCATCAGGTTGTTTTTTTCCAAAATAATTATAAGAACCTTCGGCTAATGATTTAGCTTCAATCAAATATTTTTTGTCATTTGTTATCTTATACAAACTAACTGCTGCTTGTAACATTGTTCCTGTATTGTAAGTCCAAGCGGTTTTTAAAATGGATCGATCAGCAGTTTTCATATCATTCCAATAAATTCCCTCTTCCGCTCGTAAATGAGTATACATCCAATTGTAAAACTTTAACCCCCAATCCAGATAATATTTATCCTTAGTTTGTTCATATATTTTTAAAGCCAGAACAGTTGCTTTGCCATTACTACAAGCTGGTTTTTGATCTTTAACGCCCTCTAACCAGGTTACTCCTCCTTCAAGAGTGTTATCCCAACCACTAATAATGAATTCAAAAACTTCTTTGGCTTTCTTTAAATATTCAGGGTTTTTAGTATTAGCATATCCTTCTATATAATCAATACCTACAAGACCATTATCATCATAATACCTGTCAGCCTTTTCAAAACGAGTTGGATACGCCTGATAACCATTTGGTTTTCTAACTGTATCTAAATATTGTTTTTGCGACTGAACAAATTTGTCGAGCAATGCTTTATACTTTTTTTTATCTAATTTATAAAGCACATTTATAGCAGATGTTATTCCACTATAGGGCCATAAAAAAGAAACTTCCTTTGCGGCCTTTTCACCATCATTAAAATAATTTAGATTAGGCTGATTTGTACTAGGGTAATATTCCGAAAACAAAGAATGTTTAGGGATATAATACAGGTTGTTTACCAATTCAAAAAAAGCTTCTGATCTATGTTTATAGATTTTAGATGAAAGTTTGTTTTTGGTCTGAGCTTGCGAATAATGTAAGGCTAATAAAGTTGTTACTACTATTACTATTCTCCTCATTATTCATGCTCTCCTTTTAACAACGCAATACGTCCATACATTTCTACTAAACCTGCTTGTTGAAGCAACCATTTATCTCTACCAACTTTAACACCTGACCAATCTTCATAAAAAAGACCATATTCATTACGGGCTTTCTCCCAAGCATAATCCGCATTTTGAATAAATGTATTTACATAATTTTGAGCCGTTGTATCATGTCTTAAAAGATCAAGATAACCTCTAAACAAACATACATTAAACCATGAATCATGTTCTGGAAAAAAACGTTTATTATCAAATAGTCTTGTAAAATTAGTGAAAGTTGCAGCTGCAATGGCACGAGCTTCTGTTAGATATTGCTCTTGACCTGTGATTTCATAGAACAAAACATTATTAGAAATCATAGCTCCACTGTTATAAGTCCACTTTCTTGTATTTACAAAATTATCCCTTACTCTAATGTCATTCCAAAATAAATTACTTGCAGGATCTTTTATATATAAATTTAACCAATTGTAAAGACGAGTTGCAAAAGACAAGTATTGAGAATCTTTAGTATGTTGGTATAGTTTTAATAAATAAGTAACTGTAAAAGCTGTAGAACTTACTGCTTTCATACAAAGGTCACTATTCAAATTTGTTCTATTTTGTTCACTCCAATACAATCCTCCACCGGTCTTATTATCCTCACCTGTTAAACTAAAAACTGCTATCGCTTTTACACGATCTAAATATGCCTTATTTTGAGTAATTTCATAATTCTCGATTAAATCAAGAGCTACAATGGCGTTATCATCATAAAAACGATCATCCTGAGAGTATTGTACTGGAAATGCTGCATATGCGCTAGGCGAACGTCTAGTATCATAATATTTCTCCAAAGCGATAAAGGAATGATCTAAAGCTACATCATCAAATCCAAGTGCTTTTAATTGATTTACACCTGATAATAATCCATCTAATGACCACAAATAACTGCTTTCTCTATCTCCAGGTTGTTTTGGAAAATTCTCAAGATAAAGTCCCGTACTATTTATTTTATAATTTTGTTGAATTAAGTCAAAAACTTGTTTTGCTTTTGCTCTATAACTTATTTGAGGAACATTGTCATCAGGATTACTTGTTGTAAGTTCTGTATCTTGATTTTCCTGACAGCTTGCAAATAATGCCATAAAAAGCACTACTCCTATTTTATAAATATTTTTCATAATTATTTTAATTTCGGCTGCATTTGCATGCAGCCGGTTATTTTATTTTACTGAAACAGTATGCTTGTAGCTTCCTGAAGGAGACATGTTGATTGTTACATCCGCTATTTTATCTACAGAACCTAAAGGTAGTTTATACATCCCTGTCCAATCTGCGTTTTGTCCTGGACTTGGTATATCTGCTAAGTTATAAACATTGTAATATTCACTTGGTTGTCTACCATCTGGTTGAACATTAAAAGCAGTTAATCCCGGAATATTTGACGCATTCATAGCGTCATTATGGTAGCTTCCCCATATTTCAGTTCCTGCATTTGTTGTTACTCTAAAACGATATCTTTCCTCTGGATATCCCCAATCATAAAAATAAGGTAACGAAATATTTTTTACTTCAAACTTGTGATTACCAACATAAACCAAATCCCCAAGGTTGTATTGCCAAGTACGAATCATTTTTATAGATTGGATTTCAGTGTAAACTATTTTAAGCAAATTAAAATCTACAACTATACGATACGCTTTTCCAGTTCCTGAAACAGGAATAGCTAATGCTGTTTCTGACTCGGTAAGTTTATTTTGACTATCTAGACCATAAAACATTTTTCCGTCATTGATTGAATTACTAAGATTTATAGAACCACTAGTAAGAGCAGCATATATTTCAAATACTCCATCCTCAATTTTTTTAAACTTCATCGCGGTTGCTAATGTCTTGGTTTCAAAACCATCACCGTAAACGTATAAATCATTTGGTATATCACTTATTCCTGAAGGACGTTTAATACGCAAAATATTTTCTTGGGTAGTTACTTTTCTTTCACCTCCTTGAGAAGCATAAACCTTCCATTTAATTTGGCCTTCAGAGTCAATACCAATACCTGCAGTTTTAGCTAAATTAACAAGTTGTTTAGGTGTTAATGAAAGATAATTATTTCCCCCACCTCCAGAAGACATCATTGTAGCAATAGGATTTGAAAAATCACCATTAACCTTATCAAAAACCACTTCATATAATACAACTCCTCCATATTGAGAGCTAGATTTTGCCCATTGGAACAAAGTATTTGTATTGCTTTCTAAATTAACTACAATAAACTCATTATTTATTGGTGTTATAAGTTCTTTTGGGGCTTCAAAACCCACTTTTAAAGCATATTCATCATTACCACAGCCCATTAAAAGCAAAATGGCAACAAAATTAAACAGTATATAATAGTACTTTTTCATGATTTCTTTTTTTAATTACCAATTAGGATTTTGTGAAAGATTTTTGTTCAAATCTCTCTCGGCTTGAGGAATTGGCCACAAATAGTTTTTTCCAGCGTCAAAAATTCTATTTTCGATACGAACATAACCATTATCAATAGCATCTTCATTTGTTTTCATACCGTGTATCCAACCATTAAGCTTGTTTTCTGCAATTTTCCAACGTCTTAAATCCATTAATCTAAGTCCTTCCATTGCTAACTCAGAACGACGTTCATTTCTAATTAATTCCTCCATTGCTGTTCCTGTTAGATTAGGAAAGTTTAATGCTGCTGGATCAGTAAAACCAGCTCTTGTTCTTAATTTTTTGATCGTTGCATTCCATTCATTAGCCCCAAACTGATTCAATTTGAACTTTGCTTCTGCGTACATTAATAATACTTCTGCATAGCGAATAAGGATTAAATTCGAACCTGAATTTGACAAGTTACGAGCTGTTCTATCATAAAACTTAGCTACGTAATAACCTGTAGGTGTTGAATTTGAAGCATTATTAATTGCATCAGTACCTGTTCCTAAAGCTGTTCTTATTGTACTAAAAGAACCATTTGGGTTTTGAAGTTGAGATCCGTCTCTGATTACAGTCGCATCTAAACGTGGATCCCTGTTAGCATATGGATTATTTTCATTATAAGATGGATCAGCAATTGTTTTACCATTTAATAAAATATAACTATCTACTAATTCCTGTGTTGGTGAAATAGCTGCATAACCACCAATTGATGGAGGTATTAAGAAATATTGAATTCCATGTTCTCTATTGATAGGCATAAACTCTACATTAAGTAATACTTCGATGTTATTTTTGTTTTCTGGTTTAAAAAGACCTGAATAATTACTAAATAAATCCAGATTTCCTGCTACTCCTCCATTAATAATATCATTACAAATTTGAGCAACTTCACTCCATCTGTTTTCACAAAGAAGTACTCTCGCTTTTAAAGCCATTACTGCTCCTTTAGTAAAACGTCCTTTATCTGGACCAGTATAGGATGTAGGCAAAATCATAGCTGCGTCCAATTCGTCTAAAATAAATTGTAAAACTTCTGCTTTAGGAGCTCTTGCTATTGTACGTGATTCTTCAATGCTAATTTCTGATTTCACTAATGGAACATCTCCAAAATGATTCATCAAAATAGAATAATGATAAGCACGAATTGCTCTAGCTTCAGCAATGTATCGTTGCTTTAAGCTTTCATCGATATTGCTTACTTTATCGATATTACCTAATAAAATGTTACAACGTTTAATACCAGCATAACGAGCATTCCATACTTCTCTAACTAAATCAGCTGAAGTACCATAACTTCCATTTGCAACATCACGTACTAAAGATCCATTATTGCTCTTGGTGTATGAATTATCAGATAAAGACTCTGAAAATATAAACTGATTTGCACCAAATAAATCTGGATAACAACTATTTAATGCATTTAACGCGTCATCTGGTTTATCCCAAAATGAAATATCTGATTCTCTATCTAAAAGTGGTGTATCTAAACTTTCACATCCAAAAAGAAGGCATAGAAAAAATGCCAATACTATATAATTTGTTTTCATTTGGATTCTTTTTAAAAATTAATATTAAGACCTAACGCAAGTACTTTAGTCACTGGGTAAACGCGACCGCTAGTAGCATCTCCTGAATTAATTTCAGGATCATAACCTGCTTTTAATTTAGTAAGTGTTAAAAGATTTTGCCCTGTAATATAAGCTCTAAACTTACTAATACCAATCTTTTGAGTATATTGTTCAGGAATAGTATAACCTAATTGAACATTTTTTAATCTAGCGTAGGCTGCATTTTGAATCCAAAAATCAGATCTAGCTGCATTATTAGCCGATTCAGTACCTATAGTTAACCTTGGATAAGATGCATTAGGATTCGCCGTAGTCCAACGATCAATATGATAATCCATAACTGGTCCTTCATTGCTATTATGAAAAGCTTCTACTCCTTCTCCTCTAATCCAAGTGTTACGTTTTCCAACTCCTTGAATAAAAACAGTTAAATCAAGACCTTTCCAATTTGCAGTATAGTTAAATCCGAATGTGTAGCGTGGAAATGGATTTCCTAAGATAAAACGATCGTCTTCCTCCTTAATAACACCATCTCCATTTCTATCTACATATCTCAAATCACCTGGTTTAGCTCCAGCTGCGTTAAAGTTTTGTATTGGTCCTTTAGCCACTTCATCTGCATTTTGAAAAATACCGTTACTTTTTAAAGCATAATAGGAATTGATAGGATAACCATTTTTAAGAATCGATACTACATCAAATCCACTAATTAAAGTTCTACCACCATCATTAGTAACTTCATTTACGTTATCAGAAAGATTAGCAGTAACCGAATGTTTAACCCCAGCTGTATTAAATAAATAATTAATAGACAACTCGTAACCTTTATTATTGATAGATCCAATATTTTGCACTGGAGAACCACTACCATAAGTTCCTGGAACTGGTAAATTGCTTACTAAAACATTTTTAGAGTCTTTATTGTATACTTCAAATACAAAATTCAATTTGTTTTTGAAAAAACCAGCTTCTAAACCTACGTCAATCATTTCACTCTTCTCCCAAGCAATATCTTGATTTGCTTGACTAAAATAAGCTCCGTGAGCTAAATTGTCATTAAATGAATATGCTTGTGTACTAATAGATACAGTTCTTAAGTATTGGTACAACCCAATATCTTGATTACCTACTTGTCCCCAAGAAGCTCTAACTTTTAAATTGCTTAACGTATTAGAAATTGATTCCATAAAATTCTCCTTAGAGATGCGCCATGCTCCAGAAAAAGATGGGAATACTCCCCAACGATTATCGGCAGCAAAACGAGAAGAACCGTCAGTTCTTAAATTACCCTCTACGATATATTTATCTTTATATGAATAATTTAAACGACCAAAATAAGAATGAATACCCCATTGTTCAGCGTTACCAAAAGTACTTCCCTCATCCGTAAGCGCTCCATTTCCTAACATCCCAAATTCGTTACCTGGAATTCCAATTTTACGTGCTTGAAACCATCTTCTTTTGCTACTTTCTTCACTCACTCCAAATAAGGCTGATATATCGTGATTTTCTCCAATTCTTTTATTGTAGTTTAATGTCACAGTCGAGTTTATTAAAGTAGTTTTATCAAATCGATCCATTACAGAACTTTCATTGTCACCACCTCCAGCGTACGGAGCATAATCAATTGATTTTCTAAACTCATGTGCATTGTTATTAGATACATTGGCTCCAAAAAAACCTTTTAATTTAAGATCTTTAATAATTGCCCATTCTAAACTAAGGTTACCAATAAAATTATCATTCTCGAATCTTCTCATCCCCCCTTTAGTCAGTCTGGCCAATGCATTAGAATTACTACCGCTAGGTAATGTAAAATTCCCTTGTTCATCCTGAATACCATAAATTACAGGCATTCTTGTTGCTTGTTCTATAAGCCAGTTTGTCCAGTATGCATGTTCTTTAATAGTAGAACCATTATAAGCTCCTGAAGCTGTAACTGTAATTTTATCTGATAATTTAGAATTAATGTTCATACGAGCATTGTTTCTTTTCATTCCAAATTCATCATTACCTTCAAACATACTACGTTGGTTTAAATGACCTACAGACAAATGATAGGTTGTTTTATCATCTCCACCTTGAACTGCTAGGTTGTAAGAAGATTGTGGTGCACTTTCTTTGTACAATTTTTTTAACCAAACTGTTCCGTCACCTAAGCTTCTAAAATCACGAATTTGATCAGGTGTATATTTTGCTGGTAATCCAGAATTAATCAAAGCTTCATTTCTTAATTCAGCATATTCCCAAGCTTTAGCATATTTAGGCATGTTTGTAGGTTGCTGTAATCCATAGATTTGATCGTATGAAATTCTCATTTTACCACCCTTACCCATTTTTGTTGTAATAAGAATTACACCATTAGCAGCTCTAGAACCATAAACCGCTGTTGCCGAAGCATCTTTTAATACCGAAACACTTTCAATATCATTAGGATTGATATTATCAATACTTCCAATTACTCCGTCAATAAGAACTAATGGATATGTACCTGATTGAAAAGTTCCAATACCTCTAATATTTATACTCGTACCTTGCCCAGGTTCATTAGATCCTTGTTGTATAGTTAAACCAGGAACTGTACCTTGTAAGGCTTGAGCTGCAGAAGTTACAGGACGATTTTCAAAAACCTCAGACCCTACTTTACTTATCGAAGAAGTAATATTAGAACGTTTTTGAGTACCGTAACCTACAACAATTACTTCTTTTAAAACATCGGTTTGTTCAATCAATGAAAAATTAAGGACAGGACTTTTATTGACTGCTTTTTCAGCATTTTGATAGCCAATAAAAGATACAACAATAACAGCATTTTCAGGAACATCTAAACTATATGCTCCATTTGCATCAGTAATGGTAGCTTTTAAAGTTCCCTTTACTGCAACTGTAGCACCAATTATTGTTTCGGATGTTTTACTATCTAAAACAGTACCCGAAACTTTAATTTGAGCTTCAACTTGACTGATGCTAAATAAAAAAATAATAAAAATGAATAACTTTAATTTGGCTGACATCAAAAAAGTTGGAGTCATACCAATCACATGGTCTTGTTTCATAAATTCATAATGGTTTGGTTGGTTAATAAAAAGTGTTATCTACTTAACAAATGATTTCACTAAAAGTGCATCACCGGTTTTACTAATGTTTGTTATGGTATAGCTTTTTGCTGATGCAGGAATTACAAAAGTTTCTGCATAGTTAAAAATTTGCTTATAACCATTTTCGGTAACTAATTCTATAGCCTGCCCTTCTACAAGCATCCATACGTGACATTTATTATTTGTCTTAATATGTACTTTATCAAAAAGGCGGTATCTATGAACATCGTAAAAATGATCGGCATGTGTTGGCATATGCTCTAAAACAAAATCATCATTTTGTGTAATTACATACGGATGCGAAATTAATTCGGTAGCTACTGAAGCACCATTTCTATTAAAATTCACATTGTTCATTCCGTGCTCGATATTTATTGGTCTTGGTTTTCCATCAAGATCTAATCGCAACCAATCATACATTTTAAATGTAAAAATATAGGGTGCACTACTTACTTCTAACACTAAATTGTTACTTCCTGAGGCGTGTATAGTTCCATGAGGAATAAGGTATAAGTTGTGCTTTTGGGCTTCAAATTTCTGGATGTACCTTTCAACTTCAAGTTCTTTAACTTGTTGTTGACTATCTATAAGAGCGTTGCGAAATTCTTCTTCTTCAACACCTTCTTGGAATCCTAAATAAACCACAGGATCTTCTTTACAATCCATTATATAATAGGTTTCATCTTGGGTAAAAGGCATACCAAAATGCTCTTTAATATAATCTGGACTAGGATGACATTGTATCGACAGATTACCTCCATCGAAAGTATCTAAAAAGTCAAATCGAATTGGGAAATCATATTTGAACCTTTCAGCACAATCACCTAATACATCTTTATAATTGTTAAACATTATAAAATCAAAGGAAACTTCAAGAAGAAAACCATCACTTTCAAAAAGTAATCCATTTTCAAGCACCATTAACTCGAAAGACCATGCTAGATTATCAACATCAGTATTTAAACCCTCCATATGTTCTTTCATCCAACTACCTCCCCAAGCTCCAGGCTCAAACCAAGGACGAGGTCTGAAAACATTAGATGCCATCGCAGTTAATCCATCTCTTAAGTCCTGACCTTCCATAAATAAATATTCATCAGGTCTTTGTTCATCTACAATAACATCAATAAAAGGCAATAACTTACTTTTATGTTTATTAAGAACTACCCAATCAATAAAAAAGAAACGCTTGTAAGTTCGTCTATTATCAATGACTTTTTTCACACCTAAATTAGTCGCCTTACCTGCTCTAGCTCTAAATTGAATTTCATTTTTAGGAAGATCAAAATATATAACCGGGGCTTCCCAGCCTACAAGTGCAGCTCCAGATCCCATAACTATATTAATATCAGAAGCAGGATCAGGTTTTATAGCTTTTAATTTATCCGCGTCAAACCAATCAATAAGATCTTTCTCAGTAATTTTACCAAACAAAGGATCATCACCACCCAAACTATCAACCAACATTTGATCTAATTCCTCCTCCGTTTTCATAGCAACATCCGAATGGAACCAACTAACTTTGTGGCCTAATTGAGATAACTCAGCATCTAAACTCTCTACAACTTTATCCCAAAACACTCCATCATAACCATCAATAACAACCGTTTTGTGTTTTGAAATCCATTGAGCAAGTGCTTTAGCACCATACTTTATCTTACCACTTCCTACCGGAAACGATGGATAAACCTCATAAGTACTTTTAATAACATCTTTCTTTGCAGGAGCTAAAAATTGCTCGGTTTTGCGCCAATTAAAATTCTGATCTAACATATTATTTTTGTGTGAATTATTTTTTGCATGCATTGCAGCACCAACTATAGCAGCTTTATCCCATAAGTGACAAATACTGATTTTTGTATTGTTTATTTTTGAAAAAAAAGATTGGACTTTTGATATAAAAAATTGATTCCCTCTTGCAATTCCTCCTCCCAGCACTAAATCATGTGGTTGATACAAGGACAACCAAGGCGTTATAAATTCAATGAAATTATCTGCAAACTCATCAAATATGCGAATAGCATCTTCATCGTTTTTTGATGCTAAAACAGCAATTTCTTTAACACTATTAATTTTTTCTCTACCTAATTTATCCCAAGAATTAATAAACCAACGGGTTGAGAAATAATCATCTGCAATTCCTTCTTTGAATGAAATATTATATAGATATCCATTTTCAGGAACAGCTTCAGATTTATCAACCTGTACTATTCCTTTATCCAAAAATGTACTACCAAAACCAGAACCTAAGGTCAAAAGAATTGTTTTATCACTTAGCACTGCTGCTCCAGCATTATATTCACCAAGCGCAAAACTTTCAGCATCATTTAAAAAATAGACAGGACAATCACTTATTAACTTTCTAATTGCGACCGCCAAATTTAACCCAAACAAAGAATCCCATTTTTGAACTCCATATATACTAGACACTCCTTTATCATAATCAAAAGGACCAGGAACAGCTATTCCAACTCCGCTAATATCTTGTATAGACAATCCTGAAACTCCTACTATCTTCTTGATTAAATCATCCAAATGAACCAAAAACTCACTTGCCCCAACACTTGATTGAACTGCAATACTGCAATAGGAACCCTCAACAATACTGGCACTAGCGGTGTTGAAAACCGCCCCAGAAAAATGAGAACCTCCTATATCAATTCCTAAATAAAACGAAGACATAAAAAATAGAGTATTAAAATTCAAAAAGACTTCCGTATGTATACATGTATATATGTATATACATACTAACAGAACAAAGAAAATAAATTAAATTAACTTCACAAAATATTTTTATGAATTATTAGAAAAAAAATTAGCTTTGCAACAGTAACAATACAAAGAATCCATTGGTTGTAAATAAATTACTGTCAACTAATTAATACTTTAACGAATTATCAATTAATGAAAATTACTCTAGACCATAAAAGTCACATTCCGCTACATTTTCAAATAGAAGAACAGCTTAGAGAAGCAATAACTAATGATAATTTACAAAATGGTGAGAAACTCCCAAACGAAATGGATCTTTCTAAGCAATTAGGAATATCCCGAAATACTTTAAGACAATCAATAAATAAGCTCGTTTACGAAGGTTTATTAGTTCGAAAAAAAGGAACAGGAACTTTTGTACAAAAAACAGGAATCACATCAAGAGCATCAAATTGGCTTAGTTTTTCACAAGAAATGAAAGCAATGGGATTAACCGCTAAAGATTATGAACTACATATAAGTTGGGTTCATCCTGATGAAAAGCTGTGTCGTTATTTTGATATTGATGAAGAAACAAAAATAATTAAACTGGAACGCTTAAGAGGTAGTGAAAAATATCCATTCGTTTTATTCATTTCTTATTTTAATCCTAGAATTGGACTAACAGGTGAAGAGGATTTTTCACGTCCATTGTATGAAATATTAGAAAAAGATTATAACACTGTAGCCAAACTTTCAAAAGAAGAAATTAGCGCCATTAGTGCACCCCAAGATTTAGCCGACAAACTAAAAATCAAAAGCGGTGATCCTTTGTTAAAAAGAAAACGATCAGTATATGATCCCGGAAATAGACCACTAGAATGGAATGTAGGATATTATAAAGCAGATAGCTTTACTTATTCTCTCGAATTTGAAAGATAATAAGTAAAGCTATCTGCTTGAAAATGTATGACAATTTCTTATTTTAAAGACACTACAACACCCTCTTTAAAAGAACCAAAGCCTGTGTATTTTTTCCCTTCTAAAAATAAATTGACATTTATTTTATCTAAATCTCCACTCACCTTTCTTTTGCCCTCAACATTGGAAATCTTTACTATCACTTTATTTCCTTTTTTCTGTGCGGTAAAATTCACTAAGGCATAATCTCCTTTTTCAAAACCAAAACCATCACCAGCATCTAAATACAACTCGCCTTTAGATTTTCCGTTTTTGTCTAAACAAACTAATAGGGTTAATGGATCAAATGAATTTTCTCCTGCATTTTGAATAATCTTTCCTGCTGGAACTATACTTCCTCCTTTAATACTAATCTTAGCCTGATATTTATCTTGCAAATCACCATCAACTAGACTAATTTCCTCCCAAATGCCAGTAGGAAGATTTGGATCTTGAGCAAATGCAGGAACAACTAAAAGGTTTTCACCTAATAAAAATGCTTGTTCTTCTCCTCTTAACTGAAGGTTTTTTGTATCTGCAAAAAAAACAGGAGCCATTACAGGCATTCCATTTTTAGTAGAATTGTAAAAAAGAGTATATAGATAAGGCAACATACGATATCTCCTTTCTAAAGCAATACGAGACGATTTTTCAATTTCTATACCGTAAGCCCAAGGTTCTTTATCATTTGTTCCGGCACAAGCATGACCACGAGCAAAAGGCATAAAAGCACCAAATCCAAGCCAGTTTGCCCATAAATCACCACTAGTATTACCTAAAAAACCACCAATATCTGGTCCATTAAAAGGTTGCCCAGATAATCCTAACGTAAGTGACATAGGCACAGACAATTTTAGATGTTCCATACTAGCGTAATTATCACCAGTCCATGTTGCCGCAAATCTTTGACCTCCTAGTAAATTGGATCTCGTAAGTAAAAATGGGCGTTTATCAGGATTCGTTTTTAAAATACCAGAATAAGACGCCTCGACCATCAATCTACCAAAAGCATTGTGATACAATAAATGAGGACCTGGGGACAAATTACCACCACCTTTATGAGGTGTATCATAAGGCATTGTTCCTAATCTATCTTTTTCAGGTAATTCATTATCATTGATTGCTGGCTCATTCATATCATTCCAAACACCATCGATTCCTGTACTTAAAAAATCTTTGTAGAGATTAGACCACCAATTTCTAACATTGGGCACCGTAAAATCAGGAAATACACAATCTCCTGGCCAAACTTTGCCATGATACTCTTCACCGTTATTCTTTCTTACCCAAACATCATTTTTAGTGCCAGATTGATAAATACTATAGTCCTTATCTACTTTCACACCAGGATCTATCATATAAACAGCTTTGAAACCTTTACTATGCAAATTATCATTCAATCGTTTTGGATTTGAAAATCGAATACTATCAAAAGTAAAAACTCGGTAACCTTGCATATAATCGATATCCATCCAAATGACATCACAAGGAATGTTTTTTTCTCTAAATGTATTGGCAATTTCCATCACGCGATTTTCACTATCATATGAAAAACGACATTGATGATAACCTAAAGTCCAACGAGCAGGTAACTTAATAGTTCCTGTTAATTCCGAAAGCCCTTTCAAAACTTCTTGCGGAGAACTTCTGTCAATAATATAAACTTTAAATAAAGCTCCTTCTGAATTAAATCTGATTTGATTTGAATTTGTAATCAATTCTGATTTCCATGTACTATCAAATATAATTCCGAAAGCAGTACCGTCTTTTCTAACACCCATAACCCATGGATGAGTTTGATACAAACGTTTACCGCCTTCAACACTATAAGCACCTGTATCAGTATTCCATAATTTTATGGTCTGACCATTTCGTAATAAAGGTCCTGTCACTTCTCCTCCTCCGTAAAGGCTAACTTCTCCATTTAGATTTAAAACAGCACTAGCTTTGTTATCATCAAAAATGAATTCAGGGAACAAAGACCAATTTGAAGGAACATCCCCTTTTGGAAAAAGTTCAGCCCTTAAAATTAGTGAGGGTGTCTTAGTGACATCAAAACCTTTTGGTACAAATTCAACAATTCTATCACCTACAAGTGATTTCTTTAGTAGCTGTACTTGTTGTGCTTCAATAAAATTTGCTACTGAAAGAACAACAATTGAAGCTATTAGTTTAAGATTCATCTTTCTTATATTTTTAAAACCCGAATATTAAATCGAGTATACCTTTCATTTAAAATTATATTTCACTATAATTCTTCTAAAACAGCAGTCCAACCACCATTTCTAGACATTTTAACATCAATAACAGTATTGTTATTAATAGTAAACGTCTTTTTTCTGTAATCCATAGCTTGATAACCTGCATTAATTCCATCTTCAAAAGAGGTAACTTTATAGGTTTTCCCTGCCTTTAAAAAATTTATATCTAGTTTGAAAGTTCTTTCTCTTTCGGCATTATTAGTAATACCTCCTATAAACCATTTATTAGCTTTTCTCTTAGCTACAATAGCATACTGTCCTAATTTGGCTTTTAACACTTTTGTTTCATCCCAAGTAGTTGGTACAGCTGTAATAAACTCGGTACATTCTTTTTCTCTGTAATACAGTGACGGATTATCAGCAAGCATTTGAATACCACTTTCAAAAACAACAAATAAAGCCATTTGATAAGCTCTCGTACCTATACTTGCAGAGTTAGGGCGCTCTGACCTATACACTTCAGGCTGCATACTAATCATTGCTCCTGGAGTATAATCCATGGCACCTACTGCATTTCGCATAAATGGAAAATACAAACTATTATCTGGTTTACAACCATCCATATATTCCATACCTCTAACTCCCTCATAAGAAATTAAATTAGGATATTTATATTCTAAACCTGCAGGTTTAAATGCTCCATGAAAATCAACTAGAATCTGATATTTTGCCGCTTCTTTTATAACTTTTTCGTAAAATTGAACCATAACTTGGTCATTTCTATCCATAAAGTCAATTTTCACACCAGATATGCCCCATTCTTTAAAAGTTTTAAAAAGCTCCATGTTTCTATCTACTGTTAACCATGTAAGCCACAACACAATACCAACTTTCTTTTCTTTACCATATCTAATTAATTCTTTTACATCAACATTAGAGTTGGGTATGTAAGGATTTGTAGTTGAATTAGCCCAACCCTCATCCATGATGATGTATTTAATACCATATTTAGATGCAAAATCAATATAATATTTATAAGTATCTAAATTATATCCAGATACAAAATTAACATCTGGACCATAAGGTGTGGCACCATTCCACCATTCCCAACTAGCCTGACCTGGTTGTATCCATGAACTATCTTTTATTTCACTTTTAGGAGCTAACTTTAAAGTCATGGTGTTTTCTACTAGTTTTTTATCCTCTTTTGCTATTACAAAATAACGCCAAGGAAAATTTCTACTTCCAGTAGTTTTTGCAATGTAATTTGCCTCTTCTAAAATTTTTAGACTACGATCGCCATCTGGACCAAATTCGGTTGGAACTTTTGGGAATACCGCTTTAATATTTTTACCGTTTCCTTTCAAAAACATACATGGATAATCGGAAAGATCTGATTCGCTAATTAATATTTTGTATTTATTTTTAGAATCCACTAAAAATGGAAGCGTTGCCATCTTAGCAGATGCTGTCCAATCTTTTACATTAGATTTAGAATAGTATTCTTCTTGATTACTTTTATAACTATCAGCTTGTTGTAAAACCAATAAATCTTCATTAGGTAAGTTTAATGAAAAATCTTCATTAACGACTTCGATATCACCTTTTTTAGCAGTAATAAATCGATAAGCTATTCCTTCATCAAAAGCCCTGAACTCAACCGAAAAACCATCTTTAAAATTTAGAATCAAAAAGTTATAAATATTAGGTACTGATGAAAATTTAAGTGGCACTACTGGCTTCAAAACTTCATTAACTTTACCTGATTTAGCATTGATTAGTTTCGGATTTAAACCCAGAGTTTCATTTTTTAGTATTAATCCTAGATGATTCTTAGAAGTTAATTCTTCATTTCCTGAACGAATGGAATAGTAAATTTTATCACCTAAACTTACTACTGCCTTTAATTCTCCATTAGGAGATGTTACTTCAAAATTTGTTTTTTGTGAGTACACAACAGCCGAAAATAAAAATAGTACTGCAAGTACAATTACATGATTGTTTTTCATATTTTTTGGTTTGGTTATTTTAAAAAAAAGAAAATTTTGAGAATTGTACGAAACAAAAAATCACGATTTACAACTGTATCTCATAAATCAAATCAGATCTGATTTAAAGTTTATAAACCTAATTTAAACTCAAAACATTCTTTTTATTGTTTGCTAAAGTAGTACTTAGTTCCATCAATTGAAGCCCCATTTTGTTTCATAATTGTGTTGAAATGATGCGTCAAACACAGAAAAACAAACAAAAAAGGAAGATTTAGGCTCAAAAAAACCACTCCTTTAAAACGGAAAAAATTTAATGCCATCTAACTACAGAAGGCTATTAAAAAAAATAGCCTTCTATAACATTATTGGGTTAACACCTCAACAGTTGCTCCTTTATTAAACAAAGTATGAGGAATAAAATAACTATCAATTTTTTTCCCATCTACTGTAATGGCTTTTAAATTTCTTTTCTTGTTAGCATTTTTAATTATAAGCTTTTTCCCTTCGGGTGTAGTCCAAGAAACCTCATCAAAAATAGGAACTGTAACAATGTATTCAGGATCAGCAGGAGACAGAGGATAAAGTCCTAAAGCTCCAAAAACATACCACGAAGACATTTCACCTGCATCGTCCATTCCACTCATCGCTAACTTTTCAGGACCAATACCGTACATGGTTTCTAAAATCTCATCGATTCTGGCCTGTGATTTTTCAGGTTTATTTATAAAATAATAAGAAAACGGTGCCTCATGAGCTGGTTGATTACCATGACAATATTGACCTATAAAACCAGAAATGTTCCAAGCTATATAGTTAGGATTCCATGGTTTAGTAAAAAACTCATCTAATTTTGCTTCAAATGGTTTAACTCCCCCGTATAATTCAACTAATCCCTTCATGTCATGTGGAACAAAGAAAGATAAATTCCAGGCATTTGCCTCTCTATACATGTATTCATAATAAGGAAACTCAGGATTGAATGGTGTAATATATGTCCCATCAGCTAATCTTCCTCTCATAAAAGTACTTGATTTATCAAAGACATTCACGTAATTTTTAGCACGTGTAGACAAGTCTTTAAAGTGTTCGGTATCGTTTAATTCTTTAGCTAATAAAGAAAGTGCATAATCATCGTAAGCATACTCCAAAGTTTTTGTAACACCAGCATTTGCTTTGGTTTCGATAGTTGGATTTTTAATATCTTGCTCAGGAACATATCCTTTTTCAATATATTTCAAAATATGAGGTCTTGTTCCTCCTTCTTTGTATGCGTTATTTAGTAGTAATTGATACGCTTTTTTAACATCATAATTACGAATTCCTCTCATATAAGAACCTGCAATAAAAGAAGCCGCATGATCTCCATGGAAAAAAGTAGGCATAAAACCTTTAATTTCTCCCTCATTAATCATTGAGCTAATAATATCTCCAGTTACCTTAGGGGAGAAGATACTTAATAGAACCAACTTATTTCTGTAGTCGTCCCAAAGTGAAGGCAAAGTATAATAGTGGTAAGATTCCTTTCTAACTTTTCCAGCTTCATCTCTAAATTGACCGTTTACATCACTTCGTAAAGCAGGCCATAAAAAAGAACGGTATAACATACTGTAAAACATCACATTTTGTTGTTCATTACCGCCTTTTACCTGAATTTTCGAAAGTAAATTTTCCCATTCATTACTACCTTCTTCAAAAATTTTAATGAAATTTTTGTTTCCAACTTCAGCTTTTAAATTTTCAGCAGCATTTTCAACACTTACAAATGACAAGGCTATTTTAACAGTCACAGCTTTAGTATCCGTGTTTTTAATATGTAATAAAGAATAACCTCCACTTTTACCAATATTATTGATATCTATTTTATCAATAGGACTACTTAAAGTTGCATAAAAATATATTTTCTCTCCACCTGTTCTTTGAAAACCACTAACTATGTTTTCCCCTACTTGTTTAATTTGCCAATCATCAACATTATTATTTGCCTTACCCAAGTCAAACAATACCTTTCTATCCTTATTATTCTTGAAAGTATACTCGTGAATTCCACATCGAAGTGTAGAAGTTAATTTTACTTTAACCTGATAATCATCCAAATAAACTTCGTAATAAGCAGGACTCGCTTTTTCTTTACTATGACTAAAACTTGATTTATATGGAAAAGTGGCACCTTTAGACACGGGTAAAATAGGGATATGACATAAATTCCAGTGTCCTTTATTAGTATGAGTAAATCCTAAAATATTTGAATCTTCATACTCATAACCAGCTCCTGATCTATATTTAGTCATTGGACTCAATTGCACCATAGCATTAGGTACAGATGAACCCGGAAATACTAGACCTGCCCATACCCTCATGTCTGCTGGCGGAGTATAACCAATTATTTTAGTATCCAAAAGTGGAGCCGTTCCGATAAACGGGTTAACTAAAGCTGTATATTTTCCTTTTGCTAATCCTCCTCCTGATTTTTGCGCTACTGAATCATAGCAAAAAAAAGACATAAAAAGAGCTGCAAGAACAATATTCTTGTTAAAAAGCATCATTTAAGAGATATTTAAATTATTAAAATACTAAAGTTCTAATAGCTTCGGATTTGTTTTATAGGTATCCCATAATAATTCACCAAATAGAGTATTAGTCCAAGCAAACCATGATCTTGTAAAATTTTTAGCATCATCTTTATGGAATGATTCATGCATAAAACCAGTATCGCCATGAGAAGCTTTTAACATCTTTATACATTCTTTAATTTCATTTGGATCTTTGGTAGTATAAGCTCTCATAACTAATGACATTGGCCAAATCATATCCATACCTACATGAGGACCTCCAACACCTTCTGCTACTTTTCCTTTGAAGAAAAACGGATTGTCTTCAGACAAAATAAATTTTCTAGTATTTTGATAAATTGGATTATTCATATCTATAGCATCTAAATAAGGAAGACTTAGTAAACTAGGTACATTAGAGTCGTCCATAAGCAAATGTCCACCAAAACCATCTACTTCAAAAGCATAAATATCACCGTATTTGGGATGTTTTACCACTCCATACTCTTTAATAGCGTTATCTACTTCCTCAGCTAAAGCTTTTAATTCTTTAGCAAAAGCATAATCCTTTTTAATTGTTTCAAGCATTTCAGCTGCTTGTTTTAAACTAACTACGATAAAGAAATTAGAAGGAATTAAAAACGAAAATACTGTTGCATCATCACTAGGTCTGAAAGCAGAACAAACTAATCCTACTGGTTTTACAGGATAACCATAACCTTTAAGCGGTCTAGTATCCGTTGCAAACTGAGTAGTTCTTTGAAAAGTATAAGGATTGGATCCGTTTTTTTGTTGTTGATCTTTAAAAACTTTTAGAGTCGATTGAATTGCTTTTACCCAATTTTCATCAAAAGGAGATGTATCACCTGTATTTTTCCAATAATTATATGCTAATCGAATTGGGTAACAAAGTGAATCAATTTCATATTTTCTCTCATGAACTCCAGGTTTCATATCAGTATGATCTGTTGTCCACTCTCCTTTTTTACTTGGATCATTATAAAAAGCATTTGCATAAGGATCCTTAAGAATATATTCGGTTTGTCTATTGATAACACCTGCAATTAAATTTTTCAATTTAATATCTTTATTAGCAAAAGCCATATATGGCCATACCTGAGCAGAACTATCTCTTAACCACATTGCATCAATATCACCAGTAATTACATAAGTATCTGGTCTACCATTTTTTTGAGAATAAGTAACGGTTGTATCTAATGTATTTGGAAAACAATTATTAAATAACCATCCTAACTCTTTATCTTTTACATTCTTTTGAAATTCTATAATTGTTTTTTCAATAAATTCACTTTGAAAATTTCTTTTACTTTTTTCAACTCGAACAATAGGAAAATCAAAATTTGTATTTGTTTTTGCTATAATTTCCATAGGATCAATTAAAGCTAAACTACTGAATAAGGCTGTATTTTGGATAAATTTTCTTCTCTGCATTTTATTTAAATTTATAAATGGATATTTATTCTTTTCATTTGTTAATTTATAGGTACGTCTTCATTTTATATGCCGCTATTCTTTTTTAAAATATTTTGCCCTTTAGTTTTTAAAGGCAACTCTAAAGTGAATGTTATTTATATATGAATTCAATTTCAACATAATCCAAACATACTTTAGATACAATTCACTATCTTAATTTTAAAAAAGTAAGTTTATAAAATTTAACGTGGTAATAAATCTATCTAATTTAATTATTGATAGCGTTTATAACTTCTTTGTTAATACGTTTTACTTCCGAAAAATTCATTTTATCTACTTTTCGATCGTAAGTCATAAAACCATTCACTTCCCCTTCTACATCGGTGGTTTGAGTATAAACAGCTGCCGAGTAACCTGTTTTAGAAAGTTTTTTTAACTGCTCTGCATATTCAATGTATTTGGCAGTTGTTTCTCCTATGTTTTTGAATTGAACATAACCCCAATTCCTATCTGTTTGCCATAAATGTCCCTCTACAGGAAAACCAATTCCTCCATATTCACCTAAAACAGTAATTCTCTGAGCATCATATAATTTCAATTCAGGCCCTGGATAATGATGAATGTCTAAAATATCACCTGTTTGAAAATGGTTACCTCCGCTTGATGAATTTACTAGCCTGCTAGGATCATATTTTTTAGTCCATTCTGTAATCTCAACTGTTTTAAACTGTCCCCAAGCTTCATTAAACGGAACCCAAACTACAATACTCGGGTAAGAATAAAGATAATCCATAATTTCTTTCCATTCTTTTCTATATGTGCTTTCGGACTGAGCGGTTCTTTTTAATTCTGTTCCTTCAAAATAATTATGCATTTGCCATATTGGACTAGCATCACCGCTTGGCATATCTTGCCATACTAATATCCCCATTTTATCACAATGTGTATACCATCTAGCAGGTTCTACTTTAACATGTTTTCTAATCATATTAAAACCTAACTCTTTAGTTTTAACAAGATCATATTTTAAAGCCTCATCGGTTGGTGCTGTGTACAAGCCATCAGGCCACCATCCTTGATCAAGAGGTCCAAATTGAAAACAATCTTTATTATTCAATTGCATTCGTACAATTCCCATCTTATCTCTCTTTGAAGCTATTTTTCGCATAGCAAAATAACTTTTTACCTCATCAATAACTTTAGTTCCATTGAGAAGTTTTACTTTTATATCATATAAAAATGGTGAATCAGGCGACCATAATTTAGGTTCAGATAAAATAATATTGATAGGCTGACTAGCAACAGCACTTTCTTTAGCAACTATTTTATTTCCATCTAAAACTGTAATTTCAACAACATCGCTTGGATTAATTCCCTCAACTTCTGTTGCAATAGAAACCGAATTATGATCAATATCAGGATTGGTACGCAAATTAGCTATGTGTTTCTTGCTTACTGGCTCTAACCAAACCGTTTGCCAAATTCCTGTAACAGGTGTATACCAAATCCCTTCCGGGTTTTTAACTTGTTTCCCTCTTGGTTGCGGACCATCGCTAGTAGGATCCCAAACTTTAACAACTAACTTTTGATTTGTCCCTTTTAAAAAAGGAGTAATATTAAAACAAAAAGGAGTAAAACCTCCAGTATGCGTACCTACTTTGATATCATTTATCCATACTTCTGTTTTCCAATCTACGGCACCGAAATGAAGTAAAATATCTTTACTTTTCCAACTATTATCTACAGTAAAATTAGTTTCGTACCAAATCTCATTTTCAGAACCTACTGTTTTCATTACGCCTGAAAGACTAGATTCAACTGCAAAAGGCACAAGGATTTTTCCTTGGTAAGCTTTAGGAGCAACTTTTCCCACAGCTTGAATAGTATAGTTCCACAAACCATTAAGATTTTTCCATTGGGTTCTTTCCATTATTGGACGAGGATACTCTGGAAGTGTATTTTGAGGATTTACTTCTTCTGCCCATTTGGTTTTTAATTTATTGCCTTGTGGTTGCCATTGAGCAAGAACAGATAAACCAATAAATAGCAATACTAAAGTTGTTAAGTTTTTTTTCATTGTTTGTTTTTATTATTATTTTTTTGGGGAAAGTTTTGCGATAGCTGATGAAATAAGTTGTTCCATTATGGCATATCCCTTAGCATTAGGATGAACTCCATCTTCACCTAATTCATTTTTTAATCCCTGAGATTGATTAACCATTGGGGTATAATAATCTACAAAAGTTATATTGTGTTCTTTTGCGTATTTCTTAAGCATCAAATTAAGTTCAACAACTTTAGGAGCAGGATTTATTTGGGGTCTCCAAGGAAATGCTGCTGCAGGCAATACTGTGCACATAATTACTTTAATACCATGTACTTTTGCCAATTCGGCCATAGTAAAAATATTAGTTGCCGTTTCTTCCAAAGTCATCGGACCAGTATTTTGTGCAATATCATTAATACCGGCAAGTATAACTACAACTGAAGGTTTAAGATTTATCACATCTTGTTTAAATCGTAATACCATTTGTGGTGTAGTTTGACCACTAATACCTCTGTTAATATAAGGTTTGTCTTTAAAAAAATCGGGACTCAACCTAGACCAACCCTCTGTTATCGAATTGCCCATAAAAACTACTCGTTTCTCGTTGGCTTTAGGTTCTTTCAATTGACTATTTTCTTTTTTATAACGTTCAAGATTTGCCCAATCCTGTCCTTGACCATTTTGAATCATTAAAACAAGAAAAAAGAAAAGGTAAATAATTTTTGTATTACTCATTCTATATTTTTTAGGGTTAGAAATATATTGATAAAACCTGCAGACATAAATGCCTGCAGGTAATACCTCTACTAACCAAACTAATTATTTTAATTAAAAAAACCTTCTTTGTTTAATTTTGCTGCAGCTTCAATTAACATTACGCCACTTAACTGAGTAGTAAGATCTGTCTTTGCTCCAACTACAGGTGCAACTTTCCAATTGTTACCACAAAACATTGTTGGTCTTGAAATACCATATCTATATAAGGTTTGCGCATTATATTTCAAGAAATTAGCGAAATTTTTTCTATCAGTACTACTAATGGCAGGATGTGCGATTAGCTCAGTGAAATAACGAACTAAAATACCCTTGAATAAACCTCCATCTCCCTGACCTTCATCTCTTAACAATCCTTGTGAAAGTAATTTAGGACTTACTAAAACAGATCTTCCTGATTTTAGAGCATCATTAAGATAAACAGGATCATTAGTTACATTATACAATCTTAATGCAGCTCCAATCCAAGTACCCATGTTATAGGTAAAAACCCAGTCCTTATTAGTTACTACAACATTATTTTGCTCAGAAATATTATCCCATACAATTCCTGTTACTGGATCTACTAGATTATTTTTTTGCCATTCATAAATTTTCTTGGCCCATACTAAATCCTCTGGATTATTTTCAATCGCATAAAGTCTTAATGCTATAATTGCAGCAGGTGCATTAGATACCGCATTTTTCTGTCTTGGTGTATCTTGTTTCCAAGTAATACCTCCACCAAAAACATTATCACTCCAACTTAATTTAATTATACCCCATAAATATTTAGCAACATCTTTATATTCTTGATCGTTTGTTGCTTCATAAGCTCTTAAACTTGAAAGGGCAAGCCAAATCATATCATCATTAAAAACATTATTGTATGTATTCCCATTTTTAACTTTAATACCTTGCAATAATGCTTTCATTTTAGTAACATAATTTGCATCCTTAGTTCTCAAATAACCATCAACAAGAACATCCAGAGCATGAGCATTTGGCCAATAATGAAAAGTATTACTTCCAGTATTATTTTCCACAAATGTGCCATTAGACCCTAAATAGTTATTATAAGTAGAGAGTTGTAATGAATCAGCTGTTTTTTCCCAAGTGTAATTAATTTGTTTTCCCCCACTTGTATTGGGATCTCTTAAGGGTATTGGATTATCCTCGCAGGACACAAAAAGAGAGGCTAATCCAACTAAACCGCCCAAAAAGAGACTATTTCTTTTTGAAATATATTTATTCATAATATGATTCTTTTTTAGAATAGCGTCTCTCAAGATTTAGCTAAAAGAGACGCCATTTAGATTATGTTTATAAAATAGTAAAACTATGCGTGTAAGCTGGTACAGTAGCGCTGAAATTAATTTGAGCATTTACATTTTTATTATCTACAGCTCCATCAAATTTAAATGTGTTATCCCAGCGATCGTTTGTTACTGGAACCATATACCAATACAATGCTGCTGTATTAGAGTTAGGTCTGTTATTATCTCTGTTTACACTTCCATACCATTCTTCTCCTCCAGCTACAGTAAATTTAAATTTATAACGCTCGTCTCTTCCCCAAGATTCTTGTCTAAATACAATAGATTTATTATCTGCTTTCCAGATTCCACCACCTGAATAGGTATATTCGAAAAGGAAAACCCCATTTGGTGCAAACCATAGCTCAACCTTTTGAATTTCAGTCATTGTAACTGAACCATCAGCAAAATTCACTTTAATACGATATACTTTTGCAGCACCCTCAACAGTAGTAGAACCATCTGGTTTTAACTTTGTTCCGTTAACATAAAAAACTTCAGGTGTACCATTTTTTCTAGTAATAAATTTATAAGTACCAGCTTGTAATTTCGTGTAGATTTCAAAAGTAGAAGTTCCAGTTTTCTTAAAAGGTAGCGCATTTGCAACGACATCTCCAGATTCTGAGGCCGTACCTGTTATAAATAATTGATCAGGTGTAGGGAATCCACTTGGTCTTAATACTTCAATAATTCCAGATGCTTCCGATTTTTTTATATTAACTCCTTTAGAAGAATAAACAGTCCATTTTAATTTACCAATAGCTTCTGTTTGAATACCAGCCAAACCAGCAATTTTATTTAAATCAGCAAAAGAAAGGTTTAATGTTTTTTGAAAACCTTTACCGTCTGATGGCATAATGTAAACAGGATTAGAAAAATCACCGTCTACACGATCAAAAACTACATCATAAAGTACTACTCCATTATCTTCCGCTTTAGCACCTTCCCATTCAAAAACGGCTGAACTTTGCGCATTTAAATCAAAAAACTTATTGTTTGCAGGGGCATATAATGTGTTCACTGCACTAACATTTGTACTACTCATTGTTTCGTCGTTATCACAACTTACAAGAAATATTCCGCAGAATACCATTAAGAATTTTAAAAATATATTTTTCATTGTATTGTATTTTTTTGTTGATTAAATTACCAGTTAGGATTTTGAGATAAATTAGGATTAACCAAGCGTTCATCTCTTGGTATAGGCCATAAATAGTGTTTGTCTGGATCAAAAGTTCTTAAATTGACTCTTAAATAACCATTATCTACAGAAAGCACACCAAATCTTGCACCATGCGCATATCCATTTAAAACATCTTCTGCAATTTTCCATCTTCTGATGTCAAAGATGCGAAGCCCTTCCATACCAAATTCTGTACGCCTTTCATTTCTAATAATTTCACGGTAACCTTGTTGCCCTAATGAAGCATTAAAAGTTAAAGCTGCTGCGTCAGTAAATCCGGCACGTGCTCTTACAGCTCTTACAGTTGCATTCCAAACAGTATTATCCATTTGATTTAATTCATTCTTTGCTTCAGCATACATTAATAAAATATCTGCATAACGAATCAACATTAAATTCAAACCTGATTGTAAAGAAGTTAAATGCTGGATGTCGTAATATTTACGAGTGTAATACCCTGTAGTTGTTTTTGATGAACCTTGAGCATATTCATTTGGAGCCTCTTGATTTGGATCGGTACCAGGTTTAATATAAATTACACTATTCCCATTAGGACCTGTCCAATTGTATCTATCATAAACTACAGTAGCTGTTAGTCTTGGATCCCTATTTATATAAGGATTGTTCTCATCATATCCTGAGCCAGATTCATTAATTTTCTTCCCATTAAGCATTAAATAACTATCCACCAATTCTTGCGTTGGAGCTAGACCATTTAATCTCGCTCCTGCAGAAATAGGAGCCATATCAAAAAATTCCCCCCACATTCTGAATTGAGGTACATATTGTAAACTTAAAATATCCTCACTATTGTATTCATTTTGCTGTTGAAACAAACCTGAATATGATGGAAAAAGAGCATATTGCCCATAATTCATATTCATAAACTCTTGTGTCAAGTTTACTACTTCTTGCCATCTATTTTCATACAAAAGTACTCTGGCTTTTAAAGCAACTGCAGCCCCCATAGTAATTCTACCTCTTTCCGCTTGTGGCAAAGTATTATTTTTAGGAAGAGTTGGTATAATATCATCAAGCTCATCTAAAATAAATTGAACAACTTCTGCATGTGAAGTCCTCGTCATTGTTAATGCTTCTTGAAGTTGAAGATCTTTCTTAACTAAAGGAATATCACCAAACCAAGTTGTTAATTGAAAATGTTGAAATGCTCTTAGAAATCGAGCTTCAGCAATCATACGCTCAATTACAGCAGGATCTGCATTAGGTACACGATTTATATTTTCTAATAACAAATTACAAGTTTTGATACCTCCATATCTACTATTCCACTCTTCTTTAAATCTTCCTAAAGAAGCATCATAATTTCCGGCCGCAATTGAAGCTACCCCCGCATTATCTCCTCTTCCATTATAAGCATTATCAGACAAAGCTTCGTTATAAAAGAAATATTGACTATTCTGCATTTGCGAATAAGCCGTATTTAGAAGAGTTTGCGCTTTACTAACACTGGACCAATAATTTGAATCGGTAAACTGATTCTCAGGTGCAAGTTCTAGTTTTTCACAACTTACCAATAACAGAAAAGCTACTGGTATAAATTTGATTTGTTTTATTATCTTTTTCATTTTATATTTTTTAGAAGCTAATATCAATACCTAATCCGTAATAAACTTGTGTCGGATAGGCTCTTCCGCTGTTTCCTCCAGAAGGCCCCATACTATTATTAAATTCTGAAAGTTCAGGATCTACAAACTTAACTTTAGACAAAGTCAATAAGTTTTGTCCAGAAACATACATACGGAAAGAACTCATTCCTATACCTTTAACAACGCTATCTGGTAATGAATATCCTAATTGTATATTTTTAAGTCTCGCATAAGCACCGTCATATAAATACATATCTGAACCTCTTCTAAAGTTATTTGTATTAGATTGGGTTCCATTATTAGCTAATCGTGGGTATCTAGCATCTGTATTTTGAGGTGTCCAATAATCCAATTGATGAGTATACATTGTCATACCGTAATTATAATGGAATGGTTCAACCAATTCCCCTCTGATCATCATAGTTCTTTTTCCTACCCCTTGAATAAACATGCTAAAATCAAAATTTTTGTAATTCAAATTATAGGTTAAGCCATAAGTATATCTAGGAAAAGGGTTACCAAATACAAATCGATCATTATCATCAATCTTACCATCTTTATTCAAATCTACGTAACGATTATCGCCTGGTTGAACCAAAATTCCTTCAGGTACTGCTGCACCTTGAATTTCTTCGATGTTTTGAAAATATCCATCACGCTTTAAAGCCACATAAGAATTGAATGGTAATCCTTCACGAAGTAAAACTTGAAGTTCTTCAACTCCAGTTAATCTCTCTTGCCCATTAAAATCAAGAACTTTATTTTTAGAATCACCTATATTAACGCTGACACTATGATTCAATATCTTCCCTTTGTGTCTGTAAGTTGCACTTACTTCCCATCCCCTGTTACCTACTTTACCAGCATTAAAATTAGGAAGTCCTGTTCCAAAAACACCCGGAACCTGTGGAGGTACAAGAATATCTGAAGTGACTTTATTGAAATAATCAAAAGTTACCCCTAATGCTCCTTTAAAGAAATCAGCATCAACACCAACATTGAATGTGGCTGCTTTTTCCCATTGAATATCAGGATTAGCAAAATTAAAACCAGTACCACTAACTACATTATTATCAAAACCATATGCATTTTGAAATGTAAAATAAGTAGTTTGATATTGATAGTTACCTACATTTTGATTTCCAAGCACACCATAAGAAGATCTAATTTTTATATTACCTACTTTATCTCTGTAACTTTCCATAAATTTTTCTTTTGTTAGGCCGTACCCTAAAGTAACAGAAGGAAAGAATCCCCATCTTTTCTCATCTCTAAACTTAGATGAACCATCATATCTAAAGCTAAATTCAGCAAAGTATTTCTCATCAAAATCATAAGTAGCACGTCCAAAAAGTGAATTCAAACTGTTTTTTGAAGAACTACTATTCGAATTATAAGAACCTGGCTGAATTACTGTTTCTGTAATTGGAGTACCGAGGTCTGGATCAGTAAACTTTCTAAAAACACCTATTCCTCTATCAGCATGATTTTCATTGGAATAACCTATTAATGCTCCAACACTATGAACTCCTGCAAACGATTTATTGAATTCTAACATAAATTGCGTATTCAAATCAAGACTTTTTCTTGACTCATCTCGAGTATCTCTGTCTGCTCCATAAACTCCCATAGGTATAAACTTAACCTCTTTTACTCTTGAAAACATACTTCCAGACCATGAACGTCCTCCAAAAACAGATTTAAATTTTAAAAAGTCCGTTATTTTTAATTCCGCATTTAAAGCAATAAAAACATCATCATTATCATAATTTCTAAATCCTCCTTTTTCTAAAATACCTAATGAATTAAATTGTTGCAAAATATCATTAGTCAAATAATTTCCTTGCTCATCTTTTTGGGTATAATATAAAGGAACTCTAAAAGAATCTACCATTAATATAGAGGTATTTGATGAGTGATCTTTAATAAATTGTTTTGAATACCCTAATGTCGTTGCTAATTTAAAACGACCAAATTCATTGGTTAGATTCACTCTCAAATTATAACGTTCCATCCCTTTTTTAGGACCAACAAAATTACTTTGTTGATCTAGATACCCCAGAGAAACGTGATAAGTTGAATTATCACTTCCACCTGATAAAGCTAAATTTTGATTAAATTGAAATGCAGGCTTTACAATCTCTTCTGCAAACCATTCCGGATCACCATTAGCTTTCATAGCTGCTATTTGACTTGCTGTAAAAACCCCCGTTGATTCACCTGAATTAAAAGCAGCCTCATTTCTAAGCATCGCATTTTCATAACCTTTTACTGGTTTTGTAAAGAAATATGGGTCATTATAACCAGCCAAAGTACTAAACTGTATAGACAATGGCTTGTTCTTACCTCCTTTTTTAGTAGTAATCAACACCACTCCATTACTAGCTCTAGAACCATAAATAGCCGCACTACCCGCATCTTTTAATACAGAAACATTTTCAATATCTGCAGGATTCAAAGAATTGATATCTCCTCCTACAATTCCATCAATTACAATTAACGGACTATTATTTCCCAGTGTACTAATACCTCTAATATTAATATTCAATCCTGCTCCAGGTTCTGAATTGGTTTGTTGAATAATTAAGCTGGCAGCCTTACCTTGTAATGCCTGAGCTGCATTAACATTGGCTCTTCCCTCGAAATCTCTGCTCCCTACATTATCCATAGCAGCAATAACTTTACGCTTCTTTTGCGTACCATAACCCACTACTACAACTTCTTCCAAAGAGGCAACATCCGAATCCATAGAAACGTTAATTTCTTTTCTTCCATTAACTTTTACATCAACTGGTTTAAAACCCAACATTGTAAAACGTAATGTTGTATTACTATCATCTACAACTATGGTATATCGCCCGTCAAAATCAGCATTAGCACCATTCTTAGGATTATTAACGTCTATTACAGACACCCCAGGTAAAGACAACTGATCTGATTTAGAAACAACAACTCCAGTCACTTGTATTTTTTGACTTTGAGCGAATGAATAAAAACACCCAAAAAGACTAAGAATACCAGTAAATAAAAAACGCACAAGAATTTTTTTTTCCCTTCTGCAATTTGATTCTTTAATCATAATTTTTTTTAGTTATTAGTTAAAACATAATTTGTATTAAAATCCTAAATAGGTTAATGCTAGCTAAAAAAACACATTTAGGACATCAATAATTAACCCAAACAGCGTGGCAACTGTAATTACTTAAGACCTGAATCAATGCAATACAATTTCACCTAAATAGATTAATGAATTAATATATAGCAAACATACTAAAACGTTTTAGCAAAAAAAAATATTTTTTCATAAAAATGAATTTTTATTTACTTTATAACATTAATTATATTAAAATATCTTACTAAAAAAACACATTTCACAAAAAATACCAACAAACACCCAAAATCAGATAGCAAAAGAAAACTTTATAGTCAAAAAATTAAAAATTCATTATTAACAAAATAATAACCTTAAAAATTTAAAAAAACAACAACCAACGGTTTAAAATAATTAATAAATGAACAACAAATAGATTGAAAAAAACCAAAGTGTTCAACTGCAAAAAAAATAAGCATACTAATCTTTATACATAGAAATAATCCCCCTATTTCTTCTTTAAAAATTAGAGATACCTATATTTGTAAAAATTAAACCAATAATAAAATGAAGAAAATAATAATAACACTTCTAATAAGTTGTACTTTTTACTGTTACTCTCAAGAAAACTACACCAACTTAAAAAACATTCCTTATTACGAAACAAATTCTACAGACATATATAAAAACGAAAAATGCCTTTTAGATATTTACTATCCAAAAAATATTAAAAATTTTGCAACAATAGTATGGTTTCATGGTGGAGGACTTACAGCGGGAAATAAAGAAATACCAGAAGCATTAAAAAACAAAGGATACGCTATTATTGGTGTTAGTTACCGTTTAAACCCAAAAGTAGTGGCACCTAAATATATTGAAGACGCAGCAGCAGCAGTAGCTTGGACTTTTAATAACATAGAAAAATTCGGGGGAAATCCAAACCAAATTTTCGTATCTGGCCATTCAGCTGGAGGATACCTTACAGCTATGATTGGTTTAGACAAAAAATGGCTACAACAGCACAATATTGATGCTAATAAAATTGCAGGCCTAATCCCTTTTAGTTGCCAAGCCATAACCCATTTCACAATTCGTTCTGAAAAAAATATTTCAGATAAACAACCTATTGTCGATGAATACGCACCTCTCTACCATGTTAGAAATGATGCACCACCTCTTCTTTTAATTACTGGAGATCGAGAAATGGAAATGCTTGGTCGTTATGAAGAAAACGCATACCTTGCAAGAATGATGAAAATTGCAGGACATAAATCTACTTCTTTATATGAATTAGACGGATTTGACCATGGAGGAATGGCCGAACCTGCTTTCCCATTATTATTAAAAGAAGTAAATAGAATTTTAAAAAAATAATTAAAAACACATTAAAATAAAAAGGCACAAAAAAACACGTTAATTAATTTAACGTGTTTTTTTGTGTATTCACTTTTAGTTTAAAATCTATCGACCAAAATCATCTTGAAGCCTCACGATGTCTTCCTCATCAGACGGATTATCTTGATCAGTATGTTGCCATATTTCAGCAACTACACCCCAAGAATTCAATCCTATTAAACGGTGACGTTCACCTTTATCCATCTTAATAAAATCATCATCATTAAGCACTGTCAATTCGCCTTCTACATCCGTATCACTAATTTTAACACCCACTGGCCCCAAAACGACTTTCCATATTTCAGATCTTCTAAAATGATATTGCCATGATAGTCTATTTTCAGGAGCTACAACTAGTATTTTAGGACTTAATTTATTTGTAGTTTGTATTTCTTCTAATTTTAAATGTGAAAAAAATGTCGATGCAAAACTCGTAGTTTGATTTTCATCAATTACAAAAAATCCTCCCCAAGGCCTTGATTGATCTTCTTGAACTATTGTAAAGTTATTACTCTCTAACTCTTTTCTTATTTTTTCAAACACAATTGATTTAGAATCTGTATTCGATATTAATACTTTCATCAGTTAATTATTTTATAGTTACTTAAAAAAATGGTAATTCTTCTTTTATCTTTTCCCAAAAAATTTCATCAAAAAGATACCCAGAACCAACAATACTTGTCTCTTCAGTATTCTCAACTATTCTAATAGACAAATCAATACCAAGTTGTTTAAAATTAACATCTAGTTGAGACAAAAACAGCCGATTACTCTTTGCTATATTCCCTCCTATTATTAAGACATTAGCATTAAATTCTTTCAAAAATGGCGCTAAAAACTCAGTTAAATTAGAAACAAAATTATTAAAAACCTTAAATGTAATATCATTCTCTAATTCTGCAATTTCTTTTACCCCACCGGTAATTTTGTGATTTGACAAAGACTCATACTCCTTTATAAACCATCTGGTCGAAAAATAATTATCCGCAATACCTTCTTTGTATTTTTTATCCCATAAACAACCATTTTCTGGAATACCTTCACCTTGGGTAACCGGTACCATATCGTCTAAAAAAGCAGCCCCAAATCCAGTACCCAAAGTTATTGCCACAGTTTTATTCCTAAATTCAGAATTTAAATTTTGCTTTAACACCCCACCTACACCAAAACAACTAGCATCATTTAAAAATCTAAAACTAACATTAGAAGTATTCAAATATTGAGTAAGTTCTTCAGAAATGTTTACATTATACAATGATTCATATTTATCATTTCCTTCAAACATTGCTATCCCTGTTTGATATTGAAATGGACCAGGCATAGAAAATGCAATACCAACTTCCTGAATTGAATCAACAACTAATATTTCCTGTATAGCTATTAAAGTTCGATTTATTGTTTCTGCCCATTTACCCAATATCACTTCTTTTGAAGCTTTACTGTTTACTGGACCACAAAAATACGTCCCGTTAATCAAACTATAATCTTCATTATTAATGGCAGCACTACTTATATGACTACCTCCAATATCTACGCCTATTATTATCGACATCTATCAGTTATTTAAATTATTACTATTTATTAAAATAAAATGAAACTGCTTGGAAGTAAACTAAACAGTTTCGAGAAAAATGAATATGTAGGTTTTCATTTTTCCTAATTAAATTATTTACTACCAATATATAATAGTGGTTATAATTTTTAAAAAAACACAGCTAGCAGTTTGATTTTAAACTAATTACCAAACACTAAAAATAAACAACTTTCTTTACAAATTAATATTTTAACAATATAATTAAGAAAGTACTTATGAGAAGCGAATAATTCATGACAAATATACTAAATCGATTTAGTTGACAAAAAAAAAAGTGTACTATTTTAAAATGAAATAAAATATTTTTTCAAAATGAATTTTGAAAACCAAGCATTTGAAAATCAACACAAGACACTTAAGAAAAATAATTTTACCTTATTTCAGATGATTCTCTTACAGTTAATTCTGCATGTAGAATTATTTTTTTTATATTTTCTTTTACATCTCTATGTTTAAGCAATGGCAACAATAACTTCATCGCTTCGGTCGCAATTTCATCTAAGGGCTGTGAAACCGCTGTTATGGTTGGAGTGTAAAACTTAAAAAATTCATTATCATCAAACGAAACTATACCCATTTCTTGAATCAATTGAGGGGCATTTTCTTTTAATGTATTTAACCCTGCCTGAGCAAGGTAATTGGTTGCAAAAAATATGGCATCAATATTAGATGATTCTTCAACAAATTTTTTGATAAACACTTTTGATTTCTCATAATTAGAGTCAGTAAAAGAAATTTTAAGCACTTGTGAATTTAATCCAGAATTTTCCATAGCTCTTTCATAACCAATTAAACGATCTCTCATTTGTGTCTGTTCCGAATCAGTGGTTATAAAAGCAATATTCTTATAATAATTATTTATCATATGACAAGTAGCCTTATAAGAAGCTTCTTCATTATCAATAACAATACTATTACAATCTAAATCTGGAAAATATCTATCTAACAATACTACTGGTATATTTTCATCAATTAATTCTTTAATTACATTTTTCATTCCAGGTGAAGGAACTATAATAAAGCCATCAACTTGCCTAAATTTAAATAATTCAACAAGCTCTGAAGACTTTTCATCATCATTTTCAGTGCTACAAAAAATTACTTTGTACCCTTTACTAAATGCAATATCTTCAACAATGCGAGCTAATTTTGAAAAGAAACTATTTGAGATATCTTCTACCATAAAAACCAAAATCTTAGATTTCCCAGTACGAAGCGATTGCGCTATTTGATTCGGTCTATAGTTAACCTTTTTAGCATAATCCAAAACTTTTTGTGTCAATTCTTTCGAAATATGTTTCTCTTTTGCCTTACCATTAAGTACAAAAGAAACAGTAGTCACTGAAATACTAAGATTCTCTGCAATAGTTTTTATAGAGATTGTTTTTTTTTTCATCTGTTAAAATAAATATTAGCCTTTTGTTTGCTATCGTCTTAACAAAAAAGCGCACCAAATATAATAAAAAGTAATTTTAAAAATTAACAACAAAATCGAATAAAAACAATATCAGAACATTAAACTTAAAAATAATATGGTGATTTTTTTTAAATAATTCAATTATATCAAATTAAATATGCTATTAAAAATTGTACTTAAAGATGATTAAAATTGGATTCTGTTATATTTTTACTAGTATCTCCTTGGAAAATCAAATAAAAAAATAATTATAATTCATACAAAACACCTCTAAAGAATAAAACATTTTATAAGACTATTTCACTAATTACAATCAAATAATTGATATTGAAAGTAATAAACCTTAAAACCATAACTACTGATAATCTGAACAATAGACCTTTAGCAAAATATTTTATTTCAGAATATTTTTCTTACTTTTCAAGTTAAAAAAATGTATTTCATCGATTTTTTTAAACACTTAATCGATAATCATAAGTTGTTTTATTAATTTTGGGGAACAAACTAACTGTTTGAACAAAATTCATTTTTAAAAATGGTCGTTTTAACTGCAATCATTTAAAAAATAGCTTATGAAAAAACATTACTCTAGAACAAAAAATAACATTAACACCTACCTTGCCTTACTATTAATAGTGATTGCAAGTTCAGTGTATGGACAAACTGTAACCTCTCCTCAAGTAAATTTTAGCCAAAGAACTTCAACTGCTACCCCTTCTAAGGTAATCTACAATATCAAGGGAGATTTTACCATGTTAGGAAATACGAATCTTACGTTAAACAATTATGCTAATGGCACAAACAACGAAGGTAATGCCATGAAATATGTTGACATTGATGGTGATTCTAACACTTGGAATTCATCTAAAGCTTCGCTGGAATTAACCAATGGCGGTGAAAACAGCGCCAACCCAGATTGTTCAAACATCATTTATGCGGGGTTATACTGGACAGGTAAATCGCAAGATGCTGATACATTTACTGTATCTAAACAAACTCAAAACGGTACAACGTCAGTAAACACAAACTCAACAGTCACTCATAATCAAACAATAACAAATACAAATTACAATTTATCAATAGTTAAACAAGGAACTGGTAATTCGAGATATCCGTCATTTACTTTTTCCAATGGTACAACTAACTATGTTTTTAATTACACTAATAGTACTGGATCGGATAGAGTTACACTAACTGTAAATGGTAATACTAGCAATATAAACGTATCTGCTAGCACTTCTGGAACTACATCAACCGCAACATTTACTACACCTTATGTTATAACTGACGGAACAGTATCCATAACTATATACAGCCTAAAAAGATTAATTTCAACTGATAGTAATACAGACTATACAAGTACCAACAACTCAGCATCAGTTAACGTTTCAGGAACAGTTCCAACTTATACAACTATCAACAAAAACTACGACAAAAAAGTTATTTCATTAAAAGGACCGGGAGCAACATCATATACAACTGTAACAGCAAGTAATAATGTACTATTTCCAGGCTCTGCTCATAGTGGAATTTTTATTGGTTATCAAGAAGTAACCGATTACGTTAAAGCGCATGGAGCAGGTGCCTACACTGTTGCTGATATAGCCTTAGTAGAAGGAACCAATGCTAGTCCCGGTTATTCAGGAGGTTGGGTTATGGTAGTTATATACGAAAACCCATTAATGAAAAGCCGTGCCGTAACCTTATTTGACGGTTATGCTTATGTAAACGGTCAATTAGCAGGTGGCGGAGAATATGGAAACATTCCTATTTCAGGATTCACTACTGTAGCTTCTGGTCAGGTAAATATGAAATTAGGGGTTATGGCGGCTGAGGGTGACGTGGCTACCAATTCTGGAAGTGATTATTTGGCTGTACAAAAACTAAATGCTGACCCAAATATCTATAATGGTACAAATTACTTAACTTTAAACCACGCAGGAAACGCAACAAATAACTTCTTTAACTCCTCTATCTACCCTGTACCAACTGCAGGTGCTAGCGACCCCATTTTACAAAATAATACAGGGGTTGATTTTAGTATGTTTACCATCCCTAATGCTGGAAATACGGTAATTGGCAACAATCAAACTTCGACTACTTTTCGATTTGGATCTACCTATGAGGTATATACCATCTTTGGATTTGCAATGTCGGTAGACTCCTACGTGCCAGATCCACAAGGATTAATAAGTGTCAATTCTATCAATAACGTAACAAATCCTCCCGTATTAAATGCACTACCAGGGCAAGCGATAAACTTTTCTTTAAATATTACAAACGAAGGAACTGAAGCTACCAATAATACTTTAGTTTCTATACCAATACCTGCAACAGCTTTATTTAATACAGGAAGTACTATTACCTACCATACTTACAATGGTTTTACAACCAGTAATGTACCGTATTATGATGCTGGAACAAACCGAATATTATGGAATTTAGGAACCCTACCTATTACTGCCAATCATCCAGAATATGTATATGCCGATTTAAGTTTTGATTTGAATGTTACAACAGATTGCGCCATTTTATTAAGTGCTGGATGTAATCCTGAAGTTTCCTTAGAAACGGGAGTTATTACTGGTACTGGAGCTACATCAGGAACATCTTTTGCTAATTATTTCTTCCAAGGATACGACAATAGCGTATGTCAACAACCTATTGATGGATCAATAACAGTAGCTATCGATAACAGTTCATGTCTATCCAGTTTAGCAGGTCCTGATCAAGTAACCTATTGCGGTGGCGAAACTGTAACACTAAATGCCTCGTCAGGAGCCTCTGGTACATGGTCTATAGTAAGTGGACCTTCTGGTGGTGGTGAAATTTTCTCCAATAACACGAGTCCAACTTCAACTTTTTACAGTCCAAATATTGGAACCTATACACTTAGATGGACAACAAGCTGCGGTACAACGGACGAGGTAATTGTTACATTAGAACTATGTAATGTAGTTAATTTTGATGGTGTAGATGATAATATTAATTTTAAAAACAAATTCAATCTTGATAGTGGTAATTTCAGTATTGAAGCATGGATAAAATCCAATCAAACTAACAACAATACTCAAACTATCTTATCGAAACATCTTAGTCCAACAGCTACAAATGGATACGATTTAAAATTAGTAAACAATATCATTTCCTTTAATTGGAACAACAATTCAATCACTACTACTCATAGTATTGATACAGACAGATGGTATCATGTTGCCGTTACTTTTGATGGATCAAATTATAATTTATACGTTGACGGTATTTTAGAAAAAACTACCTCTGGAGTTAATCCTACTACAAATAGTGTTGATTTTATTATTGGTGCTATGAGTCAAAATACCGATGTTCCATACAACTATTTTAATGGTTGGATTGATGAACTTCGCATTTGGAATATTGCATTAACAAATGACCAAATTCGAAGAATGATGAATCAAGAAATCGAAAATGACGGTAGTAATAACGTTAAAGGTGCCGTTATTCCTAAAAATATTAGCGGATTGAATTGGTCAAATCTTTCTGGATATTTTCAAATGAACAATGCCGACGATGTAAGTAATGGATACCTTGTAGACAAATCAGGTAATGCCAATAATGGAAAACTAAAAGGAATCTATCTTCCTGAACCAGATACAGCTCCTATTCCATATACTTCTGGAGCAAATGGTGAATGGGAAACCGATGAAACTTGGACCAATTACACTGTTTGGGATCCGCCATACAGCTTAGGTATTGACAATTCGACTCCAATTGAGTGGAATATTGTGGAGACCTCACATAACATAACTTCGGCTGGAAATAAAACTGTTTTAGGTTTATTAGTGAATAGTAATGCTATTAGTGCCAATAATAATTCGAAAATTGAAATTTCAAGTTATTTAAAATTAAATGGAAAAATTGATTTGGTAGGAAAATCACAATTAATCCAAACAATGGATAGCGATTTAGATGTTAGTAGTTCAGGATATATCGAAAGAGACCAACAAGGACAATCAAATCTATACAACTACAACTATTGGAGCTCTCCGGTAGGAACGATAAATACAACCACCAATAATGTAAGTTATACTGTAAAAGGAGTAATGAAAGATGGAACAACTACTACTCCACAAACTATCAACTGGATTGGAGGATATAACGGTTCGCCTACAGTGCCGATAAGCATTGCTCGCTATTGGCTATATAAATTTGACAACTATTCTAATGCTTATGCAAACTGGGTTCGATTTAATGAAAACGCAGATATTAGAGTTGGTCAAGGTTACACCATGAAAGGAAGTGGAGCACCAGCTGCTACACAAAACTATACATTTGTTGGAAAACCAAATAACGGCTTAATAACTTCGAATTCCGTAAGTGCAGATCAATTATTATTAGCTGGAAATCCTTATCCTAGTGCTTTAGATAGCGAAGCTTTTATAAACGACAATAGCAATTCTATAAGTGGAACAATTTATTTTTGGGAACATTACAGTACAAACAACACTCATGTCCTTAAAGACTATCAAGGAGGTTATGCTACAAGAAATTTAACAGGAGGTGTTGCTCCATCTTCTGCTAATGTAGACTTTATAAGTAAACTAGGAACTCCTTCAAAAGGAATTCCAAATCGTTATATACCTGTTGGGCAAGCCTTTTTTGTAATTGGAAAAACTGGTGCTGGAGGAACAATAACCTATAACAACAATCAAAGAGCTTTCCACAAAGAAGATGATGCGGTTAACTCAAATACCATGTTCAAAATAACAGCTCAAACCAAACAACTATGGCAAAACAATGGTAATGATCCTGTTCAAGCTAACAACTATAAAAAAATACGTTTGGGCTTCAACTCTCGAAACGATTACCACAGACAAATATTATTAGGTTTTATGGATGGCAAAGCAACTGACGAAATCGATTATGGTTATGATGCCTATCTTTTTGACAATCTTCCAAATGATTTATTTTTCTCAATTGGAACTGGAAAATTTGTAATTCAAGGTGTAGGCGCTTTTGACAAAAATGCCTCTTACCCTCTAGGTGTAAAAACAGACGCTGAAGGTATTGTCAAATTTAAAATTGATGATTTAGAAAACTTTGATGCAAACCAGCCTATTTACATTTACGATAGTGAAACAAATACGTACAACAATATTAGATTAAATACTTATGAAGTAAATCTGGTAGCTGGAACTAATACAACAAGATTTTCATTGCGCTTTTTTAATCCAGCGGACGCTCCACCTGTAGTTGAAGAACCTGTTTATAAAATATCAATTACTCATATTCAAAAAACAGACATCATAAAGATCAATAATGAAATCGAAAATTGTAGAGTAAGCAAAGTTCGACTTTTCAATGACTCTGGAAATGAAATAGAAAGTTGGAAGATTCAAGAAAACAGAGATCAATCAAATATCCAAGTTCATTTCAAAAAAGGAAAAATTGGTGTTTATATTGTAAAAGTGGAAACTACTAATGGAGAATTCACTAAAAAAATTCTAGTTGAATAATATCATTTTCATAAATTAGTTTGTTGTTTTTTTTTAAAATCTCTAATTGAATTGAGGAATTCAATTAGAGATTTTTTTTTAAATTTATGAGCTCCCTAAAAATAATAATTTTTCCTAAAAAAGAATACTCTCATACTAGTATATCTATTTTAAATTTTTACATTTGCCTTATTTTTATTTATTCTAAATAACTAAATTAAATTAAACCAAAAGAATCAAACTATATCTAAACGACAAATACAAAATCCTAATGAAGAAAATTCTATTTGTTTCAATAGCTCTTGCTACACTTTCATTGGCTAATGCCCAACAAAAAAATTCACTTTTAGAACAATCTTTTTGGAAATCTGCTCCAGATGTTACAGCTATTAAAGCTGAAATTGCTAAAGGAAACAATCCTTCAGAAAGCACTAGCAATGCTTTTGATGCGGTAGTTATTGCCATCAATAACGATGCTCCTGCTGAAACAATCAAGTTCCTTATTGAACAACCAGGAAATGGTGTAAAAAAAATGACACATGATAACCGTATTTACCTGCATTGGGCTGCCAACAAAGGCAATGTTGAAATCATCAATTATTTGATTGCAAAAGGTTCTGATCTCAATCTTGAAGACAGCAAAGGAAATACTCCCCTGACTTTTGCAGTAAGCAGCGGACAAAAAAACACAACTGTTTATGATGCCTTTTTCAAAGCAGGAATGGATCCTAAGAAAAAAGACAAAGAGGGAGTTAACCTTTTATTGATGGCAATTCCATACGACAAAGACCTAACACTTACTAATTATTTCATTTCCAAAGGACTTTCATTAAAAGACACAGATAACAAAGGACTTACTGCATTTGATTATGCAGCAAGAACCGGAAATATAGAAGTTTTGAAAACCTTGCTTCAAAAAGGAGTAAAACCAACAAATAATGCTTTATTAATTGCAGCTCAAGGTTCGAGACGTGAAGCAAATACTTTAGAACTGTATAAATATCTTGCTGAAGATTTAAAATTAAACCCAAGCGTAATTTCTACAGACGGAGAAACAGTTTTACACAATATCGTTCGTAAAGTCAATCAAAATGAAATTATCGATTATTTCCTTAGCAAAGGAGTTGATATAAACAAAACAGATAATGACGGAAATACGGCTTTGATGAATGCCGCTTCTTCAAGGGAATCTGATGCCTTGGAATTATTGGTTTCTAAAGTAAAAGATATCAATATCAAAAATGCAAAAGGAGAATCGGCTTTATCGTTAGCTGTTCAAAACGGAAGTCCTAAAGCTGTTGAACTTTTGTTAAGTCAAAAAGCTGACATACATGTTTTAGATAAAGACGGAAACAATTTAGGATATTATTTAATCCAATCATACCGCCCTCAAATGATGGGTGGCGGTAGAGGTCCTGAAGCTTCAAATGCTCCTAAAGAAGACCCATTTGCAACTAAATTAAAATTATTACAAGATAACGGATTACATCTTGCAGAAGCTCAAAAAGACGGAAGCAGCCTTTATCATTTTGCTGTGCTAAAAAATGATATAACTTTGCTAAAAAAAATAGCCGACTTGAATATTGACATCAATGCAAAAAACAAAAATGGGTTAACTGCTTTACATAAAGCGGCCATGATTGCAAAAAACGATGCAATTTTGAAATATCTATTATCAATTGGTGCCAAAAAAGACATCAAAACCGACTTTGACGAAACGGCTTACGACCTAGCCAAAGAAAATGAAACCCTAACTAAAAACAACATTGCTGTTGAAATTTTAAAATAATACAATGAAATCAATTTTTAAAACTGCTTTATTAAGCGCATTTATCTGCCTAATTTCTTTTCAAACTTCAGCACAAAGCAGCAAATACAAATGCATGCTTCAAATGTCAAACTATGTGGGTGAAGGGGCTTACATCGTTGTTTCTTTAGTGAATGCAAAAGGCGCTTACGAAAAGACACTTTACGTAATGGGTGACGATAAAAAATGGTACAAAACGCTTAAAGAATGGCATAAATTCTATTCTAAAAAACCAAATAATATTAGTGCTATCACTGGAGCTTCGGTTACTGGTGGGGATAGAAGTATTACCACAATTGAAATTGACGATGCCAAAATTAATAGTGGTTACAAATTGCGTTTTGAATCGGCAGTTGAAGACCAAAAATACCATACCATAGATGCCGAAATTCCTCTAACTACTGAAGGAATTGCTTCAAAAACAGAAGGAAAAGGGTACATTCGTTACGTACGATTAAGCAAAATATAATAACATAGCTAGATGACTCTTTCCGTTTGGCGATACGCTCACCTCTCACTAGCGGTATTTTCTGCTGCATTCTTATTTTTAGCATCTGTAACAGGTACAATCCTTGCTGTAGATGCTATTCAGGAGAAAATTCCGTCTCAAAGAGTGGAAAATTTCGAATCGATTTCTTTGGATAAAACCTTGCCTACGCTTCGCAAAATGTATCCAGAAATTACCGAAATCAGTATCGACCACAATCAGTTTGTTACTTTACAGGCTATCGACAAAGATGGAAATGATGTCAATGCTATTATTGATCCTACCAATGGAAAAATCATTGGTACACCTCAAAAGAAAAGTGATTTCATCAAATGGATTACAGGCTTGCATCGCTCTTTATTTCTGCATGAAACAGGACGACTTATTATTGGAATTAATGCCTTTCTTTTATTTTTAATAGCCATTTCTGGTTTTGTATTGGTACTAAAAAGACAAAAAGGAATTCGTAACTTTTTTTCAAAAATCATCAAAGAATATTTTGCCCAATATTACCATGTTTTATTGGGTCGTTTGGCCTTGATTCCTATTTTAATTTTGGCTCTTTCGGGAACTTATTTATCTATGGAACGTTTTCATCTTTTTGAAAAAGAAGAAAAAACAGTAACCGAAAACAGCAAACCCCAACAAAAAACTTTCGATTTCAAACAAGCTACTTTAGCCGAAGTTTCAAAAATTGAATTCCCCTTTTCAGATGATGAAGAAGACTATTATACTTTTGAATTAAAAGACCGAAAAATTGAAGTAAACCAATATTCGAATGCAATTGTATCCGAAGAATTATACCCTACCCCAAAATTACTGGCCGAATTAAGTCTGGATTTACATACCGGTAGAGCAAGTGCAATCTGGGCTTTCGTACTTGGTTTAGCGTCACTGAATATCGTATTTTTTATCTATTCAGGATTTGCTATGACTTTTAAAAGAAGAGCCAGCCGTATTAAAAACAAGTATAAAGCCGAAGAAAGCAAATACATTTTATTAGTTGGTTCCGAAAACGGTAGTTCGTTACGTTTTGCTAATGTAATTTTTAAAGAATTAATCGCTCAGGGCGAAAAAGCATTTATTGGGCAACTGAACAATTATTCGGCCTTTCCCAAAGCGGAACATTTATTAATTTTCACATCTACTTACGGATTAGGTGATGCACCTTCGAATGCTACCAAATTTGAATCTCTTTTGCAAAAGACCAATCAACAACAAAACATCAATTATTCTGTGATAGGTTTTGGTTCTCAATCTTACCCTGATTTTTGTGGTTATGCTAAGAAAATGAATGCGTTGTTAGAAAAACAATCTTGGGCCAATCGCTTTTTAGAATTACAAACTGTAAACGATAAATCGGCTGAGGAATTTGTTAATTGGGTGAAATTATGGAGTGCTAAAACGAATATTTCCCTTAGCTCTACTCCATCCGTTTACAACCATATTCCAAAGGGATTACAACAACTTATGGTTTTAGACAAAACAATTGTTTCTGAGAACGAACAAACATTTTTACTGACGTTAAGAGCCGGAATGCGAAGCAAATTCACTTCCGGTGACCTTTTAGCTATTTACCCAGCTAATGACAATAGAGAACGTTTGTATTCTATTGGAACTCATAATGGCAATATTCAATTAGCGGTAAAATTGCATCCGAATGGTTTGGGATCTGGATTTTTATATAATCTGAAAGCAGGTGATACGATAAAAACGCAAATCATCAATAATAAGGCTTTTCATTTCCCAAAAAAAGCAACAAAGGTAGCCTTGATTTCAAATGGAACAGGTATTGCTCCGTTTTTAGGAATGATTGAACAAAACAAGAATAAAACCGAAATTCATTTGTATTCTGGCTTTCGCAAAAAAACAGAAATTACCAAGCATTATGAAAATTTTGCTTCTGAAATGAAACAAAAACAACAATTGAAAAATTTCAATCTGGCATATTCCCGAGAAGCAGATAAACATTATGTAATGGATTTGATTCAGATGGATGCCGATTTCTTTGCTGATTTATTACAAAACAATGGAATTGTGATGATTTGCGGAGCATTGGCCATGCAATTTGATGTAGAAAAGGTTTTAGACTCTATTTGCTTAGCTAAAAACAATACTCCCCTCTCAACGTACAAAGCCAAAGGGCAAATTTTGACCGATTGTTATTAAACACTTTTTCTTTTTATAAAATGACAGCTAAATATTTCAATAGTACCCTTTTAATTAGCTTTTTATTATTGAGCTTTACTTGTCATTCACAAGTTTTAAGAAAAAGAACAACGATGCTTATGGGTGGTCGATTCGAGATTAGCATTGTGGCACAAGACTCCCTTTCGGCTGAGAAAAACATTGATACCATCATTACCGAAATCACTCGCATTGAAAATCTAATCTCCGATTGGAAACCTAGCTCTCAAGTTTCACAAGTGAATCAAAATGCGGGAATCCAACCTGTAAAAGTTGACAAAGAAGTTTTTGAATTGACTAAAAGAGCCTTGCATTTTTCAGAAATAACTAATGGTGCCTTTGATGTCAGTTTTGCAGCCATGGATAAAATCTGGAAATTTGATGGTTCCATGACCGAAATGCCTTCGGAAGAAGCTATTAAAAAATCAGTAGAAAAAGTAGGGTATAAAAACATTATTTTAGATAGTGTGAATTCAACCATTTTCCTAAAACTAAAAGGAATGAAAATTGGTTTTGGAGCGCTTGGCGAAGGTTATGCTACGAATAAATGCCAAGAAATGATGCTGGCTAAAGGCATCCATTCTGGTATTATAAACGCAACTGGTGATATGAGTGTATGGGGAACACAACTAAATGGAAAACCCTGGAATATTGGTATTACCAATCCTTTTCATCCTGATCGTGTTTTAGCCTCTATCCCACTTAAAAAAGGCGCTGTTACGACATCTGGCTCTTATGAAAAATTCGTTGTTTTCAATGGAAAACGTTATTCACACATCATTAATCCTGCAACAGGTTATCCATCTACAGGATTATGTAGTGTAACCGTTTTTGGTCCTAATGCCGAAATAGCAAATGGTTTTAGTACGTCTTCAATGGTTCTAGGCAAAAAAAAAGCGATTCAATTATTGAAACAATATCCAGATTATAGCTATATCATGATTACTGATTCTGGAAAGATAATTTACTCGAAAAACTTCCCTAAGCAAGAGTTAAAAAAATACAGATAATCTAAAAAACTTTTCCTATAAAAACAGATTATTCAATTCTTGAGCGAATAGTATTTTAGAAATACAACAAAGTGTTAAAAATCTTATAATTTTGTTAGCCGAAACAAAAAAACACCCTGAATATAAACCACTTACAATTATCTGTATTTAATCGAGTTATCCTACACGTTATCGATTAAACTATTGTCACAGTACTTAAATAAGTAATTTTACAGTATCACTTTAGAAAGTGATTTCCAAACAAATTGATCCTCACTGTTTCTTGAATTAAATTTCAAAAAACATTAGCCCTATTTCCTAAGAACAGAGAAAAAACTAATCTCTTTCAAAAACATCTCACAGCAAAAAAACATAACTCAATTTTATGTAAATGCTTATACCACAAAGTTGTTTTCTGAATTTAAATAGTGTAAATCATGAAACAAAACTACTTATTCTTATTTCTTTTATTGTTTAGCTTAGTAAATTCTTTTGGCCAAGTTGATGGTGATTTTCGATCAAAAACTTCTGGCAATTGGGAATCAATTTCATCTTGGGAAATATATTCAGGCAGTTCATGGATTGATGCTACAACATTTCCGGGTCAAATCTCAGGGAGTTATAATATTACAATTACAACTGGAAATACAATTTCAATAACATCGAATATGTCGACCCTTTCAATGGGTAATGTAAATATTATTGGAACTTTAAATTTAAATCCTTCATCTTCTCCTAACACCATAAACCTATTAACGAATACTTTAAATATTAATGGAGGAGTATTGAATTTTAATACTAATAAAATTAGATTAAACTTACCTTCATCAGCGATAATAACTTTAGAAAACGGTGGTAACTTTAGTGGAAGTTGTACTAATAATGATGAAATATTTATTGGAACCAAAAAATATGCTGCATGCGTTGGTGGAGGTTCGAATGTGTATACTTTTGGAGAAGTAGCAGCATCAGGTGGAAATGTAAATACCGAAATAACTAACCCACTTACAAGTCCAATATCTGCTACAGATTGCACACCAATTAATTTAACAGGTGGATATTCTGGAACAGAAATCAATGTTAGCTACAAATGGATAGTAAGAGATCCAAATGGAAACCTTACTATTTTAGCTACTGGAACTTTAAACGATAGTTCAGAAACAACCTTAACCAGTTTCACACCATCAGTAATTGGTCAATATCTTGTTTCACTCGAAATTACTTCTTCAGCATCAGCCACAAATGTTGAAACACGAGAATTTAATGTTTCTGATCCTATTAATCCAACTATAACAGCTGGAGGAAATCAAACCGCAAATACTGATGCAGGAGTTTGTACAGCTTCGGTTGTGGTAGCTGATGCAGTCTTTGCTGATAATTGTCCGGGATCAACTATTGCTTATACCCTTAGCGGTGCTACAATTAAGGCTTCTACTGCTGGTCAGGTGGGAACTTTTACTTTTAACAAAGGGATAACTACTATCAACTATACGATAACTGATGCTGTTGGAAATACTATCACTGGCTCAAAAACAGTAACGGTAACGGATAATATCAATCCAACAATAACTCCAGGAGCTAATATTGCTGTGAATACTGATGCAGGAGTTTGTACAGCTTCGGTTGTAGTTGCTGATGCAGTCTTCGCAGATAACTGCCCAGGGGCAACTATTGCTTATACTCTTAGCGGTGCTACAATTAAAGCTTCTACTGCTGGTCAGGTGGGAACTTTTACTTTTAACAAAGGGATAACTACCATCAACTATACAGTAACCGATGCTGTTGGAAATACTATCACTGGTACAAAAACAGTAACAGTAACGGATAATATCAATCCAACCATAACAGCTGGAGCAAACCAAACCGCAAATACTGATGTTGGTCTTTGTACAGCTTCGGTTGTTGTTGCTGATGCAGTCTTTGCTGATAACTGCTCGGGGGCAACTATTGCTTATACCCTTAGCGGTGCTACAATTAAAGCTTCTACTGCCGGACAAGTGGGAACCTATACTTTTAACAAAGGGGTAACTACTATCAACTATACGGTAACTGATGCTGTTGGAAATACTATCACTGGCTCAAAAACAGTAACCGTAACGGATAATATCAATCCAACAATAACTCCGGGAGCTAATCAAACCGCAAATACTGATGCAGGAGTTTGTACCGCTTCGGTTGTAGTAGCTGATGCAGTCTTCGCTGATAACTGCTCGGGTGCAACTATTGCTTATACCCTTAGCGGTGCAACAATTAAAGCTTCTACTGCAGGACAAGTGGGAACCTATACTTTTAACAAAGGTGTAACTAACATTAACTATACGGTAACCGATGCTGTTGGAAATACTATCACTGGCTCAAAAACAGTAACAGTTACCGATAATATCAATCCAACGATAACTCAGGGAGCTAATATTGCTGTGAATACTGATGCAGGAGTTTGTACAGCTTCGGTTGTAGTTGCTGATGCAGTCTTCGCAGATAACTGCCCAGGATTAACTATTGCTTATACCCTTAGCGGTGCTACAATTAAAGCTTCTACTGCTGGACAAGTGGGAACCTATACTTTTAACAAAGGGGTAACTAACATTAACTATACGGTAACCGACGCTGTTGGGAATACTATTACAGACTCAAAAACAGTAACCGTAACCGATAATATCAATCCAACTGTAACAGCTGGAAGTAATCAAACCGCAAATACTGATGCTGGAGTTTGTACGGCTTCGGTTGTAGTTGCTGAAGCTATCTTTGCTGATAACTGCTCGGGTGCAACTATTGCTTATACCCTTAGCGGTGCTACAATTAAAGCTTCTACTGCAGGACAAGTGGGAACCTATACTTTTAACAAAGGGGTAACTACCATCAACTATACGGTAACCGATGCTGTTGGAAATACTATCACGGGCTCAAAAACAGTAACGGTAACGGATAATATCAATCCAACAATAACTCCAGGAGCTAATATTGCTTTGAATACTAATGCTGGTCTTTGTACTGCTTCGGTTGTCGTAGCTGATGCAGTCTTTGCTGATAATTGTACTGGAGCTACTATTGCTTATACCCTTAGCGGTGCTACAATTAAAGCTTCTACTGCCGGACAAGTGGGAACCTATACTTTTAACAAAGGTGTAACTACCATCAACTATACGGTAACCGATGCTGTTGGAAACACTGTCACAGGCTCAAAAACAGTAACGGTAACGGATAATATCAATCCAACGATAACTCCGGGAGCTAATCAAACCGCAAATACTGATGCAGGAGTTTGTACCGCTTCGGTTGTTGTTGCTGATGCAGTCTTCGCAGATAACTGCTCGGGGGCAACTATTGCTTATACCCTTAGCGGTGCTACAATTAAAGCTTCTACTGCTGGTCAGGTGGGAACTTTTACTTTTAACAAAGGGATAACTACCATCAACTATACGGTAACCGATGCTGTTGGAAATACTATCACTGGCTCAAAAACAGTAACGGTAACGGATAATATCAATCCAACAATAACTCCAGGAGCTAATATTGCTGTGAATACTGATGCAGGAGTTTGTACAGCTTCGGTTGTAGTTGCTGATGCAGTCTTCGCAGATAATTGTACTGGAGCTACTATTGCTTATACTCTTAGCGGTGCGACAATTAAAGCTTCTACTGCAGGACAAGTAGGAACCTATACTTTTAACAAAGGTGTAACTACCATCAACTATACAGTAACCGATGCTGTTGGAAATACTATCACAGGCTCAAAAACAGTAACCGTAACAGATAATATCAATCCAACCATAACTCTGGGAGCTAATCAAACCGCAAATACTGATGCAGGAATTTGTACCGCTTCGGTTTTTGTTGCTGATGCAGTCTTCGCAGATAACTGCCCAGGGGCAACTATTGCTTATACCCTTAGCGGTGCGACAATTAAAGCTTCTACTGCTGGTCAGGTGGGAACTTTTACTTTTAACAAAGGGATAACTACCATCAACTATACGGTAACCGATGCTGTTGGAAATACTATCACTGGCTCAAAAACAGTAACCGTAACGGATAATATCAATCCAACAATAACTCCAGGAGCTAATCAAACCGCAAATACTGATGCAGGAGTTTGTACCGCTTCGGTTGTAGTTGCTGATGCAGTCTTCGCTGATAATTGTACTGGAGCTACTATTGCTTATACTCTTAGCGGTGCGACAATTAAAGCTTCTACTACCGGACAAGTGGGAACCTATACTTTTAACAAAGGTGTAACTACCATCAACTATACGGTAACCGATGCTGTAGGAAACACAAGAGCTGCTTCTAAAACTATTACAGTTACCGATAATATCAATCCAACAATAACTCCAGGAGCTAATCAAACCGCAAATACTGATGCTGGTCTTTGTACCGCTTCGGTTGTGGTAGCTGATGCAGTCTTCGCTGATAATTGTCCAGGATCAACTATTGCTTATACCCTTAGCGGTGCAACAATTAAGGCTTCTACTGCTGGTCAGGTGGGAACTTTTACTTTTAACAAAGGTGTAACTACCATCAACTATACAGTAACCGATGCTGTTGGAAATACTATCACTGGCTCAAAAACAGTAACCGTAACCGATAATATCAACCCAACGATAACTCCGGGAATTAATCAAACCGCAAATACTGATGCTGGAGTTTGTACGGCTTCGGTTTTTGTTGCTGATGCAGTCTTCGCTGATAATTGTTCTGGAGCTACTATTACTTATACCCTTAGCGGTGCTACAATTAAAGCTTCTACTGCAGGACAAGTGGGAACCTATACTTTTAACAAAGGTGTAACTAACATTAACTATACGGTAACCGATGCTGTTGGAAATACTATCACAGGCTCAAAAACAATAACCGTAACCGATAATATCAATCCAACAATTACAGCTGGAGCAAACCAAACAGCAAATACTACTGCTGGACTTTGTACGGCTTCGGTTGTAGTTGCTGATGCAGTCTTCGCTGATAATTGTACTGGAGCTACTATTGCTTACTCTTTAAGCGGAGCTACAACAAAAACATCCACAGCTGGTCAAGTGGGAACGTATACTTTTAACAAAGGTGTAACCAATATTAACTATACAATAACCGATGCTACCGGAAATACAACAATAGGTTCAAAAACAATCACTGTAACCGACAACATCAAACCTACAATAACAGCCCCACCAACAGTTAATGTTACAACTAATTCTGGTTGTACTGCAACTGCTGTAAATATAGGCAGTCCTATAACTGCTGATAATTGTTCGGTTGCATCGGTAACAAACAATCATCCATCTACTACTTATCCATTAGGCAATACAACTGTTATCTGGACAGTAACTGATACATCTGGGAACACTATGACTGCAAATCAAACCGTTACCGTTACGGATAACATTCCTCCAACGATTGTTTGTCCGGCAAATATAACTGCCAACACTAGTTCAAATGGAACTGGTGATTGCTATACAACAATAAGCATAACAAATCCAATTACAAGTGATAATTGTACTGTTTCTTCAGTAGTGGCAAAAGTAACAGGAGTAATTATTAACACGACAACCTACCAATTTCCAATTGGTAATACTACTATTAACTGGACTGTAACTGACAATTCAGGATTAACCGCTTCTTGTAATCAAACAATCACAGTAGTTGATAATGAAAATCCTTCTATTAGTTGTCCTGGAGACCAAAATGTTAACTTTAACGCCAATTGTCAATTTGTTTTACAAGATTATAGATCCTTGGCTACAACTTCGGACAACTGTGACAGTAATGTAACCATCACGCAAACTCCAGCACCGGGAACTTTAATTTCGGCAGCTACAACCACTATCACATTAACCGCAAAAGATGCAGCCAACAGAACAAGTTCTTGTACTTTTAAAGTTACAGCAATAGACAACACTCCTCCTACAGCCGTTTGTAAAAACTATACTGCTTATTTAAGTTCAAATGGTACAGTAACCATCTCTGCTTTAAATTTAGATAATGGTTCTTCAGATAATTGCGGTATTGCTAGTATGACCGTTTCTCCAAATTCTTTTAATTGTAGCAATATAGGTGCTAACAATGTAAGCTTTACAGTATTAGACAATGGTGGAAATAGTAGCAGTTGTAACGCAATAGTTACCGTTGTTGACAACACTCCACCAACAATGATTTGCAAAAATTATGTTGTTGTAGTGGATCCAATTACTAGGGTTGCAACTATCAAAGCATCAGATGTTGACAATGGTTCTAACGATGCCTGTGGAATAGCTAGCCTAAGTGTATTCCCTAGTGTGTTTGCCGATTCTCAAACTATTTACACTACAACTACAACATTAACAGCCGTTGATGTTAACGGAAATACAAACACTTGTACAGCGACAGTAACTGTTGAACCACCAAAAAATTTATTTACCTATTTAACAGGTGTAATTGTAAATCCAATTCCTGACAATCCAGAACCACCTAGCTCTTTAATAGAAGTTACAGCTTGTCCTGGCGGAATAACTGTCCCGAAAGATATTCAATTTACATTACAAGCAATTGGAACCTATAATTTACAAGCCTCACAGATTTTAAATTGGGAATATTCTAATGACAATGGTGAAACATGGATCACAATACCAAATACTACTGGATTACTAACTTACACATTAATCGGATTAGCAAGTGATACCTTTGTTAGATTACGAATCACTGATGCAGATAATCCTTCAATTATAAAAACTTCAGCAGAAGCTTATGCCCGATTTTTACCTCCAGACCAACCTCCTATTATCGTTAGCCATTCCGCTTTAGATATTTGTTTAGGTAGTTCTGTAACTGTAAACGCTGAGAGTTTTTATGATCAACCCGAAGGACAATTTGGGAAAGGGGGGAAATTTAACTATGCCCAACCTGATGGATGGCGTGTTGATGGAAGAGATGGTTTTTTCCCAGCCAGTGGTAATAATAATTCAGAACCTACTTGGAAAGAAACGAACTCCAATACAAATCCAAATGTAACCTTTAGCGGAATTAACTACGACACATCAGACAATACAAAATTTGCCATTGCGCATGCTGCCGAAGCTAACAGAACTACGACATTAGAAACACCTGTATTCAGTACCATCGGAATGACTTCCAGCGAAGCCATAATGACATTTTATACTGCTTACTATTTCTGTAATGGGGGTTCAGGTAAAATAGAATTATCATTTGATGCAGGAAACACCTATCCGGTAACATTGAATACCATGCAAAATGACATTTTTACTGCTGGCAAAACCACTGGTGTAAAAGCATATAAAGGATCCAGCTGTACTAAACAATATTTGATAGCCGATGCATTTAGATATACCTCAATCAATTTAGGACCATATGCAGGGCTGGCTGGTTTACGCATCAAATTCACTTTCAATTCAGGTCCAAGTGGAGGAACTTGTAATAATGTAACTTTTCCAAAACATTCCTCTAATAATTGTACTAATAATCAAACCTTTAACATAGGAAGCGCATGGGCAATTGACGATGTAGGATTTAAATTTGCAACAGTAGATGATGAATTAGAATGGACCGATGAAAATGGTGATGTTATTGCTAGAGGAACAACTGCTACTGTAACGCCTCAAACTCCTGGTATTCGAGAGTATGGAGTTACAACCTTAGTAAATGGATGTAGAACAGACAATACTACCGGTACAAGTTTTGTAAATATTAATACTAGCTTAGCTTATGCTGGAGAAGATTATGCTCCCCTTACCAGCAATTGCGGAGAAAACAGTATAAAATTAAATGCTTATGACAATACAAAATCGGCTGTAACCAATTATACTAAAGGAGCTTGGAAAACTAATCTTTATGTTGTACCAGACACTGCTTCCGGAGATACTGATTACCCAGGAACTGGAATTACTGGAACTTGGACTATTGTTAGCGCCACATCTTCTTCATGTGGAAGCTCTGCAACTTTCTCTAGCGCAACTGATCCTGACGCGCTTTTTACTGCCGACCCAGGAACTTACAAATTAAGATGGACACTCTCAAATGGATGTTTTGACGAATTAAACATTACACTTATTGATTGTAAATCGGTTGATTTTGATGGAAATAATGATTATGTCACTTTCAAAGACAATTACAACCTAAACAATACATTTAGCATTGAAAGCTGGGTGAAGCCTAATGCTGTCAATGGAACCCGCACTGTTTTTTCCCGAAAAGATAAAGGTAACAACACTAGCGGTTATGATTTAAGTATCAGTGATGGACAAGTCCGATTTAATTGGTACAACGCCTCTGGAGGTAATTCTATTTCCACCAGTACTAATGTTATTGGAACAGACAGATGGTATCATTTAGCCACCACTTTTGATGGAACAACCTATAAACTTTATGTTGACGGTATAGAAATAGCTTCGAAAAATGGTACTGCTCCTGCTACGACTACAACTACTGTAGAAGCTCTTTTAGGTGCTATGTATCAATCTTCAAATGTACCCGCCCAATATTTTAACGGTTGGATTGACGAAGTTAAAATTTGGAATAAAGCTTTAGGCGTTGAACAGATTAGACAAATGATGAATCAGGAAATTGATGCTTCTGGTACCGATGTGGGTGGAGTTGTTATTCCTTTAAGAATTTCAGGTTCTGACAATGATAATAACGGTCTTGAAGACAGTCCTTTATTATGGAGCGATCTTTTAGGCTATTATCGAATGACAAATAATTGTGGAAATTTAGTTGCCTTTAAAGGTGTAAGCGGAAGATTGCACAATATTAATTCTAGTCAACAACAAACCGCACCGATTCCCTATACGTCTAGAGTTTCTAATCAAACATGGAATACAGATACTACTTGGACCAATTACGATGTTTGGGATGTTCCTAATAGCCTTGGAATAAATAATCAACCTATAAATTGGAATATTGTAAAAATTAATCACAAAGTAACTTCTAATACTCAGGATTTAACTTTACTTGGGCTAGTAGTAATGTCAAACGAATTGATTATTACCAATTCAGGAATACAAAACGAGACAAATCCAGGACATGGACTTTGGATCACTCACTATCTAAAATTAGATGGAAAAATTGATTTGGTAGGTGAATCACAATTGGTTCAAAAAAGATATGCTCCAACTCAATTTAGCGAAAGTATTTTTGAAGAAAACAGTACTGGATTTATTGAAGTAGACCAAGAAGGAAAACAAAACAGTTTCAATTACAACTATTGGTCCTCGCCAGTTAGTAATAGAGGTGCAGCCAATAATTCATCCTATTCAATGACTGGTATTTTAAGAGATGGAACAGACAGTGCTAACCCAAAAAATATCACCTTTGGTGATGGTGCTTATTTTGCAGATGGGCCTTTGACAAGTCCTATTAAAATCAGCAACAGATGGATATGGACTTATAGTTCACTCACCCCTGCTTCTAATTCAAATTGGGATAATTACTACCAATGGCAATATAAATCAAGCACAGGACTTATAGCTGTTGCCGATGGTTTCTCTATGAAAGGAAGCGGAGGTACTGCCCCTATCAATGATACACAAAATTATGTTTTTACTGGTAAACCTAATTCAGGAACGATCAATAAATATATCGCTTTATTACAAACCTATCTAATAGGTAATCCCTACCCAAGTGCATTGGATGCCGATGATTTTATAAAAGACAATCTAAAAGATTGTAACGGTTGTCGAGGAATCGCTAATACATTTGGAGGTGCCTTGTATTTTTGGGATCATTTTGGCTTATCAAACAACCATATTTTAGCTCAGTATGAAGGAGGCTATGCAACCTATACCCTAACGGGTGGTGTTGCTGCGATAGCTAATGACCCACTAAACGTAAATAACGGCGCAACAGGTTCAAAAATACCTCAACGCTATATTCCTGTAGGACAAGCCTTTTTTATAAATGCTACTGGTAGCACTACTACTGGTGGTTCATTTAGCTTTAAAAATAGTCAACGTGCCTTTGTAAGGGAGAGTTCTGGAAATTCTATTTTTATGAAAAACACTAATGATAAAAATTCATTTGCTGCCAAAGAAACTATAGATAAACGAATGAAAATTAGATTAGGTTTTGACTCTCCAATTGGATATCATAGACAAATTTTACTAGGAACTGATCCAAATACAACTACTAAATTTGATTTTGGATACGATGCCCTAATGATTGAAGTGAAAGACAATGATATGTATTGGGAATTAGAAAACAATCCGTTTATTATTCAGGGTATTCCAAACTTTGATATTGAGCAAATAATTCCTTTTGGCTTAAAAATTACCGATGAAGGAAAAGCTACAATTAAAATTGATGCCCTAGAAAACATTCCAGCAGACCTTGCTATTTATGTTTACGACAATATTTCAAGAATATATCATGATTTAAGAAAAGCCAATTTTGAAATCGCATTGGCACCAGGAGAATACAAAAACAGATTCTCAATACAGTTTGTAAACAAATCATATAGTATCAACGAAACCAAAATTGACAATGGAATAATTTGCTATTATACAAATGAAACTAAACTCTTAAATATTAGAAATTATTTCTTTGATGTAAACATCAAATCGGTTTCACTATTCAATATTCTTAAACAAAAAATAGGCAATTGGAAAATAGAGGATCAAACCCAAAATTTAATTCAAATTCCAATTGACAATGTTAGTTCTGCCGTATATCTCGTTTTAATCCAAACGGATAAAGGAGAAATGAGCCAAAAAATAATTATAAAATAAGCTAACCAAGCCGAAACCAAAGAACACTTTCATAAAAATGTTATGAAAGTGTTCTTTATTTTAATTTAATAGTCCATTCAAAATTCATTTCGGAAACCTGTTCCCCTTTTTCATTTTTCCCTACAGATTTTAACCAAAAAGTTTGACTTTGCCCTGTTTCTATAGTGTTTTTAATGGCTGATTGGATTTCGTTTCCATTCTCGCATACAAAAGTAATTCGTCCAGTTGCTTTCTTAGTAAATACACTAGTATTACTTACTACTAACATTCCAATATTTTTAGCACTTTCCTGAATGTGCAACATTACTAGGGCTCCTGTAGTTAATTCGGCTGCCATGGCCTGTACTGCAAAATACATCGAGTTAAACGGATTTTGATTAATCCATCGGTGTTTAACACTTACTACACATCGATTAAATGTAATTTCTTTTACCCTCACACCACAAATAAAGGCCGATGGTAATTTAAACAATAAAAATCGGTTAAAATTAGCTGTTGTAAGTTTCATTGACTTGGATTTTAAACCAATATACAAAAAAATTAAACACCAGTAAAAACGATTAATTTGTTAATTTTATGTTAATTTATAGTACTTTGCAATACACAATACCTGTTTTAAACCATATATTTGTATAAGAAATTACTAGAACCTATAAATATGGAAACCAAAAACGACAGAACCATAGCAGCCTTAACGCATTTAAGCGCGCTATCACAGTACATTATTCCTTTTGGAAATTTTATTTTCCCAATTATCATTTGGAGTACCAAAAAAGATAAATCGGAATTAATCGATCAAAGTGGAAAGCAAATTTTAAATTTCCAATTGAGTTTATTCATCTATTCGTTAGTGTTAATTCTTATTGCTATTCCTGTCTTTTCAACGGTCATTTTTAGTAGTATGGATTTTACAGCATTACTAAACGACCATGAATTCTTTTGGGATGGCATTAATTATGGCGAAAATATTGGATTAATCACCATTGGAATCTTAAGTATAATTGTATTTGTTCTGATTAAAATAGTCGAATTTTTTCTGATTATCATTGCATCAATTAATGCTTCAAACGGAGAAAAATACAATTATCCTTTAACGATCAACTTCATTAAGTAAAACATAAAAAATCATGAACATTGAAAACACAAAAGCCCAGATGCGTAAAGGTGTTCTCGAGTTTTGCATCTTATCTGTCTTAAAAAAACAAGATGCCTATACCTCCGAAATATTAGAAACATTAAAAAACGCAAAATTATTAGTGGTCGAAGGAACAATTTATCCTTTACTAACACGATTGAAAAACGATGGATTACTCAACTATCGATGGGAAGAAAGCACTTCCGGTCCACCCAGAAAATACTATGGCCTCACACAGGATGGACATACTTTTTTAGAAGAACTAAATGGTACTTGGACTGAATTATCCAATGCCGTAAATCTAATCACAAACCAAACAACAGAGTCATGAATAAAACTGTAAACATAAATTTAGGCGGTATGTTTTTTCATATTGATGAAGATGCATATCAAAAACTATCACGCTATTTTGACGCAATTAAACGTTCCCTTTCTAATTCATCAGGACAGGATGAAATTATTAAAGATATTGAAATGAGAATTGCCGAATTGTTGAATGAAAAGCAAATTAGCGATAAACATGTAGTAGGTTTAAAAGAAGTTGACGAAATTATCTCGATTATGGGTCAACCTGAAGACTATATCATAGAAGAGGAACCTAATACGACTAAAAACCAACAAACGAATACTACTGCAAATTACAGAACTAAAAAACTATATCGTGATAGCGAAAAAGGAATGATTGGTGGTGTTGCATCAGGATTAGGTCATTATTTTGGCATTGATGTAGTTTGGATAAGAGTTGTATTGGTTTTGTTAATATTTGCAGGATTTGGTACTGGAATTATTGCGTACATCATACTTTGGATAGTAACGCCAGAAGCCCGTACTACATCAGAAAAACTAGAAATGACGGGGGAACCAGTCAATATTTCAAACATTGAAAAAAAAGTAAGAGAGGAATTTGAATCGGTTTCAGAAAAATTCAAAAATGCCGATTATGATAAATATGGGAATCAAATAAAAAATGGAGCTAATAAAGTTGGAAATTCACTAGGAAATTTCATCATGAGCCTATTAGGAATTATTGCCAAAGTACTAGGAGTATCGTTAATAATTTCAGGTTTAGCCGTTCTAACTATTTTATTAATTGGAATATTCACCTTAGGGACAAATACCTTTATAGATTTTCCATGGGAAAGCTTTGTTGAAAAAGGAAATTTTACTGATTTCCCTTTATGGGCATTAGGAGTGTTAATGTTTTTTGCAGCTGGAATTCCGTTCTTTTTCCTTACGCTATTAGGCTTTAAACTATTATCACCTAACACTAATTCAATTGGTCCTATAGGTAAATATACTTTACTTGCGTTATGGATAATTTCTATTGCTCTGGTTATCTCTTTAAGTATTAGGCAGGCTTCTGCTTTTGCAAAAGATGGCCGAATTGTTGAAAAACAAACGATTACTATTTCACCGAAAGATACTTTGGTTATCAAGTTCAAACATAACGACTATTATGCAAAAGACATTTATGACCGTGCCGAATTTAGAATAACTACCGATTCTACCAACAATGATATTATTTATTCAAATGAAGTTCGTTTTGAAATAAAGAAATCAAATGAAAATTACAGCTATATCCAAATTGGAAAAGAAGCCAGTGGAAAATCCTTATCAGAAGCCCGAAATAATGCTGATAAAATTCGCTACGGTTATAGAATAATTGGAAACCAAATTATTTTTGATAATTATTTAATTACCGATTTAAAAAACAAACTTAGAGATCAACATGTTGAAATAATTCTTTTCTTAACCGAAGGAACCATTTTTAAAATGGACGAATCGGCGCAAGATTACGACCGCTCAAACGATGATTTTTTCAACCTCAATTATGATGCTTTCGAGCCGATTTATATCATTGGACAATTAGAAGCAAAATGTTTAAACTGCCCTGATGAAGATAAGGATGAAGAAGAAATAAATGTAGAAAACCAAACAATCGACACGATTGTTAATTCGAACAAAGAAATTAAAGAATTGAAAATTAACAAAGACGGTATAATCATAAAAACCAATTAATTATGCTAAGAACTTTTAAACATAGTTTACTATTTTTCAGTGTCCTTTTGTTATTTTCTTGCAAAGACATAAATCATTTTACAATTGAAGGTAATGGCACTATTACTACTCAAAAAAGAGCGATAAATGAAAGTTTTAATAGTATAGAAACCAGTAACGGAATTGAAGTTATTGTCGAACAAGCAAAGAATTCATCGGTCAAAGTAGAAACGGATGAAAACCTTCAAGACCACATTGAGACTAAAGTTGAAAATGGAGTACTGGTAATAAGCCACAAAAATGGAAGTTATACTAGTTCACACAAACAAAAAGTTTATGTAACCAATCCAACTTTTGAAGAACTTTCCGCTAATAGTGCTGCCACCATTAGAACAAAAGGAAACATCAAAGGAAATAATTTAAGTTTAAATACTTCAAGTGCTGCAAAAATAGAAGCTGAACTATCCATAGACAATATAAAAGCTAATAGCAGTAGTGCAAGTATGATTATCATTAAAGGACTGGCTTTAAATCTTGATACCGAATCCTCAAGTGGTAGCACTATAAATGCCGAAGAATTACTAGCTAATAATATCGTTGCCGAAACATCTAGTGGTTCAAAAACCATTGTTCATCCGAAGGTAAATTTAGAAGCTGATGCCAGCAGCGGAAGCAAAATTGAATACAAAAACAAACCAAAACATATTGATATAAATACTAGTTCTGGTGGAAGTATTCAAGAAAATTAAGCCCGAATTAATCATTGGAAGTTATGATAATATGACACCAATGATTCCATGAGGGCTGAGCCCGATTTAGGAAATCTTCACTGTTTTTTCTAAAACATTAATTAGATTTACTTTTTAGATGCCGCAATTTCTAATACGGAATTTGAGTTAACGATTTTAGTAGTAAACAACATAAAAAGGAGCTTTACGCTCCTTTTTATGTTTATCAATTATTTAGAATTACTTTCAAAATTATTATCCTAAAAACGCTTAACAAAAGGCTTCTACGGTTTGTATTTCTTCTTTAGACATTACAATTTCTTCTTTAAAATCTAATTCCCATCTATCTAAGCCTTTGTATTTATACAACTGATTATTTTGAGTTGGATCAAGAACCATTAGATAAATCCATTTATTATCTAATAAATTTTTCAAATTTGAATTTCGATTCAAAATGTCTTGAATTCTATTTATTGGAGCGTGAATAATTACAGAAAGCCTAAGTGGTTTATGGTAAATTTGCGCATCATTCGAAAATAAAGATTGAATAGGTAATCCCATTTTTAAATCGCCTCCATTACCTTGGACTACACCAAATTTACCCGTAACATTATGGGTTATTTTAGTTCCGCCGCCAAATCTTTGATTGTCTACCGAAGAAAAGTAATAATGATTATTAATCCATTGTGTAACCACCATTGGACCTTGCATAATTCCTTCCAGCGCTTTTCCTGAAGTATCTAGTTTCCAATTGTACGAATGTAAAAAACTGCGACTTTCAAGATTCGAATTTACAGTAAGTTCTCTTGAGCCTACTACAAAAGCGGCATTTCTAGCTAAGCCCCATTCAGGTCTTGTGATACTCCAGTTGCTTGCTCTATTAAAAACTTCTGAAAGTGATGCCTTTTCTGATTCTAACCTTTCTGAAATAGCATCTAATTGCGCTTGTTTCAGATTATTTTTGATTCTTTTTAGCGCTTCACTATAAAAAGAAGGAGTATTAGCATCAAAAAGTAGAATTTCATCGGTTGTAGTATTATGCTCTGCTCCTATAAAAATGGTGTAATCTGGAATTAATATTTGGTGCTGCGCTGCCAATTGTTTTCTAACTTCTTTCGAATTAGCCAAACTAGCTAACATTCTAGCATTATGTCTACCTGGACTTGCGGCACAAGCTCCACAATCTAGACTTGAACTAAAAGGGTTGTTTGCAGAATGACTACCATGCCCTACAAATAATACTATGGGTGCAAATTGTTCCCAACCCATCAACATAAATGCCGATTTCACAATAGCAACCTTTTCATCAAGAGAAATAGTTATATCAATATCATTTTTAATGAGTTCTGGCTTAAAAATGGACTCAACACTATTATTTTCTTTTAATGAATACTGGTATTCAAATTTAGAAAACAAGGATCTTTTTACAATTTTAAAACCATACACCAAACCAGATCCCTCCACAAAACCAAAAGCTGAAGGCAACATGTTTTTCATTCTTTTCAAAAAATGATTCGAAAACTTGGCGTATTTCTTTTTCTTTTTAAAATCTTTATGAGCTTCGTTATTACCTTCTCGTACTACTTCACAAGCTGTATAGGCCGAATTCACAATTGGAGGGCAAGCTTTTCTAACAATATTGTCTTTTGGATCCAAATAATCCATGGCAATTCCAAAAAAACCAGCATAACCAAATGTCTCATAATTTCCATTTGCCTCAACATGTCTTCGTATCAATTCTGACCTAGTATCGATGCAAAAAACCATTTGAGCATCAACAACTTTAGTTTCCTTTGTCGTTTGTTCGGCTGAATTTTTGCTCAAAATTTCTTCAACTAGTTTTTTCTGTAAACTTGTCTCCCATGCTTCAAGCCACAAATATTTTAATTGAATATTTTCATCCAAACTATTTTGACTTTTATCCTCTGGTTTGATAGAAATATTTAATCTTTTACAAATCCATAATCTAACCGCCAAATAATCTTTTACACTAAGTGGAAACTCAATACTCCATTGCGTAGCGTTATCATTTCTGTATTTAATATAACCTACCCAACCAGGTAAAGCTGCGAGTTGGTTCTGAAAAATATTATTATACATTGCTTCAGGATAATCAACCAAGACCGATTTTAAAGCTTCATCACTTGTTTTAGGAATATCTTTTAATTTTAAAATACCTAATTCATCGTCATAAATAGCTAATAATCGCCAAGCAAAATAAAAGCCTTCCGATTTATAGGGCATCTCCCATTCGGCTTGTCCTTCATCTAAAAAGCTAGACAACCATTTAATCATTAAATTGTCTACTACTGCATATGAATTAGAAAGTTGCTTCTTAGCATCGGAATGTAATAACTCAAAATATTCTTCTATCTCTTTATCAAATCCATTTTCTTTTAATAGAAGTGCGAGTGTTTCTCTACAGATTTCTCCCGTTTCTAACGCTTGTTGAAAAGTACTACCTGAAGGTAAAACAGTAGCATTATAAAGTGTATTAACTTCTTTCAAAGCATTCAGAAACGATTTGTTTTCAAAACCACTTAACTGATTTGATGCTACAAAACTATATAGAGGCCAAGTCGTTCCTATAACTTTAGAAGCCTGATCGATATGTTGTTGAATATCTAAATTCATAATAATTGATTGGTTTAAATGGTTTTTCTATGAGGTTGAGACAAATTCAAAAGTTTCACATACAACCAAGGCAGCTTTTTATAAACCCCTAATTTCATAATGAAGAAACCGATAAGAAATAGTAATCCAAAAATGATTTGCGGCCATGATATTCTGGTAGGTACATCTACCATTGGCATATCCTCTAATAAATGAGTTACTCCCACATAAGTAATTGAGTATAGCCCTATCCCGAGTATAAAAAGTATTGCTGGAAATACCATTTTTTGAAAAACCGAAAAGCTTTTTTCTTTAACAATATTATAGGTAATCTGACCTACCGTTATGGCAACCACTAATGTTAAAAACAATCCACTATTTAAGGCCAAACCTTTTCCTGTCCAAGTAACAAAAAGTAAGGCTCCCATTAATCCAAAAAGAAGAACTAATATGGCTTGCAATGGTTTTATTTTTAATTGTTTAAGATCCTTTGGATTTGATTTTTGAACTTCTTCACCTGAGGACATGAACAAGTAGGCTTTATAAAATCCGTGTAAAATTAAATGGGCAACAGCTGCATTAAAAAAACCTAATCCGCATTGCATAATCATAAACCCCATCTGAGCAATGGTCGAACAAGCTAATTTTTGCTTAACATTAACTTGAATTAATTTAGTAAACTGAGCGATAACAGCCGTAAAACCACCTATAATAAACAATGTGGTCAATAAATTAGACTTAAAAAAGAGCGGAGCAAACAAGGTAAGCAATATTCCTGCTCCATTTACAAAACCAGCGTGCATTAAAGCAGAGGCTGGAGTGGGTGCAGTCATTGCAGATAACAACCATTTGTGAAAAGGATACATCGCCGATTGCACAACTGCAGCTAGAATAATACTAACTGCCGAAATGATTAAAATATATTTAGGAAAAGTAGGTATCAGCGCTACAATTTCCTCTAAGTAATATTCATTACTGTAAAAAGCCAGATTTAAAACACCGATGGTTAAAAAACAAAATCCCGTTATAAAATACTTTCTGGTATAACGCAAAGCTGCTTTCGCCTCTTTCCAATCCTTATCTATCCCAATTAGTTGCGACATTAATAAGCCCATAAGTAACCAACTGAGTAATAACACAACGATATGATTCGCTATCACAAGCATCATAACGGATAAAGTAAATACCAAACATAAAATCATGAATCGCTTTTGATACTTGAATCCTTGAAGATAATTTATAGCATACTTACTAACAATGGAGCTAAAAAAAGTTACGGTTGTCCAAATTAAAAAGCTAAAGCCATTAATTCTAAAAATATTTTCAAAATAATAGTCTTTAAAACCGTTAAAATGAATTACTAATAATGATAAACTACCTAGGAAAAGAATACTAATTATCGAAAAAATAAACTTTGGGAAAAATAAATTAGTAGTGGACTCTACCTCTTTGCTAATTGTTGAATAGATGCTATGATTAGATTTTTGATTCATCACTTATTTTTAATGCCTACTAATTTTTATTACTCGTTATCTATTGTAATTTCAACAATACTTTTAATATTTAATTGATTTACAACCCCTTTCTTTTGATTAAAAAATTGAATTAGTTTATTTTTTTGAGATTCTAATTCTTCAATTCTTTTATCAGTAGCATTAAGATCATAATCATGATTTTTTTCCCATTTTTGTAATCGAAGCTTTTTTTGAAAATTAATTTTCTCATCAATTAAATTCAAAAGAATATTAGAGGCTTCTTCACATTCAAAATCACCATTAATTAAGTCAAACTGATACTTCTCTTGTTCTTTCATTAGTAGTTCCAAATCTTGAGTTTCTAGTTTTTCCATTTTTTATTATTTTAAAATTACTATTGTGTTAAATTTTCAGGCAGCAAAATTCTAAATAAATAAGCATTAATTTTTATTTATATTTATTATACAAACCATAAATATTTTTTATATAAAGAATAATTATCTAAAAAAAAACGACCTAAAAACAATGACAATCAATCAATTAAAAACATAACACATAGAAATCGATTTAAGTTAATCTCAAAAAAAAGAGGACAAAAAAAAAGCTGTTTCGAAAAATCGAAACAGCTTTAAGCAAATTTTAAAAAAATTATTAGGCTTCTTTAGCAGCTAAATATCTTTCCGCATCTAATGCAGCCATACAACCTGTACCAGCAGCAGTAATAGCCTGACGATACACATGGTCTGCAGCATCACCTGCTACAAATACACCTGCCACATTAGTTTTAGCAGTTCCAGGCGTATTAATAATGTAACCCGTTTCATCTAAGTTTAGGTAATCTTTAAAGATATCTGTATTTGGTTTATGACCTATTGCCACAAAGAAACCTGTAGCTGGAATATCATAAACTTCCCCAGTTGTTTTATTTTTCACTTTAATCGCCTCAACTACCTGATTATCACCTAAAACTTCTACAGTATCATGGTTCATTAAAATGGTAATATTTTCCGTTTTACGTACGCGCTCTTCCATGATTTTAGAAGCTCTAAATTTCTCGCTTCTCACTAACATCGTTACTTTTTTACAAAGTTTTGATAAATAGTGCGCTTCTTCACAAGCTGAATCTCCAGCTCCAACAATTACCACTTCTTGATTTCTATAGAAAAATCCGTCACAAACAGCACAAGCAGAAACCCCACCTCCCATTTTTAAATAATGTTGTTCTGATGGTAATCCTAAATATTTAGCCGAAGCACCTGTAGAAATAATTACCGTTTCACAGTGTAATTCGATAGTATCATTAATCCAAACTTTGTGAATATCTCCAGAAAAATCAACTTTAGTAGCCCAACCATCACGGATATCCGCCCCAAAACGTTGCGCTTGCTGTTGCAACTGAATCATCATTTCAGGTCCTGTTACCCCATCAACATAACCAGGAAAATTTTCAACTTCGTTAGTTGTTGTCAATTGTCCACCTGGTTGCATTCCTTGGTATAAAACGGGATTCATATTAGCTCTTGACGCATATATTGCTGCTGTGTAACCTGCAGGTCCTGAACCTATAATAAGGCATTTAATTTTTTCAATTGTATCTGACATTTTACTATTTCTTTAAATTTTTAACAAGACAAAAATAAGTTTTTATTATTGGAATACTCCAAATAATACCATCAGTTTTTACTATTCCAAAATAGACAAACTAAAAAAGGCTGACGGAAAATTTCTTTTCTGTCAGCCTCTTGGTCGGGGTGGCAGGATTCGAACCTGCGGCCTCCTGCTCCCAAAGCAGGCGCGATAACCGGGCTACGCTACACCCCGTAACGCGGCTGCAAATATACAACACTTTTTATCTTATGCAAACATTTCATAAAAATAAATCAAAAATCTATTTTTAATAAAAAAACAGACCGTTTCGACAAATAAAAGCTCAAAATGAGGCTTTAACAAATGTTAACAAAATAGATTTTTAGAAACCATAATAAATTGTATTTTTACAGTTCAAAATTTAGATATATAAATGGGCAAAATCATTGCGATTGCTAATCAAAAAGGAGGCGTTGGAAAGACTACATCATCTGTAAATCTTGCCGCTTCCCTAGGAGTTTTAGAAAAGAAAGTATTATTAATAGATGCCGATCCTCAAGCGAATGCTAGTTCTGGTTTAGGTATTGATGTAGAAAGTGTAGAAATTGGTACTTACCAAATTCTAGAACACAGCAATACACCAAAAGAAGCAGTAGTGAAATGTTCGGCTCCAAACGTAGATGTCATTCCGGCTCACATTGACCTTGTGGCAATCGAAATCGAATTGGTAGACAAAGAAAACCGTGAATACATGCTCAAAAAAGCATTGGAAAGCGTTAAAGACGAATATGATTTTATCATAATTGACTGTGCGCCTTCACTTGGTTTACTAACTTTGAATGCATTAACAGCTGCTGATTCAGTGGTTATTCCTATCCAATGTGAGTATTTTGCCTTGGAAGGACTTGGTAAACTTCTAAATACGATTAAAAGTATCCAAAAAATCCACAATCCTGAATTAGATATTGAAGGCTTATTGCTTACTATGTACGATTCAAGATTGCGTTTATCAAACCAAGTGGTAGAAGAGGTTCAAAAACACTTCAATGATATGGTTTTTGAAACAATAATCCAACGCAATGTAAAATTAAGTGAAGCCCCAAGTTTTGGCGAAAGTATCATCAACTATGATGCAACCAGCAAAGGAGCTACTAATTATTTACACCTAGCACAGGAAATTATTAAGAAAAACGACATCCAATAATTTTTTATGACAAAAGCTATAAAAAAACAAGCCTTAGGAAGAGGATTATCTGCATTATTAAAAGACCCCGATAACGATATCAAATCTGTTGAGGACAAAAATGCCGATAAAGTTGTTGGAAATATTATTGAGCTTGAAATTGAAGCTATTGAAATAAATCCATTTCAACCTCGAAGCAATTTTAACGAAGAATCTTTAAAAGAGTTAGCTACTTCTATCAAGGAATTAGGAGTTATCCAACCTATTACTGTTAGAAAATTAGACTTTAATAAATACCAATTGATTTCTGGAGAACGTCGTTTGCGTGCTTCAAAATTAGTGGGTCTTACTACTGTACCTGCTTATATTCGTATTGCTAATGATAATGAATCTTTAGTTATGGCTTTAGTTGAAAACATTCAACGTCATGACTTAGATCCAATCGAGATTGCACTTTCGTACCAACGCTTAATGGACGAAATTCAATTAACGCAAGAGCAAATGAGTGAACGCGTAGGAAAAAAACGTTCTACGATTGCCAACTATTTACGACTTTTAAAACTAGATCCAATTATCCAAACGGGTATTCGTGATGGTTTTATTAGTATGGGTCATGGTAGAGCGATCATCAACATTGAAGATTTAGATGCTCAAACCGAAATTTATCAAAAAATTATAAGTCAGAATCTTTCCGTTCGCGACACTGAAACTTTGGTCAAAAAATATCACGAAAGTTTAAAACCAAAACCTGCAGTTAAAGAAAAGGCAGCTTCTTTTGCTATTGATGAAAGTCAAAAAAGAATTTTCAATTCCTATTTTGGGAATAATGTAGATATTAAAGTCGCCAATAATGGAAAAGGAAAAATTACAATCCCTTTCCAATCGGAACAAGATTTTAATCGAATTATCGAATTAATTAAGGGGTAGTGAGTAAATATATTTCCATAGTACTATTTCTTATCTTCTTAAGTAACACATCGGTATTAGCACAAAAAACAGCTGAAACCGCTGTTACAAAAGACACATTAAAGTCTATTGATATTGATCCTTTAACACCTGCCAAAGCGGCTTTTTATTCGGCTGTATTACCAGGTTTAGGACAAGCTTACAACAAGAAATACTGGAAAATTCCTTTGGTATATGGAGCCATAGGAACTAGTTTGTATTTTTATTTAGACAGTAATAAAAAATACCACCAATTTAGAGATGCTTATAAAAGAAGATTAGAAGGTTATACAGATGACGACTATTCCTATTTAGATGATAGCCGATTGATTGCAGGACAAAAATTTTACCAACGAAATCGAGATTTATCTTCTTTATTTGTAGTCGGTTTTTATGTCTTAAACATTATAGATGCCAATGTCGATGCGGCTTTAATGCAATTTAATGTTGACGATAAACTCTCTATAAAACCTAATGTATATCAAAACAATTTGAATTACAAAACAAATGTAGGGCTTACCCTAAACTATAATTTTTAATCAAAACAGTAAGAAGAAAACAAAACTTCTTAAAAATTTAAATACGAAGAAAAATGAAAATTGCGCTTTTAGGATACGGAAAAATGGGTCAAGTAATTGAAAGAATTGCTTTAGAAAGAGGTCATGAAATTGTTTTGAAAAAAGATGAATTCAATACCTTCGACGGACTTTCAACTGCTGATGTAGCTATTGATTTTAGCGTTCCTATGGCCGCAGTTGAAAACATTTCGGCTTGTTTTAATAATAATGTTCCTGTGGTATCGGGAACAACGGGATGGTTAGACCGTTATGACGAAATGATTGCTTTATGCAAAGAAAAAAATGGTGGTTTTATTTCAAGTTCCAACTTTAGCTTAGGGGTAAACTTATTTTTTGGTTTAAACGAATATTTAGCCAAAATGATGGCTAACATCGAAGGCTATAAGGTGACAATGGAAGAAATTCACCATATCCATAAACTAGATGCTCCTAGTGGTACTGCAATTTCATTGGCTCAAGGTGTTATTGAAAATACTAATTACAACACATGGACATTAGAAGAAGCTAAAGAAAATGAAATTCACATTGAAGCGGTTCGTACAGGCGAAGTACCAGGTACACACACTGTGACCTACGATTCAGGCATTGATAGCATCGAAATCAAACATACGGCTCACAACCGCGAAGGATTTGCTCTTGGTGCTGTAATTGCTGCTGAATGGTTAGCAGGAAAACAAGGAATCTACAGCATGAGAGATGTTCTTAATATTCAATAAGCAATCATAAATTAACTCAAATACAAAAGAATTATGGCACTATTTCAATGGTTTGTATTCTTTCTTATTATCCAAGTCGTTCATTTTTTAGGAACTTGGAAACTATACGAGGCAGCTGGAAGAAAAAAATGGGAAGCAGCAATACCAATATATAATGCTATTATCCTAATGAAAATTATCCGTCGACCTACTTGGTGGACCTTATTGCTTTTTATTCCAATCATTAATCTAATTATGTTTCCTGTAATATGGGTAGAAACACTTAGATCATTTGGAAAACGTAGTCAATTAGACACTCTTTTAGGAATAATTACTTGCGGATTATACATCTACTATGTCAATTATACTCAAAAACTAGCCTACCAAAAAGATAGAAGTTTACAACCCGCAACCAAAACTGCAGATACTATTAGTTCGCTATTATTTGCTATTATTGTGGCTACTTTTGTACACACCTATTTTGTACAACCCTACACTATTCCAACTTCTTCATTAGAAAAATCATTATTAATAGGTGATTTTCTTTTTGTGAGCAAAGTAAACTACGGAGCTCGTGTTCCCATGACTACTGTAGCTTTACCGATGGTGCATGATACTATTCCATTTCTAAAAAGAAAATCATATTTAAGCTTCCCGCAACTTCCTTATTTTAGATTACCTGGTATTGAAGATAAAATCAAACGTACTGACATCGTGGTATTTAACTGGCCGGTAGATACTGTCCATTATTTCTTTGAACCAAAAGGGAGACCAGGTGTAATAAAACCTATCGATAAGGAATCAAATTATGTAAAAAGATGTGTTGCTATCCCAGGAGATAGTTTATCTATTAAAGAAGGTATAATCTATATCAACGGAAAAGTGTTAGAACTACCTGAACGTGCTAAACCACAATTCTCCTATAAAATAGTACGAGATATCAATATTCCTATTGATATTAATGCTATTATCAAAGAACTAGATATTACAGATGGAATTAATTATGTTAGTCCACAACAAGACACTATAGGAATTGCAGCATTGACCTCTGAAAATGTAGAAAAAATTAAAAAATATCCAGGAATAAAAGCTGTCATTCGCAATATTTCAAATATTCCAGAAAATGGAGCTTACAGCGTATTCCCTCATAATGTTGACTGGAATCGAGACAATTACGGACCGATTTATATTCCTGAAAAAGGAAAAACAGTAGCTCTTACTTTAGAAAGCTTGCCGTTTTATCAAAGAATCATCACCTCATACGAAAAAGATGATAATGGAAATCCAAATGAATTAAAAGTAACTGGAAATGAAATTCGTTTGAATGGTAAAGTGGTAAATAGCTACACCTTCAAACAAAACTATTACTGGATGATGGGTGACAACCGTCATAATTCTGAAGATAGCCGTTATTGGGGTTACGTTCCTGAAGATCATATTGTAGGTAAACCTGTTTTCATCTGGATGAGTTTAGATCCTAATGGAAAAGGCTTAAACAAAGTGCGTTGGGACAGAGTTTTCACAACCGTTAGTGGCGAAGGTCAACCACAATCTCATTTCAAAATATTCTTAATCTTATTAGCTGCTTTCTTTGTGGGAGATTATTTTTGGAAGAAAAGAAAAGCAAAAACAGATATCTAATCAAACATAGATAAAACCTCATATTTTTTGCCACAGATTACTAGGATTTATACAGATTAATCTGTTCTTAATCTTTTTAATCTGTGGCAAAAAAATATAAAATGAATTCAAAAAACATAGATTTAACTATTTCACGCTGGTACAAATGAAAACCTTACTACATCCATCCTATTTCCCTTCGATTAGCCATTTTGTAGCTTTACTACAAGCCAAAAGCATCGTATTTGAAATGGAAGATAATTTTCAGAAACAAACCAATAGAAATCGCACTTATATCTATAGTCCAAATGGAATCCAACTCTTGAATATTCCAATTAAACATTCTAAGACAAGCCATCAAAAAACAAAAGACATTCAGATAGAAAACGATTTTGACTGGCAAAAACAGCATTTTAAATCCCTTGAAGCTGCTTATCGAAGTTCGCCATTTTTTGAATTTTTCGAAGATGATTTTATTCCTTTTTTCGAAAAGAAACATCGCTTTTTAATGGATATGAATTTTGAAGTTTTAGAGCTGATTTCGAAATGCATGCGAACCAAATTTAACTTTGAAACCACCACAGAATATTTTCATGAAGTAGATCAAAATACGTTGGATTATCGTTATCTGGTAAATGGAAAAAAAGACAAGTCTGTATTCGAACCTTATACTCAGGTTTTTGATGATAAGTTTGGTTTTATTAACAACCTAAGTATTCTGGATTTACTATTTAACGAAGGGAAATTCACAGTTGACTACTTAAAATCCCAGAAACTAATTCTGTAATTTATCATAAAATAGTTTATAAATTACTACTCCATCGATAACTTAGCCATTATAGGAAAGTGATCCGAATTGTCGAATTCAGGAAAAGTCTCAAATTTTTTAACTTGCATTTTTCTATCAGCAAAGATGTAATCTATTCGGGCAGGGTAATATTTAAAACGATAGGTTTGTCCAAATCCTTTTCCAGCCTCCTCAAAGGAATCTCGTAGCCTCCCCTTTATAATACGATACACATAAGAGAAAGCACTATTGTTCATATCCCCGCAAATAATAACAGGATATTCACATTCTTTTAAATTTTCTTTTAAAATTTCTGCTTGTTGCTGTTGTTGTTTAAAAGCTTTGCTAATTCGCATAAACATAGCTTGTGATTTTTCTTTATCAATCACATCAATATTATCTGAAATCTCATTGACATCAGGTGAAATTTTAATGGATTGTAAGTGCATATTGTACACTCTAATAATATCTTTTCCTCGTTTAATATCCGCATAAACAACGTTATTATTCGAATTTGGAAAAACAATTTTACCCTGATCTAATATTGGATATTTTGAAAAAATAGCCTGCCCTGTTTTAATTTGGTCACCATCCATAAATATCGTGCGATGTGGATAGACTTTTAGATCTATGTGAGCCGAATTAGAATATTCTTGAACACATAAAATATCAGGATTTTTATCATTGATAAAGGCTAAAATCGTTTCTGGAATATCAGCCTTATCTTGCCATTTAAACAAATTAAACAGCCGAACATTATAACTCATTACCACAAAGTCGTTCTCGCTTTCTGTGTATTCTTTAGTAGTGAATTTATAAAACTTATTTATAAATGTAATTCCAATTAAAAGCACTAAACCAGACAACATCATTCTTTTTTTAAATTGCAATCCCCAATACAAGAAAAAGAAAGCATTCAAAATGAAAAAAACAGGCATGAATAAGGTTACTACCGATAATAACGGAAAAATTTTAGGTGCCAAAAAGGGCAACACATAAGCGATAAAAGTAACGACTATGAGGATAATGTTTAAAACAAACATCCCTCTGTTGAACCACGAAAGATTTTTCATTTTATTTTATTTAATGTCCAAAGTCCCCACAAACTTCAAACCATTATTTACCTGATTTGAATAAAAAATCCTTCTCCTCTTTTGTTAAACTATCATAACCCGACTGACTAATTTTATCTAAAATTTCATCAATTTGTTGCTGTGTTTTATCTTTTGTAATTATTCTAGAAGTAGTGCGTTGCTCTACTGGTCTATTGTAATTTTTATGTACTTTTTTAAACGGTGTTGCTGGTGTCGTTCTAAAACCATTAGCAAAAAAATCGATGATTTTAGTAACAACAACACTCATATCGGTTCCATTTTGCAGCGTTTTAATATAAATATATCCAAATAAAGCACCAGCCAAATGTGAAATATGACCTCCCATATTATCCAAACGGAGCTGCATCAAATCTAGTATCAATAAAACGGCTGTAATATGCCATAATTTTACCCTACCTATCAATAACAATCTAACTTCCATTAAGGGCTGATAAGTAGTTACAGCCATTAAAACAGCCATTATTGCTGCCGAAGCACCAACAATAGGGGCAACTATATTCATTAGAAAATAACTAGCCATAAAAATTAGACCTGCAAATACTGCACCCAATAAATACAAACCAAAAAACTGTTTTTGTGTAAAAAAGGTTAAAAACAATTGGCTAGCAAAATTAAGCACCAACATATTAAATAAAATATGAAAAAAATCAAAATGGAAGAAAGCATAACTAATAAACGACCAAGGTTTCCACAACAAATCGGCTGGATTAGATGACAAACTAACATAAGGTAGTATCGCAATATCCACACTAAAAATTTTTAAAATCCCAGGTACAACAAAGGAAATTAAGAAACAGGCAATATTCCAATAAATCAACCTATGAGCGATTCCTCCCAATTTATATTGCTGTTTTAAGTCGTCTAAAATATTCATTCTTATTCCTTATAGTTAATAGATATGCAATAAATTAATTCCAACGGTTGCTATTAAACTGATTTTTTTTCCAATACCACATAATCAAAAACCCAAACAATGCACCACCAACATGCGCAAAATGAGCAATTCCTGCTCCTCCAAAAATTGATTGTCCAGATACACCCAAATATAAATCTATTAAAACCAAACCAGGTACAAAATATTTTGCCTTAATTGGAACAGGAATAAACATCAAAGCCAATTCTGCATTCGGGAACATAAATGCAAAAGCAACAACAATTCCGTAAATAGCACCAGAAGCACCAACTACAGTACCTGCAAAAGCTTCTATAAAATTTTGATATTCTGATGGTGATAATATAGTTTGCCAAGCTGTATTAATCTGCCCTTGATTTAATAGCTTCAATATTTCCGTTTTTTGAAAACCATTCTCTCCTAATATTTTTATAGCATCATTAAAATAATAATAATTGATTCCTGTATGCAACAAAGCCGCGCCTAAACCACAAGAAATATAAAAGAACAAAAACTTTTGACTTCCCCAAAAGTGCTCTAATGCCGAACCAAATGAAAAAAGAGCAAACATATTAAAGAAAATATGCATGAATCCTCCATGCATAAACATATGTGATAGGATTTGCCAACCATGAAAATTTTGATTTTCTGGAAAATACATTGCCAACATCTGATAAGCAGGATCTCCTACTATCAATGTTCCAACAAAAAATAGAATATTAATTATTATCAGTTGTTTTACCGTTTCGGTTACATTCATCATATTGCAAATTTTTTATCTATATCTTCCACACGCATCGTAATGAAAGTAGGTTTCTGAAAAGGAGAAACATTAGGATCTTTGCAAGCAAAAAGTCCATTAACTAAATTCTCCTGTTCTTTTATTGTTAAACTCGTTCCTGTTTTTACCGCCAAACTCTTCGCCATCGACTTAGCAATACTATCATTTTGACTAAAGCTATTCTCAGGAATTCCTTCTTGTAAATCACTTAATAATTGTTCTAAAACCATCGAAACTTCACTTTCGGTAACATTAACTGGTATTCCTGAAATCACGACATGTTCATCTGTCGTTTCTTCAAAAACAAAACCTGTATTGGCTAACGATAATTTCAATTCGGCTATTAATTCCATTTCGCTCGACGAAAAATACAAATTAAGAGGGAACAACAATTGCTGGCTCGAGGCTTGATGCACCGTCATATTAGCTAAAAATTGCTCATACAACACCCTTTGATGCGCTCGCTGTTGATCCACAATAACCATTCCTGATTTTATAGGCGAAACAATATATTTTTTATGAATTTGATATACCTGTTGTACACTGTGTTCTACGTCTTCATCATTAAACAATGAAGCCGTAACTTCTTCGCTTTCAAAAGAAATTTCGGCACTTTCTATAGGAAATGCTTCTTGCTCTTGTTTCAATCCAACATACAAACTTTCCCAACTGGCAGTTGCTGCTGGTTTTTTATAATTGGAATAAGAACTGGAACTTGAACTTCCAGAACTTGAAGCCGCATAATGCTTGTTCACCTTATCATCTGCAAAAGGATTAAATGTACTATCTACCTGAATGGTAGGTGTTACGGCATCCATATCTTTATCCTTGTAATGATAAGGAGTATCTAAATTAGCATCACGATCAAAATCTAAAACAGGAGCTACATTAAATTGCCCCAAACTATGTTTGATAGAAGCCCTTAAAATAGCATACAAAGCACTTTCGTCATCAAATTTAATTTCTGTTTTAGTGGGATGGATATTAATATCAATAGTATTCGCAGGAACGGTTAAATACAAGAAATAACTTGGCTGTGTACCTTCTTTCAATAATCCGTCATAAGCAGCCATAACCGCATGATGCAAATAGCCACTTTTTATAAATCGGTCATTGACAAAGAAAAACTGCTCTCCTCTATTTTTTTTAGCAAATTCTGGTTTGCTTACAAATCCTTGAATGGAAACAATCTCCGTATCTTCTTGTACAGGCACTAATTTTTCATTGGTTTTACCCGAAAAAACATTAACCACACGTTGTCTTAAGGTCGAAATGGGCAAATTAAACATTTCGCTTCCATTATGATAAAACGTAAAATGAATATTCGGATGTGCCAAAGCCACACGCTGAAATTCATCAATAATATGACGGTATTCCACCGTATCTGATTTCAGGAAATTGCGTCGGGCTGGTATATTGAAAAACAAATTTTTAACAGCAAATGAAGTGCCTTGTGGCAATACTGCCGATTCTTGAGAAACAAATTTACTTCCTTCGATAACAATTTGCGTTCCCAATTCTTCCTGAGCTTGTTTGGTTTTCATTTCTACATGAGCAATCGCAGCAATAGATGCTAAAGCTTCTCCACGAAAACCTTTCGTATGCAAGCTAAACAAGTCTTCAGCATGACGAATTTTTGAAGTTGCATGACGGGCAAAACACAAACGGGCGTCAGTTACATTCATTCCTACTCCATTATCAATTACCTGAACCAAAGATTTGCCAGCATCTTTGATAATCAATTTGATATCTGTTGATTTAGCATCTACTGCGTTTTCAAGTAACTCTTTCACCACCGAAGCAGGTCTTTGAACCACTTCTCCAGCAGCGATTTGGTTAGCAACATGATCAGGAAGTAATTGGATGATACTCGACATTTTCTTTGTATTCGGTTTAGCGTAATTAGCAATTCAGAAGATAACTAACACGAGCAAATTTAATAAAATTCTATCGGCTTTTACGCCTTTGCTAATCATAAATAAAACAAAAAAACCTATACTATTTTCTACAAACAGCATAGGTTTCATTATGAATTATTTAGTATTTATTCTTTTAATTCTAAAGGTGTTCCTTCCCCTAATTGAGCAGCACCAGAGGTCAATAAATTTTTATTTGCAAAATCATGTACTAATGTAGCCTGCTCACGAATATAAGCCATTTTGATGGCTGCAATTGCCGCTTCAGTTCCTTTGTTTCCATGAATTCCTCCACTTCTATCAATAGATTGTTGCATCGTATTATCGGTCAAGACGCAAAAGATAACTGGAATATCGGTTTGAACATTCAAATCTTTTATTCCTTGCGTCACCCCTTCGCACACAAAATCAAAATGCTTTGTTTGCCCTTGAATAACACATCCTATTGCGATAACAGCATCAACTTTTTGAGTTTGCAACATTTTTTTGCAACCATAAATCAACTCAAAACTTCCAGGAACATTCCATCTAATAATATTTTCAGCTGGAACTTCATTGTCTAACAAGGCATCTTCAGCCCCTTTGTACAAACCTTCTGTGATGTTGTCATTCCACTCCGAAACCACAATTCCAAAACGAAAATTCTTTGCACTAGGAAGTGAACTTTTGTCGTAAACTGATAAATTTTTATTAATCGTTGCCATATTAAATGTATTTATTAAGTCTTTCAATTTATAAATAAAAATTGGTGATTACAAGTAGTTCCTTGCAATCACCAATCCTTATATTTTTATCTATCTTATTGAGATAATCCAATCAAAGCATCTACTGAAGCTGCTTCTGGAGTATTCTCATAGTTTTCTTTAATTTGTGTAAAATATTTCAATGCTTCTTCTTTGTTTCCAATAGCTAAAGCTGTTTTACCCGCTTTCAACAAGAAACGAGGTGTAGTGAAATCATTTTTATTAGACTCAGCCGCTTTTACATAATAGTCAAAAGCTTCCTTATCTTGTTTCTTTTCAGAATAAGCATCACCAATGGCTCCTTTTGCCAAAGCATTTAAAACAATATCATCAGAGCTAAATTTGTTTAAATACTCGATAGCTTCATCAAATTTTCCTGTATTCAAATAAGCTAAACCTGCATAATAATTAGCCAAATTACCTGCTGAAGTTCCTGCGTATTCATCGGCAATTTTAACGAATCCAAATTTACCCTCAGAACCATTCAAAGCTAATTTGTATAAAGAGTCACTTGCTACTCCATTCACAGCTTGTTGAAAGTTTTGTTGTGCCACAAACATTTCACTCGCTGCTTCATCCTCTTTTGGTTCTGCAACTAATTTTTGGTATCCTAAATAACCTACTGTTAGTAAAGCAATCGCTCCTACTACACCAATAATAATTTTTTGGTTTTTAGCAACCCAGTCTTCCGTTTTTGATGCAGTTTCATCTAATTTAGAAAAAACTTCAGCAGTTGTACTGTTTTTTTCATCAATTACTACTTCTTCTACTACCTCTTTTACTTCTTTTTCTTTTGGTGCTTTATATCCTCTTTTATTGTACGTAGCCATTTATAAATAATTTAGTGAACCGCAAAAATAAAATTTTTATTCAAACCCACGCAAAAAATCCTATTTTTTATAACTAAAAGGAAAATATTTTCTATTTATTGAAATAACGGCGATTTAAGCTTGCTTTTTTTCAACAGATTAAATCAAATGGCCGATTATATCGATATTTTTCAATAATTTGCAGCCTTATTTAAGAGCAAAACTAAAACTAGTAATTCCCTCAATAGCAGCCTAGCCTACAATGTATTTAAAAAAAATTTCTTTATTCAACTATAAAAATTTTTCAGAAGCCAGTTTCGAATTCGACGGTAAAATTATTTGTTTTGTGGGTAAAAATGGTATTGGAAAAACCAATGTTCTAGACGCTATTTACCATTTGTCTTATGGCAAAAGTTACTTTAATCCGCTGGCGGTTCAAAATATCAAACACGGAGAAGAGTTTTTTGTTATTGATGCCGAATTCATCAAAAATGACCGAACCGAACAACTCGTTTGCAGCTTAAAAAAAGGACAAAAAAAAATATTAAAACGTAACGGTAAAGCCTACGAAAAATTTTCAGATCATATCGGCTTTATTCCGCTGGTAATTATATCGCCAGCCGACAGGGATTTAATCATCGAAGGCAGTGAAACCCGCCGAAAGTTCATTGATAGTATTATTTCGCAACTCGATTCTTTGTACCTCCAACAATTAATTCAATATCAAAAAGTAATGAGTCAGCGAAATGCTTTGTTGAAATACTTTGCCTTGAACCATGTTTTTGACAATGATACCTTATCGATATACAACGAACAGCTAAACGAATTTGGAAAATATATTTTCGAAAAAAGAAAAGAATTCGTAGCCGAATTTATACCTATTTTCAGTAAGCACCATCATGCGATTACAGGTTCGGAAGAATCGGTACAATTAGTCTATGAAAGTCATTTGTTTGAAAAAGATTTATTGAGCCTTTTACAAGAAAACATCAACAAAGACCGCGCTTTACACTACACCAGCACCGGAATTCATAAAGACGATTTGTCCTTTGAAATTGATAATCATCCTATTAAAAAGTTTGGTTCGCAAGGACAGCAAAAATCTTTTTTAATTGCCTTAAAATTAGCGCAGTTTGAATTTCTTAAAAAACAAAGTGGCGTAAAACCAATTTTATTATTTGATGATATTTTTGACAAACTAGACGAAACGCGCGTTGCAAAAATTGTCGAAATGGTGAATTCAGACACTTTTGGACAACTTTTCATTTCAGATACTCATCCGGAAAGAACTGAAGCCATCGTAAAATCAACGCATCAATCATATAAGATATTCAACTTATAATTTTTTTTACCACAGAGTATAAAAAGATTTTCGCAAAGTACACCAAGTTTTTCTAGCTAAGAAAAAAGGAAAAATCCATTTAAATCAATAAAATCCGTGGCAAAAAAAATCACAAACTAAAGAAAACCTATCCTTTTTGATTATTTTTGATATTATTAAAATTCAAATTCCATGAAATTCAAGCCCTTACTAACGCTCGTTATTTTATTCACCATAATTTCTTGCCAAAGTCAAACTTCAGAATCCATTAAAACAATTAAAGTCACCGCTTTCGCAAAAGAAATAAAGAGTTCAAAAAAGCCACAACTATTAGATGTACGAACTCCTACTGAATATACAGAAGGACACATTGATAACGCCTTAAACATCGATTGGCAAGGAAGTCATTTTGAACACGAAGTACAAAAGCTAGACAAAAACAAAGCTGTTTATGTGTATTGTCGAAGTGGAAAAAGAAGTTTAAAAGCATCTGAAAAACTAGCCGAATTAGGTTTTAAAAAAATCTATAATCTTGATGGCGGTTTTTTACAATGGACTTCGGAAAACCAAAAAAAATAATTTAAAAAAACTTCTCAATGCTTAGCAAAGAATCAATCCAATTCCTTGACGATTTAAGGAACAATAACAACCGTGAGTGGTTTCAAGAAAATAAAAAAAGATACGAAGCATTCAAAAAAGACTACCATCAATTGGTAGCTGCTTTTTTAGATGTAATGAAACCTATGGATCCGGCTTTGGAAATGCTTGAAATCAAAGATTGCACCTTTAGAATCAATCGTGATATTCGTTTTTCTAAAGATAAATCTCCCTACAAAGCGCATTTGGGTGTTTGGTTATCTTCGGACTCTAAAAACCTCAATCGTTCTGGTTATTATATTCATATTGAAAGAGGTGGCTGTTTTATTGCTGGTGGTTTCTACGCTCCTGAAGCTGATGATTTAAAAAAAATACGCAAAGAAATTGCGTTTTTCTATGATGATTTGGAAGCCATTTTAGCGGAACCCAATTTCAAAAAAGAATTTGGCGATTTTTCACGCAACGAAAAGTACCTACTCAAAACTCCTCCAAGAGGCTACGAAAAAGACCATCCTGCAATAGAATTTTTAAAATTGAAAAGTTTTGAAACCCTTCAAAAATTTGATATAAGCGAAGTAACTCAAAAAGATTTTGTTGCCAAAATGAGTCAGAAATTAATAGTGTTAAAACCTTTGAACGAATTCATGAATCGTGCTGTAACAGTCGACGAATAATACGGAATGAAAAAAAGAAAAATACTTTTTCTGGGAGAAAGCTACCGTGCCGATGCCATCACTTGGATGAACGGCCTTAGAGAATTTGGGAATTTTGAAATCATCATTTGGGAATTACAAACACCAAACGATACTTTTTTCAACAGAATCCTAAGAACCCTGGAATTTATTTTCGCTCCTTTTTCTATTCGAAAAAAAATCCGTCAGGAAAAGACTGATATGGTTATTGCCGAACGAACCACTAGTTATGGATTTTTGGCGGCAATTTCCGGAATGAAAGTCATAGCTATTGCCCAACAAGGCAAAACCGATTTATGGCCCGAAGGTGCTATCACTATTCCGTTTAAGAGAATTTTACAAAACTACGCCTTTCAAAAAGCTACACTTATTCATGCCTGGGGTCCAATTATGGCGGAACACATTAAAAATTCGAATGTGGATATGAAAAAAGTTTTGGTTTTACCAAAAGGAATTAATTTAAGTGTTTTTGAAAATCGAAACACTGCTAATCCTGATAAAATTCATGCGATTGTAACGCGTTCGCTACTACCAGAATACCGTCACGAAAGTATTTTACAGGCTTTTTTTATTTTAAGCCAAAGAGGAATTGATTTCACTTTAACTATTGTTGGCGATGGAAATAGACTAGAATACTTGAAAGATTTGGCTAAAAAATTACAAATCAAAGACAAGGTAACTTTCACAGGAAGAATCCCAAACAGCCAACTTCCGGAATTATTACAACAATCAAATATTTACATCAGTATGCCCATAACCGAAGGCGTTTCGGCTTCGTTATTCGAGGCCATGGCTTGCGGTTGCTACCCTATAGTTTCTAACATTGCCGGGAACCAGAGTTGGATTCGTCATCGTAAAAACGGACAACTGATTACCGTTGATGATACTGAAATGCTCGCTGATGAAATCCTATGGGCGTTTGAAAATCCAATTATTCGAAATAAAGCCGTCTTGGAAAACTGTCAATTTATCGAAACCCATACAAATTACAAAACCAACATGAAAATCATTGCTGATAAATACCATGAATTGATTGATTGATTTAAAATATAACCACAAAGTTCGCTAAGATTTTCGCAAAGAACATAAAGCTTGGCGAACTTTGCGCAAACTTTGTGCCTTTGCGGTAAAACCAAAAATTATAATTCTTACTTTTGAGCCATCAATTTACGACTTAAAAAGCACTTTCTTTTATGGAAATTCAACATAACTTTTCTTTAAAAAACTATAACACTTTTGACATTGAGGCCAAAGCCAAACAATTTGTGGCTGTTCAATCATTAGCCGAATTAAAAAGCATTTTAGAACAGCACAAAGCCGAAAAGAAATTCATTCTTGGTGGTGGGAGCAATATGTTATTGACTCAGGATATAGATGCTTTGGTGATTCATATTGATTTGAAAGGAAAAAAAGTCATCAATGAAGACGATGATTATGTGTGGATTGAAAGTCAGGCGGGCGAAAATTGGCATGAATTTGTACTTTGGAACATTGAACAAAACTATGGCGGACTAGAAAATATGTCTTTAATTCCAGGAAATGTAGGAACCACGCCTGTTCAAAACATAGGTGCTTATGGTGCCGAAATCAAAGATACTTTTGTTTCCTGTCAAGCCATAAATATTGACACTCAAGAAATGAAAAGCTTTACTAATACCGAATGTAAATTTGGTTATCGTGAAAGCATTTTTAAAAATGAAGTAAAAGGACAATACATTATCACTTCGGTGGTGTTTAAATTGACCAAACGCAATCACAAAATCAATACGTCTTACGGTGATATTTTAGGCGAATTGGCCAAAAATAACATTTCGAATCCAGGATTAAAAGACGTAAGCAATGCTGTAATTGCCATAAGACAAAGCAAATTACCCGATCCAAAAGAACTAGGAAACAGCGGTAGCTTTTTCAAAAACCCAATCGTTTTGAAAAGTGATTTTGAAAAAATCCATCAAAAATTCCCTGAAATGAAATTCTATGAAGTTTCGGCAACCGAAGTGAAGGTGCCAGCAGGTTGGTTAATTGAACAGGCCGGTTTAAAAGGCAAACGTTTTGGCGATGCAGGAATTCATAAAAACCAAGCCTTAGTGTTAGTAAATTACGGAACCGCAACAGGACAAGACATCCTAGAAGTATCCAGAATAGTGCAACGAACTGTTTTTGAAACTTTTGGCATCCAAATCGAAGCAGAAGTAAACATCATTTAAATCAAAAATTAGGGTTGAAAATTTTCTTTTAAAATTCCTATTCTACCATTTTCAAATCCTAATTCTATTTATACCTTTGCACTCTCTTGTAGCGAAGTTTCGGTACAGGAATTACTAACCCATTAAACGCTGATGCTTATACTAATTCTTTACTTTTTTATTGCTATAGTTGCTATTCAAATTGCGTATTATTTAGGTGTTTTTGGGAAATTTGCTTTTGCAAAAGCTCAAAAAATAACCCCTAAAAGAGTACCTATTTCTGTCATCGTTTGTGCCAAAAATGAAGAAGAAAATGTAGCAAAATATGTTCCGCTATTAGCCGAACAAAATTACCCTGATTATGAGATTGTTTTAATCGACGATGCTTCGAGTGATAACACATTAGAATTATTTGAAGCCTTCGAAAAACAATATTCTAACATTCGTCTCGTTAAGGTAGAAAACAACGAAGCCTTTTGGGGCAATAAAAAATACGCTTTAACCTTAGGAATCAAAGCGGCAAAGAAAGAATATTTATTGTTTACCGATGCCGATTGTTACCCAACATCAAAAGATTGGATTACTGCTATGAGTTCGCAATTTACCTTACATAAAACGATTGTTTTAGGTTATGGAGGCTATGAAAAAATAGCCAATTCCTTCCTGAACAAACTAATCCGTTTTGAAACGGTAATGACGGCTATTCAATATTTTTCTTGGGCAAAATTAGGTCATCCTTATATGGGTGTAGGTCGAAATTTGGCCTACAAAAAAGAAGAATTTTTCAAAGTAAATGGATTCATCAATCATATTCAGGTACGTTCAGGCGATGATGATTTATTCATTAACGAAGCGGCTAATGGCGGTAACACCACAGTAGCCTTTATGCCCGAAAGTTTCACTTACTCGGCACCAAAGAAAAGCTTCAAAGAATGGTTTACCCAAAAAAGAAGACACGTAGCTACTGCTAAACATTATAAAACGATTGACCAATTGCAATTGGGTTTCTTTTTCAGCACCCAATTGTTATTTATCATTTTAGCATCTGTTTTATTATCCTTCCAATTTCAATGGATTTTAGTGTTGAGTTTAGTAGGTCTTAGGTACTTATGTGCATGGATTTGCATCGGATTCGCTGCAGGAAAACTAAAAGAAAAGGACATTAAGTTTTGGTTTCCAATAGTCGAATTAGCGCTTGTTTTTACTCAACTCAACGTATTTTTTACTAATATTTTTTCAAAACCAGTCAATTGGAAATAAGTAAACAAATCGAAAAAGCAAAACAAGGAGACCAAACGGCCTTTACCTTTCTATTGAATCAATATTGGAATGAGGTGTATAGCTTTATGCTAAAACGCACCGAAAACGAAACCAATGCCGAAGACATTACCATAGAAACTTTTTCGAAAGCCTTTGACAAAATTGACACTTACAACCCTGAATTCCAATTCAACACTTGGCTGATTTCGATTGCAAAGAATGTTTATATTGACATGCTTCGCAAAAGAAAAAGCAGTCTTTTTGTAGAAATTACCGAGCAGGAAGATCAAAAAGCCTACAATATTGCCGATACTACTCCATCCAAAGAAGATGAGTTGATTACCGAGCAAAACCTGTCCCTTTTACTCCAATACATTAAGGAACTGAAACCACATTATCAGGAAGTGATTCAGTTGCGTTATTTTCAGGAAATGAGCTATCAGGAAATAGCCGATAAAATTGACGAACCGCTAAACAACGTCAAAGTAAAACTCCTTAGAGCTAAGAAACTTTTAGCCGAAATCATCAATAACCGTAGGTAGATTTGTTTTAACCCATTAAGAATTAAGATTAGTTAAGATCCTCTGTGCACTTTGCTAAAAACTTCTTTTCCTTTGCAGTTATTTATTTAAACCCATTGGGCACGAAGTTTTTAAAAAACATTAAGGAATTAAGAGATATTAAGATCTTTTGGAAATCTGTCAGGTTTTAAAAAACCCGACAGAACTGAATCATTTCAAAATACCAACACTTTTCTAAGTAAGAAAAGTTTTTATATTTGCAGAAAGACAATTTATAAAACAACACTAAGATTGAAGTTAACTTAATTTAAAAAATAAACAACAGTTTGCCAGCAATCGTTTCAGATTTTAATACTATGGATGATTTATTAAAAAAACTTAAACTTATAGACTACCTGACAACTTCTTTACAAATAAGCAAGGCTGAATTTGTTAATAGTTTAAATAAAATTACAGATGAAGGAAACACCGGAATGATGTCGGACACTTTTGATATTTTTTCTTCAAGTAAAAATGAATTTAAAGGACAAATTACCCCTCATAATTTCAAAATTAAACGCAGACGAAGATTATTTGACACCAATGGAAACTTTGCAGTTGCCAATGGAACTTTTTCAGAAAATAATGGCCAACTAACAATAGAAACAGAAATCAATGGTTTTAATAATTTCTTTATCTTCTTTTATGCTTTCTTAATTATTTTTTACTGCATTTTCATATTTGGATTTTTAATCGGTGAGGATAAAGAAGGACTTATAGCAATTCCTTTCATAATATTTCATGCTTTATTTATGTTTGGAATACCCTATTTTTTAATGAGACGTAGTGTTAAACGACTAAAATACGAATTAGAAAGAGAGTTTTTCTACTTGACTAAGCAGCAATAGAAATTACCTCTGTAGCGTATTTGCAATCCATGCCCACAACTACAATCAAATAGTTTTATACTTTCTTGAATTACTTAATGAGATTTCTCCTTCGTCGAAATGACAAGATTGAGGGTAAGACCGTTTGAAAAATGTTCTTTTACACAAACCAAAACCACCCCGTTTGTCATTCCGAAGAATGAGGAATCCCACGATGCTTTTTCCTCAAAGCAAAGCAAATTCTGTAACCAAGGCAGCTCTATATATAACACAACGATAGCATGAAAATGCTTTCCGTGCCTGCAACAATACACAATCATTAAATACTTCTATGGAACTACTTAATGAGATTGCTTCATTACTCAGGAAGACTCAATTCTGAGAAATAAAACGTAATTCTTTTAAACTCTTGATGATTGAAGACCAAACAAATCGTCCAAATGCCTGAAAAATTTAAAAATATTATCTGTACTTAATTTTTTTTCTAAGAATATAAAATTTAATGATCCACAGCCTTACACCCCTTGTACGCCGTGGATTTTTTTTACTCGTAAAACTCTCTTAAGTACATTTATTCAAATTACTTACGTATAAATACGTAATTAATTTCTAAAAACTGCGTTTTCGCAAGTTTTAATCAAAAAAAAGCAAGTAATTTTGCTTTGTAATTAAGTAAAACACTTAGAATAAGTTTTCTACTTAGACAAACAAAACAAACAAACGATTAATTTTTTTTGATATGAGTTCAATTTCAACAAATCAACCGCTTTCTAGTCTAAACATTTTTAGTGGCAAAGGTGTTCAAATGCGTACCTTCCACATTACATGGCTAACATTTTTCTTTTCCTTTTTTGCATGGTTCGGTATGGCATCACTTATGCCGATTGCTAAAGAACAATTGCACCTTACAAAAGATCAATTAGGTAACATTCAAATTGCTTCTGTTTCAGCAACCATCATCGCACGATTATTAATAGGACGTTTGGTGGATAAATTTGGACCAAGATTAACTTATACTTGGTTATTAATAATTTGTGCTGTGCCTGTTTTATTAATTGGAACTTCACAATCCTATGAAAGTTTCTTATTTTTTAGACTTGCAATTGGTGTTATTGGCGCTTCATTTGTAATCACACAATTCCATACTTCAGTAATGTTTGCTCCTTCAATTAAAGGAACTGCCAATGCTACAGCAGGTGGTTTTGGTAACGCAGGTGCTGGTTTAGCTAATATTACGATGCCACTTATTGCTTCAGGATTTGTAGGACTAGGTTTTTGTACGCAAGAGGATAGCTGGAGATATGCCATGATTGTTCCGGGAATACTATTATTGGTATTTGCTTATATCTATTTCAGATATACGAAAGACTTACCAAACGGAAACTACAAAGAACTTGGAATTGAAAATGAGACTAAAGAAAACACTTTCATGCTGGCTGTAAAAGATTACCGTACTTGGGTTTTAACTGTGGCTTATGCAGCTTGTTTTGGTGTTGAAATCACCATAGATAACTTTGCTCCTATTTATTTCACCGATACTTTTGGAGCTAGTTTAAAAACTGCTGGAATCTGTGCCGGACTTTTTGGATTGATTAATATTTTTGCTAGACCATTAGGAGGTATCGTTGCTGACAAAGTAGGTAAAAGCTATGGTTTTTCAGGTAAAAATTTATTACTAGCACTATTACTTGTTGTCGAAGGTATTGGAATTATTTTCTTCGGAATGACCAATCAATTAGGAGTAGCTATCTTCTTAATGTTTATGTTCGGAATGAGTTTAAAAATGGCAAACGGTGCTACTTACAGTCTTGTACCTTTCGTAAATCCAAAAGCGGTGGGAAGTGTAGCCGGAATTGTAGGAGCTGGTGGAAATATTGGAGCGATGTTAATTGCTTTCTTATTCAAAGCCAAAGCAGTAAAATTCTCTAAAGACGTAATCAACGAAACAGGAGTATCTCAAACTAAAGATTTAATAGATTACACCAATGCTTTTTACATCCTAGGAATTATCATTCTAATCACGGGAGTTATTGTTTTAGCTGTAAAATTTGCGGTTAAAGACAAAAAAGATGAAATCGAAGTAAAAGGCGAAGTAGTGCCTGCTGTCGCTTTTGCAAAATCAAAATAAGACCGAAAAATTTAAAATCAAATATATTCTCATTCGAATATTATGGTATAAATAAAAACAAAATCAAATCAACAAATAAAAAACGCCACAAGAGAGTTTCTTTTGTGGCGTTTTCAATTACTTTAAAATCTGAGCAGCGTGTTCTTTGGTTTTTACATTTTCAATGACCTCATCAATGATTCCGTTTTCATCAATTACAAAAGTCGTCCTGTGAATCCCATCGTACTCTTTGCCCATGAATTTTTTTGGTCCCCAAACGCCAAAGGCTTGTATAACTTCTTTCTCTTCATCGGCTAATAATGGAAAAGGGAATTCGTATTTGTCCTTGAATTTCGCTTGGGCTTTCGCCGAATCGGCACTAACGCCTAGCAACGCATAATTATTGGCTTGAAAACGCTCGTAATTATCTCTTAAATCACAAGCTTCGGCAGTACAACCCGGCGTACTTGCTTTTGGATAAAAGAAAACTACTAATTTCTTTCCTTTGTAATCTTCTAATTGATGTGGTTTCCCATCTTGGTCTACGCCAAAAAATTCGGGTGCTTTATCGCCTTTTTTTAATGTTGTCATAATTATTTTTGTTTAAACGCAAAGTTCGCAAGGCTTTCGCAAAGTTCACTTAGACTTGTTTTTCCTAATTGGTATTTTTTATATTATTTTTACAAGATATAAATTTACAATAATGAACAAACAAGAAAGGGTAACATTTGTTATAAATACGTTAAAAGAACTTTATCCTAGCATCCCTATTCCATTAGATCATAAAGACCCTTATACCCTATTGATTGCCGTTTTGCTTTCGGCACAATGCACTGATGTACGAGTAAACCAAATTACACCGCTATTATTTGCAAAGGCCGACAATCCCTATGATATGGTCAAATTATCAGTAGAAGAAATCAAGGAAATTATTCGCCCTTGTGGATTATCGCCTATGAAATCAAAAGGAATTCATGGTTTATCCCAAATTTTAATTGAAAAACACCACGGACAAGTGCCTGATAATTACGAAGACCTTGAAGCGCTTCCGGCTGTAGGTCATAAAACAGCGAGTGTAGTGATGTCACAAGGCTTTGGCTATCCTGCTTTTCCGGTAGACACACATATTCATCGCCTTATGTACCGCTGGAATTTATCCAATGGAAAAAATGTAGTACAAACCGAAAAAGATGCCAAACGCTTATTTCCGGAAGAATGTTGGAATGATTTGCATTTGCAAATGATTTGGTACGGAAGGGAATATTCCCCAGCCCGAGGCATGGATTTAGAAAAAGATATTATCACTCGAACGATTGGTCGAAAAACGAATCTGGAGGGTTATAAAAAGTAAATCTCACTAATTTTCAATTAACTAGTGAGATTTACAAAACAGCTTATACAAGCTCGATTAGATTAATTTACTATCATTTCAAAGCATTTATCCTCCACTTTTACAACGTGAAGTGCTTTGGAATAATTTAAAAGAAAAGCTATTACTTCTTTTTTGGGTTTCATGTTTGTGTTGACTTGTTTTTTTTGAGCGTAAATTTTTGCCATATTGTGCCTTTTAACATTTTCTTTCAATACAACGCCACAACAAGTCAAATATTGTCTAATTAGTCAAAATAATTTGGTGCTTATCAATTACTTTTCTCAAATTCATTAGTGCATAACGCATTCTTCCCAGTGACGTATTAATACTTACTCCTGTAACTTCAGAAATTTCTTTGAAGCTCATGTCTTTATACATTCGCATTACCAAAACTTCTTTTTGGTCCTCTGGAAGTTCTTCAATTAATTTTTGCAAATCCATTTCTACCTGATCTGCAATTAACTGATTTTCTATCGTTAAAGACTCATCCGTCATGATTGAAAAAACCGAAAACTCTTCGGTTTCTCGATACATGGGCATTTTTTTATTTTTTCTAAAATAATCTATGACCAAATTATGTGCGATTCGCATTACCCAAGGTAAAAATTTTCCTTCTTCGTTATACGAATTCGATTTTAAAGTCTTGATTACTTTAATGAAGGTATCCTGAAAAATATCATTTGAAACATCTCTATCTGATACTTTAGAATATATAAAACCATAAATTTTAGATTCGTGTCTTTTGATTAAGGTAGCTAAGGCTTCTTCGTTACCTGCCACATAATCCTTTACCAACAGAGCGTCTGGAATTTGAATATTAGCTATCATAGTAATACTTTTTAGTTATTTTAATCGGGGTATTTTATTTTCTAAAAAGTAGTTTTTTACTATAGGCGCTTTAATTTTAATTATGATTTGAATCCAAATTTAACAAATAATTGTTTTGCTTGGTAAATAAATTTAACAAAAATTAAACCAAAAATAAAGTTTTAGAATATTTTATATAATATTCTATTTTTTTTACAACATTCCAACGTAAATACTGAAAACCAAAAGCTTACCACATATAATCAGCTATTATTTATTTACTGATACACCTTGATATAATCAATTTTAAACTCCTGTGGAAAAATAGAATCATCTACTTCTGGACCACCAAAATTTCCACCAATCGCCATATTCACCAAAAAATAAAATGGCTGATTATAAGGCCAGACTGCCTCGGTCTTATTATCAGGCTGAAAACGATATACCAATTGATTATCAACATAAAAATCAATTTTATCAGGATTCCAGTCTATTGCATACAAATGAAATCCTTGTTCAATAGTCTCTATTACTGTTTTCTTGGTATTGATGGTATTACCGTGACTATCTTGTGTATGCAAGGAGGTAAAAACAGTATGAGGTTCTTTGCCCACATATTCTAGAATATCAATTTCACCACATTTAGGCCAGCCCACCTTATCGATATTAGCTCCAAGCATCCAAAATGCCGGCCAAATACCAGTACCAACTGGCAATTTAGCTCGTGCTTCAAAATAGCCATACTGAAATTCCTTTTTACCCTTAGTCGTAATTCTTGAAGAGGTATATTTTTCGTCTTCTTTTTTAGCTGTTATCACCAGAAAACCATTCTTTAGCTTTTGATTTTCGTTAGTATAAAGTTGGCGTTCATTATTACCCCAACCGCAGTTGGGGCAACCATCACCTAATTCGACATTCCAACTATTCAAATCTAATTCCTTAGCATTAAATTGTTCTTCCCAAACTATTTTTTTCCCTTTTGGCTGAGCCACAGAAAGGCTACTAATGAAAAGTATAATTAAAAATTTATTCATTTTTTAGTTGTTTACATATTGAAAATCGCTTTCCAAAGTTTGAACGGAATTTCCACCAATAAAAATTTTAAAATCTCCTGGTTCAGCCTCCCATTTGGATTGGGCTGTAAAAAATTCTATTGTTTTTTTATTGATTACAAAATTCACTTTTTTAGACTCTCCCGGCTGCAATTCAATCATTTCAAAACCTTTTAATTCTTTTACAGGTCGGGTTACAGAAGCAATTAAATCCCTAATATACATCTGAACCACTTCTTTACCCGCATATTTACCTGTATTTTTTACGGTTACGCTAGCGGTAATCTGGTCATTTCCAGAAAAAGATTTTTGGCTCAAATTCAAATCCGAATATTCAAATTGGGTATAACTTAAACCATAACCAAAGGGATACAAAGGACTGTTTTTTTCGTCAATATAATGAGACCAAAAAACACTATCAGGCTCCGTCATTGTAGGTCTGCCTGTATTTTTGTGATTATAATAAATAGGCACTTGGCCTACATTTCTTGGGAAAGTCATTGGTAGTTTTCCACTTGGATTATAATCTCCATACAACACCTGAGCAATCGCATTTCCACTTTGTGTTCCTAAATGCCAAGCTTCAACTATAGCTGGAATATGAGCATCTGCCCATGGAATTGCTAAAGGACGGCCATTATTTAATACCAAAACAATATTTGGATTTACTTTGTATACCGCTTCTAACAATTCTTGTTGCACTCCAGGTAATCCAATATCGGTTCTACTTCTACCTTCTCCAGATTGTAAACCATGTTCCCCAAAAGACATAATCACCACATCAGCAGTTTTTGCAGCTTGAATTGCTTCTTCAAAACCACTTTTGTCGGTCGTATTAATCTTGGTTTCCCAAATAAATTCGGTTCTCCCTACTGTTACATCTGCACCTTTTACATAAGTTAATTGGTTTCCTTTATAGTTTTGTAAACCTTCTAACAATGAAACTGCCGAATTATCATCGGCTGCAATACGCCAACTTCCTAATGGACTTGTTTTGTCATTAGCCAAAGCTCCAATGACAACAATTTTTTGCCCCGATTTTTTTAATGGTAATAGTTCTTTTTCATTTTTCAAAAGAACAATTGATTTTTTAGCCATTTCCAAAACACCTTCTTGAAAAGCCTGTTTTCCTAGTGTTTCTTTTTCGTAATTTTCATCGCAATACAAATAAGGATTATCAAACAAACCCAATTCAAATTTCACCTTCAATATACGTCGGGCTGCATCATCAATAAGACTTTCTTTTACTTTGCCTTCTTTTACTAAAGCTGCTAAATGTGCTACATAAGCACTCGACTCCATATCCATATCTGAACCCGCATTAATAGCAAGTTCCGCTGCATGTTTGCTATCCTTAGCGTGACCATGAGCTATCATTTCGTTGATGGAACCCCAATCAGAAACCACAAAACCATCAAATTGCCAATCGGATTTCAGGATTTTTCTTTGTAAATAAGCATTCCCTGTTGCAGGAATTCCATTTAATTCATTAAAAGAATTCATCAAAGTACGAACACCTGCATCTACAGCAGCTTTAAATGGAGGTAAAACGATATTATGCAAAGTTGATTCGCCTATATCAACGGTATTGTAATCTCTACCCGATTCAGCAAAAGCATAGGCTGCAAAATGTTTGGCACAAGCCAAAATAGTATTTCTGGCCTTTAAATCCTCTCCTTGAAAACCTTGCACACGAGCTATGGCTATTTGACTTCCTAAATAGGGATCTTCACCAGCTCCTTCCATTACGCGTCCCCATCTAGCATCACGAGAAACATCTACCATAGGGGCAAAAGTCCAGTTTAATCCCACCGAAGCAGCCTCCTCAGCAGCTATTGCAGCCGATTTTTTAATTTCTTTTAAATCCCAACTAGCTGCTTCGGCTAATGGAATTGGGCTTATCGTTTTGTATCCATGGATAACGTCAAAACCAAATAACAAAGGAATTCCTAAACGTGTTTCTTCTACGGCTATTTTTTGTAATGCTCGTACGTCTTTTACTCCTTTTACATTCAACATCGAACCAACCAAGCCATTTTTTAAATCGGCATATTTTTTGGCTGCTTGCCCTTCTTTGGGTGTTGGCCCAGTAATTTCCCAAAAACCATTGTATTGATTAAGTTGTCCAATTTTTTCTTCCAATGTCATTAATTTCAAGACAGAATCAACTCTTTTGTCTAATTGATCTTTTGAAACAAAACTTGCATTAGGCTGTACTACTTTTTGGCCACAACTCACCACGACAATGGTAATAAAAACAACGAAAACTGTTTTAATTACTCTCATCTTCCGAATATTTTAATTAAAAGGTCGATTATGAAATCGACCTTTTAAAATCATTAATTATTTGATTATTGGTACACTCTCACGTAATCTATTTCCATAGACGATTGTGTAAATGCTGGATCTATAGTACCTCCAAAAGTTCCACCCATTGCTACATTTAGAATCATAAAGAAATCTTTATTAAATGGTAGCGCTGATGTGTTAGGAACTGTGTGAAATAAAACATCATCTACAAAAATTTGTACCGAAGCTGGGCTCCACACCGTTTTATAAACATGGAACTCTGAAGAAGCATTAGTGATCGTAGTTGTATTTCCATTACCATTTCCTCCCGAATTACCTGGATAATGCAACGTACCATGAATTTTATTAGGTTCATTCCCTTTATGTTCCATAATGTCTATTTCACCACAAGCAGGCCAAGTATTAGTTGCATAATCAGCTCCTAGCATCCAAATGGCTGGCCAAGTTCCTCCACCAGAAGGCAATTTAGCTCTTACTTCAACTTTTCCATAGGTAAAATCAAATTTACCTTCTGTTTTTAATCGGGCTGAAGTATAAGATGAACCTACTTTCTTAGCAGTAATTTTAAGAGTTCCATTAGAAACAATCACATTATCAGAGCTACTAGTGTAGGTTTGCGCTTCGTTATTACCCCATCCATTATCACCTGTTCCTAAATCATAGCCCCATTTAGCTGAATCCGGAGCACCATCAGTATTAAACTCATCTGACCAAACTAAATTATTGTATTGAGGTGTTGTGTTTTGAACTGGTTTAGTGGTAACAAAAGTGTGATACCAAGCAATACCAGGGTCACTTCCCATAATAGCTCTTACTACCATTCTGTTTTCGGTAATGGATAATATTTCATACGAACTTTGTCCGATATAATAGCCCATAAAACCACCTCCTGAAATATTTAAAACCGTACCACGAGTTTGGGTTGCTGCATTTGGGTTATTCAATATCACCGATTCTGATGGACTCAAACTAACTGTTTTAGTTCCTGAAACATCAAAATTCAAACATTTATCTTCACTACCAGAACCGCCAGCTACACCAAGATAAGCAGTATTAAAAAAGGTACTTCCTCCATTGTCTAAATTAAATTTCAACTGATCTCCGTCTAATGAAAAAGTTAGTATATTTTCATACAAACAACTACTTACAGCCGCTCCAGCTTTTTCAAATGCTGCGGCTTGGTACCAAAAACCATAATAATTTTGAGTGGCATCATTATTATTAGGCCCTACTCCTAAGTGACCTACTTCGGAAGCGGCAAAATACCATTTTTTAGATGTACCTCCAGTCAATAAAGCTACCGCTTGGTCGTCACTAAAGTTACTTAGCACCTCAACATCTACCGTTGTATTAGTCGTTAAACCCGCCTTACCTGAAGCGATTACAGTTACCGTATACGTATTAACTCCTGTTTTTGTAAAACGTTTTTCATAGACACCATTAGGTGCATTTTCTGAAGTACCGTCATTAAATACAAATCGATAAGAGATTGCCTTGTCAGCCTTTACCGTAAATTTCACTTTTCCTGTTCCATCTCCAAAAGGATTGTCGGTTGATTTCCCAATCACTTCGTAGGAAACCTGTATATCAGTAGGACTTTCTAACGCACCAAAAGCATAATCATCTTTGGCGCAATTGACCATTAACAACATGGTTAAAATGGCAATTGTGTTTCTTAATATATTTTTCATCTTAAATAGTTTTAATTAAATTGTTTGATGTCATCAAAGTAATAAGTAGCACCTGTCCCGTTAACACCAAAATCAGGGAATAAAATGACTCTATCATAAACATTTGCCGTGTTGAATGCTGGTGAGCTTGTCAAATCAAATGTCAATTCTTGCCATGCATTTGTAACTGATGTTGTGGCTTCTACTTCAACAAAAACAGTAGGGTTTCCATTTCCGTCTTTTGGAGAAGTTGACACTTCCATTTTGTATAAAATCTTAGCTCCCGATTTTGGCGACCAAACTTTTACTTTCACTTTAGTTCCTTTGGTAAAATCAACTTTTGCTTCTAAATTCAAACTAGCACCTGCCCATACTTGCGCTCCGGATGGTTTTTCGATTTTCACCACTTTATTTGAAACATTTATACCTGATTTATCTGGATTAGCGATTACTGCCGCTGGAATAGCTCCAAAATCTGAGGCTCCAAAACCAGCCCAAGAATAGGTTAATGTTGTTGACTCAAAATCAAGAGGCAATTCTATTAGAGCCGCTGGTGTTTTATAGAAATAAATATTATCAATAAATACACTTCCTCCTGCCCATGGTGTGCCTACAAATTTCAATTGGAAAATATCGGCAACTGTTAAACCTTGACTTGTAAAGGCCGAAATTGGAATATCAATTGAATTCCACTGATTAGCTACTAAATTTTTAACCACAGGTTTTTCTCCATTTGTTTTACTAATCAATGAAGTTTCAATTTTTTGTAAATCAGCAGTCCAAACATCCATGTGAATGAATTCCATACCTGAAACATCAATAGTTGTTCCATCAGCTAAAGCAATTCCTTGGTAACTTAATTTTATATAATTAAGCATTTTGTCGCCATTCAAATCAAATTCGGTCCAGCTACTTCCTTGTCCTGCTTGTCCCCAATCTGGGAAATAATTCGTTCCAGCAACATTAGTATATTTTGAACCATAAATGGAAATTACATCCGTTGCTTGTCTGTTAGGTGGCGTTGGAGCCGAAGTAAACGGTTTGCTTACTACTGTTACAGTAAATTGTTGTGTGTATTCTGTTGTTTGAATCGCTGCACTTTTAGAAACAATTCGAATTGTATACACTCCAGGATTTTGATAGATATAAGAAACCGATTCTCCATTATTAACTGAAATAGGATCTGGTTTTCCTGCTTCTCCAAAATAAACATCGTAAAACAATGCAAAATCAGCAGTTGCTTTAACATTTACTTTTTTAGACACTTGTAAATCATTTTCGATAGTAACCACTAAATTTTGCGGTGCTTTGAAAGAAACTACCACTTCTTGGGTTACCTCGGTTCTTTTTCCATTAAGGGTTGTACCTACAATTTTAGCATTGTATTTTCCTTCTTTGTAAATATGATCTACTGTTTCTCCTGGATTTACATAAGCGGGTGTTGAAGTATTGTCTCCAAAATAAATTTCGAATTTAGTAACTCCTTCCCCTTTTGGTAAAAAGGTAACTTTTCCTGTATTATCCTGCGTAACGGTAGTTAAGGCCGAAATATTAGTTGGCGCTCCAAGTGCGTTCAAATCAACCAGTTCATTCTCTGTTGAACAACTAAAAATGAGAGCTGCTACAATAAGACTTGTTATATATTTTAAATTTTTCATAATTAGCATTTTTTAATAATTAGGATTTTGTTCCCAATTTCCGTTAGCAAATTGAATTTCTTCAATTGGTATAGGAAATACTTCATTTTTATTAGCTGTAAAACCAGGAATCTCCTGAGCTGCTTTTCCAGTACGAACTAAATCAAAGAAACGATGTCCTTCTCCTACCAGTTCTACTCTTCTTTCTGCCCAAATAAAATCAGTTAATGCTGCACCTGAAGCTGTAATATTATGATTTGAATCACCAAATGCGCGTTGTCTTACTTGATTTAAATATTGTCTGGCTCTATCGTCACTAATATTTCCTCTGTTTAAGGCTTCAGCTGCCATTAATAACACATCAGCATATCTAATTGATCTGTAATTATTAGGATTGGTTAAATTCAAATCACCTGCTGCTGATGAACTCCTTTTTCTAGGAATGTATTTTCTATTAAAATAACCGGTATGTTTGTAACCTTCACCATAAGTTGCTCCTGTTTTTAATGCCCAATCTTCAATATCTAAAATAGCTACATCTTTACGTTTGTCGCCTACTTCAAATGCATTTACAACTTTAGCTGTTGGCACATTAAAGCTAAACCCAGAAGTAAACAAAGTACCTGTATAATTTCGTGGCCCATTAAATCCTACCGCAACGTTTCCTTCACTACATTGTAAACAACCAAAACCAGCTCCTTCAATGTCTGTATATTGTATTTCAAAAACAGACTCTGGACCATTCTCTCCTTCGGCTTCAAAAATGGAATTGTAATCTGATACTAAAGTATATTTTTGCATACCAATTAGTGATTCTAATGCTGAAGCGGCATTGGTAAATTTATTTTGGTACAAATAAGCTTTACCCAGTAATGCTAGAGCAGCACCTTTTGTAGCTCTTCCTTGTTGTGAAGCTGTAGGATTTAAATTTTCTGAAGCATAAATTAAATCCGCTTCAATGGAAGCATACACATCGGCAACTGGTGAACGAGGAATTGATTTTTCATCACCAATTTTAAAACGGGCATCCCCTTTTAAAGGAATTGCACCAAACCATTTTACCAATTCGAAATGATAGTAAGCTCTTAAAAAACGAGCTTCTGCAATAATTTGTGTTTTTCCCTCAAAGTTGGTTTTATCTTTAAATTCCAAAATATAATTTGCTCTGTTGACACCAGCAAACATCCAATTCCAAATATCTCTAAGATTACTATTTACAGGAGTATGGATCATGTCGTCAATTTGTTGAAATCCAATAACATCGTTTTGACTTTCACCACCTGAAAGTGTATTGTCTGATGCAATTTCACCTAACATAACATTCACATAACTCGATTGAAGTGGGTCATACGCAGCGATTAAAGCGTTTTCATAATCCGTTTTTGAATTGAAATAATTTTCAGAGTCAATTGAATATGCGGGATCTCGATTTACAAACTCATCGCTACATGAAACAGTAAGCATTGAAAAGATAGCTACTACTGCAACTACTATATAAGTGTGATTTTTCATCTTGATGGGAATTAAAAATTAATATTAAGCCCTAATAAATAGGTTCTAGGTATTGGATAAAAACCATAATCGATTCCTCCTCCAATAGGGGCACCGTTAGAAGCTCCTGGATCAAATCCTTTATACTTAGTAAAAGTGTAAAGATTATTCACCGCTGCATACAAACGCAATTTGCTCATGAAAGCTTTTTCGGAAATTTTAGGATTTAAAGTATATCCTAGTTGAATATTTTGAATTCTCAAATAAGAAGCATCTTCAACAAAATAATCAGAGAAAATATTATTAGCGGTAGCACCTGTAGTTACTCTTGGAACTGAATTACTTGTTCCCTCACCAGTCCATCGGTCTAAAACGTAATTTAATCTGTTCGCATCTGAAAGCACGCGCTCATAATTTCTCACCATATCATTCCCAACCGAAGCAAATGTATACAACGCAAAATCAAGGTTTTTATAATTCATTTGTAAATTGAATCCCATTGTTGCATTAGGAATTGGATCTCCAATATTAGTACGATCACTAGTATTAATTACCCCATCATTATTTACATCTACAAATCGAATATCACCAGGTGCGGCATTAGCCCCTAATGCTATTTGAGAAGGATGTGCATCAATTTCGGATTGATTTTGAAAAATACCATCTGTTTTATATCCATAAAAATAACCTATTGGTAATCCTATTTGCATTCTAGATGGTGCAGGTTGTCCTACTCCAAAAGCCCCTCCTTCAATAAAACCTGTACCGTTGTTTACTTCTAACACTTTATTTTTCAAAAAGGTTACATTGTAGCCAACACTCATATTAAAATTATCCGAAAATGAATTTTTATAATCGATAGCAAATTCTAAACCTGAATTACGCACTGTACCAGCATTAACAGTAGGTGCAGAAGATCCTGGCGCATTATTTCCAGTAATTCCAGATACAGGAATATTAGGGATCAATAAGTCTTTACGTGTATCAATAAAATAATCAGCAACGATAGAAATTTTGTTAGAGAACAATTTCATATCCATACCCACGTCAAACTTTCTGGCTTCTTCCCATTTTAAATCAGGATTTGCAATTTGACCGATGGCTCTTCCGTTAGCTAATGCGCCATCAAAAACATAAGTTGCCTCACCTGTTAGTAAACTTACATAACCATTATTTGGAATCTGATCATTTCCTAAAGTACCATAACTCGCTCTTAATTTTAAGAAATCAATTTTTTTATTTGTTCCAAAGAAACCTTCATCAGAAATAACCCAACCTCCAGTAAATGATGGAAAATATCCCACTTTGTTACCCGGTCCAAATTTTGTTGAAGCATCACGTCTAAGCATAGCCGATAACAAATACTTGCCTTTGTAATCGTACTGCATTCTTCCAAAATAAGAAAGACGTCTTTCATCATAAGCATAGGAACTATTCGTTTTGGCTTCAAGAACTCCTGTTGTCAAAGAAATATCTGCAAAATCCCATGAATTATTAGGAACATCATATCCTGTTGCAAAAAGGCCATTACCCCATTCTTTGAAAATGGTATTCCCTAAAGTAGCCACAAAACTATGATCTTGAATTTTCTTAGTGTAGGTTGCAAAAAGGTCAAAAGAATAATTATTATCATTCACAGCTCCTTGATTAACAGAACTTCTGTTTACATCAAATACTTTTCCACCATAACTAATTTGCTTAGAAAAATCTTTAGATTTACTGTTAGAAGTATTGAATCCCATTGAACTTGATAATACAAGACCATCAACTATTTTATATTCTAATCCAAAATTTCCATTGATCTTTTTAAAGCTATAATCGTTATAAGTATTGGCAATTTGAGCTAATGGGTTGATAATTTCATTCCCTAATCCTGGTGTATTAGGAACCAGGGTAAAATTCCCATTAGTATCATAAGGACTCAAGGTAGAAGGCACATTCAAAGCGTTAAACAAAACTGAACCTAAACCATTTTCATTCAAAGACTTACGATTAAAATAAGTATAAATCACATTGGTTTTAAATTTTAAAGATTCTGAAACATCTGCATTTAACCCAATGCGTGCTGTATTTCTTAAAAATCCTGATTTATTCTCCCCCACTATTCCTTCTTGGTCAATGTGAGATCCACTTACTGAATATGTAATTTTATCACTTCCTCCAGAAATGGATAAATCGTGATTGATAACAGGCACACCCGTACTCATTACTTCATCTTGCCATTTTGTTCCTTTTCCTAAACCATTTACATTTGAATAAGGTAATGTTTTACCTCCATTAGCATAACTTTCATTAAGAAGTAATGCATATTCGGTAGCGTTAAGTAAGTTTAGTTTTTTTGATGATCCTTGGAATCCAGCATATGTATTATAAGAAACTTTAGTTTTGGCATTCTTTTTTCCAGATTTTGTTGTCACTAAAATAACCCCATTTGCACCAATAGTTCCATAAATTGCTGCTTGAGCATCTTTAAGTACGGTAATAGACTCAATATCATTAGGATTTAACAATCCTAATTCGCCCACATAACCATCAATAATGGTTGTAGGTCTATTTTCACCATTAGTAGCAATACCACGAATTCTAATATCTAGAGCAGCACCCGGAGCTCCTGATTGTGTAGTTACATTTACACCCGAAAGTGTTCCTTGTAAAGCTTGTTCAATTTTAATAGGTTTTAAAACTTCGAGTGTTTTATTATCTAAAACACTTACCGCTCCAGTAACCTCTCTCTTTTTTTGATTACCATAACCAATAACAACAACTTCATCTAGTGTTTTTGCATCTCCTTCTAGCGAAATATTCAAAGCCGAATTAGATTGTGTTACTTTATACTCTATCGTTTTGTAACCAATAAAAGTAAAAGTAACAACAGAACCTGCAGGAACTCCCTTCAAGGTAAACTTACCATCGATATCAGTGGTAGTTCCTTTGTTGCCATTTTTAACTTGAATGTTAACACCTGGAATAGACAATTCCGTGTTTTTTTCTTTCACAGTTCCTCCGATGTCAAAACTTTGGGCAAAACTCAAAGTAGAGAACATCAAAAAAACAATTAATAGATAATTTGATTTCATATGGTTGTGTTTTTTATTGTGAATGATAAAATTACTAGCTAAAATCAATAACAAATTAAAAATAACCCCTACAAAAAATATACAACAAAAATAAAAGTGGTTTTATTTGCAGATAATTCAATAAAACCCTTAAAAATCAAGAAAAGCTTAATTGTTAATTTCTCTTTAAAAACCTTAAAAAAACTACTACAAATGTTAAATGTTGTGGTGTTGTATAGTTTTTTAGCCCTTAAAAAAAGAGAGCTATACACTTAAGATATACTCAACTAGACCTTGTTCATGAGATAAATCCATTTTTTTGCGCAAACGATATCGTTTTATCTCTACACTTCTCACTGAAATATTCAATAAAGGAGCAATTTCTTTTGAAGATAAATTAAGTCGTAAATAAGCACATAATCTCAAATCATTAGCTGTTAAGGAAGGATGGGCTGCTTTCATATTTTTCAAAAAGTCCTTATCGGTTTTATTAAAAGCCTCTTGAAAAATACTCCATGAATCTTTACCCGTGATATTTTTATTAATGGTAGAAATAACTGTTTTAATGCTTCTGCTATCACTTTCATCATTGTTTTTCAAATCTTTTTGGATAAAAGCTAATAATTCATTTTTACTATGCAAACTCATAGTAGAAGCTGCCAGTTCTTTATTGATTTCATCAACGTCTTTAGATAACTGTTCGTTTTTTAATCGCATTAACTGCTGTTCGTTTTCTAATTCTTTTATCTCCAACAATAAATTATTTTCTTCTATCAATTTTTCTTTTTGACGTTGATAATACTTATTGTATTCTTTATGAATTATTCGAACAGCTATAAAACCAAGAATTAAATAAATAATAATAGCTAAATTAGTGGCATACCAAGGCTTAAGAATTGTAAATGTATAGGTTATGGTATTGTCTAATTTTGAATTGGCAAATTTTGCTTTTACTTTAAAAACATAAGTCCCTGAGGGTAAATTTTTAAAATTCACAAAAGATCTTGCGCTCCAATTACTCCAATTCTCTTGAAAACCCTCTAAAATATATTGATACTCAACATTGATATATTTATTATACTCTGGAACGGTGTAGGAAAAAGTGATATTATTTTCGTCATGTGGAAAAACACCTTTGTCAAAAATAGGATTAGCATGCACTGCACCATCAATTGTATTGGAACTAATATTTGAAATTGAAACTTTATAGTTCTCAAATGCCAGTTCATTAATGTTCATTGTATAATAACCATCAGTCGTACCAAAAAAATAAGTTGAAGGTGATAACTGAGTCAAATTTTCATACCCTAACATCGAATTAGTCAAAGATGCTGGTATAGGGATGCTATTTCGTTTTAATTTATTAACCAATTTATTCGAGACATAATAGCTAATATAATTCTTAGAAAACAACCAAATTCTATTAGAGTTATCGACAATCATTTTACCCGAAGTGTATTCATCTTTTTCAAAAACCGAACTCAAAACAGCTTCTTTACGAAATTGTTTAGTGCTATTATCTAATTTAAAAACACCTTCACGGTTTGCATAATAAATAGCATCGTTATATTGTATCAAACTTGCATTTTTTCCTTTTTTAGGATTCTTATAGGAAAACTTATCATTAAATACTTGAAGATTCGCATCGGTTTTTAATCTAAAAACACCTTTATACTCATGACTTACATAAATTTCATAATTCTTGGTCATTTCAAAATATTTTGAAGAATTATCAAATCCTTTAATTTTATTTCTAAAAAGCCATTGATTCCCTTTTTTTTCTAAAACCGATATCCCATAATAATTACCTTGAAGTAAGCGGTTTTTAGCACCAGGAACTTTACTAAATTTCCAAGTACCCGATTGCGAAAAAATATAATTTGCAATCCCTTGATCGACTATGAAAGTACCCAAATCGTGTCCACAAAACAATGTCCCATCATAAACATACAATGACCATACTTGTCCCTTAGTCCCTTTTACAAAAGTAAAATCGTCATTACTTTGATAGTCTTTATAAAACAACCCCTGATTAGTGCCCAGATATAATTTGCCTTTATACAATTGCGAAGTGTACACTGTACCTAAAGCACCTGAATCATCCACAAAAGTTTGTATAGGCGAATTAAGATTAATACAATTAATCCCATTATCAAGACCAACCCATAGATTTTTTTCTTTATCTTCAAATAAAGAGAGGGCCGTATTATTACTCAAACCTTTCTTTTGCGAAATATGATATTTCTTTTTTCCTTCTTTTGTAATTATAAAAATACCATTAGATATTGTTCCTAATGCGTAGCCACCATCAGACAACGCAACCCCACTATAAACACTCTCTTCTGAAAAATCAGCATCGATATCTGTTGGAAATCGCTTTAACTCTTTTCCTACCAAGCTAAAAAAACCTGCTTTTTGAGTCAATATCAATAATCCATCTTCTTTCTCAAATACATTAACAATCCTGTTTTTCTTCAATTCAGAATGGGCCGCAATTAATTTACTACTACCGCCTTCAATTTCAAACAATCCTTGATTGCTAGTCTGGTAATAAATAGCATTTTTTGTTCTAAAAGCTTTTACTATATAATCATTAGGAGCTATAATTTTAAAACTATTGTTTTGTGAATTGTAGATATAAATTCGATTTAAAGATTGAAAAATAACCCATTGATCATAGGATAATATGTTCCAAAATTGCTCATCTTCTAAAATTTTTGATTTTATACCTGCACTCAAAGAAGTATAACTCAAGAGTCCGTTTGATTTTCGTTTCCAATAACCAAATTCCATGTAACTTCCTGTATAAATTCGGTCTTGAATCACCTTCACTGATCGAATAATCGTTTCGTTAACAGATGGATACAATTTCCAATACGAACCATTAAATTCTAAAAGGCCTTCATTATTAGCGAAATACACAAACTGATTCTGATCTTGAGAAATCATCCAATTTTGATTTCCAGCTCCGTAAGTACCTGGAACATATTTCACAATAGGCGGTAAATCTTGTGAAAAAAGCGCAGCATTGAAGAGAATGAATAGAAATATAATTTTTGTTTTCAAGGTTAAGTCATTTTTTGGTTTACTGTAAATTTAAAACAAATCTGAATAAATGTACAACAAACTAAGATTTATAATCTCAAAAACAAATACGATTTCTTCTTCTTGAACCTTTCCGTTTTAAATTAAAATTGGCAATAAACCCTACTATATCTCCCCATAAAAATGATTACTTTTGTACAAATTGCATTTTTTATATGAAAGTTGACATTTCTAAAATAGATCCCAAGAAAAATATAATTATTAAAGGCGCCCAAGTTCATAATTTAAAAAACCTTGACGTTGTAATTCCCAGAAATAAATTAGTAGTTATTACAGGACTCTCGGGTTCAGGAAAATCAAGTTTAGCTTTCGATACTTTATATGCCGAAGGGCAGCGCCGTTATGTAGAAAGTTTATCTTCCTATGCGCGTCAATTCTTAGGCCGATTAGACAAACCAAAAGTAGAATATATCAAAGGAATTGCTCCTGCTATTGCTATTGAGCAAAAAGTAAACACAACCAATGCGCGTTCTACTGTAGGAACATCAACCGAAATATACGACTACATCAAATTATTATATGCTCGAATAGGACGAACATTTTCGCCAATATCGGGGCGTGAAGTCAAAAAAAACACTGTTAGTGACGTTATCAATGATGTAAAAAATCTGGAACTTAACAGCAAATGGTTACTTCTGGCTCCAATTCATCTGGAAGAAGGAAGAAAATTAGAAGACAAATTAAAAGTTTTATTGCAACAGGGATTTTCCAGAATTTTAGTCAATAATGAAACTCTAAGAATAGACGAAATAGACCAACATTCTTTAGACAATAAAGACGTCCTTTTAATCATCGATCGAATCGTAGTCAAGGAAGAAGAAGAATTCTTTAACCGATTGGCCGATGCGGTCCAAACTGCTTTTTATGAAGGCAAAGGAATCTGCTATTTACAGGAATTGAATGCGGATAAACGAATGGAATATTCGAATAATTTCGAATTAGATGGAATTACATTCTTAGAACCAAATTTGCATTTATTTAGTTTTAACAACCCTTATGGTGCTTGTCCTGTTTGCGAAGGTTATGGAAATATCATAGGGATTGATGCCGAATTAGTAATTCCAAACACAAGTTTATCAATATATGAAAACGCCATTTTCCCTTGGAGAGGCGAAAGCATGGGTTGGTACCGTGACCAATTAGTCAATAACGCTTACAAATTCGATTTTCCAATTCACAAACCTTATTTTCAGTTAACGGATGAACAAAAAGAACTCATTTGGACTGGAAATGAATATTTTCAAGGATTAAATGATTTTTTCCAAGAACTGGAAGATAAAAATTATAAGATACAAAATCGCGTTATGTTATCGCGATACCGAGGAAAAACCAAATGTCAGGCTTGCAAAGGGAAACGTTTACGTCCAGAAGCTTCCTATATTAAAATTAATAGCAAAACGGTTTCGGAATTAGTTGACTTACCTATTCGTCATTTAGTTGATTTTTTCAAAAGCATTGAGCTTAACAAATACGAAGCACAAATTGCCAAACGATTATTAGTTGAAATCAATAACCGATTGTCGTTTTTAAGTAATGTTGGCTTGGATTATTTGACTCTCAATCGAAATTCAGCTACCCTTTCTGGAGGAGAATCGCAACGAATTAACTTAGCCACTTCATTAGGGAGCAGCTTGGTAGGTTCCATGTATATTTTGGACGAACCCAGTATTGGTTTACACCCAAAAGACAGTGAACGTTTAATTAAAGTTTTGTTGTCGTTACGTGATTTAGGCAATACGGTTATTGTCGTAGAACATGATGAAGATATCATGAAAGCGGCCGACATGATTATTGATATTGGTCCTGAAGCAGGAACTTTTGGAGGAAATTTAGTTGCACAAGGGAGTTTTGACGAAATTTTGAAGTCGACTTCTTTAACTTCTAAATACTTAAATGGTGATTTAGAAATTTCCGTTCCTAAAAAACGTCGACCTTTCAAAAATTTCATCGAAATAAAAGGAGCGAGAGAAAATAACTTACAAAATATTGATGTCCAATTTCCGCTAGATGTACTTTCGGTGATAACGGGAGTTTCAGGAAGTGGAAAAAGTACTTTGGTTAAAAAAATTCTTTTCCCAGCTTTACAAAAAAAATTAGATCATGCTGGGGAAAAAGCAGGACAATTTAGTGAAATGACTGGTTCTTTTTCGCATATCAAACACATTGAATATGTCGATCAAAATCCAATTGGAAGAAGTTCTCGATCGAATCCAGTAACCTACATCAAGGCCTATGATGATATTCGTGAATTATTTGCAAAGGAAAAATTATCTAAAGTAAGAGGTTACCAAGCCAAACATTTTTCTTTTAATGTCGATGGTGGACGATGCGAAACGTGTAGCGGTGAAGGAACAATTAATGTAGAAATGGTTTTTATGGCTGATGTACAATTACCCTGTGAAACCTGTAACGGCAAACGCTTTAAAAAAGAAGTTTTAGAAGTTGCTTACGAAGGCAAAAACATCAATGATATTTTGACAATGACTATTGATGATGCAGTACACTTTTTTGGCGAACACAAGCAAAATAAAATCTCGCAAAAATTAAAACCTTTACAGGATGTGGGTCTTGGTTATGTACAATTAGGTCAATCCTCTTCAACGCTATCGGGTGGAGAAGCCCAACGTATCAAACTGGCTTCTTTCTTAGTTAAAGGCGCAACTAAAGACAAGGCTTTATTTGTATTTGACGAACCTACGACTGGATTACATTTTCATGACATCAAAAAACTTTTAGCTTCCTTTGATGCATTAATTGAAAAAGGACATTCTCTTTTAGTTATTGAACACAATCTCGATTTAATAAAATGCGCCGATTGGATTATTGATCTGGGACCTGAAGGAGGAGAAAATGGCGGACAGCTATTAGCGGTAGGAACTCCTGAAGAAATCATTAAAAACAAAAAATCTATTACAGCTCAATATCTGAAAGACAAACTGTAAAATTTTATATTTTTTTTAATACACTTTCTTGAAAGTCTTTTCTAATTTTGCAACTAATTTTTTTTTAAATTAATTATAAATTTTAGATTTAAAAAGCTAAATCAATTTACTTTTAAAAGAGGCTATATTTAAAGCTAGTTTAAAGAAACAAATAGTAAACACAAAGACATTTGTGTAAAAATAATACCCAAATACCGCCCCAAAGCAGGTAATAGATTAGCAATACAATGATACTTAGCCAAAACGAAACTCAAAAAGAAAATTTAATTAAACTTATTGATGAATTAAAAGATTATGCCATCATCCTCTTAGATTACGAAGGAAATATCCAAAACTGGAATACCGGAGCTGAAAGAATTAAAGGATATTCATCAGAAGAAATTATAGGTAAAAATTTCAGATTGTTTTACACAAAGGAAGACAAAGAAAACTACAAACCTGATTTACTAATCAGAAGGGCCAAAATTGAAGGTGTCGCAAATGACGAAGGCTGGAGGGTTAGAAAAGACGGAAGCCGATTTTGGGGTAGCATTACCATAAACGCAATTCATGATGACGAAGGTAATGTTACAGGATATGGCAAAGTTACACGAGACCTTACTGCTAAAAAACACGCAGAAGAACAACTACAAAAGCATTTTATTGAAATTGAAAATAAAAATAAAGAGTTAGAACAATTCGCTTATATTGCTTCACACGACTTACAAGAACCTTTAAGATCGCTCACTAACTTTTCAGAACTTATAAAAAGTGAATACCAAGGAAAAGTAGATGAAAACCTTGATATCTATACTGAATTTATCTACGGAGCCTCCTCTAGAATGCGCGATCTTGTAAAAGGGTTATTAGACTACACCCGAATTGGAAAAGAAAAAGAATTACAAGAAATAGATTGTAACAAAATAATTTCTGATGTGCTCATTGATATGAACTTCCTGATCAAGGATAAAAAAGCAACAATCACTATAGACAAACTACCCCAAGTACAAGGATACGGAACAGAGTTAAGATTACTTTTTCAAAATTTAATTGGTAATGCGTTAAAATATGTAAAAACAGATATTACTCCCTCAATTCATATATCTGTAAAAAACCAAGAAAAAAATTGGACTTTTTCTATTCGAGATAATGGTATTGGAATAGATAAAAATTATCAAGAAAAAATATTCCAAATTTTCAAACGATTACACAATCGAAATGAATATGAAGGTACTGGAATTGGATTAGCACACTGCAAAAAAATAGTAGAACTTCATGGTGGAATCATTTGGGTTGAATCAGAAGGAAATAATGGTTCAACATTTTATTTTACTATTCCAAAAATATAATTATTACTATGAAGAAAAAATTAAATTGTATTCTATTAATTGATGACGATGCGGCAACCAATTTTATTAATCGCAGAGTGATTGAAAAAGCAGACATTACTGAAAACATTTTTACCGCTTTGAACGGAAAAGAAGCAATTAATTTCCTAACCAACAAAGGAAATCATCAAAAAGAGGAAGATGCTGTATATCCTCAACCTAATTTAATTCTTCTAGATATTAATATGCCTATTATGGATGGATGGGAATTTCTAGAAGCGTACGAAAAATTAGACGAAAATCAAAAAAGCAAAATAATTATTGTAATGCTTACCACTTCATTTAATCCTGACGATAAGACGAGAGCCGAAAAAATTGAAACAATATCGGGATTTAAAAACAAACCTTTAAGCGCTGAAATTCTTAACGATCTAATTAAAACTCATTTTCCAGAATATATTTAAAGTTTTAACCCTCAAAAAAAAACTCTTTAGATTTACTAAAGAGTTTTTTTAACTACAACTATATTCTAATTGTAGCATTCTTCTTCAAAAAGTTTTCCATCTTCATCTATCGCGATGATTATCTTCTTTTCTTTTTTTGCTTTGTACGATTTATAAATCCAAGGAATCGACCACAAACCAAAAGTAGCACAGGATATCCAAAAATTCAAATTGTGATTAACTTTACTAGGTTTTTTCGAAAGCACAACAAATGGTAACTTGTTATTAACCTCTTCAACCACAAAACCTTTCTTAACTTTTTGATCTAAAACACGAGATAACAATTTTGAGTTCTCATTTAAAATAACTGTATTGCTTTCCATAATTAGAGGATTAAATTAAAAAATTAAGTTTTAAATTAATAATACAAAACTTACCGCAAAAATAATGCCTTTATGATAAAAAATCAATACCCACTTTTGGTGATTAACATTTAAAAAAACATACTTCTTACTATTTTCTAAATAATTTTTTAACAACACCATCCAAGGCTTCGTTGATTTGTGTAGAAATAAGCAGTTTATAATTCAAATAAACATAAACTACACTAACAATAACCGACTTTAAGAGTATCGCAATAATACCATTTACAGGAAAATCCCAAAAATAAAAAACTCCAAATAAAACAAGAGTCAAAACAAGAGAATAAAAACTTTCTTTAGTAAAAGGATATAAATCCAATCTTTTCTGGACGAAAATTAATTTGGCCAGACTATACAAAATAACAGATAAAAGTATTGCTATTGCCGAGCCTAATATTCCATACAGTGGAATAAAAATCATATTAAGTCCTACGGTTAATAATACGAGAACTACTCCTAAAAACAATACTGTTTTATAGTATTTTGTATTAAAAATAATAGCCAAATTATTTCCTAAAATTAAATCAATGTATTTAGAAAATCCTACTAAGAAAACAACCCATAATCCACCACTGTATTCTTCAGGAATCATTTCATACAATTTGTTAATGTTCACAAAAATACAAAGCATTACATAGCCACCTACGATTTGTAAATTGATAGATGTTTTTTTATACAAATCATCCAACTCATCGTGCTTTTCCTCGTGCATTAATTTAGCCGTAATGGGATAAGTAATTTGGTACATGGCCTTACTAGGAACTGAAATCACCAATGCAATATAAGTCGCAACAGAATAATAAGCGATATTTTCAATTTTAATGTACTGGTTCAACATCAATTTATCGATATCCAATAACAATGTAGCCACTCCACCCGATAAAATAATATAAAAAGTGTACTCGGCAATGGCTTTAACATTATGAGGGATAGCTAATTGAAAATGAGGTTTTTTTAAGTAAAAAGCATAAAACATAGTTATTATACAAGCCAAAAAATAGGTAAAAGCTGTAATATAAATAAACTGTAGCGGACTAATATAATCGTAATACACACCCACTAAAGTAAGTAACGACAAAAAGCGCAAACCTACTTCTTTGATAAAATTTCCAAAAACAGAATGCATATGAACCCTTGCCCAGGCGTAAAATATCTCAAAATAAGCCATACAAATTCCAATGAACGGAATAAACCATAAAAATTCTTTAACAATAGGATTTACCTTCGATAAATAATTGGATATATCTCCGTAAAAGAATAAAAAAAGAAGCAACAAAGGAATAGATAACACTAAAGGTAGTAAGACTACAAACGACAAAAATGTAGACTCTTCTTTTTCATTCTGACATTGAGAAAAGAATTTCACCAAAGTATTCTGCATACCAAAAGCTAGTAAAGGCATAATGATAGCCGACGCCGATAAAAGATAAGTGGTTAATGCATAATAAGTACTTCCTAAAAAATGAGGATAAAAATAGATGGTATTGATTCCTCCTATGGCAAAACCAATATAAGTAACTATAGTATTTTTTAAAGACTGATTTAAAACAAGCCCCATATTTTTTTTAGGATTTAAGAAGTAATGAAGTAAGCTCCTGTGTCAAGTTCTTTCTCGAATATTTTTGTAAACCTACTCCATGAGATTGCAATTTACCCTCTAAAAATTGGGTGTAATATCCAAAAATTACCTTTTTTAATTTTTCCTTTTCAGAATAATCAAAAAACACTCCAGTGTTAGTCCCTGTGATAATCTCATCAAAATCCGAACCTTTTGGCCCTAGGGCAATAATAGGACGATTTGAAACCATATATTCAAATAATTTACCTGGTAGGATACTCTTAGTCTCTTCGGAATCTATTTCTATCAGCAATAAAACTTGAGATTTTCTTTGCTGAACAATAGCTTCTTCATGGGATACATAACCTACATTATTCAAATAATCATTCAAATCAAATGCAGTAATACTTTCCAAAACTTCTTGACTAACTGCTCCTATCAATTTGATTTCTAAATGTGATTTGAATTCAGGAATTTCAGCTATTAATTCTACTAAAGCTTGCCATAAAATTTTTGGATTTCTAGCTGAAAGAAATGAACCTATGTGCGCCAAACTAAATCGTGTATCAAGAGGTTGTTTTTCGACATTCTCTACATCATAACCATTCGTAATTACTTCAATTGGTTTAGTAGTCAAGGCTTCAAACTCCTTCTTAGTAGTCTTACTGGTAACGATAATAGTATCGGCAGTATTTAAAACTTCCGATTCTAATTGTTTGTGTTTGTGAGCCGCAAAATCTGACAAACGCAAGGATTTATGATAACCTATCGTTGTCCATGGATCTCTAAAATCGGCAAACCATTTCAGATTTAATTTATTTTTTAATTCTAACCCTATTAAATGTAAGCTATGTGGTGGTCCTGAAGTTACAATAGTATCAATATTATGCTCCAAAATGTATTTTTCCAAATAAGCCACAGATGGTTTTACCCAAAAAAAACGAGCGTCAGGAATGAATAAATTACCACGAATCCACAACAATAGTTTGTCTAAAAAAGATTGTTTTTTTTGATTCGGAATAATACCCGAATTCATTTTCTTGGTTTTATTCTTTGACAAAAAAGAAGCCAATTGATAGGGTTCAAATATTTTTTGTTTTAATATTATCACCTTGTCCGATACATCCTTTACTAAATTTTCATCTACAATAGGATAGGTTGGATTCTCAGGAATGTAAACAATGGGTTGGATACCAAAATCGGGTAAATATTTCACAAACTTTAACCAGCGCTGTACTCCTGGCCCTCCTGCTGGTGGCCAATAATACGTGATAATAAGAACTTTTTTTGGTTCCAATACTCTAACTTTTATTTTTTTAAAGAGAAAAAGGCATTTACAATTTTAAATCTTCTTTTTTCGCTCGTAATAAATTCCAGCTGCAAAAAAGATTAACATTGTCACACTACTTACGAGTGTAATTGTACTTCCTGTTTCAATTACTTCAGGTTCAAATTTAAATTCAACCGTATGAGATCCTTTAGGAAGCATCATAGCTCTTAGCACATAATTAACTGGGAAATGTTCTGTTTTAACGCCATCAACATAGGCATTCCATCCGTATGGATAGTATATTTCGGAAAAAACAGCCAATCCTTCATTTTTACTCTCTGAAAAATATTTAATATAATTCGGTTTGTAAACTCGCAATTGAATCGTACCTGTTGTATCTAAATTATGTTTCAAACTTGCGTTTTTAAACTTAGATCTATTAGCTTGAATATTGAAAACCGCCACTTTCTTAGTATTAATATTATCCAAGGCTTTCATTTCAGCATTAGCATTATTAACTAATTTAACATCATTAACAAACCATGCGTTTCCATTAGCGTCAGGATTTACAGTTGGAAATTCCTTACCCTCCTTATCTGTTTGAATTACATATTTTACATTCAACATGTTTAAAATTTCCATATTGTTTTTGGTAATTTGGTAATCAAACAATTGTTGCATTCTACGAGGTTTTGCAGCATGATAACCTCCAATTGATTTATGAAAATACGAAGCTCTAGCACTCGAAAAATTCCCGTTAATTTCAAACACACGGTAATGTGCGGTATCTCTTAAAATTTGAGCGTCAGAAGCTGTTTCTTGAAAAGGCATATCCACTTCCCTACTACTCACAAAATCCTTATCTGAAACGTATTTTCTATCTACTAAGAACAAATCAGATACCATGATTAATCCAATCAAAATGATAGCTGTTTTTTGAGCCCATTTTTCTTTAAATAGCATCCATAATACTCCAGCAGTTAAAATGATAAAGAATCCTGAACGCAACAAATCGGCGCTGTACATTGTTTTTCGATCACTCTTAATGGCATCTACAAAACCAGGACCATAACTTTGAGCCATGTAACTATCTCCAGCCCCAGAAAAACTAAACATTCCTTTGCATAAAAATAAAATTACAATAGTCCCCAAACCTATAGCTGCCGACTGCCATAATCCTTCCCATTGCTTTGCTTTATCAGCCTTGCAAAAAGAATGTAACCCCATAACAGCCAAGACAGGAAAGCATAACTCTAATACAACTTGAATTGACGAAACCGCTCTAAACTTGTTATACATCGGTACGTAATCAATAAAGAAATCAGTTAAAACTGGAAAATTTTTACCCCAAGAAAGCAATAATGCAACTCCCGCTCCTGTAGCAAAAACATACTTTATTTTTCTTTCGTCTATCAGTAAGCCCAATATAGCTAAGAAGAAAACTACCGCACCTATATATGCAGGAGCAGCCACAATAGGCTGGTCACCCCAATAAGTAGGCATCCCTTGTTTAGCATAATCAATAGCTTGGGCTTCCGTAATATATTGCCCTTCGGAAATTTGTTGTTGTTGAAGAAACTGAACCATTGCTGATTCTTTGCTTAAGCTTTCATTATTAGAACCTCCAAAAAGACGAGGTGCTATCAAATTGAAACTTTCGGCAATACCGTAACTATATTCGGTAATATAATCACGTGTCATGGCACTGGTATCCGTATTTTTAGAACCATCAGGATTAAAAGTCAATTCGCTTTTCCCACGAGTACTAAACTTTGCATATTCTGCAGTAGCCATTAAATTAGTGGCGTTAACTCCAATAGCTAAAATTCCTGCTATTGCTAATACGCCTACAGAAGTTAAAAGCGCTTTATATTCTTTTACTTTTATAAATTGGAATGTATAATAGGCCGAAAGAATCAATAACAAAATCAACAAATAATAGGTCATTTGAAAGTGATTCGCATTGATTTCTAAAGCCGTTGCAATCATTGTAAGCAATCCACCAGCAATATATCTCTTATTATAAACCCAAATAAAACCTGCAACTACCAATGGCATATAAGCAATTGCATGTGCCTTAGCATTGTGTCCTACTCCTAAAATAATGATTAAATATGTTGAAAATCCAAAAGCAATTGCTCCAAAAAAAGCTTTTAAAGGATCCGTTTTTAAAACTAAAAGCAGTCCATAAAATCCCAAGAAATACAAAAATAAATAATCAGCTGGACGCGGTAAAAAACGTAAAAAATGATCAATTGCTCCAATAAAATCATATGGATATTTAGCCCCTAATTGATAAGTTGGCATTCCGCCAAAAGCAGAATTAGTCCAATATGGCTCCGCATTTTCAATGGCTCGAAAATCATTTTGCTCTTTAGCCATACCGGTATATTGAGCAATATCCGATTGAAAAATTTGTTTCCCTTGAAGTACAGGATAAAAATAAATTAGAGAAACTAGAACAAAACCAAGAATGGCAATAGCGTGCGGATAAAACTTATTTATTATTTTCAATTTTCGAGAATTTTATTAAAATATGAATCGTATGTGGGACAAATTTAATCTATTTCTTCGTAATCCACATAATCTCCTACTTTTTTAGTCTCTCGTGGTTTTTTCACATTATCTGTATTATAAATAATGGTTTCACCATCATTCTTTCTTTGCCAAGTATCCTGATATTGATACTGGCGCTGTTGTTGCTGATGCATATTCTCACTTGCTTTCTCTACCACTTTTTTGATTACGACTGGCAAAAACAATTTTGCCAAAAATCTAAAAATGTAATAGAAAGATATAATGATAAATAATGTTCTTAAAAATCCTGAAAAAGACGCAAGTTGCATAATCAAATGTTTTTTTAGCAAATTTAACAAATACTAGATTCAAAAATGGATTATCATTCTTAAATAAATAATAAAATATAGTACTTTTGGAAAGCTTAATACTTATAAAATCCAAATCACCATGCCTAAATTCAAAATTTTATTAGTTACAGCTATTAGCCTAGTTACAAATTATAACTTCGCACAACATACCGACGAAATCAATTCGAACAGACCTGGTGAATCCATGTCAGCTTACGCAGTCGGTAAATCAGTAATCCAAGTAGAAACAGGTATTTACGGCATTAATGAAAACCATCGTTTATTAGGCTATGATGCCAATGGTTATGGACTAGATCTTGATTTACGCTATGGGTTTTTGATGGAAAAACTAGAAGTAATTGCAAATATTCAATATCAAAAACAAGATTTTGTTTCCGCCTTTGACCAATACTCAAAATCCAATTTAAAACAAACAGTTTTGGGTGCTAAATACCTTCTTTATGACCCTTTCAAAAATTATGAAAAAAAAATAAATGTATACAGCTGGAAAGCGAATCATTCCTTTGACTGGCATCAATTAATTCCTGCTGTATCTGTTTATGCTGGAGCAAATTTTACGATGAAAGACAATCCGTACTCATTTTCTCCAGAAGCTATAATTTCACCAAAGGTAATGTTAATAACCCAAAATCACCTAGGTGATGGTTCATGGGTTTTTGTGACAAATATTATCGCTGATTACCTCACTACAGACTATCCTAGCTACGGATATATCATTACGCTAACAAAAGGTATAAGTAAAAAATGGTCTGGGTTTATTGAAAATCAGGGTTACAAAAGCGATTTTTACAGCGATGCCATTTTTCGAGGTGGCGCAGCCTTTTTACTAGGCAAAAACATGCAAATTGATGCTTCAATAAGCCATAATCTAATTAAAGATACTCCAACCGTATTTTATGGAGGAGTAGGATTTTCATGGCGATACGATGCAGGATACAAAGAAGTCAAAGTCGATTTAGACGACAGCCCATCAAAACCGAGATCCGTAAGAAAAGCAGCCCGAAAAGATCAAAAACGAAGAGACGCTATACAATAAATGATAAAAATTAAAGATGATAACAATAAAAGAAGCTAAAACTAAAAAAGAACTGACCGAATACATAAAATTCCCTTTTTCGTTATACAAAGACAATGAATTTTGGGTTCCACCAATAATAGCTGACGAATTAGCCTCTTTTGACAAAACTAAAAATCCCGCTTTTGAAAATGCCGAAGCTTATTTTTACATTGCATACAAAGACGGAACAATTGCAGGACGCATAACAGCAATCATAAATTGGGCAGAAGTTAATGACCAACAAAAAAGAAAAGTTCGTTTTGGTTGGTTTGACGTCATCAACGATATCGAGGTAACAAAAGCCTTACTAGAAAAAGTATACGAATTAGGAAGAAAACATAATCTGGAATACGTAGAAGGCCCTATGGGTTTTTCAAACCTTGACAAAGTAGGCGTTCTTACTGAAGGCTTTGACCAACTAGGAACTATGATTACATGGTACAATCATCCGTATTATGCTACTCATTTTGAACAACTAGGTTATGTTGTAGAAAAAGAATATATTGAGAGTAAATTTCCATTTTCAAATGTAAATCCAGAATTTTTCCAAAAAGCAAACGAATTAGTAAAAAAGAGATATCAGTTAACTCCATTAAACTTCAAATCTACAAAAGAAGTAATGCCTTATGTAGATAAAATGTTTGATCTTTTCAATGAAAGCTATTCTAAATTATCTTCATTTGTTGCGATTTCTGATGTACAAAAAGAATATTTCAAAAAGAAATACATCAGTTTTATTAATCCTGAATACATTAAATTTATTGAAGACAAGGACAAAAATATAATCGCTTTTGGAATTGTAATGCCTTCTTTTTCTAGAGCTTTACAAAAAGCAAATGGCAAACTATTTCCTTTTGGTATATTTCATTTATTGAAAGCTAAAAAACAAAGCAAAGACATGATCTTTTACTTAATTGGCATCCATCCTGAATACCAAAACAAAGCAGTGACAGCAGTAATTTTTAACGAATATTACGAAACTTTTAAAGAAAAAGGAGTTGAAAATTGTTTCAGAACACCTGAATTAATAGACAATGTAGCCATTCACAACATTTGGAAACATTTTGACCCAAAAATACATTGTCGAAGAAAAACATTTAAAAGAGATTTATAAAAAAATCCACATAAAACTTGAGAAAAAAATAGGCTATCAGAAAATGATAGCCTATTTTTTATAAATATGATTTTATTTATTTAACTAGAATAATTTCAACTCTACGGTTCTTAGCTCTTCCTTCAGCTGTTTTATTTGAATCTATCGGTTTAGTGATACCATATCCTTCAGAAGAAAGCCGATCAGCACTAATACCTTTAGCAATTAAATAATTTTTAACTGCAGCGGCTCTATCTTTAGACAACTGAAGATTTTTAGCAGCAATACCAGTACTATCTGTATGACCTTCTAATTTAAAATTAGCATTAGAATACTCGTTCATAACTTTTACAATTTCATCTAACTGAACATTTGATTCTGGTTTAATAGTCGCCTTTGAAGTATCAAACAAAATTGATTTAGAGAAATCGTTTAATTTCTTGATAACTTCTTTGGTAACCTCAGGACAACCATTATTTGCAACGGTTCCTTTTACTTTTGGACATTTATCATCTTTGTCTAACACTCCATCTCCATCAGTATCAGCCCAAGGACATCCAGCGTTTTCTTTTGGACCAGCAACAGTAGGACATTTATCTGCGTTATCTAAAACACCATCGTTATCTTTATCTCCCCAAGGACAACCTGAATTTTCTTTAGGTCCAGCAACAGTTGGGCACTTATCTTCTTTATCTAACACACCATCTCCATCTTTATCTTCCCATGGACAACCTTTATTTTCGGCAGGACCAGAAATAGTAGGACATTTATCATCTTTATCTAATACGCCGTCTCCATCTTTATCTTCCCATGGACAACCTTTATTTTCAACTGGACCAGCCACTTCTGGACAAACATCCTCCTTGTCTACAATTCCATCGCCATCTTTATCTTTAGCCTTTTTTTGATATACAGGAATTTTTACTCCAAAATAAACATCTGCCGCTTTTGAACTTTTCGAAAAAGCATTAGTTACTATAGAACCCGAACCAACAAATAAGATTCCTGTTCTTAATCCAAATCCAACCAGTGCTTGTTTACTATAATCCATATACGAAATAGGAACATAAGCACTAAACCATCTTGATTCAAAACGAGGAGTTAAACTTAAACGATTTGCTATACTATTTTGATTCAACTTAGATTTATTTACTACACTTATATCAGCATTAGCATTCAAATAAAATTTATTATGAATATTCCAATCTAAATCTGTATGTAAAGCTGTTGGTAAAAACGATTTCACAGTTCCATTGACAAGAGTATGATTAAAATTATCTTTCATAAACTCATCAAAATTGTCTGCATTGTCAAAATCAGCCACAGTAATTGGAGTTGGACGTGACAAAGACGGTCTATTTAAATCATAAATATTACGAACCCCTTTATCATAATTCATAGTACCAATATCTGTTACCGAAATACCAAAACGCAATTTGTATTTATTTAATTCTTTTAAATCGTTGATATCTGCTCTGTCAGCAGTATATTCCGGTCTCCATTCGTAAACCAAACCTAAATCAACCCCAAAACCTTTTGAATTAGAATCAATTTCAATATCCGAATTAGTAGCAAAATCCTGACTTGAACCATAAATAGCAGTACCTGTTGTAGTATAAGTACTTGTAACATCTGAACCTGTATCAGTATAAGCTACAGTTACATTAGTTCCCTGAAAATGATAATTAGCAACACCTTGTAAATATTTAGCAGTAATACCTCCTTTCAAAAAATGTTGTCCTCTTTGAAACAATACGGCTGCATAAGTAAGTCCTAATTCTCCCCATGAATTGCCAACAGCATTTGGACTTCCTAAATTAGCTGAAGGAAAACTTGCAGAATTATCTTTGGTTAAATCATTAATTACTTTTCCATTGACATCAATTACATTTAAAAAAGACCTACCTCTTGTAAATAAAGCTATCGAATGTTTTGGGGTAATATTAAACATAAATGAAGGCCCCATAACATCAGTATTGAAATAAACATTGTTTGCTGTACTAAAATCTTTCTTTGCTTCTAAATCAAAATCATAACCACTTTTAAAAGCATCAAAAACATTCACCCCATACATATCATTACCTACCGCAGCACTCAAAGAAAACAAATTAATATCTGTTTTAAAACGAGAATCAACTATAGATGCAGGATTAAACAAAGTACTATGAACACCCGCATAATTATCATGGCTAAAACCAAGATAGGACTGAGCATTTAAATTAGATAAACCAACCAATGCCAATAATGAAAGATAAAAACTTTTCTTTTTCATAAATTCAATTCATTTTTATTAATAATTTGGAGCAAAAAAAACACCTAATTTACAAATGCAAATTAAGTGCTTTTCAAATAAATCTTACTAAATAAATTAGTCTTTTTTTAACAAATAATAATAAATTAACGTTTAGAAAACTTCACTGGCTTCCTTTAACTTTTCGGTATTGTTAACTAGCTGTAACTCATCAACTATCTTCTGAATATCACCATTCATAATGTTCCCTAAATCATACAAAGTTAAGCCTATCCTGTGATCTGTTACACGACCTTGAGCATAATTATAGGTTCTAATTTTAGCCGAACGGTCTCCCGAACTTACTTGTGAACTACGTTTTTTAGCATCTTCTTCTTGTTTTTTTGCTAATTCCATTTCATACAAACGAGAACGCAACACGGTAAAGGCCTTATCTTTATTTTTATGTTGTGATTTTTCGTCCTGGCACTGAGCAACTAATCCAGTAGGAATGTGTGTCAAACGAACTGCAGATTTAGTTGTATTTACCGATTGTCCTCCAGGTCCAGATGAACAAAAGAAATCAATACGAACATCATTCATATCTAGTTGCACATCAAACTCTTCTGCTTCTGGCAAGACCATAACGGTTGCTGCAGATGTATGAACTCTTCCTTGTGTTTCTGTTTGAGGAACACGTTGTACACGGTGAACTCCCGCTTCAAACTTCAAGGTTCCATAAACATCTTCCCCTGTTACTTCAAAAATAATCTCTTTGAAACCTCCTGAAGTTCCTTCATTCATATCTACAACCGAAGTTCTCCAACCTTTACTCTCACAATATTTAGTATACATTCTAAATAAATCGCCGGCAAAAATACTCGCTTCATCACCACCAGTACCAGCACGAATTTCAACCATCACATTTTTAGCATCTTCAGGATCTTTAGGAATCAACATAAATTTGATTTCATCCTCAAGCAGTGGCAATCGCTCTTTGGCTTCATCTAGTTGCATTTTAGCCATTTCAACCATATCTGCATCACTACCATCAGCAATAATTTCATTAGCTTCGTCAATATTAGCCATTAAAAGAACATATTCATCTCTTTTTTCAGCCAAAGCCTTAAGATCTTTATATTCTTTATTCAACTGCACATAACGTTTCTGATCGGCAATAACATCTGGTTGGATAATCAAATCCGAAATCTCATCAAAACGCTGCTTTACTATTTGAAGTCTGTCTAACATAATTGTATGTCCTTATAATTGGAGTGCAAAAATACAAAAAAGATTGCACAATTTAGATTCACTAATTCAGATTTTTTCTGGAGCATTTTCCTGCTGTCCGCTATATTCCTTATTAAAAAAACTACGGCTAAAAAGCCTTGTTTTTCTAAATAAGGAGATGCCGCTTCCATCAGGGCTAGGCAATAGTTTTCAAACGATTACTAATCTTCAAAAAACAGCTTATCTAAAATCATTTTTACACGAAAAAACTAAAAATAATAAAGCTAAGCTGTATTTTTATTAATTTTGTTTAACCATATAATTAACGACTCCAATATGAAAAAAATTCCCATTATATCCTCTATATTACTAATTACATCAGCTTGTCAAAAAACAACAGATAATGAAAAACTTTTAATAAAAAATTCTAGTTGGCTATTAGGAAGCTGGGAATACAAAACAAATACTGGCACACTTACTGAAAATTGGACAAAAGTAAACGACAGTACTTACAAAGCTTTATCTCTTTTTATTAAAGATAAAGACACTATCCATTATGAATCAATAATTTTACAAGAAAAAGAAGAGACACTTACCTACACTACAACTATAAAAGGACAAAATAACGAAAAACCTATTAGCTTTAAAATGAAGGAAGAAGTAGAAAAGGGACTTGTATTTGAAAATTTAAAACATGATTATCCTCAAAAAATCAGTTATCAAAAAACAAACAATGGTATAATTGCCGAAATTTCAGGAGTACAATCTGGTAAAGCTTCATCAGAAAAATATATTCTTCACAAAAAAAACTAAGTACTCAACAAAGACTATCTATGTTTTTGTGTATCGTTATTTCAGGACGGAACATAATAATATAAAAAAAACCTCAATTAGAAAACTAATTGAGGTTTTGTACTCAGAGCGGGACTTGAACCCGCACGAACATTGCTGTTCACTGGATTTTAAGTCCAGCGTGTCTACCAATTTCACCATCCGAGCAGTAATGTGGTACCTCCAGGGATCGAACCAGGGACACATGGATTTTCAGTCCATTGCTCTACCATCTGAGCTAAGGTACCTCATACTTTTAGAAAACTAAAAGTTTGAATAAAAAACCCTATCCGAATTGAATAGGGTTTTCAAAGAAAGGCGACGACATACTCTCCCACAAAATGCAGTACCATCTGCGCAGGCGGGCTTAACTTCTCTGTTCGGGATGGGAAGAGGTGAGCCCCGCCGCAATAACCACCTTAAGGTCATTCGCTGCA
>NZ_JBHSOQ010000004.1:0-210925 GCF_042656445.1 Flavobacterium sp. GCM10022190
AGAACGTTTTCGCTGTTGCGGGTGCAAAAGTAGAACCTTTATTCGATTAAACAAGACCTTTTCAAAACTATTTTTTGTTTATTTTTTAATCAACTGATAACATGTGTTTTAATTTTTAAGAAATTTTCAGTTTTGTAAGAATTTGGGGTTTTAGACATTGTTTAACCGCAAAGAGCGGAAAGTTTCTTCACAAAGAACACTAAGAACAGACCGATATCACTATATTACATAGTAGAAAATAAGCTTTTAAACACATAGGTCTCTTAAGAAAACTAAAAGAACACAAAGGTTTTTACACTATATATAATAGTAGAAGCTCCATTTTAAGCAACCACCCTAGCCCTGACCTGCCTGCCGGCAAGGCAGGTAGCAGCAGCATCCTCTTGTGGTAACACAGTGGACACAAGAGATAGAGCGGATAGCAGGATTTAGCTCCTGAAAAAAAAGAAATAAAAAAACCCGCCTCGATAAATCGGGACGGGTTGTAATGATTGAAACTACTCTTTATTATTTAGTAGAAAATTTGAAAGCCGTTTTTGTTTTATATGTTTCCCCAGGGTTTAAAACTGTTGTTGGGAAATCTTTTTGGCTTGGAGAATCTGGATAATGTTGCGTTTCTAAACAAAGACCTGTTCTGTGTGCATACGTTTTACCATCTCTTGTAGGCAAAGTACCATCTAAGAAATTACCCGTGTACAACTGGATTCCCGGCTCATCAGTATAAACCTCCATCACTCTACCACTTGTTGGCTCATAAACTGAAGCTGCAAAACGGAAACCTTTGTCTTGATTGTTCAACACCCAGCAGTGATCATAACCTTTACCTCTTTTTAATTGCTCATTAGCAACTCCTATTTCTTTACCAATAGCTTTTGGTTTTCTAAAGTCAAATGGCGTATTAGCTACATCGTCTAATTTTCCTGTTGGAATCAATGTTTCATCAACAGGAACCAATTTATCAGCATCAATAGTGATTTCGTTATCCAAAATAGTCTTTGTAAAATCACCAGAAAGGTTGAAATAAGAATGCTGTGTTAAATTCACTACTGTTTTCTTATCTGTAGTAGCTTCGTAATCTACTTCCAAAGTATTATCTGCTTTTAAAGTATAGGTAACAAAAACCGTTAAGTTTCCAGGAAAACCTTCTTCCATATCTTTTGAAAGGTATTTTAATTTCAAAACTCCATCAGTTCCTCCTTTTGCTTCAACAGCAGTCCAAATCACTTTATGAAACCCTAATGGTCCACCGTGCAAACTATTTGGCCCGTCATTAGCCGCTAATTTATACTCTTTTCCATCCAAAGTAAATTTAGCTTTACCAATACGATTACCATATCTACCAATTAAAGCCCCGAAATAAGGATTATCCTTAGTGTATTGCTCAAAATTATTAAAGCCAAGAACGATTTCTTCAGAAACACCAGCTTTATTAGGCACTTTTAACGAAGTGATAATTCCTCCATAAGTCATGATATCTACTTCCATTCCTTTTTGATTTTTCAGCTTATAGCTTTCAATCTTTTCCCCTTTGGCAGTAGTACCATACTCTGATTTCTTAACAGTCACACTGTCTTTTTGCGCAACACTTTGTTCTTGGTTTTCTTTCTTTTCCCCTTTACATTGAACAGAAAGCCCTGCTGTTGTTATAACAGCCAATCCTAAAACACAACTTCTTAATAGATTCATACTTTTTTTAATTTTATCGGTTAATAGAGAAGTCATAAAGCCAAAAGCTAGTATAACTTTTGACTTTATGACTTTAAAAATTTTGTTTCTAAACAATATTACAATCCTGTTTGGAACAAGTGGTAATAAGCTTCGTTAGCATTCAAAGTTTCTTTGAAAGAACGGATTTTAGTATCATTATCAATAACTACTAATTCGATTCCGGCGATATCAGCGAAATCTTCCATAAATTCAGTTGTAACCGCTTGGCTATATACTGTATGGTGCGCTCCACCTGCTAAAATCCAAGCAGTAGCGGCGATATCTAAGTTTGGTTTACAATCCCAAAGTACACGAGCTACAGGTAATTTTGGCAATTCAGCCATTGGTTTAACAGCAGTAACTTCGTTTACAATTAAACGGAAACGAGTTCCCATATCTACTAAAGATACGTTGATAGCATCTCCAGCTGGTGAATTAAATACTAAACGAACCGGATCTTCTTTTCCTCCAATTCCCAATGGGTGAATTTCACAAGAAGGTTTTCCATCCGTAATAGAAGGACAGATTTCCAACATGTGAGAACCTAAAACATATGATTTTTCAGGTGTAAAGTGGTACGTATAATCTTCCATGAAAGAAGTTCCACCTTCAAGACCAATGTTCATTACTTTTAAAGCTCTTACCATAGCAGCTGTTTTCCAGTCACCTTCTCCTCCAAAACCGTAACCATCAGCCATCAAACGCTGTGTAGCAATACCAGGTAATTGTTTTAATTCTCCTAAATTTTCAAAAGTATCTGTAAAAGCGCCGAAACCACCTTCTTCTAAGAATGCTCTTAAACCTAATTCAATTCTAGCAGCATCTCTTAATGATTCTCTTTGCTCTCCTCCTTTTTGTAATTTTGGAGCCAAAGTATAAGATTCTTCATAAACTGCTACTAAAGCGTCTACTTGCTCTTCAGTAACTAATTTCATTTTATTAACGATATCTGAAGAGTCATATCCGTTTACAGAAACACCAAAACGAATTTGAGCCTCCACTTTATCACCGTCAGTAACTGCAACTTCACGCATGTTATCACCAAAACGAGCTACTTTTAAATTTTGCAATTCATCCCAACCTAAAGCAACTCTTGTCCAGTTTCCAATTTTTTGCTGAACGCGCTCGTCTTCCCAGTGTCCAACGATAACTTTACGTTTTTTACGCATTCTGGACATGATGTAACCAAACTCTCTGTCTCCGTGAGCTGATTGATTCAAGTTCATGAAATCCATATCGATTGATGCCCATGGAATTTCAGCATTGTATTGTGTATGTAAGTGACATAATGGCTTTTTCAAGATACTTAAACCATTAATCCACATTTTAGCAGGGGAGAAAGTGTGCATCCAAGCAACGATTCCGATACAGTTTTTAGCCGAATTAGCTTCCATACAGATATCTGTGATTTCGCTTGGTGATTTTGCAACTGCTTTGTAAACAATTTTTACAGGAACATGTGACGAAGCATCAATTCCTTTAGCAATTGCTTGAGAATGGATAGCAACTTGTTTTAAAGTTTCTTCACCGTATAAATTTTGGCTTCCAACTACAAACCAAACTTCTTTTTTAGAAATATCAATCATTTTATATATTGTTTGTTTTTAAATTTATTTGTTCAAGGTTCAAAGTTTAAGGTTTTTAATAGTTACAGAAAGAACTTGAAACATTAAACTTTAAACTAATTTTTATTGTCCGTAATAAGCATCTTTCCCGTGCTTACGATCGTAGTGTTTTTTAATCAAAGAATCTTTTAATCTTGGAGCAGCAGGATTAATTTGTAGTGTCAAATAAGCCATTTCCGCACAAACCTCTAACACTTTAGAGTTATAAACCGCTTTTGCAGCATTTTTACCCCATGCAAAAGGACCATGATTACCTAAAAGAACCATTTCTACTTCTTCATAAGAAAGGTTTTTTTCTTTGAAACAGTCTAAAATTTGGATTCCTGTATTGTGCTCATAGTTTCCTTCTATTAAATGATCAGCCATTGGGGGAGCACAAGGAATATCAGCTGTTAAGTGATCAGCATGTGTAGTTCCGAAAATTGGAATATCTCTTTGCGCCTGAGCCCAAGCTACTGAATAAGTAGCGTGAGTGTGCGCAATTCCACCAATATTTGGCCAGTGCTTGTATAAATAAGCATGTGTTTTAGTATCTGAAGAAGGTCTTTTGTCCCCTTCGATGATATTATTATCAAAATCAACAATAACAATATCTTCTGCTTTTAATACTTCATATGGTACACCACTAGGTTTAATTGCAAAAACTCCATTTTCTCTATCAACTGCACTTACATTTCCAAAGGTATATACTACTAAATTCAACTCATTTAGCTGCATATTAGCCTCATAACATTCTTGTTTTAACGCTTGGTATTTTGACATACTACTTAATTATTTTGTTATACTTTCAATAAATTGACTTAATTCTGAGTAAGAATCCATCAATTCTTGGTATTTTTCAATTTTATCTGCTTGAGGGAAATATTCGCTTTCAAAATCACTTCCCATTTTTTTACTAGCTTCAATTACGTTAGGATAAATTCCAGCAGCAACTGCAGCATAGATAGCAGCTCCTAAAGCTGGTGCTTGGTCTGAAGCACAAACTTTAATTGGCTTATTCAAGACATTAGCCAAAGTTTGCATGATAAATGGTGATTTTCTAGCCACACCTCCAATACCTATTACAGAATCAATACGAACACCTTCTTCTTCAAAACGATCGACAATTTTCTTAGAACCAAAACAGATTGCATTGATTAAAGCTTTGAAAATATGTGGTGCTTTCGTTCCTAATGACAAATTAGTCATCGCACTTTTTAAACCTTGATTAGCATCTGGAGTTCTACGTCCGTTTACCCAGTCCAAAGCAGTTGGAATACTTTCTGATAACGGAATAGCTTCTGCTTGTGCTGTTAACGTTTTAATGAAATTAGACTCTACTTCCTCTTTTAACTTTACTTTTTGCTCTTCAGATAAAACATCCGAAGTATAGACTAAATTATTCAATGGCCAAGATAAAGTATCTTTGAACCAAGCTAAAACATCCCCAAAAGCAGATTGTCCAGCCTCTAAACCAACATATCCTGGTATAACCGAACCGTCTACTTGTCCACAGATTCCTTTTACTGTTTTACTTCCTACTGCTTCATTTGAAGCTACCATAATATCACAAGTAGATGTACCCATTACACGTACTAATGCATACTCGTCTATCTTAGCTCCAACCGCACCAGAATGCGCGTCAAAAGTTCCTACAGCAATAACTGTATCCGTTGTTAATCCTAAACGATTTGCCCATTCTTGATTTAATTTTCCAGCAACTAAATCGGATGTATACGTTTCATTGTATAATTTTCCTCTTAACTGAGCCAAATACGGATCTAATTTTGTCAAGAATTCTTCTGGAGGTAAACCATTCCAGTCTTCATGCCACATTGCTTTGTGTCCTGCTGCACAACGGCTTCTTTTAAATGTTGTTAAATCTTTATCATCGATTAATAAAAAAGTCATGTAATCGCAGTGCTCCATCCATGAATGCGCTGCATTTTTTACCGCTTCATCCTCACGAATGATGTGTAAAATTTTTGCCCAAAACCATTCAGAAGAATAAATTCCACCTTCATATTTAGTAAAATCTTCACCACCCCATGAAGCTGCTAATTCATTAATTTCATTTGCTTCATTGATAGCCGTGTGATCTTTCCATAAAATCATCATCGCATTTGGGTTATGCTCAAATTCTTTAGTTAAAGATAACGGACTACCATCAGCTGTAACAGGAATTGGAGAAGACCCAGTAGTATCGATACAGATACTTTTTATTTGAGATGGAGCTACATTAGCTTGAGCTACAACCGATTTAATTGTTATTTCCAATCCTTCGATATGATCCAAAGGATGTTGACGAAATTGATTGATTGACGGATTACAATACTCATTGTTTTTCCATCTTTTATAATGACAAACTTCAGAGGCTAATTCTTGCCCATTTTCGGTATCAATTAATACGGCACGAACTGAATCTGATCCGTAATCTATACCTATAACATAATTTTTCATCTTCGAATTTTAAAATGTGGTTACAAATATAAAATAAAAAAACATTAAGTGTTACACTTACACTTAATGTTTTTTATCAATTTTTCAATATTTTTAGTTAAATTTTTTCTTAACTAAAAATAGAAATTATTTTTTTGATTATTTCATTTTTAGTTTCAAAACTACAAACGAATTCGCAGGTAAACTCAACACCGCTTTTTTACCACTTACTTTAAAATCTTTTTCTACTGGACTTATTTTAGTTGGCTCAGCCAAAGTATTGTATTCCTCCAAATTAGCACTTGTTAAAAGAACCATTTTCCCCTTGCTATCTACATTTTTACCAGATAAATTAATAGATAAATCTTGCGCTTTAGCTGATGTATTGACCAATTTCAAAATCAATTCATTTTTCACAGCATCTTTTGCCGCTGAAGCATATAAATCATTTTGTCCAGTTATCGCTTTTCCATCTTTAGTAATAGAAAGCACATCAGTTCCTCTATTATTAGAATACATTTTTTGAACATAATAATTTGCCGTACCATAAGCAGCTAAATTATCAAACCAAATCATATCTGGAGCCCATTGAAAAGCATCAACATGCGCCATTAAAGGAGCATAAGACGTTAAATAAACAACATCTGCATTACGCTCTAATCCTGTCATAAAAGCAGACTCAGAAAGCGCCGCTAACCAGTTATTCTCTTTCAAACCATCCTCAACTCCATTAGGATGTGCTGCATATTCACCAGCGAAAATTTTAGGCCCTTTTCTATCATAGTTATCATAACGAGCAGCATTTGCTTTAAACCATTCTGGGTTTTTATAATAATGCTCATCAACTATATCAGCCTTCAATTTTTTTAATTCGTCCCAACCATAATCAAAAAACACACCATCAGGCGAAGGTCCAGAACCAGAAACGATAGTAATATTTGGATACTTAGATTTTATAGCTGTTGCAAAAACTTTATATCTCTCAATATATTGCGGACCCCATTGTTCATTACCCACTCCAATAAATTTAAGGTTAAAAGGTTTTGCATGTCCCATATCGGCACGTAATTTTCCCCATTTTGTAGATACATCTCCATTGGCAAACTCAATTAAATCAAGTGCATCTTGAACATAAGGATCCAATTCTGCCATTGGCACTAACTCCCCTGTGTTGTATTGACAAGCAATTCCACAACTTAAAATTGGTAGTGGCTCTGCGCCTAGATCTTCTGATAGTTGGAAATATTCAAAAAAACCTAAACCAAAAGACTGAAAATAATCTGGTGCTAGTTTATGTTTAAATTCCACATTCCATCTATTAATCATCGTTTCTCTATCCTCAACTGGACCAACTGTTTTTTTCCATTGGTATCTATTTTCAAGTGTTTTTCCTTCAACGATACATCCACCTGGGAAACGAATAAATCCTGGTTTTAAACCATCTAATAATTGAACGATGTCCTTACGCAATCCATTTTTCCTGTTTTTCCAAGTTTCCTCTGGAAATAACGAAATCATATCTAAGTCAATCGTTCCATTACCTTCAAAAGTAATTTTCAATTGGGCTTTAGCCTCCGTTTCGGTTGCGACTAATTGTGCTGAATAATCTTTCCAAGTTGTAGATGAAGGAACAATAGTAGTTTCACCTAATACTTTTTTATTCGCATCAATAAATTGAATAATAATCTTTTTAATTGCATTGTTATGATTGGCAGCTTTTAAAGTAAGATTATATTTTGCATCTTTCTTAATTCCCATTCCTCTGAAACCTTCATTAATGATTTGGTATCCTTTATCATTATTGATTATAATTCTACAAAAATCTGGATTATTTTTATTTTCAGAAGTATGCATAGGTGTTGCAATACCTGAATCTAAATTCATAGAATGTACATTACTATTAGGCTGTAACCATCCCATCAAAGGTGCGTCAAAACCAAAAGTTCTATTCTTAACCATTTCTGCATACAATCCTCCATCGGCAGCAAAATTGATATCTTCAAAAAAGACCCCGTACATAGTAGGTTGAATTTTAGCAATTGACTTGGTTAAATCAACTTCTAGATTTGTTTTTTGGGCTGTTGCCAAGAAACTACTTAGTAACAAACCGCAAAGGGCGCTCTTTTTCATTACATTTAATTTCATCTTGTTATATTTAGTTTTTATTTATGTTTCTGTGTTTTTCTATTCTTTTGATTCTTAATTTAATTCGGGCCAAAAATCAGCATCCCATTGTAATTCTTTGATAACTAAAACGGATTTCCCATTTTGTTTGGCATCATAACCATGATAAATCATATAATCTTTACCTTCAAAAGTGTACACACTATTATGACCAACTCCAAAAAAATCCTGATCTCCTTTTACTATAATTGTACCTCCTCCTTGATTTAACCCATTTCCATCTTTATCAAGATAAGGCCCTGATACATTTTTAGATCTTCCCACTACAACTTTATAAGTACTCTCCTTACCTTTACAACAGAAATCCCAAGAAGTAAACAAATAATAAAAGCCATTTTTCTTAAAAATAAAAGGGGCCTCTATAGCTGAACTTTTTTCTTTATCCTCTTTTTTGCGTTTGGCAATCGAATACCATTCCTGAGGCTCTGCAATGGATTTTAAATTTTCCCCTAATTTAACTATTTTAATTCCATCCCAAAAAGAACCAAATGACAACCATGGAATATTATTATCATCAAATACTACATTTGGATCAATTGCATTCCATTCATCTCTATTAGGATGCGATTCTATCACAATGCCTTGATCAATCCATTTATAGTTAGGGTCTTCTGGATTCAAGGTAACATTAGTAGCGAGACCAATTGCAGATGTGTTTTTTCCAAAAGCCGAAATTGAATAATACAAATAGTATTTCTTATTATGAAATGTAATATCAGGTGCCCAAATATGATTTTCAAAATTAGGAACAACTTTATCTGCCCAAACAGGTTTTATTTCAAATACAGCTGGTCCCTGTTTCCAATTTTTTAAATCTTTTGAACTAAAAGTTTTAATCCCTTTTCCTGTACAAAACAAATAATAAGTATCCTTTTCTTTAATAAGGACAGGGTCATGTACGGCAATTGACTGTGCATTTGATTTTATAAAAACCAATAGCAACCCAATAATCCAATAGTATTTTATTTTAAAAAAAATCATGATTATTCTTGAATCCCTTCTGAAGTCATAACTACGCGTTTCATTGTCCCGTTAGAGTTATAAAACAAACGGTCTACACAAACTGAACGTCTAAAACTTCCTCCTTCGGTAGGGATAACACCATTGTGATATATAAAATAAGATTTCCCTTTAAAATCAATAATTGCTTGGTGGTTAGTATTTGAATTTCCAGCCACTTCGTTCAATATTCCTTTGTATTCCCATGGTCCATTAATTGACTTACTCATCGCATAAACAATTTTTTCAGGAAATTGGGAAGCATAAGATAGATAATACCATCCTTTGCGTTTATGAACCCATGGTGCTTCAGTGAAATTTGGCAAATCGATAGTCATCATTGGACCATCCATTTCTATCATGTTTTCTTTTAATTTCACATAATTACACACAGTATTCCCCCAAAACAGATAGGCCTGACCATCATCATCAATAATAACCGAAGGATCAATATCATCCCAACTAATATTGGTTTTAGTGGTCATATCATTAGTGATTAATGCTTTCCCTAAAGCATCTTTAAAAGGTCCTGTAGGACTATCCGACACTGCAATTCCTATAGATTTTCCGTGAATGGTACCGTGAGTAATAGCCACATACCAATAAAACTTTCCGTTTCTTTCAATCACTTGACCAGCCCAAGCATCACCCTTTGCCCAAGAAAAATCAGAAGCTTTTAATGGCACTGGATGTTCTTGCCAATGTACCATGTCTGATGAGGAATACACCAGCCAATCATTCATGCGATAAAAATTAAAGTCCTTTTCAGGAACATCATGTCCAGTGTATAAATACACTTTGTCATTATAAACTAATGCAGCAGGATCTGCTGTATATTTATCTGTTATTATAGGGTTATTCATTTTTAGTGTTTGCTGATTTTTTACAGCAGCTGTTTTACAAGAAACAGCTGCTAAAATCCCCACACTAAATAAGATTGATGAAATTTTCATTTTAATAATATTATTTTCCTTCTAACATAATAACTGAAAAAGGAGGAACAGTTATTTCAATTTTACCTTTGGTATTTTTTACACCCTTAAATTCTTTAGGTTCAATTGTATTTGGTTTTTCAAATGAATTATAATCTTGTAGTTTTTTTGAAGACAAAATAGTGGCAGTAACATTTTTCAAACCAAGATCGGCTAAATTAATTTCGATTTTATTTCCCTTTTTAGCATCAATATTAACTAACGAGATATGAACTAATCCTGCTTTGTCTTTTGAAGCAGAAACAGAAATTGCTGGTAAAGTTTTCCCTTCTAAGGTATAATCAGGCGATTTAAAATCAACCGGAATTAATTCGGCATCCTGATGAACACGATACATTTTCATTACATGATAAGTTGGTGTTTTAATCATTTGAGCCTTATCCGTCAAAATAACAGCTTGCAAAACATTTACACATTGTGCTAGATTAGCCATACGAACTCGATCTGCATGATTATTAAAAATATTCAAAGTAGAACCAGCTAATACTGCATCTCTCATTGTATTTTGTTGATACAAAAAGCCTGGATTTGAACCTTTTTCAACTTCATACCATCCACCCCACTCGTCAACTGCCATTGTTATTTTTTTCTGAGGGTCGTACTTGTCCATAATAGCAGCATGTTTAGTCACTAATTCCTCCATTTTTAAAGCTGATTTCATGGTTTGGAAATATTGCTCTTCTGTATAATCTACAGCGTCCCCTTTTTTATTCCAGTCGATTACAGCATAATGGTGAACTCCTACAGCTCCTAACATATTTAATGGAATATTTTTCATTAAAACTTCTGTCCAGTTGTAATCATCACCACTTGCACCAGAGGCAATACGAGTTAAACCACCTGTATTTTCCCAATCAGCCATAAAAGTAGCATATTTGCGATATTCACCTGCATAGTATTCTGCAGTCATATTTCCCCCACATCCCCAAGCTTCATTACCAACTCCCCAGAATTTCACTTTCCAAGGTTCAATTCTACCATTTGCTTTACGTAAATCACTCATTGGACTTTTACCACCAAAATTAACATATTGAACCCAATCAGTCAATTCTTGAACCGTCCCACTTCCTATATTTCCTGCTAAATATGGCTCTGCTCCTAATACCTCACATAAATTTAAAAAATCATGTGTACCAAAACTATTATCTTCTGTTGTTCCACCCCACCAAGTATTTACAATTGTAGGTCTTTTATCTTTAGGTCCAATTCCGTCTTTCCAATGATAGGTGTCTGCAAAACAACCTCCAGGCCATCTCAAATTTGGAATTTTCAATTCTTTTAATGCCTCAATAATATCATTTCTAACTCCGTTTGTATTTGGAATTTTAGAAGTATCTCCCACGTAAAAACCTCCATAAATACATCTTCCTAAATGTTCTGCAAAATGACCATAGATATTTTTATTAATTGTAATCGGTTTTTCTCCTTTTTTGATATTTAAAATTGTGGTTTCATTTTGAGAAAAAATAAGCTGGCTCGAAAAAGTCAAAGCCAACAATAAGAACAAATTTTTTTTCATTGGATAATTTTTTTTTATTTATAAGTGTTATTTTAACATTTGTAAATATAACTAAAAAAAAATGATTAAAACAAACTATTATAGCAAACAACAAAGCTTTTTAATTTGTTAAATAACTTTGTTGTAATCCATTATTTAATTACTTTTTTTTTACCCCAAACAGGTATTCCTCCAGCTGTAAGTCCAGAATATGTTATAGTCACTTTTCGTGTTGGAGATTCCCAATCCCATGCATCACTCACTTTACATTTGATTCCATTAACTGTTAATGTTTTATTCGTAGAATCATAAGACCAATTTCCTGTCACAGCTCCAGAAACTTTTTTATCGGCAGTCAAATAAATAGTTACCGATTTCTGAATAGTTTTAAATTGATAATTCATGGTGATTTGTTCCCATGTCCCTATAAACGAAGTTTCAGCAATAGTAGTTTCAGGTACTGCTGCATAACGTTCAGGATCGATTACTGGCCAACCATCATCAGTCCATTTGATTGCTCGAACATGCCCCATCATGATTGCATTAGAAGCAAATATACCCGGAACATTTTCTGGCAAACGTCCTTGAGAAGAATAAAACCATTGTTTCGTTTCTGGGTTTTGAAAAATAGCACAGTGAGAAATCCCAACCCATCCACTATGATTATTAAATCCATAAGGATGTGTTAGCATAGGCCAACAATCAGCTCCATTTGTAACATTAGCACCATTAATACCATAATAAGGTCCTGTCACATTCCTAGAACGAGCTACACGTGTATTGTATGCGACTGATAACTCATCATATGCCATAAACAGATAATAATATTGAGTATCTGGATTGTATATGATTTCGGCTCCTTCGGAAGCCTGCCAACGACTTATAGAATTACGAGTAGCAATACGTGTTCCATAGTCTGCCAAAGTATTAAGTTGAAAAGGCTTTCCTGTAGTGGGATCTAATTTTAAAGCCACAATTCCTGAATGCCATGAGCCATAAATTAAATATTGTTCCCCCTGTGGTGTTTCAATAAAACTCGGATCAATGGCGTTATACTTGAAGTATGCATTTTCCCAATTTCTAACTCCTGTATACGAATATGGTTTTAATCCATCTGGTTCTGAACATACGACCATACCTTTATCTGTCCAAACATTAGAGGCTAAATCATCTGTTTCGGCTAAACCAATAAAAGCTCTTTCAGTCCAAGAAGTATCAAAACTTGTTCCTGTAATGGGTTCATCAACAACTATACTGTAATACATACGGAATTTATTACCTACTTTACGAATACAAGGTGCCCAATATCCATATCTTGGATTCATAATAGGTGGCAATGCTGGATTCATTCTTGCTCTTTTATTATTCAAGGAATCTTTAACCCATGCTGGAGCAGTTGTCATTGTTGACCCCATAAATTCCCAATTTACTAAATCTTTAGAACGACGATAAAAAAAATGACCACGTCCATCGTGCGCATTCCCATAAGATGCATCCGTTTGATACATATAATAGTATTCCCCCGATTTTTCTATTGAAGGATCATGAACATTAGCCAAATTCCACTGTGATCTTGTATTCCAAGAAGCAATTGAAGTATAATTATCGCTATATGTTGGCCCGGGAAAACCTGGGGTTACAACTGGTGGATCTACAACAACTGGATCTGACTCTCCAGTTCCTGAATCATCTTTAGAACAGCTTGTTAAAGCTAAACCAATTATATAAAGTCCCAAAACAATAAACTTGTTTAATTTTGAATTTGATTTTTTCATTAGATTCCTATTTAATTTTCTCCTTAAATTTTAGAGGAGAAAGAATTATTATTTCCTTTACATTCATAAGGCCGAATTAATACACAGCTTTATTCCTACTATTGACCACCTTAAAATACTTTAAGCTTGTAAAACTTTAAAAAAATCTAATTTTTAGAAGAAGATACCTTCTTTGATTGTAGGTGAAAATACCACAATGATAAGCGTGTAACAACTTATCATCATGGTATCCTAAATTGTATAAACAAATCGTTTACTAAAATGGTTTAATACCCATCATTTTGAGTTGAACCTGGATTATTATCCATTTCTAACTGTGGGATTGGAAAATATTCTCTTCCAGAACTGTAACTATTAAATTCAACGTCTCTTGATTTCAACCAAGCAAGTTTAACAGGATCTTGTAACCATCCCCAACGACGAATATCATCAAAACGGTGCCCCTCTAGTGGGAATTCTAAGAATCTTTCATGACCTATTTGATCTCTCATTTGAGCTTGAGTCATACCCGGTTTTGTAGTTGCTAAATTTGGCAAACCAACTCGATCTCTAACCATTTGAATATAAGAATAGGCTCCAGCAGTATTACCTGTTTCGTTCAAACACTCTGCATACATCAACAGGATATCTGCATAACGTAACAAACGTTCGTTAATTCCTGAACGCCAATCAAATTCATTTGCATAAGCTCCATCTGAATTTTGATACTTTCTACAAAATAAATCATTTAAATCTCCTGGATTACCAGCATAAAATGTAGCAAAATCTTTTCCGTACAATTGCATTCCTCCCGGTTTATTGTAAAACATTGTAGCATCTAAACGTGGATCGATAGTATTTGCTGTAGTTTTTTCAATCTGATATTCATTATATAATGTCCAAGTAGGCTGTACATCCGTCCAACCGAAAGCTCTTGGAGCATATGTAATTGCTCTAGCGGAAGTTTTACCCCATCCTGAAGCAGGTGCACCACCCCATCCTAAATCAACTCCACCAGCATCTCTACTGAATTGTACTTCAAATAAAGACTCCGAATTATTTTCATTTGAATCAGTAAAATTGTCTCTATAATTAGACACTAATGAATAAACACCTAAATCAATAACAGCCTTAAAAGTATCTCTTGCATTTGTAAAATCTTTAGTAAACAAATAGGCTTTCCCTAAATATCCTAAAGCAGCTCCTTTCGTTGCTCTTCCTTTTTGTCCTGCGTCTAATCCAGAAACACTAGTGTAAGATGTTGGTAGTAATTCAGCAGCTTTCTTGAAATCAGCTATTACTTGAGCCCATCCTTCTGCTTGTGTCTTTTGTGGATAAATTGCTGCAATTTCTGTTGGAACAGGAACATTCTTAAACATATTTACAGCATGGAACAAATACAAACCTCTCAAGAAATAAGCTTGACCTAAAATTCTATTCTTAAGAGCTACATCTGTAAAATTAATAGCAGGAACACTAGTTAAGACTTGATTTGCTCTATAAATTCCCTGATAATACGTTTCATACGCCCAACCATAAATAGCTGCATTAGAAACATTAGAATTAAAACGTCCTACATTGTACATGGCATCCCACGGACTATTGCTTCTACAATCATCTCCTTTTAAATCTAACAATAAAGGAGTACTTCTCATATAAGTACCGTCAGTTAATAAACTTCCATAAGCAGCATTAACACCTTCTAAAGCATCTTGATCATTTTTCCAGAATGAATCCACCGCATCGTTATTTGGGTCAACCTGAATTAAATCTTCATTATCAACACAACTTGTTGTTAAAATAGCTATTGAAAAGAACCCAGCTATATATTTATATATTTTGAATTTCATGTTTTTTGATTTTAAAATTATTGGCTAGATTAAAAATTTACTTCAACTCCTAAAGAAACAGTTCTAGGATTAGGAAATGATCCGTTATCGTAACCTCTTGAGAAAGAACCATCATTACTATTAAAATCAGGATCATAACCTTTGTATTTAGTAATAGTCCACAAATTTTGACCATTAGCATAAACTCTAGCTTTTTGAATTAAACTTTTAGCAGGGAATGGAATATTAAAACCAATTTCCATTGTTTGTAATCTAAAATAATCTCCTTTTTCAATGAAGCGGTTAGAGTCTCTACCATTAGCATTTGGATCACCAATAATTGGACGAGGTATATTAGTGTTGGTGTTTGAAGGTGTCCAATAATTTAACATATCTGTATGGTGGTTTCCATATTGTCCAGCCATTAAATTACGATATAAGCTATTGAATACTTTGTTACCTCCACTTCCTTGACAAAACATTGAGAAATCCCAATTTTTATAACTTCCGCTAAAATTAATTCCGTAATTGTATTTTGGAATAGTGACTCCTTGATAAGTTCTATCTAGGTCACTAATCATACCATCACCATTAATATCTTTGAATCTAATATCCCCTACACCAGCATTCGTTTGAGTTGGAGCAGCAGCAATTTCGCCAGCATTTTGAAAAATTCCATCCGTTTCATAAGCATAAATTTCACCCATTGATCGTCCTACTTCAGTTTTTGATGCAGCACCATAAATTGGATTTCCATTAATACCGATCTGTAAAACTTCATTTTTAAGCGTACCTACATTCGCCGAAATACTATATTTGAATTCATTTTGACTATTCGTATATTTTGCCTCAAATTCAAAACCTTTATTTCTCATCGCGCCCGCATTAGTAGTTATACTCGCAGGAAAAGCGCCTGTCGAATAGGGTAATGGAACACCTATTAATAAATTTGAAGAATTTTTAATATAATACTCAGCCGTTAATTGTAATTTGTCATTAAACAAACCAAACTCAGCAGCAAAGTCCGTAGTTTTTACATCTTCCCAACGCACATTTGGGTCATACGAACTTACCACAGTAGTCCCAGGTGCTAATTCATTATTGAAATCGTAACCTGCAAAATTATTAATAGTAGCTGCAAAAAAGTAAGCAGGGATTGTATTGTTTCCTAGTTTACCATAACTTCCTCTTAACTTAACAGTATTAAGCCACTCTGGTAAATGAATAAATTTTTCATTACTTAATTTCCACGCTCCAGAAAAAGAATATGCATTAGTGGTATTATTATTTGTATTAAACAAAGACGATTTATCTTGTCTAAAATTAGCTTGAACTAAATAACGGTCATCAAAAGAATAATTAATTCTACTGATATAGGATATTCCTTTTATTTTAGTTTCAGATTCTCCAGTATTGTTCGCATCAGCATATTGCAACTTGCTAATTTCACCATAATCATAACCAACCCCCCTAGACCAGTGGTTGAAAAATTGTTTGCTTTCTTGAACCCAACCCGCTAAAACATCAACTTTATGCTTGCCAATTTCAAGATCATAAGTCAATAAATTATTGAAAAAAGTCTTGATTTCATCGCCACTAACAACATCTAATGAAGCCTCTTCTTTAGTTGTGATATAATACCAACCTAAATCACTTTGTGGGACAAATACTCTATTTTGATAATTTAAACGATCGTAACTAGCGTCCATTTTAAATTTTAATCCCTTAACAATTTCTAATTCTCCCCACGCATTTCCGATAAATCGATTTCTAATACCTCTATTATCAATCAAATTATTAAATCCTATTACGTTTAACGAAATCGCTCTTTGTGTTAAATTGGTTGTTCCACCATAACCACCTAATCTATTCGAATCGTAAACAGGCATAGTAGGTACAGCACTTACTAAAGCACCTACTGCTGACTCCCCTACGTAGCTATTAAAACTTTCTTTTCCTGATTGTGTATAACCTATTTTTGAGCCATATTTAAAATTCCCTTTTTTACCACTTAGGTTCAAATTCATCGATAGGCGCTCATAATTTTGAGGGGAATTAATGTAGCTACTGTTTTTGAAATAATCCATATTCAAATTGTAAGCTAAATTTTCAGCACCTCCATTGAAAGTTAAAGCATGATTTTGAACAACGCCCGTTTCATAAGCTTCATCTTGCCAATTAGTATCTACATTCCTAATATAACTACTATTAGTTGGGTCATTACCAGGAGCCAAAGTAAGTCCAGCATTTGCTTCAGCAGCATTTGTTATAGTTTGGTAACCAACGCGATCTGTAACGGACCATTTCTTTGCTACATTTTGAAAACCAACAAGGGATTTGTATTTAATATCCATTCTTCCTTGTTTTCCTTTTTTGGTTGTAATAATGATTACACCATTAGCACCACGAACTCCATAGATAGCAGCCGAAGAAGCATCTTTAAGTACCTGCATAGACTCAATATCTCCAGGAGCAAAATCAAAGGGAGAATCTACAATCATTCCATCAATAACAAATAATGGATTATTGTTACTGAATGAATTCAAACCCCTAATTTTAATATTTACAAAACCTCCCGGCTCACCCGAAGATTGAACAGTAACCCCAGCAACTTGTCCTTGAAGCATTTTTGCAGCATCATAGGTAATTGTTTTTTTAGCACTTTCCATGTTTACAACCCCCACAGAACCTGATAAATCAGATTTCTTTTGAGTACCATATCCAATAACAACTACTTCTTCTAACTTAGCATAGTCATCTGATAGTTTAACAGTAATATTGGATTGATTACCTACAATAATCTCTTGATTTACAAAGCCTATATATGAATATACAAGTACAGAATTGGGCCCAGCAACCTCAATTGAAAACTTACCATCAAAGTCAGACTGAACAGCATTAGTAGTTCCTTTTTCTAAAACATTTACTCCTGTTAAAGGGTCTCCTTTAGAATCTTGAATAACACCCGTGACTTTTATTCGTTGTTGTTGTATCTTTTCAAGAGCTTTATTTTTTGCAATAATAATCTTATTATCTCCACTAAGTTCAAATACATAACCTTCACCCCCAAGGTTATCGTTAAGGAGCTTGTTAGCATCTACTATTCCTTTTTTAAGTTTTAATTTAGGAACATTTTTAAACATATCTTCTTGATAGATAAATGTGTATTTGGTTTGAACTCTTAACATATCGAAGACTTCATCAATAGTCACAACTTTATCTTTATCTACTACAATTTTTACATTTTGTGTAAAAACCTTACTAGAAGTAAAACTTAAGGCTGTTGTACAAAAAAACAATATAAAAGCTTTCATACAGGTTAGTAAAAACTTTCTCTTTAAAAAGAAAAAATGGTTAATAAATTCAATTTTCATATATTTGGTGTTTATTGGTTAATTTGTTAATTAATAAGCTTCATGGGGAAAAAAAGTAGCGTACTGTCCAGGTATTACTTTCTTCCCCTTTTTTTATTTTATTGTAATTTTTCGGTCTTTTATCTCATAGTCTTTTATAAAATTGGTTTTCTTAATTATTTTTAAAATTTCTCGTATATTATCATTTTTACTTAATACTCCATTAAATTTTACGCTCTCCAGAGCTGTATTTTGAAATACAACTTCAACATCATACCATCGAGACATTACTGCCATAATTTCCTTTAAATTCTTACCCTTGAAACTAAAAATCCCTTTTGTCCATAGTACTTCATTGTAGGCATCAACAGTTTGGATATTGATATTTTTGTTTTTGATGTTAATAGTAGACTGTTGATTTGGACTCAAATATTTTTTTGTGGTTGCATTAGTAACAGTAACTTTTCCTTCTACTAAGGTCGTAGCAACATTATCTTCATCTTTATAGGCTTTAATATTAAATTCAGTTCCTAAAACTTCAACGATCTGTTCTTTGTTTACTACTTTAAAATTTGATCCTTTATGATTGGTACTTGGAGACACATCAAAAAAGGCTTCTCCATATATTAATTCTACTTTTCTAGAACTGCCCTCCACAAAAGCAACTGGAAATTTCAATTTAGAATCAGAATTTAACCATACTATTGTTCCATCAGTTAAAACCAATTTAAATTGTCCTCCTCTAGGAATAGTTAGATAATTATATGGAATAGCAGAATTTGGTTTGTTTCTTTTGTTACACACCAATTCTTTTCCGTTGCTAACTACATTACCCCTCTGATAAGTCTTATTTTTTTCTAACAACACATTTGACCCATCTTCTAGTGTCAATACAGCTTTATCAGTTCCTGCACTTATTACATTATTAACTAGAACTTTAGGTTGTTCAATAGGATTATTATTTAAAATGCTATTACTATTAAAATAAGTTGATGCCACTACTCCTATGAAAACTGCTGCTGCCGAATAATAAAAAAGTTTACGTATTTTTTTAATTTTCTTCTTTCTTATTTCTTGTGCATAAGCTCCTAATAACTCATTAATCACTTTATTAGAATCAAATTCTTGCATATTATATTCTATTGCATAATTAATCTTTACGAATTCATCAAATAACTTCTTATTATTTGATTGCTGAATCCATTCTTCTAACTCCGTTAATTCAGAAGCTGATGCTTGTTTAGTTAAAAATTTAACTATTATATTTTCTATTTTAGCGTCCATTATTTTGTGTCCCTTTTTATCAATTACGAATGCTTTTTACAAAACCCTATGTTTTTATGTAATTTTTTTTAACTTTTTTTTTACATTGCATAAAAATCAAGCTCATTATTTACACTAACCTTAATTATGCTAGCTTATTCTGACAATACCCAACTTATCCATGCTTTAAAATCAGGAGATCCTAAAGCATACACCTATTTAGTCAATACTTACCATCATAAACTATGTGTGTATGCCTATAGTTTTACGCATGACCATAGTCTTTCGGAAGATATTGTTCAGAATGTTTTTATGCGTATTTGGAATAAAAGAGAAAATCTTAAAGATGATTTTGTACTAACAAATTTGTTGTATAAATCTGTTTACAATGAATTCATAGATCATTATCGCACACAAAAATCATTTTATCCACTAGAAAAAAAATATATTGATGCTTTGAATACTATTGTAGAAACGGATGACGAACATTCGTTAGAAAGAATCATCAAATTAGTTAAACGGGAGATTCAAAATTTGCCACCTAAATGCCGTGAGATATTCTTGCTCAGTAAAGAAGAGGGACTTACTAATATTGAAATTGCAGAATACAAAAATGTTTCCATAAAATCAGTTGAAGCCCATATAACAAAAGCCTTTACAATTTTGCGTAATTCAATTGGTGATAAAACCGATATTTATCTATTCTTAGCCTTTAGATAATTCATATTATCGAATTTTTACAAAACCAAACTAATCAATAAAAATTCTACACTTAAATTGTTCAAAAACAAAAGTGTTTTCAAAACACTAATTAATTATGATACTTTTTAATAAGTGTTTATATTTACACCAAAATAATCTAACAAGATGCTAAACAGTTATAGTTCTGAAGACAAAGTGCTACTTTCAGTAGATTGTATCATTTTTGGATTTGATAATGAAGGACTTAAGATTCTTCTCATCAAAAGAGATTTTGAACCCGAAAAAGGCAAATTGTCTTTGATGGGTGGTTTCCTAAAAAAAGAAGAATCCCTAAATGATGCCGCTACCCGTGTTTTAAATCATTATACAGGTTTACAAAACATATACATGGAGCAGTTATATGCTTATAGTGAAGTAGATCGTGACCCTGTAGAAAGAACCATTTCTGTTGCTTACTATGCCCTAATTAATATTGAAAATCATAATACAGAATTAATCAAAAATTATCACGCTGAATGGTTCAATATTTCACATATGCCAAAATTAATTTTTGACCATAACGAAATGGTTGCGCATGCCATGCGTAGATTACGTTATAGAACTTCTACTAAACCAGTAGGTTTTGAACTCTTACCAGAAAAATTCACTATGCGTCAATTGCTAGAATTATACGAAGCCATCTTAGACAAAGAACTGGACAAAAGAAATTTTATTAGTAAGATTAATTCACTTGACATATTGGTAAAACTCAACGAAAAAGATATGTTATCGTCCAGAAAAGGGTCTTATCTTTATAAATTTGATAAAGAAAAATACGATGCAAAATCACTTAATAACTTTGCATTAAACTTATAAAAAATCTATTTTCATAAAATAATAAAACCGTCCCAATAACTATCAGGACGGTTTTTTCGTTTTTGTTTTTGTTTTTAGTTAACTACTACAAGATATAATCAGTATTAATAAAATTAGATTCTTTATTATTTAACAATTCTTGTAATATTTCGTTATTGTAAGCATTATCTTTAGAAGCCACAAAGGTTCTAATAGAAAATGAACGTAAAGCGTCAAAAACACTAAGGGTACCTACCGCAGAATCCTTGCGACCTGTAAATGGATACACGTCTGGTCCACGTTGGCAAGAACTATTTAAGTTAACTCTACACACTAAATTCACTAACACATCAATAAGTGGAGCTAATGTTTTACTGTCTTTTCCAAATAAACTCACTTGCTGACCATAATTTGATTCAGCCATATCGTTTAATGGTTCTTGAATATCCTTAAAAGTCATAATTGGAACCACTGGCCCAAATTGTTCTTCGTGATACACTCTCATTTCTTTATTCACAGGGAACAAAACAGCAGGAAAAATATAATTTTCAGATACTTGTCCACCTTTGGCATTAATAATCGTAGCACCTTTGCTAGTTGCATCATCGATTAAGCCTTGAATATATGCTGGTTTTTCTACCTCTGGTAGTGGGGTTAATGAAACTGATTTGTCCCAAGGATTTCCATAAACCAACTCATCAACAGCCTTAGAAAATCTTTTATTAAATTCTTCAGCTATTGATTCATGAACGTATAAAACTTTTAAAGCTGTACAACGCTGACCGTTGAAAGACAATGTTCCTGTAATACATTCAGATATAGTTAAATCTAAATCGGCATCTGGTAAAATAATCGCCGGATTTTTAGCTTCTAATCCTAATACCAAACGCAATCTGTTTTTATTTGGGTGTTGATCTTGTAACGCAATGGCGGATTTACTATTTCCAATTAATGCCAGAATATCAATTTTTCCTGATTTCATAATTGGAGAGGCAATTTCCCTACCTCTACCGTAAACAATGTTTATTGCTCCTTTTGGGAAACTGGTTTGAAAAGCTTCTAATAAAGGAGAAATTAATAAAACTCCGTTTTTAGCTGGCTTAAATATTACTGGATTCCCCATAATTAAAGCCGGAATCAATAATGAAAAAGTTTCATTTAACGGATAATTGTAAGGACCTAAACACAATACAACTCCTATTGGACCTCTACGAATCATTGCATTTACACCTTGACTTTTGGTAAAATGCGCATTGCTTCGGTCTAATTGTTTGTAATGTTCAATCGTATCGTAGATATAATCAACTGTTCTATCGAATTCTTTTTGAGAATCACCTAATGATTTCCCAATTTCCCACATCAACAACTTAACTACTTCTTCACGAGTCGTTTTCATTTTTGACACGAAATTTTCCATACATTTAATGCGATCAGCCACTTTCATTGTAGGCCATAATCCTTGCCCATTATTAAAAGCATTGCTCGCAGATTCCACCACTTCTTGTGCTTCTGCTTCACCCATAAAAGGAATTGTTCCTAATAAAGTAGGTGCATATTCTTCTGTTGAAGATATTGTAGAATAAACCTCTGTAGTTTTTCCGGTCCATTTTTTCAATTCGCCGTTTACTAAATAGGTATCTTGATGTAATAATGTTTTTATCTTAAATTCTTCCGGGATTGAATTCATCTAAATTTTGTTTTGTTGTTGTTAGTTAGTTAATTTATTTAGCTGTTTTTTTAGATTACTTCACCTTCCCATTCAAGCATACCTCCTAATAAATTGTAGGTATTATCAAATCCTAATTCATTCATTATTTCGCAAGCTTTTGCACTTCTAGCACCTGAACGACAATAGATATAATAATTTTTACTCTTATCTAATTTTTCAATTTCAGAAATAAATCCTTGCCCTTGATGAATATCAATATTAATGGCATTAGGAATAATTCCTTCATCGCATTCAGCTTCTGTTCTTACGTCTAATATTACTGCATTCCCATCTTCCTCGAGTTGAGCAATCCAATCTTCTTGTGTTAAATTCATAATACTGTTCTGTTTTTTGTAAAATTACGATGTTTTTGCTATAAATTAGCCTTTGAAATTTGAATTAGCAAATATTTTAAAGAAAACGTTTTAGTGAAGTACTTATACCAACAAAACTAAGAATACCCTATAATTTTATTAAAAACTAACTCGATATTATCATTTTGAATAGAATATTCTCAATTTAACTTTTTCCTAACACACAGAAAACATTGAATAACTATCATCAAATTTTAACTACTTTTACAAAAGTCTTAGCTTTTTTCGAAAAATAACGAAATATCAACAAGATTTAGCTTCTACAAACACAATACACATGGCAACAGAAACACCAAATATTAAAAACGCATTTCCCAATTTTTCGAATGAATTAATACAGGAAATTGAAGCCAACTCCTCTTTACAATACTTTAAAGCGGGTGATGTTATCATGCGAACAGGCCAATACATCAAAAGTACCATGCTAATCCTTAAAGGACAATTAAAAATCTATCGAGAAGGAGATGATGGTGAAGAGTTTTTAATGTATTATTTACAACCCGGACAAGCCTGTGCTATTTCTTTAATATGTTCAACAAAAAACCAAACGAGCCAAATAACCGCAAAGGTTGTTGAAGATGTTGAAGCCGTTACTTTTCCCTTATCCTTAATGGATAAATGGATGATGAATCATCGTACTTGGTATGAATTTGTAATTTACACCTATAGAACCCGTTTTGAAGAAGTACTGGAAGTAATTGATAACATCGCTTTTAGAGCTATGGACGAACGATTAGAATTTTATTTAAAGCGACATGCTAAAGCTTGCGGCTGCAAAGAAATCAATCTTTCACACCAAGAAATTGCTATCGAATTGAACACTTCCAGAGAGGTAGTTTCTCGTCTATTAAAAAAAATGGAACAACGCGGTTTATTGAAACTTCATCGAAACCAAATTGAACTTTTTATATAAAAAAGCTTCATGTGACAAATGTTACTGTAATCAACCGAAATACATCCAACCTTTGTAAAAAAATTACAAGATGGAATATTTCGGATATATTGCTTCAATCATAATTGGACTTTCATTAGGATTAATTGGCGGAGGAGGTTCAATACTCACGATTCCTATTTTAGTTTACTTATTTAAAGTCGACCCTGAATTAGCTACCAGTTATTCCCTATTCATTGTAGGGACTACCGCTTTATACGGTGGATACAGTCATTACAAACTTGGTAATCTAAAATTAAAAACGGCGCTATACTTTGCGATTCCTTCGGTGTTTTCCATATTGATAATCAGAGAAGTAATTTTTCCTAAAATTGCCAATACGCTATTTACCATCGCATCTTATGCTGTGTCTAAAAACTTATTAATCATGATTGTCTTTGCTATACTCATGATTAGCGCTTCCATTTCGATGATTAAGAAAAGTAAAAATGAAGATCGTCCACATAAAACAAATTATCCTCAACTCGCCTTTATAGGCTTTCTAGTAGGCATTGTAACCGGTTTCTTAGGAGCTGGAGGTGGTTTTTTAATTATTCCTGCATTGTTATTCTTTGCTAATTTGCCCATGAAACAAGCAGTTGGAACTTCGCTGCTCATTATCTTTATCAACTCTGCAATAGGTTTTGTAGGTGACTTATACATCAATACCCCAATAGACTATCGTTTTTTGTTTTCAATAACCGCCATGGCTTTTATTGGAATGTTCGTTGGAATTTTACTATCTAAAAGAATTGACGGCACAAAACTAAAACCGATTTTTGGTTGGTTTGTATTAGTAATGGGAATTTATATTATACTCAAAGAAATCATTCTATAATCGTAAAGGATTTATATAAAAGTAAACAACAAACCCTAATATTTCCCAAAAGAGCCAATCTAACTACGGTTAAAATTGGCTCTTTTACTTTTACATTTAATGCTAATGTTCTCCATATCCTACATCATCCATTTTTCCACTAAATACTTTATACTGAATAAAAAAATAGCCAATAACTAACAATATAGCAACTGCAAACCAATACACACCTACTGATAAAGCATAATCACCATTGGCAACATTATAAATAGTCAACGATGGATTCACCTTATTAGTCGAGGGCAAAACTTCGGGAAAAATAGAAGCCGTTGTAGAAGTAAATCCTCCAACAAGGAAAAGACTCGAAAACAGGAATCCTGTTCCGTCTTTTTTTAATGTTCTCACTTTAAAAAGTCCAAACAAACCCACAAATGTGATTATTGGAAAAATAAAAAGTAATGGATTATTGATAAAATTATGGAAAGGTTCTTTCTCAATAATATGCCAAACAGAAATTGACACAACTACCAAAACTAGTAATACAAAATTCAATTTGTAAACCAATTGTCTTAATTGTTCATTTAAAGAAGAATTGGTTTTATAGATAATCCAATTGGCTCCATGAATCATTAATGCCACCACACTTACAACGCCCAGAAAGAGTGTAAACCAATCTATAATTCCAAGTTCGGCCGCTTCAGGACTAAAACTAGGATTCCACAAAGGCAAAAAGAAAAAATGAGGTTCCTGCGTAGAAACACCATTTACAACCATTCCTAGATTTACCCCACGAACTACATTTCCCAGTGCCATCCCAAAAAACAAAGCCAATAACAAACTGGCTATCCCAAAAGCTTTATCCCAAACTGCTTCCCACATTGCATTGTGAATTTGCCCACGCAATTCTAATCCTACAGCTCTAAAAATTAACAGCCATAAAATCATCATCAAAGGCAAATAAAACCCGCTAAAAGAAGCAGCATATAATGTTGGAAAGGCATAAAACAAAACCCCTCCGCCTGCAATCAACCAAACTTCATTTGCATCCCAAAAAGGACCAATAGCATTGGTAATTGCTTTTTTATCCTTTTCAGTTTTAGCAAAAAACAAATGAATAATCCCAGCTCCAAAATCGTAGCCATCTAATACTAAATAGGTTGCTAAAATGCCTATCAATACAATATACCAAAAGAATTCCATCGTTTATTTTTTTACTGGTTCTGGACCGTGATAAATAATTTTTCCAACTAAAATTGCAAATAACATTCCTAACAAAGCATATAAACCTACAAAGCCCATTAAGGTAAATAAAGTATTCCCAGAGGAGACTGTTGGCGATGCACCATCAGCAGTACGCAACAAATCATATACTAACCAGGGTTGTCTTCCTAACTCAGCTGTATACCAACCTGTGGTATTCGCAATATAAGGAAAGGGCATTAAAAACATAAATGCCCACAAAAGCCATTTGGTTTCAAACAATTTTTTTCGGCTTAATTGAAAAGCTGCCAATACCATCACTCCAATAAAAAGTGTCCCTAAACCTACCATAATATGATAAGCATAATACAATCCTGAAATATTGGTGGGATGAGCATCTACTGGAAATTGATCCAAGCCTTTTACCTCTGTATCCCAATTTCCATAAGTCAAAAAACTTAGCACATTAGGAACAGCTATCTTGTTATCTAATTTTTTATCTTTTACATCAGGTTGCCCAATCAATACAATCTCGGCTCCTTTTTTTTCTGTATGAAAAATTCCTTCCATGGCTGCAAATGTTACGGGTTGATGTTTAACAACATTTTTAGCCAATAAATCACCCGTAGGCATTGCTACAATGACACTGGAAATCAATCCAAAAACAACTCCTGTTTTCAAGAACAATTTTCCATAGGAAACATTCTTATTCCATAAAATGTAAAATGCTCCAATACCTGCCACTACAAATGAACTGGTTACTAACGAAGCTGCCTGATTGTGCAAGTACGATGGCCACAACCAAACATTGGTAAACAATGCTTCAAAGTTATTGAGCACAAATTTTCCATTTTCTAGAACTTCATAACCCACAGGGTGTTGCATCCAGGAATGCGTTGCAATGATTAAAAAACCACTAGCCCATGACCCTAAACAAATCAATAATCCGGTTACAAAATGCCATCGATGCCCGAGAATCTTTTCTCCAAATAAAAACATCCCTAAAAAGGACGATTCTAAAAAGAAAGAAAACATGCCTTCCATAGCAAGGGTTTGTCCAATAATCCCCCCTGTAAGTTCTGAAAATTTTGCCCAATTTGTTCCAAATTGAAATTCCATTGGAATTCCTGTTACCACCCCCATTGCAAAATTTAGAGCGAAGACTTTCATCCAAAAATGAGTGGCTTTGTTATAATGTGGGTCGTTAGTTTTTAAATACTTCCATTTGAAATAAACAACAATTAACGAAAGTCCCATTGTTAACTGTGGAAATAAGTAGTGAAAGGTAATCGTAAATGCAAATTGCATGCGATCATAAAAGAGCATTTCTTCCATAGGAAAGACATTTTTTGATACCACAAATTTAACCTAAACGCCCCAAAATTTGCATAAAAAAAGACTCAAAATTCGGATTTTAACTTTTTAAAACAAAAAATGCAAAATAGACCTTATGTGTAACTTTAGTCACCAGATAGACTAAGCAGAAGCTTTACCTTTGTATGTATAATTAAAAAAAGAATTGCTATGAAAATAGAACAAATATACACTGGATGTCTGGCTCAGGGAGCTTATTATATCACTTCAAATGGTGAAGCAGCCATAATTGACCCTTTACGTGAAGTTCAACCTTATTTAGATCGTTTAGAACGTGATAATGTAAAACTAAAATACATATTTGAAACGCATTTTCATGCCGATTTCGTTTCTGGACATTTAGATTTAAGCAAGGAAACTGGTGCTCCAATTGTATATGGTCCCACCGCCCAACCTGAATTTGAAGCGGTAATCGCGACTGATGGTCAGGAATTCCAAATAGGTACAATCAAAATAAAAGTGTTACACACTCCAGGACACACAATGGAAAGTACTACATTTTTACTACTTGATGAAAATGGAAAAGAATATGCTATTTTCTCTGGGGACACCTTATTTATTGGTGATGTTGGTCGTCCTGACTTGGCTCAAAAGGCAGCACACATGACTCAGGAACAATTAGCAGCCACTTTATACCATTCGTTAAGAAATAAAATAATGACTTTACCTGATGAAGTGATTGTATATCCTGCTCACGGTGCTGGAAGTGCTTGTGGTAAAAACATGAGCAAAGAAACGGTTTCTACCATTGGCAATCAAAAAGCTACGAATTATGCTTTAAGAGCTAATATGACAGAGGCCGAATTCATTAAAGAAGTAACCGACGGATTATTGCCTCCTCCAGCCTATTTCGGGATGAATGTTGCCATGAACAAACAAGGTTATGAAAGTTTTGAAAATGTGCTCAATCAAGGAATGGTTGCTATTCCTGTAGCTGATTTTGAAGCAATTGCTGATGAAAGTGGTGCTTTAATTTTAGATACCCGTAAAAATGCTTTATTTGCCAAAGGTTTTATCCCCCAGTCAATCAATATTGGAATCGAAGGCGATTTTGCTCCTTGGGTAGGTGCTTTAATTGCTGATGTAAGACAACCTATCATTCTAGTAACCGAAATTGACCAAGAAGAAGAAACAGTTACGCGTTTAAGCCGAGTAGGTTTTGACAATATTCTTGGGCATCTTGAAGGAGGATTTGAAGCTTGGAAAAAAGCAGGAAAAGAAATTGATACGGTTCACCGAATTACAGCAGATGAATTTGCTAATGAAGTAAAAACAGGAGAAAACACCATCATTGATGTACGAAAAGAAAGCGAATATGCCGCCGAACACGTTGAAGATGCCTATTCTAAACCTTTGGCTTATATCAACGATTGGATTAAAGATATTAATCCGAAAGAACCGTTTTATTTACATTGTGCTGGTGGTTATCGTAGTATGATAGCTGCATCTATTTTGCAAGCAAGAGGTTTTAGAAATTTCACTGAAATAGAAGGTGGTTTTAATGCTATCGCTAAAACTTCAATCCCAAAAACAGATTTTGTTTGCCAAAGCAAAACATTAAACACATAAACACTTGATTTAAAATAGATTAATCCGTAAATTTATAGTAGTCAATATTGCATTTTAACCCTAAAATTATAGAAATCATGAAAAAGAATATGGGTAAAACAGATAAGACTATTCGTCTTACTGTTGCAGTAATTTTAGCTAGTTTGTATTTTACACAAACAGTAACAGGTAATTTTGGTATATTTTTAATAGCCTTTGCGGTTATATTAGTGATTACAAGTTTTATTAATTTTTGTCCTTTGTATACACCTTGGGGAATTAATACTAATAAGAAAAATAAAGTCGTTTAAATTTGATTATGAAAGATTCTTGCTGCAGTGTTGTATGTGACAACCCTCTCGATCAAAATTATTGGGATGCACAATACATAGCCAATTCAACAGGTTGGGATTTAGGACAAATTGCTCCTCCAATCCAAAAATTTATTGATCGATTAGACAATAAACAGTATCGCATACTAATACCGGGTTGTGGGAATACTTACGAAGCCGAATATCTATTGGCTAACGGTTTTACAAACATTACAATTATCGATATTGCCCCTACTTTGGTAGCAAACTTGAAGCAAAAATTTGCTCAAAAGACAGGAATTACGATTATTCAGGGCGATTTTTTTGACCACAACGAAAAATACGATGTAATCATTGAACAAACTTTTTTTTGTGCCTTACCTCCAATACTGCGTCAAAAATATGTTTGGAAAATGCATCAGCTTTTAAGCACTAATGGAAAACTAGCGGGTTTACTTTTCAATCGCGAATTTGAGGTAAGTCCTCCCTTTGGTGGAAACCAAAAAGAATATGAAAAACTCTTTAAAGATGCTTTTCACTTTGATACATTAGCGCAAGCAAAAGATTCTGCTATACCAAGAAAAAACAGTGAATTATTTTTTGAATTTATTAAAAACGAAAAGGTAACTGTCGCATTGTATACTTTTGAGGGTATAACTTGTAGTGGTTGCATGGAAAAGGTTTCAGAAAAATTTGCTGCCGTAGAAAATGTTCTAAATGTAAGTATGAATTCGAATTTTAGTGAAGTTTTAATGGTGAGTAAAACCGAAATTCCGCTTCATTTACTACAACAGTTAGTGTCTTATGATGAAAACTATAAAATACAATTAATGCAGCCATGAAGAAACTACTTTTTACAAACTGGCATGTTATGCGTTGGATTCGTTTAGCTTTTGGTTTATTTTCGCTCCAACAAGCTTTTCAATATCATGAAATACTATTTGGTGTAATGGCTGCTTTCTTTCTTTTCCAAGCTCTATTTAATACTGGATGTGGTTTAAATGGATGTACAATTCCTAAAAATAAAACAAATAGCAATGAACAGTAATTTTGATCAACTCATACAATCGGAAAAACCAATTCTAGTAGATTTTTTTGCCACTTGGTGCGGCCCTTGCCAAATGTTGGGTCCTATTTTAAAGGAAGTAAAAGACCACCTTGGCGAAGAAATTTCAATTATTAAAATTGATGTTGACAAAAACCAGCAAATTGCTGCACAATATCAAGTTCGTGGAGTTCCCACTATGATTTTGTTTCAAAAAGGAAAACAATTATGGAGACAATCAGGTGTGGTGGATAAAAACGCAATTATCGCTACTATCAAAGAAAAAAGAATCTAATGAACCAAAAAGCTGTCATAGTAACAATTATAGGAGTGATTCTAGGAGCAGTTGCAGGCTATCTGTATTATAAATATGTAGGTTGTATTACTGGAACTTGTGTTATTACTTCCAAACCTTTGAATGCTACTCTTTACGGCGCTTTAATTGGGGGGCTATTATCGAATTCTTTACTAAAAAAAGAAAAATAAAATTGCAAGAAGAAAATCATCGCTATTATCTTACCATGATAATTCTAGAGATGATTTTCTTTTTAATCTTTTAACCATTTATACATAATAGTTTCTAAATCTGTAAAACTAATAGGCTTAGTTACATAGTCGTTCATTCCAGAATTTAGACATTCTTCTTTTTCTTCCACAAAAATTCCAGCCGTAAGAGCGATAATAGGAGTTAGTTTTGTTTTTTCAATTTTTCGTATATCATAAGTAGCTTCAAATCCATTTTTATTAGGCATTTGAATATCCATCAAAACAATATCTGGCTGGTGTTTTTTAAATTCTTCAACAGCCTCTATACCATCACCTGCTTCAATAATTACAGCTTTAGGAATTATTTTTGATATTAATGTTTTCGCCAAAAACATATTAATTTTGTTATCCTCAACAATCAAAATTTTCTTGGCCCCAAATGTCTCTTTTGTATACAATACCTTATTTTCAATAGGTTCATTACTATGAGTTTCACTTCCTTTTTTCAAACGAAGTGAAAAATAAAATCTACTTCCTTCTCCATAATTACTTTCTAATTCTAATTTAGAATCCATTAGAGCCAAAAGTTGGTTCGAAATAGCCAAGCCTAATCCTGTACCTCCAAACTGACGACTTATTGAATTATCTTCTTGAACAAAAGAATGAAATATCTTAGCTTGATTTTGTTCTTTGATTCCAATTCCGGTATCTGTTACTGAAAAAAGCATATTTACATGAGATTCATCTATATTAGATACAACTCGTACATCTAAGGTAACACTTCCTATTTGCGTAAACTTAATAGCATTACCTATTAAATTTATAATGATTTGTTTTAAGCGTAATGAATCAGCATAGATAAAATGAGGTACCTGTTCATCAATATGCAATACTAAATCTATTTTCTTTTGATTAGCCTGAAATTTAAACAAAGAAACAATCTGATTTATCAATGATAAAAGATCAATTTCTTCCATTTTAAGTTCTAATTTACCAGCTTCAATTTTAGAAAAATCCAAAATATCATTTACAATATCCATTAAAGTTGCCGCCGATTCATTAATGGTAAACATGTACTCTTTTTGTATTTCATCTAATTTTGATTCCATTAACAACGAGGTAAATCCAATAATACCATTTAGTGGAGTTCGAATCTCGTGACTCATATTAGCTAAGAAATCTGTTTTAGATTTATTTGCTTTTTCAGCCAATTCTTTAGCTTTTTGAATTTCTAAATTCATTTTGCGTTCTACAGAAACATCGATAAAACTAATTACAACTTCCTGTATGTTTCCCTCTTCATCAAGCATTGGAAAACCGCTTACTAAAACCCAAATTACATTATCCTTCTTAGAACCTACAATACCCAAAGGAAAATTCTTGATGGCCGATTTACTTTTAATAATCTGATAAACCGGAAATTGTTCTGGTTGCATTTTTGAATCATCATCATTCAAAAAATTCCATTGCAATAACGCTTCATCGTTAGCCAGTAATTGTTCTATTCTAAAGCCTAACAATTCTGATGCCTTACTATTACAACTTATTATTTTTCCTTCATTATTATGAACTACAATTCCTGCTTCTAAATTAGTTAATAAGCCATGATAACGTTCTTCATTTTTAACAAGTGCATTTTCAATATTTTTTTGTTCAGTGATATTTCTAGAAATAACAATAAAATGTTGCTCTTTAGTATCATCTTCTTTCATTGGCACTAATGATAATTCGAACCAATGCAAGACATTAGACAGATACAATGTATACTGTTTTCCTCGAGAAAATCCATTCTTATAAGCTTCTTCTAATCCAGAAAGACATACATCCGCAGCTTGTTTTGGTATGACTTCAACAACGTTCTTTCCTATAAAAGCATAAGGAGGCATGATCAACAAATCATCATTAGAAGAATGATAATTATGAATTACACCCTGTAAATCTACTTCAAACATTAAATCAGGGATAGCCTGTATGATGGCTTCCATTTTCTTTGATGCCTTGATAAAATTATCTTCAGCTTCTTTACGTTTTGTAATATCTGTTATGGTACCTATGTAACCAATTATTTTATTTTCTGAATTTGTCTCTGGAGTTGCCTGTCCTATGACCCAAATTATCGACCCATCTGGCTTTACAAATCGATATTCAATTAACGAACGTAATTTTTTATTGATAACTTTATCCCACTCATTAAACAATTGTACTCTATCTTCAGGATGAATAGCAAAATACCAGCCGTTACCCAATGATTCTTCATAACTTAAACCCACAATTTGGGTCCATCGCTGATTAACATAAGTCGTTGAACCATTCAAGTCAGTTCGATAAATTCCTACTGGTGATACTTCGGTAAGCGTATGAAACCTTTGTTCACTTTCTGCAACTGCCTGTTCTGCTTTTTTTTGCATTTCTTCTTTTTCAAAAAGTTCCAAAGCAAAAGTAACATCAGTTGTAGCCTTTACTAGTAAATCAATTTCTTCATCATCAAAAAAATGCTTTTCTCCAGAATAAATAACAAAAACACCTATTATTTTCCCAAAGAATTTAATTGGGATGGCAACCAAAGAACGAAATCCACTTTTCAAAGCTTCTTCTTTCCATGGCTTCATAAACGAATCATCTTCAATGTCATTACAGACATGATGCATCCCCGTTTTTATGGCTAAACCACTTGGTCCATTTCCGGTTTCGGAATTTAAATTAATAGATACTGTTTTTAAAATTTGCATATAATCTTGTGCATCCTCACCATGAGCACTAACAGGATCTACATTTAGAGTTTCATAATTTAATATACCAATCCATGCCATCTTGAATTTACCTATATCGACAGCAACTTTACAAATCTCTTTAAATAATTCTTCCTTAGTAGTTGAACGAACAATAATCTGATTAATACGGCTTATAAAATGAAACAAACGAATTGCTTTATTCATTTTTTGTTCTAAAAACTTACTTTCGGTTATATCTTTTACAACACCTTGATAAGAAGTTTTTCCATTTAAAATGCCATCACACAAAACATTAAATTCATGCCATATCAATCCTTTTTCAGGATGATCATATTGGTATTGAATAACAAGGGGATTCAACTTTGATTGCGCGTTTTGTATTCCTTTTAAGAAATTAGCCTTATGATTTTCATGTATTCGGCTCATGATTAATGCCGGAACAGCATTAGAATCAGTAAAATCAATTCCGTAAAGTTTATCTCTACTGCCTAGTACATAATTACAAGCCAAATTAGCGCTGTTATCGATCGTAAAAGAACAAACAGCAATAGACGAAACATCAAGGTTATTTTTTAAGTCATTAAAAACAACATTCTGAGCCACTAATCCTTTTTGAAGCTCTTCAATTTTTAACTCTTGCTCTTGAATTTTAATTTTCAAAGCCTCAATTTCCAATTTTGACTCTCCCATACTTTCAAGCATAAGCACTACATTTGTGATTATAAATATAAAAATTTAGATTTACATATCACACTTTTGTGAAAATTAAAATAGTCTCCAAAAGTAATTTTACCTAGCTTTGATTATTTATACTTTAACATTATAGACAATATGTCAGAAATATTCAAAACTCATTTAAAAAAATTTATCGACATTAATGACGAAGAATATTACGAAATTGAAGCATTTATAAAAATTAAAAGTGTTCCAAAAAAAGAAAACTTAATCATCGAAGGAGCGGTTTGTAAAGAACATTATTTTGTATTAGAAGGCTGCTTGAGAAAATTTTTCATAAACGATAAAGGAGTAGAACAAACTACTGAGTTTGCTATCGAAAACTGGTGGATTACAGATCATATTGCTTTTGAAAACCAATTGCCAACTCGTTTTTATATTCAATCTGTTGAAAACTCAAAAATCCTGATTCTTGATAGCGATACACAAGAAAAACTACTAAAAAAGTTTCCAAAATTAGAACGCTATTTTAGATTTATTTATCAAAGAGCTTATGCTGCATCCCAAATGCGTATTAAGTATCTCTATGACTTCTCTAAAGAAGAATTCTATCATCAACTTTGTAAAAACCAACCCCAATTTGTACAACGTATTCCTCAATACTTAATAGCCTCTTATTTAGGTTTCTCTCCTGAATATTTAAGTGAAATCAGGAAAAAAAAAGCGTTCTTAAACCAGTTTAAGTTTTTTCCGTTTCTCAATACTGAACTTTGCTCTATTAATATATAAAAGTATAAAAAATGAGAGTAAACATCAACGAAACAGAACCACAAGCTTTTAAAGCCATGTATGCATTAGAAGGTTATTTAGCAACTATTCAATTATCTAAAATTCAAAAAGAACTTATTAAAATTCGCGCTTCTCAAATTAACGGCTGCGCTTTTTGCATAGACATGCACACTAAAGACGCACTTAAATATGGTGAAACTACTCAACGTATTTTCCTTTTAAATGCTTGGAACGAAACTCAATTGTTCTCGGAAGAAGAAAAAGTAATTTTAGCCATTACCGAAGAAATTACCTTAATTACTAACAAAGGACTATCTGATGAAACCTATGCTAAAGCCGAACAATTTTTCGATAAAAACCAAATTGCACAAATTATTATGATAGTTGTTACTATCAATGCCTGGAACCGAATCGCTGTAAGTACTCAATTAGAACCTACAGTATAAGCACACAAACAAAAAGCCGCTTATCGAGCGGCTTTTTGTTCTATAGCAGGGATTCATTTTATTCTTCTTCGTCAGTGTGGTGTGATTTCGAATAATTGCGCCATTTTTCCAAACAATCCTGAAAATCCTGAGGCAATTCAGTATCAAAACGCATCATTTCTCCAGTATTCGGATGCACAAAACCTAAGGTTTTAGCATGAAGTGCCTGTCTAGGCAAAGCTTTGAAACAATTTTCAATAAACTGCTTGTATTTAGTAAATGTAGTTCCTTTTAAAATCAGGTGACCACCATAACGCTCATCATTAAACAATGGATGACCAATGTGTTTCATGTGCGCTCTAATTTGGTGCGTTCTTCCCGTTTCCAAAATGCAGGAAACCAAAGTCACATAACCAAAACGCTCCAAAACCTTATAATGAGTAATCGCAGGTTTTCCTATTTCCGGATCATCAAAAACCGCCATTTGCATACGGTCTTTTAAGTGACGGGCTAAATTCCCTTCGATAGTTCCACTCTCTTCAGCCACATTTCCCCAAACCAAAGCCACATATTCCCTTTCGGTAGTTTTAGCCTCAAATTGTTTAGCCAAATGCGTCATCGCAGCTTCAGTCTTAGCAATAACTAACAAGCCCGAAGTATCCTTATCAATACGGTGTACTAATCCCGGACGCTCGCTGCTGTTCATGGGTAAATTTTCAAAATGAAACGCCAATGCATTTACCAATGTTCCAGTATAATTTCCGTGTCCTGGGTGCACCACTAAACCGGGTTCTTTGTTTACTAACAACAAAGCATCATCTTCATACACAATGTTCAACGGAATATTCTCAGGAAGAACATGGTTTTCAAACGGCGGATGCGACAACATCACCGCCACAATATCAAAAGGTTTTACTTTGTAATTGGATTTTACCTTGACATTATTCACAAAAATATTGCCTTCGGTTGCGGCATTCTGAATCTTATTACGAGTCGCATTAGGGATCAATCCCATCAAATACTTATCAATTCGCAATAAAGCCTGCCCTTTAGGAACCTCAAATTTAAAATGTTCAAATAATTCCTCTTCGTCTAAATCAATCTGCTCAATATTATTGTTCATTCGGTAATTCTTCTTCAGTTGTTGGAGTTGCAATTGTATCTGTAGCAATATCTTCTTCGTAGCTTGCTTTTCCGTCACCTAAAACCAAATCAATTTTAGATCCTTTCAATACTCTATCTCCTGGTTTAATATTCCTTCCTTTGTAGCGCATTTCCAGCACCATATCTTTTCCTAAATTAGGAATATAGGTAATTGTTCCTTCTTCTAATCCTAACGCTTTCAAGGTAGGCACAGCCTCACGGTACGTTTTCTCAATCAAATCAGGAACTTTGATTGATGAAAATCCAGAACTATTAATTTTCAAATATACTTTTCTACCCTCTTTTACCTTTTCACCTGGTAAAGGATCCTGCTGAACCACACTGTATTTTGGATAATCTCCACGGTAATCCACACTATCAAGGATTACATAATCCAAGTCTAACTCATCTAACTTTTCCTCTACTTGTTCTTCGGTTAATTTTCTCAAATCAGGAACCGTAATTTCATGTCCATGATCTGTAGTAAAAGTTAACCAATGCATAAAAAGATAACCCAAAACGGCAATAATTAAAGCGGCAAGAAATACTTGCCCAAAGAACACTCGGCTAGTAAGATATTTACGTAAACTCATATATTTATTTTTATAGAAGGCAAAGATAAAGCTATTTCGTTTCAAAAAAAATGATAATTTTGTTTTATGCGTCCTAACCTCAGCTATAGCCAAGTTTAGGAGCTTTTTCCCGCTATCCGTTGCAATCTTTTTATCCCTAAAGAAGGAATAAAAAGGATTTCCACTACTATCGGGGCTAAAACAAAAAATCGATATTTATCATACAAACGCAACTAAATGAAAAACATTGCCATCATCATGGGCGGCTATTCCAGTGAGTACAAAATTTCACTCATTAGCGGTAACGTAGTTTACAAATTTTTAGATCAAAACCTATTCAAAGGCTATCGCATCCATATTTTCAAAGAAAAATGGGTGTATGTTGACGATGCTGATCAAGAATTCCCAATAGACAAAAACGACTTTTCAGTAATAGTCAACGGAAACAAAATTACATTTGACTGTGTTTTCAACGCCATTCACGGAACTCCGGGAGAAGATGGTTTAATGCAGGCCTATTTTGAATTATTAGGTATTCCACAAACGTCTTGCGATTATTACCAAGCCACTTTAACTTTCAACAAAAGAGATTTATTGTCTGTTCTAAAACCATACGGAATCAAAACCGCTATTTCTTATTATTTGAACCAAGGCGATGTAATTAATACTACCGAAATCATTAACAAAGTAGGTTTGCCATGTTTCGTGAAACCCAACAAAGCAGGTTCCAGTTTCGGAATTTCAAAAGTAAAAACCGAAGCCGAATTACCAATTGCAATCGAAACCGCTTACAAAGAAGACAACGAAATCATCATCGAAAGCTTCCTTGACGGAACTGAAGTATCTGTTGGTGTTATCAATTACAAAGGTGAAATTATCGTATTACCAATTACGGAAATCGTTTCTGAAAATGATTTCTTTGATTACGAAGCCAAATACCAAGGGAAATCTCAGGAAATCACTCCTGCCCGCCTTTCAGACGAACTGACTCAAAAAGTAGGCGCTATTGCTAAACGTGCTTACGAAATATTGAAAATGAAAGGCTTCTCCCGTTCTGAATTCATCATTGTTGACGGAGAACCACACATGTTGGAAATGAATACCATTCCGGGATTAACCACCGAAAGTTTGATTCCGCAACAAGCAGCCGCTGCTGGAATTCCATTAGCTGATTTATTCACTAATGCAATTGAATTAGCGTTAGCTTAATATTATTTACCACAGATTTAAAGGATTAACACTGATTATTCTTTTAAAGCTGTGGTTTGTTTTTTTTTAACAAAATTCCCTCGGTGTGTCATTGCGAACGCAGTGAAGCAATCTCATCTAAGCAAACATTTTAAACTTTCTCTCTTCTTTATGGGCACAAATTGCAAATCTGAACTATTGAGGTTAATTACTGCTTAGTAGTGGAACCATTTTTAGAATTTCAATTTCTAAATTCTTGAGTCTTTCGAAATTGATTTCTAAATCCTCCCAAACATGACAATAATTATTTAACGCCGCGACAATAACTCTAATAGAGCTAAAAAGTTCATTGATTAATATGTGTTGTTTTGAATCATGATAAACTATATGAACTAATGGAAAACTCAATTCACCAAAATGTTCTAGTTTAGAAAATGCCTTATATAAAATATATGCTGTACCTATTAATTTGTGAGATCGTTCATCATCAGAGTTTTTAAAAATTGATTCTACTAAACTATCTACAGAAGTTCTTAATGATTGAATTTTATTCGAACCATCATTATTAAAATACTTTGAGAAATTTATTTTAAATCTCGAATCTCTTTTTGCTTTTCTTCTTCACTCCAATTTCTAACTTTACTTTCAACTTTTATCGAAGAAAGCAAGTGTTTGATATGATCAAAATTAACTTTGTTAATTAAATCAATTTGCTCATCGTCATTAGATGAATGTATAATTATATATTCTGAAATAATAATGTCATTTAGAATTGCTCTAATAATTATGTATAGAGGTATTTGAAAATCTCGTGAACTATCAAAATTTCTAATAAACAAATTTGCTCCTTCTAATGAGTTTATTGTTTTTAAAATTACTGTGTAAAAATATTTCTCATCATCTTTTATGAATCTGTCATTAGAATAAATATTTAAAAAAACTTCTTTTCGATATGAATCTATAAAAGTCAGAATTCTAGATGAAAATTCATCAAAATACTTTTCGGGATCTGGAAAGTCTAGATTCATGTTACGATGTTTTTAAAAATAACAACTAACTTGTTTCTAAGTGAAAATACTTTCTCATACACACTCAAATACAAGTAGATTGACGAAGCTTTATTACAATTTGTTTGCATCAAATATATATAAAATTTATCTTTCAAAAATTATCATTCCAATACTAAAAACACCAAAACTCCTAAAAAAACAAACTCTCCTAAAAACTTTGTAACTTAGCCACTCAGAAACTTAGTTACTCAACAATGAGAAAAGCCATATTTCCGGGATCATTTGATCCCATTACCTTAGGTCATGAAGACATTATCAAAAGAGGGATTCCTCTTTTTGATGAAATTGTAATTGCTATCGGGGTTAATGCCGAGAAGAAATACATGTTTCCGCTTGAGGAACGCAAACGATTTATTGAGGAAACATTTAAAGACCAACCTAAGGTTTCAGTAATTACGTATGAAGGCTTAACCATTGATTTGTGCAAACGAATTGGCGCCAATTTTATCCTTCGTGGTTTGCGTAATCCCGCCGATTTTGAGTTTGAAAAAGCCATAGCTCACACCAACAGACATTTGTCTAAAATTGAAACGGTATTCTTATTGACTGCTGCAAGTACTTCGTATATCAGTTCGAGTATTGTTCGCGATGTATTGCGTCATGGAGGAGAATATGAAAAACTAGTTCCAAAAGCGGTGAGAGTGAAGTAGTTTTTAGTATTCAGTATCAGTCTTCAGTAAGCAGAGGCAGAAGGCAGAATTTAGACAAAAGAAGAAAGAAGAAAGAAAATAGATTTAAAACTTTGCGAAAACTTATTTCCCGTGCCTCGCCGACAGGCGGGTTTGCGTTAAATTATTAAATACAGATTTCTTTCATTTTCATTTATGAAAATTGCTTATCTGAACTTTTACCTAACTTTTTAGAACTTATAAAACTTATATGCCTCCTGTCTCGCCGACAGGCGGATATATGGTTATAATTTTAGCCACAGCTTATTAAATCTTTAAAAACTTTACGGTTAAACTTAAAATCGTAAACTTAAAACTACAAACCTTAAACTACAAACCTTAAACTATAAACCCCAAACACTTGCAGAAAGCACTCAATAAGTGTACATTCGCCAAAAAATTTTATAATGAGCTTAGACAGAGAATTAAATAAACGTAGTGGAGGAAAATGTGAACTTTGTGGCGCAACGGAAAACCTAAAAGTGTGTGAAGTACTTCCAACAAAAAAAGGAGGCATTGACGAAGCTATTTTAGCTTGTCCAACTTGCAAAGACCAAATCGAAAACCCTGGTAACGAAGATTTAAATCACTGGAGATGCTTAAACGACAGTATGTGGAGCGAACATACTCCTGTTCAAGTGGTAGCTTGGAGAATGTTAAGCCGTTTGCGTGCTGCGGGTTGGCCTCAGGAATTACTGGATATGATGTATCTGGAAGAAGACGTTTTAGAATGGGCAAAAGCTACTGGCGAAGGTGAAGATGACGAAAACAAAATCATTCACCGCGATAGTAATGGTGTAATTTTAGAATACGGAGATTCGGTAGTTTTGATTAAAGACCTGAAAGTAAAAGGTTCGAGTATGGTGGCAAAGCAAGGAACTGCTGTGAGAAACATCCGTTTAGACCATGAAAACGCCGAATATATTGAAGGAAAAGTAGACGGTCAAATGATTGTAATCATTACACAATACGTGAAGAAAATATAATCATCAGTTTACAGTGATCAGTTTTTTAGTGGTCAGTAAACTTAGTGCATAAAAAAACGTTAGCAATATATTTCTGCTAACGTTTTTTTTATATTTCGAATTTTATAAATCAGTTATCATTTCTTTAGTGGAATTACAAACTGCTCACTAAAAAACTAAACACTGAACACTACTCCTCTACTTTCTTAATCACGTTTCGGGCGACCTGAATTTTATATTTTTTACCTTTCATTTTTTCATCCTGAATATTTTGCAACAAACTTTTTACTTTAGGGAATTTTACGGCTGCAAAAGAGATAAAATCTTTGACTTCAATCAAACCTAAATCGCCTTTTTCTAATTTGCCTTTTTGAGAAAAGAACCCAACGATGTCAATTTTATTCAATTTATTTTTCTTTCCACCACTAATATAAATGGTTTGAAACTGTGGCGCTTTAGGCAATGATTTGTCATGTTCAACCGATAAAACATCAATATTTTCATAATCGACATACTCCATTTTTTTCTCGGATTCATGCGCAATGATGTATGCAGTTCCTGTTGCTGTCATACGTGCGGTACGACCATTACGGTGGGTAAATTCGTCTTCTTTTAAAGGCAAATGATAATGAATTACGTGATTCATTTCGGGAATATCGAGTCCGCGAGCGGCTAAATCGGTAGTGATTAAATAACTCACACTGCCATTTCGAAACTGAATCAGCGCACGTTCTCGCTCTTCCTGATCCATTCCGCCATGATAATAGGTTGAGTAAATTCCTTTTTCGTTTAAAGTATCACTAATACGCTCGGCCGCATCACGATGATTACAAAATACAATTGCCGATTCCGATTGAATGAAACAAAGCAATTGGAATAAGGTATTGAGTTTGTCTTTTTCTTTCGAAAAAACCAATTTAGTAGCAAGATTCGATGTCGATTCTTCTTCTGGAATGAAATCCAAAACGGTTGGATTAACTACTCTGGTATATTTTGGAATCTCAATATCAGAAGTAGCCGAAACTAAAACTCGTTTGTTGACTTTCGATAATTTCCCAATGATAAAAGACATTTGTTCGTGGAAACCTAATTGCAATGATTTGTCAAACTCGTCCAAAATTAGGGTCTGAATTTTATCCAAACGGAAACTCCCTCTCTCAATATGATCGGCAATTCTACCAGGAGTACCAATCAAAACAGCTGGTGGATTACTCAAATTTTTGATTTCCGTTTCCATCGAATGCCCGCCGTAACAAACATTCACCTTGTAAGCTGTACCCATTTTTTTCCAAACCTGCTCAATTTGTAAACCTAATTCACGTGAAGGCACGATAATTAAACATTGAACCGAAAGTATCTCAGGCAAGAGCATTTCTAAAACAGGCATCAGAAAAGCCAGCGTTTTACCAGAACCTGTTGGCGATAATAACAGTACATTATTATCATTCAAAATGGCATCATGAGCAGCAAGCTGCATTTCATTTAGGCTATCTATACCTAAATTCAAAAGAATATTATTGGATTGGTGTTTTTTATTCATTCGGCAAAGGTACTTAAAAAAAAGAAGTCAGAAGTTAGTAGTCAGAAGTTAGAAGTAGGAAGTAGGAAGTGAAACTCTACAAAAAAACAGATTTTAGACTAAGAACGTAAAATTCTAATCTAAAATCTGTTATCTAACTTCTAACTTCCTACCTCTAACTTCTAACCTTGAATAATATTTTCTTCCTCGAATAATAATTTGATGTTCTCATAAGAATTTTTCAATACTTCCGGAATATCATTAGGATGAATCCAAGCTACCTTTTCAATTCCTTCCTCTAATTGTCCTTGTGGCGTACCATCAAACTCAGAATACATTTCAAACCAATGTGTAATTTTTAATTTGTACACTCCGTTACGTTTAAAAACGTGATAGGTTTTTTGGAGTTTATTGGTAATTCTCAATTGATTTACACCTGTTTCTTCTTCTACTTCGCGAATGGCTGTTTGCTCAATTTCTTCCTTTTTTTCCACACCTCCTTTTGGCAAATCCCATTTTCCATTTCTAAAAATAAATAAAACCTCCCCTTTCTTATTGTAAACTAATCCTCCGCCCGCTTTATTTACTGGAATTTTAGCTTTCAAGGTTTTCATAATCTCTTTTTCATCAGGATGATAGAGATAGGCTTTCTGAATTTTATTTTGAAAAATTTTAACTATAATCTGCTTAATATCAATACTTTCCAACAAAAACAACTGAAAATCCGTCTCTTTAGAGATTTTATTTGTCAAAAAAAGTGGTTTGTCGTTCACAAAAACTTTATACATTTGTACTATGATTTTTAATAAAGATACAGCCGAAAAAACAGCCGAATTGCTTTTACAAATAAATGCAATTAAATTGAATCCTGAAAATTCTTTTACATGGGCTTCTGGATGGAAATCACCTATATATTGTGACAACCGTCTGATACTATCATTTCCTGCCATAAGAAATTATGTGCGAGATGAATTTGCAAAACATATTGAAAAACAATTTGGGAAACCAGATGTAATTGCTGGAGTAGCAACAGGTGCTATAGGCATTGGTATGCTTGTTGCTGAAAGCATGGGATTACCATTTGTTTATGTACGTCCTGAAGCTAAAAAACACGGTCGTCAAAACCAAGTGGAAGGCTTCTTACAAAAAGGACAAAATGTAGTTGTTGTTGAAGATTTAATTAGTACTGGCAATAGTAGTTTGCTTGCTGTTGAAGCATTGAAAAATGCAGGTGCCAATATTAAAGGAATGGCTGCTATATTTACATACGGTTTTGATGTTGCCGAAGAAAACTTCAAAAATGCCAAGGTAGACTTATACACTTTGAGCAATTACCAAAATCTTTTAAATTTAGCAGTAGCTAAAAAATACATTACTGAAAAAGAAGAAAGTACTCTAAGAGAATGGAGTGTTACTCCTTCAACTTGGGGGCAAGAAGCTACTAAATAATTACATCATGAACTTAGAAAGTCCAAAGGTTAACGTTGAAAAATCTGCACAAGAATTATTTGATTTATTGACAGAGATGAAAAACTTTGAAAAACTAATGCCTGAAAACATTGCTAAGTTTGAAGTTATTGGAGATGATTCGTTCCTGTTTGGTTTAAAAGGAATGCCCGAAATTCAACTAAAACTAAAAGAAAAAGTAGCTCCCAACAAAATTGTTTTGGGCGCAGCTACAGACAAGGTTCCTTTTACTTTAATTACTAATATCGAACCTATTTCAACTACTTCTTGCAGTTTAAAATTTGATTTTGAAGGTAGCTTTAACCCAATGATGGCCATGATGGTCAAAAGTCCAATCAGTAAATTTATTGAAACACTGGCTACGAACATGTCCAAACTATAAAAACGACTTCCAATTACCGAATATTGATACCTCTTCGAATTTAAAATTCTTAGAGGTATTTTTTTTTAGCCTATAATTGCTACTTATTAATATTTATCGTAATATTGCAATATAAATATATAACTATGGGGATCACAAAAACATTTAGTTTCACTGACGAACAAAACGAACTAGCCACATTAGCAAAAGCTATAGGCCATCCTGCTCGTATTGCCATCATACAACACCTAATCAAAGTAAATAGTTGTATTTGTGGAGATATAGTAAATGAATTACCATTAGCACAACCAACCGTTTCTCAGCATTTAAAAGAATTGAAAAATGCAGGATTAATCAAGGGAAATCTTGAAGGAAATGCCATTTGCTATTGTATCGATGAGAATGGATTTGAAAAAATAAAAGCCTTCTTCCAACACGTAAATAACTATTTAGAAAATAAAAAAGACCAATGTTGTTAACTTTAAAAGTAGAAAATCATGAAACTATCCGAAATTAAAAAGATATTGAGCAATGTTGACACTGTTGCTTTTGTATTAGAAAACGGAACTGCTGTTCCAGAGCATTTCCATGTAACTGAAGTGGGTTTAATTACCAAAAACTTCATCGACTGTGGAGGAACGATACGAAATGAGAAAGTGGTTAATTTTCAATTATGGAATGCCAACGATTTTGATCATCGTTTAAAACCAAAGAAACTTTTAGACATCATTGAGTTGTCTGAAAAAGCGCTTGAAATAGGGGATTACGAAATTGAAGTTGAATACCAATATGAAACGATTGGCAAATACGAACTAGGTTTCAACGGAAAAGAATTTCTTTTATTAAACAAAAAAACGGCTTGCTTAGCCAAGGACCAATGCGGTATCCCTGCCACAAAACCAAAAATTAGATTATCACAAATTAACACTCAAAATAACAGTTGCACTCCAGGTGGAGGTTGTTGCTAAATCTAAAACCTGTAAAATGAAAATAGTTAAAACAGAATTATTTGAAAACATTGAAGCTAAAATTAAATCTTTAGAAACTACTTCAATATCAAAAGAACGAAAAATCATCCTACAACCATTGATTGATTTTATCCAAAGTAAATACGACAATAATGATGAAATCAGATTAAACTTTATCTGTACTCACAATTCTAGAAGAAGTCATTTATCTCAAATTTGGGCACAAACAATGGCTGCTTATTTTGACATTAAAAATGTTTTTAGCTACTCAGGAGGAACTGAAGCAACTGCGCTGTTCCCGGTTGTGGCTCAAACTTTAGAAAAAATAGGATTTCAAATAAACACTATCGCCGAAGGAAAAAATCCAATTTACAGCATTAAACACAGCGAAAACGCCCACCCTATTATTGTTTTTTCTAAAACTTTTGATAACAATTTTAATCCACAAGCTGCATTTGCTGCTATACTAACTTGTTCGAGTGCCGATCAAGGTTGTCCATTTATCGCAGGAGCCGAAAAACGCATTCCAATTACTTTTGAAGACCCAAAAGCATTTGACAACACGCCGCAACAAGCTGAAAAATATGAAGAAAGAAGCATACAAATTGCAACGGAATTATTTTACGTATTTTCTCAAATTCAAAAATAACTATGTCAACTAATCATTGTACACCCGTCGTTAACCGTAAAAAATTAAGTTTTTTAGATCGTTACCTTACACTTTGGATTTTCTTAGCTATGGTTATTGGTGTAGCTATTGGAAACTTTATACCATCAAGTGGCAATTTCATCAATTCTTTTTCATCAGGAACCACTAATATTCCCTTAGCAATCGGACTAATATTAATGATGTACCCGCCACTAGCGAAAGTGAAATACGAACAAATGGGTTCTGTTTTTAAAAACACTAAAGTACTAGGTGCTTCATTACTATTAAATTGGATTATCGGACCTATATTAATGTTTTTTCTGGCTTTAACATTTCTTAGTAATTATCCTGAATACATGATAGGGGTTATCTTAATTGGATTGGCTAGATGTATTGCAATGGTAGTCGTTTGGAACGACCTTGCGGATGGAAATAGAGAATATGCAGCCGGACTTATTGCCCTAAACAGTATCTTCCAAGTGCTTTTATATAGTGTTTATGCGTATTTCTTCATCACAATACTTCCTCCTTATTTTGGATACACTGGTTTTGAAGTAAATATTAGTATAGCACAAATAGCCGAAAGTGTGGGTATTTATCTCGGAATTCCATTTGCTTTAGGCATAATTAGTCGATACACTTTGATTTATATTAAAGGCGAAGAATGGTTCCAAAAAAAATACGTTCCTATTATTTCTCCAATTACTTTAATCGCTTTATTATTTACGATTATTGTCATGTTTAGTTTAAAAGGGGCTTTAATAGTCAAAATTCCAATGGATGTAATCCGAATTGCTATCCCATTAGTTATTTACTTTGGTATTATGTTTATCGTTAGTTTTTTTATTGGAAAATATTTCGGAGCTGATTATTCAAAAAGTACTGCTATCGCATTCACAGCTACAGGTAATAATTTCGAACTAGCTATTGCTGTAGCTATCGGAGTATTTGACATTAATAGCGGACAGGCCTTTGCAGGTGTCATTGGACCCTTAGTAGAAGTCCCGGCTCTAATCGCCTTAGTAAATCTTGCCTTTTGGTTTCAAAAAAAATATTACACAAAGAATTAAGTAGTTGTACTTAATAAAAAATTGAAATTTTTTATTACCCAAGCATCAAAATAAGTACTTTTTACGCACTTATTTTGGTGCTTTTTTTTCGTTTATAATCCACAACCGCTTCTTTTTCAATATAATTTCATCTTAAAAACAGACAAAAAAGCAGCAATAATGTTCAACACAAGCCATCATTTACCAAAAAAACAAAAAAAACTTCAACACTTTTTTACATAATATCCATTTTAACCCTCTCCTTTTCATAATATCTCAATTTACATCAAAAATTAAAAATTAAGTATATTGCATAAGTATTTATACGTATATTTGCTTTGTAATACTTAATAATGATATTATGATTAAAATAATTGTAGTCGGAAACGGCATGGTGGGTTATAAATTTTGCGAAAAATTTATTTCTAAGTCTGGGCAGGAAAAATATCAAATTACCGTATTTGGTGAAGAACCAAGACGAGCGTATGACCGTGTTCACCTAAGTGAATACTTTGCTGGTAAAACTGCTGACGATTTATCTTTATCAACAGCAAATTGGTACGAAGAAAATAATATCATATTAAATACTTCTGAATTAGTAACGGATATTCACAAAGAAAACAAAACAATATCCACTCATTTAGAAAATACTTATTCATACGACTATTTAGTTTTAGCTACAGGTTCCGCAGCTTTCGTCCCTCCAATCGAAGGAGTGGAAAAAGAAGGAGTATTTGTATATAGAACCATAGAAGACCTAGACGCTATTATGGCTTATGCAGCCAAAATAAAACAAAACGGAGCAACTGAAGCTGCTGTTTTAGGAGGTGGATTACTAGGTCTAGAAGCAGCAAAAGCAGTTCGCGATTTAGGACTAAATCCACATGTTGTTGAATTTGCTCCTCGTTTAATGCCGAGACAATTAGACAAAGGAGCAAGCGATATGCTTCGTTCAAAAATCGAAGAACTAAACATCAAAATACATCTAAGTAAATCAACACAATTTATTGACGGCGACAAGGCTATCACCGGAATGATGTTTGAAGAAGAAGAACTGCTTAAAGTAGACATGCTTGTCATTTCTGCAGGTATCAAACCAAGGGACGAACTAGGAAGAGGTGCAGGACTGGAAGTTGGTGTTCGCGGAGGAATTGTGGTAGACAACCAAATGCAAACTTCAGACCCTTCCATTTACGCTATCGGAGAGGTTGCCCTATACAATCATATGATTTACGGTTTGGTTGCGCCAGGTTACGAAATGGCTGATGTTGCCGCTGAACAGATTTTAGGAAATGCAAAAACAATGCGTGAAAGCATTGACATGTCTACTCAATTGAAATTAATTGGTGTTGAAGTAGCCAGTTTTGGAGACCCATTTATTGAGCACCAAGACGGAACTCCAATTGTTTATGAAAATAAATTCACTGGTATCTACAAAAGAATCAACGTTTCTAAAGACGGAACTAAATTACTTGGAGGTATCCTAGTAGGAGATTCAAGTGATTACAATAGTCTATTCCAAATTTACATCAACGGAATGGCAGTGCCTAAAAACCCAGAAGATTTAATCTTAGGAGCAAGAGGTGGTGAAGGTTCTACGATGGGTAGTGCCATGGATTTACCTGATTCGGCTGTAATTTGTTCTTGTGAAAATGTAACTAAAGGAAGTATCTGCTGTTCTATAACTGATGGAAGTTGCGAAACTTTATCGGATGTTGTAAAAGCAACTAAAGCAACTTCTGGTTGTGGTGGTTGTAAACCAATGGTTTCTGATTTAGTAAAAGCAGCCCAAAAATCACTTGGAAAAGAAGTAAAAGATGTCGTTTGTGAGCACTTTGCGTATAGTCGTCAAGAATTATACGACATTGTAAAAATCAACAAATTCACGAATCACAACGAAGTACTAGGAACTGTTGGCAAAGGTGATGGTTGCGAAATTTGCCGACCAGTACTATCTTCCATCTTCTCTAGTATTTACAACGACACAGCTAACAAACATGTGACTTCTCAAGATTCAAACGACCGTTTCTTAGCTAATATTCAACGTAACGGAACCTACTCTGTCGTGCCTCGAATGGCTGGTGGTGAAGTAACCGCAGAAAAATTAATCGCCATTGGAGAAGTTGCCAAAGAATACAACTTATATACAAAAATCACCGGAGCACAACGTGTAGATTTATTCGGAGCTGAATTAAACGACTTACCTTCTATTTGGAAAAAACTGATTGACAAAGGTTTCGAAAGTGGTCATGCTTACGGAAAATCTTTAAGAGCCGTAAAAAGCTGTGTAGGTAATGCTTGGTGTCGTTACGGAATGGACGACAGTACCACATTAGCAATAGAATTGGAAAACCGTTACAGAGGAATACGTTCTCCACACAAACTAAAAGGTGGTGTTTCGGCTTGTATCCGTGAATGTGCTGAAGCCAGAGGAAAAGATTTTGGAGTTATCGCTGTGGAAGGCGGATGGAACTTATACATCTGCGGAAACGGTGGAGCAAATCCAAAACACGCGGTACTTTTGGCCGAACAAATTGATAAAGAAACCGTATTCAAATACATGGATCGTTTCCTTATGTACTATATCCGTACGGCTGGTCCATTAGTTCGTACATCAACATGGTTGGAAAAACTAGAAGGCGGAATCGATTATTTGAAAAATGTAATCATCAATGACAGCTTAGGAATCAATACCGCGCTGGAAGAAGAAATGCAAGGTTTAGTTGATACTTTCGAGTGCGAATGGAAACAAGCTATCGAAGACCCTGAAATGATGAAACGTTTCAAACATTTCTCTAACTCAGATGACCGCGATGACAACCTAGAGTACATCCCATTAAGAGAGCAAAAAATGCCTAAACCTTGGTAATCTTAAAAGCTAAAAAAACACAACAATCAGTAAATTAATTACAATTTCTAATCCTGTCTCTTCTTCTTAAAAAAAGAGACAGGGTAAAATAAAAATTAAATATCATGGAAAACGTATTAAACAAATATAATAGTGTAACCCTAAACGATGTTACCGTTTGGTTTAAAGCAGGTAAAACCTCTGACTTTCCTGCTGATGGAGGAAATTGCGTTAAATACAAGGACAAACAAATTGCTGTAATTAACTTTGAAAGAAGAGGAGAATGGTATGCTTGCCAAAATGTATGCCCTCACAAATTAGAAATGGTACTCTCTAGAGGTATGATTGGTTCTGCTGAAGAAACACCAAAAATTGCCTGTCCAATCCACAAAAAAACTTTTTCTCTTAAGGATGGAAGCAATTTAAATGGAGAAGATTATACCATTGCAACCTACCCTGTAAAAATTGTTGAAGGCGAAGTATTCATTGGGTTTATGGAATAAATATGTATATTTGAAGTATAATTGACTCTAAATGACATACAGCAAATTCCAACAAGCAAGCGAATGGATTGATGCCGAAAATGCACAAGATCCTAATATAGAAATACACGAATCTACAAGTTATCCAAAGGAACTTTTATACTCCAATAGGATGTATGCAAAACTTATGGATTTTGAACCTAATGCTTCAGAAGAAGTTCAAATTGCCGCTAAAGCACAACATATTTGCAGGTGGAAAATCGCTCGCGAATCCTATCCAATGGATCGTGTAGGTTATTTAAAATGGCGTGAAGAATTAAAAAAATTCCACGCAAAAACCACTGCAACTATCCTAGAAAAAGCGGGTTACAATGAAGATTTCATAGCAAGAGTTTCCTTTTTAATTGAAAAAAAACTACTTAAAAAGGATGAAGAAACCCAACTATTAGAAGATGTAATTTGTTTGGTATTCTTAGAATACTACTTAGCTCCCTTTGTAGAAAAACACGATACCGAAAAATTAAAAAACATTATTCTAAAAACTTGGAATAAAATGTCTGAAAAAGGACATCAAGCTGCTTTAAAAATTAACTACAGTCCTGAAAATCTACAATTAATTAAAGACGCTTTAGGATTGTAATTCAACTCCAATATGATAAAAGAAGCCAAAGCGTTTTCTGAAAATCTTAATTTTAAACAATTAAAGCAAATGTATCTATTTGCTTTAATTACTATTGCCATTACGATTCTGTTGAGTCAGTTATTGATTCAGCATAACATAAGCAGTCAGCTTAACGACTCTCGGCTAATCAATATTTCGGGTAAACAACGAATGTTAAGTCAGCGGTTAGCTAAAGAAATTCTTATTCTTAATTCTTCTTCTATAAATTCTAACATTGATGAAGAAGTGGCTAACATCAAAAAGACACTTGAACTATGGAAATCTACTCATATTGCTCTTGAAAAAGGAAACGATAGTTTAAATTTCCCTAGTGAAAAAAGCACCACTCTTTCTACTTTATATAAAGACATAAAGCCCAATGTTAACAAAATAGATTTTGCAGTTCAAAAATTTTTGTCACACAATAAAGAAACACTTTCTAGAGACAATTATCCAGAAGAAATAAAAACAATCTTAGACAATGTGGCCATTTTTCTAACCAAAATGAATCGCATTGTAAGTCAATACGAATATGAAGCTTCCGAAAAAGTAACCCGTCAACGTAATATTGAATATGGCATTCTAACTTTCACTTTACTCGTATTACTATTAGAATTCCAATACATTTTTAAGCCTACCAATAAAAAAATAGAAGTCTTAATCTCAAAACTTATCCTCTCTGAAAAAAGGGCAATTAAACTTGCTAGAGACACAGAAACGATAAGCATTGCAAAGGAAAATTCAGTAAAAGAACTAAAATCACTGAATTTTGCAATGGAGAACACTCTTTTATATTGCCGTATAAGTCCGCAAGGTAAAATCATACACATGGGGGAGAAATTCTCTAAATTGTTACAATACAATTCCTCTTTTGATAATGACAAAAGCTTTTCCAAGGCATTAACTAAAATTGCCAAGGAACAACAGGAAATTGAACAAATTATTGCCGACAAACAAAGAAGCGGTTGGCAAGGCGAAATCAATACAACCGACAGAAATGGTAACAAACTTTGGCTTGATATGTCGATGATTCCTGTTCGCATCCGCAAAGAAGAATCCGAATTATTAGTCATTTGTTTCAACATCACCATTCGTAAAAATGCCGAACTCGAAGTAGAGCGATTAAATCGTGAAAATATTATTGAAAAAATAAATCAACAAAAGATTATTTCTAGTAAAATTGTTGAAAATCAAGAAAATGAACAAAACCGAATTGCACGAGAAATCCACGACGGAATTGGACAAATGCTTACGGGACTAAAATTTAGTTTGGAAAGTATTAACCTCGATGACAAGGAGAAATCGGCTCAAAAAATAGAATACCTTAAAAAATTATCTTTAGATATTATCAAAGGTGTTCGTACGGCTACTTTTAACCTAATGCCACCCGAATTAAGTGACCACGGTATTGTTTCTTCGATTGCTAAACTTACCTTGGAATTAGCCAAACTTACTGGAAAGAATGTCCAGTTTTACAATAAAACCGATTTTGACCAAAGATTAGATTCATTAATCGAAATCAATATTTATCGCCTTACGCAAGAAGCCATCAATAATGCTATCAAATATGCCGATTCATCCCATATTATCGTACAACTTTCTCATAGCAATAACATACTTAGCATTACCGTTGACGATAACGGAAAAGGTTTTGACATTAATACAGTAGAAAAAAAACGCAATAGTGAATCGGGAATGGGATTACTATTCATGAAAGAACGCGTTCAATACATTAATGGCAGGGTTTTTATCAATTCGATACCGGGAGAAGGCACCCGCATTACATTTAATATTCCTATATAATTTTCGCAAAGAAAATACGTAAAAAATACGTATATTGCACGACTTTAAAATAAGTAAATATTTTATATCCTTTAAAAAAACGTACGTTATGAACCAAATGATTAAAGTTGTCCTTGCTGATGATCATTTCTTTGTAAGAGATGGTATAAAATCACTTTTAGAAAGCGAAAAAAATATTGAAGTAGTTGGAGAAGCTACAGATGGACAAGAAGCATTAGACGTCGTAACGACTACCAATCCCGACTTATTTATTGTAGATATTAGAATGCCTCAATATACAGGAATAGAAGTAGTTGAAAAATTACGAAACCAAAACAATCCTGTAAAAATTATTGTGCTGTCAATGCATGAATCTGAAGAATATGTCTTAAAATCAATCAAGGCAGGTGCCGATGGTTATTTGCTAAAAGGATCTAGCAAAGAAGAATTCATGAAAGCACTTCATGCAGTGGCTAATGGCGGTAAATATTTTACTGGAGATATTTCCTCAATTTTAATCAACCAATTAACAAACACAAGTGCTTCAATAGAACCAAAACCTACTATCGCAGAAGATTTAACGATAACTAAAAGAGAAAAAGAAATTCTTACCCTTTTATTATCTGGAAAAGGAAATAAAGAAATTGCAGAAGCATTAGAAATCAGCAAGCGTACCGCCGAGGTACATCGTTTTAATTTAATGAAAAAACTAAAAGTTAAAAACTTAATGGAACTTTCAAACAAAGCAACCGAGTATTCATTGATTTAAAATACATACTAAGAAAATTCAAATCCTGTTTTTAGAAACCTCTGAAAACAGGATTTTTTATTCCATTATCTCATTCAAATTACATTTCACGAAACTTAAATAGCAAACTTTACGGCGTAATTTTAAATAAATGAAAGTAAACAAGCACAAAGAATTAACTAACTTAGTAGTATTCAAATGGTATAATTATGAAAACACTATATTTATTCCTACTACTCACCTTTTCATTAGTTTCTTGTGTTTCCAAAAAATATACACAAATAAAACAATTACCCAAAGGCATCCAATCAGCAACTGAAGAAATCTATATTCTTGAAAACAATCAAAAAAAACTTTTGCAGAAAAAATCCATGAATTTTACCAAAAACGGAAGAATTAAAAATTCAATTACTACTGATTCTTTGGGCCAAATGATTCAATCTACTCAAAAAAAGCTATGGTTTACCGTGCAAATGTATCCTGACAAGGAAAACTACTATTGTAAAACTCGATGGAAAACTAATAATAGGGAACGTATTAGTTGTTACACTCGAAAACAATTCAAACAAAACGAAGCTATTTACCATTATAATCCAGACGGAACTATCCATAAGATTGTTGACCACTATCCTCCCTTTTATAGTCAATATTATCAATATACAAATCAAGTTCTCACTACGATTACTGTCAATGATAAAAACGACAACCTAATCGATGATATAATTATAAGTTGCATCAAAAAAGACGAAAAAGGCTGTTGCATTGAAGAAATTAGTACTTGGACGAAAACAAAACTCCAACAAGAAAGACACTTCTTACCCACCTATGATTAAATTTGAACCTCTATTCGAAAAAGAAAAATATTAGCCTTTTTTAGTAAAACCTTTTCTTGTCATTTCACCCCAACCTTTAACCCCAAGTATCTTTTCTTTATACCCTACCAAAGAAGAAAATACAGCAAGGGGATGAAAATAAAAAGGCTCGATAAAGGCAGCCACTAGCAACTTGAAAAAATCGGCTTGTTTGGGATATTTATGATACGTTCGTTCCTCACTATATAGCGCCATTACCGAAAATAAAATAGCAAAAAAGTAAACAAATATTAAAAGTAAAAAGAAAAAATACCAGTTAATCAAACCAAAAATGATAAATAATATAGTGATAAACAAACCTATAAACTCGATTCCTGGAGCCAAAAACTCAAAAAATGTCCAATAAGGAACACTAAGCATTCCGAGTAATTTATATTTAGGATTAAAGAACATTTTTTTATGAAAACTTAATGTTTCAATAGTACCTCTCATCCAGCGACTACGTTGTTTTTTAAAGACTTTTAATGTTTCTGGCGCTTCAGTCCAACAAAGTGGATCTGGAATATAACTAACAGAATAAGGAATTTTATTTTCAAGCATAAAGCGACGCATTCTTACTACTAATTCCATATCTTCTCCAACGGTTTTAGTATTGTATCCGCCTACTTTCAATGCTATTTCTTTATCAAATGCACCAAAAGCTCCACTAATAAGTAATAAACCATCTAGCCTACCCCAAGCCATTCTCCCTAAAAGAAATGCTCTTAAATATTCTAAAACCTGAATCCTAGGCAACAATTTATCTGGAATATTTACCTCCACCAGACGTCCATTTTTTATAACGCACTGATTAGCGATCCTAACTACACCTCCGGTAGCAATTATACGTTTACCATACGATTCTAAAAAAGGTTTTGCCAATTTAAGTAAGGAATCTCTATCGAGAATACAATCGACATCAATGCATACTACATATTGATTTTGAGCAATGTTAAGTCCTACATTGAGAGCATCTGCTTTACCCCCATTTTCTTTATCCACGACAATCAATTTCTTAAAAGCCGCATTTCTTGAAACATAAATACCTTTGATTTCTTTAGTTTTAATTTTAGTACTAATTGCCATTTCAGTTAACTGAAGGTCATAGGTTTTTATTAAAATTTCCATCGAATTATCCTTACTACCATCATTTACCACAATTAATTGGTAATTATTGTAATTTAAGGACAATAGGGATTTAACATTTTCCTCAATAGTAAAACTTTCATTATAAGCTGGCGCAATCAGTGATAAACTTGGAGCAAATTCACTGGTTAGTAATACCTCATAATCTACAAAACTATTCTTTTTAAGATAAGACCTTAATTCTTTGGTAGAAAGAAAAGCCAGTATCAAATAGGAAGACATTATGAGTATGGCATAAAAAAGGATAAGAATAAGGTAGGTTTGAAAAAAAGAATTTACATCATCATTAAAAAAAATCATACACCTAATAATTAAACGGTTAATGCCTTTACTACATTTTGAGCTTCTAGCTGCAATTCTTTAGAATCTGTTTCAGTTACTAACTTTTCTACAAATCCTACTTTTTGGGTTAGTTTTAGTTCTTTAATTAATTTCAAACCAAGCGATGCAACAGTCTGATTTACAGATTTCAACAACAATTCAATCCCTTCAATTGAATCTATATTGTGCTTTTTGAAAGCAGCAATTATATTCACTTGCATCCAATTGTCAATTGGATCCGTTTGTTGAATGAGGTGTTTTACCCCTTTACTTCCTCCTAACTTAATTGAAGCACTAACTGCGGTAATTTTTAAGGTAACATTTGTCGTTGTTGCTAATTGTATGATTTTATCAAAAGCATCTTCAATATTTAGTTCGGCTAGTTCATTTATTCCCTTACATTGTATTTCCCATTTGCAACTTTCTATCTTTTTCAATGAATCATTAATCAACCCAGAATCTTTATAAAACTGCTCTAATTTTGCAGCATATAAACCATCATAATTTTTATGTAAATTGATAATAGATTCCATTAATACCTCTCTAAAAAAGACTTTTTTAAATAGGTTTATGAACTCTTTATCTGCCTTGAGAGTTAAAAAAGTAGCTTCATTAAAAACAACAGAGAATAGTATTTTTTCAATGAATTGATCGTATTCTATTCTTTGCTTTGCTTTTTTAATTTTATTGTTTCTGCTCCTTATAATTAAAAGATATAATATAAAAGCGCTTGTCACAAACAAACCAATTGAAAAAATCAGAAAGGACTCCAGCCATTCATCAGTGAAATATAATCCTGCAAGCATTATCATATTGAAATCTTTTAGAAATAAATAGTGTAAAACGATTTGTTATTGTCAATTACCATAAGAGAATTGAATGGTGTCACTTAACTACGCATTTGTTTTAAGTAACTTTTTAATTCTAATCAACAATACGGCCGGGCTAACCGGTTTAGCCATAAATTCGTTAGCTCCTAAATTGAAGGAATCCAATTCAGTTTGCTCAACACTAGAAGTTGTGAATATGATAATAGGAATATCTGACCCTAAATTTTGTCTAACATGCTGCGTAATCTCCATACCGCTTATACCAGGCATATTTATATCGGTCAAAATTAAATCATAGTTGTTGATTTTAATTGCATCTAGCGCATCTTTACCATCAGCAAACTGATCCACAGTAAAGCCGTTAGCTTCTAAGAAAAAAGACAATGACTTACGTAGGATATCATTATCTTCAGATAAAACTATTTTCATTGCTTAAAATATTTATCCTAAAGGAAACTTTGTTTATAAATTTGGAACAGTACAAAATTATAGCATATTTTCCATAAATCACTTAATGTTCCTTTAAACTTTCAATAACCTCGGCTATATTGGTATTCAAAGAGTTAATTTTAATCTTCGTTTCCTCAGAAAATTGTGCTTCCAAAGCTTCTTTTTCAATAGCAATCATAGTTTCAACCCAATCCTCCAGCTTAAACATATCAAAACTAGATTTCATGTGATGCGCTGTTTTTTGTATTATCGCGAAATCATTCCTCTTAAAAGCTTCTACTAATGTGGTTAACTGAGTTGGGATTTTTTGAATAAAAAGTGTAATCATCTCTTGTTTGAAATTTGAATTTCCACAAGCCATTTCTTCTAAATAAGACAAATCAATCTTTCTTTTCGCAACATGATTATTATTTTTTACAATCACTTTTTTTATTGTTTCTAATAATTCTAATTGCTTGAAGGGTTTTGGTATATAAGCATTCATACCTATATCCAAACATTTCTCTTTTTCGCCAGGAAAAAAATGTGCTGTCATTGCAATGATAGGAATATTGGATTGCATTTCATTTCTAATATGTACCGTGGTTTGATAACCATCCATAAGAGGCATTTGCAAATCCATCAAAATCAAATCGTAGTTGTTTTTCAACAGCAAAGCAATTCCTTCTTCTCCGTTTTGAGCGATATCCATTTCAAAACCAAAGTTATTGATGACATTTCGAGCCAACTTTTGATTGATTACATTATCCTCACACATTAAAATTTTCAGTTTTCCTAAATCATCTTCTTGTTGGGATATAGTTTCTGTTTCAATTAAGTCCGTTTTTCGATATTTCATTAAAAAGAAAAATTCCGAACCTCGTCCCTCCTTACTTTTTACATGGATTTCCGAACCCTGAAGTTCAACAAGTTGTTTTACAATATTAAGACCAAGTCCTGTTCCTCCAAATCTTCGAGTAATATTATCTTCAACTTGAGTAAAACGATCAAAAATGATTTTAAGTTTGTCCTCAGGTATACCAATTCCCGAGTCTTTTACAGAAAATCGCAACGAATAATACTCATTACTTTCTTCCATTTTTTTCACTTCAATAGTAATAAAACCTTCGGCCGTAAACTTAATGGCATTCCCAATTAGATTCACTAAAATTTGATTGAGTCTTCCTTGATCACCGATTATCATTTGAGGCAAATCGGCATCGAGAAACAAATTAAACTCAATCTCCTTTGAAACTTTAATTTTCAATAAATTATAAACATGCTTAAGCGCTTTTATTAGATTAAAAGGATGCTGTTCTATAGTCAAATTACCAGTTTCAATTTTTGAAAGATCTAAAATATCATTAATTATCAAAAATAAATTTTCCCCAGCGGATTGCACGCTACTTATATAATCCCGCTGTTTTACGTCCAAATTGGTTTCCGCCAAAAGATCTGTAAATCCTATAATAGCATTTAATGGCGTCCTAATTTCGTGACTCATATTTGTTAGAAATCTTTCTTTAGCCTCAAGTGCTTTTTCGGCAATATTCTTTTGAATATCGAGCTCTGTGTTTTTTACTCGCAATTCTAGGTGTTCCATTATATGCTTTGCAAGAATAGATAAAGCATTTCTTTGATTCTCATCAAGTTTTTTAACAACATGATCCAAAGCACATAAAGTACCAATATTGAAACCATCTGGAGTTGTCAATGGAACACCAACATAAAATCTTATTTTAAATCCTCCAGTAACATTAGGATCTTCTTTAAATCGTTCGTTCAAAAAAGTATCGTTAATTTCAACTATTTCCGATTCCATTATTGTATACTGACAAAAACTAATTTCCCTAGGTACTTCTGAAACTCCGATACCTATTTCAGACTTAAACCATTGTCTTTTATCATCAATAAATGAAATATGAGCTATGGGAACTCCACAAATATAGGAGATGAGTTTAGTTGCATCATCAAAGGTACTTTCGGGTAATGTATCGAGAATACTATAACGTTGAAGTGCTTCCAAACGTTTTTGTTCGTTATCTATAAGGGGCTGTTTGATATCCATAATGTACATAAAATTCTATGTGCATAAATATAAAAAAACAAGCTTCTAGAATGAATGTTATTTTTCATTTTCTTCAAAAAATACTAATCATTTGTATTACTCTAAAAATATCGATAAAAACCGGCTTTAGTAAGCTACTATTTTTATTTACTTTTGGAATTGAAAACTAATTCAGGACTTACTTAATTGTATAAAAATTGAATGCAAGAATAAAATATGAGTTTGAAGCCGAAGCCTGGCAACACGCAGCACCCGGAGGCTGGTATTTTATTTCATTGCCTCAACATTTAGCTACCGAAATCAGAACCGCTTTGCAATCAGAAGAAGAAGGCTGGGGAAGATTAAAAGCGGTAGCCAAAACCGGAAAAACCGAATGGAAAACAGCAATTTGGTTTGATACTAAAATGAAAACTTACCTTCTTCCTTTAAAAGCCGAAATCCGTAAAAAAGAGGGAATCATTGTTGGAAAAAAACTCCAAATTACACTTTGCTTATAAACTATTTTTAAATTGCCCTCATAAATAACAAATCAAAATTATATATTCGTACTAATTTCTATCAATCTGATTTTAAATTCATTATTAAAAAAAAGGAGTCCAGAAACCAATAAACGGGGCGTAAACGAAAAGCCATACGAGTAGTACAATTTAATAATTAATTATGGGATTATTTTCGGCAATACTTGGTAACGCAGGAACTGTAAGCCAAGAGGAGTTAAAAAAAGATTATGGCAAACTACTTATTAGCAGTGAAGAAATAGAACTAGGATTCAAACTTATTCGAGATGTATTTATCTTCACCAACAAAAGACTTATTCTAATTGACAAACAAGGTGTTACAGGAAGTAAAACAGAATACAAATCAATCACTTATAAAAGCATTAGTCGCTTCAGTATTGAAACTGCTGGCACCTTTGATTTGGAAGCGGAATTGAAAATTTGGGTTTCAAGCGAACAAACGCCTAGTATTCGAAAACAATTTAATAAATCGGTTAATGTTTATGATGTACATAATGTTTTAGCAACACATGTTTTGAAATAATATTTTATAAAACGAAAGGCTGTCTAATCAAAGACAGCCTTTCGTTTTTTATAATTATAAGCGTAGAATTATCTAGAATAATTTGGAGCTTCTTTTGTTATTGTAACATTGTGAGGGTGACTTTCAGAAATTCCGCTTGAAGTTAAACGCACAAAACGTCCAGTAGCTTGTAAGGTAGCAATATCTTTTGCTCCACAATATCCCATACCAGCACGTAATCCTCCGATGAATTGTAACATACTCTCATTTAATTCCCCTTTGTAAGGAACACGACCTACAATTCCTTCTGGAACTAATTTCTTCACATCATCTTCAACATCTTGGAAATAACGGTCTTTAGAACCTGTTTGCATCGCTTCTACAGATCCCATTCCTCTATAGGATTTGAACTTTCTTCCTTCGAAAATAATTGTTTCTCCCGGAGATTCTTTAGTTCCTGCTAATAATGAACCCAACATTACGCAATCAGCACCGGCAGCAATAGCTTTAGGAATATCTCCTGTGTAGCGAATACCTCCATCAGCAATAACTGGAACACCCGAACCTTTAATAGCAGCGGCTACTTCTAATACAGCTGAGAATTGAGGAAAACCAACACCTGCCACCACACGTGTAGTACAAATTGAACCAGGTCCAATACCTACTTTTACTCCATCAGCACCATTTTCTACTAAATATTGAGCAGCTTCTGGTGTAGCAATATTTCCAACCACAACATCTAAATCTGGAAATTGTGCTTTAACCGCTTTTAAAACATCAACCACTCCTTTAGTATGTCCGTGAGCGGTATCAATAATAACAGCATCTACTCCAGCATTTACTAAAGCAGTCGCTCTTTCTACAGCATCAGCAGTAACCCCTAATGCGGCAGCTACTCGCAAACGACCGTACTTATCTTTATTAGCATTTGGTTTTTGATTCAATTTAGTAATATCTCTAAATGTAATCAAACCTACTAATTTATTATCTTGATCTACTACTGGTAATTTTTCAATTTTATGTCCTTGCAAAACTACTTCAGCTTCAGCTAATGAAGTACCTTCGGCAACGGTTACTAAGTTTTCCTTAGTCATTACCTCAACGATAGGACGTGTACTGTTTTTTTCGAAACGTAAATCACGGTTAGTCACAATTCCTTTTAATGTTTGATTTTCATCAACTACTGGAATTCCACCAATTCCGTATTCTTTCATTGCGGCTTTAGCATCAGCTACTGTAGCCGTAAGTGGTAAAGTTACTGGATCGATAATCATACCTGACTCAGCACGTTTTACTTTACGTACTTTAGCAGCTTGCTGCTCTATAGTCATGTTTTTATGTAAAACACCTATTCCTCCTTCTTGTGCCATAGCAATAGCCATAGAACTTTCGGTTACTGTATCCATAGCAGCTGATACAATAGGAACATTAAGTGTTATGTTTCTTGAGAATTTTGTTTTGATACTCACTTCGCGAGGAAGCACTTGTGAGTAATTAGGAACTAATAATACATCATCGTAAGTTAAACCTTCACCGATAATCTTTGAATTGTGTGCTATCATGTTGCAATTTCTAGTTGAATTGCGTGCAAATATAGCAAATTATTTTGATTTATTAAATTTGTATTCCAATTAAATTTTAGAGTCCAATTCGAGCTATTTGTTAATATTATTTAAGCTACAAAACATTCTTAACTCTAGTATCGACTAGGTGGTTCATTACTATCTTTAAAAATAAAATTAAACCCAAATTGAAAAGAAAGACTTTGTGATTTTGACAAATCACGATAGCCTAATAAATTATCCCCCATAAAATACATATTGAAGGCTCCCAATCTAGCAGACAACCCCAATCCAATATTGGTATAGGAATAAGAATCCAATGTATAGGTAGCTTTTAATTGTAACTTATTTGATATATTTCTTTGATAGAATCCCGTTAAAGCGGTAATAGGAAGCCTTGGTGTACTCATTATAAAAAGTTGCGCACCAACTGCATTCTTGAATGGTTTTTCTCCTGCCTCACACACGCAGTCTTCGTCCTTGCTTACCCCATATGAATATTGATAAGACGCATTTAATTTTACAGGACGCCAAGTAGTATATTTATTGTACAAAGTATCTCTTTTAATTGCCTCATTAAAATCACTATAAACACCATCTGGATCATCTGTGCTCGTAAAACTAGGATTAATCCCTTCGTATTTGTAGATACCACTATAAGTATAATTTGCAACATCTTTAGTATGTTTAACAAAACCAACATCAAGCATGCTAGCGGTAATTTGAGTATTTTTTTTAGGATAATAGGTAAAACCTAAATCAAATCCTAAGCCCATATCTCCACCAAATAGAAGTTGATTTTGTACATCCGAAGCCGTATCTCCATTATAATCGTCTTCTAAATATTTTGAAACTCCAGAAGTATTTAAAGTCAAATTAGATCGAATAATTTGTTCGTACATAGTGGTACTTGAAGGTCGAGTAAGAATATAACCCGAATTTTGGGTTGATGAAGCATTAAATCCACTGAAGTAAATTTTCCCTCTTGCTCCAACAATAAAATTATCAGCTATGTTTTTGTGATAACCTAGATGCAATACCGTAAGCACTTCTGCTTTAACACTTATATCCGATAAATCAAATGATTTTCCTATGTAATTTTGATTACCATATAATGCCAAAACGAGCGGATCCTTAGGAACATAACTCCAAAAATCAAATTCTTGATACAATCCAAAAGACAAATACCCTTTATCTTCAAGCCAATCTCCTAATTTAAAGCCTCCATTAAGTAATTCAATTTGTTCATTGATTGCAGCATGATCATTTTTGGTGGTAGTATTCAACACCTTTCGTAATTTTTGATTAAAATCGACTCCATCATTAGCAAATAAATCATAAGCTGAAAAACCACTAGACCCCACTTTAAAAGAAAACCCTGAAAGCATAGGAACCCCAAAATAATAGCTGTATTTAAAATCTGCTCCTGGGTTTAACATCATAGATTGTGGAACCGAAGTAAGATTGTACAACACTTGCTTATTCTGAGAAAAACAATTAACTACAAATAGTACCATTAAAAATATAAAAACCTTTCTCATTAGATTTCCAAATAAACTGTGGCACTAGAACGTAAAACTAAATTTCCTGTACTATTTGCATTCAAAGCAGGACCAGAACCAATTTTTATCAGAAAACCCATTTTCACCGTCTTTTTCAATAATTCTAATCTGTTATTTTCAAAAATTTCAGTACTAGTAACAATACTAGTTGTTCCTGTATAGACGGGAATATCTTTTTTTATTGTAGTTAATATTTTATTATTTTCATCGAGCAAAACAATATTTAAGGAAAAAGATCTTTTTATTGTATTGTTGATTTCGAAATGAAAATCAACTTTTCGTAAATAACTATTCAGATATTTATCTCTAAAAACATCAAAATCATATTCATCACCCGCCCAAGGAATTTCCATTCCAGTATCTGACACAAAACTTTTTGCTGGCACATCAAAATAGCTAAAATTCGCTTCATAAACAGGTGTGAGTTTTAAATCATTAACCTGATCAAAGTTCAAATCACTTGTACAAGAAAAACTACTTTCCATAAGAAGGAGTATGCAAATGATTTTATAAAAACAATACTTTTTCATTCTCTTAGAATTAATTAGCTATCTTTAACTCCTTACTTACCAAAATAGTATCTCCCAAACATGCTAAAAATAAGAATTAAACACTTTGGATGCTTCATTGTAAGCACTTTCAAAACTCAATGGATTTAAATTCAACTGTTCTTTATTAGCTGTAAAATACGATAATAATTTTTCGGTGGGCATGTTTCCTGTCAATTCATCTTTTGCCATAGGACAACCTCCAAAACCTTGAATTGCGCCATCGTATCTACGACAACCAGATTGGTATGCGGCTTCTATTTTTTCAAACCATTTATCGTATGTGGTATGCAAGTGAGCACCAAACTCAATTTGAGGATATTTAGGAATCAAATTACTAAACAAATACCGAATTGCATCAGGAGTTGAACTTCCAATAGTATCTGAAAGCGAAAGAATTTTAACTCCCATTGTTGCTAATTTTTCGGTCCATTCGCCCACAATTTCAACATTCCAAGGATCACCATACGGATTACCAAAACCCATAGATAAGTAAGCTACAACTTCTTTATTATTTTTATAGCCTATTTCCAAAATTTCTTGCATGCTCACAATCGATTCGGCGATTGTTTTGTGGGTATTACGCATTTGAAAATTTTCAGAAATAGAAAAAGGAAAACCTAAATAGTGAATGGTTTCAAATTGAGAGGCTGTTTCAGCACCTTTAGTATTAGCAATTATAGCTAATAATTTACTCTTGGTTGTTGACAAATCCAATTGTTCTAAAACAGCTGCTGTATCCTGCATTTGAGGTACTGCTTTTGGCGAAACAAAACTCCCAACATCAATCGTATCAAAGCCTACTCGCAATAAAGCCTGAATATACGAGACTTTCTTCTCAGTAGGAATAAAGCTTTTGATACCTTGCATGGCATCACGAGGGCATTCGATAATTTTAATTGGCTCCATAGCATCCAAAGATACTAAAAGTTGCAAACTGGCAAAATTTAGAAAGCACAAAAAAAAGCGCAATCCAAATACGAATTACGCTTTTATCATTTTGTATTTCAACAAGATTAATTCTTGCTCAAAATCTTTTTATTTATTGCTTTCACCAAGGCTGGACCTTCATAAATAAAGCCTGTATACAATTGCACTAAACTTGCTCCAGCTTCTAATTTTTCTATAGCATCTTCCGCCGAATGAATTCCTCCCACTCCAATGATTGGGAAAGCCTTATTACTTTTTTCAGAAAGAAAACGAATCACTTCTGTAGCGCGCTTGGTTAATGGTTTCCCTGATAAGCCGCCCACTTCGGTTTTGTTTTCTGATTGTAAACCTTCACGTGAAATAGTTGTATTGGTAGCAATTACACCTGCAATCTGAGTCTCTTTTACAATATCAATAATATCTAACAATTGCTCATCTGTCAAATCTGGAGCAATTTTTAATAAAATTGGCTTTTGTGTTGGCTTAGCCAAATTTTTATTTTGCAAGGTTTGCAACAACTGTGTCAACGGTTCTTTGTCTTGCAATTCACGAAGATTAGGCGTATTTGGCGAACTTACATTTACCACAAAATAATCCACATAATCGTATAAAGCATCAAAACAAATTTCATAATCAGAAGTAGCCTCTTCGTTAGGGGTCACCTTATTTTTACCAATGTTTCCTCCTATTAATACACCTGGATTTGATTTTAGTCGTTCCACCGCTTCCATCACACCTCCATTATTAAATCCCATTCGATTAATAATCGCCGAATCTTCTTTTAAACGAAACAAACGTTTTTTTGGATTCCCATCTTGTCCTTTAGGAGTTAAAGTCCCTATTTCGATGAACCCGAAACCAAAGTTGGATAATTCCTTATATAATTTAGCATCCTTATCAAAACCCGCCGCTAAGCCTACTGGATTTTTAAATTTCAACCCAAAAACTTCTCTTTCTAATCTTTTATCATTGACTAAATAAAGTGATTTATAGATTGATGAAAAACCAGGGATTTTAGAAGTTACACGTACTAATGCAAAGGTAAAATGATGAATTTTTTCAGGATCAAAACAAAAAAACAATGGTCGGATAAGCTGTTTGTACATAGGTTTTTAATTTGAGTGCAAAAATAGAATTATCTAATGGATAAAAAAATTATAAATAAGAACTTTAAAGAAATAGCCTCATAAACAACCTAATAAACTTACGTTAAATAAAACCCAAAAAAAACAAAAACACCTTCATACAAAAAGCTACAATACAACTACTTACGATAAAAAAATGATTTACCTACAATTTTAACAGTTCCAAAACACTTCCATTTTATACTGATTTTTCTTAATTTGTCGTTATCAAATCAATGATAACCTACTTATTAATAACTTAAAAATGAATCATTATGAGACTAAAAACATTATTTACCTTAGGTATGATTTCTAGTTTTCAATTCTTTTGGGCTCAGAATGTCACAAATGACTCCATAAAACTAGTCACTAAAACGACTACAACTACTGTCACTACAGTAAAAGACACTATCATGAAAATGAATGTGCAAGACAATTCTAAAGCTTTAAATGATGCCGAAAAAATAGCGATAAAAGAAGAAGCTAAACTTCTTAAAACAAAAATTAGAGAAGAAAAACGAGCATTAAAAGAGGCTAAAAGAGCTGAAAAAAATGAACGGAATTTTGAAAAAAAACTGAACGATTTAGTGAAAAAACAAGACAAAATTCTTTCAGAGGAGAAAGCAATCAATAAGCTGAAAGCTAAAATTGTTAATGAAGAAAAAACGCTCGCTAACGAGAAGAAAAAATTCGAAAACAAAAAGACAAGAGGAAAACTTAGCCCTACTGAAATTGAAAAAGAAAACATCAAAATCAGTAAACAGCAAATTAAAATTAACAAACTCAACGAGGACTTGATCAAAACACAAGAAAAAGTAAACAAATTGAGAGAATAATTTTTAATATAAATACCGAATTAGAATCCATCGCAAAGGCAACGATTTATGCATCAAAAGAAAGCAAAATCAATCATTGTCTTTGCGATTTTTTTATACCTTCATACTAATTTAAAAAGTACAAATATGAATTTATCAAAAAACTGGCACCAACGACACTATGATAGCCTAGAATTTGGAAGCCGTATAGCCGATTCTGTTGCCAAAGGAATGTGATCTTGGCGTTTTATCATTTTGCAAACTGTTTTTGTAATCGTTTGGATGGGACTAAATCTTATTGGCTTTTGCTATCATTGGGATGCTTATCCGTTTATTTTACTCAACCTATTATTTTCTACCCAAGCTGCCTATGCTGCTCCAATTATTATGATGGCGCAAAATCGACAAAATGAAAGAGATCGAATTCAAGCTCAGGATGATTATATTACCAATAAGGAAGCGAAACTAGAAATTGAAGCCTTAGCAGCAAAATTGAATTCGCTAGAGGTTGAAAAACTAGACAAAATAATCCAAATTTTAGAAAATATGCAATAAAGCATACTTTATTTTAGTTCAAATTAATACTACCTTTGCAAACCAATAAAAAAACACCATTATATGCAAAATATTATTGATCGCTTTATCAGCTACGTAACTGTTGATACCGAATCGGATCCTAATTCAAATACTACTCCAAGTTCAAAAAAACAATGGGATTTAGCTAATCAATTAGTAGAAGAACTAAAAGCAATAGGAATGCAAGAGGTTACAATTGATGACAAAGCTTATATCATGGCTACGCTTCCTAGTAATGTTGAAGAGGAAGTTCCTACTATTGGATTCGTTTCTCACTTTGACACTACTCCTGATTTTACTGGGGCTAATGTAAAACCGCAAATTATAGAAAATTACGATGGAAAAGATATCGTTCTAAATGCAGAACAAAACATCGTTTTATCTCCAGATTATTTCAAAGACTTGTTACAATACAAAGGACAAACGATTATTACCACTGACGGTACAACACTTTTAGGCGCTGATGACAAAGCTGGAATTACTGAAATTGTGACAGCAATGGAATACCTAATTAACCATCCTGAAATTAAACACGGAAAAATTAGAGTAGGTTTCACTCCTGATGAAGAAATCGGGAGAGGTGCTCATTTTTTTGATGTGGAAAAATTTGGTTGCGACTGGGCTTATACCATGGACGGAAGTCAAATAGGTGAATTAGAATACGAAAATTTTAATGCGGCTGGAGCCAAAATTACTTTCAAAGGAAAAAGTGTACACCCAGGTTATGCCAAAGGAAAAATGATTAACTCTATGTTAATTGCTAATGCTTTCATTAACGAATTACCCGCTGATGAAGTTCCTGAAAGAACTAAAGGTTATGAAGGTTTTTACCATATTCATAATGTTTCAGGTACAATTGAAGAAAGCACAGTATCCCTTATCATTAGAGATCACAACAAAAAGAAATTCGAAAAAAGAAAAGAAAAAATTGAAAAAATAGTACGCAAAATTAATAAAAAATATGCCAAACAATTTGGCGAAGACATTGCTGTTGCCGAAATCAAAGATCAATATTACAATATGAAGGAAAAAGTGCTTCCTGTAAAACATATCGTAGATATTGCCGAAAAAGCAATGAGAACTTTGGACATCAAACCTATTATTAAACCCATTCGTGGGGGAACAGATGGCTGCCAATTATCTTACATGGGACTACCTTGCCCAAATATCTTTGCAGGTGGACACAACTTCCATGGTAAATACGAATATGTTCCAGTAGAAAGCATGCAAAAAGCAGTTGAAGTAATTGTAAAAATTGCCGAGCTTACTGCATTACCAAACTTTGGTTTAGAACAACCTAAGGCTAAAGCAAAAAAGAACAACTAATTAATACACTAAAAGCTCCCAAATGGGAGTTTTTTTTGCTCCATGATTTTGATCGCTAAAATCTTTGGCTCACAATGATTTATTGTAAGTGAATTTTACGTAAATTTAAAAAACAAATAGTAGTGCTTTTTACTAAACCTAAATAAAACACGGCATTTAAATTTATTAAAATATCCAAAATCAGTAACTATTATGAGCGAAAACCAAGAAGAAATTGAAAAAACAATTCCGCAGGAAAATGAAACACCTAAAACAACAAGGAGGAGAACCAAAACAACTGTAAATACAGAAACCACAGAAAAACCACTTGAGGAAATCATTGCAGAAACTCCTACTGAATCTATAGAAGAGGAAGGCACTAGTCTTGAAAATGAGGTAAATCCTGAGGACAAACCCGAAGAAACCGCTGAACCTAAAAAAGAAAAAAAAGACAAGGCTAAGAAAAAGGACAAAAAGAAAAAAAAGGCTAAAAAAGCGGCCGCCAAAGCGAAAGCTAAAAAGAAAAAAGACAAGGCTAAAAAGGCCAAAAAGAAGAAAGCGAAAAAAGCAAAAATCAAAGCCAAGTTAAAAGAGAAAAAAGCTAAAGGAAAATCGAAATCAAAAAAGAAAGCTAAAAAGAAAAAATAATTACAAAACAAAAAAGTCCCTTTCGGGACTTTTTTTATAATCGTATTTTCTTGCTATTATTTTTTAGCCAATGAAGCACTCATTTCCATAGAAATTGCCGAACGCTCCATTTTTAATTTTCCTGCCATTGTTTCAAGAACAACAGTTGTTTCAGCTAATTCAGCAACTTTACCATGAAGACCACTTTTAGTGATTACTTTATCTCCTACTTTCAAGTTGTTTTCAAATTCTTTTTCTTGTTTTGCTCTTTTTTGTTGTGGTCTAATCATAAAGAAATAGATAACTACAAACATTAAAATAAACGGCAAAAACTGATTTAATTGACCCATGATATTTAATTCTTTTTAATTGATTACTATACTATTACATTAAACCGCGACCGGTTTTAATCATTTTTTTACTACTTTCTAATTCTTTAACCAAATTATCTAAAATTCCATTGATAAAAATACTACTTTTTGGAGTAGAATATTCTTTGGCTAATTCTAAATATTCATTCAAAGTCACTTTTACTGGAATGGATGGGAATTTCAAAAATTCGCAAATAGCCATTTTCAAAATAATGGTATCAACCTCAGCAATTCGATCACTATCCCAGTTGGGTGTTTTGTCTACAAACTCTTTAGCTAACTCTTTTTCGTTTAAAATCGTTTTACGAAACAAATCTCTTGCAAAATCTTTGTCCTCAATGTCCTTATACAATTTTGGCACTTTAAAATTATCATTCTCAATTGGCTTCATTGCTTTCAATTGTTTGATAATTTGCGTATTTACCATTGGGATATCATCAATCCAAGTCAATTTATCATCCTCTAAGAACTCGTATAATTTTTCATTTGGAACAATTACTTCTGTAAACAAATCTACAATTAACTGTCTATCTTCCTCAAATGAACGTTCCGGATTACTCATGTATTTTTGATAATACGAACTTTCTTTAATAGCCTGCAACAACAATGCTATATAATCCTCATGCAAATGCCATGCATTGATTTTTCTTGTTTCTAAAGCGATACTTAAAGAATTGTTTTCGGAAAGGATTTCAAAAATACTGTTCTTAATAAATTTCTCGTTAGGATTACGTTCGGCGGCAGTTGCTAAATGTTTTTGGCTTGATAGATGCAAAAATTGAGATTCTTTTTTACAAATTTCAAGCAGAGAAGAAATCATTGTAAGGTATAAATCTTGAATATTATCGATACTGTAAAAAAGGAATTTCTCTTCCTTTTCTAAGTTATCAGAGCCGTTTTGATGCATCGCATAAATGGTTTGCATAACTTTAACGCGGATGTGTCGTCTATTTACCACCTTATAAGAACTTTTAAAAAATTAGTTTGCAAAAATAAGGATTTCCTTTTTATAATAAAATTAAAATTCACCAATCAGGCTTTAATTCTTAAATAAAAAAAGTCATGGTTTTCATTTAATTTGAAAACCATGACTACTACTACCTGAATTATAACAACCTTATTAACTATTTTCTAATTTTCGTTGATCAATGCGTTTTTGTGCCACATTTACAGCTGCTTGATGCGTAGTAATTCCGTTTTGTGCTGCAAAATCAAGAATTTCTAAAGTGGTATTATAAATATTTTCAGTTCTGCTCATAATTTCTTTTTTATCATATTTAGCCAATTCTGCATAAACATTGATAATCCCTCCAGCATTAATCAAGAAATCAGGAGCATAGGTTATACCTCTTTCTTGCAAAATAGCCCCATGAATATTCTCGTCAGCCAATTGATTATTAGCCGCACCAGCAATTACTTTTGCATTAATTTTATAAACTGTATCATTGTTTATAGTGGCTCCCATAGCGCATGGTGCATATATATCCATATCAGTTGTAAATAAATCAGAACCTGTAAAAATTTGAGCTCCGTATTTAGCACCTACAGCATTCAATCTTTCATAATTGATATCGGCAATAGTAACAATTGCCTCTTCTTTTGTCAAATAATCAACTAGCGCCTCTCCTACGTGACCAATTCCTTGAACTACAATTTTTTTACCTGCCAGATTATCTGAACCAAATTGTGATTTGGCAGCTGCTTTCATTCCCATATACACACCGTAAGCAGTTACAGGTGATGGATTTCCAGCTCCACCTCTTGATTCAGAAATACCAGTTACATATGGCGTTACATCTCTTACTAAATCCATATCACTTGTTTCCATACCCACATCTTCGGCAGTAATGTATTTTCCGCTTAATGAATGAACAAACTCCCCAAATCTTCGCATTAATTCAGGTGTTTTTTGTGTTTTTGCATCGCCTATAATTACCGCTTTTCCTCCCCCAATATTCAAACCCGTAATAGCTGATTTGAAAGTCATACCACGCGACAGACGTAAAACATCATTTAAAGCATCCCATTCACTAGCGTAATTAAACATTCGAGTCCCTCCTAGAGCAGGTCCCATAACCGTGTTATGAATACCAATAATTGCTTTTAAACCTGTATCTTTGTCATTACAAAATACAACTTGTTCATGATCATTAAACGATAATTGTCCAAAAACAGGATCCATTTTTTTTAGTTCCTTTTCTGTTACGAAAGTAGCATCCATTTGTGTCAGTTTTTAAAATAATATTTATGAATTCATCAAAATAACTATTCAAAACTATATAAAAAAAACAAATAATTTATTTTTAAAACATAAAATCAAAAATTAATTTAAAAATATCAATTATTTTTAAGAATTCAAAAATCAACTAAAGACAAAAATCAACTAAAAACAATAGCAATTCTATATAGAATCTCTTAAAAAAATGAAAGAATTACTCTATTTAAATAAATACTTCATCAAATACAAATACCATTTTTTACTTGGTATTTTATTCACCATAATCGCACAAATCTTCATGCTCTTCACTCCAAAACTGATTAGCAAGTCATTCTTGGCGATTGAAAACTTTGCAAAAGACACAAATATCCCTAAAGCAGTTCTTCAGCAAGAGCTAATTTCAAATATTCTTTTAATCATTGCTACTGCAATTATTGCTGGATTTTTAACTTTTTTAATGCGTCAAACATTAATTGTAATGTCACGTCGTATCGAATTTGATTTAAAAAATGAAGTTTTTCAACAATACGAAAACCTATCTCAAAATTTCTACAAAAAAAATCGCACAGGAGATTTGATGAATCGTATTAGTGAAGATGTTTCCAAAGTAAGAATGTATGTTGGCCCTGCGGTTATGTATACTATCAACACCTTTATCCGTTTTGCCATTGTCATTATGTATATGTACAAGGTATCACCATTACTAACCTTATATACGTTACTTCCGCTGCCAATACTGTCGTATGCTATTTTTAAACTAAGTACAGAAATCAATACAAGGAGCACTACTTTTCAACAATACTTATCCAAAGTCTCTAGCTTTACTCAGGAAATCTTTTCTGGCGTACGAGTGATAAAAGCCTATTCTTTAGAAAATCAACATCAAAATAACATGCAGGCTCTCGCCCTAGAAAGCAAAAGCAAGAGTATGGATTTGGCTAAAGTACAATCACTATTTGGACCATTAATGTTAGCATTAATAGGAATTAGTAACTTGGTTGTTGTGTATGTAGGAGGTTCTATGTACATCAATGGGACTTTAAAAAGCATTGGAACGATTGCCGAATTTATTCTCTACATTAACATGCTTACCTGGCCAGTAGCCTCTCTGGGATGGGTTTCTTCTATGGTTCAAGAGGCCGAAGCTTCTCAAAAAAGAATTAACGAATTCCTAAAAATCGAACCTGAAATAAAAAACAACAATCCTAAACCTTCTACTATCGAAGGTACAATTAGCTTCGAAAATGTGAGTTATACTTATGAAGACACAAATATTACTGCACTTCAAAACATTTCGTTCACTATTCATAAAGGAGAAACACTAGCCATCCTAGGAAAAACAGGTTCGGGGAAATCTACTGTACTTTCATTAATTTCAAGAATGTATGATGTAACCGAAGGAAAAATTAAAATTGACCAAGAAGAAATTAGCAAACTCAATTTATTCGATTTGAGAAACAGCATTGGAATTGTCCCTCAGGATGCTTTTTTGTTCTCTGACAGTATTAAAAACAATATTAAATTTGGGAAAGAAGATGCCAGTATGGAAGAAGTAACCACTGCAGCTAAAAATGCGGTAGTACATGACAACATTATGGGATTTAATAAACAATACGACACCGTACTAGGTGAAAGAGGAATCACACTTTCTGGAGGACAAAAACAACGTGTTTCCATTGCAAGAGCAATCATTAAAAACCCACCCATTTTATTGTTTGACGACTGTTTATCAGCGGTTGACACTGAAACAGAAGAAGCGATTTTAAATAATCTTAGCGCCATTTGCAAAGACAAAACAACCATCATTGTGAGTCACCGTGTTTCTTCTGCTAAAAATGCCGATAAAATAATTATCCTTGAAGATGGTAAAATCATTCAACAAGGTTCTCATAACCAGCTTATAAATCAAGAAGGCTATTATGCCTCATTATATTTAAAACAACTTTCTGAAAAAGAATTACTATAAATCTTGCTTTATACATATATTTTTATCATTTTTGGTTTCAATTAACAACCATATTATTGTACAGAACGGATTATGAGAGAAAATGACATGTTAGAAAAAGAAGAAATCTTTTCTAAAGTTTTACGTGCAGGAAGAAGAACTTATTTCTTCGATGTGAGAGCTACCAAAGCTGATGATTATTATATTACCATTACAGAAAGTAAAAAATTCACAGAAGAAGACGGTTCGTTTCATTTCAAAAAACACAAAATATATTTGTACAAAGAGGACTTTACTGCCTTTACAGAAATCCTTGGAGAAATGACATCTTATGTATTAAACCACAAAGGAGAAGAAGTAATTTCAGAAAGACATCAAAAAGATTTTAAAAAGGAATACACTACAGACAAAGTAAACATTGAAGATGGTGTACCTCAAATATCTAATTTCACCGATATTGATTTTGACGATATTTAATTTAATATTCATCAAGCTTTATAAGGTTAAACATTCGTAAGTCCAAAAATCAATAGTTGATTTTTGGACTTTTTTTATTAATTAAAAAGAGAAAAAATGAACTTAACTACAATTAATTGGCAAGACATCTTGAGTAAAAACTTAATTCAGTACACCGAATTAATTATTCCTTGGTTATTGACAAGCGGTGCAAAAATTATCTTCATCGTAAGTATTGCCTTTTTACTAAACAAAATTTTAATCCGCTTTATCCAAAAAGCTATACGTATAGCAATACGACCGGATAAATACTCTTCAAAAGAAGCGGAAGAAAAAAGAGAAACAACGCTTATTCAAATATTTTCTACCACCACAAAAATTGCTATTCTATGCATTACCATATTGATGGTATTGAATGAATTTGGGATCGAAATTGGCCCTATCCTTGCAGCTGCTGGAATTGTAGGTTTAGCATTCGGTTTTGGAGGTCAATATCTCATTCGTGATATTATTTCTGGACTATTTATTATTCTGGAAAATCAATATCGCGTAGGAGATGTTGTCAATTTAGATTTGGCCAGCGGAAAAGTCGAACAAATTACGCTACGAAAAACAACCCTTAGAGATCTGGACGGTACCGTACATCATATCCCACATGGTGAAATCAAAAGGGTTTCTAACCTTTCTAATGAATTCTCCAGAATCAATATCAATATTGGAGTAGCTTACAACTGTGACATTGAAAGAGTCATTAATGTCATAAACCAAATAGGAAATGAACTTGCCAATGATCCTTTATGGAAAGAATATATAATCCAAGCACCACAATTTCTTCGAATTGATGAATTTGCCGACTCTTCCATAGTTTTAAAAATATTAGGAGAAAGTTTTCCTGATAAAAAATGGGACATTACTGGCGAACTCAGAAAAAGAATCAAAATCACTTTTGACAAAGAAGGAATTGAAATTCCATTCCCTCAATTAGTTATCCATAAAGCTGCCGAAACCTTAGAAAACAAATAACTTTTAAGCCTGAAAATAGTTTTCAGGCTTTTTTATTTACCATTGCTTTATCACACAAGCCCATTCTTTTTTGTAACTTAGTATAACAATAACCACAAAAAGAATCATCAAATGAAAACTCCTATCGTATCTGTTAGTTGGCTCAAAGACAATCTTGACAACCCCGAATTAATAATTTTAGATGCTGTCTTGGATAGTCCCCCACATGAATTACAAATCATAGGCGCTCGTACCTTTGATATAAAAAACAAATTTAGCGACACCACTATACCTTTACCAAACACTTTACCGCAACCAGAAGCTTTTACCGAAGAAGCAAGAAAACTAGGCATTAGCAAGCATAGCAAAATTGTTGTTTATGATACCAAAGGAATCTATTCCAGTCCTCGGGCATGGTATTTATTCAAAAGCATGGGACATGAAAATGTTTGGGTTTTAGATGGCGGATTTCCAGCTTGGGAAAAAGAGGGAGGCGCATTACAAAAAGTAAATCCTCAATCTTATCCTAAAGGCGATTTTGAAGCCCATTTCAAACCAGAAATGTTCAAAAATAAATTTCAAATTTTAAATAATCTCACTTCTAAAGAAGCTGTAGTGATTGATGCCCGTTCATCGGATCGATTTTATGCAGAAACGGAAGAACCTCGTGAAGGCTTACGAAGCGGACATATTCCAAATGCCGTGAACCTCCCTTTTACAAAAGTTTTAAAAGACGGACATTATTTACCTAAAGAAGAATTAAAACAAATCCTGCCACATCAGGATCAAAACTTATATTTTTCCTGCGGTTCTGGTATTACAGCCTGTATTAATCTTATTGCTTACGAATTAATCTTAAACAATTCACAAAAAGCGGTATATGATGGTTCTTGGACAGAATGGGGACTAGACCACAATTTACCAATCGAAAAATAATAAATAGTTATCCTATTCGTAAACCATTTTCAACTTTAAAATCGGGAGCTAGTAGGATAACATCGCCTTCTTGTCCAACGGCTCCCAAAACCAAACATTCGCTCATAAATTTACCTATTTACTTTTTTGGAAAATTTACAACTGCAACAATCTGTCTGCCTAAAAGCTGTTCTTTAGAATATCGTTTAGTTATTTGAGCCGATGTTTTTCGGATTCCAATGGCTTCACCAAAATCAATCGTAAGCTGAAAAGCAGGTTTTCGGGCTTCTGGAAAATCATTTACTGCGATAATTGTTCCTACATGCATCGCTACTTTTTCAAATTCAGACCAAGTCAGATTCGTTTCCATAAAAATTCTAAAGTATTATTTTTCTCCAAAATTAGTTTTTACATTTTAAACACTTTCAATTTTAGTAACTTTATACCTCAAATTAACTCATTTGCATAATGGCATGTACCCCTTCAAATATGATTGATCTAGGAACTATAGCTCCTGAATTTTATTTAAAAGATACAATATCAAACAATTTCTACTCTTTTTCTGATTTAAAAGGAGAAAAAGGAACTTTAGTATTTTTTATTTGCAATCACTGTCCTTTTGTTCATCATGTAATCGATGAGATTATAAGAATCGCCAATGATTACCGAGTACAAGGAATAGGTATTATTGCTATTTCAAGCAATGACGTAATTAATTATCCTCAAGACGGACCTGAATTAATGGCAGAATATGGTTTCCAAAACAATTTTGAATTCCCATACCTTTATGACGAAACTCAGGAAGTAGCCAAAGTGTACAACGCCGCCTGCACACCTGATTTTTATTTATTTGACAATCAAGACAAATTAGTGTATCGCGGTCAACTCGACGATAGCCGTCCCGGAAACGGAATCCCATTAAGCGGAAGCGATTTACGTGGCGCTATTGACGGCATTTTATACAATCGTATTATTAATCCCAATCAAAAACCAAGTATTGGATGTAATATTAAGTGGAAATAACAGCAAAACACAAAATCTTTAGTTAACTTTGTTCTTTCAGGAAAATTATCATTCATGATTACTATTACATTTGTTACAACATCTTCTTTTTTGTTTTCTTCTTCAGGAAAACAAAATGTTGCTGCACTTTTTCCTCATAACAAAGCCTTTATCAATTAGGCCTCCGTTCATTTTAATTTTTCTTTAGAGCGGAGGATTTCTTTTTTAATTTTATTTTTTAACTGGTCATTATTCCAGTAACTTTTTTATTTAATCTTTTTTTTAGTACTCAAAAGCAACATTTTAGCTATTGAGCACTAATAATATTTTTTATTGTAAATAATTTTAAATTTTATATTATGAAACCAATACCCACTTTAACAATTACAGACTACAACATTTTGCGTGAATTAACTAAAAATGCAAAAGACAGCACTAACATTAGAGAAATAGCGTTACTAACACAGGAATTAGACCGCGCTATCATTAATGAAGAAAACATTTTAGACGAAAATATCATCCGAATTAATTCGCATGTTGTAATTGAAGATCTTAAGACGAATAAGCAAATGAGTATCCAGATTGTAATGCCTTCACAGTCTAATCTTAAAGAAGGAAAAATTTCTATTTTAGCACCATTATGCGTTGCTGTAATTGGTTTTAAAGAAAGTGATGAAATAGAATGGCAATTACCATCCGGAATTAAAACATTAAAAGTAATTGCTGTAAATAATTCTAAAAACACCTAAATATTATTTTGAACACCTCCTGTTTTGAAGGTGTTTTTTTATGTCATAAATATTCAGTAAAAAAAAAAAAAAAATCCCATCTCGTTTTTTACAACAAGATGAGATTTCAATTTTATAATAAACTATATTAAAAAGACTATTTAACGTCCATTAATTCTACGTCAAAAATCAAAGTAGCGTTTGGTGGAATTACTCCTCCGGCTCCACGAGATCCATATCCTAAATGAGCTGGAATTACAAAACGAGCTTTATCTCCTACTTGTAACAAAGCAATACCTTCGTCCCATCCCTCAATTACATTACCTTGTCCTAATGGGAATTCGATTGGTTTTTTACGTGGGTAAGAACTATCAAAAACTTTTCCGTCCGGTAATTGTCCTGTATAGTGTACAGAAACCGTTTTTCCGTTTTCTGCTTTTTTACCCTCACCTCTTTGGATAAATTGGTAACGCAATCCGCTTTCCGTTTTTTGGAATCCTGCAGCTAATTTTTCTAAAGCTTCTTCAGCAGCCGCTTTTTCAGCCTCTAAACGTTTTTTTCTGTTTCCTTCAAAAACTCTAAACGCTTCAACAGCATTCCACTTTTGAGCTTCTTCACCTACACGGATAATTTCTAAAGTTTCCAAAACATCACCTTGAGCAACAGCATCAACAACCTCTTGTCCTTCTACAACATGTCCAAAAACAGTGTGTTTTCCATCTAACCAAGAAGTTGGCACGTGAGTAATAAAAAATTGAGAACCATTTGTTCCAGGACCAGCATTAGCCATAGAAAGCACCCCTGGTTTATCATGTTTCAAACTTGGGTGAAATTCATCATCAAATTTATATCCCGGATCTCCAGTTCCTGAACCTAAAGGACATCCTCCTTGAATCATAAAATCAGGAATTACTCTGTGAAAAGTTAATCCGTCATAATATTTTACCCCTTGAGGTTTTTTATTATTTTCTAAATTTCCCTCAGCTAAGGCTACAAAGTTACCTACCGTTCCTGGAGTTAAATCGTGGGTTAATTTTACTAAAACCGAACCTTTAGCGGTATTGAATTTAGCATATATTCCGTTTTCCATTTTTTAAAATTTTTATTGAAGCGCAAATTTACTAATTAAATTATAGAATGTATCCATGTACAAAACAGAAAATTATTTTCACTTTAAAAACAATAAAATAAATTAGAGGCTAGACATTATTTACCAAATAAAAAAACACCGCAACCACACTAGATTACTTCTGAAAAAAAACTTTGTACCTTTGCAGCATTCAAACTTAGAAATACAATCATGCGCATTGACATTATTACTGTTTTACCAGAACTATTACGCAGTCCATTTGAAGCTTCTATCATGAAAAGAGCAATAGATAAAGGCCTTGTAGAAGTTCATATTCATAATTTAAGAGATTACACCACAAACAAACAAAAAAGTGTAGACGATTATCCTTATGGTGGCGGAGCAGGAATGGTAATGACGGTCCAACCTATTGACGATTGCATCACCTATTTAAAAAGTCAAAGAACCTATGACGAAATCATTTACATGTCACCTGATGGAGAAACTTTGAATCAAAAAATGGCTAATACCATGTCAATGTATGAAAACATCATCATTCTTTGCGGACATTATAAAGGAGTTGATCAAAGAGTTCGCGACCATTTTATTACCAAAGAAATTTCAATTGGAGATTATGTACTAAGCGGCGGAGAGTTAGGAGCATTAGTTTTATCAGATGCCTTAATCCGATTAATTCCAGGTGTTTTAAGCGATGAAACCTCAGCACTTACAGATAGTTTTCAGGATAATTTATTATCAGGACCTATCTATACCAGACCTGCTGATTACAAAGGCTGGAAAGTCCCAGAAGTATTAACCAGTGGAAACTTTGCCAAAATTGACAAATGGAGAGAAGATATGGCTTACGAGCACACTAAAAATAGAAGACCGGATTTATTAGAATAAATTTCCTTTAAAATTCTACTATTTTAAATTCCAAATTCCAATTGATTAAGCAGTTGAAAAACGGCATTTGGGATATGATTTTATTTAGAGTTTAATTTTTTTATTGGAATTTGTAATTTCTTTTATTGGAATTTAATTTTTTTAACTACTTTTGCAGCCACATTTGATTAACCTCTGGCGATACCCGTGAATGTTAGTCCGATATTAATCCAAAATTAGCATTAAAATGGCAAATTTAGTAGATTTCGTTAATAGCGAATTTGTTGCAAAAAAAGATTTCCCTGATTTCGGAGCTGGAGATACAATCACAGTTTACTACGAAATTAAAGAGGGTGAAAAAACAAGAACTCAGTTCTTTAAAGGAGTTGTAATCCAAAGAAGAGGTACTGGAAGTACTGAAACTTTTACAATTCGTAAAATGTCTGGAGCAGTAGGTGTTGAGCGTATCTTCCCTATCAACTTACCAGCTTTACAAAAAATTGAAATCAATAAGAAAGGTGCTGTACGTAGAGCTAGAATTTTCTACTTCAGAGAGCTTACTGGTAAAAAAGCAAAAATCAAAGACAAAAGAAGATAATCTTTTATCTCTTTATCATAAAAGTCCCGATAATAATCGGGACTTTTTTTTGCTATAACAATCCCATAACAAACAACAAAACTATCCGAACATTCTTTAAAAAAATAACATTTTACAACAATGTCGTTAGTATTCCCATAATTCACTCAAAACTATAACAAAGCAGAGGGTATTTTAGTCTGATTTCCATATCTTTGCACCGCTTTATTCAAAGCAAACAATACATTTCACATTCTTTCACAGAGAATTACGATTATAAAACAAAAAAAATGACACAAAAATCAAAGATTGTTTACACATTAACTGACGAAGCACCTTTGTTAGCTACTTATTCGTTTTTACCAATTGTACAAGCTTTTACAGCTACAGCAGGCATCGAAATTGAAACTGAAGACATTTCAGTTGCAGCTCGTATCCTTGCTAATTTCCCTGAGTTTTTAACTGAGGAGCAAAGAGTAAAAGATTCATTAACGGAATTAGGAAAATTAGCTACTGCTCCAGAAGCAAACATTATTAAATTACCAAACGTTTCTGCATCTGTTCCTCAATTAAAAGGAGCTATTGCTGAATTACAGGCTCATGGCTATAACGTTCCTGACTACCCAGAAACACCACAAAATGACGCTGAAGCAGCTATTAAAGCTAAATACGCAAAAGTATTAGGTTCTGCAGTAAACCCAGTTTTACGTGAAGGAAACTCTGATCGTAGAGCTCCGAAAGCGGTTAAAAATTATGCAAAAGCGAATCCACACTCAATGGGCGCTTGGTCTGCTGAATCAAAAACAGCAGTAGCTTCTATGGAAGGTGGAGATTTTTACGGAAGTGAGCAATCACTTACTGTAGCTGATGCAACTGATGTAAAAATCGAATTTGTTGGACAAGACGGCACAACAACTGTACTTAAAGCTAGTACTCCATTGAAAGCTGGTGAAATTATCGATAGCTCAGTAATGCACTTAAACGCTTTAAAATCTTTTGTTGCTAAAACAATTGCTGAAGCAAAAGAACAAGGCGTTTTACTTTCTGTTCACTTAAAAGCTACTATGATGAAGGTTTCTGACCCAATCATCTTTGGAGCCATCGTTGAAGTTTACTTTAAAGACGTATTCGAAAAATACGCTACTTTATTTGCAGAACTTGGCGTAAACACTAAAAATGGTTTAGGTGATGTTTATGCAAAAATTGCAGGTCACCCACAACAAGCAGAAGTTGAAGCTGCCATCAATCAAGCAATTGAAAACGGACCAGCTCTTGCAATGGTAAATTCAGACAAAGGAATTACTAACCTTCACGTTCCTTCAGATGTAATCGTTGACGCTTCTATGCCAGCAATGATTCGTACTTCTGGTCAAATGTGGAACAAAGAAGGAAAACTACATGATACTATTGCAATCATTCCAGACCGTTCTTACGCTGGAGTATATACAGCCACAATCGATTTTTGTAAAAAACACGGTGCTTTTGATCCAACAACAATGGGATCTGTTCCAAACGTAGGTTTGATGGCTCAAAAAGCAGAAGAATACGGATCTCATGATAAAACATTCCAAATGTCGGCTAACGGAGTTGTTCGTGTAGTAGATGTTAACGGAAACGTATTGATGGAACAAGCCGTTGAAGCTAATGACATTTTCAGAATGTGTCAGGCAAAAGATGCTCCTATTCAAGACTGGGTAAAACTAGCTGTAAATAGAGCTCGTTTATCGAACACTCCTGCTGTTTTCTGGTTAGACGAAAACAGAGCACACGACAGACAATTAATCGAAAAAGTAAACACATACCTAAAAGATCACGACACAACAGGATTGGATATTCGTATTTTAAACCCAGTTGCTGCAACTGAGTTTACTCTAGAGAGAATCATCAAAGGTTTAGATACTATCTCTGTAACTGGAAACGTATTACGTGATTACTTAACAGATTTATTCCCAATCTTAGAGGTTGGAACTTCTGCTAAAATGCTATCTATCGTTCCATTAATGAACGGAGGAGGATTGTTTGAAACAGGTGCAGGTGGTTCAGCTCCAAAACACGTTGAGCAATTCATTACTGAAGGTTATTTACGTTGGGATTCATTAGGAGAATTTTTAGCTCTAGGCGCTTCATTAGAGCACTTAGGACAAACTTTAAATAATGAAAAAGCAATCGTTCTTTCTGAAACTTTAGATCAAGCTAACGATGCTTTCTTGAAAAACGATAAATCTCCAGCTAGAAAAGTAGGTCAAATTGACAACCGTGGTTCTCACTTCTACTTAGCTTTATACTGGGCTCAAGCTTTAGCTGCTCAAGATAAAGATGCTGAACTGAAAGCTATTTTTACTCCAATTGCGAAAGAATTGACTGAAAACGAAGCCGCAATTGATGCTGAATTAATTGGTGCTCAAGGTAAAGCTCAGGAAATTGGTGGTTACTACCAACCAAATCCTGCTTTAGTAAGCAAAGCAATGCGTCCAAGCACTACTTTCAATACAATTTTAGATAAAATTTCTGTATTAGCTTAATTTTATTTATTCATAAACAAACTAAAGACAACTCGAAAGGGTTGTCTTTTTTTTATTTAAAACATTAAAAAACACCGCTTTTAGACAAAAATCTAATATCTAAATTAACCCTCAATATTAATCAATAATTAACAGTTTTCCTCTTGTCTTTTCTAGTATAATGATTGAAATTTGTAATTCAAACTTCAAAAAATGATTACAAAAAAAATTAGTTTTCTATTTTCAGCACTATTGATTTGTTTCCACTTTTTTGGGCAAAACGATACAGAATCGGTTAAGCAAAAAATCACCCTAAGCGGTATTATCACAGATTCTAAAAACAACGAAACCTTAATTGGTGTCTCTATTTATTTTCCAGAGTTAAAAATTGGAACCACAACCAATGAATATGGTTTTTATTCTATAAGTGTTCCTTCGGGAACTCAAAAAATCAACATCAGTTACATTGGTTATCAAAACATTACAAAAGACATCATTATTACAAAAAGCAACAAGTTAAATTGGGCACTTACTGAAAATAGCGAGCAACTTGAAGAAGTAGTCATAACCAACAATCAAGGCAGAGCTAATATTAGAACACCCGAAATGAGTGTGAACAAACTCTCTATTTCCTCAATCAAAAAAATGCCAGTTGTTCTTGGCGAAGTTGATGTAATCAAATCCATTTTACTTTTACCAGGAGTAACAAATGCTGGTGAAGGCGCTTCAGGATTTAATGTTCGCGGTGGCGGTGCAGACCAGAATTTAATTCTACTTGACGAAGCTACAATTTATAATTCTTCGCATGTTTTTGGTTTTTTCTCGGTCTTCAATCCCGATGCTATCAAGGATCTAAAATTATATAAAGGAGGAATTCCAGCTCGCTTTGGAGGAAGAGCTTCTTCCGTTTTGGATATTTATCAAAAAGATGGAAATAGTAAAGATTTCCACGTGAATGGTGGAATTGGTTTAATTTCAAGCCGTATACTTGCCGAAGGTCCAATCGTTAAAGACAAAGGCTCTTTCTTAATTGGAGGAAGATCATCTTATGCCCATTTATTCTTAAAACTTTCGGAAGATCAAAAAAACAACTCGGCTTACTTTTATGATTTAAATACCAAATTAAATTATAAAATAAACGACAACAACAACCTTTATTTATCGGGTTATTTTGGTCGTGATGTTTTTGCCATTAATAAAAGTTTCAGCAACACTTACGGTAACACCACGCTCAATTTGCGATGGAATCATCTGTATTCTGATAAATTATTTTCAAATCTTTCCCTTATTTACAGCGATTACTACTATGGTTTGGATTTAGATTTCGTAGGCTTTAACTGGAAATCTGGAATTAAAAACTACAACATCAAATACGATTTTAAAAACTATATTTCGGATGACTTTAAATTAAATTATGGGACAAACGGAATTTACTATGAATTTAATCCTGGAACAATTAAACCTTCTAGCCCAGAATCAGGAATTAATGCGGACCAATTAGACAAAAAATACGCCTTTGAACCCGCCGTATATATTGAAGCCGAAAATAAATTAAACAATAAATTCAGTGTTGCTTATGGTTTACGTTATAGCTTGTTTTATCGTTTAGGAAATTCGACTATTAATTTATACGAGAACAACAATCCTGTAGTTTTTAATCCTGATTTTCAAATTTATGAAAAAGCGACACCTACAGGCAGTAAATTCTATGGTAAAAACAAAACCATCCAAAGTTACAATTACCTAGAGCCTCGTATGGCAATTTCCTATCAAATCAACGATAATGAAGCTGTAAAAACCAGTTACAATCGTATGGTTCAATATTTACAATTAGTATCTAACACTTCCTCTCCCACTCCATTGGATGTTTGGATGCCAAGTGATGACTACATCAAACCACAAATTGCTGATCAAGTAGCTATAGGTTACTTTAAAAACATTAAAAATGGCGATTATTCGATAGAAATTGAAAGTTTTTATAAAAAAATTCAAAACCGCCTTGACTATATTGACGGTGCCATTTTAATTGCTAATAAGGCTATCGAACAAGTCGTTCTCAATGGAAAAATGCGCTCCTATGGATTGGAATTGATGCTTAAGAAAAATGAAGGGCGATTAAATGGATGGCTTTCCTATACCCTATCTCGATCAGAACAACAAACCCCTGGAAGAACTCCCGAAGAAATAGGGATTAATTACGGCAAATGGTATAGTTCGGCCTACGACAAAACACACAATTTAGCCATTACTACCGCATATCACTTGAATGAAAAATGGGATTTTGGAGCTAATTTCATCTTACAATCTGGGCAACCTGCAACTTACCCAGATGGCAAATACAACTATGCAGGTGTAGATGTACCAAATTATGGTTTCCGAAATAGAAATCGTTTACCTGCCTATCATCACTTGGACATTTCAGCGACCTTAACACCTTATAAAAACAAAAACAGAAACTGGAAAGGCGAATGGGTTTTTAGTATTTACAATTTATACAATCGCCAGAATGCGGCATCAATGACGTTTAGACAAAACACAGATACCGGCATTAACGAAGCCGTTAAAACATCCATTTTTGGAATAGTACCTGCGGTTAGTTATAATTTTAAATTCTAATTTCTAAAAAATCAACAAATGAAAAAGATATTATTTCCATTATTAATTCTTGTAAGCGCTATTCTAAGTAGTTGCGAAGAAGTTGTCGATTTAAAATTAGACACCGCAGCACCCCGATTAGTTATCGAAGCAACCATTGTATGGGCAAAAGGGACTACCGGAAATACCCAAAAAATAAAATTAACCACCACTACAGGATATTATGACACTGAAATTCCAGTGGTAAGTGGAGCCCAAATTTCCATAAAAAACAGCACAAACACTACTTTTAATTTTGTTGAAATTCCAAATACAGGAGAGTATTCCTGTTCGAATTTTGTTCCAAAAATTGGAGATACATATACCCTTACTATTGTTTACAAAGGTGAAACCTATACAGGAACAGAAATTTTTCAGTCCTTAACACCTATAACTCGCGTTGAACAAAATAACGAAGGCGGAATTACAGGAAAAGATATTGAGGTTAAAGCCTACTTTAACGACCCGGAAAACGTAAATAATTACTATTTATATCGTTATAAATACACTAATGAAGCAACCATAAGCTACAGTGTCGATGAAGACATCTACTTTCAGGGTAATGAATTTTTCAGTAATTCAAGTAATGACGATTTAAAAACTGGGGATGTCGTAGAATTGCTACACATGGGGATATCTAAACAATATTACAATTACATGAATATCTTAATTGGCAATACTGGAACCAATTCAGGTGGTCCATTCCAAACCCCACCGACCACTGTTAGAGGAAATATCAAAAATATAAGTAATCCTAATAATTTCCCTCTGGGTTATTTTACTTTGGGAGAAACAGACGCTAGAACCTATACTATTCAATGATTTGAAAAAGAAAAATTTAATCTGTAGATAAATTCTTCTTGTTAAATTAACTCTAAAAAAATAAATAGGAACGCAAAACTATAACTATCTTTGCTTTCTAAAATTAGCCATATTAAATCCTAAATCCTTTGTCATCACATCATATAGTTCGCGACGATCAAGAACCTGCTCTAATTATTGCCAATGGTGCGGCCTGTAACCCTGAATTATTAGGTCAGTTATTGGAATGGTCTCCACTTGTAATCGTGCTCGACTCTGCTATGGAACGTGTCATGGAACTCGATATCAAAGTAGATGTTTTACTAGGCGATTTTGACAGAGATTTCGATCCAAACTACTATAAAGAAAAGCAATATCCTATAGAAATAGTCCACACACCTGACCAAGATAAAACCGACTTGGAAAAAGCTTTCGATTATTTGTACGAAAGAAATATTCCTGCGGTTAATGTAGTTTGGGCAACTGGAAAAAGGGCTGATCATACTATAACTAACCTAACCAATATTGTCCGTTACAGAGAAAAACTAAAAATTGTAATTCTTGACGATCATTCAAAAGTTTTTCTTTTACCTCGAAGATTTGAAAAATGGTATACTGCAAATACTCCGATTTCGTTAATTCCGATAGGCCATGTTACAGGTATACATTCCGAAAATTTATTCTACCCTCTCAAAGATGATAGCCTCACTATAGGTTATCGCACTGGAAGCAGTAATCATGTTGCTCAAGATGGTTTGGTCATTATTGAACATCAAGAAGGCGATTTACTTCTGATGGAATGCATGGATTAATTGTATATATAATATTCCCAAAAGTGATCCTGAATATCGAAATCGATTCAATTTTTATTTTTTTTCAAAATTCTACTCAAAAACCCTTATCAAATTCAAAATCAAAGAACTAAGTATTAGTCATTACCAAATTAAAAGCTTAATTTTGCGCAAAATTTAAGCGCTCCTAAAATGACTGCAATTACTGAAAAATCAAACTTACATCCACGCAATTTACACCGTTCTCGTTATGATTTCAAGCAACTTATTCCGGTTTGCCCAGAATTAAAAAACTATGTTTTTACTAATGAGTATCAAATTGAAAGTATTGATTTCAGCAATCCTAGTGCCGTAAAATGCTTAAATAAAGCACTGTTAATAAGTCATTACAACATTAAAGACTGGGACATTCCTAAAAATTATCTTTGTCCTCCTATTCCCGGCAGAGCCGATTACATCCATTACATTGCTGATTTGCTTGCAGAAAGTAATAATGGTGAAATACCAACAGGTATGGAAATCGAGGGTTTGGATATTGGCACTGGAGCAAACTGTATCTACCCAATCATCGGGAATTCGGTCTATGAATGGAGTTTTGTAGGAACCGATATTGACGAAAAAGCATTAGAAAACTGCGCAAAAATTATCGAAGCCAATCCCCATTTAATAGATGCCATTAGTTTGCAATTGCAACTCGAACCGCGTTATATTTTTAAAAATATCATTACTCCCGAAGATCGATTTGCATTCACGATATGCAATCCACCTTTTCACAAATCGGCAGAAGAAGCAAACGAAGGAAGCCTAAGAAAAGTAAGTAATTTAAAAGGTCAAAAACAGACTAAAGCCGTTTTGAACTTTGGCGGACAAAATCATGAATTATGGTGTGAAGGTGGTGAGTTAGGGTTTGTTACACAAATGATTTTTGAAAGTGCCCGTTACCCAATGCAATGCTTGTGGTTTACTACACTGGTATCCAAACAATCCCATTTGAAAAGTTTATATAAAACACTAAACAAAGTCAATGCGGCTCAAATACGAACTATAGATATGGCTCAAGGCCAAAAAACCAGTCGTATTCTTGCTTGGTCTTTCCTGACTGAAAACCAACAACAAGATTGGGAATTTGAAATAAAGCAACCGAGATTTTAAGATTATTTTTCTTAGGTCATACAAAAAACATATATTAGCTACAATATTTTTTTACTAATAAAATATTTCTAAGAATTTCAAATCAATCCTATGACAATCAAAGAAGCATTAATTACTGTTTTAGATAATTATAATGGCACATTAACTTATCTTGAAGTTCTAGATAAAATAAACGAAAAAAAATATATTGATTGGACAAATGCAAAAACTCCCGCTGATACTGTTTCTGCTCAACTTGGACGATTCATAAGACATAATGACACTCGTATCAAAAGGATAAAAGGTAAAAAAGGATATGAATACTATTCTTCTAAATATGAAAAACAAATTAATGTTTCTCATATTTTAAATTCTGATAGTTCAATTCAAAATATACAAATTAAAACTTCCAAAACTTATCAAGAAAGACATCTTCATAAATTACTAAGTAGCTATTTAAATAGCCAAAACATTTACTGTAAAACTATTTTTCATGAAAAATCGTCTAATAGTAAAGATGATTATCAAAAATGGATTCATCCAGATATGATTGGAATTAGCTTTCTAAATCTTCAAAACAAAGCTAGTAATGCTTTAATGAAAATTATTAATAAAGATGATGCCTTTGACTTAATTTCATATGAAATTAAAAAAGAAATTAAATCTGACTATGAATTAAAGAAATGTTATTTTCAAGCTGTATCAAATTCAAGTTGGGCTAATTACGGATATTTAGTTGCTTTTGAAATTAGCAAGAATTTAATATCTGAAATGGAAAGATTAAGCCAGTCATTTGGAATAGGCATAATAGAATTAAAAGCAAATCCATATGAAAGCAAAATTCTCTTTATTTCAAAATACAAAGAACTTGATTTCAAAACTATCGATAAATTGTGTGAAATAAATCCTGATTTTGAAAAATTCATTTCTCAAACAGAAATAACATTAAATGCTCCTGAAAAATATTTAAAAGCTACGCGAAAAGAATTTATTGACTTTTGTGATTCATTTTTTGAAAAAGATTCGGAAATAGAAAATTATTGTAAAGACAACAATATTCCTTTTGAAGAAGAAAAAATAGAATAACTCAATTTCGATTCAAAAACTTCTATCCTTCTAAAAGTAAATCAATTTTTAAGCAAAGCCAAAAAATGGCAATATTAAATAACTATCTCAAGTAAAATAATTTAGGACCACAAATTTCTAATTTTTTAAAAGCTTGAATACTTTTGAAACTAAATCTAATTACGTACATTGCCGATAAACTTTGTACCTTTGCAACTTCCAACTTTGCAACAAAAAACAAATGAAATTCCAAGTCGTATCGGATTACCAACCAAAAGGAGATCAACCTCTAGCAATCGAAAAATTAGCACAAGGCATCGTTGATGGTGAACAATTTCAAACGCTACTAGGAGTTACAGGTTCTGGTAAAACGTTTACGGTGGCTAATGTGATTCAGGAAGTACAACGCCCTACCTTAGTTTTGGCACACAACAAAACCTTAGCAGCTCAATTGTATTCGGAATTCAAGCAGTTTTTCCCTAATAATGCAGTAGAATATTTTGTTTCTTATTACGATTATTACCAGCCGGAAGCTTTTATTCCTGTTACAGGAGTCTATATTGAGAAAGACTTATCTATCAATGAAGAGTTAGAAAAAATGCGATTGAGCACTACTTCTTCCCTACTTTCAGGACGAAGAGACATTATTGTGGTTGCTTCTGTTTCTTGTTTATATGGTATTGGAAACCCAGTAGAATTTCAAAAAAATGTGATCGCTATCGAAAGAGATCAAGAAATCTCTCGAACTAAATTATTACACTCTTTAGTGCAGAGTTTGTACTCTAGAACGGAAGCCGACTTTAATCCTGGAAATTTCAGAATTAAAGGCGATACTGTGGAAGTTTTCCCTAGTTATGCCGATGACGCCTATCGCATTCACTTTTTTGGCGATGAAATTGAAGAAATCGAAAGTTTTGATATTAAAACTTCTAAAGTCATAGAACGATTTGATAAGTTGACGATTTATCCTGCCAATATGTTTGTGACTTCGCCCGATGTATTGCAAAATGCGATTTGGCAAATCCAACAAGATTTAGTCAAACAAGTCGATTATTTCAAGGAAATAGGCAAGCATCTCGAAGCAAAACGATTGGAAGAACGTACCAATTTCGATTTAGAAATGATTCGGGAATTAGGTTATTGTTCTGGTATCGAAAACTATTCGCGCTACCTTGATGGCCGTGAAGCAGGAACGCGTCCTTTCTGTTTATTGGATTATTTCCCAAAAGATTATTTAATGGTTGTTGACGAGAGTCACGTAACACTTTCACAAGTTCACGCCATGTACGGAGGCGACAGAAGCCGCAAAGAAAACTTAGTTGAGTACGGTTTTAGACTTCCTGCAGCCATGGACAACCGACCATTAAAATTTGAGGAATTTGAAGCCATGCAAAACCAAGTCATTTATGTCTCAGCAACTCCAGCGGATTATGAATTACAAAAATCAGGTGGTGTGGTCGTTGAACAAGTCATTCGTCCAACAGGTTTAGTTGATCCTGTTATCGAAATACGTCCTAGTTTGAATCAAATTGATGATTTAATTGAGGAAATCCAACAACGTTGCGAATTAGACGAACGTGTTTTAGTTACTACTTTAACTAAAAGAATGGCAGAAGAATTAGCAAAATACTTAGCAAAAGTAAGCATTCGTTGTCGTTACATTCACTCAGATGTAGATACTTTAGAGCGTATTGAAATCATGCAAGATTTGCGAAAAGGTCTATTTGATGTATTGATTGGAGTAAACTTGTTACGTGAAGGTTTAGATTTACCGGAAGTTTCTCTTGTTGCTATTTTAGATGCTGATAAAGAAGGTTTTTTGCGTTCGCATCGTTCCTTAACACAAACTATTGGTCGTGCCGCCAGAAACTTAAACGGTAAAGCCATTATGTATGCCGATAAAATTACCGAGAGTATGCAAAAAACAATCGACGAGACCAATTATCGAAGAACAAAACAAATCAATTTTAACACGGCTAACAATATTGTCCCTCAAGCTTTAAATAAAAAAATTGATAGTGCTTTTACCAAAAGCCCTTCAATTGAATATGAAATGGGACAAACAATAAATTCAGCAGCGGAAGCAGTTACAGAATATTTATCGAAAGAGGAAATTGAAAAACGCATTCGCGAAAAGCGTAAAGCAATGGAAAAGGCCGCAAAAGAACTTGACTTTATCCAAGCCGCTAAATTGAGAGACGAAGTTAAAAAATTACAAGAACAACTGCCTTAATATTCATAATCTGCGTAAAACATATTCCACAAAACATCGTCAGGAATAACAGAATTAGGCATGTTTTTCACTTTTTTGACTAGAATTTTGATCGCTTCAATATCTAGTCCCATACTTATTGCTATATGAATAATTAATTCTGGATCTTGTTTGTGCAAAATACCATCATTCTGAAAAAAGAGCAATAATTGATAAAATTGTTTAATTCTTGTAAGTTTCAAATTATCCGATAAAACAGGTAATTCTTCTCCAAAAAGGTCTAAAAAAACTCCTTTCTCGAAATTTAATTCATTAGCAATTAAAAATAAAAAATCATAGCTTTTTTTACTCAGTTGACCATCGATTGTCGCATAAGCAATCATTTCTAAAAGCAATTTCTTTTTTTCTACGCTAGTACTCATATCATAAATAATTTTAGCTAAAATATCATTTTTTATGATAAAAAACCAATCAAATACTCAAAATCAACGGTTTTGATTTAAAAATCGCATTTTAAAACCACTTAAAAAAGGACAAAAATCATCATTTTTTGCTATTCGTCGATAGTAAACCACATTGTAAAAACCCTCTTTTTAAACTATTTGTTTTTCCGACTATACTTTTTTATCATTTAAGCAAAATGTGGTTCAAAAAATCAGAATTTAAAAATTCTTCATATCGGGCAAAAATTATTCGTTTTTAAAGCTTAATTTTATAATAAAACCAGACTATTATGGAATTGATTATTAGAGAATACGAGCTACAACTAAAGCACACATTCACAATCTCTAGAGAATCAATAGATACCCAACCCTCTTTAATAGTACAATTAAAAAGTGGTGGATTCTCAGGATATGGCGAAGCAACTTCAAATCCTTATTACAATATCACTGTACCCATGATGAAACAGGATTTAGAAGCAGTACAAATACTCATCGAATCAACAATTGATGAAACACCTGAAGATTTCTGGGCAAAAATGTATCCACAGCTTAAACATAATATGTTTGCTCTTTGTGCATTAGATATGGCTTACAACGATTTGTATGCACGTCAACAAGGAAAAAAACTACATGAACTTTGGCACTATAATATCGAAAGAAACCCTTTGACTAACTATACCATTGGGATTGATACGATAGACAAGATGGTGTCCAAAATGAAAGAACTGCCTTGGCCTATCTATAAAATCAAATTAGGAACGAGTAATGATATCGAAATTGTCAAAGCTTTAAGAGCACATACTAATGCTGTTTTTAGAATTGATGCAAATTGTGGCTGGGGAATTGAAGAAACGCTAAACAACGCCATCGAACTAAAAAAATTAGGCGTTGAATTCCTAGAACAACCCTTAAAAGCGGATGATTGGGCAGGTCATGAATTCATTTACAAACATTCGGTGCTTCCTATAATTGCAGATGAAAGCTGTATTGTAGAACAAGATGTTGCCAAATGCTACAACCATTTTCATGGCATCAACATCAAACTAGTAAAATGTGGCGGATTAACTCCAGCACGCAGAATGATTGAACAAGCCAAAAGACTAGGATTAAAAACGATGGTCGGCTGCATGACGGAATCATCAGTTGGAATTTCAGCGATAGCCCATTTATTACCTCAATTGGATTACGTAGATATGGATGGGGCTTTACTTTTATCGGAAGATATTGCCAAAGGAGTAAAAATAGCTCATGGAAAAATTGATTATTCAGAATTGAATGGAACCGGTGTTGTTTTAAAATAACTAAAATGACAGTAGAGGAATTCCCAAATCGAATTATAAAAATCGACAACGAAAAATACATATACTTTGGCGGGACAGCTTATTTAGGCTTACCGCCAAATAAAAAATTCCAAAAAATAGTAGCCAAAAACATTAAGCGTTGGGGAACAGCTTATGGAAGTTCTCGAAATGCCAATATAAAACTTTCGGCTTATGAGAAAGGTGAAACTTTTTTAGCTGAATTTATTCAATCACAAGCCGCTCTTACTGTCTCTTCAGGTATGTTAGCAGCACAATTGGTTTTGAAACATTTGGAATTTGAAAACTTTCTTTTTTATCATTTTCCAAATAATCATAAAGCAATTTCACACAATAATAGTTCTCCTTTTTTCATAAATGGAAAAATCAACCCGAGAATATTAGATAATACAACAGAAAAAATAGCCATCCTCACAGACGCTGTTCCTTCTAATTCAGTTAATGCAGTTGATCTTAGCGTTTTAGAGCAAATCCCAAATCATAAAGAAATTGCCTTAGTAATTGACGAATCCCATTCTTTAGGAATAGTAGGTAAAGATGGTTGTGGTTTGTATTCTTCAATACAATATAGCAATATCCAACATAAGATATTAGTATCTTCATTAGGTAAAGCCTTAGGTGTATCAGGGGGTGTTGTTGCTGGAAGTAGTGTTTTTATTGAAAAACTAAAAAACAATGATATTTTTGTGTCAAGTGCAGGAATGAATCCTGCGTTTGTAAATACAATTGCCGAAGCAAAAAAAATAATCAAGAAACAACAAAAAAAACTTCTAGAAAATCTAACCTATTTAGGTTCAAAACTGGCGACTAACAAAAAGATTCTCTTTGAACAAAATTATCCTGTTATTTACCCCAAGATTGAAAATATAAATACAATCCTAGTAGCAAAAAAAATAATCATTACAAATTTCAAATATAATTCTGATAACGAATATCTGAATAGAATCATTATAACTGCGAATCACAAAAAAAAGGATTTAAATAAAATAATTAAAATCCTCAATGAATATCAAAATGAGCAGACTAGCTAACATGATAATAATGTACCTTTGTAAAAAATAAAACAAAATGACAAACAACGATATTTTTAAAAAATTACGTGTTGCCCTAATGCTTCGCGATGATCAAATAGTTGAAATTTTAGAATTGGTAGATTTTAGAATTTCTAAATCCGAATTGGGTGCTTTTTTTCGTGATGAAAAACATCCTAACTATGTAGAATGTGGCGATCAAGTTTTACGTAATTTTTTAAATGGCCTTGTAATTCACTTAAGAGGCACTAAGGAAAACCCTAAAAACCCTAAGGAAGTTTTAGCTAAACATAAGTCCGAAATCCCTGCCAAAGCTAAAGAATCAGCTACTGGCGAACCTAAACAAGCTAAAACAGCTTTTAAGAAAAAAACGAGTTTTAAAAAAACAACTCCAAAAATTCAAGTGGTAGAAAAAGTAAAATTCAATAACGGAAAAAACAAAAAATCCTAAACTAGATAGCTAATTGAGATTTCTATTAAAACATAAATCCCGAGTACATACTCGGGATTTATTGGTTTAATTCATTCATCTTATTTTGTAAATTTTACTAGGAAAACAAGTCCTTTTCCTGTTTCTAAATCATCTGCTGAAATCTTTTTGTAGTTCAAGGTATTCTTGATAAAATAGTTAAGATCGCTATTTGTTGTATTTGTACTCATAACTACAATTTCACGATTTTCATTAAGTGCAATTCTCACTTTAACCAAAACTTCTTCTCCTAAACCGTCAAAACTTGGATAAGTATTTAACATCTTACTTATTTCTTTGTAAGTGTCATCATAATCGTTTGTTCCTTTAGTAGGATTCTCTTTTGCAAATGCTGTTGTTAAAAATAAAGTAGCAACAACTGATAATAATAATTTTTTCATGATTTCTAAATTTTAAATTAAACTTAAGTGTTTTTAGATTTCATTACAAAATTATTAAAAAATCTCAACCAAACACTTAAATTATTATCAATACTGCAAGTTTTGAGAGTTGCAAAAAATTACCAATTAAAAAATGAAACTATAATAAAAAAAAATACTTTAATTTTCATTATTCATATAAAAAATAGAAATAACCTCAATAAAAAACACCAAAACACATCAAAATGAAGCGTATTTTGAATTATATTCAACAAAAAAAGCAATAAAAAAAGTCTCAAATCGACAATTTTATCGAAATGAGACTTTTTTACGATTATAATTCTATTAAAAACTACTTCATAAATTTGACTAAAAATACCAGTCCGTTTCCAGAAGCCAACTCATTCGCTTCTAATTTTTGATAATTTAAAGTAGTTTTAATATAAGTATTCAAAAAATCATCATCTGTACTTGTACTCATTACTACAATTTCATGATTTTCATTAATAACAATTCTAACTTTAACTACTGTATCCTCACCTATACCATCCAGCTGAGTATACGCATTTAACAGTTTTGATAATTCTTTATACGTCTCTACGTAATTACTTTTTGTATTTGGAGTATCAGTAGCAGCAAATGCTGAACTCATAAATAACGCTACTACAACAGATAAAAATAATTTTTTCATAATCTTTTTGTTTTAATTACAGTTCAAAATTAGTACTGATTTTTAATCAAAAAACACAAAAACAATTACTTAACCCAATGATAAAAAACACAATCAATTACCTATTATAAGTAATAAAAATATTCTTTTCAAAAATTTCACAGCTTACAATAAAAGGAAACCAAAAATTAAATAAACACACAATAAACTTAAAAACTATAAAAAAACCTCAATAATTTACTCATTAATAATAGATTAACATAAGTATAGATAATCCGAAATTGATTTGTGAAAATAAAAAAAGCCCGTCTCAAATAAAGACGGGCCATAGTATATAACTAAGCTTTTTAACTAAGAAAGTGCAGCTTGTACTTGATCAGCAGCTTCTTGGAACTGAACAGCCGATAAAATTGGCATACCTGAATTATCAATTAATTCTTTTGCAATTTCAGCGTTAGTTCCTTGCAAACGAACAATGATTGGCACATTAATAGCATCACCCATGTTTTTGTATGCATCAACAACTCCTTGAGCAACACGGTCACAACGAACGATTCCACCAAAGATATTGATTAAGATTGCTTTTACGTTTGGATCTTTCAAAATAATACGGAAAGCTGTTTCAACACGTTTAGCATCAGCAGTTCCTCCTACATCAAGGAAGTTAGCTGGCTCAAAACCTGCATATTTAATCAAATCCATAGTTGCCATAGCAAGACCTGCACCGTTTACCATACATCCTACAGTACCATCAAGATCCACATAGTTCAATCCTACTTCTTTAGCTTCTACTTCAATTGGATTTTCTTCACGTACATCACGCATGTCTGCATACACTTTTTGTCTGAACAATGCGTTATCGTCAATATTTACTTTAGCATCAACAGCTAAAATTTTATTATCAGATGTTTTTAAAACTGGATTGATTTCAAACATAGAAGCATCTGAACCAATATAAGCTTTATATAAAGCATCGATAAATTTCACCATTTCTTTGAATGCATTACCTGTAACACCTAAGTTAAATGCAATTCTTCTAGCTTGAAAACCTTGTAAACCAACAGCTGGGTCAATTTCTTCAGTAAAGATTAAGTGCGGAGTATGCTCAGCAACTTCCTCAATATCCATTCCACCTTCAGTAGAATACATAATCATATTACGTCCTGTAGCTCTGTTTAACAATACAGACACATAAAATTCTGAAGTTTCAGATTCTCCTGGATAGTAAACATCCTCTGCAATTAAAACTTTGTGAACTGTTTTACCTTCTGCAGATGTTTGAGGAGTAACTAATTGCATTCCGATGATTTCTTCTGCAATTCCTTCTACTTTGTCAATACCTTTAGCCAGTTTAACACCTCCACCTTTACCACGACCACCTGCGTGAATTTGTGCTTTAACTACGTACCAGCTCGTTCCTGTTTCGGTAGTTAATTGTTTTGCAGCAGCAACTGCTTCTACTGGACTATTTGCAACGATTCCGCGTTGAACGCGAACGCCATAGCTAGCTAAAATCTCTTTTCCTTGATATTCGTGTATGTTCATAATATAGAATTTGTCTGAATCTGATTTTATTTCAGAAAATAAGTCCGACAAAAGTAGAAAAAACGAACTTAAATGAGAAATCTTTTTATCGATTTAAAATATCTTATTGAGAAAGTTAAAAAAAAACGTCTTTTGCTTCTATATTTCTACCAAAAAAATGATTTCATAGCAAAAAAGAGAACAAACAAGCATTTTTACACAAAATTTCTCAATTTTGTTTTTAAAAAAATCAGAAATAATTGTCAATATATAAGGTCAAAATACAGTGAATATTAATAATTTGTTAATACTTAGCCTAAATAATGCAATTATTATTATAATTAATACATTTTTCTATTATTCCTGTAAAAGTAAGCTCGAATAGTCCAAATCAATGGATTATATTTAATGAAATATCTATTTTTGTAAAAAAAATTATCAAGCATGAAAGTTAAAGAACAAGGCCTTTATTTGCCAGAATTCGAGCATGAAAACTGTGGAGCTGGTTTTATCTGCAACCTTAAAGGTGAGAAAACAAATCAAATTATTCACGACGCATTAGAGATTCTAGTAAAGCTAGAACACCGTGGAGGTGTAAGTGCTGACGGGAAAACGGGAGATGGAGCTGGACTTTTAATTGACATTCCTCATGAATATTTCAATAGAGTTTGTGATTTCAAATTACCTGCCCCTAGAGAGTATGCTGTCGGGATGGTATTTTTACCAAAAATCAAAAATCAATACGTTTTTTGTAAAGACATATTTGAAAAAGAAATCAAAGCACAAGGACTTTCTGTTTTAGGATGGAGAGAAGTTCCTGTTGATTCTAGTCAATTAGGAGAAATTGCTTTAGCTTCTGAACCTACAATTGAACAATTGTTCGTAGGTAAAAATGAAGCCATTGATGAAGCAACCTTCAAAGCTAAATTGTACGCCGCTCGTAAGATTACAGAACACACTATTGCCAATTCTAAAATATCGCAAAGTTCTTATTTTTATGTTCCTAGTTTATCAACTACTACCTTAATATATAAAGGTATCATTATGCCTGAAGATATCGGGCCATATTATACGGACTTACAACAAACGGACTTAGTAACTCGTTTAGCTTTAGTTCACCAACGTTTCTCTACAAATACAATGCCTACATGGGAGTTAGCTCAGCCATTTAGATACATGTGTCAAAACGGTGAGATCAACACTTTGAGAGGAAACGTAAGTAGAATGCGTGTTCGCGAAGAAATCATGAAAAGTGATGTCTTTGGTCCACAAATAGAGAAATTATTCCCTATTATCTTACCTGGAAAATCGGATTCAGCTTCTATGGATATGGTTGTTGAATTACTTACACATACGGGACGTTCATTGCCTGAAGTTATGATGATGATGATTCCTGAAGCATGGGAGAAACACAAAACCATGTCTGAGGAAAGAAAAGCTTTCTACGAATACAATGCTTGCATCATGGAACCATGGGATGGACCTGCATCTGTACCATTCTCTGACGGTGATTATGTAGGAGCTTTATTAGACCGTAATGGTTTAAGACCTTCTCGTTATACAGTTACAAAGAGCGGAAAATTAATCATGGCATCTGAAATTGGTGTAGTAAACGTTGATCCAGAAGACGTAGAAAGCCATGGAAGATTAGAGCCAGGAAAAATGTTCTTAGTAGACATGAACGAAGGACGCATCGTAAATGATGAAGAAATCAAAAACAAAATCGTTTCTGAAAGACCATACCAAGAATGGTTAAAACAATACCGTTTACACCTAAGAGACGTACCTACTACAACTAAGGCTTGCCCAATCGAAACTATCGATTTAAAAACTAGAGAGCGTTTATTTAATTATACATTAGAGGACATTCAAGATGTTATCACTCCAATGGCTCAATCTGGAAAAGAAGCATTAGGCTCCATGGGTACTGATACTCCTCTTGCTGTATTATCAGATAGACCACAATTAATACCTAACTATTTCAAACAATTATTCGCACAGGTTACTAACCCTCCATTAGATGGTATCCGTGAGGAAATTGTAACTGATATCAGCTTAGCATTGGGTCAGGACAGAAATATTTTTGATATTTCTAGTAAACAATGTAGAAAATTAAGAATTCAAAACCCGGTTATTTCTAACGATGATTTAGAAAAAATCAGAAATATTGATATCGATCATTTCAAAGCAGAAACTATTGAAATCTTATACAAAAAAGATAAAGGTTTAAATGGTTTAGAAAATGCTTTAGAAGATATCATCATTCAAATTACTAAAGCAGTAGACAGAGGAACTAATATTATTATCTTATCAGACAGAGGGGTTAATAAAGATTTTGCTCCAATTCCTGCATTATTAGCTTGTTCTTATGTTCACCACCAAATGAACCGTTTACGTAAGCGTTCTTATTTTGATATCATTATCGAATCTGCAGAACCACGTGAACCGCACCACTTCGCTACTTTATTCGGTTACGGAGCAAGTGCAATTAACCCATATATGGTGAACGAAATCATTCGTGTTCAAGTACAAGAAGGATTTATCACTGGAATCAGCGAGCAGAAAGCAGTTGACAACTTCAACAAAGCAATTGGTTCTGGTTTATTAAAAATCATGAACAAAATTGGAATCTCTACATTACACTCATACAGAGGTTCTCAAATTTTCGAAATTGTTGGTTTCAACTCTAAATTTGTTGAAAAATACTTCCCATACACTGCTTCAAGAATTGAAGGTATCGGACTGTATGAAATTGAAAAAGAAATCAACGAAAGATATTTATACGCTTATCCAGATGTATTAATCCCTAACCGTTTAGGATTAAACATTGGTGGAGAATACAGATGGAGAAGAAACGGAGAAAGACACTTATTCAACCCAACTACTATCGCTAAATTACAGCAAGCAGTACGTTTAAGTGATCAAGCTAGTTATGATGTGTATGCTAAAACAGTAAACGATCAGGCTAAAAATTTAATGACAATTCGTGGTCTTTTTGAATTTGACAACTTAGACCCAATTCCATTAGACGAAGTAGAACCATGGACAGCTATCGTAAAACGTTTCAAAACTGGTGCGATGTCTTACGGATCTATCTCTAGAGAAGCACACGAGAACTTAGCTATCGCAATGAACCGTATTGGAGGAAAATCCAATTCAGGTGAAGGTGGTGAGGACAGAACTCGTTTCCAACCAGACATTAATGGTGACAGTCGTAACTCGGCTATCAAACAAGTAGCTTCTGGACGTTTTGGAGTAACTTCTCACTACTTATCAAGTGCAAAAGAGATTCAAATTAAAATGGCTCAAGGTGCTAAACCTGGAGAAGGTGGTCAATTACCTGGTGAAAAAGTATTACCATGGATTGCATCGGCTCGTAACTCAACTCCTTTCGTAGGATTGATTTCACCTCCACCGCACCACGATATTTATTCCATTGAAGATTTAGCACAATTAATCTTCGACTTGAAAAATGCTAATAGAGAAGCACGTATCAACGTAAAATTAGTTTCTGAAGTTGGTGTTGGAACAATTGCAGCGGGTGTTGCAAAAGCAAAAGCAGATGTTGTATTAATCGCTGGTTATGATGGTGGAACTGGAGCTTCTCCATTAACATCATTAAAACACGCAGGTCTTCCTTGGGAACTTGGATTGGCTGAAGCACAACAAACTTTAGTATTAAACAACTTAAGAAGCCGTATTGTTGTAGAATGTGACGGTCAGTTAAAAACGGGACGTGACGTAGCTATCGCCGCTTTATTAGGTGCTGAAGAATTTGGTTTCGCTACTGCTCCACTAGTTGCTTCTGGATGTATTATGATGCGTAAATGTCACTTGAATACTTGCCCTGTAGGTATTGCTACTCAAGATAAAGAATTACGTAAAAACTTTAAAGGAACTCCTGAACACGTAATTAACTTCTTCTACTATGTAGCAGAAGAATTAAGAGGTATCATGGCTTCATTAGGTTTCAGAACAATGGAAGAAATGATTGGGCAAACACACAAAATCAATTCTAACAAAGCTATCACACACTACAAAGCCAGAGGTTTAGATTTATCATCAATCTTACATCGTCCAGCTGCGTATAAAAACATGGTAGTTCGTAATACTGAAAAACAAGATCATGGTCTAGACAACGTATTGGATTTCCAAATATTAAGAGATTCTCACCGTGCTTTATACAGAAAAGAAAAAATGACTCTAGATTATCCCATCAAGAACACAGATCGTTCTGTAGGTGCTATTGTTAGTAACGAAATTTCTAAAATCTACGGACACTTAGGTCTGCCAGAAGACACTTTAAACATTAATTTCACTGGTTCAGCAGGACAAAGTTTAGGAGCATTTAGCGCACACGGATTAACTTTTACTGTAGAAGGAAACACCAATGACTATTTAGGTAAAGGTTTATCTGGAGCTAAATTAATCATCAAGAAACCAGCAAAAGCTACTTTTGTTGCTTCAGAAAACATTATCGTAGGTAACGTTTGTTTATTTGGAGCTATTGAAGGAGAAGCATTCATCAACGGTATTGCAGGAGAGCGTTTTGCAGTACGTAACTCAGGAGCTGTAGCAGTTGTTGAGGGTGTGGGTGACCACGGTTGTGAGTACATGACTGGAGGAAAAGTAGTTGTTCTGGGTAAAACTGGAAGAAACTTTGCTGCAGGTATGAGTGGTGGTATCGCTTATATCTATGATCCTCAAAACAAATTCAAAAACGGATTGTGTAACACTGAAACAATCGAGTTTGAAACAGTTGAAGGAAAAGAAGCTGATGAATTAAAACACTTAATTGAAAGACACGTTCAGTACACTGACAGTACTAAAGGAGCTGAATTATTAAGTGACTGGAACACTAGCTTAGAGAATTTTGTAAAAGTAATGCCTACAGAATACAAAAAAGCGTTAAAACGCTTAGAAACTGAGGAACAAATGGTAGAAGAATTAACAGCATAATACAATGGGAAAAGTAACAGGTTTTAAAGAATTCGAAAGACAAGATGAATCATACACAGCAGTAGAAGAGCGTGTTGGACATTATAAAGAATTTACAGTTCCTTTGAGTGAAGCTGAAATTACAAAACAAGGATCTCGTTGTATGGATTGTGGTATTCCATTTTGTCACAGTGGATGTCCATTAGGGAATTTAATCCCTGATTTCAACCACATGGTTCACCAAGGTGAATGGCAAAAAGCTTCTTGGATATTACATTCAACAAATAACTTCCCTGAATTTACAGGGCGTTTATGTCCAGCACCATGTGAAAAAGCATGTGTACTAGGAATTATCAATGATCCTATTTCTATTGAAAACATAGAAAAAAATATTGTGGAGCGTGCATTCCAAGAAGGTTGGATTAAACCACAACCACCAAAAACAAGAACTGGTAAAACGGTTGCTGTTGTAGGTTCTGGTCCTGCAGGTTTAGCAGCTGCACAACAATTAAACAGAGCAGGTCATACTGTAACTGTTTTTGAAAGAGACAATGCTATTGGAGGATTATTACGTTATGGAATTCCTAATTTCAAATTAGAAAAAGAAATTATCGACAGACGTATAGCTATTCTTGAAGCAGAAGGTATCACTTTCAAAGTAAACACTAATGTAGGTGTTAACTACTCTATTGAAGACTTAAAAGCATTTGATGCTATCGTACTTTGTGGTGGAGCAACTGAAAGAAGAGGCTTACCTACTCCTGGTGCTGATGCTGACGGTGTAGTTCAAGCAATGGATTTCTTAACACAACAAACAAAAGTGGTTTGGGGTGAAAAAATCGAAAACCAAGTTTTAGCAACTGGTAAAGATGTTATCGTAATCGGTGGTGGAGATACAGGTTCTGACTGTGTGGGAACATCAAACCGTCAAGGTGCAAAATCAGTTACAAACTTTGAGATTATGCCAAAACCACCTGTTGGAAGAAGTGAGTCTACACCATGGCCATTCTGGCCTTTACAGTTAAAAACATCAACTTCTCACAAAGAAGGATGTAATAGAAACTGGTTAATTAATACTAAAGAATTCATCAAAGATGCTAATGGTAAATTAACGGCTCTTAAAACTGTAAATGTTGAATGGAAAATGGTTCCTGGACAACGTCCAGAATTAATCGAGATTGAAGGATCTGAACAAATCTGGCCATGTGACTTAGCTTTATTAGCTTTAGGATTTACAGGACCAGAGAAAAATTTAGCAGAACAATTAGGTCTTGAAACTGATTTTAGAAGTAACTATAAAGCAAACAATTACCAAACTAATGTTCCAAATATATTTACTGCAGGAGATATGAGAAGAGGACAATCATTAATCGTTTGGGCAATCTCTGAAGGTCGTGAGGCAGCAAGAGAAGTTGATTTGTTTTTAATGGGAACTACAAACCTTCCTACAAAAGAAGGTGGAGATTTACCTCCATTGTAGTATATCTATAAAGTATATAAAAGGCTATCTGAGAGCAATTTCAGATAGCCTTTTTGCTTTTATAGTTTCTTGAAAATATATTATGTGATAAAAATACATAAAAAAATCACTTAAGGTTATTTATGTAACTTATTGTTAGAATTTGTTAGAAATAATTATATCTATTGTAGTATCAATAAAGAATAATAAATTTGTACAAAATTCACACCAATGCAATCTAAAGACTTACTTCAATTAGCAGAACAATTTGGCACACCACTATATGTATACGATGCCGAAAAAATAAAATCACAATATAACAGACTAACTAAAGCTTTTTCTAAAGTAGAAAAACTACGCATTAACTATGCAATGAAAGCCCTGTCTAATATATCTATCCTACAACTATTAAAAGATATGGGGTCTGGACTAGACACAGTTTCAATTCAAGAAGTACAATTAGGACTTCATGCAGGATATGCACCAGATAGAATTTTCTATACACCAAATGGTGTTTCCTTAGAAGAAATTGAAGAGGTACATGCTTTAGGAGTTCAAATCAATATTGACAACCTATCTATTTTGGAACAATTTGGTGCAAAACATCCAACGGTTCCAGTTTGTATTCGTATCAACCCACACGTTATGGCTGGAGGAAACGAAAACATTTCAGTAGGTCATATCGATAGTAAATTTGGTATTTCCGTACACCAATTGCCTCACTTAGTTCGTATTGTTGAAAATACTAAAATGAACATTGTAGGTATCCACATGCACACAGGTTCTGATATTTTGGACATAGAAGTATTCTTGTATGCTGCTGAAATCTTATTTGACGCTGCTAGAAACTTCAAAAATCTGGAATTTTTAGACTTTGGAAGTGGATTTAAAGTACCTTACAAAAAAGATGATATTGAAACTGACATTGAAGAATTAGGTAAAAAGTTATCAAAAAGATTTAATGCTTTCTGCGACGAATATGGTAAAGAATTGACATTAATTTTTGAACCAGGTAAATTCTTGGTGAGTGAAGCCGGTTTCTTCTTAGCAAAAGTTAATGTGGTAAAACAAACCACTTCGACTGTTTTTGCAGGAATCGATTCTGGATTCAATCATTTAATTCGTCCTATGTTTTATGGTTCACAACACCATATCGAAAACATTTCAAATCCGAAAGGGAAAGAGCGTTTTTACTCTATCGTTGGGTACATCTGTGAAACGGATACGTTTGCAAGCAACCGTAGAATTCAAGAAATTGCAGAAGGAGATATTCTATGCTTTAGAAATGCTGGTGCTTACTGCTATTCTATGTCTTCGAACTATAATTCAAGATACAAACCAGCAGAAGTATTATGGATTAACGGAGAAGGGCATTTAATTAGAGCTCACGAAACTTTCGAAGATTTATTAAAAAATCAAATTCCATTACCTGCTACAGTAACACTATAGTAGAATACAATGATAAAAAAAGGGACTTTAAACAGTCCCTTTTTTAGTATTATTTAGTTTCCAAAACCTCTGTCAAAACCTCAGCTTCTGTTCCGTTAGGAAAATCAATTCTAATTTTCTGAGCGATCGTAGGAGCAATCTGTGTAATAACTTTTCGATCAAAAGATTCCCCTTTTTTGATATTCCATCCGTAAAATAATAAAGGCACATGTGTATCATAATTAAATGGCGTTCCGTGAGAAGTTCCTTTTCCTTCATGTGCACTATAACCTGCTTTTTCTAAAAGAACTAAATCTCCGTTTTGTTTAGGATCATAACCTCTAAAAATAGCGTTCAAATAAAAATCAGCACTATTTGCCAACAAAATTTCTTCCTCTGAATAGACACGTTTTATATGAGAAAAACTCATTACATACTCTTTAAAAGTCTTTTTAACAATGTCTAAATCCAAGTTGCTTTCTTTAATTTTCTTTTTATCAAAAAACAAATTATAGTTAGAATAGTCTAACACAAAATCCGTCCCAAAATTAGCTTTCGAAAAATCACGCAACTTATTTACAAACAATGAATAATCAACAGGTTCTATAGGATACTTACTATCCTTTAAAAAATGTTGATTCTCAGCAGCAGCATGATCTGAAGTTAAAAACAATAAATAATTCCCCTTACCTACTTTTTTATCCAAGAACTCTAAAAAATGAGCGATGGTCTCGTCTAATCGCAAATAAGTATCCTGAACCTCTCTAGAACGAGGCCCTGTCAAATGTCCTATATAATCTGTTGATGAAAAACTAAGCGTTAAAAAATCCGTAACTTCATCAGCCCCTAAATCTTCATTAATGATAGTTTCTTTCGCAAAATCAGCTATGAAATCATTCCCATACGGTGTTGTCTTTATGACTTTAGCTCCAAATTTTGCATACATAGATTTTAAATCATAGGGAAAAACAGGCTTTTTACTACCAAACAACAAACCCTCATAATCATTATCATCCGCTAAACTTTCATTATAAACAGATTCTGATTTCAACAAAGTCCAATCTTTACTTAAATAGGTTTCATAATTTTTCTTTGTATTAAAATCGTCTACCCATTTTGGCAATTCTTTCCCATAAAAAGTGCTTGAAATAAAATTTCCCGAATCACTCAACCAAAAAGCCCAATTAGCAAAATGTCCTGCTGGAAGTATCGAACCACGATCTTTTACGCTTACACCTATTACTTTTCCTTTAAAATTAGTTGCTAAACGTAACTCATCTGTTACAGTTGAAGTTTCTAAATTAACAGGAGACATTTTTCCTTCTTCTACTTTCCCCTTCCCCAATATACTAACCGATGCATCATCAGTGCAATATTTATCTTTTGCTGTCGACTTATCAAACCAAGTATTACCTACAATTCCATGTACTGCTGGTGTAGTCCCTGTATAAATAGAAGCATGTCCAGGACCAGTATAAGTAGGCATATAATTGTATTGTGTGTTATGAAAAACATAACCTTCACCCATTAGCTTTCGGAATCCATTTGCTGAAAAGTCATCAGCGTAACGATATAAATATTCCATTTTCATTTGATCAACCACAACCCCCACAACTAACTTTGGTCTTTGTTGGGCGTAAGAATTAAAAATTGCTATAGAAGCAAAAAGTAAGGTTATTTTTTTCATGATTAAATTATGTTTTCGGACAAAAATACAAATTAAATAGCGAGCTTAAGATTATCAAAAAGTTATATATACTTGACTCAAACTATCCAGAAATATGAATCTACACCATTTTATAAACCATAATATCCTATTTTTGTACTATGCCTTTTAATCATTCCAATGAAAATACAATGAACGTTAAATCCTATTTCTTTTTACAAAGCATTACTAAAAAATACAGCATTTCGGTAATACTTTTTATTTTATTCATTGTTAATTCATACGCAAGAAAAGGAAAATGGACTAGTAAAACTACGGGAACTACTATTGAATACAAAACTTCTGAATCGAACCAACCCATTAAAGATTATGCAGGTAATTATCTAACGGTTGTTTATCTAGAAAATTTGTCTTTTAAAAAAATTGGTAGTTATAGTAACAAGAAAAATGTAAATTGGTTACTCTCCCAAGGGTACAGAGTTATTGAATTGGATTATAAAAAAAACAAAAATGCCAAAGCATTAAAAATAAATAAAGACATCATAGCTATCAATGATTCTATTGCTGCAGGCAATTTTTGTGGTTTAAAAAACTGCTCCTTATACAAATCTTATATTTTGTTTGAAGGTTACCGCATTGCTAGAAATCTAAGTTATTTTGTTGATAACCCAAAAATATACAATACCCCAGAAGAATACATTGTAGGCGATTCATTGCACATGGACATTATATATCCTGCTAAGCCTAAAATCAAAATCCCTACCCTTCTCTCTTTCTCGTATAGCAATAGTTATGCATTTTATGATAATAAAAAAGGGAAACTTACAGATGCCTATAAAGATCAAAGACTAAATCTTTCCTATTCACTTGCTGGTTTTAACGATTCCTTTTTAGAAGGCGCTCCTGCAAATGGAATGGCATGGGCAATAGCCGATCATCCAAAATATTGCCAATGGGGCAAAGGAAAACCAGAAAATGGTCCAAATGACGCCTACAAATCTTTTCAAACCAATCCTGATGCTGCCCAAAAAGTAAAATCAGCGATTAGAACCTTACGTGCTTTTGGAGCAAATGTTGGGCTTTCAGATAAAATAGGTCTTTTTGGATTTTCCAGAGGTTCAACAGCTGGTTCGTTAGCTATTGGCGATAAAAAAATTAAAGAAATAGAGAACGCAGGTTTTAATAATACTATTTCTGATGACATACAAGCAGCTGCTTTAGGTCCTGGCGTATTTGATTACACCCTAATTTACAACACCCTCGATGATGGAGATAAAAATTTAGAACAAAGATGCCCTTTGGTTTGGGGACCTTTAGAACAAAATCGAAAACTTTGGGAAACCATGGGGGCTTCTTTTTTGGTGGAAAAAACTGCTGCGCCTACGCTATTCTTCTATAATACGGATGATGATCGCTATTATGAAGATCAAATCAACCATTTTAAAAACAAATTAGACAAATTAGGAGTTACAACAACCACACTTATCAATTATGGCAAAGGACATGCTATTCCGCAAACAGAGACAAGTCTAAATACGCTTTATAGCTTCTTTAAAAATCACCTTAATCCTCCAAAATTGGATAAATAGAATCACAACAATCAAGATTTGAATTGACAAAAATCAAATGTGATATCTAGTAAGAAAATTTAGTTTCATTACTCATCTTGTCTTTTTTGGTTCCTGAAACCCTCTAAAAAACTAAAAAACAATACTTTAAAAACAAAACAGAGTTGACTAACTGAACACCAAAATGTATTTATAAACTTGCTTTAAAAAAATACCAACAACTTATAAAACTTTTGTTAATTTTTATTTTTATTTATTCTAAATAATTCTTGCGTAAACCATTTTTTGATTTTACATTTGCACTGTTATTTTAAATAAATCCAAATAAAGAACAAAATGAAAAGAATTTTACTGCCCACAATAGCATTATTATTTTCAATATCTAATCAAGCTCAAGAGATTGCTTCCGCTTTAAATTATAATACATCTGAAGTTACTGCAGATCCTCTTGACACCATCAAGAACAAAAAAGGACAAATCCTTAGAGAAGTTACCGTAACCGGAAACAAACCTCAAAAACCAGTTTCTGTTTCTAGAGCAGGAATAAAACCAATGGATTTACCACAAAGTGTTCAGGTTATCGATAATGAAATTATCACGCAACAACAAGCTATTCGTTTAAGTGATGTTATCAAAAATGCAAACGGTGTTTATGTAGGTTCTGCTCGTGGTGGCGCTCAAGAATCATTTTGGTCTAGAGGTTACGATATGACTGCCAACAATATGTTCAAAAATGGTTTCCGTTATAACGGTGGTTCAATTCCTGAAGTTTCATCATTAGAAAGAGTAGAATTTTTAAAAGGAGGTTCTGCCTTATTATTTGGAAATGTAGCTCCTGGAGGAATAATGAATTTAGTTACCAAAACTCCAAAATTTGAAAAAGGAGGAGAAATCAATATGCAGACAGGAAGTTATGATTACTACAAACCTTCTGTAGATTTTTACGGCCCTCTAAATAAATATATTGCCTATCGTTTTAATGGTTCGTATGAAAATGCAAAAAGCTTTAGAGATTATGTAAAAAACGAGCGTATATACTTTAACCCTTCGTTTTTATTCAATATTAGTGAAAAAACAAATATTACGGTTCAGGGAGATTACTTAAATGCTGATTGGACTCCCGATTTTGGAACAGGAATTATAGGAAAAGAAATCCTTAATTTACCACGTAGTGCTTATTATGGAGCACTTTGGTCAACTGGAAACACAAAAACGGCTAGTGCTTCAGCCTTACTTAATCATGATTTCAATAAAAACTGGAAATTAAGCTTTAATAGTTCATTTCAAAACTACAAAAGAACCCAAACCTCAACTTCTCAATTATCTAACTTAGACACTTACGCTACTCGCGGTGATTGGAAAAGAGGGTTGACTAGAAATCAAAACGAAGAAAAAATATTTGGAAATCAATTAAGTTTACAAGGATTTTTTAAAACTTGGGATATTAAACACCAAATTTTCACAGGTGTTGACTGGGAAAATTCATTAGCAACAAATTATACTTTCGGATTTTTCACAACCCCAACATCTGCTACTGCTGTTACAACAGAAAACACTTCAATAAATCTTTTTAATTACGACCCAAGCACACAAAGTAATGTAGTTCCCTATCCTTCAAGGGCAACAAAAATTGCTTATACAGACTCTCGTCGTTTCGGAGCTTACTTTCAAGACTTAATTTCATTAAATGATTATGTAAAAGTTTTAGCTGGTCTTCGTTGGTCTTGGATCGAATCAGAAACAACAAACTATTCTGAAACAGTTAATAAAACTCAAAACTCACTAACTACTTCTGTTTATGATGCAAAACCTACAATTGATCCTAAACGTTTAGACAATGCATTTTCACCAAAAGCAGGATTAGTAATCCAACCGACAAAAGACATCAGTATATTTGGAAGTTACTCTAACTCATTTACACCAAATACATCAGGAGTAACTGTTGATGGTAAAAACATAAAACCCTCAATAATTGACCAATTTGAAACAGGAATTAAAACCGATTTTTGGAGAGGTATATTAAGCACAAACGTAACTTTATATATCATTAAAAATAATAATTTAGTACAAACAGCTCCTTTTGAAGCTGATGGCGTGACTCCTAACAACAACACAAACATCAAAGTTATGAGTGGAGAAACGAAAAGTAAAGGAGTTGAAGTGGATGTAACTGCAAGACCATTAGATGGATTTAAAATCAATGCAGGTTATAGCTATAATGACATGAGATTTGGAGATATCCCGGTTGCACTTAACAACTCAATCAAAGGAGATCGAGTAGCCAGAACCCCTACTACTACGGCTAATTTAAGTTTCTTCTATACTGTGCCCGCAGGAAAATTTAAAGGAATTTCAGTAGGTGCAATTGGAAATTACATAGGAGACAGAATTGCTGGTTGGAACAATCGTTATATTGAAGACACGAATAATCCTGGAACTCTAATTGTCCAAGATAGAGAAGTGCCTGTTGGAGGTTATACTACAGTTGATGCTTCTGTAGGCTATGAGTGGAAAAAATTCTCTATCTTATGTAAATTATCTAATATTACAAACGAATTGAATTACACTGTACACGAAAATTACAGTGCTAACCCAATTGCTCCTCGTCAAGTAATGACTAGTATCAAATACAAATTCTAAAAGTATCAATTGATATTTTTTTTTTAAAGCTCCTTTTTAGGAGCTTTTTTTATTTAAAAGATGAATAATATGACTAAATTTAGGCAAATTGAAAACCAACTGTTAAATCATGAAAAAAATAACCAAAGAAGATATCAGTCAGGAAGTATTTGACTTATATGACGATTATGCACACAACAAAATTGAACGTCGACAATTTATAGAAAAACTTTCTGTTTTTGCAGTTGGCACACTTACGCTACCTTCGCTATTAAGTTTTATTACTCCTGATTATGTAAATTCAATTACCGTTCAACCTGAAGACCCAAGAATCATCTCCGACTATATCACCTATGATTCTCCCAAAGGAGGTGGAAAAATCAAAGGTTTACTTTCCAAACCGAGCAAAATCCGTAAAAAAATCCCAGGTGTTATTGTAGTGCATGAAAACCGTGGTCTAAATCCGTATATTGAGGATGTTGGTCGTCGATTAGCTGTGGATGGATTTATCAGTTTAGCTCCAGACGCTTTAACTCCACTTGGAGGTTACCCAGGCAACGACGATGCAGGTCGCGAACTTCAGAAAAAAAGAGACCGTTATGAAATGCTAGAAGATTTTATTGCTGCCTACTATTCCTTAAAAAATAATCCAGATTGTAATGGACATATAGGTGTTGTTGGATTTTGTTTTGGAGGATGGATAGCTAATCTAATGGCTGTAAAAATACCAACTTTAGGAGCTGCTGTCCCTTTTTATGGTGGACAACCTACCGCCGAGGAAGCCGAACAAATCAAAACGCCTTTATTATTACAATATGCAGGATTAGATACTCGAGTAAATGAGGGATGGTCAGCATTTGAAGCTATTTTAAAGAAAAACAATGTTCCAAACACCGCTCACATTTATCCAAATGTAAATCATGGTTTTCATAACAACACCACACCACGTTATGATGAAAAAACAGCCACATTAGCCTGGACTAGAACTATCGATTTTTTTAAAGAGAAATTAAAATAAAAAGAATAGGCAAATTTTATTTTTTTTACCGCAAATTCGAAATTAAGTTATTCAAATTTGTGGTATTTTTTAAAAAATTCAATCCAATAGGAAACTCAATTTTTCTCGTAAAATAAATCATTTTCGCAGATTTAAAAAATAAATTTACTTTCAAATCATTTAGTAGTACCTTTGCAGCTCAAATTATTAAAATGAGATTACACAGAAACTTAGTATATACTACCATTGATTCTCTAAATGCGATATTTAACGAAGGAGAATATGCCGATAAAGTAGTAGCAAGAGCACTAAAAAAAGACAAACGTTGGGGAAGTTCCGATAGAAAATTTGTTGCAGAAACTATCTACGAAATTGTTCGTTGGAAAAGACTATATGCCGAGATTGCCGAAGTTAAAGAACCTTTTGACAGAGACAATCTTTGGAGAATGTTTGCTGTTTGGGCAGTTTTAAGAGGTTACCCAATTCCTGATTGGCGTCAACTAGAAGGCACACCTGAAAGAAAAATTAAAGGGCGTTTTGACGAATTATCAAAAAACCGAGTTTTCAAAGAATCTATTCCAGACTGGATGGATGAGATAGGAGTTAAAGAATTAGGCGAAAAAGTGTGGGCAAAAGAAATTGCAGCTCAAAATCAACCCGCCAAAGTAATTCTTAGAACCAATACTCTAAAAACTACTAAAGAAAAACTAAGAGCCATTTTAATGGACTTAGACATTGAAACCGAATATCTAGATGACCAAGCAGATGCTTTGGTTTTAAAAGAACGTGCGAATGTTTTTTTAACAGATGCTTTTAAAGAAGGTTTGTTTGAAGTTCAGGATGCCAGTTCACAATTAGTTGCTCCATTCCTAGATGTAAAACCTGGAATGCGCGTTGTTGATACTTGTGCTGGTGCTGGTGGAAAAACCTTGCACATTGCTTCATTAATGGAAAATAAAGGCCAATTGATTGCAATGGATTTATATGAAAGTAAATTAAAACAATTAAAACTAAGAGCTAAAAGAAACGGCGTTTTCAATGTTGAGTACCGAATCATTGATACCACCAAAGTAATTAAAAAATTACACGAAAAAGCAGACCGTGTATTGATTGATGCTCCTTGTAGTGGTTTAGGTGTTTTGAAAAGAAATCCAGATGCCAAATGGAAATTGCAACCTGAGTTTATTGACAACATCCGTAAAGTTCAGGCAGAAGTTTTGGAAAACTATTCTAAAATTGTAAAACCAGGAGGAAAATTAGTTTACGCTACCTGTTCAGTACTTCCATCAGAAAATCAAGAACAAGTAGAACGTTTCTTAAAAACGGATATTGGAAAACAATTTACTTTTATCAAAGATCACAAAATATTAGCTTCGGAATCTGGTTTTGATGGATTCTATATGGCTTTGTTGGAGAGAAAGATATAGTTTTCAGCAGAAGGCAGAAGGCAATAAAAAAGGGATTTTCAGTTTGAAAATCCCTTTTTTTATCTTTATTTTAAAATTCCGAAATCTAAATTCTAAAATCTGCATTCTAAGAATTAGTCGTTCATAGAAATTAAAAACTCCTCGTTGTTTCTTGTTTTCTTGAATCTATCATTGATAAATTCCATTGCTTCAACTGGATTCATATCAGAAAGGTATTTTCTCATAATCCACATTCTTTGTAGTGTGTCTTTATCCAATAATAAATCATCTCTACGAGTACTTGATGAAGTCAAATCGATAGCTGGGAAAATACGTTTATTAGCAATTTTTCTATCCAATTGCAATTCCATGTTACCAGTTCCTTTGAACTCTTCGAAAATAACCTCATCCATTTTCGAACCTGTTTCTGTCAACGCAGTAGCAATAATACTTAACGAACCTCCTTTTTCAACATTACGAGCCGCTCCAAAGAAACGTTTTGGTTTTTGCAATGCATTAGCATCTACCCCACCACTTAATACTTTACCAGAAGCTGGCTGTACTGTATTATAAGCTCTTGCTAAACGCGTAATCGAGTCCAATAAGATTACTACATCATGACCACATTCTACCAATCGTTTAGATTTTTCAAGTACAATATTCGCAATTTTTACGTGTTCTTGTGGTTCTCTGTCAAAAGTGGAAGCAATTACTTCTCCACGTACCGAACGTTGCATATCTGTAACCTCCTCAGGACGCTCATCAATCAATAAAACAATTAGGTATACTTCAGGATGATTAGCCGCAATAGCATTTGCTATCTCTTTCAACAACATGGTTTTACCAGTTTTAGGTTGCGCCACAATCATACCACGTTGTCCTTTCCCTATTGGAGAAAACAAATCAATAATACGGGTTGAAATGGTACTTTGTCTTTCGGCTAATTTGAATTTTTCAGAAGGGAAAATTGGAGTTAAATGCTCGAATGAAATTCTGTCTCTAACCACTTGTGGATCATGTCCGTTGATTTTTAATACACGAACTAACGGGAAAAACTTCTCACCTTCTTTTGGAGGTCGTACCACTCCTTTTACGGTATCTCCAGTTTTTAATCCAAATAATCTAATTTGTGAAGTAGACAAATAAATATCATCGGGAGAAGCTAAATAATTATAATCGGAAGAACGTAAAAATCCGTAACCGTCAGGCATCATTTCCAGTACGCCTTCACTTTCGATGATTCCATCAAATTCAAAGTCAGCGTCTCTAAAATTATTGTTCTTTTTATTTTTAAAATTCTGATTTGGATTTGGATTAGAATTCTGGTTTTGGTTCTGGTTTTGGTTAGAATTCTGATTCTGTTTATTCTGGTTAGGATTAATTTTCTTTTGTGGTGCTGGAGCAGAAACCTCTGCATTTGCAACTACTTGAACAGCATCATCTGTTGAAGTTGATTCTGCAACAACAGGCGTTTCCGTTGAAACTTCTTTGTTTTCTTTATTCTTTTTTAAAGCAATTTTCTTTTCATAATTGGCTTTATTAAACTTTACAACCTTGGTTTTGCCTGTACTTTCACCTCCATTATTTTTTTCTTCTGCTTTTGTTTCTTGTACAATTTCGTTTTCGGTTGTTTCTATAGGAAAATCAAGTTTTCCTTCATTTATTTCTACTACGGCTGCTTCTGGCGCTACAGCAGTTACAGTCTTGTCTTTAGCAACTGTTTGTTTTTTTACAGGAGCAATACGAGTACGTTTAGGCTTATCTTCTGTTTCAGCAGCTATTGGTTTTTCATCAGCAACAGTAGTAGCTTCTAACGATTTTTGAAAATCCAAAATACTTGCAATTAAGGCTTCTTTTTTAACACCGTTGTATTTTATTGTTTTAGCAGCTTTAGCTATTTGTTGAAGCTCAGAAAGCTTCATTTCTTTTAATGCCGAAATATCAAACATGAATGTTTTATGAATTTAATTTAAAATGGGGAACCTTGAAAAATTAATAGGTGTATTTTTTTCTTTGAATTGACCGCAGTATGAAGTGCTTACGGTATTGTATTGCAATAATACGAATAAAAATTTAGCATACAATAGTATTTTAAAAAAAGAAAATATATTTTTGTAGAGCAATATTGATACTATGTTACAAAGAATCCAAACCGTATATTTACTTTTAGCTTTTGTTATAACAGGAGTTTTGCCATTTATTTTTCCATTATGGACATTAGAAGGTGGCAAAGTTTTTTTATTTATGCAAAATCAGCTTTATGTAGTTCTCTTTGGTCTAAGTACTACTTTATCAATTTTAAGCATTTTATCCTATAAAAAAAGACAAAATCAATTTGTTCTTGGCAGATTGAATATGATATTAAATTTGATTTTATTAGGATTGTTTTTATATCATTCACTAAATTTATCTGGAGAAACGCCAAAAGTTTCTGAGAAAGGTATTGGGATGTTTCTACCTATTTTTGCAATTGTTGCATTAGTTTTAGCTAATAAAGCAATCAAAAAGGATGAAGATCTTGTAAAATCTGTGGATCGATTGAGGTAAACCTATAAATTTTAATTTATTAGTGCGAAGGAAACCCGAATTTATATTCGGGTTTTTTTGTTTTATTTTTTTACATTTGACTATAAGAAACTTATTATGAAAAAAACAATACGAATTCATCTTGCCGACGACCACAAAGTACTAATTGATGGTATGCGAACTTTATTGAATTCGATTCCTAATTTCAATGTTGTTGGTTTTTCATTGAAAGGCACTACCCTTTATGAAGAGGTAACCAATAACGCTACTGATATATTAGTATTAGACATTAATATGCCTGAAAAAGATGGTATTGAAGTACTCAAAGAATTTTCAAAAAAAGGCTATCCTTGCAAAGTAATTGTTCTTTCTTCCTATGAAGACGTCAAAATAATCCAAGAAGTCATGAAATTAGGAGCTAGCGGTTATTTGACAAAACAATGCGCTGGCGAAAATATTGTTGAAGCCATACAAGTTGTCAATACTGGTGAAGAATACTTCTCTAATCAAGTTCGTGAAATCATATTCAATTCGGCAACCAAAAAAAATCCAAAATTAAATTCAACAACAATAAGCCCCGAATACCAATTAACGGGACGTGAAATAGAAATCATTACATTAATTGCTTTGGAATATAGTGGAAAAGAAATTTCTGAAAAACTTTTTATTAGCTCCAATACCGTTGAAACACATCGTAAAAACATACTCAAAAAACTTAACGCTAAAAACACAATTAGTTTGGTCAAATTTGCACTGAAAAACAACCTAATCAAACCTTAACTGCTAGCCTCTTTATCGTTTATGACGTTCAAAAAATGTTTTTATAGCTTTCTATTAGTACTCATTTGCTGCAGTACTAATTTACTGTATTCGCATACAGAAATAGAAGCTAAAAACGACATTAAGAACTTAATAAAAAAAGCAACCGACTTAATGAGGAATGAAAAATATGAAGAATCATTATTGTTAAGTCGTAAAATACTGAGTGATGCAATCGCAAAAAAAGATAATAATCTAATTGCTCTGAATTATAACACTATTGCTGCCAATTTTGACCAATTAGGTGAATATGAAAAAGCATTATTTTATTACAGAAAATCACTAATTTTTGCCAATAAAACCAACAACTCAGAACTTAAGAGCTGGCTGTATAACAACTTAGGAAACATTCATTGTTTTGACAAGAAAGAATTTGGTAAAGGAATCTATTACTACAAAAAATCATTACTATACAGTACTAGACTTGGTGATTCCTCGGAAATTTTCCTAACTAAATTCAACATCACTTGGGCTTATTTTGACATACGCAAATTCGAGCTTGGACAACCCTATTTAAATTATATCAATAAACACCATAAAAAAGATAGTGATTCATCGACGCTAGTTATAATCAACATGCTTAACGGTATGTATCAATCACATCTTAACAATATCGAAGCTGCTGAAACCTATTTTAAAAAAGCCATTGAACTTGGCCAAAAAGATAAAGACAAATCAGATCTATCTTATGCGCATCAAGAATATTCAAATTTCTTATTTAAAACAAAAAAATTCAAACAAGCCTACGAAAATTTGCATGCCTATAATAGCATCACAACTCAACTTAAAAATGAAGAACGATTAAAAAAATTGAATATTATAGGTGTTAATTTAGAAATTGACGAGTACAAAAGAGAAATTGATAACATTAAAATTGAATACAAAACCAATCACGAACTATTAATAGAAAAACAATCCAAAAACAAAATAATAAGTATTGTAATTATATCCATTTTACTTACCGTAATTATTCTTTCTTATTTGTATTTTCAAAACGTTCAACTTAAACAAAAAAATAAAATTCGAGATATAGAAAATAAAATTCAAGAAAACATTATTACCGCTACTATAAATGGACAAGAAATGGAAAGAAAAAAAATTGCTTCTTTCCTACATGATAATATCAGCGCATTACTTTCTTCTGCTTCCTTACATCTTAAGGTTTTTTCAACAAAAAACAACACTAATAGTGAAGAGATAACTAAAACAAAATCAATACTAATTCAAACGCATTATAAAATTCGTGATTTATCTCACCAACTTTTACCCTCTCTCTTAGTGCGTTTTGGTCTATTTCATGCGTTGAATGATTTGTGCGAAACCAACTCAAACTCCTCTTTACAATTTAATTTCAGCAACAATATTCCTGACGAAACACGATATAATGATGAATTTGAAATGAAAATGTATTTCATTGTTAGTGAATTAATAAACAACATCATTAAACATAGCCAAGCATCACGAGCCAAAATTGATCTAAAGGAAATAGATTCAAATCTGCATATTTTAGTAAAAGATAACGGAATTGGATTTGAAATCAAAAATTTCAGAACCATCGAAGGCTTTGGATTGAATCAAATTAGAGCAAGAATCAATACAATGGGAGGAAAATTTAGAATCATTTCTGAACCGACTAAGGGAACCACCATAAAAATTATAGTTCCTATCGAATATAATTTGTAATCAAACTCTTTTGCCTAGTTCAACAATTTCTAAATCCTTGATTTTATCAGCATCAATAGTAAATCGCAACATAGTTCGTACTTGATGAAAACCACTTTTACCACAGGCACCAGGATTCATGTGCAATAAATTGTGTTTTTTATCAAACATTACTTTTAAAATATGCGAATGCCCGCATATAAACAATTGTGGAGGATTACTGGCAATTTCCATTTTTATGGCGGGATTATATTTACCAGGATAACCACCAATATGTGTTATCCAAACAGAAACCCCTTCGCACATAAAACGATTATGTAATGGAAATTCTAATCGTGCCTGAGCATTATCAATGTTTCCATAAACAGCTCGCAGTGTTTTGAGTTTTTTAAGAGTATCTGTAACATTCAAATCACCTATATCGCCTGCATGCCAAACTTCATCTGCTTGTGCTACATATTTTAAAATTGCATCATCTATATGGCTGTGAGTATCCGAAAGTAACAGAATTTTTTTCATTAAAAAATAAATAAAAGGTCCCGAAAAAAACAAAGATACAGGACAGTATAAAACTTTTAAGCTTTTTACAACATAAAAACTTTGTACCTTTGAAATTCTGAAACTTTGAGATAAAAAACTTGAGATATTTTATAAAATTAGCCTACAACGGAAGTCTTTATCATGGCTGGCAAATACAGCCAAATGCCGCATCAGTTCAAGAAACCTTGAACAAAGCGTTATCTGTATTATTGCATTCGGATATAAGTTTAATGGGAGCAGGACGAACGGACACGGGTGTTCATGCTCGAGAAATGTATGCCCATTTTGATTTTGAGACCGTTTTTGACATCCCAAAATTAATTCATAAACTCAATTCTTATCTTCCTAAAGACATTGTAATATATACTATTTTCCAGGTAAATGAAGAAGCACACTGCCGTTTTGATGCAACTAAAAGAACTTATGAATATCACATCCATCTTTTTAAAGATGCTTTTTTACATGAACAAAGTTGGTATGTCAATCAATCTCTCGATATAGATTTGATGAACGAAGCAGCACAACTCCTTTTGAATTATACCGATTTTCAATGTTTTTCCAAAGTAAATACCGATGTAAACACTTTTGATTGCAGTATTTATGAAGCCTATTGGAAAAAGGAGTACAATAAGTTAATTTTCACCATTTCGGCCAATCGATTTTTAAGAAACATGGTTCGTGCTATCGTAGGCACTCTCGTAAATATAGGTTTACACAAAATTAATGTAGCCGATTTTATTCGTATTATTGAAAGTAAAAACAGAGAAAAAGCAGGATTTTCGGTTCCTGCACACGGATTGTATTTAACAAAAATAGTATATCCTTACATAGAGGATTAGTTCTTGGTAAATAGTCCTTTGCTTTCAGTGGCAAAATAGAAAAAAAGGACTATGAACTGAAAACGATGGATTAAGCACAAAATAAAGAAATGAAAGCAAAAGCATTCGATACACGATTATTCAAAAGAATATTACACTATACAAAACCTTACCAATGGCGTTTTAATGGCGTGGTGGTATTTGCCATTTCGTTATCCGTTTTTTCAGCTTTAAGACCGTATTTATTAAAGCAAACAGTGGATAGCTATATCCAAAAAGAAGATGCTTCTGGACTTTTACTTTACATCACATTGATGGGAATTGTATTGCTATTGGAGGTTTTCTCTCAATTTTATTTTGTGTATTGGGCTAACTGGTTAGGACAAGACATTGTAAAAGACATTCGTGTCAAATTGTTCAAACACATCCTGAGTTTTAGAATGAAATATTTTGACTTAGTTCCAGTAGGACAATTGGTAACCCGTTCGGTATCAGACATCGAATCAATTGCTCGAATTTTCAGTCAAGGTTTATTCATGATTATAAGTGACCTAATGAAAATGGTAGTTGTACTTATTTTTATGTTCTACATGAACTGGAAACTCACTTGGATCGTTATTGTTGCTATGCCTATTCTTGTGTATGTTACCCGTATTTTCCAACGCAAAATGCAAGTTGCTTTTGAGGAAGTACGCGCACAAATTGCCAATATGAATACCTTCGTACAAGAACGTGTTACAGGAATGAAAATCGTTCAATTATTTAATCGAGAAGAAATTGAATCGGAAAAATTTAAAATTATAAACGAAAAACATCAAAACGCCTGGATTAAAACCATTCTTTACAACTCCATCTTCTTCCCTATTGCCGATATTATTTCGTCGTTAACCTTAGGATGTGTGGTTTTGTATGGAGGTATCAAAATCATAAATGGCGATCATTTTACCACGTTTGGGGATTTGTTTTCATACACTATGTTTATCAGTTTACTTTTCAATCCTTTACGCCAAATTGCAGATAAATTCAATGAGATGCAACTCGGAATGATATCGGCAAATCGTGTTTTTGAAATTATCGATACGCAGGACCAAATTCAGGATAATGGAAACATTGAAGCACCAATATTTGATGGGAATATTACTTTCAAGGATGTTCGCTTTAGTTATATTGACAACGAAGAAGTCATTAAAGGCATTGATTTAAAAATTAATTCAGGAGAAACCATAGCAATTGTTGGTTCTACCGGTGCCGGAAAATCGACCATTATCAATTTATTGAATCGTTTTTACGAAATAAAAAGTGGTACTATTTGTATTGATAATGTCAACATCGAAGATTACACGTTGAGTTCACTCAGAAAACAAATTGCTATTGTACTGCAAGATGTATTTCTTTTTGCAGATACCATTTACAACAATATCACACTAAACAATCCCAATATTAGTAGAAAAGATGTTTACGCTGCTGCAAAAGAAATAGGTGTTCATGATTTTATTATGAGCTTACCTAACAATTATGATTTTGATGTAAAAGAACGCGGTGTGATGCTTTCTTCAGGTCAACGCCAATTGATAGCGTTTTTGAGAGCCTACGTAAGCAATCCAAGCATCTTAATTTTGGACGAAGCGACTTCTTCGATTGATACTTACTCAGAAGAATTAATTCAACGCGCTACCGAAACCATTACTAAAGGAAGAACTTCTATTGTTATTGCGCATAGACTGGCTACTATTGTAAATGCCGATAAAATTGTAGTAATGGACAAAGGTTTAATTGTTGAAGAAGGAACACATCAAGAACTAATTAACAAAGAATCCGGTTATTATAAAAACCTTTACGACTCTCAATTTTCATTAGCTGAATAATTCAAAATGAGTAATTCTAATCCCTTATTACAAGCAAAGCAAATTAGCATAGGTTATACCCATAAAAAAGGGACAAACCTTATCGCTGCTGATATAAACTTAACTTTAGAAAAAGGGAAACTCGTGTCTTTAATTGGTGCAAATGGGATTGGAAAATCAACTTTATTACGAACATTAACAGCTATTCAAAAACCAATTTCTGGAACTATCACATTAAACGGAAAAGACATTCATCATATGAATGCTTTGACTTTAGCCCAAAATCTAAGTTTGGTACTAACCGAAAAATTACCGCCCAGTAATCTTAGCGTATTCGAGCTGGTAGCACTGGGTAGACAACCTTATACAAACTGGATTGGGACTTTATCAGAGGAAGACATAAAAAAAGTAAATGACGCATTAACGCTTACGCAAATTGAACACTTAGCAACTAAAAGACATTTTGAAATTAGCGATGGTCAATTGCAAAAGGTTTTGGTAGCGAGAGCATTGGCTCAGGATACGCCACTAATTATCCTTGACGAACCAACAACACATTTGGATTTACTTCATAAGGTAGCACTGTTCAAACTGCTAAAAAAACTTAGCAATGAAACCCAAAAGTGCATTCTTTTTTCTACTCACGATATTGATTTGGCCATTCAATTGAGTGATGAAATGATCATTATGACTCCAGAAACCATCGTTCAGGATCAACCTTGTAATTTAATCTCTAAAGGTGTTTTTGCTACGCTTTTCAAAGATGAACATATTTCATTTGATGCGGAAAAAGGGCGCTTTATATTTTCCTAAAACAAAAAATTAAAAACACTGTTTTTCAACAATTTACAAAAAATAAATCGTACTTTTAATACTCTTTTTTTACCGCTCCAAAGCTAAACTTATCTACATCATTAAATAATTTAAAACTTTTAATCATGGAAAATTTGTTTACTCTGCCCAAAAAAATGATTGCCCTAGGAGCTCTTTTCTTTGTTTTTGCCTGTAGTTCAGACAATACAACAAATGATGATTTACAAAGTGATGCTACAGTATTACTGTCTGGAAAAATGAACACTGATAAACTTTCTATTTTTAAAGGTCCAGAAGTTCAATTTGGATACGGAAAAGTCCGATCCTGGATAAGTATTACCAAAAGTGGTACTCCGATAGAAATAGGGCTAGAAATGACTGCAGATGCTTTTAAAAATCTCACAGCTGAAAATGACAAAAAAATCCCAACTGACCATTCTACGATTATAATTCCATTACATTTGAAAGCAAAACAGCACACCCCTTTTAACCACATTGGTCTCAATTGGAATCGAGAAGGACACTTTCCTGAAGGTGTTTTTGATGTGCCACACTTTGACATGCATTTTTATATGATTTCGGTAGAAGATCAAATGGCAATTCCTAGTTGGTCTGCTGAAACAGATGCTGCTTTTAATAATTATCCTCCTGATGGATATATGCCCGCCGATTATTTTACTCCACCAGGTGATGCCACTGCCGAGCCTCAAATGGGGAAACACTGGTTACCTGTTAATTTACCAGACTTTTTACCTTTTTCCCAAATAATGATTTATGGATCATATGACGGAAAAGTAATTTTTGTAGAACCTATGATTACTTTAGACTATTTACTTTCTAATGTAGATAGCAGCACAAGCTATTCTCAGCCTGAACATTTCCAAAAAGCTGGAAATTACCCAACAAAATATAACATCTATCATAATCCTAACAACGGCAACACTTATATCACACTGAGTGAGTTTGTTTCCCGTGAATAGTAGAAAATAAACGAGGAAGCAAAAACACTTCCTCGTTTATTAAATTGTATTGATCAATCCTAATTGTCTTTTCGCTTCCCCCACAACAAAAGCGACTGAATTTGCGATATTAAAACTTCTGATTTTAGTAGACATTGGAATCTTCAATTGGTTTTCTTTTGCAAATAAACTCAAAAATTCTTTGCTCAAACCCACACTTTCTTTTCCAAAAACCAACCAATCTTCATCTTGAAATTCAATATCCAAATACGAATTCTCAGCATGGGAACTCATTAGGAAAACTCTGGATTTATCTGGAATTTGCTGCATCCATTCGGCTACATTTTGATATTCAGTTACGTCGAGATGCACCCAATAATCCAAGCCTGAACGCTTTAAATTTTTATCATTAATCACAAAACCAAAAGGATGAATTAAGTGTAACCTACTTTCGGTCCCTACACACAATCGTCCAATATTCCCTGTATTATTTGGTATTTCGGGTTCTACTAATACAATGTTTAACATCTCTTTATGGGTATTATATCTGATTACTATTATTTGTTTTTCAAATTGCCATTGTAATTTTCAGCATCATTAAGACCAAAGTGATCTACTTCTCGTACTTCTCCAGCTTGTAAATTTCCTAAAAGCACATTTCCTACCCTAACGCGTACTAATCGCAAAGTGGGAAATCCAACGGCTGCGGTCATTTTTCGCACCTGACGAAATTTACCTTCATTCACTGTAATGGAAGCCCAAGAAGTTGGACCATGACGTTCGTCTCGTATTTTTCTTCCTCGGAGACCAAAATCAGGAATTTCAGAAATCAATCTAGCTTCGCAAGGTTTAGTTTTGTATTTTCCGCCTTTAACACCTATCATTACTCCTTTTTTCAGTTCGTCTAGTGCTTCCTGATTTATTATGCCATCAACCTGAACATAATATTCCTTATCTACTTTTTTAGAACGAACTAATTCGCTCATCATTCCATCTGTAGTGAGTAATAATAAGCCTTCCGAATCTTCATCAAGCCGACCAATTGCCATTGTTCCTTCTGGAAAATCATACAATTCGCCCAAAAGTCGCTTTTTGCGTTTCAATTCGTAAATAAATTGACTTAAATAACCGTAGGGTTTATGAAGTATAAAATGTTGATGCAACATGTTTTGAAGAAAAATTTGCGCAAAAATACACAAATCAAAACAGTCTTAAGCGCTTTTGAAAGAATTAAAAAGAAATATTAAAACCAAAATTCAAAAGCATTTGAAATTGGTTAAAATTTTGATTTTGAACTGGCTGAGTATAAAAATTCATTCCTGGCTCTACAAAAACCCTGGTCTTCTTGTATAATTCATATTGTAATGTACTGCTTAATACAGTTCCAAAAACCGTTTCATTTACATCCGAATTTTTACCAATCGTAGTATTATCCAATGCCACTTTATTCGAAATTACTCTACCCACAAATCCACCCGTGTTTAGATTCAAACGAGCCTTCCCTTTGTTTAAAATTGAATACGAAATCTCCATTGGCATTTCAATGTATTGAACTCGTTGAGATAAATTACCGCTTTCATAAAATGTAGGACTAACATTCGATTTCTCAGAATTAGTATTAGCTGATACAAATATATAATTAGAGTTGGTAGTGATTCCTTGGTTATCATGCGAAGCAGCAGCATACGATAACTGATTGACATTTACTAGACTTTGAGAAGCGTTCAGATAGGATACATTAGCGACTTGCTGACCTAATTCACTTACTTTTAATCCCGTACTTACCGCCCATCTTTTATTCAGTTTATAATTGGTTTTCACACCATAATTATAACCTTTTTGAGACTCAATCGAATTCCCTAAGCTCTTTTGATTTTTTAAATTCTGCGAATTATTTATTCCTGCAAATAACTGGAGCGACCATCTATCCTCAACAGTGGATTTTTTCTCTTTCTTTTGGTTTTCATTGGCTAAAGCAGCCAAGGCATTTTGTTTCAAATCCTCTTTAGGGTTAATGGCGTTATTCGGATTTTCAGTTGCTGATTTTTCAACGACTGAATTTGGATTTTCTTGCACTAAAACTGGATTAGTAATCGTATTTATCTCCGAATGATTTTGCTGTTCTTTTTCAGCATTCAAAACTTTAGAACTTGTTGTTGCTGCCACTAATTGATGATGCGAATTAGGCGAAGTTATACTTCTAGACCCTTTTTGGGTTGATGAATGCGTTAGGCCTTCTTCAGCTTGATTATTATTTTCTTTGTTCGATTTTGGATAAACTATTTGATTATTTTGATTCTTATCTTCAGCTTGGATTTCTTGTTTTGGATTATTTTCTTCCAAAGATCTGGATTGATTAACTATCCCATTTTGAGGAGTAACTGGTAAAGGCATGCCATCAGTATGCTTTTCATTAGAAGATTGAAAATAAAAAGCGCCCAACAAACCAAGACCAACAATCAAACTTGCTGCCACTGACCACCAATAAGCAAAAGCTCTTTTCTTCTTTGGTTCCTCTAATTTTTCCTCAATTGCTTCCCATAAATCGCTTGGAGGATTTTTAGAAAAATCTTCCAAAGGAGCAATCAGTTTTTTGAAATCATCTTTTTCCATATGCTTTTAAAATTGTATTTCAGTGCGAAATTCAAAATTCATCATTCTCTTTTTAAAGCCAGTAAGGCCGTAAGTTTCTTTTTTAAATTACTTTTGGCTCTATTCAAATTAGACTTTGAAGTCCCTTCTGAAATATTTAAAGCAATTGCAATTTCTTTATGCTTCATTTTTTCAAAATAATACAGATTGAAAACCAATCGGTATTGATCTGGCAATTGCTGAATACATTCTAATAATTGTTCTTGAGGAATCGCATTACTGTCTAAATCATCTTCTTCCTCTATAACATCTTCTTGATACATTTCCTCAGCAAAAAGTACCTCTCTTTTTCTTTTGTTAAGCGTTTCTATTAATTTATTGATAAAAATACGTTTTAACCAACCTTCAAAACTCCCTTCAAATCGGTATTGACCCATTTTTTGAAAAGCGACCACAAAAGCTTCCTGAAAAACATCCTTTGCATCATCTTCATTTTTCATGTATTTTAAGCATAGACCATACAATACAGGAGCAAACAACTGATAAATTTTCTGTTGTCCTCCTCTATCATTTTCGATACATTTCTGAATATAATGGTCTATAGATTCTTTCAAAGAAAACGAATTAAAATAATTTAACGTAAACAAAATTAAGCATTCCTACCTATTTAATCATTTAGTATAGTTCAAAACATAACCGTCTACAAAATTGTCATGAATCCTCATTTCTGTATCATTTATTTTTTCAATAACATAATTCATAGCATTAAAACTTAATATAGGTTGGGGCTCACTATCAAATATACTTTTTCCTAGTTGGATGGTATAATCATAAGTTCCTGTTTCAATATTATCGGTAAAAACTGTCACCTTTTTATTCGTCCCAAAGACCAATTTGATTGTAACTCCAGTGTTTTCTGGGTTAATAATTTCATTACCCGCAATACCTCCTCTTGATTCCTTCCAATGCCAAGTACCCACGATAGACTGCTGGTTTAAAGCACCATCCTCATTTCTTATCGTACAATAAGAAAATAAAAAGAAAAAAAAGAAACCTAAAAACAGACTAACTCCTCTCATGCGACTACAGACTTGACATCATTAAGAGTATCAAATATGAAAAAGGTTGCGCAGCAAATTGTGAAAAAAATTCATGCATAGCCACCATAAAAAAAGACTATAAATCAGTAGTATTCTTTATTTTTGCTTACTTTACCTATAAAACTTACTTATGTTTAATATGCTCCCACTTTTAGTATCTTTTGTAATTACACTTGCAATAGGAATTTACATTGGAAAATTGCTTTTTTCTGCTCGTTTTCAATCCGAAAAAACAAGTTTAGAAGAAAAATTAATTGCACTCCATTCGCAAATTGAACAACTAAAAGAGCAATTCTCGAATGAAAAAATCAATTTCGAAAAACAATTAGCAGCAAGCAAGCAAGAAAAAGAAGCAATCCGAACTGAAAAAGACAGTCTGGCAATCCAACTTTCAAAAAAAGAAGTTGATTTTGATAATCTTTGGGAACGAAACAAAGAGCAAAAAGAAGAAGTAGAAAAACTTCAAGAAAAATTCACCAAAGAATTTGAAAATTTAGCCAACAAAATTCTAGACGAAAAGTCAAATAAATTTACTGAGCAGAATAAAGAAAACCTGAAAAACATCCTGACTCCACTTCAGGATAAAATTCAATTATTTGAAAAGAAAGTCGAAGACACCCACAAAGAAAGTATTGATTATCATGCGGCTTTACGCCAACAAATTTTAGGCTTACGCGAAATGAATATTCAAATGAGTAAAGAAACCCTGAATTTGACAAAAGCATTAAAAGGCGATAATAAAATGCAGGGAAATTGGGGCGAATTAGTCTTGGAACGTGTATTAGAAAAATCAGGTCTGGAAAAAGGACGTGAATACGAGGTACAACAAAGTTTTATGACTGAAGAAGGAAACCGTGTTATGCCCGATGTAGTTATCAATTTACCCGACGGCAAAAAAATGATCGTCGATTCTAAAGTTTCGTTAACGGCTTATGAAAAATACATCAATGAAGAGGAAGACGAAATTAAAAATTCGTTTTTGAAAGAACATGTTAATTCCATCAAACGTCATGTGGAGCAATTAGGGAATAAGAATTATCAGGATTTATACCAAATTGAAAGTCCTGATTTTGTATTGCTTTTTATCCCAATTGAACCTGCATTTGCCATTGCTTTGAACGAAGACACTTCATTGTACAATAAAGCTTTTGAAAAAAACATTGTTATTGTAACCCCTGCTACCCTCTTAGCTACTTTACGTACAATTGATAGCATGTGGACCAATCAAAAACAACAGGAAAATGCCTTAGAAATTGCCCGTCAAGCAGGTGCTTTATATGATAAATTTGAAGGATTTGTTGCCGATTTAATCAAGATAGGCAAAAAAATAGACGAAACTAAAGTCGAATATACTGGCGCTATGAATAAACTAGTTGATGGAAGCGGAAATCTAATTATCCGTGTTGAAAAACTGAAAAAAATGGGTGCCAAAGCAAAAAAAGCACTTCCTGAAAGCATCATCGCTAGAGCCAAAAAAGACGATAATTTCATCGAATAAAAGAAAGACTTTTTATTAAGCAATTAAAAATGTACAAGACTTTAATTGGTTCTACTTTTAAATTATAGGTGTTTACTTGTATTTACTTTTCATTCATAGATAAAAAACACTAAAACCCGACATCTAACTCCAAATTAAGTTAGATTTTATTAGGATTTTTTGACTTTTTTTTCTAACTTTAAGTAGAAAAGATAGACTAATCATGAAAAAAAATCTACTCCTTTTTTTGCTTTTTTTCAGTATTCCAATAGTAGCTCAACATAAAAAAACAGCAACTAATGGCACTATCTTTTTTGAGGCATCCGTACCTTTTTTTGAAGCCGTAGAAGCCAAAAACAATAAAGTCTACAGCGCAATTAACACCAAAAATGGAAGCATTTATTTTGAAGTCTACATCAGTCTTTTTCAATTTGAAAGAAGCTTAATGCAGGATCATTTCAATACTAATTATATGGAAAGCCATAAATTTCCAAAAGCCTATTTTAAAGGTGTTATAGAAAACTTTTCAATTAATGACTTAAGCACTTCACCAAACCAATATTACATTAAAGGACGAATTACGATACATGGTGTATCCAAATATATCCGAGTAACTGCTAGTGTATTCAAAACTGTTCAAAACGCAATTGTAATTCAATCCAAATTTGCTTTGAACACAGACGATTTCAAAATTGAAATTCCGTCATTAGTGAGTAACAAAATTTCTAAAACGGTAAATGTTACCTTATATACAAATTTTCACTAAATCATTTTGAGAGACAATCCTTTAGTGCTTCCTCAAGATTCGTATGAGTAAACTCAAAACCCAAGGAACGAATTTTAGCATTTAAAACTCTTCGGCCTGTTAGTAGCAATTTAGACATTTCACCTAATCCTAATCGAATTAAGAAAGCAGGTACATTAGGCAACCAAATCGAATAACCCAAAACTTTTGCCAATGTATTGGAAAAAACTTCATTCGTAGTATCATCAGTAATAGCAGCATTGTAAGGGCCAGACATCTTAGGATTACTAATCGCTTCTAAATACATTTTACACAAATCATCTATGTGTATCCAAGGCATATATTGCTTTCCTGAACCTAATGGAGCACCTAATTTCCATTTGAAAACAGGTGTTAATTTAGCCAATAAACCTTCGTTAGCTCCTAAAACTAAACCAGTTCGTAACATCACAGTTCTAATTCCTTTTTTTTCGAAAGGCCCAGCTGCGGCTTCCCATTTCTGACAAGTTAAACCTAAAAAGTCATAGGCCGCTTGCATCTCCTCATTACAAATAGCTCGGCCATTAATAGCTCCATAAATTCCCACTGCCGAAGCGGTAATAAAGGCTTCAATTTTTGTATTACTTTGCTGCAAAGTATCAAAAATCAATCGGGCAGAAAGTTCTCTACTAGACAAAATAGCTTCTTTCCTTTTATCCGTCCAACGTTTACCAGCAATATTCTCACCGGCTAGATGAATAATATAATCCGCTTTTAAGACAGACTCTTTTTCAATTATTTGTTTTTCAACATCCCAAGTATAATAACTAATAGCTGTTGATGATTGCTTTTTATTCCTACTCAAAACAGAAACAGAATACCCATTAGCAATTAATAATTTGGTTAATTGTTTACCTACAAAACCGGTTCCTCCGGTGATTAAAACATTTTTTTTCATGCTAAAGTTTGCTTTATATCAAATATACAAAATATTTTGTTTAACATTAACACAAAATAGTTAAACAATTTACTATCTTTATAATCGAATTTATAAACAGCATGACATGGCAACTAAGAAAACAAAAATTACAAGGGACAGTATTGTTTCAATGTATATGAATTACACCTTAGATCACAATGAAAAACCAAAATCGGTTTATCATTTTACAAAGCTGAATGGTTTCTCGGAAACTGAATTTTACAATTTCTTTGGTACACTAGAAAGTATCGAGAAAGACATTTACACTCTTTTTTTTGAAAAAACCATAGAATTATTGAATAAGGATGCTAATTATGAATCGTATGACATGAAAAGCAAACTATTGAGTTTTTATTTTACTTTTTTCGAATTATTAGCAGCAAACCGCAGTTATGTAACCATTAGTTTAAAAGAAAACAAAAACCAGTTAAAAAACCTTGTACAATTATCCAGTTTAAGAACCCATTTCAAGCAATTCATTGCTGAAATCACAACGGATGATGTTAGAATTAAACAAGAAAAAATCCAAGATATACAGGATAAAGCGATTCAAGAAACGGCTTGGGTACAATTTTTATTTACTTTAAAATTTTGGTTAGAAGACGGCTCTCCAAATTTTGAGAAAACCGATATTTATATTGAAAAATCAGTCAACCTTAGTTTTGAGTTAATGAATACAGGCCCTATCAATAGTCTGATTGACTTTGGGAAATTTATTTTTAAAGAAAAAATACAAAAAAACTAATGAAGACAATTGATTATATTCCAACTTCGAAAATTGAACGCGCCACAAAACTCGTTCAAACGGGAGCAAAAGTAGGGGTGAATTACCTGAAATACTACGGTGAAAAAATAGTAAATTCTGACTTAAGTCGGGATAAACTTAACGAAAGTAACGCCGAAGATATTTATGACGGACTAAAAAGCTTGAAAGGAAGCGCTCTAAAAGTGGCTCAAATGTTGAGTATGGATAAAAATTTCCTGCCTCAGGCTTATGTCGAAAAGTTTTCTTTGTCGCAATTTTCTGTTCCACCACTATCGGCACCATTGGTACTTAAAACCTTCAAATCTAATTTTGGTAAAACACCTTACGAAATCTTTGACGAATTCAATCCTAATTCGGTAAATGCGGCAAGTATTGGTCAGGTTCATTTGGCTGTAAAAAACAAGAAAAAACTAGCTATCAAAATTCAATATCCAGGAGTTGCTAATAGTATTTCATCTGATTTGGCTTTAGTAAAACCCATAGCCATCCGAATGTTTAATTTACAAGGAAAGGATTCTGATAAATATTTTAAAGAAGTTGAAGATAAATTAATTGAAGAAACCAATTATTTATTAGAACTCCAACAAAGTCAAGAAGTTGCTGAAGCCTGCAAAAAAATCAAGAACTTGGTTTTCCCAGCATACTACCCCGAATTTTCATCCGAAAAAATCATCACTATGGATTGGATGACGGGTGTACATTTATCAGAATTTAAAAATTCAGACCCCAAAATTGCGAACCAAATTGGTCAAGCCTTATGGGACTTTTATATGTACCAAATTCATATTTTACGAAAAGTACACGCGGATCCGCATCCAGGCAATTTTTTGATAAATGATCAAAACCAATTGGTAGCACTTGATTTTGGCTGTATGAAAAGCATACCAAATGATTTCTACATTCCTTATTTCGAATTGGTTAACCCAGAAGTAATAGAAAACAAGGAACTATTTAGAAAAAAATTATTTGAATTAGAAATTCTAAGAAACGATGACACTAAAGCTGAAATAAACTATTTCACGCAAATGTTTTACGACTTATTATCCTTATTCACTAAACCTTTTCAATCAGAATCATTCGATTTTTCAGATGAAGCGTTTTTTCAAAATATTGCTCAATTAGGAGAACGTTTTGCGAAAGACACCAATCTGAAAAAAATGAACGGGAATAGAGGTTCGAAACATTTTATTTATATGAATAGAACCTTTTTTGGGTTGTACCAACTCCTGTTTGATTTGAAAGCCAATATTATTGTAAACCAATATCAAAAATATTAATCTTGAAAACAGCACTTAGCAATTTAGACAAAGACCGAATCATCGAAATGGCTTGGGAAGACCGAACTACTTTTGAAGCCATACAGTTCCAGTTTGGGTTAAAAGAACAAGAAGTGATTGATTTGATGCGAGCTGAAATGAAACCTTCAAGCTTTAAAATGTGGCGCGAAAGAGTACAAGGTCGCAAAACAAAACATGAAAAGCTAAGAAATTTTAGTGAAGGACGCTTCAAATGTAGCAGACAAAGACAAATAAACAACAATAAAATTTCAAAACGATAATTCAAACTAAAGCGATTAAGATATGAAAAACATTGTTATTATTGGTGGAAGTAAAGGAATTGGAAATGCGATTTTAAAACAACAATTAGAACATAATTACATTTACAATATCAGCAGAAATGCGCCTGAAATCACACATCCTCATTTAAAACATTTTTCGGTAGATGTATTGCAAGATGCACTACCTGAAATAGAAAATATTGATTCGCTCATCTATTGTCCTGGTTCAATTAATCTAAAACCCATTAGCAGCATAAGTCTAGATGATTTTAGAAAAGATTTTGAAATCAATGTAATTGGAGCCGTAAAATGCATTCAACACTATTTACCAACTCTTAAAAAAGGTAACAAGCCTTCTATCGTATTATTTAGTACCGTAGCTGCAAAATTAGGAATGCCTTTTCACGCTAGTATTGCTACTGCAAAATCAGCGGTAGAAGGATTAGTAAAAAGTCTTGGAGCTGAATTTGCTTCCTCAATACGCATCAACGCCATTGCTCCTACCATTACCGAAACTACGCTTGCTGCCTCCATTCTTAGAAACGATCGAATGAGAGAAAACATGATTGAACGTCACCCAATGAAAGGTTACTTACAAACTCATGAAGTTGCTGAAATGGCTGATTTTTTACTATCAGATAAAGCAAAATCCATCTCTGGACAAGTCTTTGAAATGGATTATGGAATTGTATCAATGAAACTATAAATTCACCTATCAACACTAATCAAAAACATGATTGAAGAAATAAAAAGTTACCAGAAAAAAGAAGAATACGATACTGAACTTACGGTATCAATTGCTCAAAACTATAAAGATATTATCGATAGTTTAGGTGAAGATGTTACTAGAGAGGGCTTAGAAAAAACACCGGAACGCGCAGCCAAAGCGATGCAGTTTTTGACCCACGGCTATGCTATAGACCCTTTAGAAATATTGAAATCAGCTTTGTTTACAGAAGATCACAACCAAATGATTGTGGTAAAAAATATTGAAATATATTCGATGTGCGAACACCACATGCTTCCTTTTTTTGGTAAAGCGCATGTTGCCTATATTCCTAACGGAAAAATTGTAGGACTGAGTAAAATTCCAAGAGTTGTAGATGCTTATGCTCGAAGAATGCAAGTACAAGAACGCTTAACGGATCAAATAAAAAATTGTTTACAAGAAGCACTACAACCTTTGGGTGTTGCAGTAGTAATTGAAGCACAGCATATGTGCATGCAAATGCGTGGTATTGAAAAACAAAATTCCTTTACCACTACCTCCTCTTTTACTGGAGCATTTGAAAAAAACAAAACCAGAAAAGAATTTATTAGCCTAATTTCAAATAAATTAAGTTAAAAAAAACAATACGATGACTATTCTCTTAACAGGTGCTACAGGTTACATTGGAAAACGACTTTTGCCTATTTTAGTTGCCAAGGGTCACCATGTAGTATGCTGTGTGAGGGACAAAAATCGTTTTTTTGTACCCACTGAATACCAAAACCAAGTGGAAGTCGTCGAAATTGATTTTTTAAAAAAAGAAAGCCTATTAAAAATCCCCGAATCCATTGATGCGGCTTATTATTTAATACACTCCATGTCTAGTTCAATTGCTAATTATGATGAACTAGAACGTATTTCGGCCGAAAATTTCGTAGAAAGAATAAACCAAACCCAAGTAAAACAAGTTATTTATCTAAGCGGAATTGTTAATGACCAATCATTATCCAAACATTTATCCTCTAGAAAAAGGGTAGAAACAATTCTTAGTACTGGAAATTTTGCCGCTACAACTTTAAGAGCCGGAATTATTGTAGGTTCAGGAAGTGCCTCGTTTGAAATCATTCGAGATTTAGTTAACAAACTACCTGTGATGGTAACGCCAAAATGGCTTAATACTAAATGCCAACCTATTGCTATCAATGATGTTTTAGAATTTTTATCAAAATCATTATTAAATCCAGTAACATACAATCAGAGTTTTGATATAGGCGGTCCTGACATACTTACTTATAAAGAAATGCTTTTGGGTTTTGCTAAAGCTAAAAAACTAAAACGCTGGATTTTTACAGTTCCAGTTATGACACCCAAATTATCTTCGTACTGGTTGTATTTTGTAACTGCAACCTCTTACAAACTAGCGACTGCTCTTGTAAGTAGTATGAAAGTAGAAGTAGTATGCAAAGATGCCCGTATCAATGAATTATTAGCTCTTACACCAATGTCCTATGAAATGGCTTTATCCAAAGCCTTACTCAAAGTAGAAGAAGATCAGGTTGCTTCAAGCTGGAAAGACTCTCTTGTTAGTGGACGTTTTAAAAATAACATATCCGAATTCCTAAAAGTTCCTAAAAAAGGATGTTTCATTGACCGCCGAAAAAAAGAAATCATCAATCGAGAATTAACCATTGAACGCATTTGGTCCATTGGCGGAGAAACAGGTTGGTATTATGGTAATTGGTTATGGAACATTCGAGGTTTTATCGATAAATTAGTGGGCGGTGTTGGTTTAAGAAGAGGTCGCACAAACAAACATTCTATCCATGCTGGAGATGTTTTGGACTTTTGGCGTGTTTTATATGCCGATAAAGAAAAAGGAAAATTGATTCTTTTTGCCGAAATGAAACTCCCTGGTGAAGCCTGGTTAGAATTTAAAATCATTGGCAATACTCTATATCAATCGGCGACTTTTAGACCTAGAGGCATTTGGGGAAAATTGTATTGGTATTCGGTTTTCCCTTTTCACGGGTTTATTTTTGAAGGGATGTTGAATCGATTGATTAGATAATTATTTATAAACAAATTAGGCATATGTTTTTTACCATTAAGAAATTAAGTTCAGTTGAGATACTAACTTAATTGAGCTTAATTTCAAAAAGCTTTCCATTTCTTCAGTAGCTTATATGACTTATATGTTTTTAATAAAATTAGTTAAGAATCCCCGCTTTATAAGTAGCAATGGCTCTGTCTCTAGCCATAGCGTGATCGACCATTGGTTTGCCATAACCCAAATCAAATTCTGGTATCCATTTACGAATGTAAATTCCTTTTTCGTCAAACTTTTTTAATTGGATATCGGGATTAAAAACTCGAAAATAAGGTGCTGCATCACATCCTGTACCAGCTGCCCATTGCCAGTTACCAACATTAGCTGACAAATCATAATCCAATAATTTCTGCGCAAAATAAGCTTCGCCCCATTGCCATTGAATTAATAAATGCTTACACAAAAAACTAGCAACAACCATACGAACACGGTTGTGCATATAGCCTGTTTCATTGAGTTGTCGCATGCCAGCATCGACCATAGGATAACCTGTTCGGCCTTCGCACCAACGCTTAAAATCCTCTTCGTTATTACGCCATTGAATACCATCATAAGCCGATTTGAAATTATGGGTAACTACTTTAGGAAAATGATACAAAATTTGCATAAAAAACTCCCTCCAAATCAATTCGCTCAAAAAAGTTGCATTCGTTTTTGCTGCAAAATTGACCATTTTACGAATACTCACCGTTCCAAAACGCAAATGAGGTGACAAATAAGAAGTAGCATCGATAGCCGGAAAATCTCTGGTTTCTTTATAATTGGCTAATGTGTTTAAAATATATGGTTTTACTTTGATAGCACTACGCACAAAACCTATTTGTTCCAATGATGGAAAATCAAAATTAGACTGGTAAAAATTAGTATAAAATTCCGAGGTATTGTACTCGTGAAGTGGCTTCAGTTGATTGAAATGTTCTAACCATTTGTTTTTATAGGGTGTATAAACCGTATAAGGCAATCCATCGGCTTTTGTGATTTCTTTTTCTTCAAAAATGACTTGGTCTTTAAAAGAATAACTTATAGAATTATTTTGTTCTAATAATTCACAAATGGCCTCGTCACGCTGAATAGCATACGGCTCATAATCCTTATTAAAAAAGACTTTTTTAACATCAAATTCTTCAATAAGAGCTTGCCAAACTTGCTGAGTTTTGCCTTTCTTAATTAAAAGGGAACTTTGAAATGTATTTAATTCCTTATCGATTCGTGAAAGAGAATCATAAATAAAAGCAACTCTTGCATCATCCTTAGGCAAGGAATTCAATATAGCTTCATCAAAAATAAATAAGGGAATTACAGGATATTCCGATTGTAAAGCATAGAATAATCCAATATTGTCCTCCAATCTTAAATCGCGACGAAACCAAAAAATAGAAACAGCCGTTTTAACCATTAGTTAGCATTAAAAATTTCGTTTACCTTCTTAGCCCTGTATTCAAAAATTTCATTGAGTTTATTATTAACAACTAATGCATTCATGATACGACCTATAAAACCCAATGGTAGCGCATAATGCACTAAGTCTGTCATTAGAACCCCATTTTCAGAAGGTTCAAAAAAATGTTTGTGATGCCACAAAGTATAAGGGCCAAATCGTTGTTCGTCTATAAAATAGCGTTGCTCTTTCACCATCGTAATTTCAGTAACCCAAGTAAGTTTTATTCCTAAAAGTGGCGAAACTTTGTATTGAATAATTTGCCCTGCATACATGTTTTTTTCATCAAAATCGGTAATAGTAAATCCCATTGATGGAGGCGTAATTTTTTGCAAATTGCGTGGACTTGAAAAAAATGCCCAACATTCTTCCAGAGATGCATTTACTTTTTGTTCGCTCTTTTTTGAATAGACTTTCATTGTAATATAGAGTTTGATGTTTTGCGTAAGGGATAGAAGTGAAAATCCTTTATGTTTTTTCTTTAAAAACATAAAGATTGCAACGAATAGCCCGACCTTTTTGAAAAACATTTTTCTTGTTTTTTCAAAAAGGGTACGCACTAAATGATGTTACATTTTATAGTATTTGAAAGGCACGAATAACATTCCGAAACATTCTCCTTCTTCCTTTCCTAAATGTTTATGATGGACTTTGTGTGCTTTTCGTAAACCAATTAAGTATTTATTTTTAGTATGCTTGAACCATTTAAAACGCTGATGAATTAAAACATCATGAATCATAAAGTAACAAAAACCATATAGTGTAATACCCAGACCGATAAAAAACAAATAATTAAAATTTGCTTGTGCGCCAAAGTAAAACAGAATGATACTAGGAACTGCAAAAATGACAAAGAAAATATCGTTACGTTCAAAAACATGGTTGTATTTAGGCTGATGATGGTCGGCATGAAAATACCACATAAAACCATGCATTACGTACTTATGGGTGAGCCAAGTGACACATTCCATTAAAAGAAAAACAACTATTGTTATTAAAAATGAAATCATTTTAAAAGATTTATGCGTTTTTATTATTCGACTAAGCGTAATTTATAGGTAACAAAAGATTGCGCTAACAAGGTTGCTTTAGTGTAATTAGAAACTCTGATTCGGGTATTGCCAATTTCTTTACAAGGAGTATTTTCTAGTTTACGCAATAATTTTTTGTAATAGACATAGGCGGTATATACGCCAAATTTAGCTTCCATAGGTAACTTTACGATTCCTTGATAAGCTACTCTAAAATCTTCATTTATCTCTTCAATAATCGCTTTTTTTGACTCTTCATCAAAAGATTTCAAATCAACTCCCGGAAAATAATTTCGATTCAGAATTAAATTATCATCTCTTAAATCTCTAAGAAAATTTACTTTTTGAAATGCCGAACCCAATCGCATCGCTTCATCCTTTAACTGCTCGTATTTTTGATCATTTCCTTTTACAAAAACTTTCAAACACATCAAACCTACTACATCTGCCGAACCATAAATGTACTCGTCATATTCTGCTTTAGAATGATAGTCTTGTTTGATTAAATCCATTTTCATACTTTTTAAAAAAGCTTGAATTAAATCATCCGAAATATTGTATTGCTTAACGGTATGCTGAAAAGAATTTAAAATAGGATTCAAACTAATTCCAGATTGATACGCTTTGTAATATTCTTTTTCAAAATCATTGATGAGATTTTCTTTATCAAAACCATGAAAAGAATCCACAATTTCATCGGCAAAACGTACAAAACCATAAATACTATAAATTGCATCTCTAATACTCGGCGAAAGCATATATACTGCCAATGAAAATGAAGTGCTGTAATCTTTAGTAACTAATTTACTGCATTTAAAAGAAACTTCGTCAAATAACTGCTTCATAACTATTCATTTAGAAATTGTTTGTCAATCAAATTAGATACTAACTTTCCTGAAATCAAAGCAGGAGGAACTCCTGGACCAGGAACTGTTAGTTGTCCTGTAAAATATAAATTACGAACTTTTTGACTTTTTAGTTTTGGTCTTAAAAAAGCCGTTTGTAACAAGGTATTAGCCATCCCATAAGCATTACCTTTATAGGAGTTGTATTGCTCTACAAAATCATTCTTACAAAAAGACTCCTTAAATATAATATTTTTCTTGATACTTTGCCCCGTAAGTTGCTCAAAACGAAGGATTATTTTATCAAAATAAGTCTCTCTTAGTTCAGGCGTATCTTCGATTCCAGGAGCTAAAGGAACCAAGAAAAAAGCCGATTCCATGCCTTCTGGTGCTGCTGTTGGATCAGTTACAGATGGAAAATTAGCATAAAACAAAGGTGCTTCAGGCCAATGCGGTTCATCATAGATTGCTTTTGCGTGAGCGTTAAAATCGGTATCAAAGAACAACATGTGATGCGAAATGTTTTCTAGTTTTTTATTAAAACCAATATAAAACAACAAGGAAGAAGGAGCAAAAACTCTTGATTCCCAATATTTTTCAGAATACATTCGGTGTTCTGCTTGCAAGAGCGTTTCGGTATGATGATAATCAGCGCCACTCAATACTATATCCGAATCGATTCGATTACCATTTACAACGATGGCTTTAGCAATTTTATTTTCAACAATTATTTCTTCAACATTCGAGTTAAAATAAAACTGAACACCTAATTCTTTGGCCAAATCTTCCATAGCTTGCACCACATCAAACATCCCTGTTTTAGGATGCCATGTTCCCAAACCAAAATCGGCAAAATTCATAAAACTGTAAAATGAAGGTGTATCAGAAGGTTTAGCACCCAAAAACAAAACAGGAAATTCTAAAATTTGAATTAACTTTTCATTTTTGAATTGCTTCCTAACATCACGACTTATATTACTAAAAAACTGACCGATTTTCATTGCCGTTTCCACAGTAATTAATTCCAGAGGTGATACTCCAGGGCGGTAAACTAAATCCTTGATAGCAATATCATAATTACTCTTGGCTTTTGCCATAAATTGGCGAAGTGCTTTCCCACTTCCTTTTTCTACAGACTCAAAAGTAGCAACGATTTCATCTAAATTATCCGCAATGGCAATAAAATCATTCACCCCAAAATAAACTTGATAAGCCGGACTTAATTTGATTAACTCATAATAATCGCTAGGTTTTTTACCAAAGTCGGCAAAAAAACGTTCAAAAACATCTGGCATCCAATACCAACTAGGTCCCATATCAAAAGTAAAACCTTCTTTTTTTAATTGCCTAGCCCTACCTCCTATTGAGGCATTTTTTTCATATACCGAAACCTCATGCCCGCTTTTTGCTAAATAACAAGCCGCTGACAATGCCGAAAAACCGGATCCTATAATTGTAATTTTCTTTTTCATTTGTTTAACAAATATATAAAAACATTAAACAAATAACTATAAATTCTGTATTAATTCTTTCGGTGTTTCAAAAACTAGTATTTGATCCCCAAAAAATGACTGATCTATGAACGAAACTAATCTACCAGTAAACCACAACTCATTTGAATTACCTGATAATTCTTGCACCATCTCTTTCACATATTGATTTACTTGATCCCTATCAGGCTTTACTGTTAAACAGCTTACAAAAACAATAGAATTAAAATGTTTTTTCATTTCACTCAAAAAATTAACCGGCATACTTTCACCTAGATAAATACTTTTATATCCAGCTAACAAAATTTCATAATGCAAATACATCAATCCTAGTTCATGAATTTCATCAACAGGCAATGACAAAACAAACACTTTATCTGTTTTAGTAGGACTTAACACCTGAAGCTTTTCTGAATTTAAAATTATTTTCTGACGAATCAAATAACTCATAAAATGCTCATGCGCAGGGGAAATCGTATCTGTTTGCCACAACAAACCAATTTCTTCAAACAAAGGAATAAAGACTTCTTGAAAAATTTCCCTAAACGATTTCTCCTCAGCTAACCAATCGTAGGTATTGAAAAACAATTGTTGATCAAAATGCATCATCGCCATTTTCATAGCATTAATAGCATGATTTTTAGCATTTTTAGTGGATATAATTTGTCTAACTAAAGTAGATACTTCTTCTTCAGAATATTTGGCTATCTTGGAAATTTTATAACCATAATCATGTAAAAAACAAATATTTAGTAATTTTTGCAAACTGTGCAAGTCATACAAGCGAATATTAGTATCCGTACGCATAGGCTCCAGAATTTGATATCTTTTTTCCCAAATACGTATCGTATGCGCCTTAACCCCAGATAGATTTTCTAAATCTTTTATACTAAAAACAGTCTTAACATTGTTCATCTTATTCTAAATAACGTTAAACAAATATACACTATTATTTTAAGATTAAAAGAATATTTTTGATCGTTTTTAAACCTCAACTATTTCATAATGATTTAATTTGTCTAAATCTAAAATTGTTTTGGTTTTATCCCCACTCCTTTCATACATCGAAACAAACCTTGCTCCATAAACAATTTCATCAAAAGTATAAGAAGTTCGCGCAGCTACTGTATTCGAAAATAGCTCATCAAAAGTTTTTACAAATACTAAAATCTCACCAACAGTATTCTCAAAATCTTCTTTAGTAAAGTCATACAAAGGACTCTGCTCATCAATAGGATGCACTAAAGTCCAACTCAAAGTCAACAAATTAATCTTAGAAAGTTCTAAGTCCAATGAATAAAATTTATTAACCTTTACTCCATTTTCTTCAACGCTCATCCCTAAAGTTATTTTTGCCTCCGCATCAGTAAAATTTGTATTCTTAAAAGGAGTCATCCTTACCATTAAAGCACGCCCTTCTTTATATGGAGCAATGAGAGCATTGTGCGAAAATTTTAAAAATGCAGTAGGCTTACTAAATCTTCCAAAAAACAAACCTGTTGCAATTGCAAATGTCAACAAACCTATCAAAGCCTCCGTTGCTGCTATAAAACTAGTTACAAAGCCTTGCGGACTAATATGTCCATAACCCACAGTAGTAAAGGTCTGCGCACTAAAAAAATAAGCTTGACCAAATTGCACTAATTGACTATCGGTTAAAGGAATACCATCCAAATGTTCCATTCCTATAACAAAATAGATAGAGGCGAAGACAAAATTTATCAATAAATAAAATGAGAAAATAATTCCAAAAAACTTCCATGATGGCATGTCAATCATGGTGTGGTACCAACTAATACGATGCAAAAAATGCATACCTCTTTTTTCTACATTGGCCACCCCGTTTTTATTAATAAAACGCCCACCATAACTATTAGCATTGGTTCCAAAACCTGTATTACGGTCTAAAACCGCTTTCAAATTTATCTTATCTAAAAAGGCCATCGAAGTAAATTGAATTGTTTTGCAAGTAAAAGTAATTAAAGTATTGATAAAAAAGTAGTAATAGCATCTAGCAGCTTTAAATAAAAAAAACAAATTCATTTAATTGAATTAAATAGTATTTTTGACCTGACTTGAAAAAATACAATCAAAATAGAATCATCATGAAAAAAGCAATCGCTTTATTATTCGTTTGTAGCCTATGGGGTTGCGCCGAAATGCAGCAAGTACTCAATCAACTCCCACAAACATCGGGACCAATAGGAACTATAGATATTGCAGGAGGATTGAAAGAAGCCTTAAACAATGGAATAAGCAAACAAGTTAGTAAACTAACGGCTACTGATGGATTTTTCAGAAATGAAGCTGTCAAAATACTTTTACCTGAAGAATTACGAAAAGTAGATGCTGGATTAAGACGAGTTGGACTGAGTTCACTTGCCGATGAGGGTCTAAAAGTAATGAATCGAGCAGCAGAAGACGCTGTAAAAGAAGCCACTCCTATATTCGTTAGCGCAGTAAAAAACATGAGCTTTACCGATGCTAAAGGCATTTTATTAGGAAATGACACTTCGGCAACAACTTACTTGGAAAATTCGACTTCAATAGCCTTGTATGGAAAATTCAATCCGGTAATAAAAAACTCTTTTACTAAAGTAGGTGCCGATAAAGTTTGGTCAAACATCATCACAAAATACAATAGCCTTCCATTGGTTACAAAAGTAAACCCCGACTTAACTGATTATGTAACAAAACAAGCCATGAGTGGCGTTTTTAAAATGATTGCTGTTGAAGAAAAAAACATTCGTACCAACATCAGTGCGCGAACATCACCATTATTACTTAAAGTTTTTGCGATGCAAGACAACAAATAATAGTATTTGCTGAATCAAAAAAATAAAACTAGTTTTGATTAAAAGTACACCATTATCTAAAAACTATTTCAATATTCTTTTTTGAATTATACTCTGGTAATTCTCAAAAAATATTGAAAATTTGAACTAAACAATAATGCACAAAATAACAATACTAATCCACTGCGAAGACCAAAAAGCGATTATTTCCTCTGTAACCAATTATATCGCAGGAATTGAAGGAAACATTATTTATCTAGATCAACATGTAGACGCACACGAAAATGTTTTCTTCATGCGTTTAGAATGCGAGTTCAATACTCCTAATTGGGATTTAGAAGCCATAAAAAAAGATTTTCAGACAAATTTAGCCGATAAATTCAATATGTCTTGGGAAATTTATACCCAAGAATACAAACCAAGAATGGCGCTTTTTATATCTAAATACGATCACTGTTTATACGATATCCTTGGACGTTACAGCGCTGGTGAATTACCATTAGAAATACCACTTATTATAAGCAACCATGAAGATTTAAGAGGTGTCGCTGAACGTTTTGAAATTCCTTTCCACCATGTACCTTTTACTAAAACCATTAAAGAAGAAGGTGAGAAACAACAAATTGCTTTACTAAAACAATACGATATTAACTTTATTGTATTAGCGCGTTACATGCAAATCATTACACCTAAATTGATTGAATTATACAAAAATAAAATCATTAACATTCATCATTCGTTTTTACCTGCTTTCCCAGGAGCAAAACCTTACCATTCCGCATTTGCAAGAGGAGTTAAAATTATTGGTGCGACCAGTCATTATGTAACAGAAGAATTAGATGAAGGACCAATTATTGAACAAGATATTACTAGAGTGACGCACAGCCATTCAATAGAAGATTTCATTGTTAAAGGTCGTGATTTAGAAAGAAGTGTCTTAGCAAGAGCCATAAAATTACACGCCGAACGCAAAACAATGGTCTACAATAACAAAACGGTTATATTCTCTTAAGCGTTAAAATTAGTTAAACAAGCGTTTAAAACTTAACTTATAACCAACAAAGTAATAACAAAACCTTAACAGCCATTTCGTTCATAAAGTGGCATCTTTGCAATGTAATGAACTGGTTATTTATTATATTTGGTTTTGGTTAGTTAAAACAAGTGCTAGTATTAAAAAAATACTAGCACTTTTTTATTTCCCACATTTTAAATCGCATAAATTAAATTCCCAAAGAATATTTTACGTTCCAAAAAACACTCAAAACCCTATCTCCTATTTTAGTATTATTCTTAAAAAACACCGACAAAATACATTAAAAAGTAAGACTTAACATTATAAAGTAGGTTTTTAATATTAAGTTTGTGTAAATTCGGCGAAAATTTTCTGCTATGAATGGTCTACTAAAAGAGAAAAGTGAAATAGAAAAATTACAACAAGAGTTCAAAATTCTAACTGGACAAATACAAAAAGACACTAATTCGTCTTCAAATAACGAAGAAGAAATGGTACTTGAAGATTGCGAAATCTAATTTAGTGCAAACTCATAAAATATTCAAATGCTTTCAATAATCGGCTACCGTGCCATGAAAACATTTCACCATCTACCAATATTACTTTTGCCGATGGGCTTATAGCCGCCATTTCTACCGCATCTTTTTCTTTGAAAGGATAAGGCTCGGAGGACAGCAATAGATAATCTAATTTTTTGATAGCACTTATTTCCTCTGGAGTCACTTCGGGATATCTAGATTGATTGTCAAAAACATTTTCAAAACGATTCAATTGCAATAAAGCATTAATATAATTAGCCGAACCAGCAACCATATAGGGGTTTTTCCATATAAAATAAGCTACTTTTCTAAAAGGCTTTTCTGAGATAAACGACTTAAATGTATTTAAAGAAAACCGAATTTTAGCATTCAATGTTTCAGCCTCTGGAATACAATGAAACAATTGCCCAAAATCACTTATCATCTTAAAATTGTCTTCTACGCAACTAACATCAGTGACCCAAACAGAACATACGGCTCGAAGCGTTTCGACAATTTCCTGAGTGTTTTCTTCTTTGTTTGCTATAACAATGTCAGGAGCCAAACTTTTTATTTTTTCAAAATCAACTTGTTTTGTCCCTCCTACCACAACTTTCTCTTTACGTAAATGTGTAGGATGGATACAAAACTTAGTAATTCCTAGCAGCTTAGACTCCAAACCTAAATCGACTAACAACTCTGTTTGAGAAGGCACTAAAGAAACTATTCTTTGAGGCACTTTATCAAAAACATGCTTCGTTCCTAAATCGTCAATTAATATATATTTTTCCAAATTAAATCTTTAAACAAAAATAAATAACCATAAAAAAACCACTAAAAACAGGGTTTTTAATGGTTTCTTTCCTATCGTACACAACTAATTTAATTGATAGTTGCCATAATATTTTTCATTTCTTGTTGCATTTTTACAGCTTCTTGTCTTGCCTTTTCGGCAAAATCAGCTCCTTTTGATGCATAAATAATAGCTCTTGAAGAATTCACTAATAGTCCAACATTTGCATTCATTCCGTATTTACAAACTTCAGACAAACTACCTCCTTGCGCTCCTACTCCTGGAACAAGCAAAAAGCTATCTGGAACAATTTTTCTAATTTCAGTAAAATATTCTGCCTTTGTAGCACCCACTACATACATTAAATTCTCTGAATTTTTCCAAGTCTTAGATGTTTCTAAAACCTTTTTGTATAATTCTTTTCCTTCTACTTCTAATGTTTGAAAATCAAAGGCTCCTTCATTAGAGGTTAATGCTAACATGATGGTATGTTTATCTTCAAAAGCTAGAAATGGCTCTACTGAATCCTTCCCCATATAAGGAGCTACAGTAATACTATCAAAATTCAAATCCTCAAAAAAAGCTTTGGCATACATTGAAGAAGTATTACCTATATCACCGCGTTTGGCATCAGCAATGGTAAAAATTTCAGGATAGTTTGAATTAATATAATCAATTGTTTTTTGTAAAGACATCCATCCTTTTAAACCATAAGCTTCAAAAAAAGCAATATTAGGTTTGTAAGCAACTGCTACATCATGAGTCGCATCAATAATTGCTTTATTAAATTCAAAAATAGGATCTTCTAATTCTAAAAAACTTTCAGGGATTTTATTTAAATCGACATCTAAACCTACGCATAGAAACGATTTTTTCAAGTTAATTTGCTCAATTAATTCCTTTGTAGTCATGCATTTTGTTTTACAGATTGCAAAGTTACAAAGCCAAACCTAAATTATAGAAGAATTATATAAGTTTCTCAAAAAATTCTATAACAGCTCCAGAAAAAGACTCCTGTAAATTTGAAAAAACATCTAATTTTAGCAACTGTTTTATTACTTTTACTAAAAACCTAAATCAATAAACTTGAAACTATTTTTAAAAACAGACACCAATTTTCTAATTAAGAAGATTTTAGAAGAGAAATTAGATGTATTTAACGTCAAATATTCTATTGTAAACAGCAATGAAATTTTATTTTTAGAAAACATAGAAACAGCCACCTATGAAAAAATAACAGCGTTGCTTAACGACTATGGATTTGAAATCATAGAAAATCAAAAAAATATTATCGTTCAAAAAATCAAAGAAACAATTATTGAAATGATTTTTAACGAAAATGCTCCTGCTGTTAAAAGTTCTGTGTATTTAGCCGAAAAACTAGACCATAGTTACGGCTATCTTTCCAATCTTTTCTCGGAGGTTACCTATACGTCAATTGAGAATTTTATCATTATTCAAAAAATTGAATATGTCAAGAAACTCATCACACAACAAGATTTGACACTCACCGAAATAGCTTTTAAACTCAATTACTCAAGTGTAGCTCATTTGAGTTCGCAATTTAAAAACACCACAGGAATTACGCCATCGGCATTCCAACGCATTATTAAAAAAAGAAGTGAAATAAGCACTCAAAAAATAAACTAAACCTCATAAGGATATGCAAAAAGATTTCATCATAATTACGCTTGCTGATGACGACGAAGACGACAGAATGTTCTTTACAGATGCCTTCGAAGAATTAAAAATCAACACGGTTGTTAATACAGTAAATGACGGAGTTGCACTAATGGACTTTCTAAACCATCCTGAGACGGTTTTACCAAACATTATTTTCTTAGACTTAAATATGCCTTTAAAATCAGGTATCGAATGTTTAAAAGAAATCAAAGCCAATCCCAAATTTAAAGATATTGTTATTGCCATCTATTCGACATCATCTTCCGAAGAGGACATCGAAAACACTTTTGTTTTGGGAGCCAATATTTACATTAAGAAACCCAATAATTTTGGCAAACTAAAAGAAGTTTTATCCGAAGTAGTTACCATAAACTGGCAATATATTACTTCGGGATTAGATAAAGACAATTTTTTATTACGCATGTAAACTATGTTCAAACCTAAGTTTTTAGATTCGATAAGCTTTATTAGAGCATTATTTTTAGTCGCCTTTTTTATTTTAATTTTTTTAGCATCTGTCACTTATAGACACATTAAAGAATTAGATAAAATAAGTGACTCCATCTCTAACACTTATGAAATTTCTTTAGAATTAGGCAATCTTATCTCTTATATTAAAGATGCCGAAACAGGCCATCGTGGTTATATAATCACAAAAGATTCGCTCTACTTAGAGCCGTTTATCAATGCCAGAAAAAACGTAAATCAGTCTTTCCAAAACCTAAACATCATAATAGAAAAAAATCCTAAAAAGCAGGAAGAACTCAATCGAATTTACGATTTAGTAGACAAACGTTTTTCGTATTTTAAAAATCGTTTTATTGATAAAACCGAATTCAATAACGATTTTAGAGAAGGCAAGTTAGTAATGGATTCGTTGAGAATTGAACTCAATAACATGCTCAGCGAAGAAAACAAATTACTTGATTCTAAAGGCAAACTTTATAAATACAATAACTCCAATACGCCTTTGATTGTGTTTTCGACCTTCTTGATTTCGATTCTAATTTTAGGTTTAGGTTATTTACGAATTATAAAAAACTACAAAGACTTAATTAACCAAAATATCCAACTAAAGATATTTGATGAATCTAGTAAACAGGCCGAAATCCTTGGTAAATACGGCAGTTGGCTACTAAATATTGAAGACAAAACCTTTAATTATTCGGATAATCAATTTCGATTATTAGGCTGTTTACCTACGTCTTACAATCCTACTTTTGAAAACCTGTTAGAGTACATTCACCCGGAAGATAAAGAATTACTCAATCAGGCTTTTAACCAAGTAGAAAAAACGGAGTTACTACCTTTAATTCATTATCGTATCATCAAAAAGGACACGCAAGAAATACGTCATTTTAGAACGACTGCAAAAATTTTTACCGATCATTTAGGCAATAAAAAAATGATTGGAACCACACAAGACATTACCGATGATTACCACAAAACGGAATTAATCGAACTGAGAAATAAAGAATTAGAGCAAAACAACAAAGAGCTGATGGAGTTTAACCATGTGGCTAGTCATGACTTGCAGGAACCACTTCGAAAAATTCAAACTTTCATTTCTAGAATTGAAGACAAAGAAAAAGCGTCACTTTCTACCAGTGCCCAAAATTACTTTGAAAGAATACAAGAAGCATCTAACAGAATGCGTATTCTAATTGACGATTTATTGCAATACTCTAGAACGAGTCGTTCCGAAAAAATATTTGAAAACACTGATTTGAATACTATTGCCTCAAATGCAATAAGTGAACTATCGGAAAACATCAAGGAGAAAAAGGCACAAATAAACTTTGAAAAATTACATCAAGTTCAAGGGATTCCATTTCAGTTGGAACAACTGTTTATCAACCTCATTGGGAATTCTTTAAAATATGCTAAGGAAGAAGTAGCCCCAATAATAACAATTACGACCAAAAAAGTAAAAGCATCAAAAACGCCTAAACTCAATGATAGCTCTAAAAAAGAATACATAAAGATTGTTTTTAAAGATAACGGTTTAGGTTTTGAACAAATATATGCCGATAAAATATTTTTACTTTTCAATAGACTACATGGCAAAAAAGACTATCCAGGAACTGGCGTGGGACTTGCAATATGTAAAAAAATTGTAGAGAACCATAAAGGACAAATTTTCGCGAAAGGAAAGCCAAACGAAGGAGCAGTTTTTGAAGTCTATCTGCCTGCTTAAATGAAATTATATAACAATCTCAAATAATCATATAAAATAAATAGCATACTAATTTTTACTTTTACACAAAACTCAAGAAATGAGCGCATTACACAACATAAAACAACTTCTTTTTTTACTGCTGTTTTACACTTGTTGCCTTTCAATAGTCTCTTGCGAACAAAAAGCAAAAGAAGCCCCAGCAACTGATACAACCGAAGAATTAAGAAGCGAACCAAAAACCAAAGAGAATACTCAAGTAAGCGAACTGGTACTCACACAAATGGCCGAATCTAATTTGAAAGTGGTAGCAATAACACAAAAAGCACTGGAATTAAAAGTACCTAAAAATACAAGAATGATTCTTCAAGAGATTGAAAAAGACCACAATCAACTTAAAAATCAAATTAGAAAAATAGCAAAAGAAAACTTCATCATCATTCCTAACATCTTATATGACACAAATACATTGAAGGATTTCATTAGCGAAAGTAGCATCGATAAGTACTTACAAAAAATAAACAATTCCCTAACTTCCGAATTAGAACTTTTCAAAAAAATTGCCTCTTCAACCTATAATAAAGACTTACTAGATTTAACCAATAAAGGCATTATTAGCATCGAAAAAAATATTGCTACTATTAAAAAAGAACAAAAATAGGCCCCAATAAACCCTACATATATATCCACTTAAAACACCCGTAATGGGTGTTTTTTTTTGCTCAAAAAAACGAAATGGCAATTCTATAAAAGTCTCAAAATATCCTGTAACATTTTTAATATAAAGCAGTTGCATCTTTGTAATGTAGAATTAGAACTACTAATAAATCACATTAAATAACTTAAAATAGACAGCCATGAAAAGATTATTATTTGCAGGAATACTAAGCCTATCTTTGATACATTTTGCAAAAGCGCAAACCCTAACTCCTTCAGCAGGTATTAAAGGAGGACTCAATTTTACGAATCTATACACTGAAGATGTAAACGACAACAATGTATTAAGCAGTTTTAATGCCGGTCTTTATGCTAATCTTCCCGTTTCATCCTCCGTTTCAATTCAACCTGAAATTAATTTCTCCCGAAAAGGTTCTGAATTAGTGTATGACAATGCATTTGCAACAGGAACAACAAAATTAAAACTGAATTACCTGGAAATGCCCGTTTTGTTAAAACTAAATGTCACTCCTAATTTCAACATTCATTTTGGTCCTTATGCAGCTTATTTAATTGACGGACAAGCTACAAACGAAAGCTCTGATGGTTCCTTCAATTTTGAAGAAAACATCAACAATGATGACTTAAACAAATGGGATTATGGACTTTCTGGAGGGATTGGATTTGACTTTGACTCAACTACTTTAGGAATTCGATATAATTATGGTTTACAAACCATTGGTAAAGAACGAAATTTTGGAGGAAGCACCTATACTTTCCCTGATTCCAAAAATAGCGCATTGAGTTTGTATGTAGGTTTCAGACTCTAAATAACAATTTAAAAAACGACAATCATGGGAAACATACTATATCTCGCCGCAGTATTATTAGTAATATTTTGGGCACTAGGATTTTTTATATACAGCATCGGAAGTTTAATACACATCTTATTATTAATTGCTGCAATCGCAGTCCTGATGCGCATTATAAAAGGAAAAGAACTTTAAAATAATAATAACCCTTAAATCTATAAAATTATGAAACCGAACAAAGTAATATTAGGAACAATTGGAGGTTTAGCCGCAGGAGCCATTTTAGGAATTTTATTTGCTCCAAGTAGTGGAAAGAAAACAAGAAGAAGAATTGCCGAAAAATCAAAAGCTTTGAAAGAAAGCGCAAAAGAAGACTTTGACAACTTGATTCAAAAAATCGATAGCAAATACAAATCGATTTCTGATGATACGCACACATTTCTTCAAGAAGGAAAAACAAAATTAGAAAACGAAGTAGCAAAGAAAAACTAAGGCTAATTCGAAAAACCACTATTGGTTAACGTAAAACTCAAAAAAAGAAATCATGAAAAAAACAATTATAACGGGAGCTATCCTAGCTTTTTTAACCCTAGGTGCTACCTCAGCAATGGCTCAAGATATTAAAGGCGATGATTACGAACAAAAATTCAAAATGGGAGTAGGTGCCAGTGTAGGTTACCCTTTTGAAGATCCCTACAATCTAAATGTAGGTGGAGATGTTCGTTTGCAATACGACTTATCAAAAAAATACTCCCTAACCGCAACTACTGGATTCAACAATTTATTTGTTAGCGGAGACAATAATGACCTAGGATATATTCCTGCTAAATTAGGTTTCAAAGCCTTTGTTTTAAAAGACAAATTTTACCTTATGGGGGAAGCAGGAGCAGCATTTGCGGTAACGAACAATTACAACGACAAATCACTTTTGTTAAGTCCAAGTATAGGTTATGCCACTAAATATATTGATCTAAGCTTACGTTACGAATACTTACCCGATTTCCCTTCCATACGAAATAATGCAGCAGATAAAGGGCTAGGACAAGTTTCATTGCGTTTAGCATATGGTTTCGACCTTTAGATTAAAAAGGAGGCTGATTCTTGTAAAAGACAGCCTCCAAATTAAATTCCATCAATTTAAAATCAATTACGTATGAAAAACTGGAACTTACCTCTTGTTTTAGGCGCTATAGCGGTAACACTCGCCTCTTGCAAAAATGAAGAACAAAAAATGGCCGATGAAAAAGTGGAACAATTCAAAGTGTTTGTAGACTCCATTAGTGATATCGCAATGGACAAGGCAACCGTAAATTGGGTAAATATTCAAAATGAATACGAACACAGTAAAAACGAAGCGAAACAAACCCTAGCAAAACTAGACAACAAAGTAAACCTAGATTCCATACTTAAAAAAGCAGATAGCAAATACGAAATATTCAAAGCCAAAGTAATTGCGAAAAGAGATATCATGTTGCGTGAAAATTTCAGAAATAGTCTTTTTACCGAAAAAGTAGGCGAAGACATGAAATTTGAATGGGTTAACAAAAGCAATATTGTTGCCGTTTATGAACATTTTGTAGCTACTGTTGACCAAAATAAATCCGTATACAGTAGAGAAGATTGGGATGAAATCAAACTCATCTACGAAGCCTTAGATAACCGAAAAAATGCAGTTGAAAAAGAAGGCTTATCAACTAAAGACAATATTAAAATTGCAGGTTTAAAAATTAAATTCACCACAATATACCAAATCAATAGAGCGACTGCAAAATACCGAGAAAATGCAGAAGCGAAACAATAAACCCATATCTACCTATCTATATATAACAGGGAAATTCTAAAAATCAATCCTTTTTAAAATTTCGCCTCCCGTTTATTGTAAACAAAAAAATAGGCTATCTGTAAAAAGATAGCCTATTTTTGTTTTTATAAGTAACTGTAAACAATTACGCTTGCGCTTCCATATCTACAGTAGTTTTTTCAGCGATAGCTTTGTAAGTTCCGTTTACTAATTTCTCACGGATTGCTTCAAAAGCAGTTAATGTTTCCTCGATATCTGCTAAAGTATGAGAAGCTGTAGGAATCATTCTTAGCAAGATAATCCCTTTAGGAATTACAGGATAAACTACGATTGACAAGAAAATACCATAGTTCTCTCTCAAGTCGTTTACCATAACCATTGCTTCTGGAATACTTCCTTGAAGATATACCGGAGTAATACAAGTATTCGTATCTCCAATATCAAATCCTTTTTCTTTCAATCCGTTTTGTAATGCATTTACGTTTTCCCACAATTTATCTTTAATTGCAGATGATTGACGCAATAACTCTAAACGTTTCAAAGAACCAATTGTTTGGATCATTGGCAACGCCTTAGCAAACATTTGCGAACGTAAGTTGTATTTCAAATAATCAATAATGTCTTTATCAGCCGCTACGAAAGCCCCAATGTTAGCCATTGATTTAGCAAAAGTGGAAAAATACACATCAATTCCGTCTTGACAACCTTGCTCCTCACCTGCTCCAGCTCCTGTTTTTCCAAGCGTACCAAAACCGTGTGCATCATCAACCAAAAGACGGAAATTGTATTTCTCTTTCAAGGCTACAATTTCTTTCAATTTTCCTTGTTGCCCACGCATACCAAAAACACCTTCAGTGATAAATAAAATTCCACCACCTGTTTCAGTAGCCATTTTTGTAGCACGTTGCAAGTTTTTCTCCATGCTTTCTAAATCATTGTGCTTGTAAGTAAAACGCTTACCCATGTGCAAACGAACACCGTCAATAATACAAGCGTGCGAATCCACATCATACACAATAATATCATTCTTAGTCACCAAAGCATCGATGATAGAAACCATTCCTTGGTATCCAAAATTCAATAAATAAGCTGATTCTTTCATTACAAAAGCAGCCAATTCATTCTCTAATTGCTCGTGGTAAGTAGTGTGTCCACTCATCATACGAGCACCCATTGGGTAAGCTGCACCAAATTGAATCGCTGCATCTGTATCGGCTTTACGCACCTCAGGGTGATTCGCTAAACCTAAATAGTCATTCAAACTCCAGTTCAAAATATCCTTCCCACCAAACTTCATTCTAGGTCCTAGTTCTCCTTCTAACTTAGGAAACACATAATATCCTTCTGCTTGTGAAGCCCATTTTCCTAAAGGTCCTTTATTGCTTTGAATCCTTTCGAATAAATCTTTTACCATAATATATCCAGTAATAATTTTAATTTTAAGAGGTTGCAAAAATAATTATTTAAATTTTATAAAGGGCTGGAAAGCACAATTATTTTCAGAGGTCATGCCAGCTGTTAGCCCTATCTTAGGGTTTTAATCTGAAAAAATTTCAGATTCTAAGAAAAACCATAAGGATGCCGCTCTTACCACCTAGCTATCGGCAGACAGCTCAGGGCTAAAAAATTCCTGCTCCAAAGAATAGCTATTCTTAACCAGCATGAATTATTTATAAGAAAAATAAGTATATTTGGAAAAGAAACAAAACTTCGCATATACATCCTGATTAGGTTAATTGGCGAAGGATTGTATCGTATATAGATAAGTTGTGCAAAATATTAAAAAAAATGACCACCAGACAATTTGACGAATTAGTTGACGAAATATTAGATGAAAGAAATGATAGATCTTTAATCATTTTATGTTCTTCGATTATCGATGAGCAATTATATAATATTCTTAACAAATTTCTAAAACCCCCTTTAAAAGATGACGACCTCTTAAAAGGAGACAATCCCCTTTCAACTTTTTCATCAAGAATCAAAATAATATATAGAATAGGTATTATTGATAATACTTTTAGAGATATATTAGATACAATTAGAAAAATAAGAAATTTATCTGCTCATAGTGTTGAACTAAATCTTGGAAAATCCCCTATTAAAGACCACATTAATACACTAAAAAAGACCATTAAAATAAAACCCTCTTATGAATTAACCAAAAAAAGATATTTTGAAAATAACATTAATAGTTCAAATGAAGTTAAAGCATTATTTGTTACTATTTGTGTAATTTTGGAAGCAATTGATCTTTCAATTTTAGAAATTGAGGATAACAAAAAAACAATTCAAATATCAAAAAGATAAAATGAAAAAAACTAAATTAGAAAACATAAAATGTCCAGCAATAAAGGGCAAAGTTTTAGGAGTAAAAGTTTACAGAGGTTATTTAAAACTTTCTGACTTATCATATTTATCTAAAGCTGACGTTTATGATGCTAAAAACAATCCAACTGGAACACAAAGAGACCTTAGTCCTAAACACGCGAGAGAAGCTTATGAGTATGTAAAAAATACTGACCTTGGTTTTTGGCCAGAAATTTTCTTGTGCGCACGAAATAATAGTGTAATATCATTCAAGCCAGTTTCTGAAGAATATTCTGAAATTGGAATATTAGAATTTGACGTAAATAAAATAATAGCTAGTAATGCTATCCTTTTATCAAGAGTTGATGGGAATCACAGACTTCACTTTGGTAATACTGAAGGAAAGGTGTTTAGTAAAATTGAAAAAGAAGTTTCTTTTTGCATAGCATTTGACTTAACTAGAGAAGAAGAAATTAAACTTTTCAAAGACATCAATAAAAACCAAAAACCAATGAATACAAGCCATCTAGATGGCATAGATGTTAGATTAAGTCCTGAAGAAGAATTAAAAAGAAGACAACCTGAATTATTCATTGGAAAAAAACTTGGTACAGATAGTGATAGCCCATTCTATGAAAGAATATATGATGGTGGTAAAAAACCTATTGGGGTGGACATTCCGCTAAGAGCTATTAAAACTGGTTTACAATATATGTTTTCTAAATCTACGCAACTATCGAGATTAGACAACACAGACGCACAGTATATAGTCATAAAAAATTATTTTAAAGCAGTCAAGCAGTGGACACCTGATTCTTGGACAAAACCAAAAGATTTTTTAACTTTAAGAGGAGTTGGTTTATGGTCAATTTGTTATTTGGGTGCACAAGTAATTGATAGAGGTCTCATTAATAGTAAATTTGACACACAGACTTTTTTAGATATTCTAAATTCTGGTAAAGAATGGGATTGGAGTAATAAAGGTGATTTTAAAGGTTATTCAGGAGCGCAAGGTGCCCAAGAAATAAGTAATAAAATTGCTAGACATTTAAAAGACACTAATCAAATATCTACTCAAGATTTACTTAAAGAAATAATGAAAGATTAAAATAAATACTTCCCTAGCTAGCGCGAGCGTCACGCTCGTGCAAATGACACAACATAACAATGAAACAAACCCCAAAACAAACTTTGAGAAGCTGCGAAAAAGGCCATCAATACTTCAAAAGTAGCGACTGTCCGGTTTGTCCTGTTTGTGAATCCGAGAGAAAACCTCTCCAAGGTTTTTTATCATTATTATCGGCTCCAGCCAGAAGAGCTTTAGAAAACAAAGAAATTACCACTTTAGAAAAATTAGCAGAATATAGCGAAAAAGAACTTTTAGCGCTTCATGGTTTGGGCAAAAGCTCCATTCCTAAATTACAATCGGCATTAGAAAAAGAAAATTTAGCTTTAAAGAAAGAAAATGAACAACCACAAAGTTTTTAAAATGGCTTTTGCTTCGGTCTATCCGCATTATATTACCAAAGCGGAGAAAAAAGGCAGAACCAAAGAAGAAGTCCACACTATCATTTTTTGGTTAACAGGCTACAACGAAACAAGCCTAGCCAAAATACTCGATAACAAAACAGACTTCGAAAGCTTTTTTGCGGAAGCACCACAACTCAACCCGAATGTTACTAAAATTACAGGCGTTATTTGTGGTTATCGTGTAGAAGAAATCGAAAACCCACTGATGCAGCAAATTCGCTATCTAGACAAACTCATTGACGAATTAACCAAAGGAAAAGCAATGGAGAAAATTTTGAGGAAATAATAGGGTTTCCTTCTTCAAAAATCTAAGATAGTTTCATCCGACGGCTTGTTTTTTATATCGGCACCGCATGGTTTTGTTTGATAACCCCTATAACAAAGGTACTGTGCGCACTTCCAATATTTTTCACCGAGCCTAAATCGTTAATCACAAAAGACTGATAATGCTTCATGTCTTTAACCATAATCTTCAGTAAAAAATCATAATCGCCCGAAATATTGTAACATTCCACCACTTCTTTAATCGAAACGATATCCTTTACAAACTTATTTCCTATTTCTTTGGTATGTTCCTTTAAAGTGATATTACAAAATACAGTTAATTGTAAGCCCAATTTTTCAGCATTTACAATAGCAGCGTACTTTTCTATAAAACCTTCTTTTTCCAATCGTTTAATTCTTTCATAAACGGGTGTAGGAGATAAATTTACTCGGGTAGCGATTTCTTTGGTCGTCAATTTTGCATCTTTTTGAAGCACTTTTAACAACTCCAGGTCGATCATATCTATGTTTTCTAAAGAGAAATTATCTGTTTTTTTCATTATTACAAGCACTAAAAGATTAATTATCTACAAAAATAACAAAAATAGATATATTATCTAATTTTAAACAGTAATTAAAAAAATCCATCTTTTATATTAAACTTTGCAAGACAAAAAATCTAAAACCTACTACCATAATGAAAACAGACGTACAAGAAGATTCCAGAATAAAAGAAAAGAAGGATAGTGAAAAGCACCAGAAGGTAATTAAGAATGATTTTACCTTCACCCTAAAGAGCACTTGTTTAGATGAAAACTACCATCCCTCAAGTAAAACGCGTTTAACAACCAATTTTGCAAACCTGGCTAGAGGAGCCAATCGCCAGCAAAACTTACGTAATGCATTGAATATGATTAACAATCGATTCAATTCATTAGCCCATTGGGATAACCCAAAAGGAGATCGTTACCATGTAGCACTTGAAATCCTCACTGTGACGATGAGTATCGATGATAAGGACGGCACTAATGACCTGCCGATGATTGAGGTTTTAAAAACGAATATTTTTGACCGTAAGACGGGTCAGCAAATTGAAGGTGTTGCCGGAAATAATTATTCCTCTTATGTTCGTGATTATGATTTCAGTATTTTATTGCCCGATTATAATAAGGATAAATCTAGTTTTAGTGTTCCTGAAAATTATGGTGATTTGCACGGAAAATTATATAAATGCTTTGTGAATTCAACCACTTATAAAGAACACTTTAAGAGATCTCCAATCATTTGTTTAAGTGTCTCAAGTAACAAAACCTATACTCGCACGGAATATCAACACCCGGTTCTGGGTTATGAATATCAGCAGGATCAATATTCGCTCACAGATGAATATTTCTTTAAAATGGGCTTAAAAGTTCGTTTTTTCATGCCTCCGAACAGTGTAGCACCGATGGCTTTTTACCATTCCGGAGACCTACTTAATGATTATACTGATCTTGGACTAATCAGTTCCATCAGCACGATGGAGACTTTTCAGAAGATTTATCGTCCTGAAATTTACAATGCCAATTCAGTAGCCGGGAAAATCTATCAACCTAGTCTTAAACACGAAGATTATTCACTTACTCGCGTAGACTATGACCGTGAAGAGCGCAGCCGACTAGCTGTAGAACAGGGTAAATATGCTGAAGAACATTTCATTAAGCCCTACAAAAACATCCTGGAAAACTGGTCTGCAAATTTCAGCCTTTAATTAATACTACAAATTTATTCGAATATGAAAAAAATACTATTACCCACCTCAATTGTTGGAAGTTTACCTAAACCTGCTTGGCTGGCGCCACCTGAAAAACTTTGGTCCCCTTGGAAATTAGAAGGTGATCAGTTACAGGAAGGAAAACAAGATGCTTTGCGTATTTCTTTGCAAGAACAACTTTTGGCTGGAGTTGACATCATTAGTGATGGCGAACAAACACGCCAACATTTTGTAACCACTTTTATCGAACATTTAGGCGGTGTCGATTTTGAAAATCGTAAAACCGTAAAAATTCGTAACCGTTATGATGCGAGTGTTCCTATTGTAGTGGACGAGATTACACGCCAAAAATCCGTTTTTGTTGAAGACGCTAAATTTTTGCGCAAACAAACTAATAAACCCATAAAATGGGCATTACCAGGTCCGCTGACCATGGTAGATACCTTATACGATGACCATTATAAAAGTCGTGAAAAATTGGCATGGGAATTTGCAAAAGCACTCAACGAAGAAGCCAGAGAACTGCAAGATGCCGGAGTAGATATTATCCAGTTTGACGAACCTGCCTTTAATGTATTCTTTGATGAGGTAAACGATTGGGGAATGGCAGCATTAGAGCGAGCTATAGAAGGTTTACATTGCGAAACAGCTGTACATATTTGCTACGGTTATGGTATTCAAGCGAATAATGATTGGAAAAAAACATTGGGGTCAGAATGGCGTCAATACGAAGAAATTTTCCCAAAAATTCAAAAATCTAAAATTGATGTGGTGTCATTAGAATGTCACAACTCCAATGTGCCTTTGCATTTAATGGAATTGGTTCGTGGCAAAAAAGTAATGGTGGGTGCTATTGATGTTGCAACCAACACTATCGAAACGCCTGAAGAAGTCGCTGATACTTTACGTAAAGCTTTGGAGTTTGTAACTATTGAAAATCTTTATCCTTCTACCAATTGTGGAATGGCTCCATTGTCGCGAAACGTAGCCAGAGGCAAGTTAAACGCTTTAAGTGCAGGAGCTGAAATTATTCGCAAAGAACTTGGTATTTAATTCTATTGAATTCATCATATAGCTTAGAAATTTCCGTTAATAACACAGCTATCCGATTTAAGGATATTTTATAATAGCAAATTTATCTGCTCGTTATTTTTTTTGTAATCTTGCCTCAACGGAGGAATAATAGTAAAACACATTGAAAAAATTATTAGAAACATTAAGTAAAGTAGGTTTAGACGTTTTCCTATTAATGATCGCCACTATGATTCTACTGGCTTATTTTTTGCCGCAGCCAGGAATGATTAAAGAACCAGTTTCATTAGAAGAAATTGCCAATGTAGGTGTGTCATTTATTTTTTTGTTTTATGGCTTACGCCTAAGTGTTGAAAAACTAAAAGCGGGGCTTGCCAATTGGAAAATGCACATTATCGTCCAGTTAACAACCTTTTTGTTTTTTCCGTTGATTGTTTTGGCATTTCGCCCCTTGTTTATCAACGCCGGCTTTGAATTGCTTTGGCTAGGAGTTTTTTTTCTCGCAGCCTTACCTTCTACGGTATCTTCTTCTGTAGTTATGGTTTCCATTGCCAAAGGCAACATTCCCGCAGCGATTTTTAATGCGAGCATTTCCAGTTTAATCGGAGTAGTAGTCACGCCACTTTGGGTGGGGCTGTTTATCGCCTCTGCAACTGGCAATTTTGATATCAGCACCATTGTTATAAAGTTAATTGTTCAAGTTCTGCTGCCTGTTGTTATTGGTATAAGCCTCAATTCCCGTTTTGGTGCCATTGCTGAAAAATATAAGAAACAGCTCAAATATTTCGATCAGGCAATCATCCTTACGATCATTTACACCTCATTTTGTAAGTCATTCTCCGAACATCTTTTTGAAGGCTTCACCGCCCTTGAACTTGCCGGACTCACTACAGGAATGATGCTCTTGTTTTTTGCTGTATTCCTTTGTGTGGGACTTCTCAGCCGTCTATTTGGCTTTTCAGACGAAGACCGAATTACAGTCTTGTTTTGTGGTTCTAAAAAGTCATTGGTTCACGGAACTGTCATGTCAAAAGTACTGTTTCAACAAAGTACTATCACTGGTATCGTGTTGTTGCCACTCATGCTTTATCATGCTTTGCAATTGATTGCCGCCAGTATCATTGCTCAGAATATGGCTCGAAGAAAAAAAGCATAATTGATTATTTACAACTTGTATGTCTCGCTTGTACCCAACTCTTAAATAGTTATAAGCGAGACTCTAGCTTGTCATGAAATCAATAACAACGGCTACGCCACTATTCCAACTCGCTCAAAAATTAATAATCGTGCTTACAATATTCTCACTATTAACAAAACATTAAAGACATTTTAAAAGCATTTCACGCCAAAGAATTACTACCTTTAGCTTTCAAATGAGAATGCTATGTCACAAAACAATAAAGAACTCAAATTAGCGGTTCTTATAGATGCCGATAATGTTCCGTACAGCAATGTAAAAGGAATGATGGAAGAAATTGCCAAATACGGCACTCCTACCACCAAACGTATTTATGCCGACTGGACCAAACCAAACGCTAACGGATGGAAAGGCGTTTTATTAGAACATGCCATCACTCCTATTCAGCAATACGGTTATACCACCGGAAAAAATTCTTCAGATTCGGCTTTGATTATTGATGCAATGGATTTGTTATATTCTGGAAAACTAGACGGTTTTTGTATTGTTTCCAGTGACAGTGATTTTACCCGATTAGCTATTCGTTTGAGAGAATCAGGAATGAAAGTCATTGGAATTGGCGAACAAAAAACACCAAAACCCTTTATTAGTGCCTGCGACCGATTTATTTTCCTCGAAGTCCTAGATGGTGCTATCAAGAAAAAAGCAGCCAAAACTGTAATTGAAACAAAAAAAACAGTTGAAAAAACCACTACAACTAAAACTACTGAAAAAGCAACTCAAAAACCGCTGAATAAAATCGACGAACCAACAATTGAACTGATTGAATCGACCATTGAAGACTTAGCCGATGATGCAGGTTGGGCATTCCTAGGTGACGTAGGAAACCTAGTAGTAAAGAAAAAACCCGAATTTGACCCCAGAAACTATGGTTTTTCTAAACTCACGCCAATGCTCAAATCACTTACCGACATTTTAGAAATAGACGAAAGAGATTCGGATAAAAAAGGAATTAAACACGTATATGTTCGTTTACTTTTTAGTTAAACATATTGCTTAATCGTTTGATATAAAACCTCTTTATTGATCGGTTTGGTTAAATAATGATTCATCCCTATTTCGGCAACACGCTGTTTTGTACTTTCCATTACATCCGCAGTAACGGCTATAATAGGAATCGTAGCATTTTGTTCTCCTACTTGTCCGTTTCTAATGGCAATAGTGGCTTCATAACCGTCCATCACTGGCATTTGCAAATCCATCAAAACTAAATCTATTCTATTCGCAGCAAATGCGTCCAAGCCTTCTTGACCATTATTAGCATATATAACAACCGTATTCAACCATTTTTTAGTAATCATTTTAATGACCATTTGGTTCATTGCGTTATCTTCTACAACTAAAATGGTTTTTCCACCTAAATCACATACTGCTGCTTCGGTAACCACTGGGGCTGCTACTGTTTTTTTCTCAGGAATTTCATAATCCAATATTATAGTACACACGGTTCCTTTTCCTAATTCACTATCAATAGCGATATGTCCTCCTTGCATATCAACCAGTGTTTTTACAATGTACAATCCTAATCCAAGTCCGCCAAACTTTCGTTTGTTATCAATGCTATGTTGTGAAAAAGAATCAAACAAACTGTCTTTCTTTTCCTTAGCAATTCCCACACCTGTATCGGAAACAATCATTTTAATACTGGCCAAAGTATCCGATTTCATTTCGATTTCTACTTTGAATTCTACCAATCCTTCTGTAGTAAATTTGATAGCATTATTTAACACATTATTCAATATCTGAAACAACCTATTCTCATCACCAATAATCACAAGACTTGTCAATTCCGGCTTTTTAAATTTGAATTTCAAACCCTTATCTTTCGATTTAAGTTTGGCATTGTAGCGTACATTTCTAAAAATATTCAGTACATCGAACTCCTTTTTCTCTAGTCTTAATTCATTTTTTTCAATCTTAGAAAAATCCAAAATATCATTTACGGATCCCAATAAACTCTGTGCCGAATAGGTAATTACTTCGCAATTTTTCTTTGTCTTTTTGTCCTTCACCTCAGCCGAAACACTATCAATTAAATTAGTAATCGCATTCAATGGTGTGCGTAACTCATGACTAATATTAGACAAAAAATACGATTTCAACTCGTTCATTTCTTCCGATTTCACTAAGGCTATTCGGTTGAATTCTTCTTTTTCATTTTTTAATTTCCTAATCAAATTTGACATCGAAAGTGATAAGAAAATAACTTCTAAACCAGTACCTATTTTGGAACTATTTTGTGTTACAAATGTATTAGGAATTACTCCCACATTATTAAGAATGAATACTCCAAAACCGATGATTAAAAAGAAAATCCCCAACACATACAGGATATCTACTTCTTTTTTTGAATACAATAAATAACTAATGGAATACACCACTATTATCAAAAAGATTAGGGCAAGAAAATTGACAATTTGATACGAATAAAACAATGCCGCAGGCACAAATACAGTTACCAAAAAAAGAGCAACCAAGGAAATATAACTTATTTTATAAACCAAATACAAGCGCTCACTGTTCTTTTTTATTTGCAAAAACAATTCACTATAACGTCCTGAAATAAAAGCTCCTACAATTGCTAGCAGCAAGACGGCATGTTTTGAAAACCAACCTCCGCTTGGCGTTATATATTGATAAAAATAACCATCTAGAGCAAATTGTAACAGTCCTACTGAAACAACATACAAGCTGTAATACAAAAAAGTTAATTCCTTCAAGCCAATAAAGAAGAAAAAATAAACGATTGCTACAATAAACAATAATCCATAAAAAAGTCCAAATACAAACTGTTCAGTTGAGTTAACATTAACAAAAGCCTCCGTTGAATATAAAATTAATGGTAATTTTAAAACTTCTCCATCGCTTTTTACATGCAGGACTAACTTTAAGTGGGAATTTGGAGGAATAACTAAATCAAATAAACATTTTCGATGTGGATAACTTCGTTGTGAAAACTTCTTTTCATCTCCACTAATATGTTTAATAATTTTTCCTGTTCGCTGATTTACAACATACAATTCAACAATATTGGTAATAGGACGTGCTGTTTCAAAATAATATTTTAACTCTCCATTTGTAGTGTTGACAATGGTTGTAGAAGACCAAAAATTATTTTCAGTAAATCCTAAATAATCTCCTTTGGTTTTTAATGAAACCGGTTTTAATGCATCGAAATTTTTTAATACAAACTGAATATCTAGTTTTTTCTGACCTACATCAGCAATGGAAGTATAATTTTCAAGAGAGACTTTATAAGGTAATTGATCTTTTTTAAAAAAATATTGTGAGTAACCAATTATCGAAAAAAGTAGAAAAAAAAGGCTTAATACAATTTGTTTTACATTTAAAATTCTCGCTATCTGCATGTTCTAAAATTTAGGGCTGCGTAAAAATAAAAAACATATTGATAGTTACTGATTAACATTGTGTTTCTTTTAACGTTTTACAGCAAAAAAACCCATGATTTATTAATGTTTTCTAAATTATTTTTGAATAATACAGATTCTTATTACATTTAGACTAACCTATTTTTCAAACTATGAGAAAAGAATTTTTTATTATTGGATTTGGACTTTTGTTATTAAGTCTTGCCGCTCATTTTTTATTTAAAACAAGCCTTTTAATAGCCCTCACTATTTTCATTCTATTGATTATCGGGATTTTTAACAGTTTACAACACAAACATGCTATTCTTAGAAATTTTCCAGTTTTGGGATATTTCAGGTATGCTTTTGAAGAAATTGCCCCTGAAATTCAACAATACTTTATTGAAAGAACTACAGATGGTAAACCATTTTCCAGAAACGAAAGAGCACTAGCCTATCAACGTGCTAAAAATATTAGTGCCAACACACCATTTGGAACACAATTAGATATTAACACTTCTTCATACGAAGGCGTAAAACACTCCATTTTTCCGGCACACGTTAACGAAGAATTACCGAGAGTTACAATAGGTGGTCCCGATTGTACCCAACCCTATTCCGCGTCCTTATTGAATATCTCTGCCATGAGTTTTGGGTCGCTAAGCGAAAATGCAATTATAGCACTCAACAAAGGCGCACAAAAAGGCAACTTCTACCACAATACGGGCGAAGGAGGTTTAACAGAATACCATTTGCAAGGCGGTGATATCACTTGGCAAATTGGAACAGGTTATTTTGGATGTCGCAACGAGGAAGGTAATTTTGACGCCGAAAAATTCAAAGAAAAAGCTAATCTTCCATCTGTAAAAATGATTGAAATCAAACTATCTCAGGGTGCCAAACCAGGACATGGAGGGGTTTTGCCAGCAGCAAAAAACACCGAAGAAATTGCAAAAATTCGTGGCGTAAAACCGCACACTACTATTCTTTCTCCACCTTGCCATACTGCTTTTAATTCGCCTAAAGGTCTGATTGAATTTGTTGCACACTTACGTGAATTAGCCAACGGAAAACCAATAGGATTTAAATTATGTATTGGGAAAACCGAAGAATTTGAAGCCATTTGCCACGAAATGATCCAACAAAATTGCTACCCTGATTTCATTACTGTTGATGGCGCCGAAGGCGGAACAGGAGCTGCTCCATTAGAATTTGCAGATGGCGTAGGAATGCCTTTAGAACCTTCATTGATTTTTGTAAACAAGACTTTAATCCGTTTTGGAATTAGAAAGAACATCCGCATCATTTGCAGTGGAAAAATTATTTCTGGTCATGCAATTCTAAAAGCGATTGCCCTGGGTGCCGACTTGTGCAACAGCGCTCGTGGTTTTATGTTTTCGCTCGGTTGTATCCAAGCCTTGCGTTGCAATACAAATAACTGCCCTGTAGGTGTTGCCACTCAAGACAAAATGCTAATGAAAGGATTATCCGTTACCGATAAATTTGAACGTGTATATCATTTTCACAAAAATACCTTATATGCTGCAAATGAATTATTGGCTGCGGCAGGAAAAACATCTTATGAAGAGGTTGATGTTTCCATTTTTATGAGAGGAGATGAATTTACCCATCTTTCGGATTTGTATTTTCCAGATAACTTATCGAATGTTATCAAGCATTAAAAAAACAAGGAGGGCAATAAAGCCCTCCTCTACTTGGTTTTGATTTACTATCTCAACTTATAATTAACTAAATGCTGCTGATGATTGTTGTGTTTTCTTTTTCTACCCAAATTAACATACACAAGTAATGAATCAAAACCACATATTAAAGGTACAAAATAATTCTAAATTTATTTCAAAAAACTGATTTTTAACGTATTACAAAAATATTATTAATATCAAATTACGCTATCCTAATCGAATTTTATGGTATATACTGCAAAAAACCACAAACAGTATACATCAAAGAAAGAGCATAAAAATTGTACATTTGCAGCAATCGTTAAAAACATTACTATGCAACTTGTATTTGCCTCTAATAACAAAAATAAAATCAAAGAAATCCAACAGTTACTACCTAATACTATTGAAATTTTAAGTTTGGAATCCATTGGATGTCTAGAAGAAATTCCTGAAACAGCAGCCACTATTGAAGGAAATGCTATTCTTAAAGCAAATTATGTAACCGAAAAATATGGCTATAATTGTTTTGCCGATGACACAGGCTTAGAAATTGAGGCTCTCAACGGCGAACCTGGCGTGTACTCAGCAAGATACGCTGGCGAACAAAAAAATGCCGAGGATAACATGAACAAAGTACTCAACGCCTTAGCCAATTCAACAAATAGAAAAGGACAATTCAAAACGGTAATTGCCCTTAATATGAATGGTGAACAACTTTTGTTTACTGGAATTGCCAAAGGCGAAATCACCACCGAAAAATCAGGAAATCAAGGATTTGGCTACGACCCTATTTTTCAACCTGAAGGATATCAAGAAACATTTGCTGATTTACCTTTAGAAATTAAAAACCAAATTAGTCATCGCGGAAAAGCAACCCAATTGCTTCTAAACTATTTAAATCAAATGAAATAATGTTTTAAATCTAACTTTTTTATTTGTTTTTATTATAAAATTCCTCAGTAAAATGGCTTGAAAATCAAAAAAACCTAAGTGTAATTTTGTTAGAAAACCATAACTTTCTGATAATCAAATAAATTAAATTCATTAAATCTTAGTAATGCATTAGTTTATATCGATTATTAGCAGTAATTTTGCACCCTATTTTAAAAATACATATGAATAAATTTGAACAATTAGGATTGAGTGAATCGTTACTGAAGGCGATCAAAGATCTAGGATTTGAGAATCCGTCGGAAGTACAGGAGAAAGCGATTCCCCTATTATTGGAAAAAGATACAGATTTAGTTGCGTTGGCTCAAACTGGGACAGGGAAAACGGCAGCTTTTGGTTTTCCAGTTATCCAAAAAATTGATGCTGACAACAGAAATACACAGGCGTTAATTTTATCTCCAACGCGCGAGCTTTGCTTACAGATTGCCAACGAACTTAAAAACTACTCAAAATACGAAAAAGGTATTAATGTGGTAGCAGTTTACGGAGGGGCTAGTATTACAGAACAAGCTAGAGAAATTAAAAGAGGAGCACAAATTATTGTGGCTACTCCAGGTAGAATGCAAGACATGATTAACAGAGGATTGGTAAACATTACTCAAATTAACTATTGTATTCTTGACGAGGCAGACGAAATGTTGAACATGGGATTCTATGATGATATCGTAAACATCCTTTCAACTACCCCAGACGAAAAAAGCACATGGTTGTTTTCTGCTACTATGCCAGCAGAGGTTGCTAGAATTGGAAAACAATTCATGAGCAATCCTCAAGAAATTACAGTTGGTACTAAAAACTCAGGTTCAGCAACGGTTTCTCACGAATTTTACTTAGTAAATGCTCGTGACCGTTACGAAGCTTTAAAACGTTTGGCGGATGCTAATCCAGACATTTTCTCGGTAGTTTTTTGTAGAACAAAACGTGATACACAAGCTATTGCCGAAAAATTAATTGAAGACGGATATAGTGCTGCTGCTTTACACGGTGATTTATCTCAAGCACAACGCGATGGGGTAATGAAATCTTTTAGAGGAAGACAAATTCAAATGCTTGTTGCTACTGACGTTGCAGCTCGTGGAATTGACGTAGACAACGTAACTCACGTAGTAAACTACCAATTACCTGACGAAATCGAAACTTACAACCACCGTTCTGGACGTACAGGTCGTGCTGGAAAATTAGGAACTTCGATTGTAATTGTTACTAAAAGTGAATTACGTAAAATTTCTTCTATCGAAAGAATCATCAAACAAAAATTTGAAGAAAAAACAATTCCTTCTGGAATCGAAATTTGCGAAATTCAATTATTACACCTAGCTAACAAAATCAAAGATACTGAGGTAGATCACGAAATTGACAACTACTTACCTGCTATCAATGATGTTCTTGAAGGTTTATCGAAAGAAGAATTGATCAAGAAAATGGTTTCGGTAGAATTTAACCGTTTCATCAATTATTACAAGAAAACTAGAGATATTTCAGCTTCAGGTTCTGACAGACGCGAACGTGGAGATGATCGTACACCAAGAGAAAACAACAACGGTGGTGCTACTAGATATTTTGTAAATATTGGATCTAGAGACAACTTTGATTGGATGACATTGAAAGACTATCTAAAAGAAACCTTAGAATTAGGTCGTGATGATGTTTTCAAAGTTGATGTAAAAGAAGGATTCTCTTTCTTTAATACTGATGCAGAACACACTGAAAGAGTAATGGAAGTATTAAACAACGTTCAATTAGAAGGACGTCGTATTAATGTTGAAATTTCTAAAAATGACGGTGGTGGAAGACGTGACCACAACGGAAGAAATTCTGGTGGAAGACGTGAAGGCGGAAGACGCGAAGGAAGTTTTGCTCCAAGAAGAGAAGGTGGTTTTAGAAGCGAAAGAGCGCCAAGAGAAGGTGGTTTCCGTAGCGAAAGAAGCAGTTCTTCAAGAAGAGAAGGCTCTTCTGAAAGAGCACCAAGACGTTCTGAGAGCTTTGGTGACTCGCCTAGACCAAGAAGACCAAGAAGAGACTAACAGCCTACTGTTAATTTTCTTATAATAATAAATAAAAACTACAAAATATTCAAAGCTGTTTTAGTACTTTTAGAGTTTTAATTCAGTCTATGAAATATTTTGTAGTTTTCTTTTTTCTATTCCTAACCGCAAATACTTTTGCACAAACAGGAACTATTTCTCAAAAAGTAACGGGTTACGTATACAACGACAATACCAAAAGCCCTTTGATGGGAGCCAACATTATCAATATCAACAAAGTAAGAGGAGCCGTTACCGATTCCAATGGCTATTTTGAAATCGATGTTCAACCTACCGACACCCTACACTTTACGCTTTTAGGCTTTCAATCCTTACGAGTAAAAGTAACCAATGACTGGATCAAAAATAAAGTAGCCAAAATTTTCCTGACCGAAAAAGCAATAGCCCTAGAAGAAGTTGTCATTAGACCTTTTAATCTTACAGGCTATTTAGAGGTTGATTCCAAAACAATTCCGATTAATCAAAACCATCGTTACAATATTAAAGGACTTAATTTAGGCTATGAAGCAGGAGAATATTCTCCAGGCGCTTTTGGCAAAGTATTAGGATCCATTTTTAATCCTGCCGATATGCTGTATAATTTCTTTGGGAAAAAATCAGGAGAACTCAAAAAACTCCGAGAGATGAAAAAGGACGATACAGTTAGAACATTATTAGAATCTAAATTTGACCGTGAAACCCTAGCTGTTTTACTTGGGATTGACAAAAAAGAAATTCCAGAAATCCTACAAAGATGTAATTATTCGGAATCTTTCATACAAACCGCAAACGACCTCCAAGTTATGGATGCAATAAGTAGCTGTTACGAACAATATAAAGTCCTTAAAAAGAAATAAGATATATTCGAAACCAAATCCTCAATCTCATTGAGGATTTTTTTATGCAACACAATTGAAATTTCAATAATTTCTTATATTTGAAAAAATTCAATTAAAAACTACAAAATGAAAGCAGGCAACATTTTTCTTCCTTTACTCTTATTATTAACTTCTATTAGTTTTGGACAAACTAAATTCAACAAACAAATAGCTGGGCATGTTTTTTACCTAGACATACCCGATTACATGACAAAAACAGTGGGCCTTAATGATGTGGCTTCTATCCAATACAAAAGCACCGTAAAAGACGTTTATACGATAGCCATAGAAGACAGCAAAGAAGATCTTGCTATTTTAGAAATACATTATTCAACCATAAAAGATTTTCAGGAAGAATTTGCCAATGATTTTTTAAAAGACGAAGATAAGAGAACTATCTCCAAAGCCCTCTTTAAAACCAAAGACAATATTAATTTTGCTGAATTGGAAGCGAGCTACTTTGACAAAGATTCCCAACTTGAAATCTATTATCTAATAGGAATCGTGGAAACTAAAACCCATTTTTACAAAGTACTTTCTTGGACCACGCTTGAAAACAAAGACAAATACAAAGCCGATTTTCAAAAAATAATTTACAGTCTAAAAGACTAAACGTTAGCTACCCAAAAACAAAACCGCCTCAACTAAAACTTAGATGAGGCGGTTTTGCTTATAATAGATCTCAGCAAAATTACTTAACTGGAATATTTGCTAAAATTTCGACTAAAAATTTCCAAAATTTTTGAGAAGAAACAATACTAGCTCTTTCATCCGGAGAATGCGCTCCCTGAATGGTTGGTCCAAAAGAAATCATATCCATATCAGGATAATTAGCACCTAAAATACCACATTCTAAACCAGCGTGACAAGCAACTACTTTTGGCTTATCCGAGAATAAATTTTCATAAACAGGTACTAAAACCTTCAAAATAGCCGAATCTGGATTAGGAGCCCAACCTGGATAAGAACCTGACAATTCCACTTCACACCCCATTAATTCGAAAGCCGATCGTAAATCATTAGCCAAATCAAACTTAGCTGATTCAACTGAAGAACGCGTTAAACACTGCACAATCAACTTTCCATTCCCAACCATTACTTTGGCAATATTATTTGATGTTTCAACCAAATTATCAAAATCGGCACTCATTCTATGCACTCCATTAGTTGCCGTTGCCATGGAACGTACAAAATAGTATTGCGCCATTGGAGGCATTACTTTAGCAGGTAGTGTTTCTAATTTTTCAAAAACGATCTCCAAATTAGGTTCCGTAGTTTTTAACTCAGCTTTGATTTCGTTTACAATTTGTTGCATATCAAAAACAAAAGCCTCATCATATACCGAAGCAATAATTACCTTAGCTACACTTTCTCGTGGGATTGCATTACGCAAACTTCCACCTTGAATTTCGGCAATTTGCAAACCAAAATTATCAAAACCATCAAACAGCAAACGGTTCATGATTTTATTGGCATTTCCTAATCCTTTGTGGATATCCATTCCGGAATGACCTCCTTTTAGCCCTTTAACCGTAATAGAATAACCTACTGAATGTTCAGGTGTTTCCTCCTCATCATATTCGGCTTCCGCAGTAACATCAATTCCACCCGCACAACCAATATCGATTTCATCGTCTTCTTCGGTATCTAAATTCAAAAGAATTTCTCCTTGCAAAACACCTCCTTGCAAATTCATTGCCCCAGTCATACCTGTTTCCTCATCAATGGTAAACAGAGCCTCGATAGCTGGATGTGCTATATCCGTGCTTTCTAGTACTGCCATAATAGCTGCTACTCCTAAACCATTGTCGGCACCAAGAGTGGTTCCTTTTGCACGTACCCAGTCACCATCTACATACATTTCGATTCCCTGAGTATCAAAATCAAACACAGTATCGGCATTTTTTTGATGAACCATATCCAAATGCCCTTGCAAAACAATTGGTTTACGATTTTCCATCCCGGCAGTAGCCGGTTTACGGATGATTACGTTTTGAACTTCGTCCTCAATAACTTCTAAACCTAAATTATTACCAAAATCCTTAATAAATGCTACCACTTTCTCTTCCTTTTTAGAAGGACGCGGAACAGCATTCAAATCGGCAAACTTATTCCACAATGCCTTTGGTTCTAAATTTCGTATCTCTTGACTCATATCTATTATTTGCAATTTTTAGCTCTCAAAGTTACAAAGTTTAAAATCTTTTTGCTGTTATTGAACCAAATATTATGATATATTTACATCACAATAAAAAATGCTGTTTTGAAAAGAAAATACCTACTGCCTTTTTTACTAATTATTCAGATTATCATTCTTAAAATAATAGCTTTTTATCCGCAATGGATAGAACGCTATTACAGCAATTTAGTTTATTCCCAAATTGCTACATTTTCAAGAATTGTTTTTGGAAAATTCCCTTTTTCAATAGGTGACTGTCTTTACATTCTTTTAATTCTGCTTATCGCAAAATGGTTTTGGAACAAAAGAAAATCTTGGAAACTTCATTGGAAAACCAACGTTATCCACATTTTTAGTTTTCTATCCGTTTTTTATTTTAGTTTTCATCTACTTTGGGGACTGAATTATTACCGTATGCCTCTATTTGAAAAAATGAATATTAAACGTGAATATTCGGATGCTGATTTGTATGACTTCACAAAAAAAATCATAGCTAAGGCAAATGCAATTCAAATACAAATTACTAAAAACAAAAATCTAAAAGTAGCTTACCCTTATAGTCACGAAGAAACCTTCGAAAAAAACATAAATGGTTATCAAAACCTATCGAAAAGCTACGCTTACTTTGGTTACCAAAATAGAAGCATCAAAAAGTCTCTTATCAGTTTGCCATTAACCTATATGGGATTTGGAGGTTATTTAAATCCATTTACTAATGAAGCCCAAGTAAATGACTTAATGCCCAAATACAATTTACCTACTACCAGTTGTCACGAAATGGCTCATCAAATGGGTTATGCCAGCGAGAGCGAATGTAATTTCATCGGTTTTTTGGCTTCGGTCAATAACGAAGATTTGTATTTTCAATACTCAGGTTACAGTTTTGCGCTTCGTTATTGTTTAAACAATTGGTATTTGAAGAATGAAAAAATATACGAACGACTATTACAAACTGTACATCCCGGTATTATAGCAAATTATAAAGAGAGTGAAATTTTCTGGAGGCAATATGAAACCCCTATCGAAAAAGGATTTCATGCTTTTTATGACCGCTATTTAAAAATTAACCAACAAAAAGAAGGAATGGATAGCTATAGCAAATTTGTAGATTTATTAGTCAATTTTTATAAAAATAAAAATTTGTAAACTAGTCAACTTCCCATTGACGCAATTTATTCAATTCTTCTTGTTCTTCTAATTCTTCGGCAGGAATTACCTTCAAAAAAGAAGGATGTTGCTCGATTGCATATTCAATTTTCTCTACAATTTCATCGATGGTATCATTATCATAATCCACATCTAAAGGCTCTTTGATTATAAACGATTGCAGAATACCTTTTTTCTTCATTCGGATACCTTTTCTATCAAAGGAACGTCTGAAACCATCAATAACTATTGGCACTACTATGGGACGATGCTGTTTAATAATATGTGCCGTCCCTTTTCTAACAGGTTTAAAAGAACGTGTAGTTCCTTGTGGAAAAGTAATAACCCAGCCATCATCAAGTGCTTTTTTAATATTCTCAGTATCATTAGGATTCACAGGTCTTTTTTCTGTAACATCTACTCCTTCAGAGCGCCAAGTTCGCTCTACTGGAATAGCACCAGCATAGGACAATATCTTTGGTAATAACCCAGAACGCATGGTTTCCTTAGCCGCCACATAATAAATATTTAATTTGGGATGCCATAAATAACCAATATTTTTTATAGAATCTATTCTACCACTTAAACTAGCATTGAATACATGAAACATAGCTACTACATCGGCAAAATACGTTTGATGATTAGAAATAAAAAGCACGTTCGTATCGGGTAAATTTCTAATAATTTCTGAACCTTCAATTTGTAACTCATTAAAGCCTCGATAACGTCTATGAGTACAACTTCCAAAAATACGGATCAACCATTTTTTTAGAAATAAAATATGTCCAAAAGGATTTCTTTGAAAGAGTCTCATAAATTGTTTTCTTATTTTTTGAAATTGGTTTGCAAAACTACAAAAATTATAACTGAGCTTTCAAACCCAATAGCAATCAATTATATATTTTTTTCAATAAAAACACTATCTAAAACATCTCTTAATTCACTCAACATCATTGCAGTGGCTCCCCAAACAATATGCCCTTCAATTTTAAAAGCTGGCACTTCAATACTTGTTGCGTAAGAGGTGGTTAATGTCTCGGTCACAATGATTGTATCATCTCTAAAAACAGCCAACGGTAATTCGATTACAGCAGCTACTTCAACTGGATCCGGTTTAAAATGAATCTCTTCTTTACAAATTCCTAAAAAAGGATGCACCATAAAATTACTTGGTGGAATATACAAGGATGTAAACGCTTTTATAATTTCTATTTTACTTCGATCTACTCCTATTTCCTCTTCTGTTTCTCGTAATGCAGTTGTTTCAAAATCAACATCAGCTGACTCAAATTTTCCGCCTGGAAAAGCAATTTGAGCCGAATGTACTCCCTTATAAGAATTACGTACAATTAAAACCAAGTGTGTTTCTTTATTTTTAGGATAAAATAACATCGTTACCGCAGCTTCTTTAGGTTTTATATCTTTTACATCCATTTTAGCCAAAAGAACTTTACGCTCAAGTGGCATCATCTTTTCATGTGAAAAAGAGGCTGAAAGTTGCGTTTGAACTAAAGCGGGTATAAATTGTAAAAAATATTGAAAATCCATATTCAAAAGCTATTTTTGCAAATAATAATATAAATATACTTTAGAAAAGAGGTTTGTACAAGTTTTCTAAAGCCAAAGCCTATAAAATGTATAGTAAAGAAGAAACACAACGATTAAAAAGAGAATTTTGGGTAACATTTGCAGAGAAATACCCAAGAAAATGGATGCTGTATGATACAAAAATCAAAGATTTCTCTTTTAAATTTTTTGTGGATAACAAAAAAGCGCAGGTTCTAATTGATATTGAACATCGCAGCAATGAAAAACGAATCGCTTACTTTGAAAAACTAGAGGCCTTAAAAAGTATTTTAGAAGAAGAATTCATAACTGATTTGGTTTTTGAAAAAGACTATGTCTTAGAAAACGGAAAAATCATCAGCCGAATTTGGGTAGAAAAACAAGGAGTAGGTTTCAGTAATCGAAACAATTGGGATGCTATTTTTGATTTTTACAACGAAAAAATGGATGCTCTGGAGCGCTTTTATTTGGAGTATGACGAATTTATAAAGGATATTGAAATTGAATAAAGCCTTCTTTTACATCGAAAAAATATTATACACAATCACATGATCTGGATAGGTAATGTAAAGTTGCTTACGATTGTCCTGTTTTTTTCTCGTTATGATAGATAGCGTACAGTCTACTCCATCATTATCCTTACAAAGGAAAGAATAAACCAAATCAGTTTCCGACTCTGATTCGGGCTGATAGGTTTGAATATCATACAACTGAATATTTCTAGAATAGATTAAGATTCGGTTTTTATTAGTATCCAGAGTTACAGTAATATTTACCAAACTCAAATCCGACCATTTCCCCCATTTTCCTCTTTCATTTTTTTCCAATACACTATATCCAGAAGTGCGAAATCTGTAGGTTTGACTGTACGATTGTTGAATACCAATTCCTAAAAAAAGCAGGACTATATATAAAAACTTTAATTTTGTCATTTGAAATCTTTTTTTCATAAAAAATGGGCAATCTTAGTTTTGGCTAATTGATATTCCTTCATCATATCTTTTACAATTGATTCGGCTGATTTTATTTCGTGAATTAAGCCTGCAATCTGACCTATTTCTAACTCTCCTTCTTCCAAATCACCTTCAAAAATACCTCTTTTTGCACGAGCCTTTCCTAACAAACTGGCTAAATCTTCTTTGGTTGGACATTTAGCATATAATTCTTGAATATCTTCAAAAAACTTATTCTTAATCAACCGAACAGGAGTTAACTCTTTCAATGTTAATTGCGTACCCCCTTCCTTCGTATTCACAACTAGCTGCTTAAAATTATCATGAGCAGAAGATTCTACAGAAGCCGCAAATCGACTTCCTACTTGAACACCATCAGCTCCTAAAATCATTGCTGCAAGCATACTACTACCACTAGCTATTCCGCCTGCTGCAATAATAGGAATTTTTATTTGTTCTTTCACCATTGGAATTAAAGTAAAAGTGGTAGTTTCTTCGCGTCCGTTATGACCACCCGCTTCAAAGCCTTCAGCAACTATTGCATCTACACCTGCCTCCTGAGCTTTCAGTGCAAATTTGGTACTACTCACCACATGTACTACGGTTATTCCTTTTTCCTTTAAGTAGGAAGTCCAAGTCAAAGGATTTCCTGCCGAAGTGAAAACAATTTTCACCCCTTCTTCAATGATTATTTGCATAATCTTTTCAATATCTGGATATAATAAGGGAACATTAACACCAAAAGGCTTCGCAGTCACTTTTTTACATTTTTGAATATGCTCTCTCAATACTTCTGGGTACATTGAACCAGCACCTATTAGTCCTAATCCTCCCGAATTACTAACAGCACTAGCTAATTTATAACCACTTACCCATACCATTCCGGCTTGAATGATGGGATACTGAATTTTAAAAAGTGCTGTTACTTTATTCATCTTGAATTAGTTTTTAATTACTTTGCCCTCTTTAGAAAAAAGATCTGATTTGATTTTATAAAAATAAACACCATTACGCAATGATTCTAAAGAAAAAGTATTTTCTGTAGTTGATACTTTCTTTTCCAAAACTGTATTTCCATTGGTGCTAAAAAACCAAAGCATACCTGAATTAAAATCGGGAGGAAAATGAATTGAAATACTATTAGAAGTAGGATTTGGAAAAGCAGTAAAATAGTTCTTGTCTACTTTTTTAAAATCATTGCTATTGTCTAAAGCAAATTTAAAATCGGGTATTCCATAACCATAATTAGTATTAGGAGCAGTAAACAAACTTGAAGATTTGAGTACTAGATCTCTAATTTCTTGATTCGTCTTATTGGGTAAAGCCTGCCATAAACAGGCTAGCATTCCCGAAATAATAGGCCCTGAGAAAGAAGTTCCATTGGAATAAACAGGATTTCCTTGCTCATTAGAAACAATTACATTTTGCCCTAAAGCCATTACTTCTGGTTTTATTCGTCCATCGGCTGTTGGACCTATCGAACTAAAACCCGCTTTTAATTTGCTTACATTTATTGCTCCAACTGCAATAACCGAATTTGCATCGGCTGGTGCGCTAACATAGGGATTAGAAGTTCCTCCTTCATTCCCTGCCGAAGCAACCACTAACATCCCTCGACTAAAAGCGATATCAGCACCTCTGGAAATAAAAGCAGTTTTACCATCTCTAACACTATAAGAATAATTATAAGCTGGATTATCAAAGTCCGAATAACCCAATGAACTATTTATGATATCCACACCTAAGCTGTCTGCTTTTTCAGCTGCTTCCACCCATAAAGACTCTTCTACTGGATTTTCAGAACGTACATCTTCGGTTATAAATAAATAATAAGATGCATCGATAGCTGTCCCAATTAAAGAATTCTCTGTATAGGCAGCCATTGTAGATAAAACATTTGTTCCATGTGTATCTAAAGCATAAAAATCGTTGTTCCTTGAAACAAAATTATAGCCACCCAAAATCTGATTGTTATCTCTTATTCTTTGAAAAGCAACCGACTGATTCACCCCTAAAAAGCCACCGTCTAAAACTGCTATAATTTTCCCTGATCCTTTATAATTTTGCTGATGCAAATACTGCCCGTTGAGCATTTCTATTTGCGAAGCAAAACCTGTTGTTGCCAGAGTTGAATTCTCTTTCTTTTTTTGCTTCTTTTTTTCAACAAAAGCTCCTTTATAGACATAATCAATTTTATTAGTAAGATTAAGAGCTTTATTTGCAAAATCAATCCTATCCACAAAAGCATAGTTTTTCAAAGAATTGATACTAGTTTGAGAACCTCTAACATGAATAGCATTCATCCATTTAGACCGAGCTAAAACTTGTATCTCTGGAACCTTTTTAATTATAGTAATGAAATCCTGATTAATGGGAATATCTTTAAAATCCAAAGCTATATTTTGATTCGTTCGTCGATCTAGGGCACGTTGAGACAACATTTGCGTAGAATTATCCAAAAAATACTGTTCATTAGTTTTAGTTTTAAAATACACCCAAGCATCTTCTTGTGCAACAGCAAAAAGAGGAAAGCAAACTAAAAAAAATAAGGCATACTTTTTCATAACAACACGGAATAAAAAAAGTGATTAACTCCATTAGAAATTAATCACTTAAATATATTGTTTATTTTTTAAAAGTACAACTACTAGGAAATAACTCCAGAACCTATCAATTCTTCATTATTGTACCAAGCTACAAATTGTCCTTCAGTAATAGCTGACTGTGGCGCTTCAAATGAAACAAAAAGTCCTTTTTCATATTGATGCAACGTAGCCTCTTGCAATTCTTGTCGGTATCGAATTCTGGCCTTTACTTTCATCGTTTCCCCATTGGATAAAGCCATATCAGTTCGAATCCAGTGTACTTCAGATTGGTCTACAAACAAAGCTTTTCGAAACAAACCTGGATGATGATTTCCCATGCCTGTGTAAATAACATTAGAAACGACATCAGTGGCAATAACAAATAAAGCTTCAGGAGTTCCGCCTACATTTAGTCCTTTTCGCTGTCCAACAGTAAAATAATGAGCTCCTTGATGTGTACCCACTTGTTTTCCCATTTCTGGAGTATATTTAATAGGGCTTGCTTGCATTGTCAGAATTTCTTCTTGCGTTAGTCCTTGTGGTGTTTCAACAGAATAGATGGAGTTGTCTTTGTCAATTTGAACAATTACACCCGCTTTTGGCTGTAACTTTTGTTGCAAAAATTCAGGAAGACGAACTTTCCCGATGAAACACAATCCCTGAGAATCTTTCTTTTCGGCAGTTACCAATTCCATTTCGGCAGCAATTTCACGAACCTGAGGTTTGGTTAATTCGCCTATTGGAAAAAGAGCTTTAGCCAATTGTTCTTGCGATAATTGACAAAGAAAATAAGACTGGTCTTTATTGTTATCTACCCCAGCCAATAATTGATAAACTGTTTCACCATTTACCTCCGTTTCACTTTTACGGCAATAATGTCCTGTAGCCACATAATCGGCCCCCAGACTTAAGGCGATTTTCATGAAAACGTCAAATTTTATTTCGCGATTACACAATACATCTGGATTAGGAGTTCTTCCTTTTTCGTATTCGTTGAACATATAATCAACGATTTTCTCTTTATATTGTTCGCTCAAATCAACCGTTTGAAAAGGAATCCCTAACTTTTCAGCAACTAACAAAGCATCATTACTGTCTTCTAACCAAGGACATTCATTAGATATCGTTACCGAATCATCATGCCAGTTTTTCATAAAAAGACCTATCACTTCATAGCCTTGTTGCTGCAACAAATAAGCTGCAACACTTGAATCAACTCCACCAGAAAGCCCAACTACAACACGTTTCATTCTAAAAATTTATTTTTATGAGTGCAAAGGTACAAAGTTTTGAACCGATTCTGTTTATTATAACATTTCGTTCACAAGTTGACCCTACAAATTATCACTTCGTTTTAACTGCTGTTTTAGGTTTTGGATTATTCTGGTTCACTTCATCCTTTAATTTTCCATTTTCATAAAATTGCCAAACACCTATTTTCTTTCCGTTTGAAAATTTCCCCTTAGAAACAATATTATTATCTACATCTCTAAAAATAGCCTCTCCATCGTATTGATTGTTTTTAAAAGTAGCTTCTTCTAAAACATATCCTTTTTCGGAATATTTTTTAGAAAGACCATTCTTTAAATTGTTTTTATAATAGGTCTCTTCGGCAATTTTCCCACTTGGAAAGAAAACAGAACGCAAACCTTCTAATTTTCCATTTTTATAATTTTCTATTGTCATTATCGTAGTCGATGCATGATGATAATACTTCCATTCTCCTTCAAACATTTTATTGACAACCTTACCTTCGCTCACTTTATTTTTATTTTGGTCATAAAAAACAGTGTAAGCTACATTATCATTTGGATTAAACGTTCGAGTGGCAATAACCGCTCCAGCCTTAGTATCATCAAAAAATTTAAACTCTCCCACTTCTTTACCGTGAGAAAAAGTTCCTTCATAACGAAGTCTTTTGGATTCAGGATAATAACCTTTCCACTTACCATGCTTTCTGGATTGTTCATCCAACTGATTCGTAACTTCTTGAGCCTTTAACTCAAGACCATGTACGCAAAAAAATAAAAAAAACAACAAGATTCTAAAAACCATATCAAAAAAATTACATTAAATCATCCAAAACTAATCAATGGACTTTCTGCTTTAATCAATTACTATAGATTGTATCAAAAATAAAACCAAATAGCTTTAAAACCAAGAGAATACAATAAGTCAAACACTGTCTATTAATAACTGAAAAAGAAGATTCAAATTTACTACTATATCAAGTGTCAAAACAATTATAATGAACAAAATTCCATAGTATTATTTTGTTTAACATTTTAAACATATAAATAAACAAAAAATCAAATTTTACAGGAACTATCTAAAAATCAACATTAAACAAATATTAATCATTTTATAAAATTATATTTTGTTTAATCTTTTGTAATTAATTTTAAACAAAATAAATACTAACTCTTAAACATTAAATTATGAAAGTATTATCAAAACTTAAAAATTCGCTAGTGTGCATTGCTATGTTAACTTTTATGGTAGCATGTAATAATGATGATGAAAAATCGGAACCAACCAGTAACAGCATTGCTGCTATTGCTTCAAAAAATTCAGATTTTTCGACCTTAGTGAACGCTCTAAACAGAACTGGATTAACAGCTACACTAAATGGTTCTGGACAATTTACTGTATTTGCACCAACGAACGCTGCTTTTGATACTTTTTTTAGCTCACTAGGAACTGGTGTAAATGTGAACAATGTTGACGTAAATGTTTTAAAGAATGTTTTATTGAATCATGTCATTGGTTCAGAAATTATGAGTGCAAACATTCCTGCATCTACTTACGTTTCCACTCTATCACCAATTAATTCAAGCGCAAATGCTCCGACCGTGAGTATGTTTGTTCAAAAATCAGGATCAGTAGTAACTATAAACGGAGGAATAAACAACGGAGGGGCTGTTGTTTCAACTGCTGATGTAGATGCTAGTAATGGAGTAATTCATGTAGTAAAAAGAGTAATTGCAATACCAACAGTAAAAAATCACGCTGTAGCTAATCCAAATTTCAGCACATTAACACAGTTGCTTGTAACACAAAATTTAGCAGCAACACTAGATGGAACTAGTGGATCTCCTTTCACCGTATTTGCTCCAGTAAATTCAGCATTTGATAATGCAACTCTAACTTTATACGGAAATCTAACTAGCACACAAAAAACAAATGTATTGTTGTACCATGTTGTAGGTGGAGTAAATGTTCGTTCTAATGCAATTCCTTCTGGAAATATTACAACTTTACAAGGTCAAACATTCAGCATTACAGGAACATCAATCAATGATGCTGGAAGTGATGTAAATAAAAATATTACATTGACAGATGTACAATGCTCAAACGGAATTATTCACGCCATAGATAAAGTATTACTACCAGCGCTGTAACCATAAAACAATCCATAAACAAAAGCCCCAATCTGCGATTGGGGCTTTTTACTTTTATTTTTTCTTTTTATTTTGTTGTGCTTTCATCGCTTCTTGTTGCGCCATTGCTTCCTGAAGCTTTTGTTGAAACTTACTTTGTTTCTTAGGTTCTTTCTTTTTGTTTTCTTGAATTTCGGCGTGAATTTTATCACTGTCGATGATGTAATTTTTAATTACTAACATAATTCCAATTGTAATGGTGTTAGAGATAAAATAATACAAACTCAATCCAGAAGCATAACTATTAAAGAAAAACAACATCATTAATGGCGAAATATACACCATCGCTTTCATCATTTTAGCCATATCAGGCATTCCTTCTTGCTGTGGCGTTGACATTTGCTGGTCACCTGTTGTCATTTTCATATAGAAGAAAATTGCAATAGAAGCTAAAATTGGGAACAAACTCACGTGGTCACCATAAGCTGGAATATGGAATGGCAATTTGTAAACGGAGTCAAATGATGATAAATCATCTGCCCATAAGAATCCTTCATGTCTTAATTGAATTAAGGCCGGGAATAACTGGAATAAGGCATAGAAAACAGGCATTTGCAATAAACCGGGAACGCAACCTGCCATAGGATTTACACCTGCTTTACTGTAAAGCTTCATTGTTTCCTGTTGCTTTTTCATTGGCTCATCCTTAAACTTCTCACCAATTTCTGTGATTTCAGGACGTAAAACTTTCATCTTAGCCTGCGATAAGAACGATTTATAGGTAACAGGCGACATTACTAATTTTACTAAAATAGTAAACAGTACAATAGCCCATCCTTGAGAAATAAACATGCTTAAGAATCCATAAGCTGGGATGAAAAGATATTTATTAATCCATCCAAAAATTCCCCATCCTAAAGCTACAATATCTTCTAAATCTCTATCATAGGACTTTAAAAGTTTATAATCTGTAGGTCCATAGAACCAATTCATTTTTTGGTTAATCTCCCCATTGCTGAAAGCAATTGGCATTATCGCTTTGAACTGTTTCGTAAAAGTAGTATCAACATTATCATCTTTAACTAAATTGTTAGAATGCAATTCTGTTGTTTTGAACGGTGTTGATGTTAATAAAATAGAAGAGAAGAAATGTTGTTTGAAAGCAACATAAGAAACATCCTCAGCTGTTTCTGATTTATCCTCACCCTGACCTAAATAATCTTTTTTTCCATCTTCATACTCAAAATACAATTCTGTATAACGATTTTCGTAAGATATACTTTTTTCATTTGCAAAAGTTTTGAAATCCCACTCTAATTGTAAAGGTTTATTGGTTTTCAAAATGGTATTCAAACCTTCCGACTGGATATCAAAATCCAACATGTAATCATCAGCTTTCAATACGTATTTATAGGCTAAATAGGCATTTTCAGAAGCTTTTAATTTCATTGTCAAAATTTGGTCTTCCCCATTTTTTGTCAAAGTAGGTTCAAAATAAAGATCTTTTGTATTTAAAGTATGATTATCAACAGTAGGTAATTGTAAATTAAACTGCGCATTATTATCCTTTACCAATTGTACTAACTGGCCAGAACCTTTTTTTGTACGTTCAAAATTTTTCAATGTAACATCTACCACATATCCTCCTTTATTAGCAATAGTAAGTTTTACTAATTTGTTTTCAATTGTAGTAAATCCCTCTTTTGCAGAAGGTAAAGTAGCTGAATAAGCAAAGCTTCCTAAAGTTTTTTGTAATTGTGCTAATTGCAAAGTATCATTTGCTGATGTACTTAATTTAGCAACATTTTCTTGTGCTTTTGGAGCTTTAGCCACCAATTCTTTTTTGTTCTTTTCTGCAGCAAGTTCTGCTTCAGAAGGCTTGTTTTGATACATTATCCAAAGTAATATACCGAAAATCAATACAAAACCAATCAGCGAATTGGGGTCAAACTTTTTTTCTTCCATTTTTAATACAAATTATTTATCTCGACTTTTTGTCAAATGAGTTGATTCTATTTCTAGAAATTAATTATTTCTTTCTTGCCTTTACAGCAGCAGCTACAAATTTCACAAAAATAGGATGTGGATTAGCTACTGTACTCTTATATTCTGGATGGTATTGAACTCCAATAAAGAATGGATGATCTTCGATTTCTACAATTTCTACCAATCCTGTATCAGGATTAACACCAGAAGCTTTTAAACCAGCTTTGTCTAATTCATCAGCATAAGCACTATTAAACTCATAACGGTGACGGTGACGCTCAAAAATTGTAGTTTCACCATAAATTTGGTGCGCTAATGTATCAGGTTTAATTTCACATTTCCAAGCTCCAAGACGCATTGTTCCTCCTTTGTCAGTAACATTCTTTTGTTCTTCCATTAAGTTCACAACAGGATGAGGAGTTTTATCGTTCATTTCTGTTGAATTTGCCTCAACGTAACCTAAAACATTTCTAGAATATTCAATAACCGACATTTGCATACCCAAACAAATACCGAAGAATGGCATTTTATTTTCACGAGCATAACGAACAGCAGTAATTTTTCCTTCGATACCTCTTTCACCAAAACCTGGTGCTACTAAGATCGCATCAATATCTTTGAATTTTTCTTCGATATTTTCGCTATCAATATATTCAGAGTGAATAGAAACCACATTTACTTTAGTTTCATTGGCCGCTCCTGCATGAATGAAAGCCTCTAAAATAGACTTATAACAATCTTGCATTTCAACATATTTACCGATCAAACCAATATTAACTGTATGTTTAGGGCTTTTTAATCGTTTCAAGAAAGTATTCCAGTTTTTCAAATCTGGAGCGGCTTTCTTTGGTAAATCTAATTTTTTCAAAGCAACCACATCAAGACCTTCTTCCAGCATTAAATTAGGTACTTCATAAATCGTAGACGCATCGATAGATTGAATAACGGCTTCTCTCTTAACATTACAGAATAATGCTAATTTACCTCTTAAGTCATTTGAAAGTTCGTGCTCTGTTCTACAAACTAAGATATCTGCTTTGATTCCGCTTTCCATCAATGTTTTTACAGAGTGTTGTGTAGGTTTTGTTTTCAACTCACCCGCAGCTGCCAAATAAGGCACTAATGTCAAGTGAATTACAATTCCGTTATTTTCTCCTAATTCCCAAACTAATTGACGAACAGATTCAATATAAGGTAACGATTCGATATCCCCCACAGTTCCTCCAATCTCAGTAATTACGATATCATAATCACCTGATTTTCCTAAAATTTGGATTCTATCTTTAATTTCATTTGTAATATGAGGTACAACTTGAACTGTTTTCCCTAGAAACTCCCCTCTTCTTTCTTTTTCAATAACCGAAAGATAAATTCTACCTGTAGTAACGTTATTAGCCTGAGAAGTTGGAACATTTAAAAAACGCTCATAGTGACCTAAATCCAAGTCTGTTTCTGCTCCATCATCTGTCACGTAACATTCACCGTGCTCATAAGGATTTAATGTTCCTGGATCAACATTAATGTACGGATCAAATTTTTGAATAGTTGTTCTATACCCTCTTGCCTGTAATAATTTTGCTAAAGATGCTGCTATAATTCCCTTTCCCAAAGAAGAAGTAACCCCTCCAGTAACAAAAATATATTTTGTTTGATTCATGCTGTTCTAGTTTGTATTGTAGTTGTATAAAAAACGTGGCAAAAATACGATTATAAATTTAGATTATGCTAATTTGGAAATGAGATAATTTCTAAAATCAACATTTGTTAATGCAAAAATAAAAACCCCATTAATTTGAGAAATCAATGAGGTTTTGGGTATCTTTTTTTAATATTTCGTATCAATTCTTCTAAACCATTTAATTTTAGTTCGTAAACCAATTGTAATTGCTCCCCTAATTCGCCTTTCGGGAAGCCTTTATTATGATACCAAACCACATAATACTCCGGCAAATCAATAAGAAAACGACCTTCGTATTTCCCAAAAGGCATTTGGGTATAAGCCAACTTCACGAGTTTTTTTTGATAAACATCCATTTATTAAAACCTAAACAATTAATTGGCAACTTTCAAAGTCAAATCCGAATCATAGTATAAAATATACACTCCCTTATTGGCGTGTCCGATACCATCTTTTTTATAATATTCGAATTTGTTTTCAGATTGCTGAGTTACCGTAGTATCAGCCAATTCTTCAAAAGATTTATTTTGCATTAGACGCATCATCGTGTCAAAAGTCACATCAAAACCTCTTGAGGCATAATCACTTGGTAAGATTGAATTCATTTTTTTGAATTTATTTTCAAAAGCAATTCCTTCCGGAGTTAAATTACTTCTTGTAACCGAAGGAAACATCAATTTTAGCTTCACTAAATTTGAAAAATTTATCTCATCCGAATCCAAAGTTTCATTTGGTTCTAATACAACTAATTGAATTTGAAAACTTGACAAAGAAGCTACCAAAGCCGTAATTGTTGTTTTTACCATCCAGGTATTAGCCGATTCTATCACCACATAATTGATTTTATTAGGAACCAACATCCCCTTTAAACCTTCCGCAGAAACAGTGCCGTTAGGATTTAAAGGAACCAAACGAACGTCTTTTTGATTTTGCTGCAAATATTGGATTACTGACAATTTCTTTTTATCAACTACCGCAATTATATTTCCATTTTTAGCCCTCATAAAATCAAACATTTTCGTTCTTAACAAATCATTACTAGGAACCGTTTGATATAAATTAGCAATGGCTCCGCCCTCGTCTTTTGACAATGGCGAAATTACAGGCACATGATTAGCACTCAATAAACGCGCAGTTTCTTCTGCATTACTTTGATAAAATGGACCAATAACTGCGTCCATATTTTGCAAATTATTGGCAGTTATTAAAGCAGCCACATTCGAACTACTTTTCGTTTCTTCCGAATCAAAAATACTAACATCAATTGGCAAACCCAATGTTTTAGCCGAATCGATAGCCATTAAGGCACCCGCATAAAAATCCAAAGTCATATTTAAAAACTTGTCTTTCTTTAAGCGTTCTGTACTATTTCCTGTTTGTTCTCCTTGCATTTTATCTACATTAAAAGGCAACAACAAGGCTATTTTTTTTCTTTCAGAAGTGTTTTTTGGAGCTAAAACAGTGGCAACCTTATTTTCTGAAACAGCTGTTAAAGTCACATTAGCTGGCAATTTCACTAACATCCCAATTTCAACACCTTCTTTAAGTTCAGGATTCAATACTAAAAATTCTTCTTGAGACATTCCAGCCATTTTAGACAAACTGTAAAGCGTTTCTTTTGGCTTCACCTCATACGTAATATATTTTGGAGCAACAGTCGTTTTAGGTGAAACAACACCTGCTTGCTGTTCTGGATTCCCTTTAATAAATAAACGATATCCCTCTGGCAAATTTGAAACAATTGCCGGATTCTTCTTTTCTAATTCCTCAACAGTAATACCATACAATTTAGCAATAGAATACTTGGTTTCCTTTGGTAACACATCATGATAAACAACTTTCTCTGGAGTTTTCAAGGCATTTTTAGCCGGAATTACTAAGATCTGACCTATTTGCAGTCCATCTGTTTCTAAAAATGGATTTGCTTTTTTTAAATCTGCTTCCGAAACATTGTATTTTTTTTGAATTCCAAACAAAGTCTCCTTTGAAATCACTTTATGAGTAACTTCAGCTGAATTATTGGTAGCTACTTTTGCAGAAATCCCTTTTTTAGAAGGTATCAAAAGAACCATTCTAGGTTTTAATTTTGATTGAGCATCAGGATTAAGCTTATAGATATCATAAGGTGTCACTTGGTACTTTTGAGCAATATCAGTAATCGTTTCACCCTTTTCTACCTTATGTGTAATTGTTTCTTGAGCAAGAACAGTTTGAACAAAAAGCAAAACCGGTATCCAAATCGCAAAAAAATATTTCATTCTATTATTTAATTAAAAAATTAATACTCTTAATGAAAAACGGTACCAAATTTTATTCCAAAATCTGATACCGTTTTTATAATATAAGAAACTACGATTAAGTTGTTTCTATTATTCCCACTCAATTGTTGCTGGTGGTTTTGAACTAATATCATACACAACTCTGTTCACCCCTCTTACCTTGTTGATAATATCATTAGATACTTTCATCAAGAAATCATACGGCAAGTGAACCCAGTCAGCAGTCATACCATCGGTAGATTCTACAGCACGTAGCGCAACTACTTTTTCATAAGTACGCTCGTCACCCATAACCCCAACACTATTTACTGGAAGCAAAATTGCTCCAGCCTGCCAAACTTTATCATATAATCCCCAAGATTTTAATCCTTCAATAAATACCGAATCAACCTCTTGTAAGATTCTAACTTTCTCAGGAGTAATATCTCCTAAAATTCGAATTGACAATCCTGGTCCTGGGAAAGGATGTCTTCCTAATAATTCTGGATCAATACCTAAACTAGCACCTACTCTACGCACCTCATCTTTAAAAAGCATACGCAAAGGCTCTACTACTTTCAATTTCATAAAATCAGGTAATCCACCCACATTGTGATGTGATTTGATTGTTGCAGAAGGTCCTTTTACAGAAACCGACTCAATTACATCAGGATAAATAGTTCCCTGAGCCAACCATTTTACATCTTCTAACAAATGAGATTCATCGTCAAAAACTTCGATAAATACTCTACCAATAATTTTACGTTTTGTTTCTGGATCACTCACTCCTGCTAATTCCGACAAGAAACGCTCACCAGCATCTACTCCTTTTACATTAAGTCCCATTCCTTTGTATTGATTCAATACATTTTCGAACTCATTTTTACGAAGTAAACCGTTATTAACAAAAATACAATATAAGTTTTTACCAATAGCTTTATTCAATAAAACTGCCGCTACAGTAGAATCTACACCTCCTGAAAGTCCAAGAACAACTTTATCATCTTGAATTTTCTCTTTCATTTCTGCTACAATTTCTTCCACAAAAGCATTAGGTGTAAAGTTTTGAGGAACATGAGCAATCTTCACTAAGAAGTTTTCCAACATTTGTTTTCCATCTGTTGAATGATATACTTCTGGGTGGTATTGAATTGCATAAGTTGTTTCTCCTTCAATTTTGTAAGCTGCAAATTCTACATCATGTGTACTTGCAAGCTTCACTCCATTTGTAGGCAATGCTTTAATACTATCACTATGACTCATCCAAACCTGACTATTTGGAGAAACTCCTTCAAAGAAAATTTCATCTTCTTTGATGTAAGATAAATTAGCTCTACCATATTCTCTAGTGTTAGATGCTGCAACTTCACCTCCACTAAAGTGAGATAAATATTGCGCTCCATAACACACAGCAAGCATTGGCAATTTTCCTCTAATTTGAGACAAATCAGGATGTGGAGCATCTTCTGCACGAACAGAAAAAGGACTACCTCCTAAAATTACAGCCTTGTAGCTTGATAAATCCGATGGAATATTATTATATGGAAAAATTTCGCAGAATATATTTAATTCGCGAACTCTACGCGCAATCAACTGAGTGTATTGCGAACCGAAATCTAAAATAAGTACGTTGTGTTGCATGGGCGCAAAATTACTTTTTAAATTTGGATTGCAAAAGTGGAATTTTGAAATTTTTTATTTTTTTTACATCCATAATTTACAACGAGAATTTTGTTCTATTTCACTCCACCAACTCGGCAAATTGCTATTCTTTAATAATAACAAATTTACCTTTTACACCCTTATCCCAGTTATCCCAAAACTCCGAGCGTACTAAAGCACCTTTATCATCATAGATTTTAAATTCGCAGGTATTTCCTCCAGAACTTCCTTTGCTAAAAGCTTCCATTTCGAAAGTATTAATACCGTCACTCAAATCAAAAACAAACTGTCCGTAATTTGAAAACAACTCCATTATTCCACCAACCATTTGATTGTTAAGGGTTGCTTTAATCAAATCACCGTCTATATAAATGTAATCACGATATTGAACAACAAAATATTTTGACTTTGTACGAATCTCCCCGAAATTTTTATCGATTTTAACCAACATTCGGTCATCCTCTTTCAATCCTTCTCTAACAAGGGTTTTATCCAAATCCTTAGTCATTTTTTCTTTTATTCGATCACCGGGGTTCTCAAATTCGTTGGTTTGTATCATCGAAAAAGATTTAGGCTGACCAATTTGATACTTTGAAAATGAAGGCAAAGTAGTTTCTGGTTTTTTTAAAATATCCGGAGCTTTAATTACTGGAGCATCTGTTGTAGCTTTTGGAGTTACTTTCTTAGGAGTAGCAGGTTTGTTCATCGGAGCAATTGGCTTAAACTTCTTGCCAAACTCTGCTTGAGCAAAAACGTTTATTCCAAAACAAAGCATTACAACTAATAAAAACTGCTTCATATAATGTAAATTTTGTTTTAATTAATTATCATCAGCATAGCAACAAATATACCAAGCTTTAATTTTATAAAACAAAACAACCCTAGAACATTAAAAAAAATTTAACCTATTAGTTATAAACTTATTCCTTTTCAATGATAATTGTAGCTTTATAACCTTGGGCTATATTCCATTGGTTTGAAGAAATCACCGCACCTTTATCATCATAAATTTTAAATTCGGCTGTATTTGGTGCGGCATAACCATCGTTTAATGCCTCAATATCAATACGATTTACCCCTTTTTTTAAGGTGATATCAAAACCCTGTGCCTCTCCATTTAGCAAAACTTCTTGCTCTACTATTTCATAATTCAAATACACACGTACTTTATCTCCATCAACATAAGCGGCATCACGATATCTTACTTTTGCAACACCCGAAGTTGTTTTAACCACACCTAAATCCTGATTTCTTTTGGCTAATTTTTCAGGATCTTTTTCCTCCCCTTGAGGTACTTTATAAGTATTATTATTCAAACCACCTACTTCATAAGCTTTGATTTTCTCATAATCAGCAGTATTAAACTTAACATCTTTTGCAGCAGTTTCCTTTTTCTCTTTCTTTGGTTTTGGGGCGGGCTTAATTTTAAACTCAGTTCCAATTCCCTCTTGTGAAAACGCAGTCGTAAAACCACCCAAAACAAGAGCGACAACCAAAAACAAACCTTTGAAATTTAAATATTGATTCATCATTTATCTATTTAATTAAAAATCTATTCAAAAAAACGACTTTTATAAAGTTATTCCAAATACTTAACACTAAACTTTTGATTTTATTATATAAATATACAAAATTCCAAACTTGAACTTCTTTATTACTTTCACAAAATGACTGTTTTTTATTATGGTATTTTTTATAAATTGCACAAAAATTTAAATTTTCAAATCGAGGAACATCCCTCTAAAAATCAAACAAATACATCAAAATGAAAAGAGAAAACATCTTAACAGGATCTCCATGGGAAGACAAAATGGGATATTGTCGTGCAGTACGTATTGGAAACATTATTGAAGTTTCAGGAACAGTAGCAATTGTTGACGGCGATAAAGTAAAAGCTGATGACGCACATGCGCAAACTTTAAACATTTTAGAACGCGTTGAAAAAGTTCTTGAAGATCTAAATGCTAGCATGAAAGATGTTATTCGTACTCGTATTTTCACTACAGATGTTAGTACTTTTGAAGCCGTTGCTACTGCTCATGCTACTTTTTTCAAAGATATCAAGCCTACTACTGGTTTTTATGGAATCAACCAATTAGTAGCTCCTGAATACTTAGTTGAAATCGAACTTACAGCTGTTTTGCCTGAGTAATTCTTCTTCAAAATTATATTCTTCGAGCGCACAAAGGCTAAAACAATATGCTTTTGCTGCGCTCGAAAAATTTTAAAAAAACAAGTCAAAAGATTCAAATGAATATAGTAAAGAATTTGCCAAATGCAGTAAAATGGATAGCAGTATGTGCCTTGATTGGTTTCTTATCAGGTTCAGCCTCGGCATTTTTTTTAATTTCATTAGAATGGGTAGGAAAGCTTAGGGACCACAACCTTTGGTTACTTTGGTTCTTACCCGTAGGCGGATTGATCATTGGTTTATTGTATCATTATTATGGAAAAGAGGTCGTTAAAGGCAATAATCTTTTATTAGAAGAATACAAAACTCCTCAAAAAGTAATTCCGCTTAAAATGGCTCCTTTTGTACTTTTAGGAACCCTGATTACACATCTTTTTGGAGGTTCGGCAGGTCGAGAAGGCACTGCGGTACAAATGGGCGGAACGATTGCTGACCAATTCAGCCGTATTTTCAACCTTGACGCAAACGAACGAAAAACACTAATCATCCTAGGAATTAGCTCAGGATTTGCCTCTGTTTTTGGAACACCTGTAGCGGGAGCTGTTTTTGCTCTTGAAGTTGTCTATTTTTGCAAAATAAATTTAAAAAGCTGTATTCTTTCTTTCGTAGTTGCTTATTTTGCTTATTACACTGTTGAACTTTGGCCTGTTCACCATACACATTACAGCATCAACACAATCCCCGATTACAATCTTGAAAATCTACTTTGGATCATTCCTGTCAGTGTGCTATTTGGACTAGCAGCCATGCTATTTTCAAGAAGCACTCATTTTTGGGGATCTATATTTTCAAAAACCATCTCATACCCTCCGTTACGTCCTTACGTAGGTGGAATACTATTCTCAGTAGTAATCTATTATTTTGGTGCAACAAAATTTATAGGATTAGGCATTCCTAGTATTGTAGATGCATTTACAAAACCAAGTGAAAATTTCGACTTTTTACTCAAAATCCTTTTTACAGGATTCACCTTAGGGGCAGGATTCAAAGGAGGTGAGGTTACGCCCTTATTTTTCGTAGGCGCAACATTAGGAAGTGCTTTATCGCTCTATGTTCCGCTTCCTATTTCACTTTTAGCAGGCATGGGATTTGTTGCCGTTTTTTCGGGAGCAACACATACGCCTATTGCTTGTACAATTATGGGGATAGAACTTTTTGGAATTGAAAGTACATTATTCATTGGCCTTTCTTGTTTCATTGCCTATATTTCATCAGGTTCTATCGGAATCTATCATTCTCAAACCGTTAAAGGAATAAAACATCAATTGTACGAAAAATTTAAAATCAAAAAACTGGACGATTTTTAAATAATTTCTGAAATAAATTTTATATCATTGTAATACTAATCGTATGTAAAATTTATTCCGATGGCTTTTGGTTTCCCTGCTTCCCACATTCAGTATATCCCCTTCAATCATCTTACAAGACAAGAATTTCTTTATTATTCCATCAAGGCTTGTCAAGAATTAAATTGGAATGTCACAGAAATAAATGATTCGGAAATAATTGCAGAAACAGTCCCTGAACAAGAAACTTGGAACGAAAAAATAGTAATCAACTTTGAAAATGAAGATGGTTACATCTATAGCGCTAGTAAGGGCAATCAAATATATGACCGAGGCAGAAATTTAAAAAACACTGACCTCTTTTTTGAAGTCTTTAATGACATAAAAAAAGAACAGCCAAGTTCCTCTCTTGTAGCAGAAAACCTAATCGAAGAAATTAGTTCTGCCAAAGAATCAGCACTAAATTCAACCGAAAAAGAACTTTCGATAAACAGTTTTTACTCCTTTTTATCCTTTTTTGTACCCGCCAAAGGATACATGATAACACCAATATTAATTTATTTGAATTTCCTTATCTTCTTATTAATGGTATTTTCTGGAGTTAACTTTTTTAAACCTCAAGTTTCAGATGTTATCAATTGGGGAGCCAATTATAATTTACTAACTGTAGAGAATCAATGGTGGCGACTATTTACTTGTCTTTTTATCCATTATGGCATTATGCATCTATTGCTAAATTGTATTGCGCTTGGCTATGTAGGACTTTTAATTGAATCGTATCTAACACGGATAGGATTTCTTGTTTGCTATCTATCAAGTGGTTTACTAGCCAGTTTATCCACTATTTATTGGTATGACAAAATTATAAGTGCGGGTGCTTCAGGAGCGATTTTTGGGATGTATGGCATTTTACTTATCATCACTTTAACCAAAGCCATAAACCGCAAACTAACTTCAAAAACAATTGGTTTTATAATTGTATTTATTTTACTCAACATCGTGGAGAGTTTCAAAGAAGGTGTAGATGGCGCGGCACACATTGGCGGATTACTTTCTGGAATTTGCTTTGGAATAATCTTAGCCATATTGAATTCAAAAAGAAATGCGGCCCTAATTACAATTAGTGGTTTGTCAATACTTATTATCCCATTACTTTCTTACAACGTCATTTCACAAAAAATCTATGTTTATCAGCATTTCGAATTCGAAGAAAAAATGAGAGAATTCATAGATATGGAAAAAATGGCTCTTGAGGCCTATAACGTATATGTCACGGATGAAGAATCTAAAAAAGAACTTCTCTACATGATTGAGTCTAGAGGTATCTATTATTGGGAAGAAAATATCAAACTGATGAAAAAAGCCGATTTATTGTATTTACCACAAGAAACCCACCAACAAATTAAATTACTTATTAAGTACTGCCAATTAAGGATTAAACTATACCGAACGGCCTATCTTAAAATAAAATACAATTCAAATGCTTATGATGAAGAACTAGCTAATTTGAATAATCAAATTATCGAAATATTGAACAATATCGACAAAGACAAAAAAGAATAAAATCCTGTTAACGAATTCATAGTTTACATTAAAAAATGTAAATTCGCAAACTATGAAAATACAAGATATACAAGCAATCCAGACTTTATTGGCTACGCCAAAAAAAATAGCAATAATTCCCCATCGCAATCCTGACGGAGACGCTATGGGTTCAACTCTAGGACTTTACCATTTTTTTAAAAAAAACAACCACGAAGCTATCGTAATTTCACCTAATGAATTTCCTGATTTTTTAGCATGGCTCCCTGGTTCAGAAACTGTTAAAGTCTTTGAAAAAGACAAAGAAAATTGCACTACTCTTTTACACGAAGCCGAAATTGTTTTCACTCTCGATTTTAATGCTTTTCATCGTACAGGTGAGATGGAAAAAGTACTTGAAGTACTGGACACCACTTACATCATGATTGATCACCATCAAAAACCAGATGACTACGCAACGTATATGTTCTCAAATACTTCATTTGGTTCCACTTGCGAGATGATTTATCATTTTATTAATTATTTAGAACAAAAAGACCAAATTGATAAAACAATAGGAACCTGTATTTATACCGGAATCCTAACCGATTCTGGCTCATTTCGATTCCCAAATACAACTGGAAACACGCATCGAATTGTAGCCGAACTAATTGATTTAGGAGTCGAAAACACCCTAATTCCTAATTTACTTTTTGACAATAGCTCCTACAATCGTTTACAATTATTAGGTCAGGCATTACAAAACCTAAAAGTAATTCCAGATCATAAAACTTCGTACATAACCCTAACACAAGAAGAATTAGACAATTTCAACCATACAAAAGGCGATACAGAAGGAATTGTAAATTATGGTTTAAGCATTAAAGGGATTCTGTTTACAGCCATCTTTATTGAAAATAGAGACGAGAATATCATCAAGATTTCTTTCCGTTCTCAAGGTGATTTTGATGTAAATGAATTTGCAAGAGCTCATTTTAATGGTGGTGGTCACCGCAATGCTGCAGGAGGAAAATCAACGGTATCGATGGAGCAAACTGTAGCCAAATTTATAAGTCTTGTGGAAAATCTAAATCTATAACCCTATGAAAGCAAATCCATTCATTGCCTTAAGTTTTATCTTATGTCTTGCTTTCGCAGGCTGCAAACAACATCAAGATGCTAGACGCCCTATTTCTAGAGCCTCTGGAGTTTTTATGAAAAGATCAGTCGAAAGAAACAAAAAATTAAATGCATCCGAAGAAGATTTAATCAAAGCTTTGATGAAAAAAAATCCAAAGCTTAGCTATTTTTCATCACCTAAAGGCTATTGGTATTATTACATAACCCGAAATGAAACCGATAGTTTAACGCCTAAAAAAGGAGACGTTGCCTTCTTTAATTATGAACTAAAAGATTTAAAAGGAAAAATTATTTATTCGGAAGTAGAACTAAGACCGCAGGTTTACCGAATAGATAAGCAAGAAATCATGACCGGAATTAGAGAAGGAATTAAATTGATGCGCAAAAATGAAAAAGTAAGTTTCTTCTTCCCTTCTCATATTGCTTATGGCTATCATGGTGACAATAAAAAAATTGGACCTAATACTCCTTTAATTTGTACAGTTACCTTACATGATTTTAAGCCTGAAGCGGTTTACAAAAAAGAATTGGAACAAGGTATCACTATGAGTTTATCTTCGTCGCAAGACAGTATAAAAAAACCAAAAAAAGCGACTGTAAAAGCTAAACCTAGGACTCAGGACACCTTAGAACAATAAAATACAACCTATGAAAAGAAACATTCTATTTATAGTACTTTTTGTTAGCTTATTTTATTCTTGTAAAAACGAAGAAGATTACCTTCCTGATGGTTTGTATGCCAAAATTGAAACTAACAAAGGAAATATTTTACTTGAATTAGATTATAAAAGAGCCCCAATAACGGTTGCAAATTTTATTACGCTGGCCGAAGGCAATAACAGCTTTATTTCTACAGAATACAAAAAAAAACGTCCTTTTTATGATGGCGCAAAATTCTATCGTGTGATTAAAGGCTTTGTTATTCAAACTGGAGATCCCGAAGGTACTGGATTTGGAAATGCAGGTTATCTGTTTAAAGACGAAATTAACGATCAAATTTTTGACAAAGAAGGCGTTTTAGCTATGGCTAATAATGGCCCTGGAACCAATAGCAGTCAGTTTTTTATAACTCGGAACCCTACACCATGGCTCAATGGAAAACACACTGTTTTTGGACATGTGATTAATGAAGGCATGAAAGTTGTCAATATGATTGAACAGGGCGATGTTTTGAATTCCGTTACTATATTGCGCAAAGGAGAAGCTGCAAAAAAATTCAATGCCATAAAAACATTCGATGATTATTTTGTTATCGAATCTAAAAATCAAAAAAAACAAGAGAAGATCGAATTACTCAACGAGCAAAAATATTTTGAAAAATACGGCAAAATTATTGTCACTAAAATCAACTATTTTGACACTTTAAAAAGAAAAGCAAGAAAAACTGTGTCAGGATTAAAATATGTAATTACTCAAAAAGGAAGTGGTAGAAAACCCGCTGTAGGAACCAAAGTAAATGTCAATTACACGGTTTTTTCTGAGAGTGGCTATCTTTACGATACTTCTCTAGGAACTGTAGCAATCTCTTTTGGAAAATACAATTCGCTCCGCGCTTCTCAAAATGGTTACCAACCTATTACTTTTGAAGTAGGAAAAAGAGACGGTATTATCCCAGGAGTGATCGAAGGACTTGATAAAATGTCTTATGGAGACAAGGCTGTGCTATTTATACCTTCTCATCTAGGCTATGCCTCTGGAGGAGCTGGAGACATCATTCCTCCCCACACCAATCTTATTTTTGAAATTGAATTAATTGATAACAGTACAGAAATACAACCTTAGATAAAAAAACAAAACCAGATGAAAACGAAATTATTAGCCTTATTAACTTTCTTTACGCTTACTACTTTTCAAGCACAGGAAACATCGAAAAAAATTGTAAAAAAACCCGCTCCTACAAAAACGATGGAAGAAGGTATTTTTGCCACTATCAATACAAACAAAGGAACAATTATTTTAGACCTAGAATATCAAAAAGCACCAATTACTGTTGCCAATTTTATTAGTCTAGCTCAAGGTAAAAATGAATTTGTAAGCGACGCAAAACTAAAAAACAAACCGTTTTTTGATGGTTTAAAATTCCACCGTGTTATTAGTGATTTTATGATTCAAGGAGGAGATCCACAAGGAACAGGAAATGGTGGTCCTGGTTATGCATTTAAAGACGAATTCGTTTCAGATTTAAAATTTGACAAAGGAGGTATTTTGGCAATGGCCAATGCTGGTCCAAAAACAAATGGAAGTCAATTTTTCATAACCCATAAAGAAACACCATGGTTAAACAATAAGCACACTATCTTTGGTCATGTAGTTCAAGGAATGGATGTAGTGAACAATATTGCAAAAGATGATGTAATCAAAAACATAATTATTACGCAAAAAGGTTCGTTAGCAAAAAAATTCAATGCTACTAAAGTTTTTGCAAACTATTACAATAACAAGGCTGTTGAAGAAAAAAAAGAAGCAGAAGCCAAAGCAGCTGCTGAAAAAATTCAGCAAGAAAAAATGGCTGCTTTAAACGCTGAAAAACTAGCCTATTTAAACACCCAAAAAACAAGCGCTACAACTACACCTTCTGGATTAGTTTATAAAATAGTTCAAAAAGGAACAGGTGCTAAACCAGCTGCTGGAACAACAGTTTACTTCCATTATTCAGGCTTTTTTGAAGACGGAAAATTATTTGATAGTAGTCGTGAAGAAGTAGCTAAAACATACAACCAATTCAACGAAATGAGAGCTACTCAAGGAGGATACAATCCTTTCCCTTTTGAAATTGGGAAAAAAGACGGAATGATTCCTGGGTTTATTGAAGCAATCAACATGCTTTCTTTTGGCGACAAAATAATTGCTTATATCCCATCTAAACTAGCTTATGGAGAAGCTGGTGCTGGGGGTGTTATTCCACCCAATGCTACTTTAATTTTCGAAATAGAAATTTTTGAAAAGCAGAAATAAAATACAATATTATAAAAAAGAATGCCCTTTCAATATCGATGAAAGGGCATTCTTTTTATATTGAAACAAGTTTTATTTCTTACCAAATTTCCACTCAAACTCGTCTTTATCATTAATGATGGCGCCAACTTCTAATTTCACTACTTCGTCAAATTCGGTTTGAAACAACAACCAATTATCTTCATTGAAATAATTTTCAAAAGTATCAAATTCTTCCTGAGTGAATTTAGTAATATTCTTTTTAGCTAATTCATTCTTAACATCCTTGATATTCTTTCCAATTAACGTATTGCCAAATAACTCTAAATCTGGACTAGAAGCTACAATATAACCCATTTTAAAATCTTCGTCTTTATAAAAAGTCAAACGCATTTTAAACTTATTGTAGGTAAAAATCACATTATCATCTTCGTCTTTGTAATTTCTATCAGGCGCACCGTAAACAGCTGAAACATCTTTTTGTTTCATCCCAAAAATAAGCTTATCAATTCCGTTCTTAAGGTTTATTTTCATATGTAAAATATTTTGGTACAAAGTTCGAAAACTTTTTCACATCTCGAACATTTTAAGCATTTATAATCTTAAGATTTTATTAAAGCAAAAGTAGTTACAATAAATTTTGAGTAAATTTAAGATGCAATGCTAATACTAGCTCACAAAAAGCAGAAACATTTTACTATATATAGTACAAACAAAATCCCATTCTTATGAACCTACCATTTAAAGATAGAAAATTTGTTTTATTACTCCTTTCGGTCAGTATTGTAGTTATTTTAGAAATACTTTCCCTTATAGGCATTCATTTACCAATGCCTTATGCTCCTTTTATTTTTGTATCCTTTATCATAATTATTGGACACGATGTGATCTTAAAAGGAATTAAAGCACTTTTAAAATTAAACTTCAGTAGTATTAATCTATTAATGACAATTGCGGTTATTGCCGCCTTATATTTAGGCGAATATCCCGAAGCTGCTGTGGTTATTGTTTTATATGTTTTAGGCGAAAGATTAGAAGATATAGGAATTGAAAATTCAAAATCAGCTTTGGATCAATTGATTAAAAGTACGCCAAAAACGGCATTTGTAAAAAAAACAAATCAGGAAATACCTATTGAGCAAATAGAAGTTGGAACAATTATTCAAATTAAACCCGGAGAAGTAATTCCTTTGGATGGAAAAATCATTTTTGGGGAAACTTTGATTGACGAATCGGCCATAACTGGGGAACCTATCGCTAAAGAAAAACAAATAGGTGATTCAGTTTTCGCAGGAACCTTGAACGGAAATGGTTTTATAGAAATAAAAACTAGTAAACTATCAACCGATACCACATTTGCTAAAATCATCCAACTCACTTTTGAAGCAAATGCTGCAAAAAGCAAAACACAAAAATTTATTCAACGTTTTTCAAAATTGTACACTCCCACAATTATTGTGCTCGCGATAATCATTTTTGTTGTTCCTGTTTTTATACTTCATCAAGATTTTAATCATTGGCTCAAACAAGCGATTACGCTCCTTGTAATTGCTTGTCCATGTGCATTAGTCATTTCTACACCTGTAGCCATATATGCGGCAATTGGTAATGCTTCCGCAAAAGGGGCTTTGGTAAAAGGAGGGAAATACATTGAAATTTTAGCCGAAATTCAGGCAGTAGCCGTAGATAAAACCCGAACCATTACTTACGGAACCCCTGTAGTATCTGATGTTTTCCCCTTAATTGGCACCAGCCGAGAAGAATTACTTTCCTGTACAGCAGGTGCCGAGATGTTTTCAGAACATCCTTTAGCTCAAGCAATCATTGCTGCGAGTAAAGCAGAAGGTTACGAACCTCATAAAGCTAAAAATTTTAAAAGCATTTTAGGTAAAGGAGCTACCGCAAATTGTATTGTTTGCCAAATTGATACGGTTCTGGTAGGAAAATTGGAATTCATTCGAGAATACCATGAAATTTCCGAAGAAGTAGAAAAAATTGTGGCGCAACTAGCCAGTGAAGGAAAAACGAGTGTGGTAGTCAGTTTTGGAAAAGGAGTTGTTGGGATTATTGGTTTAACCGACAGAATCAAACCTGACAGTAGTAAAGCTATTGCAGAGCTTCAAGAACAAAATATTGATGTAATAATGCTAACAGGTGATACTGAAAAAACCGCTCATTATGTTGCTCGACAAGTAGGAATCACAAAAGTTTTTGGTGGTTTACTCCCAGAACAAAAAGCAGCAGAAATGAAAGCGTTGTTACAACAATACGATAAAGTAGCCATGGTAGGTGATGGCATCAATGATGCTCCTGCATTAGCCCTAAGTACTGTGGGGATTGCTATGGGAGCTGCTGGTAGTGATACGACAATAGAAACAGCTAACATCGCTTTGATGAATGACAAATTATCATTAATTCCGTTTTTGATTCGTTTGAGTAAAAAGACTATGAAACAAATAAAAATCAATACTTATGGTGCCATTATCACAAAATTCATTTTCATTCTACTAGCCATTTTTGGTTTCAGCAACTTAGCGCTAGCGATTGCCGCCGATGTGGGTGTAACTCTTATTGTGATTTTATTTAGTTTGAATCTAATGCGTTTTGAAAAATAAAGATCAATAGCAGCTAATTTCAAATCCGTATTCACTAACTTTAATAGTAGGAAGCATTAAAAACGCCATTCTCTTGAACCAAAACAGAAAACCATGAACCTCTCCTTTGAAAAAAAAATATTACTAGGATTCATTATTAATATTGCTGTAATAATTGCAGCTACATGGATTTTTTTGATACAGTCAAATCAAAACCCCACAAATCAGTTAGACTCGAATCTATACACAATAGAACTATTTTTATTTATGCTTTCGATACTTCTGCTTATTGTTGTCTATTTTATTATTCGAACCCAATTTAAAGCAAAGGAAAAAGCGCAAAAACTTTTAGAGGAAAACAAACAATTACTCCAATCCATTATTGACAATACGTCAAGTCCTATTTCTATAAAAAAACTAAATGGTGAATACCTTTTAATTAATAAGAATTTCGGAGAATTATTCGGAACTACTAATGAGCAAATTATTGGTAAAACGGATTATGACTTTTTACCCAAAGAAATTGCGGAAGCCTATAGAAATTCGGATTTAGAAGTGGCTAAAAAACTAACCGAAATCAAATCAGAGGAAACCATCACTCAAAAAGACGGTGTACACACTTACATTGCGGTTAAATACCCTTTGTATGATGCAACAGGCCGAATTTATGCCATTGGTGGTATTTCGACAGATATAACTGAAAGAAAAAAATTAGAAGAATCACTCAAAGCCACCGACGCTTTTTTCAATATGTCTTTTGATATTTTTACTGTGGCTAAAAATGATCATTTTATCAAAATAAATGCTGCTTTTACTAATACTTTGGGCTATACTCAAGAAGATATGGATAAAATAAAATTCATGGACTTGACTCATCCTGAAGACCGCTCTACTTCTGATAAGGTTTTAAGCGAAATTCTCAAAGGGAAAACGGTGAGTAGTTTTAAAAACCGAGTGCGTCATAAAAATGGCACTTATCGATGGCTGGACTGGAACAGTAATATAGACTTAAAAGAAGGTATCATTTATTCGGCGGCACGTGATATCACTGAAACCATTGAATTGGAATTAGAACAACAAAAAGCCGTTGACGAACTCTATGAAAACGAAGAAAAACTTAGAGTAATTGTTGAAAATATTGGCGAAGGCGTTATTGTTGCCAATGCCGATAAAAAAGTGATTCTGGCCAACGATATGGCGAATGATATTTTTGGTATTGAAGAAGATGATAAAATTTCAACAGATTTGACGGCGCATTTCGAATTGTATTTTCCTGACGAAAAAACGGTTTTCCCTGCTCAAAATTTACCCATGGAACGCGCCTTTAATGGTGAAGTTACAGATGATATCGATTTGGTCCTATACAATCCCATGTCTCGCGAAAAAAGAAGGGTTTTAATTAGCGGCCGTCCTTTAGTAGATCAGGATAACAAAATCGTTGCTGCTGTAATCACTATCAAAGATATTAGCCAATATAAAAAAATGGAAGAAGAATTAGAAGAAACCGAAAACAAATACCGAAAACTAATTGGTTTTAAAAACGAAGATAAAAAAGACAAGAAAAACCCATAAAAAAAAAAGCGTTAAGATAAATTTTTAACGCTTTAATATTTTAGTTACTCTTCTTCTTCATACATTTCGTCGTAACGGGCAGGAATTTGTGGATCAAACAACGGACACTTGAATTCTTCCATAATATCCACCAACTTATCCATGGTTTTACCCTCTGTACCGTAACAATCGATTTGAACGATTTGAGAAGTTGTTTTCACTTGAAAAGCGCCAACTCCCTCTTTGTTTTTCCAGCTGTTCTCATCTACTCTTTCCCATTTAGAAAAAACCGAAGCGATTCTGTTTAAAATTACTGTAACCGGAAGCTCCTCTAAACCTTCGATGGTTTCCAGTTCGTCCATGGTTTCATAAACCTCCTGGTGGTTCAAATAAACGTCTTCTAAATATTTCCAAAAAAGTAGTTCGTACATGTGAGGTTTGTAGTTAAGTGTTAATTGTTATGCGTTTTCTATCTTAGTCGTTAAGTTATTCAAACAACTTAAATAAAAAATCTTAGCAACTCTAAAAATTAATACTCAAAAGTTCCGTATTCACTTGTAATAGTCAGTTTTTTAGCGTCGGAAGCTTCTACACGACCTACAATTTGAGCATTAACATTGAATGATTTTGAAATAGCGATGATATCTTCAGCAACTTCAGCTGGAACATAAAGCTCCATACGGTGACCGCAGTTGAATACCTGATACATTTCTTTCCAATCTGTTTTTGATTGCTCCTGAATTAATTGGAACAATGGTGGAACTGGGAATAAATTGTCTTTTATAATATGTAAATTATCTACACCGTGCCCGTCGGCAGGCAGGAAATGTAAAATCTTAGTTTGCGCTCCACCACTACAATGAACCATACCGTGAATTTCATTTGAAGAATATTTATCTAAAATTTGCTTGATAATTGGTGCGTAAGTACGCGTTGGTGAGAGTACTAATTGACCAGCATCGATTGGAGAATTTGCTACAGCATCCGTCAATTGTACCTGACCAGAATAAATTAATTCTTCCGGTACAGCTGCATCATAACTTTCTGGGTATTTTGTTGCCAAATATTTAGCGAATACATCATGACGAGCCGAAGTCAATCCGTTACTTCCCATACCACCGTTATAACTTTTTTCATAAGTAGCCTGTCCGAAAGATTCCAATCCTACGATTACATCTCCTGCTTTGATGTTAGCATTGTCAATTACTTTAGAACGTTTCATTCTCGCTGTAACTGTCGAGTCAACAATTATGGTACGAACGATATCACCCACATCGGCAGTTTCACCTCCTGTTGAATGAATACTCACTCCGAAAGAAGCCAACTCCTGAATTAACTCTTCAGTTCCGTTGATAATTGCCGAAATTACTTCGGCAGGAATTAGGTTTTTATTTCTTCCAATTGTTGAAGACAATAAAATATTATCAGTTGCTCCTACACATAATAAATCATCGATATTCATGATCAAAGCATCTTGTGCTATTCCTTTCCAAACCGAAAGATCTCCTGTTTCTTTCCAATACATATACGCCAATGAAGATTTGGTACCGGCACCATCAGCATGCATAATAAGACAATATTCATCGTCTTGTGTTAGATAATCAGGAACAATTTTACAAAATGCCTGAGGAAACAATCCTTTGTCAATATTTTTTATTGCATTGTGAACATCTTCTTTGGATGCCGAAACACCACGTTGTGCGTATCTTTTTGAAGTATCTGAACTCATATTCTATTTGTGTAATTGCAAAAGCAACTTGATTTTGCGGCAAAGATAATTATTTTTTAGAAGTTAGAGGTTAGAAGGCAGAAATTAGAAGGCAAAAAGCAGAAGACAGTAATCCAACACTACAAACATTGAACCTAATCTTTAAACCTTAAACTTCTATATTCTATATTCTAACTTCTAACCTCTAACTTCAAATTATTTCGTAAACAACAACTCTCTGTATTTAGTCAATGTCCACAATTCATTATCTACCAATAACTCTAATTTATCACAGTGATTTCTAATAATTTCAAAATAAGGCTTCACTTTATTACAATACGCTTCTGCCGTTTTTTTAGCGTCATTCAACAAATTAGCTTTCTTTCTTTCGTTTCGCATCTCTTCCACTTTGGCATTAATACCTTCGATATGCAACGAAATTTCTTTAATCAATCCAATTTGTTCTTTAGCAATCGATTCAAATTCTTTTCCAAAAATATCTTTCAATCCTTTTACATTTTCAATTAAAGTATTTTGGTAACGAATAGCCGTAGGAATCACATGGTTTTTAGAAATATCTCCTAAAACACGACTTTCAATTTGAATTTTCTTAGTGTACTCTTCTAGTTCAATTTCGTAACGTGCTTCTACCTCAATATGGTTCATAATTCCTAATTCGGCAAATAATTCCAATGCACGTTTAGAAACTTTAGCCTTTAAAGCTTCCGGAGTAGTTTTAAAATTACTTAACCCTCTCTTTTTAGCTTCTTTTTCCCAAGCTTCGCTATAACCATCTCCCTCAAAAAGAATATCTTTTGAAACCTTAATATATTCTCTTAAAACATTGAAGATAGCATCGTCTTTTTTCATTGCTTTAGATTCAATCAAAGAGTCAACTTCTACTTTAAAATCCCTTAATTGTTTTGCCACAATTGTATTCAAAGTAGTCATCGCATTCGAACAGTTAGCCGAAGAACCTACTGCTCTGAACTCAAATTTATTTCCTGTAAAAGCAAATGGAGAAGTTCTGTTTCTATCTGTATTATCCAAAATTACCTCTGGAATTTTACCCACAACATTCAGTTTCAAATCTGTTTTTTCCTCTGGAGATAATTTACCTGTTGTTACACTTTCTAATTCAGCCAAAACCTTAGTTAATTGCTCTCCAATAAATACCGAAATAATCGCCGGCGGTGCTTCATTCGCCCCTAAACGATGATCATTACTAGCCGTAGCTATCGATGCTCTCAGTAACTCTTCGTAATCATTTACCGCCTTAATCGTATTAATAAAGAAAGTAAGAAATTGCAAATTACTCATTGGCGTTTTACTCGGACTTAAAAGGTTCACTCCTGTATCTGTAGCTAATGACCAGTTATTATGCTTTCCGGAACCATTTACCCCTTGAAAAGGCTTTTCATGCAATAAGACTTTGAAATCATGACGCTCTGCTACTTTTTGCATTATATCCATCAAAAGACAGTTGTGATCTACTGCTAAATTGGTTTCTTCAAAAATAGGAGCTAATTCAAATTGATTAGGAGCCACCTCATTATGACGAGTTTTTACCGGAATTCCAAGCAACATACATTCCTGTTCCAAATCACGCATGTATGTCAAAGCGCGAGTAGGAATAGAACCAAAATAGTGGTCGTCTAATTGTTGTCCTTTCGCCGAAGTATGCCCTAACAAGGTTCTTCCTGTCATCATCAAATCAGGACGAGAGTGAGCTAAAGCCTTATCAACTAAAAAGTACTCCTGTTCCCATCCCAAGGTTGCTGTTACTTTTTTTACATTTTTATCAAAATAACGACAAACCTCTGTAGCCGCTTCATCCATAGCTGCTAATGCTCTTAGCAATGGAATTTTATTATCTAAAGCTTCACCTGTATACGAAATAAAAACAGTAGGAATACATAAAGTAGTACCATATATAAAAGCAGGCGAAGTAGGATCCCAAGCAGTATAACCTCTTGCCTCAAAAGTATTTCTAATACCACCATTTGGAAAACTAGAAGCATCCGGTTCTTGTTGCACTAATTGTGCTCCACCAAACTTTTCCACTGGATCACTTCCATCAAAGGACGTTTCAAAAAATGCATCATGTTTTTCGGCCGTTGTCCCTGTCAAAGGTTGAAACCAGTGCGTGTAATGCGTAACACCTTTAGACAAAGCCCATTCTTTCATCCCCATTGCAATATAATCGGCTAATTTTCGATCAATTTTAGTCCCACTTTCTATTGCTCCTTGAACCGCTTTAAAAGCATCCGAAGTCAAATATTGCTTCATCGCTTTCTCATTAAAAACATTTGAACCAAAAATATTTGATTTTTTATTTGTTTCCTCAAAATGAATTACTTTTCTATTTGAGGCTTCTCTTAATGCTTGAAAACGTATTGTTGACATTATAAGCTGTAATTTAGTTGATTAATAAAAATTTGTAAATTAAATCACAAAGGTAACTAATCCCGAGATAAAAACACAAAGTCTCACATTGCTAAATTGTTTTTAATTGGGTATTAAAATTGCTTTTTTTTAAATATACCCCCTACCGAAATACGGTAATGTGAAAAATACAAAGCATTCTACACAAAACCCCCCCAAGGTTTATAGCACTAAAAAAAAATATCCTATATTTGCACTTCAAAACAAAAACAAGAAAATTAATTTATATTACTATGGCAAAAATAAAGTTAGAGTACATTTGGCTAGACGGATATGAGCCAACTCAAAATCTTAGAAGTAAAACTAAAGTTGAAGAGCACGAAAACTTCCAAGGGACTTTAGAAGAATTAGGAAAATGGTCATTTGACGGTTCATCTACAAGACAAGCTGAAGGAGGATCATCTGACTGTTCATTAGTACCTGTAGCTATTTATCCAGATCCAGATCGTTTAAATGGATATTTAGTAATGTGTGAAGTTATGAATGCTGATGGAACACCACACCCTTCTAACGGAAGAGCTACTATTGATGATGAGGATGACGATTTCTGGTTTGGTTTCGAACAAGAATATTTCATCATGGATACTAAAACACAATTGCCATTAGGATTCCCTGTAGGAGGTTACCCAGCTCCACAAGGTATGTACTACTGTTCAGTTGGTGGAAAAAATACTCACGGAAGAAAATTAGTTGAAGAGCACGCTGACTTATGTATCGCTGCTGGAATCAACTTTGAAGGAATCAACCAAGAGGTTGCTTGCGGACAATGGGAATTCCAATTATTTGCTAAAGGAGCTAAAAAAGCGGGAGATGAAATCTGGGTTGCTAGATATTTATTAGACCGTTTGACTGAGAAATATGGTTACTATATTGAGTACCACCCAAAACCTCTAGGAAAAGACATGGACTGGAATGGTTCAGGTATGCACGCTAACTTCTCTAACTCTGTATTGAGAACATGTGGAGACAGAGCTACTTACGAAAAAATCTGTGAGGCTTTCCGTCCAGTTGTTGAAGAACACATCGCTGTTTATGGAGCTTACAATGACCAACGTTTAACTGGTAAGCACGAAACTGCTTCTATCAATGATTTCTCTTATGGAATCTCTGACAGAGGATGTTCTATCCGTATTCCATTAATTACTGTTCAAAAAGGATGGAAAGGATGGTTAGAAGACAGAAGACCTGCTTCAAACGGTGACCCATACAAAATTGCTGCTAGAATTATCAAAACTGTTAAATCTGCTTTGTAATAATTCTCGATTTATAACACTAAAAATGCCCTCAGAAATGAGGGTATTTTTTTTGTTGATCAAATTCCGATGAGTAATTCAAAAACAACCAACAAAGAACTATCTTTGTTAAAACATAAAATCAATAGTCATGATAGTTTGGATTAGTTTTATTACTGCCATTTTTATATTCCTTGCACTGGACTTAGGAATATTCAACAAAACACCTCACGAAATCAGTTCTAAGGAAGCTGGAAAATGGACTGGAATTTGGGTTTCATTATCTTTCCTTTTTTCAGCAGTCGTATATTGGTTGTACCAAAACAACTATGTTCAAAACCCCGACCAATTAAAACCAATAGCTGCTTCAATGAAATACATTACAGGTTATCTCATTGAACTTTCGCTTAGCATTGATAATATTTTCATCATCGCAATCATCTTTTCTTCATTTAAAATACCAAAAAAATACCAACATAGAATTTTGTTCTGGGGAATACTTGGAGCCATAACTTTCAGAGGTATTATGATTTACTTTGGGGTAATGATTATTAATAAATTTGCTTGGACAACTTATGTTTTTGGCGCTTTTTTAATTTATACCGCTGTTAAAATGTTCTTGACCAAAGAAGACCACGAATATGATCCTCACAATTCGGTTATCTATAAGTATTTACGAAAACTCACCCCAATCACAACAAAAATTGAAAGTGAACATTTTTTTGTAAAAATCAACAATACTAACACCGCTACTCCTTTATTTGTAGCTTTAATTTTGATTGAAGTAATGGATATTGTATTTGCACTGGATAGTGTTCCTGCTATTCTTGCCATTACATCCGATCCATTTTTAGTTTTTAGCTCCAATATATTTGCTATCCTGGGACTGCGTTCTATGTATTTTTTCTTAGCCAATATGCTCGAAAAATTCAGCTACCTTGAATATAGCTTAATTGCTATTTTATGCTTCGTAGGATTTAAAATGATATTCCATAAATTTATTCATTTACCCGAATGGGCTTCATTAGCATTCATAGCAGTTGCGCTATTATCAGGAATCATAGCCTCAATACAAAAAGACAAACAAAGTAAAAAAGCATAAAACAAAAAAAGGAAATCTCACGATTTCCTTTTTTATATTATTAATCTTAAAAATTACAATTTCACTTTTTGCACCTGACTTTCAGAAATTTTTAATGTTTTCATCACTTCTGTATAGTTAGTTGTGTCCATTGAAGCCGCTAAATCAGATGGAATTATGACAACTCTAAATGTTTGATCTCTGATATATTCAGGCGTATTTTGTAAAACATAATTACCTCTAGCTGTAATTATAAAATCAACTTTACTAAAATCATAATCATAATCTAATTCATTATTATTCGTAAAATAGATTGTTCTTGGAATTAATTGCCAAACAGGCGTAGTAGAATTAATCGTTGATGTTAATCGATAAATTAAAACCGTTTCATCATCATATAAATTTCCTCCTATTTCATATTGAAAGGTACTTTTTAGATTGTACTCGTTATCAGCAACCTTTGAAAGATTAACATTTTTAATTTCAAAAGCTTCTGGATAAGTATCATTGTCTTCTACGTTATATTCTTCTGTTGTAGTACAACTTGAGAAAGCAACTAAGCTTACAAAGGCAAAAAGTGTAACTATTTTTTTCATGACTCAATTTTTTAAATGTTAAGGTTAAAAACTATAATTCATGAATTGTGCCAAAATTTATTTTCATCACAATTTTTTCCAAAAAAAACAATTTCAACGTATTAATAAAAACAAAAAAACACCCGTTGATTCGGGTGTTTTTAATTAAGAATTAATACTCTATTTAATACGAAGACATCACACTTTTTACCGTGCTACCTTGGTTAGTTGTTAATCTTACGTAATACACCTGTTGTTGTTCTAATGTATTATTAATAAAAATTGTAACCTCTTTACCAAAATAACTTCCTGAATCTATCATTGAATATACAATAATACCTTTGGAATTAAAAACTTCAATTTTCACATCTGATACATAATCAAAGTCATATCGTATAGTTAATTGATCAACAAATGGGACTGGATATGCTGTAAACCCTGCAACCTCAGTACTACTGATTTTTGCAGTAGTAATACCAGACAAATCTAATGTTGGTGGTTCTGGACATTTTTCAAGATCCCATCCTACGGCGATAGCACATTCGTCAAACACTTCATTTACAGCGGCAACTGCACCTGCTATTTCTGATAATGAAACACCGTTCTCACTATTTTTAACACCATCCACATTTGCTAAAGCTCGATTTGCTAAATCTAACAATCCAGCTATAGTTCTATTGTTATTTCCATCTGGAATAATAGCATTAATAACTGCAGCACTGAAAGTTCTATAAGTATATTCATTTACAGTATTAACCCAAACATTTCCTTCAAAATGCCCACAAATTCTTTGTTTTGCAATTGAAGAGCCACATCCTCCATCAGGTTTAGCAGTTGCTAAAGTACCTGCTTGTAATACAAAACCACCTAATTGTGAAGGTTGAGTAATATTCACATTCAATGACAGGGTTATTGTTTGAGAAAGCAATACATTATTGATTTTTCCAGTTTTCAAGAAACTATTAGGTAATGATGGACAGATGTCATAATCTCCCGCAGGGAAAATTTCGGTAGCTTTTCCGCCTCCAGGTAACTGATTAATTATACAATTTTCATCACCTAAACTCATAATTACAGAAGCACTTGATTTACCCACCACAATTGAACCTCCAGCGTTTGTAATCGCTTTAGTTATTAAATCAATAGTTGCAATTCCATCAATTGTTCCGTCACAATATTTACCTCCATAGTTACCAAAAGCTCCTTGAGTATAAGTACACAATTGACCACCACAAGATGGACCTTCTGATATTATTTCAGAGCCTGACATTTCACAACCATTGGCATCTTTTACAACCCAAGTATAAGTACCAGCACCAAGACCTGAATAGGTTTTAGGTGAAGTTTGTGCTTCAAAACCTCCTCCATTGAAGTTTACCATATATGGTGCTGTTCCACCACTGAAGGTTAGCGTTACTGAACCGTCCATAAAACCTAAACAAGTAACTTCTGTATGTGCGTCAGAAGCTAGTAAGGCGGTTGGTTCGCTGATGGTTTCTGAACCCGATTGTTCACATCCATTCGCATCTTTTACAACCCAACTATAAGTTCCTGCGGCTAATCCTGTATAGGCTTTTGGTGAGGTTT
>NZ_JBHSOQ010000005.1:0-125684 GCF_042656445.1 Flavobacterium sp. GCM10022190
ACCTTAAGGTGGTTATTGCGGCGGGGCTCACCTCTTCCCATCCCGAACAGAGAAGTTAAGCCCGCCTGCGCAGATGGTACTGCATTTTGTGGGAGAGTATGTCGTCGCCTTTCTTTGAAAACCCTATCCAATTTGGATAGGGTTTTTTGTTTTATTTATATTTGTTTTGTTCAGATTCTTTCAAACCCCTATTCTTAGGGGTTTTTGTTTTATCTCCTTTTGAAATGTTTTAGTTTAAAAGAGTGATTTTTACATGAGGTTAATTAGTTATTTTTAGTGTTGTGAGGAATTTTTAATTTGTTTACAATTGCTAGTATTGTATCTGTTAAAAAAAAAAAAGAGAACTAACCATATGGCTAGTCCTCTTTTTATGTGATAAAAAATTTCTTGTAGCTTTTATTCTTCAAATTTAGCTTGTAAATAACTTAACATTTCAGTTGTAATAGGTTTTGATAAAAAATCAATTACCATTGGGGATTTTTTTGATTTCTGATGGTCTTCTGGGTCTATAGTAGACGATAAGACTACTACTTTGGTACTAACTTCAGAATATTTAGAACTGTTAAAGGCGTTTAAAAAATCCCAGCCATCCATTACCAAAAATGCAAAATTTTTAAAAAAACAACTATTTACTGCTTTCGATTTATTTGTTATAAATACAGCTTAATAACGGCTTTATGGAGGATTTTTTATTATGATCTAGTTTAAATGAAATTTCATTAAACAGTAAAGCCATCTCATTGAGATGGTTTTTCTTTTATATAGATTATTGAATGGAATCTTTAGTTTCTTCTAAATCTTCGGATTGTCTTCCTAATTTTATTTTCGGATTGTCTTTATTTCCTGTAATAGTTAGTGGAATTCCCAGTATTCCTAATGGAGGTAAACCAAGTCTCATTTTAAGATTTAATCTTCCGTCTAGACTACTTGTTCCTTCAATTCTTGGTCTGAATCCGGCAAATTTAAATTTAAAACGTTCTACAGTGATGATGTTGTTTTTGATAGAAGTTTTAATATCAACCTTGTTTAATTCTGGATTTTTAATACTTTCTTTATCTGTTTTCTTAGCAACACTGCTAAACATTTTCATGCCGTACATTTTGACATTTTTTACTGAAATCACTCCATTTCCTGTTAAGGATGGAAACACAGGCTCCATATTTTCGTTCAATCGTCCTTTTAGCTTATAATCTAAAGAGATAATTCCTTGAGCTTTTTCGGCTGCGCTAGCCATTTCTCTAAAAATTTTAACTTCATTATAAGCACGTTTGATATCAAATTCGTTGGCTTTAATGTGGTAGCTAAATTGAGCATTTTTAGGAGAAACACTTTTGTAAGTAGCATCCATAGTAACATTACAGCCAATTAAATCAAATCCGGTGTTATTCATGCTTAGTAAACCGTTTTTCATTTGTAAACTTCCTTTAGCATTTTTCAATGTCAAACCGTTAAAGTTTACATTTTGAGCATTGGCTATAAATTGTAAATCTAAATTAGGCGGAATTACAATTACTCCCATTTCTGTTTTGGCTGTATATGCAGGGGCAGTTTTGGATTTTGTTTCGTTTGTGTTTACCGTTGTTTGTGACATGAATTCATCAGCATTGATGAATTTAGAACTCATGGTAAAAGATCCTTTTAAAACACCGTCTTTTGAAGTAATGTAGTTAAATACATTTCGTAAGTAACCATTTAGTTTAAAATCAGATTGTCCATAAGATGCTAAGAAAGTATTGAAACGCATCTTGTCATTGTTGAATTTGAAAACACCTTCTTTAATCAGGAATTTTTTTGGCAAATATTCTGAAGTTAATTGAATATTTCTAATCTCCAGAGTTCCAGAATTTCTAAGCTTCGTATAATTGCCTCTTTCAGCATCACTTTGTTTTCCTTTCAATGCCAAATCCGCTTTGATAAATCCATTTACACCAAGCCCTTTGTGAGAAAAAACTTTGTATATTTTACCAATATCTAAAGTTCCCTTTGCATTGATATCATAAATAAGATTGTCAAAGTTGCTTAAATTGGCTTTTACAAAAACTGGGTTTTCTTCAAAAGTAAATTGAGCAGGTTGTAAGACTACTTTTAAATCTTCAAACGTACCTTTTGGATTAGAAATGGTCGAAACTATTTCGATATTACTTATTGGATTTGGATAATACGGTGTTTTAATATACCCATTTTGTAGATTAATAACCGCATTAGTGATAGGGAATGTTCCTTTTTTCTTGTCGAATTTTCCTTTAGCAGTTCCATCTGCAATAAGCATTCCTTTCAATTCTAAATCAGGAATTCCAATAGCACGATTTAATTTTTCTAAATCTAATTTTGCTTTAAGTGCTGCATTGATATCTAAAACTTCTGTTCCAGTGCTGTATAATTTGGCTTGAAGTGTTTCTTTTCCTATCGAAAACGAAAGGTTTCTGAGGTCTATAATTAACGAATCAGGATTTAAAGATGGCAATTGGGTATCAAAATCCATATTTAAATTGCTTATTGTGGCTGGACTTTGATTATAATTTACGCTACCCTCTTTAATTTTAAAATCGAATTCAAGATTAGGTGCAATATTTTTTGAGGCGATATAATTCCCTTTTAAGGTCAAATTAAAGTCGGTTTTCCCAGTTAATTGGGTTTTATCGAGCCAAGTAATGAATTTTGGAGGAAAAGCAGTAAAGAAATCATGAAGATTACTATTAGTTGTTTTTAGGATAAAATCCATGTTGTAACCTTCTTTTAGGAAGTCAAATTTTCCCTTAAAGTCAACAATAAGATTGTTGATTTTTAAATCATTCTGCTGAAAAATAAAAGATAGCGAATTCACATTGACCTTTGTGATAAGGTCTGCATTCACTTTTTTATTCATCAAATAAGGTTCATTATCATATAACAGATTGAGTTTGGTAATTTTTGCCTTAGATGATAAGTCAAAGATAGCCTTGCTTAAATCGCCTTTGCCCAAATAGTCGAAACCAAAAATGTCAAAGTGTAATTTTGTAGATAAATCATCATACACAATTTTACTGTTATTTATTTCAATACTTTCCAGTTTTAATGAATTGTCTGATTCCTTTTCTTCGGTTTGAGTTTTGCTGGATTTGTAAACATTGTAGTTAGCAAATCCTTCTTTGTTTACCTTAACATTGATGTCGGCATTCGATAGGTAGATTTTATCAATATTAATTGATTTTCCAAAAATTAAACTATAAACATTAATTCCAAAAGCAACTTCTTTAGCCGTAATTAATTTTTCATTATCAAATGGTTTAGATCCATTAAGACTAAAGTTTTCTAAACTTACAGTTAATGATGGGAAATGTGTGAAAAACGAAATGTTAGATTTAGAGTAATCCAATTTTGCATTTAGTTTTTGATTGGCTACTTTTTTTATTTCTTCATTTAATTTATCTTCAAAAATTAGTGGTGCTATACACATGAAGGCCAATAATGCAATTATTGTGATACCAATATATTTACCGATTTTAATAAAAATCACTTTTGTTGTAGACATAATTAATGAAGTTGTATTGAGTGTATTTTATGATGGTTTTTATCGCTATCCGTGAACGGTTTCGCTTTTACCATAATTGGTAATGATAGTTGTTTCATATTCAATCCACGCTGCCCAGCGTTTGTCTACATCAACATTATCAGCATATTTCTTTGCAAATTTTAAAAAAGTAGTATAATGTCCCGCTTCACTAATCATCAAATCGCGATAAAATTTGGATAATTCAGGGTCTTTAATGTTTTCTGATAGGACTTTAAATCGTTCACAACTTCTGGCCTCAATCATGGCTGAAAACAATAATCGCTCACACAAAGCATCATTACGGCTTCCGTCCTTTTTCATAAATTTGAAGAGTTCGTTTACGTAGCTGTCTTTGCGTTCGCGACCAAAAGTCAAACCTCTTTCTTTGATTAAGTCATAAACCATTTTGAAATGCTCCATTTCTTCCTGGGCAATTAGAATTAGTTCGTCAACTAGTTCTTGTTTTTCAGAGTTTTGAGTGATAAGACTAATAGCGTTGGAGGCTGCTTTTTGTTCGCACCAAGCGTGATCGGTCAAAATTTCTTCGATATTAGATTCTACTATATTTACCCATCGTGGGTCAGTGGCTAATTTTAATCCCAACATATCTTTCTAATTTTATGCAAAATTAATCTTTATTTTAAAGGTTTATTCTTCTTGAATCTCTTTTTTAAGAAATTTAGCATTATTTTGTGACTGTAATTTTGTGATACTATGGATGATAATCGAAGGCTTTTAATTATTGGATCGGTTTGGCCAGAACCCAATTCTTCCGCAGCAGGTGGAAGGATGATGCAGTTAATCTCGTTGTTTCAAAATCAGGGATTTGCAATTACTTTTGCGAGTCCGGCTCAGGATTCTGAGTTTATGGTGGATTTAAGTGACTTTAATGTGACGAAGAAAGACATTGCTTTAAATTGTTCCAGTTTTGATGCTTTCGCAAAAGAATTAAATCCCGATGTAGTTTTGTTTGACCGATTTATGGTTGAAGAGCAGTTTGGCTGGCGTGTGGCCGAAAATTGCCCGGATGCACTGCGAATTTTAGATACCGAAGATTTACATTGTTTACGTACAGCAAGACAAAAAGCTTTTAAAGCAAAACGTGACTTTCAAATTGCTGATTTATTAGTTGAAGAAGTTGCCAAAAGAGAAATTGCCAGTATTTTGCGTTGTGATTTGTCTCTGATGATTTCGGAATATGAAATGGAATTATTGTCGAACGTTTTTAAGATTGATAGTTCTTTGTTGTATTATTTACCGCTTTTATTAGAATCGAATGCTGTTCCGGAGTTATATAAATCGCCTTCTTATGAAGAACGAAATGACTTTGTTATAATTGGTAATTTTTATCATGAACCCAATTGGAATGCGGTGCAGTATTTAAAAGAAACGATTTGGCCATTAATTAAAAAGCAATTGCCGGAAGCTGTTTTGAATGTTTATGGTGCTTATCCTACTCAAAAAGTACTGCAATTGCATAATCTAAAAGAAGGTTTTTTAATTCATGGGCGTGCCGAAAGTGCTTTTGAAGTAGTTCAAAATACCAGAGTGGTTTTAGCTCCTTTGCGCTTTGGCGCAGGAATAAAAGGAAAATTACTCGAAGCCATGCAATGCGGAACTCCAAGTGTGACTACAGTAATTGGAGCCGAATCCATGCAGGCTGATTTAGAATGGAATGGCTTTGTAGAAGATGTTCCTGAAATTTTTGCTAAAAAAGCCGTACAATTATATCAGGATAAAAATCTATGGTTACAGGCTCAAGTAAACGGAATTGCAATTATAAAACAACGTTATTTGAGAGAATCGTTTGAAGAAGAATTTGCTAAGCAAATTGATTTTTTTGTTGCGAATTTAAAACAACATCGCTTGAATAATTTTATGGGTGAGTTGTTGCAGCATCATACTTTACGTAGTACGAAGTACATGTCGAAATGGATTGAGGAGAAGAATAAGGATTAGATTTTGTAAAAAGTTAATTAGTATTTGAGATTAACTTTTTATTTTGGATTAGTATTGTGATATTGAACTTTTAAAATTAGTGTAAATATGAATATACTTAATTATGTGTTTTACAGGATGTATAAGTCAACAGCAAGAGTGAATAATTTATATCCAGAGGTTGCAGTAGTTATTTTTTTATCTGCAATGTTTTTTTTAAATATAGCTTCAATTTTACTTTTGATGGATGCTTCTATTGAGAATATTGGTCTTAATGGTATATATTTAATCGTAACAGTGATTTTGGCTTTTAATCTGTTTTACTTTTTGAAGAACGATAAATATAAAATAATAATAGAAGAATTTGAATCGGTTAAAAATAAAATTTTTATTGATATATTAATTTTTGTATACCCGTTTTTATCAATCTATTTGTGCTTTAGTTTGTTGGAAATGAGTAATACTCAAATTGGTTTTACTCTTGGAGGATTGTTATTAGTAGAAATTTACGCTTATTTTGACCAAAAATAATAAATGGAATAAAATGAAAGATTGATATAGTATTGTCATAATTATAGTGAAAGCTTGGAGTTGTTGATTGTATTTTAAAAAGTACGAAGTATATGTCTACGTGGATTGAGGAGAAGAATGAACAATGTAGAAAAAGTTTGATTGCATGCCCAAATAAAAAACCCGTCAAGTTTTACACAAGACGGGTTCTGTTTTATATATTGAATCAGTAATTATGCAAGCATAGTCACTGGGCTTTCAATGTATTGTTTTAATGTTTGTAAGAACTGAGCTCCAGTTGCTCCATCGATAGTACGGTGGTCACAAGCAAGAGATAACATCATGGTGTTTCCAACAACGATTTGTCCATTTTTAACAACCGGTTTCTCAACGATAGCTCCTACAGAAAGGATAGCTGAGTTAGGTTGGTTAATGATAGAGTTGAATTCAGTGATTCCAAACATTCCAAGGTTAGAAACTGTAAATGTGCTTCCTTCCATTTCCTGTGGTCCTAATTTTTTGTTTTTAGCTCTACCTGCTAAGTCTCTTACACTAGCACCAATTTGAGATAAACTCATAGCGTCAGTAAATCGTAATACAGGTACCACTAATCCGTCTTCAACCGCTACAGCAACTCCAATATTTACGTGGTGATTGATGATGATAGCATCTTCTTTCCAAGTAGAGTTGATTTTTGGGTGTTTTTTCAATGCTAATGCACAAGCTTTAATTACCATATCGTTGAAAGATACTTTTGTATCCGGAACGGTATTGATAGTAGCTCTTGATTTCATTGCTTCGTCCATGCTTACCTCGATCACTAAGTTGTAGTGAGGTGCAGTGAATAAAGATTCAGATAAACGTTTCGCAATGATTTTACGCATTTGCGAATTTTTGATTTCTTCTGTGTAAACTTCTCCGGCAGGTACGAATACTTTTGGAGCAGCAGCTTCTGCTTTAGCAGGAGCAGCAGATGTTGCAGCAGCAGCTTGTGGAGCAGCAGCAGCAGGAGTAAAGTTTTCGATATCGCTTTTTACAATACGTCCGTTTTCTCCAGAACCTTTTACTTGGTTTAATTGGATTCCTTTGTCGGAAGCAATTTTTTTAGCCAATGGAGAAGCAAGGATTCTTTTTCCGTCAGCAGCAGCTTCCTGAACAACTGGTTCTGCAGCAGCAGCTGGAGCAGCAGCTTTAGTTTCTTCTGCAGGAGCAGCCGCTTGAGGAGCAGCACCAGCAACGAAACCGTCAGCAATTCCGCTGATGTCAGTTCCAGCAGGTCCGATAATAGCTAAAAGGCTATCAACTGGAGCTGTGTTTCCTTCTTGGATTCCAATGTATAATAATGTTCCTTCGTTGAAAGATTCGAATTCCATTGTTGCTTTATCGGTTTCGATTTCAGCAAGAATGTCTCCTTCAGCAACTGAGTCACCTACTTTTTTCAACCAGGTAGCTACAGTTCCTTCAGTCATGGTGTCGCTCAAACGAGGCATTGTAACCACGATTACTCCAGCTGGTAATGCAGCAGCTGGTTTAGTGGCAGCTGGAGCAGCTGCTTCTTCTTTTTTAGTTTCAGCTACAGCAGGAGCAGCAGCTGCTGGTGCAGCACCTCCGGCTAATAGAGCTGAGATATCTTCACCTTCGTTTCCTATGATTGCTAATAATGAGTCAACTGGAGCAGTTTCTCCTTCAGGAATACCAATGTGTAAAAGAGTTCCTTCGTTGAAAGACTCAAATTCCATAGTAGCTTTGTCAGTTTCAATTTCTGCAAGGATATCTCCTTCGTTTATTTTGTCTCCTACTTTTTTTAGCCAAGTCGCTACCGTTCCTTCCGTCATTGTATCGCTCAAACGAGGCATTGTAATAATTGTTGCCATATTGATATTATAGTTTATGAGGTGTAAATGGATAATCTTCTTGTGCGTATACTACATCGTATAATTGCTCTAATTCAGGATATGGAGATGATTCGGCAAAATCAACACATTCTTGAACTAAATCTTTTACTCTTTCATCGATAGCTTCGATTTCAGCATCTGTAGCGTATTTTTTTTCTTTGATAATATCCAAAACCTGAGTGATTGGATCTATCTTTTTGTATTCTTCAACTTCTTCTTTAGTACGATACAATTGAGCATCCGACATAGAGTGACCTCTATAACGGTATGTTTTCATTTCTAAGAAAGTTGGTCCGTCACCACGACGTGCTCTTTCGATAGCTTCCGTCATTGCTTCAGCAACTTTTACAGGGTTCATTCCGTCTACAGGTCCACAAGGCATTTCGTATCCTAAACCTAATTTCCAAATATCAGTATGGTTAGCTGTTCTTTCTACAGAAGTTCCCATTGCATATCCATTGTTTTCAACAATAAATACTACTGGTAATTTCCATAACATAGCCATGTTGAAAGCTTCGTGTAAAGAACCTTGACGAGCAGCACCATCACCAAAATAAGTTAAGGTAACTCCTCCTGTATTGTTGTATTTATCTCCAAAAGCGATTCCAGCTCCTACTGGGATTTGTGCACCCACAATTCCGTGACCACCATAAAAACCGTGCTCTTTTGAAAAGATGTGCATTGAACCACCCATTCCCTTAGAAGTTCCAGTTGCTTTACCTAGTAATTCCGCCATAACTCTTCTTGGGTCAGTTCCCATTCCAATTGGCTGAACGTGGTTTCTGTAAGCAGTAATCATTTTGTCTTTGGTTAAATCCATTGCGTGCAATGCTCCTGCAAGTACAGCTTCCTGACCATTATATAAATGTAGAAAACCTCTAATTTTTTGTTGGATGTATAACGCAGCTAGTTTATCCTCAAACTTTCTCCAAAGTAGCATGTCTTCATACCACTTTAAATATACTTCTTTTGTAACTTCTTTCATCTCAAGTGTTCTTTTACTAAAGTTTTTATTGTGTTGTAAATTAGTATTTTTTGCAAATTCTTCAATTTAGGTCGAATTTGCGAAATGCAAAAATAGAACATTCCAACTAAGTACTAAAATTATAAAGCTAATTTTTAGTTTTGTTAGAGCAGTTTTTTGTTAAATATTAAGGGGAGTAGATTGTTTAAAGATGCTGATTTGTATATTTTGCCTGATTCTCCTTTAAAATAGATTGCAATTGAACTATCTTGTTTTGATTCGTATTCAGCAATAGATTGTCTGCAAGAACCGCAAGGTGTTATTGGGACAGATAATCCTGTAGATTCTGGAGATGCCGTAATGATGATGGATACAATTTTTGCATCAGGAAAATTGGAAACAGCCTGGTATAATGCTACTCTCTCGGCGCAAAGTCCTGATGGAAAAGCGGCGTTTTCTTGGTTGGTCCCCAAAATAATTTCTCCATTATCTAGTTCGATAGCTGCTCCAACTCTAAATTTCGAATAAGGCGCATAAGCATTTTTTTGTACTGATGTAGCTCTTTTGAAAAGATTTTGGATGTTACTAGGTAATTCTTCAATAGTATCATAAGTGAAGAATCTGTTTGTGATAATGATTTCTTCCATTTTGTTTTAGGGTAAAAAAAATCCAAATTTCGGAAAGAGGAAATTTGGATTTTATATTTTGTTGGTAATTTGAAATTAATATTGTTCGTATTTGTCTCCAAAATTAAATGTCAATGAAAAACGTAAAGTGTTTTCTAATGGATTTGGGATTTTTGAAGCAGAGAATAAATACGATACATCAACTTTTACGGAGGTGTATTTAAAGCCTGCTCCTAAAGAGAAATATCGTAAACCACTTTTGCTAACGTTCTCGTGGTGGTATCCTAAACGCATTGCAAATGCATCTTGATAAGAGTATTCAGCACCTAAAGAATAAATTACCTCTTTGAGTTCTTCCTTGAAGCCATCAGGTGCATCACCAAATGATTTAAAAATTCCAGAAACCCATCCTATAGAGCGGTAATCATTTAGATTTTTACTTCTTTCTTCACTTGTAATTGTTCCATCTCCATCTAAATCTGGATTTTGAGGGGTAGGAACTAATAATTTATTAAGTTCTAAGTTTAATCCAAATTTGTTGTAATCGTCAAGAATGAAATCAAATCCAGTTCCGAACTTTAAGTTAGCTGGAAGAAAATTTGCGCTAATTTCATCGTTATCATAACTTAGTTTTGGGCCTAAATTTTGAAAATTAAAACCAGCTCTCCATCTTCCGTTAAAGCTGTTGTAGGCGATTTCTTCCGATTGGTAAAAACCAGCTACATCAATTGCGAACGAACTTGCTGCTGTGGCATCATTATTATCAACAGCTACTTTTAAATTTGAACGGATGAATCTAGCTCCCACTGCCATTGAGAATTTCTCGCTTAGTTTAAGAGAATAAGATCCGTCTATTGCAAATTCATTTGGGGCAACTATTGGAGGGTTGGTCTGTTCAGCTGACTGTCTTAATTCAATATCTCCAAAACCAAAATAGCGAATACTAGCGCCAAATGCACTTCGGTCTGAAATTTTGTTGTAATAAGTTGCTTGACCTAGCGAAATATCATTAGCAAGACCAGTTAAGTAGGGGGTGTAGCTCACGCTAAAACCTTGTTTATCTATTGCAAAAGCATACTTTGCAGGGTTCCATTGTTGTGAAAACACATCTGATGAAGTCGCTACACCTACATCTGCCATACCTGCTGATCGGGCATCGGCACTTACAGATAAAAATGGTACAGCTGTCGTTATTGGTCTTTGTTCTTGCGCTTTAATTAGTGAGACAGATAACAAAGAGAGGGTTAAAAGTATTGTTTTTTTCATCGACGAATAAAAAATTTTAAAACAAATATAGTACTTTATTAAAAAGAGGCAAGTTTTTTATTTTGAATGCTTCTTTCTTTAAAGTATACATTGTTTTGATGGTTAGATAGATTGGTTGTTTCCTAGTGAATGTTTTCTCTATAACTGCAAAAACTAATTTATATTGTATAGGTGTTGCAAAGATATTGATGGTTGCTGTTTTTTTTAAAAATCAATAATTAATGAAATAATAATTGTAGATAATCGGATTGTATAAAGGCATTTTTATTAAAAAAACCAAAATTCTAAAAAAAAGGTATTAAGTATGCGTTTGAATAATAAAAAGTATAAATTTGCGTTAAATTTAAAATTTTGATATAATAATTTACAGTGTACTTGTTGGTTAATCGTTAATTATTATATTGCACCCCTTTAAAGACACCTTGAAAAGAGTATGAAAGTAAATAAAATTATAGTTTTTCGATTACTGTTGTCAGTGATAGTAACTTTAGGTTTTGCTAGTTGTAGTAAAAAATCTAGTTCTAAAGGTTCTTCTAGAGCTACAGGTTGGAATGTGGACAATAAAACAGCTGCTAAAAAACAAGAAGCTGGTCCAGGTTTAGTTTTTGTTGAAGGAGGAACATTTACCATGGGTAAAGTACAGGACGATGTAATGCATGATTGGAATAATACTGCCACTCAGCAACATGTTCAATCCTTTTATATGGATGAAACTGAGGTTACTAATTTTATGTATTTAGAATATTTGGATTGGGTAAAGTTAGTATTTCCACCAGATGAATACAAAGAGGTTTATGATGGTGCGGTACCAGATACATTAGTTTGGAGAAATCGATTAGGATATAATGAAACGATGACAAATAACTATTTAAGACATCCTGCTTATGCAGAATATCCTGTAGTAGGTGTTAATTGGATTCAAGCAGTTGATTTTGCTAAATGGAGAACAGATCGTGTTAATGAGGCTGTTTTGGAACAAAATGGTTATTTGAAAAAGAATGCAAAAACAGAAGATGTTACAGCTGAGAATGCTTTTAATACGGAAGCTTATTTGATGTCGCCATCAACTGCTCGTGGTGGTAGTTCAGAAATTGTATTGCAAAAAACAAAAGGAAGAGCTGTAAAAGGTAAAGATGGAAGTACTTCAGGTCAAAAAAATGTGTACGCACAACGTTCTTCAGGAATTATTATGCCAGAATATAGACTTCCAACAGAGGCTGAATGGGAATATGCTGCAGCTGCCGATGTAGGTCAAAGAGAGTATAATATTTATAAAGGTCAAAAGAAATATCCTTGGTCAGGTGAATATACACGTTCTGGAAAAAGACAAAGTAAAGGGGATCAATTAGCAAACTTTAAGCAAGGAAATGGAGATTATGGTGGAATTGCTGGTTGGTCTGATGATGGTGCGGATATTACAAACGCAGTGAAATCTTATGCGCCTAATGATTTTGGATTATACGATATGGCAGGTAACGTTGCTGAATGGGTTGCTGATGTTTACCGTCCTATTGTAGATAACGAAATGAATGATTTCAATTATTTTAGAGGTAACGTTTATTATAAAAATAAAATTGGTGCTGATGGAAAAATTGAAGTGGTGACTAAAGAAAATATGAAATATGACACCTTAAGTAATGGTAAAGTTATAGCTAGAAGTTTCCCAGGTCAAATTGCACAGGTTCCAGTTGATGAAAAGGAAACTTACTTAAGACAAAATTTCGATAAGAGTAATAACATCAGTTATAGAGATGGAGATAAACAATCTTCAAGATATTATAACTTTGGTTCATCTGAAGCTGATAACGCTAAAGAAAAAGAGATTGCAACAATGTATAACTCACCTAAACATAATGTTACAACAGATAGTTTAGGGAATATGGTAAGAAGGTACGATAAATCAAGCAAGAGAACTACTTTAATCAATGATAAAATTAGAGTGTACAAAGGTGGTTCTTGGAGAGATAGAGCCTATTGGTTAGATCCAGCTCAAAGGAGGTATTTTCCTCAAGACATGGCAACTGATTATATAGGATTTAGATGCGCTATGTCAAGAGTAGGATCTAAATCAGATAAAAGAAAATCACCAAGAAATTAATTTCTAAAACATAATAACTAAAAGCCCTTTGATTAGGGCTTTTGTTTTTTAATCATTTTAATATGGATATCAATTACATTCATAATTTATTTTTAAAATCTACTGGAGTATCTATAGATACTCGTAAAATTGAAAAAGGATCAATGTTTGTTGCTATTAAAGGCGAGCGTTTTGATGCTAATACTTTTGCTAAAGAGGCCCTAGAAAAAGGTGCTTCTTTTGTGCTAATTGACAATCAAAATTATTATATTGATGAGCGAACAGTTTTAGTTGAAGATAGTTTGCTTGCGCTACAAGAATTAGCTAAGTTTCATAGAAATTATTTAAAAGTTCCTATTGTTGCATTAACAGGGAGTAATGGTAAGACAACAACAAAAGAATTGATTAATGTTGTTTTGTCTAAAAAATTCAAGACTAAGTCAACTGTTGGTAATTTAAATAATCATATTGGTGTGCCTTTGACTTTATTGTCTTTTGATGAAAATACTGAAATGGGTATTGTTGAAATGGGTGCTAATCATCAAAAAGAAATTGAATTTCTTTGCGAAATTGCTCAGCCAGATTATGGGTATATAACTAATTTTGGTAAAGCGCATTTAGAGGGTTTTGGTGGTGTTCAAGGCGTTATAAAAGGAAAGAGCGAGATGTATCATTATATTTCAAAAAATGATAAATTGGCTTTTATTAATCTTGATGATGCTATTCAGGTTGAAAAAACCAAAGTTTTAAATCATTACTCTTTTGGAGTTAATAAAGAGGAAGCAGATGTGCAAATAGCTGGAATTAGAGCTAATCCTTTTGTTGAAATTAGTTTTGATGGTTTGGATATAAAAACGCATTTGATTGGTTTGTATAATGCGAATAATATTAATGCGGCTCTAACTATTGGAAGGTTTTTCGAAATAGATACTGTAGCGATTAAAGAAGCATTGGAAAGTTATGTGCCTGCAAATAATCGATCACAGATTCTGCAAAAAGGGACTAACGAAATTATATTAGATGCTTATAATGCTAATCCTAGTAGTATGGCGGTGGCTATTACTAATTTTTTACAGCTTGAAAAGCCTAATAAAATCATGGTTTTAGGTGATATGTTTGAACTTGGAGAAGAGAGCCGTAAAGAACATGAAGCATTAGTCGATTCTTTAAAAAATGAAGATACGGTGCAATGTTATTTTGTGGGTAAAGCTTTTAACGAATGTGCTAAAGAAAAAGCAAATTTTCATTTTTATGAAACATTCGAATTGTTTTCTGCAGCTTTACCTTCAGTTGCTTTTGCAAATAATACTATTTTAATTAAAGGTTCTAGAGGAATGGCTTTGGAACGTACTTTGGATTTTATCAAATAATTTAAGGAAAGCGAGTTTAATTTTGAAATAGAATTATAACTGTTTTCCAATATAAAAAGTTAACTTTAGATTTGAGTTGTTGAAACAGCTCCAAGTCTAAAGTTTTTTTATTTTGATGGATAGAAATGAAAAGTTTAATCAGCTTCGTACTACTTCTGGATTTGATTTTATAATAATTGGGGGAGGGGCAACAGGTTTAGGGTGTGCTGTGGATGCGGCTAGTCGAGGTTATAAAACATTGCTTGTAGAGAAATATGACTTTGCTAAAGGGACTTCAAGTCGATCAACCAAGTTGGTTCATGGAGGGGTAAGGTATTTGGCTCAGGGAAATATTCATCTTGTTCGAGAAGCCTTGTTGGAACGTGGTCGAATGTTGTGTAATGCGCCACATGTTTGTCATGCTTTGGGATTTGTAGTTCCAGTCTATAGTTATTGGGATAAATTCTATTATGGTTTTGGTTTGTGGATATATGATTTTTTATCCGCAAAATTTAGTTTGGGTAAAACCAAATTACTTTCAAAAGAAGAAACCTTAGAACATCTGCCTGATTTAGATGCGACTCAATTAAAAGGCGGTATTCTATATTATGATGGTCAATTTGATGATAGCAGGTTGGCTATTAATTTAGCTCAAACAGCATCGGAGAAAGGTGCTTTAGTATTGAATTATTGCGGCGTTTCAAAATTTATAAAAGAAAATGGAAAAATTATTGGAGTCCATCTTCAAGATGAATTGACTAATGCGGATTTTTTAGTTAAATCTAAGGTGGTAATTAATGCAACTGGAGTTTTTTCGGATACTGTTTTGCAAAAATCAGAAGAGAATTTAGAACCTATCGTAGCTCCATCTCAAGGCATACATTTAGTTGTGGATAAATCCTTTTTTCATAGTTCATCGGCAATGTTAATTCCGAAAACCTCAGATGGCAGGGTTTTATTCTTAATTCCTTGGCATAATAAATTATTATTGGGTACGACTGATACACCAGTAAAAAATGTCGCATTGGAGCCAAAAGCATTTGAAGAAGAAATAAATTTCATCATTAATCATTTTAATAAATATGCGCTAAGGACGATTCAAAGAAGTGATGTAGATAGTGTATTTGTAGGTTTGAGGCCATTGGTGAAAACAGCTTCTGTAAAAAACACTGCTATTTTGTCTAGAGAGCATTTGCTTAAGTTGTTTCCATCTGGTTTGTTGACTATCATGGGAGGAAAGTGGACTACTTATAGAACAATGGCTGAACAAACGATAAACAAAGCGATACTGCTTTCGGGTTTGGATTTTGTTCGTTCAAATACACGTCATCTAAAGATTCATGGTTACGCTAATGCAAAATCTATTTCTCATTTAGTCATCTACGGTGCTGATGCAATTGCGATTGAAAATATGATAGCTGATGATGTTTCGATGTCTGAAAAAATACATCCTAAATATCCCTATACGAAAGCTGAGGTGGTTTGGGCTGTTCGAAAGGAAATGGCTATGACTGTAGAAGATGTATTGGCAAGGAGAGTACGTTTATTGTTTTTAGATGCCAGAGCAGCAATAGAAGCTGCACCAATGGTAGCTCGAATTTTAGCTTTTGAATTAGGAAAAGATGCAATTTGGGAGGAAGAACAGCTATTATTTTTTAAAAATATAGCTAAAAATTATTTATTAGCTTAATATTTTAAATGTGTAAATATTTTACATTCAGTTGTTTGTGTTTTGGTGTTCGGCTTTTTGTTTTTTTAGTTGATTTTTTTTTCGTTTTAGTTTCTCTAAAATGTTTTTTTATCGGGAAAAACATTCTATATTTGCACTCGCAATCGCAAAACGATTGTTCTTTATTGGAGAAATGGCAGAGCGGTCGAATGCGGCAGTCTTGAAAACTGTTGACTGTAACAGGTCCGGGGGTTCGAATCCCTCTTTCTCCGCAAAAACCCGAAACGAAAGTTTCGGGTTTTTTTATTTTTATATTTGTCAGTCGTTCTTTTTTGTGCTTCTTCAGAATGATTTCGTTATTATTATTCTTTTGTTTACTGAAATTTAATTTTACATAATGGAATTTCAATGTGTTTTTTTGCGCAAGTGTTTAGTTGTTCCTTTTTGAAGAATTAAAAGAAATTTTGTTTCGAGGGTTTTGTTGTGTTTAGGAATAAAAAAAAACTCCTTAATTGCTTAAGGAGTTTTTTGTGGGCGATGAGGGGTTCGAACCCCCGACCCCCTCGGTGTAAACGAGGTGCTCTGAACCAGCTGAGCTAATCGCCCTATTTTGTTTTGCTATCATTTCCTGATTGCGAGTGCAAATATATACTGTTTTTCGAGTTCTGCAAAATTTATTTCGTATTATTTTTAATGTTTTTTTTAGTTTTTGTTTTATATAGTTGACATTTAGTAGATTGTGTTTGAATTAAAAATAGCCTTAAACATTTGATAATCCTTTTTTATAACGGTTAAGGCTATTTTATACCTTTATTTAGTTAGAGAAGGTATGGATAGGTAGATGTAATCGGCATGAATTCTTGTGCATGTTTTTTAAAACCATCTAAAAAACTTTTCGAGTTTTTTATTTGGACGATTTTTTAATCAATTTATGGTCTTATTTTTTGGGTTGTTAATTAAGTACTTCTGCCACCACGAAAGTACTCCCCCCTACATAAATAAAATCCTTTGCAGAGGCTGAATTTTTAGCAACTTGGTAGGCATTAGCAACTGAATTATAAATATCACCTTTTAGATTAAAATCAGCCGCTTTTTGTTGTAAAATGCTTGCATCAAGTCCACGAGGAAGGTTGGGCTTGCAAAAATAATAGATGGCATTTTTAGGAAATAAAGGTAATACTTCGTCTAAATCTTTGTCGTTAACCACTCCTAATACAATATGAAGTTGGTCAAATTGCTCTTTTTGAATTTGGTTCAGAACAATTTCTAGTCCGTTTTTATTGTGAGCCGTATCACAAATGATTTTAGGCATTGCACCTAATTGTTGCCATCGCCCCAGTAGATTAGTGTTTTTTACTACGTTTAATAAACCAGATTTCATATTATTTTGATTGATATTGAAATCCGTTTGTTCGTTTAAAATAGCAATCGTTTGTAAAACGGTTTTCTTATTGTGTAATTGGTAATCGCCAATTAAATCCGATGGATAATTTGTGGTAATTAAATCAGAAGCAAAAAAGATTTCTGCATTGTTTTCTTTGGCTTTTGCCAAAAAAACAGCTTGGGTTTCAGTTGTGTATTCTCCAATTACTACCGGAATATTCGGTTTGATGATTCCCGCCTTTTCGCCAGCTATAGCTTCGAGTGTGTTTCCTAAAAACTGTGTATGATCTAGACCAATATTAGTTATAACAGAAACAAGGGGAGTAATAATATTGGTAGCATCTAATCTTCCGCCCATACCGACTTCGATAACCGCAATATCCACTTTTTCTTTGGCAAAATAAGCAAAGGCTAAGCCTACACTCATTTCGAAAAAACTGATGTCATTGGCTTCAAAAAATGCTTTATTGGAATTGATGAATTCGCAAACAAATGCTTCGCTAATTTCTTCTCCGTTGATTTTAATTCTTTCTCTGTAATCTTTTAGATGGGGAGAAGTATAAAGTCCTACTTTGTAACCCGCTTCTTGAAGAATTGAAGCCAACATATGTGATGTAGAACCTTTGCCATTAGTGCCAGCAACATGGATAAATTTTAAATTTTGATGTGGATTATCAAGGTGTTTTATTAACGCTAAAGTATTGGTTAAATCTTTTTTATAAGCCGAAGCGCCTTGTTGTTGATACATTGGAAGTTGATTGAACATCCAAGCTGTAGTTTCTTGATAATTCATTTATTTTTTGATAAATTTAGTTGTAGTCTGAAATAAATTTCGATTTTTTTAGTTTAATATTGCAACTAAAAATTACTTTGATGCAAAATTGGGGTATTTTTTATAATTAATGCGTAAAATAAAAAAATAATATATGTTTAGTTTTATACAATTACAGGCCGATACTATTGCCAATGCTGCTTCGAATGTTGTTGTTGAACAGGTAGCTTCAAACAATGAAATTTCAGTTTTAGAGTTTGTTTTCAAAGGAGGTTTTTTTCTAATACCGATTGCGATATTATTGTTTTATACTTTTTATTTGATTATTGAACGTTATTTATACATCGTTAAGGCCTCTAAAATAGATGCTCATTTATTAAAAGATGTTAGTGTTAATCTTGTTTCGGGTAATTTGAATATGGCACTTTCAATTGCTGAAAGAAGTAATTCGGCTTCAGGAAATATTCTTAAGGAAGGAATTCAAGTTATAGGAAGACCTATAGCTGAAATTGAATCAAATATGGATCGTGCGGCTGATATTGAAATAGGAGAGATGGAAAAACACTTAGGGCAATTAGGACTTATTGCAGGTATAGCGCCTACATTAGGTTTTATTGGGACTATTTCGGGTGTAATTAAGATTTTTTATAGTATTTCGGTAACTGAAAATATCAGTATTGGAAATATTTCAGGTGGTTTGTATGAAAAAATGATTAGTAGTGGGGCTGGTCTAATTGTGGGGATTATTGCCTACAGTGGTTATCACTTATTAAATGGTAAAATTGATCATTTTGCTTTGAAAATTCAAAAGCAAATCTTAGAGTTTGTAAATATTATTCAAAAATCTTAAATTATGTCAATTAAGAGAAAAAGAAGATTTCATGCCGAAGTAGCCACTTCGTCATTGAGTGATATTATGTTTTTCTTGTTATTGTTTTTCTTGATTATTTCTACTTTGGCAAATCCCAATGTGATAAAGATGACTTTGCCAAAAGCCAAGAGTAACGAAAAAACAAATAAACAATACATCAGTCTATCAGTTACGGAGGATAAAAAATTTTATATTGATAAACAGGCTGTTGTTTTCGAAGAATTAGAATCGACACTCATGGCTAAAATGGATTCTGAGAAAGACCAAACTGTAATTGTTCGAATTCCATTTAATTTACAAGTTCAAGACTTAGTTGATGTCTTACAAATTGGAGTAAAAAATAATTTGAAATTTGTAATTGCAACCAGTCCAAAATAATTTTCAATAATAGCCCCAAAAAAAAGCCTTAGTTTTTAAAAACTAAGGCTTTTTTTTGGGATTAAACTAAATATTTGATGGTTAATTCAAGTTGAAGTTATAAGTAATTTTGCCTACTTGTTTTTCGGGAGCATTACTGCTAGCATCCCATCGGGTGTTCATGGCTGCAATTTTAGCTTGCTCTAATAAGCAACTGGCAGTATTAGTTGTTCCTTTTACACCAGCAACAGCATTTATAGTTCTTCCATTTCTATCGACAGAAACTTCAACAACCACTTTACCTTCTTCGTTGCAAATATATTTAGGAACGGGTTTAGAAATAGCTTTTCTATTCCCTAAGGAATAGCCTATTCCGCCGCCAGAACCACTTCCTGAGCCTCCACCAGAGCCGCTTCCGCTGCCTGGTCCTGACCCTGTTCCATTTCCAGTACCATTTCCGCCTCCTGTTCCGCCACCAGAACCGCCAGTTCCGTAATAACCGTTTGAGTTTAGATTGCCGTTTGGTCTACCTTTGTTTCCAGCCGTTTTGTCATCGCCATCTCCGCCTCTGTTAGAACCTTTCATGATGCTGGCTAAAGCGGCATTTGTGCTGTTTGAAACCTTAGGTTTTTCTGGAACTATAGGCTTAGGTTCTTCTTTTTTTACAACTACTGTAGGTTTTTTAGGTTTTTCTTTTGTTGGTATAACGACACTTTCTTCCGTACTATTTTCTTGTGATAATATAGCTTCTTCTGGTGTTGATTTTGCAGGTGCTTGTTTACTGTAATTTTTAACTTCTAAAACTTCGCTTTTGTAATTTGATCCAGAACCTAAATCACTATCGCCAAAATTAACAGTAACGCCACCACCACCGCCACCGCCAGCGAGTTCATCCAAGTTTGCAGGAGGCCAAAAACGGATAAAGAATAAAATCAATAGTAGTGTTGCATACAGAAGAGTAGAAATTGCTAGTGATTTTTTTTGATCTGATGATACAGTTGAACTCATTGGGATTTTTAAAATTTAATGCTTTATTAAAAACGTCGAAAATTACTAAAAATTGTTAAGAGTATAAAACTCAAGTCAGAATTAATAATGAGTCAATTTTCGTAACGTTTGAAGGGAAATCTACTAAAGTAAGTAAATATTTCCCGCACTATGATCTTTTTCTGCGCCAGTAACTGAACTCAAAACGTTAGTTTCGTTTCTTAATTTTAGAACACCTAGCAAAGCAAAAATCAAAGCTTCTTTGAATTCTAGGATTTTCTTTTCAGGTATAACAATGGTCAATTTTGGTAGTTGCTTTTGAATGCAAAAAATTAAAAAATCATTGTAAGCACCTCCGCCAGTAATGAATAAGCGACCTTGTTTTTGGGGTAAAGCAAGAGCCGTTTGTATGGCAATATGTTCGGTAAAAGTTCTTAGTTTATTTTCGATAGAGATTTTATAGCTTTCCATAAGCGGCAAGATTTTTTCTTTAACAAATTCAATACCTAAAGATTTAGGATGTTGTTCCTGATAAAAGTTCAGATTGTTGAGTTTGTCAAGTAATTCTGTGTGGATTTTTCCTGTACTTGAAATTTTGCCTTTGTCGTCATAATTTAGACCTAACTGGTCTGCATAGAAATTCAAAACAGTGTTTACTGGCGAAATATCAAAGGCAATCCTTTTGTTATTTTCTTCAAAAGAAACATTAGAAAATCCTCCTAAATTCATGCAATAATCATATTCTGAAAATAGAATGCTGTCGCCTATAGGGACTAGAGGAGCGCCTTGTCCACCCAATTGTACATCCTGAACTCTGAAATCACAAACCACCTTTTGATTGGTTAGCGAAGCTATTTCCGGGAGGTTGCCTATTTGAAGTGTGAAACCATTTTGGGGTTGATGCAAAATAGTATGGCCATGGGAACAAACCGCATCCAGATTGCTAATTTGGTATTTATTAATAAAATTAGAAATGATTTCAGCAAGTAATTGGGTGTACTCTTTATTCAATGTTTCGAGTTGTTCTTTAGAAAAATCTACTGCCAATTTCAATTGGTTAACCCAGTCTTCGCTATAAGCTACTGTTTCGATTTCCAAAATTTCAAAACTCCATTGTTCGTTTTTTATCTCAAATTGGACATGAGCCAAATCAACACCATCAAGTGAAGTTCCTGACATTACACCAATTACGTTATAGAAATCTTTTTTCATGAATAAAGAATAGAATACGTTTAAAATAGTAAAAACTTAGATTGTATTTTTTGAATAAAAGTAAGTAAATTTAGAAAACACAAAATCAATAAACGAAAGATAGATTCTTAAATGGTAAAATAATTTTTGAATTATCAATTGATTGTTCGTTTTTTATTACAACTAATGATTTAAATAGCATTGTTATGGATTTTAACTTAACCGAAGAACAAAAAATGATTCAACAGGCAGCTAGGGATTTTGCCCAAACCGAATTGTTGCCTGGAGTCATAGAAAGAGATGAATTGTCTCAATTTCCGACCGAGCAGGTAAAGAAAATGGCTGAATTGGGTTTTTTGGGAATGGTAGTCGATCCCAAGTACGGCGGTTCAGGTTTGGATAATGTAGCTTATGTGTTGGCAATGACCGAAATCGCTAAAGTAGATGCATCGACAGCTGTGATTATGTCGGTCAATAATTCATTGGTGTGTGCTGGATTAGAAAGATATTGCAACGAAGAACAAAAACAAAAGTATTTAGTTCCATTGGCAAAAGGAGATGTATTGGGGGCCTTTTGCTTATCAGAACCTAATGCGGGTTCTGATGCTACTTCGCAAAAAACAACCGCTATTGATAAAGGAGATTATTATTTGTTGAATGGAACTAAAAATTGGATTACTAATGGTTCTTCGGCTTCGACTTATATTGTTATGGCGCAAACCAATCCTGAAAAAGGACATAAAGGGATAAATGCTTTTATTGTCGAAAAAGGCTGGGAAGGTTTTGAGGTTGGTCCTAAAGAGAAAAAAATGGGAATTCGTGGTTCTGATACACATTCTTTGCTGTTTAATGATGTTAAAGTGCCCAAAGAAAATAGAATAGGGGAAGATGGATTTGGATTTAATTTTGCGATGAATGTGTTAAATGGCGGACGAATTGGGATTGCTTCTCAAGCTTTGGGTATTGCTACTGGAGCTTATGAATTGGCTTTGCAATATGCGCATGTTCGTCAATCCTTTGGTAAAGAAATTTTTCAACATCAGGCAATTGCTTTCAAATTAGCCGATATGGCTACACAAATTATGGCTGCAAAAATGTTATGCTTAAAGGCTGCCTCTGAAAAAGATGCCGGAATGGATATTACGCAATCAGGGGCGATGGCTAAGTTGTTTGCTTCTCAAACCGCTATGGATGTTACTATTGAAGCCGTACAAATTCACGGTGGAAATGGCTATGTTTCCGAATATCATGTGGAGCGTATGATGCGCGATGCAAAAATTACCCAGATTTATGAAGGGACATCCGAAATACAAAAAATCGTAATTTCTAGAACTTTAGCTTCGAATTAATAGTTTATTTGTCAATGTTTCAATGTGCTAATGACAATTTAAAGCTTTTGTTTATTTTTGTGACATGAAGAATATAATTATCACAGGGACTAGTAGAGGAATAGGGTTTGAATTAGCACTTATGTTTGCTAAAGCTGGACATCAGGTTTTGGCTATTTCGAGAAAAACACCTCAGGAATTAATTGATAATGAAAATATCAGTTGTTTATCAGTTGATTTAGCTAATGAATCGGATTTAGAAAAGGTAGAACATTTTCTTGCTACTACTTGGAAGAATGTTGATGCAGTTATTCATAATGCAGGAAGCTTAATTTGCAAGCCTTTCGAAACCTTAACTCAGACTGATTTTGAGAATGTGTATAAAGTAAATGTTTTCGGAGTAGCCAATTTGACCCGAATTTGTATTCCTTATCTTCAAAAAGGAAGCCATGTGGTTACTATCAGTTCGATGGGAGGTGTACAAGGTAGTTTAAAATTTGCCGGACTGGCAGCTTATAGTTCCAGTAAAGGAGCAGTCATTACACTTTCAGAATTACTAGCGGAAGAATATAAAGAAAGAGGAATTTCTTTTAATGTGCTAGCTCTTGGAGCGGTACAAACAGAAATGTTGCAAGAAGCTTTCCCAGGTTATCAGGCACCCATTTCAGCTGAAGGAATGGCAACCTATATTTTTGATTTTACATTAAATGGTAATAAATATTTTAATGGGAAACTGTTGCAGGTTTCAACGACAAATCCGTAAAATAAAGTTTGAGGTTAGAAGTTAGAAATTAGAAGTCTAGAGTTTTACTTTTCTTAAAATCTTGACTTAACTCATAACTCATAACCCACAACCAATAACTTAAAGAAAAATTGAGCGATACTTTAGCAAAATATCTTCCTGAGCATGCAGTCAAACCCGCTTTTGAGTTGATTGTAGAAAACAGGGTGCATTTAAAAATTGTTAATGAACGTGCAACTCGTCATGGTGATTATCGCAAGGCTATGAACGGTAAACACGAAATTACAGTAAATGGGAGTTTGAATAAATACCGTTTTTTAATTACGCTTATTCACGAAATTGCGCATTTAGTAGCTTTTGAAAAATTTGGTCGTAACATCAAGCCACATGGAAACGAATGGAAATATGTTTTTCAGCAATTGATGGTTCCCTATATCCGACCTGAAATTTTTCCTAATCATTTATTACCTTTATTAGCTAGGCATTTTAGAAATCCATCAGCCAGTAGCGATACCGATACAACTTTGTCACTCGCTTTGAAGCAGTATGATAAAGCAAATGATAAAAATTATATTTTCGAAATTCCTTATGGAAGTGTTTTTCGAATTAAAAACGGAAAGGTTTTCAAAAAAATAGCTGTGCGAACCAAACGTTTTGAATGCTTAGAAATCAGTTCCGGTCGTTTGTATCTTTTTAATCCAAATGCTGAGGTGGAATTAATTAGAAATTAAGTGATAAAAAAATCCCAAATTCCGTTATAATGCAAAATTGGAATTTGGGATTTCTTTTTGTTGGTTTTGGGATTAATATCCTTTCAGATAAGCTTCTCTAACTTTTTTAAATAAATTAGAAGAATAGACAAAAGCAACTACGGCTTCATTATCCGTTCTAAATATTTCTTCTTTATTACCTTCCCAAGCTTTTAGACCATTTTTCAGGAATAGGATTTTTTCACCTATTTCCATCACCGAGTTCATATCGTGCGTATTGATTACAGTGGTAATGTTGTATTCTTCGGTGATTTCTTTGATGAGGTTATCAATCAAAATTGAGGTATTTGGGTCTAGACCTGAGTTGGGTTCGTCACAAAATAAGTATTTTGGATTGTTTACAATCGCTCGAGCAATCGCAACACGTTTTTGCATTCCTCCTGAAATTTCTGAAGGTAATTTATGGTGAGCATCAATAAGATTTACTCTTTTTAAAACAAAATCAACACGATCGTTAATTTCCGATTTGTTTTTATTGGAGAACATTTTTAGAGGAAAAGCTACATTTTCGGCTACTGTCATAGAGTCAAATAAAGCACTTCCTTGAAATACCATTCCGATTTCGGTACGTAAATCCCTTTTTTCTTCAGGTTCAAGATTGGAGTATATTCGGCCATCAAACGAAATTGTTCCAACTTCAGGATGGTGAATACCTAATAAACTTTTTAATAAAACCGTTTTTCCAGAACCACTTTGACCGATAATTAAATTGGTTTTACCCGTTTCAAAAGTAGTAGTGATTCCTTTTAGGATTTTACTCTCTCCAAATGATTTTTCAACGTCTTTAACTTCTATCATGATCCTAATAATAACTGTGTTAATATATAATTGAAAAGAATGATGGAAACCGAGGTCCAAACAAAGGATGTTGTACTGGCTTTACCTACTTCTAAAGCTCCACCTTTCATGTAGTAACCGTGAAAGGAAGGAATTGTAGCCAATAGCATCGCAAAAATGAATGTTTTGATAAAGGCATAAGTAATATGAAACGGAATAAATTGCATTTGAGCTCCGGAAACGAAATCGGTACTGGTTGTAAAACCTCCATAAACACCAGCAATCCATCCTCCTAAAATGCCTAAAAACATACTGATACCAATAACGAAAGGATATAAAAGCAAAGCAATAATTTTAGGGAAAACCAAATAATTTAAGGAGTTAACACCCATTACTTCTAGAGCGTCAATTTGTTCGGTAACACGCATGGTTCCAATGCTGGAGGTAATAAAAGATCCCATTTTTCCAGCCATAATCACCGAAATAAAAGTAGGTGCAAATTCCAAAATTACCGATTGACGTGTGGCAAATCCAATTAAGTATTTTGGGATAAGAGGATTCGTTAAGTTTAAAGCCGTTTGAATGGATACAACTCCACCCACGAAGAAGGAGATGAAGGCAACAATTCCAAGAGAACCAATAATTAAATCGTCGATTTCTTTAAAGATTAGGTTACGCATCATAGACCATTTTGTCTGTTTGCTAAAAATCTCTTTGAGCATTAGGAAGTATCTCCCTATATGTGATAAGTATCTAATGAGCATCATAATTTTCGAATATGGTCAAAAATAGTTATAAGTTGTGAGTTATGAATGATAACGATACGCTTTTTCGAAATGTCTAATTAACGAAATAACTTCTCTTTCATCTTTTTTAAACGATACTGGCGAATAAATTTAGCCTGTTCTTCATTGACTAACAACAGTTTTTTTTCTGATTTTGCTTTTAGAAAACCTTGGATGTAATCAAAAAATAACAGCGGTTTCTTTTTCATCATTGCCAGTTTAGCCGAGGCAATAGCTGTAATCCAAAATCCGTAGCCTAGGGTATAAAAAGCTTCACCCTGTTTGTAACGGGCTGTCTTGTTATAATTGGCCCCTGTAGGTTTTAAGTGTTTTACTTTTAAAGATTCATCTGTAACGACTTTCCAATTGTAGAATTTACAAAGTAATTCGTCAACGGTGTCCCAACCCATTTGAGGTCGTAAACCGCCAATTTGTTTGAAAGTTTCCTTGCGATAGGCTTTTAGAGCCCCACGAATATGGTCTTTGTCGGTTAGATTTTCTAAAACCCATTCGCCATTTTTTTCGATATAGCAAAATCCTCCAACCATTCCAATTTTTTCATCCGATTGAAAATGCTTTGTGATGGTTTCGAAATAATTGAGCGGGAAAATTAAGTCGGCGTCTAGTTTTACGATTACATCATAATCGTCATCTAAAGTTTCGTAACCCGTTTGAAAAGCTTGAATTACTTTGCTTCCTGGCAAATGAATCGCACTCGAAGTTTTTTCTACCAATGAAATATACGGATGCTCTTTGGCGAAAGCCTGAACAATTTCGGCAGTTCTATCCGTCGAGTTGTCATTGACAATAACTACTTTCTTGGGTAAAAGGGTTTGAGTGATTAAAGATGCTAAGGTCAACGAAATAAATTCTTCTTCGTTGTGAGCCGGAATAACAAGGTAATATTTCATTTTTTTTCAAAGTCTAGTGCAAATATCATTATTTTTGCAGGGATTAAAAAATATACTTTCGATTGGAAAAAAAAATTGCTGTTGTTGTTGTAACCTATAATGGACAAGCTTGGATAAAAAAGAACATTGATTCTTTGCTGCAATCCAGTTATCCAGTTGATATTATTGTAGTAGACAACGCTTCGACTGACCAATCGGTTTACCTTTTGAGAGAATATAAAAATGTTCATTTAATTGAAAGTAAAGTCAATTTAGGCTTTGGTAAAGCTAATAATATCGGAATTGATTATGCGCTTAAAAATGGAGCAGATGCCGTTTTTTTATTAAATCAAGACACCTGGATTTATGAAAATACGGTAACTGAAATGGCCGAAGTTCTTTTTGCTAATCCTAATTTTGGAATTGTAAGTCCGTTGCATCTTTCGCCTGATGAAGTAACATTAGATAGTAGTTTTAAAACCTATTATTCGAGATTTAAAAAAGAAGAGGATTCTGAAAGTGTACGAATTGTACCTTTTATCAATGCGGCAGCTTGGTTAGTTTCTAAAGAGTGTTTTCAAAAAGTAGGTTATTTTGAGCCACTTTTTAGTCATTATGGTGAGGATCGAAATTTTTGCACCCGAGTATTATTTCACAAATTTAAAATTGCGGTGGCAAAAAAATCGGCAATTTGCCATGACAGAATTGTAAAATTAAGCAGTGGTAAAATTGAGTTGCAATCGAAATATTTAGTTTTGAATCAAATGATTGATTGTAATCATTCATTAGTTTCGGCAGGTTTGTTAGCTTTGAAATCAGTTGTTGGTTTGCCAAAGTTTCATGCCAAAGCGGAAGGTGTAGCTAAGTCGCTTTCTCTTTTTTATAAGCTTCTTTTTTATTATTTTGGTCTGTTGATGGATTTGAAAAACATTAAAACCATCCGAAATAATTCTCAAAAAGGGATCAACGGAACGGATATACAGCGCTATGCAAAATAAAGCAGATCATCGTCAGGCTTTTTTCTTTACCCTCATTAATTATGTGGGGATTTTGATTGGAATTTTTTCTACGCTTTTTGTGTATCCTAAAAACAAAGAAATGCTTGGTGTTTTTAGGTATATCGAATCTTTAGCACAGATTTTATTTCCCATAATGCTTTTAGGTGTTTCTCAGGTTTTGATCAAATTTGGTCCCAAGTTGAATGATCATCAGGAAAAACAATTGTTTAATTACAGTGTTTTGTCCATTCTTTTTATGAGTGTTTTGGTTTTGTTAGCTCTGGGTGGATTTTCTCTTTTTTCCATATTTAAAAAAATGGATTATATCTATCTGGCATTTGTGATGGGTTTTTTTATGGCGTTTATCGATTTGTTTAAGAAGCAAGCCACTATTGTCCAAAAGATTTCGGTTCCTGCTTTTTTTGATAATATTGTTCCTAAAATTGCTTTGCCGCTAATTTTTATATTGGTTTTACATCACTATATTTCTTCAGAGGAATCCTTGATTTTCTATATTGTTTCCTATGGATTGATAGCTTTGTTTGTGGCTATTTATTTGTTTTGTTATTTCAAACCCGAATTTAAGTTTGATTATAAATCGCTGTTTTCGCAAATAGATAAAAAGGAAATGTATCGATTTTCGTTGTATGCTTTTGCAGGAAGTTTGGGTTCTGTTTTTGCGTTTCGAATCGATGCGATTATGATTCCTAAATTCATTTCGATGGAAGCTAATGGTTCCTTTAGTATTGGAGTTACTTTGGCTTCGGCATTAGCAATTCCGGCAACTGGAGTATTTACTTTGTATGCGCCTATTATCTCGAATTATATCAAAAATAATGCGATGGAAGAGTTGAATGTAAAGTATAAAGAAATTTCTAAATTGTTGTTTTTTATTGGTGCGCTTCTTTATAGTTGTATCTTTTTAGGAATTGAAAATTTATTCCTTTTGTTGCCTACACATGATAATTTAATGGCGTCGGTTTCGGTGATCTTAATTTTAGGATTTAATGTTTTGGTTAATATGGGAACGGGTTTCAATGGGGAAATTATTACCTATTCTAAATATTACCGATTTAACCTTATAGCTATTCTTGTCCTGATAGTTTTGAATGTTTCTTTGAATATTATTTTTATCAAAGTATTCCGTTTGGGAATTGAAGGAGTGGCTTATGCTTCCTTGATCGCGATGGTGCTTTTCAATCTTTCGAAACTGATTTTTATTTACCAAAAGTTCAAACTTTTTCCTTTTGATCTGTCGTATTTAAAGTTGGTTTTGGTGTTTGTAACAGTGTTGTTAGTTTGTTATTTTTTACCAACTTTGGAAAATAATTATCTTAATTTAATCTATAAAACAGGATTTTCGTTGTTGATGAATTTGGGTATTATTTATAAAATGAAATTAGTGTACTCGTATCATTTTTGGGTAGATAAGATGTTGCTTAAAATCAAATCCAGATAAATTTTGAAGTAATTGCTATAAAAGAAAAACCACAATCGAATTAATCAATTGTGGTTTTTTTATTTGAATTTAAAGGGATTTAATAACGATAAACAAATGCGTTGATATTCATTCCTGCTCCAACAGAAGCAAAAATTAAGATGTCCCCTTTGTTGATTTCGTGATTTTCAATTTGTCCGTTTAAGATTAAATCGTACAAAGTTGGAACGGTTGCTACACTGCTATTTCCTAGGTCGTGAATACTCATAGGCATAATGTCGGCAGGAGCTTCTTTGTCGTATAGTTTGTAAAAACGGTTAACGATGGCTTCGTCCATTTTTTCATTGGCTTGATGAATCAGGATTTTTTTAACATCATTTATCGAAAGGCCACTTTTGTCTAAACAGCTTTTCATCGCTAGAGGAACATTAGTTAATGCAAATTCATAGATTTTTCGACCATACATTTTGATATAATTAATGTTTTGGTCTAAACCTGGGTGGTATGATTTTCCATTGAATAAAAAACCAACTTCTTCTTCTGTAAATGAAGCTGTTTCATGAGAAAGCATTCCTGTTTCATTATCAGAAGCTTCAATGATAGTTGCACCAGCGCCATCTGAATAAATCATAGAATCGCGGTCGTGATCGTCAACAACTCTGGATAATGTTTCAGCACCAATAACTAGGCATTTTTTAGCCATTCCCGACTTGATATATGCATTAGCTTGTAAAACACCTTCAACCCATCCTGGACATCCAAAAATAAGGTCGTAAGCTACACATTTGGGATTTTTAATACCTAATTTGTGTTTCACACGACTCGCTAAACTCGGAATCATATCCGATTGATTGCTTCCAAATTTTACATCACCAAAGTTGTGAGCAAAAATGATATAATCAAGGGTTTCGGCATCTATTCCTGCATTTGTTATTGCTTTTTGAGAAGCTAAAAAGGCAAGATCTGAAGTGTTATGATGTGATTCGGCATATCTTCTTTCTTCAATTCCAGTAATGGCTTTGAATTTTTTGATAATTACTTCATTCGATTGTTTGATAGGGGTGCCATCATCATTGAGAAATTGATGAAGTTCAAAGTATTTGTCGGAGATGATGCGTTCAGGAATGTAACTTCCTGTTCCAGTTATTTTTATATTCATTTGAATGTTTTCTATTAAAAACGAAATAGCAATTGTATTATTTTAAAGTTTAGAAAAATACTAAACGCTAAGTAATTGGCAAAATTACTGATATTTTTTTAAGAATTTAAAAAACCCTCTGCTTTTAATTGAAGAATTTAAATAGGTAGTTGAATATTAATTATTTACTGCTTTTGATATGGTTTAGAAACAAAAAGGCCTCGTGAAAAACGAGGCCTTATCAATATCATTTAGAGCGATTAATTCTCGATGTAAGCTTCTATAGGAGCGCAAGAACAAACTAGGTTTCTGTCACCATAAGCATCGTCAACACGACGAACAGATGGCCAGAATTTGTTATCTGCAATATAATCCAATGGGAAAGCTGCCGTTTCTCTCGAGTATGGGAAATTCCAAGTATCAGCAGTTAACATAGCTAAAGTGTGAGGGGCGTTTTTCAATACATTGTTTTTATCCTCAGCTGTAGCTGCTTCAATTTCTTTTCTGATAGCAATCATTGCATCACAAAAACGGTCTAACTCTGCTAAATCTTCAGATTCAGTTGGTTCAATCATTAATGTTCCTGCAACTGGGAAAGAAACTGTTGGTGCGTGGAAACCGTAGTCCATTAAACGCTTAGCGATATCACCTACTTCAATTCCGTTTTCTTTAAATGCACGACAGTCTAAGATCATTTCGTGAGCTGCTCTACCACATTCTCCTGTGTAAAGAATTGGGTAGTGTCCTTCAAAACGAGCTTTCATATAATTAGCATTAAGAATAGCATATTCTGTAGCGCTTCTTAATCCTTCAGCACCTAACATGGTGATGTATCCATAAGAAATCAAACATACTAAAGCCGAACCGTAAGGAGCAGAAGAAATGGCAGTGATTGCTTGTTCTCCGCCCACGTTTAATACAGGGTTAGTAGGTAAAAATGGAAGTAATTTTTCGTTTACACAAATTGGTCCTACACCAGGTCCACCACCACCATGAGGGATAGCAAAAGTTTTGTGTAAGTTTAGGTGACATACATCAGCTCCAATAGTAGCAGGATTTGTTAAACCTACTTGTGCATTCATGTTTGCGCCATCCATATATACCAATCCTCCGTTATCGTGGATTAATTGTGTGATTTCAATAATAGTAGACTCGTAAACTCCGTGAGTAGAAGGGTAAGTAACCATTAAGCATGATAAATCATCTTTGTGCTCGATTGCTTTTTCTCTTAAATCTTCTACGTCAATATTTCCTTCTGGAGTTGTTTTTGTAACTACGATTTTCATTCCCGCCATAGCAGCAGAAGCTGGATTAGTTCCATGAGCTGATGATGGGATTAAACATACGTTACGGTGACCTTCATTGCGAGATAAGTGATAGGCACGAATAGCCATTAAACCAGCATATTCTCCTTGAGCACCAGAGTTGGGTTGTAAAGTCGTTCCGGCAAATCCAGTGATAACACTTAATTGATTTTCTAATTTTTTAAGCATCGTGATGTAACCTTCTGCTTGTTCTACTGGTGCAAATGGGTGAATGCTGTTCCAGTTAGGCATCGATAAAGGTAACATTTCTGAAGCTGCGTTCAATTTCATAGTACAAGAACCTAGAGAAATCATAGAGTGGTTCAATGATAAATCTTTGCGCTCTAATTTTTTGATGTAACGCATCAATTGGCTTTCAGAACGGTAAGTGTTGAAAACTTCGTGAGTTAAGAAAGAAGATGTTCTTTCTAAAGAAGCTGGTAATTGACTCGCAGTTGACAATTCAGTAACTGCGAAAGCTTCTTTTCCTGTAGCTTCAGCAAAAATAGCAATGATTTGGTTGATGTCGTTGATAGAAGTAGTTTCGTTCAATGAGATAGAAATGGTATCCGCATCAACGTAAAAGAAGTTTACTTCGTTTTTCTCAGCGATTGCTTTTACTTTTTGAGCATTAGCTTTTACTAAGATGGTGTCAAAGTAAGCCGAGTTAGTTTGGTAAACACCTAATTTATTTAAAGCGTCTGCAGTAGTTACTGCCGAAGCGTGAACTTTATTTGCAATATATTGTAATCCTTTAGGACCATGATAAACCGCATACATACCAGCCATTACAGCTAATAATACCTGAGCAGTACAGATGTTTGAAGTTGCTTTTTCACGTTTGATGTGTTGCTCACGAGTTCCTAAAGCCATACGTAATGCACGGTTTCCGTTAGTATCGATAGACACACCGATGATACGTCCTGGCATTGAACGTTTGTATTCTTCTTTAGTAGCAAAGTAAGCAGCGTGAGGTCCACCGTAACCCATTGGGATACCAAATCGTTGTGTAGTACCTACTACAACAGCAGCTCCCATTTCTCCTGGAGAGGTTAAGGTAGCCAATGATAAAATATCTGCAGCAACGGCAACTTTGATTTCGTTATCTTTTGCTTTAGCGATAAACGCTGAATAATCGTTTACCTGTCCATATTTACCAGGGTATTGAAGAATAGCTCCGAAAAATTCGTTAGAAAAATCAAAAGTTTCATGATTACCCACAACTAATTCAATTCCTATTGGAGTAGAACGAGTTTGTAAAACTGATAAAGTTTGAGGTAAAATTTCCTCTGAAACGAAGAATTTGCAAACATTATTTTTCTTTTGGTCACGAGTACGAACGTCAAATAATAAAGACATTGCTTCTGCTGCAGCTGTACCTTCGTCAAGAAGAGAAGCATTAGCGATTTCCATTCCTGAAAGTTCAGTAACTACCGTTTGGAAGTTCAGAATTGCTTCTAGACGACCTTGAGCAATTTCTGCTTGATAAGGTGTGTAAGCAGTGTACCATCCTGGATTTTCAAAAATATTTCTTTGAATTGGAGCAGGAACAATGGTTGGGTGGTATCCTAAACCGATATACGATTTGAAAACTTTATTTTTTTTGCCTAATTCCTGAATATGATTAGCATATTCGTATTCAGTCATTGCCGGATCAAGTGTTAAATCATTTTTCAAACGAATATTGTCTGGAAAAGTCTCATAAAGTAATTGGTCCATATTAGTAACACCAATTGTTTTGAACATGTGTTCTAGGTCAGTTTCTCTTGGCCCGATGTGTCTTAAAGCAAAAGCATCTGTTTTCATGAAAGATTTTGTAATTTTTTGAGGTGCAAAAATAAGTATATTTCTCTTTCTAATCATTTTTTTAGAATTGATTTTATTTGTTTTATGAAGAATTTATAATTTTCATCCTTAAATGGTTACATTTGTTAGATGATTCGTATTCAATCTCTTTTCGATTTTTATCTAAAATCAAGCATTCATGTGGCTTTATCAGTTTATGCTTTGGTGCGAATGACACAATATATGTTTGCCATTTCATACGATGAAAACATCGCTTATTTTGCTTTTTTCGGAACCATTGTAGGATATAATTTTGTAAAATATGATGCGTTGGCAAGAGCTAAGAAAAGAATGATGCGAAATGAGTTAAAAATGATTGCTTTGTTGAGCTTCATTTCTTTCATGGCAGTGGGTTATTATTTTTTTCAATTGGAACGAATTACCCAAGTTATTGCAGTTGTTGTTTTACTCTTAACGCTGTTGTACACACTTCCTTTTTTTCCAAATAGAAAGAATGCCAGAAACTGGGCTGGGGTTAAAATTTATATTGTAGCCTTGTGTTGGGTGGGCGTGACGTTGATGTTGCCTTTAGTGAATGCGCATCATGATTTAGATTCTGATTTTTTCATCAAATGCATACAACGTTTTATCTTGGTTTTCGATTTGATTTTGGTTTTTGAAATCATCGATTTGAATGCTGATGATCCTCATCTTAAAACAGTTCCGCAACAAATAGGAGTGAAGCGAACTAAGCAGTTAGGATTATTGTTGCTAATTCCCTTTTATTTTTTAGAATTTTTAAAAAATAATTTTGTCGAGAAACAGTTGTTGGTAAACTTAATTTTAGTGGTTATGCTTGCTGCGTTTTTGCTGTTTTCAAATGAAAATCGCTCGAAATATTATTCTTCTTTTTGGGTCGAAAGTATTCCTATTCTTTGGTGGTTAATGGTGGTTTTTATGTAGAAATGATTTTTCAATTTATTTTTTTTGATGTTTTTACAGTTTCTTTAAAGTAAGACTTAAAAATTAATCCCGTAATGATTGGCGGAATTGAATAAGATATAGCAATTTCAAGCCAAATAGTACCACTGATGATAGCAGTTGTTACCCAGATTCCTACGACAATAATTAGAGTTAAAGTAATTTTTGAATAAAATTCATTAATAGCTTTATTTTTAATTATAATAAAAACAAAATTGTAAATGATATAAGTAGGGATAGAAAAAATTAATCCCATAAACAATATAATGAAATACAGATGAGCTATATCAAATAAATTAAGTAGTGAAAAATCATAGATACAGCTTTTTATAATAAAAATTAATGGTCCAAATAGTATTGTTAGGAAATAATGTTTTGTTGCAAAATTCATGTTCATAATAAATTTTTAAAAGTCTTATCAATATTACTAAACTTAAACTGAAATCCATTTTCTAAAAGACGTTTCGGAATCACATTTCTGCTTTTTAAAACTAATTCTGTTTCTGTTCGAATAAAAAAAGAGCCAATCTCCAGAAAGAATTTGCTCAACGGAATTCCGAATGGAAAGCCAACTGCTTTTCGAAGTTTTTTCATGAAATCATTGTTACGAATTGGCTCTGGAGCTACAATATTGATTACACCGGTGATTTGTTTTTGGATAACAAAATCGATTGCACGAGCAAAATCTTCTTCGTGAATCCAACTTACAAACTGATTTCCTTTTCCTTGTTTTCCTCCAAAAGCTATTTTAGCCAAGGTCTTTAACGGAATAAAAGCACCGCCATTTTTTCCTAATACGATTGAAGTTCGCAATGCGGTTTTCATGGTTTTAGAAGTTTCTGTTTTAAAAAATGCTTTCTCCCATGAAAGTGCTACGTTTATAGAAAAATCATTTCCAATTTCGCCATCAATTTCATCCATTTGCTTGTCTAATGAAAAACGATAAATAGTTGCAGTTGATGAATTAAGCCAGTGTTTTGGCGGATTTTGACAATGTAAAACTGCTTTATTTAGAATTTTGGTACTGTCAATTCGAGATAATAAAATAGCCTTTTTGTTTTCTTTTGTATAGCGACAATCTACAGATTTACCTGTAAGATTAATTAAAACAGTGGCATTTTCTAATTCTTTTTCCCAACCGGAAAATGTTCTGGCGTTCCAGTTTACATATTTAATTCCGTCAGTTGTTTTTGATTTTCCTCGTGTCAGAATTACAATTTCGTCAAACTTGTCTTTGAAATGATTTACTAAAACCTGACCTAAAAATCCTGTTCCAGCTGCTATGATTAGTTTTGTCATTATTGTAGATTTAGATTTCGAAAATATTTTATTATTGATTTTCTTTAGCTTTTCTTTTTCCTCTAAAAAAGAAATATAAGTTTAGAAAAAGCATTATTCCTAAATAAATAGTGAATCCACCAATTTTATAACTCAATGTTTCAATAAGTAATTGATAGCTGTTGTTGTATAGATTCATTTTTAAAATCATCAAAGCAAAACCCAAATTAAGTAAGTAGAATCCAGTTTCGAAAAGTTTATTTGTTGCTTGAGCAATTTCTTCACGTCCTCTAAAAATGTCCATCATATAAACTTTGCTGTTTTTAAATAAAGTTTTAGAAACATAATAAGTAAGGAATAATGCAATTGGTAAATAAATACTGTAACCGATTAAAATTTTTGTAGTTTCCATGATATTAGTTTTAAGAATTATTGAATTAATTTATTAATGTATTTGGTTAAGATGATGATGTTGAAATAATGTAATAGCGAAATGATAAAGATGATAATTGCTGTTTTGGTTCCTAAGGTTTCAATTAGCTGGGCGAATGATAAAATTTTTTGCCAGGAAATTAGTTTCATAGCGCAGTAGCCAATATTCAGCAGATAATAACCTAAAAGTAAAACCTGATTGATTTTTTGACAGATATCCGAATGATTCGGAATCAATTCAGAAACAAAAATATTTCCATTTTTATAGCATATTTTTCCAACTTTTAGAATGATAAAAATTGTAATACAGAGATAGATTGTATATGCAATGATGTTAAGGTTCATTTGTTTGCTTTTTTATGAATTATTATTGTAAGATATATTGCTAGCATGGGAGGTATAAATAATAGGATAAAATATAAAATATAAAATATCACTGTAAAGAATTAAACCATTGAAAACCAATATCGTAAAAAAAAAGAATTACTGATATAATGTAGGTTTGAAGCATTTTATCATTTGGTTCATCAATTAGCATTTTGGCACCAATAACAATTTGAAATAATCCTGTAAGTATCGTAAACAATAATCCGCAACCAATAAGATTCCCTGAACTTTGGCTTGTTAGATAACCGAATAAGATGAGTACTACTGGAATTCCAACAAAAAAGTAATTTAAGTAATTTATATTTTTCATGATTATTTTTTGTTTTTAAACTTTCAGAAAAAAATGAAAGTTATGTTTAATTTTTTTTATTTCATTATTTTAACTACTAATTTGGTTAACCAATTGTCTTTGTATTCAGTGATTTTGTCCAAAACATTATCGGCTTTTAAAACAAAATCATAGAGTTTGGTTGTTTGGTCAATAAAATGCTTTTCTTCAGCTGAATTATTTGCTTCAATTGTCGAGACTTCTTTTAGAATTTTAAGAGCAGGCTTAATTTCTCTTTTGCTTCGCTCTCTGGAAATTTTTACGGCTAATTCGTCCAAATCTTTTTCGGCTGTAAAAAATTCCCTTCTTTCTCCGGCTTTGTATTCTTTATATACAATTCCCCAATCCATTAATGCTCTTAAATTCATGCTTGCATTACCGCGGGAAATTTGTAATTCTTCCATAATGTCTTCCATAGAAACAGCTTCAGGCGAAACCATTAATAAAGCATGAATTTGCGCCATGGTTTTATTAATGCCCCATTGAGAACCTAATGCTCCCCAGGTTTGTACGAACTTATTTTTTGCTTCTTTGAATTCCATAGTGTAAAAGTAAGTAAAAGTTTTTAAACTTTCAAAAAAAAATGAAAGTTTATTTAAAATGAAAAACCGAAGCATCACTACTTCGGTTTATATCTGCATTCTGAAATCTGTCCCGAGGCTTCGGGACTGTAATCTATAAAAGTCCTGCTCTTCTCAACAAAGCATCCGGTTTTGGTTCCTGACCTCTAAAGCGTTTGTACAAAGTCATTGGGTGTTCCGTTCCTCCTTTAGAAAGAACGTTGTCTTTGAATTTATCGGCGATTTCTTTGTTGAAAATACCGTTTTCTTTAAAGTATTCAAAAGCATCAGCATCCAGAACTTCCGCCCATTTGTAGCTGTAATATCCCGAAGAATAACCTCCTTGGAAAATATGAGAGAAAGCGGTACTCATTGCATTTTCGGCTACATCAGGATACAATTGGGTGTTTTTAAATTGTTCTGTTTCGAAAGCTTTTAAGTCACTAATATTTGTAGGGTCCTGTCCGTGCCAAGCCATATCTAAAAGTCCAAAACTCAATTGACGTAAAGTAGCTAAACCTTCTTGGAAACTAGCACTTTCTTTGATTTTTTCTACATATTCCTGCGGAATTACTTCGCCAGTTTGATAATGTGTTGCAAATAAAGCTAAGGCTTCCGGTTCGTAACACCAGTTTTCCATTACCTGTGAAGGCAATTCTACAAAATCCCAATACACCGAAGTTCCGGATAAACTTGGATAGATTGTGTTGGCCAACATACCGTGTAAACCGTGTCCAAATTCATGGAACAAAGTCGTTACTTCATTAAATGTTAATAAGGATGGTTTGGTTTCAGTTGGTTTTGTAAAGTTACAAACGTTAGAAATATGCGGTCTTTCGTTTACGCCATTTTTTACATATTGTGATTTGAAAGAGGTCATCCAAGCACCGTTGCGTTTTCCTTTTCTTGGGAAAAAGTCGGCGTAGAAAATAGCAACCAAATCATTATTAGCATCGGTAACTTCATACGTCATCACTTCTTCGTGGTATTTGTCAATGTCAAATACTTCGGTAAAAGTTAATCTGAATAATTTTCCGGCAATGGTAAAAGCACCGTTTAAAACTTTTTCTAATTGGAAATAAGGCTTTAGTTTTTCATCATCCAGATTAAACAATTGTTGTTTTAGTTTTTCTGAATAATATGCGCCATCCCATTTTTCCAATTGCTCGATTCCATGCATTTCTTTTGCGAAAGTGGATAATTGTTCAAATTCTTTTAGCGCAGCTGGTTTAGCTTTAGTTAATAAATCATTTTCGAAAGCCATTACTTTTTCAGGACTTTCGGCCATTCTTTCTTCTAAAACAAAATGGGCATGCGTAGCATATCCCAATAAATTAGCTCTTTGGTGACGCAGTTTTACTATTTTTAGAACGATTTCCTCGTTGTTGAATTCGTTGTTCTGAAAACCTTTAGAGCCAAAAGCAATTGCCATTTTTTTACGCAATTCTCTATTGTCGGCATAGGTCATAAAAGGAAGGTAACTTGGATGGTCTAAGGTGAAAATCCATCCTTCTTTTTCTTGGGCTTTTGCCAAAGAACGAGCCGCTTCAATAGTGCCTTCCGGTAAACCCGCTAAATCTTTTTCATCCGTTAAATGCATTTGGAACGCATTGGTTTCAGCCAAAACATTTTCGCCAAATTGCAAACTCAACTTTGATAATTCTTTGTCGATTTCGCGCAATTGATTTTTTTGTTCTTCGGCCAGATTCGCTCCATTACGTGAAAAACTTTTGTATTTTTTATCTAATAAAGTACTTTGTTCCGGAGTTAAATTTAAGTTTTCTTTTTGCTCATAAACGCTTTTGATTCGAGCAAAAAGTTCCGGATTTAAAGTAATATCATTGCTGAATTCCGATAACAAAGGCGAAACTTCCTGAGCGATTTTTTGCATTTCCTCATTGGTTTCTGCCGAATTCAAATTGAAGAAGATACTTGATAAACGATCTAGAACTTCACCAGAATAATCCATGGCTTCAATCGTGTTTTCAAAAGTAGGAGCTTCTGGATTGTTTACAATTGCCTCGATTTCAGCTTTGGCTAAAGCAATTCCTTCCTGAAAAGCCGGGAAATAATCTTCGTTTTTTATTTGTGAAAATGGAGCGGTATTGTGTTTAGTATCGAAATGTTTAGTAAGAATACTCATTTTGGTAGTATTTAAAGTGGTCAGTGCGCCGTTTTTAGTGTTCAGATTGGGACTGACTACTAAAAACGGATTACTGAATACTATTTTTATTTAAGACTTTCAGAAGCTTTGATAACCGCTTCTTTTAAGCTTAGTTTGTAAGCAACAATTTTGTTTAATACATCAGCATTCGCGCTTCCGATGATTTGTGCGGCTAGGATTCCAGCGTTTTTAGCACCGTTTAAAGCCACTGTTGCTACAGGAACTCCACCCGGCATTTGTAAAATGGATAAAACTGAATCCCAACCATCGATAGAGTTGCTTGATTTTACAGGAACTCCAATTACAGGAAGTGGCGACATCGAAGCAACCATTCCAGGTAAATGCGCTGCTCCACCAGCACCAGCGATAATTACAGCAATTCCTCTTTTATGAGCGTTGTTGCTGAAATCAAATAATTTTTCCGGTGTTCTGTGAGCCGAAACAATATCTACTTCTGTGTCGATTCCAAATTCTTTTAATATGTTGATGGCATCTTGCATCACTGGCATGTCAGAGATGCTTCCCATGATAACGGCTACTTTCATTTATTTTATATTTAAAGATTAAATGATTGAATGATTTAAAAATAGCTTGGAATATTTAAATTTTTCAATCTTTAAATTTTTTAATTATTCACTAATCACTCTAATCGTATTCTTAACATCCTCGGCAATTTTTCTAGCTTCGGTCATGTTTTCGTTGACAATGGTTACGTGTCCCATTTTTCTAAACGGACGCGTTTGTTTTTTACCATAAATATGTGGCGTAACACCATTCCAACCTAATATTTTCTCGATATTTTGGTAAACCACATTTCCTGAGTAACCTTCTTCACCTACTAAATTCACCATAATTCCGGCAACTTTGCTGTCAGTATCACCTAATGGTAAATCCAAAATAGCACGCAAATGATTTTCAAATTGCGAAGTATAACTCGCTTCAATAGAATAATGACCTGAGTTATGTGGGCGAGGAGCCACTTCGTTAACAATTACTTCGTCGTCCTCAGTTTGGAACATTTCCACAGCTAAAAGACCTACATGATTGAAATTTTGAGAAACATTCAGCGCAATTGCTCTGGCTTTTTCGGCAACTGCATCGTCAATACGAGCCGGGCAAATCACATATTCTACCTGATTGGCTTCCGGATGGAATTCCATTTCTACCACAGGATACGTTTTGATTTCTCCAGAAGGATTGCGACAAACAATAACCGCTAATTCATTTTTGAAAGGAATCATTTCCTCTGCAATACATTCTACATTTGGCAAACTGTCTAAATCAACAACTTGACGGATGATTTTAACACCATTTCCATCGTAACCAAATTCAGTACATTTCCAAACGAATGGCAGTTGGATTGTTGATTGTTGATTAACGATTTCTGATTTTAGATTTTCTAAATCGTTAAAACGTTTGTAAGGAGCAGTTGGAATATTATTTTGAGTATAAAAATCTTTCTGTCTTCCTTTGTTTTGAATACTTCTCAATGTTTTTGGAGAAGGATATACCTTTAAACCTTCACTTTCTAATTTTTCTAAAGCTTCAAGGTTCACCAATTCGATTTCGAAAGTCAAGACATCTACTTTTTTTCCAAATTCATAAACGGTGTCAAAATCCATTAAGTCACCTTGAAAAAAATGGTTGCAAGCTATTCGGCAAGGTGCTTCTTCGCTTGGATCCAGAACGTAAGTTTGTATGTCAAATTTTCTAGTGTCAAATAAGAGCATTTTTCCTAATTGTCCGCCTCCTAGAATTCCTAATTTAAAATCAGAAGAAAAATAATTCATTGTGTCGAAAGTTTAATGGCGCAAAGATACTTTTTAATGATGGATTTGAAAAATGCTATTTTATTTTCTTCAAAATATGCTTAGAAACCGCTTTGTAAGCAGCAGTATGGGAGCTGAAATCCTTGGTTAGTATGTTTTGTAATTCGGGAAGAATCCAGTTGAAATCTTTACCTAAAAGGAGTAAACTTCGCATTGCGTATACTTTGGAAGCTACTTTTGTATCGCCAATAAGCCAGTCAAAATTGATTTCGATTAGTTCCTGAAGTTGGTTTTCGGTAAAATGAATTTCTGGTTTTTCTATTTTATAATGAGCTTCGATCAATAAATAAATGACTTTAGACAAAGGACGAATGGCACTTTCATTGCTCAGATTTTTGCTTTTGGAACAAATTAGTTGAAGATCGTTTTGAAGGCAATTTAGTTTTTCAAGAGCTATTAATTCCATGACCCAGCAGGCTTTGTAGTGGTCGGGATTCTTGTTGTCGAAACAAATTTGCATAAAATCTTCCATCAATTCAGGGCTTGATAGTATGAAATTAGCAGTCGTTTGTCGGCTATTTTTATACCCTGTGGTTTGTGTAATAATGCAATTTAATTCGCTCATAAATTTGTAGGTATAGGCTTTAAAAATACAAATTAAGAATCAATTGCGAAACTGAATTTCGAAATCCCTATCTTTGCCCATTATTTTAAAAAATAAAAATAATGATTCAGCTTCACGATAAAGAATTTGTGCCGTTTATTTCTGCTGAGGAAATAGATTTTGCTATTCAAAAAATGGTGGATCAAATTGAAGACGATTTTGCAGATGAAATCCCTGTTTTTGTTGGAGTTTTGAATGGTTCTTTTATGGTGGTTTCCGACTTTGTAAAAAAGTATTCAAAACCCTGCGAAGTGAGTTTTGTAAAAATGGCTTCTTATGAGGGAATGAACTCTACCAATCAAGTAAAGGAATTAATCGGTTTGAATCAGGATTTAACGGGGCGAACCGTAATTGTTATTGAAGATATTGTTGATACAGGACATACTATTGTCGAATTGAAAGCATTATTTAAAAAACAAAATCCAAAACATTTTAAAATAGCGACTCTTTTTTTTAAACCTGAGGCTTATAAAAAGGAGGTGAAAATTGATTATATAGGGATTCAAATTCCTAACAAATTTATAGTAGGTTTTGGTTTAGACTATGACGGTTTAGGTCGAAATTTGCCAGAAGTATATCAACTAAAAGATTAAAAACTAAAAAGATTAAAAATGACTAACATTGTTTTATTTGGGAAACCAGGAGCTGGAAAAGGAACTCAAGCTGAGTTTTTAAAAGAAAAATACAACTTGACACATCTTTCAACAGGTGATATTTTTAGATTTAATATCAAAAATGAAACAGAATTAGGTAAACTAGCACAAACGTATATCAACAATGGTGAATTAGTTCCTGATGAAGTGACCATAAAAATGTTGCAAAGTGAAGTTGAAGCTAATCCAGATTCTTCAGGATTCTTATTTGATGGTTTTCCTAGAACAATTGCTCAAGCTAAGGCTTTAGATGCTTTCTTAGCTACAAAAAATGAAATAATTACAGCTACTGTTGCTTTAGAGGCTGATGATGAGGTTCTTGTCGCTCGTTTGTTAGAGAGAGGAAAAACTTCTGGAAGAGCAGATGACCAAGACGAAGAGAAAATTCGTAACAGATACCAAGAATACAATGAAAAAACAGCTCCACTTATTGGTTTTTACAAAGAACAAAATAAATTTCACGCTGTAAACGGTATTGGTTCAATTGCTGAAATTACCGAGCGTTTAAGTAATGTAATTGACAATTTATAATACAAATTGTTTGCTGTTTAAAGTTTAAAGTTGCTAGCGTATTTTTAGCAACCTTAAACTTTAAATTTTTTTAAAATGAAACAAAAATAATGGAACTATTAATTATTCTTTTTTTGATTATCCTTAACGGGCTTTTTTCGATGTCGGAAATCGCTTTGATTTCGGCTAGAAAATCAAGACTGGAAACTTCAGCAAAAAAAGGAAATAGTAGTGCGCAAATAGCGCTAGATTTGGCCAATTCGCCTAATAAATTTTTATCGACGGTTCAAATAGGAATTACACTTATAGGCATCTTGACGGGTATTTTTAGTGGTGATAAAATTACAGCAGATGTTGAAACATTTGTTTTAAGTTTTGAAATTTTAAAGCCCTATGCACATTCGATAGCAGTAGGTATTGTTGTAGTGGTTTTAACTTTTTTCTCTTTGGTTTTAGGAGAATTATTACCTAAAAGAATCGGCTTAAATTATCCAGAATCCATTGCTAAATCGGTAGCAATGCCAATGAAAATTGTTTCTATTATTACAGCACCATTTATTTGGTTGTTAACACATTCAACAGAATTTTTATTGAATGTGCTACAAATTAAACCAACAGCGGATGGTAAAGTAACGGAAGAAGAAATCAAAGCAATTATCAAAGAAGGAACAGAAGTAGGTGAAGTTCAAGAAATAGAACAAGATATTGTGGAGCGTGTATTTCACATTGGAGACCGAAAAGTGAACTCTTTAATGACGCATAGAAAATCGGTAGTGTTATTGCCGTTAGAAGCTGATAAAAAACAGGTTAAAGAATTTATGCTCCAGGAATTGCATTCCTTTTATCCCGTCTATAAGGATAATATTGATGAAATTGTGGGAGTAGTGAGTTTGAAAAATATATTTGCCAATATTGAAAAAAAGAACTTCAATCTGGAAGCTATTTTGACTGAAGCACCTTATATGATGGAGCATACTACGGCCTATAATGCCTTGGAAAACTTCAAGAAAACGGGTGTTCATTATGCTGTAATAGCTGATGAATATGGTGTTTTTCAAGGAATAATTACCTTGAATGATATTTTAGAGGCTTTAGTAGGGAATGCCTCGGATTTTTATAAAGAGGATTTTCAATTAATTGAAAGAGAGGATGGAAGTTGGTTAGTCGATGGACATTATTCCTTACATGATTTCTTGACCTATTTTGATTTGGACGAATTGTTGAGTGATTATGAGGTAACGACTGTGAGTGGATTAATTATGACCGAATTGTCACATATACCTAAACAAGGAGAAAAGTTTATTTGGCATAAATTTGAATTTGAAGTTATCGATATGGATGGTGTAAAAATCGATAAGGTTTTAATAAAAGCAATTAAATAAAAGTACACAATGTTCAGGCTTTTAGTTGGCGGTTATTTTGCAATTAAAAAAAGGAACATTGAAAAAAAGAATTAAATTGTCGAAAGATTTAGTGTTAATTAGGAGTAATCTGAAATTGAACACTTAAATACTGATGACTGAACACTTAAAAACATGACAGAGGGGAATTTTGTAGATTACGTAAAAATATTTGTTTCTTCCGGAAAAGGAGGAAAAGGTTCTACGCATTTACATAGAGAAAAATTTATTGAAAAAGGGGGGCCAGATGGTGGTGATGGTGGTCGTGGAGGTCATATTTATATTGTGGGTAATAAAGGTCTTTGGACTTTATTCCACTTGAAATTTGCCCGTCACATTAAAGCGGGTCACGGCGGTGATGGAGGAGGAGACCGAAGTACAGGTGCAGATGGAGATGATAAATATATCGAAGTGCCATTAGGAACGGTTGTGAAAGATAAAGAAACCGGAGAGGTTTTATTTGAAATTACTGAGGACGGAGAACGTAAAATTTTAGCTAAAGGCGGAAAAGGAGGATTAGGAAACTGGCATTTTAGAAGTTCTACTAATCAAACCCCTCGTTACGCCCAGCCTGGATTACCAGGTGTTGAAATGGACGTGATTTTAGAATTGAAAGTTTTGGCAGATGTTGGTTTAGTAGGTTTTCCTAATGCAGGAAAATCAACTTTGCTATCTGTATTGACTTCTGCAAAACCTAAAATTGCCGATTATCCATTTACGACTTTAAAACCAAATTTAGGAATTGTTGCCTATAGAGATTTTCAATCTTTTGTAATTGCAGATATTCCTGGAATTATTGAAGGTGCTGCCGAAGGAAAAGGCTTAGGACATTATTTCTTGCGTCATATTGAGCGAAATTCAACTTTGCTTTTCATGGTACCAGTTGATACACCTGACATCAAAGCAGAATATGATATTTTGGTTAATGAATTGACCAAATACAATCCTGAGATGTTAGACAAAGAACGTTTGTTGATTATTACTAAATGTGATATGCTGGATGATGAATTAAGAGCTGAATTGAAAGTAGAATTAGATGAAGCTTTCAAAGATGTACCTTATTTGTTTATTTCTTCGGTTGCTCAACAAGGATTAACAGAATTGAAAGATAAACTTTGGAAAATGTTAAATGAGTAATTTCATTCTTTAAAAAGAATAAAAACCACTAATGAGTTTGATTCGTTAGTGGTTTTTTTGTTTTTAGAAAGATTGTTTTTACTCCCTATACGTATCAAACATATATTGCAAAGTTTCCGGAATGTTATTGGCTTGCATTTTAGGATAATCAATTGTAAGATTGAGCCAGTTTTCAATTATTTCGTTGAAATTTTTCCCTACTTCATATACAACTGGTACTCCCATTTTTTTTAGCGCTGCGGCATTACATTCTTGTTCGTAATGACTTTTAATTGGTATAGAAAGGATTTTTTTACCTAGATACAAGGCTTCGGCAGGTGTTTCAAATCCTCCACCTGTAATAATCCCTTCGCACGAAATTAAACTCTCATTGAATTTCTTTTGATTCACAGGGAAATAAGTAATATTTCCAATAGTATGTTTAAATTCAATACCTTGCAAAAACCAGTGAAAATGTACGTCCGAAACTTTATTAAAGGCTTTTTCTAGACAATCTTTATCAAATGAAGGTAGGTAAACGGTGATGTGTTTTAAATTAGTAGGCGTTGCTTGTACAATTTCATCTTTGATAATCGGAGGAAGAATAAAGGAATCATATTTTTCAAAATGTAACCCTATGTTTTTTGGAGCAGTAGCATAATGTTTTAAAATCATTTCGCCCATTAAACTCTTTTTTTCAGGTCGAGGTGTTGCTTGTGAAATAAAACTTGCCTGATGTCCTAGTTGTACCGAATGTACTTTTTGCATTTTACAAGCCAATGAAGTAATTGAATCAAAATCGTTAATGATTATATCATATTTTTTTAAAGGCAGCGCATCGGCATCTTTGTAAATTTGGCGCGGACGGATATTTTTGGTTATTTCCCAATAATTTAAACCGCCACATTTGCTATAATGCAAACTACAACCTTTACTTTTATATTGAATGGGTAATTTAATGTCTAAACTCGCATTGCTTCCGCTCAGAAAAAAGTCAACTTCACCAAATTTTTGTAGATAAGGATACAATTGGGTAGCTCTACTGATGTGTCCGTTTCCAGTGGCTTGGATGGCGTAAAATATTTTCACTTTTTAGCTATTTTATAGAAAAGTATCTTCATTTAGAAAATTTGATGATAGACTTTTTCTCATTATTTTTTTACAAAAATATAGGGATAATGTTATGGTAATGTTTGTTTTATGTTATTAATTATCATAGAATAGAATATCAACTTTTAAAGATTAAAGTGTTTGTGTCGCTACGTTTTTTGTTAGCAGTATGGTGTTATTTCATTTTGCTAGATTTTGTAGTTTATGAAGTTTTTAATTTTAGGTTAATAAATACGTTGAAATCGCAATTAAAATCTAAAAAAAGAAGGTATTTCGTTTTTATTTAACAGTTAAATTTTGGCTTTCTTTATTCATTTGAAGCATTGATTTTGCTATTGAAAATCAGTTATATTCGCATTATAAATTCAATTATAAAATGAAAAAAATTATCTTATTCTTAACGACTTGCCTCTTGGCTTTACCTGTTAGAGCCGATGAAGGAATGTGGTTCTTAATGTTTATTGAAAGATTGAACCATAGAGATATGGAAAAAATGGGTTTGCAGCTAACAGCCGAAGAAATCTATAGTATTAATCATCATAGTTTGAAAGATGCGATTGTTCAGTTCAACGGAGGTTGTACAGCCGAAATTGTATCGAATACAGGTTTGTTGCTTACTAATCACCACTGTGGTTATAATGTCATTGCCGAACTTTCTTCACAAGAACAAAACTATTTACGTGATGGATTCTGGGCTAAAGATCGTAGCCAAGAAATGAAACCGAAATCCTTATATGTTCGTTTTTTTGTAAGAATGGACGATTGTACCAAACGTATTTTATCAAAAGTAAATGATAAAATGACCGAAGCGGAACGCAATGTCATCATTCAAAAAGAAATGAGTTTGATTGAGCGTGAAAATAATGAAAATGGTAAATATGTCGTTTCTGTTCGTCCTTTCTTTCAAGGGAATGAATACTATTATTTTGTATACCAAGATTATACCGACGTTCGTTTAGTGGGTACTCCACCGGAAAGTGTTGGTAAATTTGGAGGAGATACTGACAATTGGGAGTGGCCTCGACAAACTGGCGATTTTTCGATGTTCCGTATTTATGCTGATAAAAATGGAAATCCAGCAGAATATTCTAAAGAGAATGTGCCTTTGCAACCGAAACACCATTTGCCAATTAGTTTAAAAGGAGTTCAGGAAAATGATTTTGCAATGATTTTGGGCTATCCTGGACGTACTAATAGATGGATGCCTGCTGGTGGAATTGAGCAAAATGTAAAGTATGCTTATCCTGCTTGGGTTGAAGGAGCTAAAACGGGCATGGATCAAATGAAGAAATACATGGATAAGGATGTGTCGGTTCGTTTAGCTTATGCTGGGAAATATGCATCAACAGCTAATTACTGGAAAAACCGTCAGGGAATGATTGAATCGCTGACGAAAGCTCAAACTGCTAAAATAAAAGCGATCCAAGAAGATAAATTTGACAAATGGGCTAATAAAAAGGCGAACAAAGAAACTTACGGAAATGTAATTTCAGTAATTAATGATTTTTATGCTGCGACTAATTTGAAAGCGCGTCATGATAGTTATTTAATGCAAACACTTCGTACGTCTACATATGCTGCTGCAACGGCAAATATTGGTGCAGGATTAATTCAATATTACAAAGAAAATGAGGCGAAACGAACAGAAATGTTACCAAAGTTAAAAGCTTTTATAGAATCAACTTACGGAACGATCAATGAAGCCCTAGAAAAGGAAGTGTTAACGGCTCAATTGAATTTATACGCTGCCAAAGCTTCTGAATACGGATTATCGCCAGTAATTGCTAATATGAGTAAAGCCAATAATGGCGATTTTACAAATGATGTCGCTAAGGCGGTTGCTTCAAGTATTTTTACTTCAAAGGCATCTATCGAAGCATTTATGAATAATCCTGATGCTTCTAAAATTGCAAATGATCCTTTGTTTATGATTTCAAATGATTTACTAACTAAATACAGAGAGAAATCAGAAAAGCAAATTTTAGCCGAGGATGCATTCGAAAAAGCGTATCGTAAATTAGTTGAAGGGTTGAGAGTTTCAGGATTAAATACTGTGAAATACCCGGATGCTAATTCTACTTTACGTTTGACTTACGGAAAAGTACGTGCTTTACCAAAAGACCCTCGAAACGATGCTACGATTAACAACTATACGGATATGACTAGTATGGTTAAAAAATACAAAGCAGCTGATGCAGAATTTGATTTGCCTTCTCGTTTATTAGAATTAAATAAAGCTAAAGATTTTGGTCAATATGCAGATAAAGCGGGTTATATGCCGGTAAACTTTTTGACCGATAATGACATAACTGGTGGAAATTCGGGTTCTCCTGTAATGAATGGAAAAGGAGAATTAGTAGGAGTTGCGTTTGACGGAAATATCGAAGCTATGGCAGGAGATGTAATATTTGACAAAAATTTACAACGTACTATTTGTGTAGATATTCGTTATGTACTTTGGATTATAGACAAATACGCTGGTGCCAAAAACATCATTGATGAGTTAACGATCACTAAATAATTGATGGTCATATTTAAATGGAACCCGACAAGTTATAAGTTTGTCGGGTTTCTTTTTTGTTTTAAATAAATTTAGTTTTAAAAAGTTAATTGCCATTTATATTTCCTTATTTTTGAAACATGAAAAGAATTTGGTTACTTTTTTTGGTGGTTCCTCTTATGGTTTTTTCTCAATCTGATTTTGAGAGAGCTCAACAATTGTTTAAAGAAGGAAAATGGGAGCCTTCTAAAGTTCTTTTTGAAAAAATAGTACAAACCAATCCTTCTAATGTTAAGGTTTTGGAATATTTAGGGGATATTGCTGGATATCAAAAATCATGGGACGACGCCTTACAGTATTATGGTAAGTTAAAACGAATAAAGCCCAATGATGCTGATTATTGTTTTAAATACGGTGGTGCTTTAGGAATGAAGGCGCTCGAAGTTAATAAATTCAAAGCCTTGGGGATGATTGATGAGGTTCGGTCTAATTTTGAAAAGGCGATACAACTAAATCCCAAACACATTGAAGCTAGGTGGGCATTAATAGAATTAAACTTAAAGTTGCCAGGTATTTTGGGTGGAAGCGAAAAAAAAGCACTTCAATATTCCAATGAATTAATGCAAATTTCTCCTGTTGATGGTTATTTGTCAAGAGGTCATATTGAGGAACATTTTAATCGATATTCTAAGGCAGAACAACAATACAAAAAAGCCATTTCAATAGGGAATTCAAAAAAGACTTATCAAAAACTGGCTAATTTATATGCCAATAAAATGAAATCTCCTGATAAGGCAAAATCGATTTTGGAAGAATATAAAAAGAGATACGATAATTAAATTTAAAAATACAATTTACGCTTAAGCGAATATCAATTATTCATATGAAAACACATTTTATAGCTATTGGTGGAAGTGCTATGCACAATTTGGCCTTAGCCTTACATAATAAAGGATATCAGGTTACAGGTAGTGATGATGCTATCTTTGAGCCGTCTAAATCACGTTTGGAAAAAAAAGGAATTCTGCCAGCCGAACTAGGGTGGTTTCCAGAAAAAATTACTGCGGATATTGATGCAATCATTTTAGGGATGCATGCTAAAGCGGATAATCCTGAATTGTTGAAAGCACAGGAATTGGGTTTGAAAATCTATTCGTATCCAGAATTTTTATACGAACAATCTAAAAATAAAACCCGCGTAGTAATTGGAGGTTCACACGGAAAAACAACAATTACTTCCATGATTTTACACGTAATGCATTATCATGGAATTGAAGTAGATTATATGGTGGGTGCACAATTGGAAGGTTTTGATACGATGGTTCATCTCACCGAAGAAAATGATTTTATGGTTTTGGAAGGAGACGAGTACTTGTCCTCGCCAATTGACAGAAGACCAAAGTTTCATTTGTACCAACCAAATATTGCTTTGATTTCGGGAATTGCCTGGGATCATATCAATGTATTCCCTACTTATGAAAACTATGTAGAACAGTTTGAGATTTTTATAAGCAAAATTACCAATGGTGGAATTTTAGTGTACAATGAAAATGATCCAGAAGTAAAGCGTGTGGCAGAAGCAGCGACAAGTCCTATTCGAAAATTAGCCTATCATACGCCTGAATACAGTGTAAGCGATGGTGTAACTCTATTGGAAACACCAGAAGGAGCAATGCCTATTGAAGTTTTTGGAGCGCATAATTTGAATAATTTGGCTGGTGCCAAATGGATTTGCCAAAATATGGGGGTTGATGAAGCCGATTTTTATGAAGCTATAGCAAGTTTTAAAGGGGCTTCTAAACGTTTAGAAAAAATTGCCGAAGGAAAAGGGAAAGTTGCCTATAAAGATTTTGCCCATTCACCAAGTAAAGTGGCAGCAACAACTAAAGCAGTAAAAGAGCAATATCCAAACAGGACTTTAGTAGCATGTTTAGAATTGCATACTTACAGTAGCTTGAATGCTGAGTTTTTAAAAGAATATGAAGGGGCTTTGGATAATGCCGATGTGGCTGTGGTTTTCTATTCGCCAGATGCAGTAAAAATTAAGCAATTGGAAGAAGTGACTTATGACCAAATCGCTAAAGCATTCAATCGTCAGGATTTAATAATTTATACGAATCCAAAAGAATTTAAAGATTATTTATTCAGTATGAATTTAGACAATTCGGCTTTGTTATTGATGAGTTCCGGAAATTACGGAGGTTTGAATTTTGATGAGGTGAAAGGATTGATTCAATAAGCCTTTCGATTGTTTTTTTGGAATACTCATTTTTAAGCAGAGATTCCTACGGAATGACAAACTGGACGGTTATAGTTTGTGTAAAAAAAAACATCCACAATCTTGTCATTCCGTAGGAATCTCTTTTTTTATTTTAATAGTTGAATGTTATGATTGAGTACACCGAAGGAATTTATACTTATTACGTTTATATTTTAACTAATAAAAACAGAACAGTTTTATATACTGGTGTTACTAATAATTTAAAATTAAGACTTCAGCAACATGAAACTAAGTTAAATCCAAATAGTTTTACAGCTAAATACAATGTTCATTTTTTAATTTATTTTGAAAAATTCAGTTGGATTCAATTAGCTATTGGGCGAGAAAAAGAAATAAAGAATCTTTCCAGAGAAAAGAAATTAAATTTGATTAAAGAAATAAATCCAAACTTAGAGTTTTGGAATAATCATTTTGGATTATAGATTCCTACGGAATGACAAGATTGTGCGTAAAGGTTTTAGTATTATATTTACAAATTAAGATTATATAAACTAAATCTTTTACTATGGAAAACAGTCATTTCCCCATTAGAAATTGGTCGGAAGACGATAAGCCGAGAGAAAAATTAATGCTCAAAGGCAAAAGCGCACTAAGTGATGCCGAATTAATTGCGATTTTGATTGGCTCAGGAAGCAGGAACGAATCGGCTGTGGATTTAAGCAAAAGGATTTTATCCAGTGTAGCCAATAATTTGAATGCGTTAGGAAAATTATCGATGTCTCAGTTGATGAATTTCAAAGGAATAGGCGAAGCCAAAGCTATTTCGATTATGGCTGCTATGGAACTCGGAAGAAGAAGAAGGGCAGAGGAAGCCGTCGAATTGACTAAAATTACTTCCAGCAAATCAGTATTTGAAATGATGCAGCCTATAATTGGCGAATTGCCACACGAAGAATTTTGGATTTTATATTTGAATAATTCCAATAAAGTAATTTCAAAAGTGCAGTTGAGTGTTGGCGGAATCACGGGTACTTTAGTGGATGTACGATTGGTTTTTAAAATGGCTCTCGAAAAAGGAGCTACCGCTTTGATATTATGCCATAATCATCCATCAGGAACTTTAATTCCTAGTGATGCCGATAAACAAATTACTAAGAAGTTAAAAATGGCTGGTGATAGTTTAGAAATAAAAGTATTGGATCATTTGATTGTAACTGAAACAAAATACTATAGTTTTGTAGATGAAGGAATATTTTAAACGCCCAAATAATCATGGATTAGTTGAGCGTTTTTTATTTTTATGCTAATTGTTCTATCAAAGTGGTTACACTCATATAGCTCATAATAGCTACTACAAACCAGCCTGTAATGGTTAGCCACAAAGGGTGTTTGTATTCTCCAAAAATGCTTTTCTTTTTCACTGCTAAAAGCATTAATCCTAATGAAATTGGGAGAATAAATCCATTAATAGTTCCTGCCCAAATTAAGATAACAATCGGTTTACCCCACAACACAAAAATGAAGGTAGAAATCAAAATGAACACCACAATATGAATATTACTTTTCTTTTCCAATGAAGGTTTTAAGGTTTTGAAAAAAGAAATAGAAGTATACGCTGAACCTACAACTGATGTAATTGATGCCGCCCAAATAACCAATCCGAAAATTTTATAGCCTATTTTTCCGGCTGCAAATTCATATACCGAAGCGGCAGGATTATCAGCGCTAAGCGTAGCTCCTTTTATAATTACACCTAATGCAGCAAGGAAAAGCATTACACGCATTACCGATGCTAATAAAATAGCGGTTACTGAACTTCTGCTTACTTCTTTTTGATTGTCAATGCCTGTAATCCCTGAATCTAATAATCGGTGCGCTCCCGCAAAAGTAATATAACCACCCACCGTACCACCCACGAGGGTTACAATGGCAGTCCAGCTTAATTTTTCAGGTAAAACCGAACGAATGATGACTTCTTTGATAGGAGGATTTGTAATGAAGGCAATGTAGCAAGTAATTCCAATCATGGTAATTCCGAGGATTTTTACGAACCAATCCATAGCTTTTGAAGCTTCTTTCATCAGGAAAATAAAAACAGCTATTAAAGCACTTATGGCAGCTCCTTGTTGCACGCTAATGCCAAAAAGAACATTCAGTCCTAATCCTGCTCCGGCAATGTTTCCTATGTTAAAGGCTAATCCTCCCAGAACCACTAAAACCGTCAGGAAATGCCCCATTCCTGATTGCATTTCATTAGCAATTTCGGATGCTTTTTTACCACTAACAGTAATGATTCTCCAAATGTTTAATTGAGTGAAAATATCAATGAGTACAGAAATCAAAATAATAGCCCCGCAACTAGCTAAAAATTCTTTGGTATAATTAGTGGTTTGTGTTAAAAAGCCCGGACCAATCGCTGATGTAGCCATTAGGAAAGCCGCACCTAGTAATGCTTTTTTATCAAATGTTTTTTTCATGCTTATCGTAATGGTTTAATTTGAATATGGTTTTGATTGAGTTTCTTATAAAGTGATTCGGCAAAAAGCACCGCATGTTTTCCATCGCCATGTATGCAAATGGTTTCGGCTCGCAAAGGAATTTTGTTGCCTAAAACACTAGTTACAGTTCCGGTTTGTATTATTTGAAGTACTTGCTCGATAGCTTCCGTTTCCGATTCTATTAGTGCATTAGAATTAGTTCTTGGTGTCAGAGTTCCGTCGTTTTGGTAAGTTCGGTCGGCAAATGCTTCTCCGATAAATTGAATCCCCGATTTGTTACTTGCTTTTTCCATTTCAGAATTTGGTAAACCAAAAAAACTTAATTGAGTATCTATTTCTTTTACAGATTGGGTAAGCGTGTAAGCTAGTTCAAAATCTTTTGCGGCCATATTATACAAAGCCCCATGAGGTTTTACATGTTGTAACTTTGTTCCAAAACTGGCTGCAATATTAGAGATAGTATGAATTTGATCCAGCATTATTTTGTGTAGCTCTTCGGCAGGAAGATTCATATTAGTTCTTCCAAAATTGGCTCTGTCGGGAAAAGAAGGATGCGCGCCAATCGCAATACCATATTCCAAGCAAAGTTCAATAGTTTTTTTCATAGTATCTTCATCACCGGCATGGTAACCGCAGGCAATATTGGCAGAACTGATAAAAGGAAGGAGCTCTTTTTCGTTACCAATTCCTTCCCCTAAATCACAATTGATGTCTATAAATTTTTTCATGAAAAATGTTGCAGAATAAGGGTTTCTAAAAGTTTAATTTGTTGGTTTTGTTTTTCTAGTAATTTTTCGGCTTCCGCCAAAGAAACAATCGAAAAGAAAATAGATTCACTAGGTTTTAATTGGGCACATTTAGAAATATCAGTTGTGATAATATGTGCAATTTTTGGATAACCTCCTACGGTTTGACAATCAGGCATCAAAGCAATCAATTGACCATCGGGAAGTAATTGAATGGTTCCTTTGGCTACAGCCGAAGAAATCATCTCAATATTTTCTTTTGTTTCTAAAGCTGTTCCGTCAAGGCGATAACCCATTCGATTGGAATTATTAGAAATGGAGAATGGTTTCTTAATTAAAGTTTGTTGTGATTTATTGGTAAGTAAATCAAAATCAACTCCTGTTGTAACTCTAATTTCATTTGAAATGGGCAAGGCAAAAGCCGCTCCGTTAATTTTGAAATACGCTCCTTGTTTTAAACTTTGTATAATATTTTGAGCAATTGGACTTGGTTCTTTCAAAATACTCAGATTGTCTCCTTTTTGAATAGCACGTCCCTGAAAACCTCCTTTTTTTGTTGCGAAATGAGTCGCATAACTGTTTAGGAATTCATCGGCTTGAAATCCACCGGCTATTGCCATATAAAGACGGAAACCATCACTTGGCTTTTTAATTTCAAGTAAAGAACCAGATTTGATGTAATAGGGTTGGTTCAATGGAATTTCGTTTCCATTCACTTTTGGAATTAGTCCGCCACCCGAAAAACTAATTAAAGCTTCTTTTTCAAATAAAAATTGGTGTGGTGATTGGACGATTTCTAAAACAGGAGTCCCAGTTTCATTTCCTACCAAAACATTAGCGATGGAAGTAGAATATTGACACAAACTTCCCCCCACAGCAATCCCGAAAGACTGAAAGCCCCAACGACCTAAATCCTGAATGCTGGTTTGGATACCGGATTGTAATACTTGTATCATGGCTTGTAATTTTCAAATTCTTCTACACTAATGGGAACGAACTTTACTTGATTTCCAGCTTGTAATAGGAAAGGATTTGAACGTTTTTTATCAAAAATTTTTAATGGAGTCTGTCCAATAATATTCCAGCCACCTGGACTTTCTATCGGGTAAATTCCGGTTTGATTTCCACCAATAGCAACCGCACCTGCTGGCATTTTCAGTCGCGGTTGTTTTTTTCTAGGAGTAGCTAACGATTCCGGAAGGATTCCCAAGTATGGAAAACCGGGTAAAAATCCAACCATAAACACGCTGTAAATTGTTGCCGTGTGTAGTTCTATTATTTTAGAAACAGTTGTATTGTGGTATAAAGCCATTTCTTCCAAATCTAAACCGTATTTTGGGTCATAGCACACCGGAATTTCAATCAAGTCTGAAGTTGTGTTTTCCAGAATTTCAGGATTCCAATTGCCTATAATTTGTTGAAGATAATTGCTAAAGCGTTGTGAAATACTTTCCGGTGAAATAGGAAGATAGTTTTTTACTGTATAAGGATCGTAATGAATGGTTAGCGTACAATAGCTGGGAACCATTTCTGTGATTCCTTGTATAGCTAAGGATTTAATCAGCCCTTGTAAAGCAGTTACTTTTTGATAAATATTTAAGTCAATCTTTTTTCCTAACTCAATAGTTAGGGATTGCTCTCCCAATGAATAAATTTGAAATTCCTGATTCAAAATGCAAATAGGTTTTCAACAAATATAAGTTTTTTAAAAATACTTCATTTCGTGAATTGTTAATTTACCTTCACAATATTGTGTACGGATTTGGATTTGTTATATTTGATTACTTATTGCTATGATGAAGTCTAAGAACGAGTTTTAATAAGTTAAAAAAATTGATGAACTGAAAAGAAGTGGTGTTTTTTGCTTATAAATTAATACAAGGAAGTTATTTAGAGTGAAAAAATGGTTAAAATAGATTTTATTGGGAGTAAAACATGATAAATTTGGATATTAAAGATGTGTTTTTTGATTTAGATCATACGCTTTGGGATTTTGATAAAAATTCAAAAATTACTTTTGAAACTATTTTTAGCAGGAATCATCCGGAAGTACAAATTGAAGATTTTATAAAACAATACATTCCAATTAATCAATCCTGCTGGAAACTGTATCAATACGATAAAATAACGCATCAACAATTGCGCTATGATCGATTGAAATTGTCTTTTGATGCAATTGGTTATTCAATTTCAGACAATGATATAGAGTTGATTTCTCAGGAATATATTGATTTGTTGACCGATAATAACCATCTTTTTGATGGTGCGTATGAAATTTTGGATTATTTAAATGGGAAATATAAGCTTCATGTCATAACTAATGGTTTTGCACATGTTCAACAAAAAAAGCTCAAAAACGCTAATTTGAGCTGCTATTTTTCTACTATTACTAATTCGGAAATGGCAGGGGTTAAAAAGCCTAATCCTATTATTTTTGAATACGCTCTTAATTTGGCGAAAGCCAAAAAAGAATCCAGTATTATGATAGGGGATTCTATAGAAGCAGATGTATTTGGAGCTTTGGATGCCGGGATTGATGCGATATATTTCAATGAAAATAAGGAAGCTGTAAACAGCAACATCAAACAAGTAAATCATTTATTAGAACTTAAAAAGTATTTGTAAAAAAATAAAAATTTTTAAACTAGCTTTACAAGCAACTTTTTTAGAAATCACACTCTATAATACAACCAATATATTCAAATTAAATTAATATGAAAAAACAGTTTTTATTACTTTTATTACTAGTATCTAGTTTCGGAATAGCACAGTCTATAAACGATTATAAAACAGTAGTTGTTCCTTTGAAATTTGATTTCTTGAAATCAGAAAACCAATATCGATTGTCTACTTTGTCAAAATTTAATTTGGAAAAAGTAGGTTTTGAAGTTTATTATTCAAACGAAATAATTCCACAGCAAATCAATAGATGTGCAGTATTAAATTATAATATTGAAAAACAAAATGGTTTTTTAGTTACAAAATTGTTCTTGACTTTCAAAGATTGTTACGGTAAAATTGTTTATCAATCTGAAATAGGATCAAGTAGAGAAAAAGAATATCAGGTAGCCTATCATGAGGCATTGAATAAAGCTTTTGAGTCCGTTTATGCGCTAGAATATAAATATAACGGAGGTGCAAACGTTGCAACAGAACAAAAAAGCGAAATGGTAAAAGAGCCTGCAGCTGTTAAGATTGAAAATACTGTTCAGTCTAATGTTGAGACAAAAGTTGTATTGGATCCAAATGAAGTACTTTTTGCTCAACCATTAGCAGGAGGAAATTATCAGTTGATTGATAGTAAACCATCAGTGATAATGAAAATTTATAAAACTTCTGATGCTAATTCATTTTTAGCTCAAAAAGGAAATCAGCAAGGTGTTTTAGTTAAAAAAGACAACCAATGGTTTTTTGAATATTATCAAAATGATCAATTAGTTTCTGAAAAAGTAAACGTTAAGTTTTAGTCCAGATTTCAGATTTCAGATTTCAGATTTCAGATTTCAGATTAAGAATGTTAATCATCTAATCTGAAATCTGTTTTTGTTATATATCTACTTCTAATTTCTAACTTCTAATATCCATATTTGTCTTTCCAGCGATTTTTAAGAAATTCTCTGGTTGTTTTTTCTCTGGCATTTTCTCCAGGGACATAAATAGGGGTGTTTTTTATTTCTTCAGGTAAGTATTCCTGTTCGGCAAAATTATTAGCATAATCATGGGAGTATTTGTACTCTTCTCCATAACCTAATTCTTTCATCAGTCTAGTAGGTGCATTTCGTAAATGGATAGGTACTGATAAATCCCCTGTTTGTTTAACAATTTGCTGCGCTGTATTGATAGCCATATAAGAAGCATTACTTTTAGGTGAAGTGGCTAAATAAATAGCACATTGACTCAATAAGATTCTACTTTCTGGGTAACCAATTGTGGTAACTGCCTGAAAAGTATTATTCGCCATAATTAAAGCTGTAGGATTGGCATTCCCAATATCTTCACTGGCCGAAATCAATAATCGTCTGGCAATGAATTTTACATCTTCGCCACCTTCAATCATTCGAGCTAACCAATAAACGGCTCCATTAGGGTCGCTGCCACGTATGGATTTAATGAAAGCCGAAATAATGTCATAATGTTGTTCGCCCGTTTTGTCATAAAGTACCGTATTTTGTTGAACTAATTCTAAAACGCGATTATTTGTTATGATGATTTCATCTCCTGCAGAAGCGTTAACTACTAATTCGAATATATTTAATAGTTTACGGCCATCACCTCCTGAAAGACGTAATAAAGCTTCAGTTTCTTTGAGTTGGATGTTTTTGTTTTTTAAATATATATCCGTTTTCATAGCGCGCTCCAAAAGCGAAATCAAATCGGCTTTTGTAAATGCATTTAAAACATAAACCTGACAACGGGATAGAAGAGCAGGGATTACCTCAAAACTTGGGTTTTCGGTTGTTGCACCTACGAGTGTAATCCATCCTTTTTCAACGGCAGCTAGCAAAGAATCTTGTTGCGATTTACTGAAACGATGAATCTCATCAATAAACAAAATAGGGTTTTTAGCAGTGAAAAGTCCGCCACTTTGTTTGGCTTTGTCAATCACTTCACGAATGTCTTTTACCCCCGAATTAATAGCGCTTAATACAAAAAAAGGGCGTTTCGATTCTTGAGCAATAATTTGTGCCAACGTGGTTTTTCCCGTTCCCGGAGGTCCCCAGAAAATTAAGGATGGGATAATTCCTTTGGCAATTTGTTGGGTCAAAGAGCCATTCGGACCAACCAAGTGTAATTGACTGATGTATTCGTCTAATTTTTGCGGGCGTATGCGTTCTGCTAAAGGTGCTTCCATTTTTTTGATCTGAAATCTAAATTCGTTAATCTTCAATCACCAATCAGAATATTTTTGAAATCAGATTTTGAAGATTCAAATTTATGACATTAGAATAAGCAAATCAACAAATATTTATTTAACCGAATTAACTTTATGACAAAATAGCATTATATTGTTTTTGGTTTCATAATTGATTTATTTTTTAAAAAACAAATAATGGATAAGCATTTTAAATTTACAAACGTCGTTATAGGTCTTCCACTTTTTTTTGTGTTTTCCCTCTGGTTTGTCTATTGGCTGCAAATCCGTTTTGACTTTGATTTTGTAGAAAATGGTATTTATCCTCGTTCTTTCTCTGGTTTACAAGGTGTGATTTTTAGCCCTTTCATTCATGCCGATTTAATGCATCTATACAATAATTCTATTCCGCTTTTAGTATTGTTGGCTGCATTACAGTTTTTTTATTCCAATTTATCATTAAGAGTGATTGTTTATGGAATTTTGTTTTCAGGATTTTTAACATGGTGTATTGGAAGAGAAAGTTATCATATTGGTGCCAGCGGTCTCATTTATGTGTTATTTGCTTTTATCTTTTTCAAAGGGATTTTTACCAAATATTATCGCTTGGTAGCATTATCCCTGGCTGTTATTATGATGTATGGCGGAATGATTTGGTATGTTTTTCCGGCGGTAGATGATACCATTTCATGGGAGGGGCATTTGTCGGGACTTATTACGGGTTTGGGATTAGCGTTGTATTATGGAACTCCCGAATTTAAAAAAGTCCCAAAATACGAATGGGAAATGCCCGATTATAATCCGGCTGAAGATAAATTTATGCAACGATTTGATGAAAATGGTAATTTTGTAAATCCACCAAAAGAAGATCCAGAAGAAGACATTAGTGCTTACTTTTCATCCAATTATGATGTGAATTACGATTTCATTGAAAAAGGAAAAAACGAATCAGATTCTTAAATCTAATTCGCTTTTCTTTTATCTAAATTCTATAATCTTATGTCTTAGCTTCTCTGTCTTACGACTTCATATAAAAAGGCACCACAAGCAACCGATACATTTAAAGAACCTATTGTTCCAAACATGGGAAGTTTAGCTTTTTCATCTACAATTTTCAAAACAGACGGATTTACTCCTCTGTCTTCCGATCCCATAATAATTGCGACTGATTCACTAAAATCAATATTGTAAATAGTATTGTCGGTTTTTTCAGTTGCCGCAACAGTTTTGATTCCATTAGCTTGCAAAAGGAAAATAGCATCTTTAATGTGTTCTACTTTACAAATAGGAATATTAAAAACGGCACCCGCTGATGTTTTAACAGTATCTCCGTTTACAGGAGCTGAACCTGATTTTTGAATGATAATTCCGTTTACTCCCGTACATTCGGCAGTTCGGATAATGGCTCCAAAATTACGTGCATCTGAAATTTGGTCTAACACTAAAAAAAGTGGTTTTTTACCATTTTCAATTATTGTTTCAATCAAATTTTCCAAATCGAAAAATGAAATAGGAGAGATGGTAGCAACTGCACCTTGGTGATTATTTGGTGTTAATTTATTTAGTTTTTCAACCGGAACATAAGAGAAATTGACATTGGCACGTTTCATTACCTTCATTAAGTCTTTCATCAAGTCCCCTGAAGCTTCTTTTTGAATGTACACTTTGTCAATTGTTGTCCCAGCTTGAATTGCTTCAATAATGGCTCTTATCCCGAATATTTGATGTTCTTTTTCCATGGCGCAAATATATAAAAAAAACCGCTAGCGTCAGCTAGCGGTTATTGGATGTCAATTTCTTTTTATTATTTATCCCACCATAGAGGAGTAGATGTATTGCTAATTACTGTAGCATTTGGGTTGTAATTTCTTTCATCCGAAGGTGTTGGAAGACGAACAGGGATTATTTTTGTAGAAGATAATTGATTTGCAACTAATGTTGGGAAGCCTGTTCTTCTAAAATCATTATAAGGCTCAAGTGTTAAAAATAAAGCTAAATATTTTTGAGTAATAATTTTATTTAAATTAATTCCTGCTGTAGCTTGTGCTAAGAAAGTAGGGGTTGCTGCTGTTCCTGTAATTTTTAATACTGAAGCAGCAATAGCTTGTTCTAAAGCTGTTTGAGCACCTCCATTTTGTCCAAGCCTAAATTTAGCTTCAGCTTCAATGAATTTAGCTTCAGCATATGTTACTATGCCAACTGGAGATGTTGGGCTAGCATATGCAGGGCCTATGTAAGAAGAAGTTGTTGTATTTATATCTTCAGGAGTGTTTCCTGAATAACCTCCTGTACTGTTTTCTGCAACTGAAAACTCAAGTCTTGGGTCAGAGGTGTTAACTAAGTAATCTACAAAAAACGCACCCATTTTCATGTAATTTCCTCTATCTACGTCGTAAGCATACCATTGGTTTAATCCGTTTGATGTACCAGGGAAATAGGTGTTTGCATCATCACTATTTGAAGATATGCCAGACAATGTAATGTAATCAAGTGCTTTTTGTGCAGCACCTGTATCAACCTGTGAAAGTCTTAATGCATATCGAGCCTTAAGTACGTATGCAATTTTAATCCATTTTTCAGTCTTTCCTCCAAAGATAAAGTCATCAGAACTAGGAACAGAAACATTAGCCGATAATGGTTTTTTTAGTTCGATGATTGCTTCATCAAGGATAGTTTGTAATCTTGTGTAGATTTCTTCCTGTGTATTGTATTTAGGCGCTTTGATGCCTTCTTCAGCTTTAAAAGCTTCATCGTAAGGAACATCTCCCCACATGTCGGAAGCATATGCAAGATTCAAAGCGGTTAAAATTTTTCCTATTCCATTGTAATACGGATATTTAGTTGCAAAGTCACGGTTTAGTAAATAGCCGCTCATTAATGTTGTTCCATATATGGTGTTCCATTCGTTATTGGCATCTTGTTCAGTAATAATATAACGTTGTGTTTCTCCAAGTTGCCCTACTAGAGTTCCGGCTAAATGCTGATCAAGTATATTTGCTGTTCTAACTAACCCAGTGGTGTGATTTGAAAATGTAGAAACTTGCATACTTGCAAGAAGTAGTGAAGGAGTTGTTGTAATAGGGTCATTAGGATTCTCATTAAAGGTATCCAATTCATTCTGACAACTAATTAGCATACTAATGCTGAATATTGACAGGATTATATTTTTTATATATTTTCTCATTTTAGTCATGTTTAAAATTAAAAGCCAACTTTAAGGGTCATTATAAACGATTTACTTCCTGGGTTGTTAAAATAATCAAGACCATTTATTCTAGATCCCGCACCAGTTAAACTTGTTTCTGGATCTACCCCTTTGTAGTTTGTGTTTAACCAAAGGTTTCTTCCAGTAAATGAAATTTGGGCAGAATTGATGGAAGAAAATCTCTTGACGTTAAAATCATAACTAAGTGTTATGTCGCGTAGTCTAACCCAGTTTACCTTAGTTACAAATTGTTCAGCAGCTCCTCCTGCATCACCTAGATAAAATCTGTAATAATCTTTTGCAGAAACTTCTTGAGTATTTGTAGTACCGTCTTCAGTTACACCTTCAATTACATAAGTACGTTCTCGGTCAGCTGAAGCAGCAGAAACACCAAAGTTGTGCAATCTAGCAAGTGTTCCATTATATACAGAGCCACCATATCTAAAATCTAATAATCCAGATAATGTTATTCTTTTATATGTAAATGCGTTTCTTAAACCAGCTGTCCATTTAGGTGCAGAAGTTCCTAGATTTCCAATTTCATCTGCTAAAATTGGAATTCCATCGCTACCGATTATTTTATTTCCATTTTCATCTCTCGCCCATTTAGTTCCATAAAAACTCCCTAACGGCTGCCCTTTTACGGCATAGTAACCTATAGAACCAAAAGCAGCTTCGATTTCAATTTCGCTTAAATTTCCAGAAATGTCAGTGACTTCGTTTTCGTTTTTTGACCAGTTTGCATTGATGTTCCATTGAAATGGTTGTTCTTTTGAAAAAACATCTACGCCTAATTCTAATTCCAATCCCTTATTTACTAATTCTGCAGCATTTTGATAAACCTGTTCAAAACCACTAGATGTAGGAAGTGGTAGATTGATTAAAAGGTCTTTTGAAGTTTTGTAATATGCATTAGCATCTAAAGTAATTCTGTTATTTAATAATTTGGTGCTTAGTCCTACTTCGTGTCCAACAACGATTTCGGGTTTTAAGTTTTGATTACCTAATGAACCAGATACTGTCATTCCGTTAACTCCATCATAAGGGAAACTTAGTCCATCAGTAAATCCATCAGTCATGAATGGTTGAGTATAAGTACTTATGGTTCTATATGGGCTTGGGGCGATACCTACTTCGCCATATGCATAAGTTAATTTTAAGAAATTAATAACGTCTGGCATTTTAAAAGTATTGCTTGTAATCCATGAAGCTGAAGCTGCTGGAAATGTTGCGCTATTTGCAAAAGTTCCATATGTAGAAGACCATTCTTTACGGACTGAACCTGTTATAAATAATTGGTCTTTTATGTCAAACTCTAATTGTCCAAACAAAGCTCGAGACATAATATTTTCTTCGTAATTTGAAGTGTATAAATCTGTAGCATTTGACAAATTATATACAAATGGTACAGATAGTGATCTTCCTCTTGAATACACATCTGTATTGTGTTTTGAACGTAAGTTTAAACCTGTGGTGTAATTAATTTTGAACCAATCAGTATTTAGTGGTATATAACCATTAGCTATGAAATCTGCATAGAATTCTTTGTTGGTTATGTTGTTTAAGGCAATTTCTCCCGCTTTACTTGGAGCATTGTTTGAAGATATTGCCAAAATTTGTTTTCGATAATCTGAATAAGTGTCTATCCCTCCTTTAGTAGTTAAGGATAACCATTCTACAGGCGTATATGTTAAGAACATATTACCAAATACTCGATTTACATCACTTGTTGAAGGATTTTCTTTTACTGTATAGTAAGGGTTGTCGTAACTTGAAAAATAATTTTTATTTTTTCCGTCAGCAGTTATATAATCTCGCAAATCATAATTTCCGGGTGCTCTCATTAAAGATAGCATAACTCCGGAAGTATTACTTCCATTTACAACAAGTGTGTTTGTTGTGTGAGTGTACTGTAAACTTCCTCCTGTTTTCCAATGCTTACTCATTTTTAAGTCACCAGTAATTCTTAAAGTATTTCTGTTTAGTTTGGTGTTCGGTATCATACCTGTTTGAGTTACATTACCATATGATGCGCGATATGTTGCGTTTTCATTTCCTCCATAAAAAGATATATTGTTTGAGTACGTTATACCTTCTTTAAAAAAGTTTTTAACGTTGTCGTACATTGGAATATCTAGTGCTGCAGCAGTTGGTCCCCAGCTTTGAGGGGTGCCTTGGTTTACTGTCGTTGCAGTGGCACTTGTTCCTTGAACGTATTTTAATTGTTTTTCAGGAAGTTGACTTACTTTGTCAATAGATAATGAATTTGAAATATCTATTCCTAAACCTTTTCCAGCTTTCCCTTTTTTTGTAGTATACATGATAACTCCATTTCCAGCTCTCTCTCCATATAGGGCTGCAGCGGCTGGTCCTTTTAATACAGAAACACTTTCGATGTCTTCAGGATTTATATCTAGGGCTCTGTTGGAGTTGTTGATTCCTGAAAGATTAGCGTTGAATGGGTTGTCTCCGGCTTCTGTTTGGGTAGTTGAATTGTCTATTGGAACTCCATCAATAACAATTAATGGGTCTGAACTTCTAGTTATTGTGTTAACACCTCTAATAATTATCTTACTAGAAGTTCCAGGTGTACCACCTGATCCGATAATTTGAACCCCTGCTGCTTTACCTGCTAAAGCTTGAATGACGTTTTGTTCTCCGGATTTAGTTAATTCATCCGAAGTAACTTTTGAAACGGCATAGCCAAGTGATTTTTCAGATCTTTTTATTCCTAACGCTGTAACAACAACACCTTCTAGTTCAACTGCATCATCCTGAAGTGTGATATTGATTGTTGTAGAACTGGCTGATCTTTCTTGAGTTTTCATTCCAATAAAGCTAAAAACTAGTGTTTGAGATTCAGAAGCTTTAATTTTGAATTTTCCGTCAAAATCGGTTTGAGTGCCGTTTTGTGTACCTTTCACCAGTACACTTACTCCTGGTAGTGGAAGCCCCGCTTTGTCGGAAATTGTACCAGAAACTATTCTTTCTTGCGCAAATAGTACTTGCGTAACCAATGCTAAGGTTAGCATTAATAGTCCATTGAACTTTAATTTCATGTTTATTGATTTATGGTTTACAATTTTCAAAATTCATAATAATTTGTTAATAATCAAAATCAAATTACGTTTTTTTTATGCATGCATACAAAATTTAACATTATAACAATTTTTAATCGTATTGTTATATAAATAATAAAATTACGGTCTTTTTTTTGAAATCTCTAAAAATTTATCAGATTATCCTTGTTTGTGAATGCTTTAGATTTTTTTCTTGTCTTTAATTTTTAGTTAATTCACTGTTAATCTAATCTTTTCTTTGTTTTTAGGTAGGAATTAATGTTGTTGAAAATTAATCAATTAAGATTTGTAGAGTAAAAAATAATTTATACATTTGCAACCCCGTAAAAAGCGGGAATTCAATTTACATAATAATTTTTAGTATTAATTATGCCAACAATTCAACAATTAGTAAGAACTGGAAGAACCCAGATAACTAAGAAGAGTAAATCGGTTGCTTTAGATTCTTGTCCTCAAAGAAGAGGGGTTTGTACGCGTGTTTACACTACTACACCAAAAAAACCAAACTCAGCTATGCGTAAAGTTGCGCGTGTGCGTTTGACAAATGGTAATGAAGTGAATGCTTACATCCCTGGAGAAGGACACAATCTACAAGAGCACTCGATAGTATTAGTTAGGGGTGGAAGGGTAAAAGATTTACCAGGAGTTAGATATCACATCGTTCGTGGTGCACTTGATACATCAGGTGTTGCTGGAAGAACGCAAAGAAGATCTAAGTACGGTGCTAAACGCCCAAAAGAAGCAAAAAAGTAATTTAAAAAATTAATCTTTTATAAGTCTAATGACTTATAAGTGTTTAATGTTTTATTAAAAAAAAGACATGAGAAAAAGACAGGCTAAAAAAAGACCTCTTTTACCAGATCCAAGATTTAATGATCAATTGGTAACACGTTTTGTGAACAACTTAATGTGGGATGGTAAAAAATCTACAGCTTTTAAAGTGTTTTATGATGCAATTGATATCATTGAAACAAAAAAGCAAAATGACGAGAAAACTTCATTAGAAATCTGGAAAGATGCTTTAACAAACGTTATGCCTCACGTAGAAGTGCGTAGTCGTAGAGTTGGTGGAGCTACATTCCAAATTCCAATGCAAATTCGCCCAGACAGAAAAATTTCTATGGCAATGAAATGGTTAATCCTTTATGCTAGAAGAAGGAATGAAAAGTCTATGGCTCAAAGATTGGCTTCTGAGTGTTTGGCTGCGGCTAAAGAAGAAGGAGCAGCTGTTAAGAAAAGAATGGATACTCACAAAATGGCAGAAGCTAATAAAGCTTTCTCTCACTTTAGATTTTAATTCATAGAGAAATGGCTAGAGACTTAAAATATACAAGAAATATTGGAATTGCGGCTCACATTGATGCTGGTAAAACAACAACAACTGAGCGTATTCTTTTTTATACAGGTAAATCACATAAAATTGGTGAGGTGCACGATGGTGCTGCAACAATGGACTGGATGGCGCAAGAGCAAGAAAGAGGTATTACAATTACTTCTGCTGCTACAACTTGTGAGTGGAATTTCCCAACTGAACAAGGGAAAATTTTGCCAGAGTCTAAGCCTTATCACTTTAATATTATCGATACTCCTGGGCACGTTGACTTTACTGTAGAGGTAAACCGTTCTTTACGTGTATTAGATGGGTTAGTTTTCTTGTTTTCTGCTGTTGATGGTGTTGAGCCTCAATCAGAAACTAACTGGAGATTAGCTGATCAGTATAAAGTGCCTCGTATGGGGTTTGTGAACAAAATGGACCGTCAAGGATCTAACTTTTTGGCTGTATGTCAACAAGTAAAAGATATGTTGAAGTCTAATGCTGTTGCAATTACTTTACCAATCGGAGAAGAAAATGATTTCAAAGGAGTTGTTGATTTAGTGAAAAATCAAGCTATTGTATGGCATGATGCTACTCAAGGGGCTACTTTTGATATTGTTGATATTCCTGCTGATATGATTGATGATGTGAAGCATTATCGTTCTATCCTTATCGAAGAAATCGCTACTTATGACGAGAATCTTTTAGATAAGTATATGGAAGATGAGAACTCTATTACTGAAGAAGAAATTAACACTGCATTAAGAGCTGCTGTTATGGATATGGCTATCATTCCTATGATTGCTGGTTCTTCTTTCAAAAACAAAGGGGTTCAATTCATGTTAGATGCAGTATGTAAATACTTGCCATCTCCATTAGATAAAGAAGGTATTAAAGGAATTCATCCAGATGATGCTGAATTATTAGAAGAAGATCAAACTCAAATTTTGCGTAAGCCAGATGTTAAAGAGCCTTTTGCTGCTTTAGCGTTTAAAATTGCTACTGACCCATTCGTAGGTCGTTTAGCTTTCTTCCGTGCTTACTCAGGAAGATTAGATGCTGGTTCTTATGTTTTGAACACTCGTTCAGGAAACAAAGAAAGAATTTCTCGTATCTATCAAATGCACGCTAATAAACAAAATCCAATCGAATATATTGAGGCTGGAGATATTGGAGCGGCTGTTGGATTTAAAGATATTAAAACTGGAGATACATTGTGTGATGAAAAACACCCAATTATTCTTGAGTCTATGAAATTCCCTGCGCCGGTAATTGGTATTGCTATTGAGCCTAAAACTAAGGCTGACGTAGATAAAATGGGTATGGCTTTAGCTAAATTAGCTGAAGAAGATCCAACATTTACAGTTAGAACTGATGAGGCTTCTGGTCAGACAATTATCTCTGGTATGGGTGAGCTTCACTTAGATATCTTAGTGGATCGTATGAAACGTGAATTTAAAGTTGAAGTAAACCAAGGTGAGCCTCAAGTAGAATATAAAGAAGCGTTTACAAAATCTGCTCAACATAGAGAGGTTTATAAGAAACAATCTGGAGGTCGTGGTAAATTCGGTGATATCGTATTTAGAGTAGAGCCTGCTGATGAAGTTGATGGTAAACCATTTGTTGGATTACAGTTTGTTAATGAAGTAAAAGGTGGTAACGTTCCTAAAGAATATATTCCTGCTGTTGAAAAAGGTTTCAGAGAAGCTATGAAAACAGGTCCTTTGGCTGGTTATCAAGTTGATAGTTTGAAAGTAACATTGTTAGACGGATCTTTCCACCCGGTGGATTCGGATGCACTTTCTTTCGAATTAGCTGCTAGAATGGGTTATAGAGAGGTGGCTAAAGCTGCTGGAGCTGTAATTCTTGAGCCAATTATGAAAATGGAAGTAATTACTCCAGAAGAAAACATGGGAGATATCGTTGGTGATATTAACCGTCGTAGAGGTCAGGTTAATGACATGGGTGATAGAAATGGAGCAAAAACTATTAAAGCAGATGTGCCGTTATCAGAAATGTTTGGTTATGTTACTACATTAAGAACATTGTCTTCTGGTAGAGCAACTTCTACAATGGAATTCTCTCACTATTCAGAAACACCTGCTAATATTTCAGAAGCAGTAATTAAAAAAGCAAAAGGAAACGCTTAATCTTTAAGAAAATGAGTCAAAAAATCAGAATAAAATTAAAATCTTACGATCATATGTTGGTAGACAAGTCTGCTGAAAAGATTGTAAAAACGGTTAAGACTACCGGAGCAGTGGTAACAGGGCCAATTCCTTTGCCAACTCACAAAAAATTATTTACAGTATTGCGTTCTCCGCACGTAAATAAAAAAGCTAGAGAGCAATTTGAAGTAATGTCATATAAGAGATTAATTGATATTTATTCATCTTCATCTAAAACTATCGATGCTTTGATGAAATTAGAGTTACCTAGTGGAGTTGAAGTAGAAATCAAAGTTTAAGTTTTTTTTCAAGAGTAAATTAGAGCACTTCGTTTAAGTGAAAAGTTTTTTTGGATTGTGTGTAAATAAGTTATACTTTTGCACCACTTTTAAAAACAGCTCACTTAAACGATTGTGTTCTGTTTTTATATTTAATAATTAATAATTAATATTTATGTCTGGGTTAATTGGTAGAAAAATCGGCATGACTAGTCTTTTTGATGAGAACGGGAAGAATATTCCTTGTACTGTTATTGAGGCAGGTCCATGTGTTGTTACCCAAGTCAGAACCAAAGAGGTTGACGGGTATGAAGCGTTGCAACTTGGTTTCGATGACAAAAACGAGAAACATTCCACAAAAGCGGCTTTAGGTCACTTTAAAAAGGCTGGAACTGTTGCTAAGAAAAAAGTCGTTGAATTCAAAGAATTTGCAACTGAACAAAAATTAGGAGATCTTATAGATGTTTCTATTTTTGAAGAAGGAGAATTTGTGGATGTACAAGGTGTGTCTAAAGGTAAAGGTTTTCAAGGTGTTGTGAAACGTCACGGATTTGGTGGGGTTGGACAAGCTACACATGGTCAACATAACCGTTTGAGAGCGCCAGGTTCTGTAGGAGCTTCTTCTTATCCATCTAGAGTATTCAAAGGAATGCGTATGGCTGGAAGAACAGGAGGAGAAAATGTAAAAGTTCAAAACCTTAGAGTTTTAAAAGTAGTGGCTGATAAGAACCTACTTGTTATTAAAGGATGTGTTCCTGGACATAATAACTCTTATGTAATCATTCAGAAGTAATGGAAGTAAAAGTATTAGATTTCAACGGAAAAGATACTGGAAGAAAAGTTCAACTTTCTGATTCAGTATTCGCAATTGAGCCAAATAATCACGCTGTGTATCTTGATGTGAAGCAATATCTTGCTAATCAAAGACAAGGAACTCATAAAGCTAAAGAAAGAGCTGAAGTTGCTGGTAGTACACGTAAGATTAAAAAGCAAAAAGGTACAGGTACTGCTCGTGCAGGATCTGCTAAGTCACCTGTATTTAAAGGTGGAGGAACTATTTTTGGACCTAGACCAAGAAGTTATTCATTCAAATTGAATAAAAACTTGAAACGTTTAGCTAGAAAATCAGCGTTCTCGATAAAAGCTAAAGAATCGAACATTATCGTTCTTGAAGACTTTAATTTTGAAACTCCAAGCACTAAAAATTTCATTAACGTTTTGAAAGCTTTAGAGTTAGAAAATAAAAAATCATTATTTGTATTGGGTGATACCAATAAAAATGTATATTTGTCGTCACGTAATTTAAAGGCGTCTAATGTTGTAAGTAACTCAGAATTAAGCACTTACGCTATTTTGAATGCTAATAATTTAGTGCTTTTAGAGAGTTCTTTGGGAGTAATTGAAGAAAATTTAAGTAAATAATAGGATATGAGTATCATAATTAAACCTATAGTAACGGAAAAAGTAACCAAAGAAAGTGAAGTTTTAAACCGTTTTGGATTTGTAGTTGACAAAAAAGCAAACAAAGTTGAAATTAAGAAAGCTGTTGAGGCTGCTTATGGAGTAACTGTTGTTAGTGTTAACACAATCAACGTAAGGCCGGATAGAACTACAAAATACACTAAAAGTGGTTTAATCAGTGGAAAGTCAAATGCTTACAAAAAAGCACTTGTTCAAGTACAAGAAGGAGAAACAATTGATTTTTACAACAATATCTAAGATATTAATAAGATATAAAAATGTCAGTAAGAAAATTAAAACCTATTACCGCAGGTCAGCGATTTAGAGTTGTGAATGGTTATGACGCCATTACAACTGATAAGCCGGAACGCTCTTTGATAGCGCCGATAAAAAACTCTGGAGGTAGAAATAGTCAAGGAAAGATGACCATGCGTTATACGGGTGGTGGTCACAAGCAGAGATACCGTATTATTGATTTCAAAAGAACTAAAGATGGAATTCCAGCTACAGTGAAATCAATTGAATACGATCCAAATCGTACTGCTTTTATTGCTTTGTTAGCTTATGCTGATGGAGAAAAAACGTATGTAATTGCTCAAAATGGTTTGAAAGTTGGTCAGAAATTAGTTTCTGGTGCTGAGGCTCAACCAGAAATTGGTAATACTTTACCATTGAGTAAAATTCCTTTGGGAACTGTAATCTCTTGTATTGAGTTACGTCCAGGTCAAGGAGCTGTAATTGCTCGTTCAGCTGGAACATTTGCTCAATTAATGGCAAGAGATGGAAAATATGCTACAATTAAAATGCCTTCTGGAGAAACAAGATTGATCTTGTTAACTTGTTCAGCTACAATTGGAGCAGTTTCTAACTCAGATCATCAATTAGTGGTATCTGGAAAAGCAGGTAGAACTAGATGGTTAGGAAGAAGACCAAGAACAAGACCAGTAGCGATGAACCCTGTTGATCACCCAATGGGAGGTGGTGAAGGTCGTTCTTCTGGAGGACATCCACGTTCAAGAAATGGAGTACCAGCTAAAGGTTATAGAACTCGTTCTCCGAAAAATCCGAGTAATAAGTATATCGTAGAACGTAGAAAGAAATAATTAAGATATGGCACGTTCATTAAAAAAAGGACCTTTCGTTCATTATAAATTAGAGAAGAAAGTTGAAGAAAACATCGCAGGTGGAAATAAAGGAGTGGTTAAGACTTGGTCTAGAGCTTCTATGATTACTCCTGACTTTGTTGGACAAACTATCGCAGTTCACAACGGTCGTCAATTTGTACCTGTTTACGTAACTGAGAATATGGTAGGACATAAATTAGGAGAATTTTCACCAACTAGATCTTTTAGAGGTCATGCTGGAGCAAAAAATAAAGGTAAAAAATAAAAGAAGCAATGGGAGTTCGTAAAAGAGAAACAGCAGATGCGAGAAAAGAGGCTAATAAGTCTATTGCTTTCGCAAAATTGAATAACTGCCCTACTTCACCTAGAAAAATGCGCTTAGTAGCGGACTTGGTAAGAGGTCAGAAGGTAGAAAGAGCACTTAACATCTTGAGATTCAGTTCTAAAGAAGCGTCAAGAAAATTAGAAAAACTATTATTATCTGCAATCAACAACTGGGAGCAAAAAAATAGTGAAGCTAGTTTAGAAGAAGCTGGATTATTTGTTAAAGAGATCAGAGTAGATGGTGGAATGATGTTGAAAAGACTTCGTCCAGCTCCGCAAGGTCGTGCACACAGAATTAGAAAACGTTCTAATCACGTAACAATCGTGTTAGGAGCTATTAATAACACACAAGCAAATTAATAACAAGATGGGACAAAAGACAAATCCAATTGGAAATAGACTTGGTATCATCAGAGGATGGGACTCAAACTGGTATGGTGGAAATGATTATGGTGATAAAATCGCTGAAGATCACAAAATCAGAAAGTATGTACATGCTCGCTTATCAAAAGCTAGTGTATCTAAAGTAATTATCGAGAGAACTTTAAAACTTGTAACCGTTACTATCACTACGGCTCGTCCAGGTATCATCATTGGTAAAGGAGGTCAAGAGGTAGACAAGTTGAAAGAAGAACTTAAGAAAGTTACTGACAAAGAGGTTCAAATCAACATCTTTGAAATTAAAAGACCTGAGTTAGATGCTTATTTAGTTGCAACAAGCATCGCTCGTCAAATCGAAAGCCGTATTTCTTACAGACGTGCAATCAAAATGGCTATTGCTGCTTCTATGCGTATGAACGCTGAAGGTATCAAAGTTTTGATTTCTGGTCGTTTGAATGGAGCTGAGATGGCACGTTCAGAAGGTTTCAAAGAAGGAAGAATTCCTTTGTCAACTTTCAGAGCTGATATTGATTATGCACTTGCTGAGGCACATACTACTTACGGTAGAATGGGTATTAAAGTGTGGATCATGAAAGGTGAGGTTTACGGAAAGAGAGAATTATCTCCACTTGCTGGAATGGACAAAAAACAATCTAGTGGTAAAGGTGGTGATGCTCCTCGTGGAAAATCTAACTTTTCTAAAGGTGGAAAATCAGACGCTCGTAAAAGAAAGTAATTTTTAAATTAAAGAAAAATGTTACAGCCTAAAAGAACAAAATACCGTAAGGTACAAAAAGGTAGAATGAAAGGTAACTCTCAAAGAGGGCATGAACTTTCTAACGGAATGTTTGGTATTAAATCTGTTCATGAAGATGGTATGTTCTTAACTTCTCGTCAAATCGAAGCTGCGCGTATTGCTGCAACTCGTTACATGAAAAGAGAGGGACAATTATGGATTAAAATATTTCCAGACAAGCCAATTACTAAGAAACCTCTAGAGGTACGTATGGGTAAAGGAAAAGGAGCAGTAGAATACTGGGCTGCCGTTGTTAAACCTGGAAGAATTATGTTTGAAGTTGGTGGTGTTCCATTGTCAGTTGCAAAAGAGGCTTTACGTCTTGCAGCACAAAAACTACCAGTTAAAACTAAATTCGTTGTTGCTAGAGATTTCGAAGCATAATCTTATATTATTATGAAACAATCAGAAATAAAAGATCTTTCTGCAGCACAGTTGCAAGAAAATCTTAGCCAAGCTAAGAAAAGATATGCTGACCTAAAAATGGCTCACGCAATATCTCCAATTGAAAATCCACTTCAAATTAGAAGTTTAAGAAGAACAGTTGCGAGATTGGCTACTGAGCTTACTAAAAGAGAGGTGCAATAATTGTAATCTGCGAAAGATGGAAAAAAGAAATTTAAGAAAAGAAAGAATCGGGGTTGTTACTTCAAACAAAATGGATAAATCTATTGTTGTTGCACAAGTAACTAAAGTAAAACACCCATTATACGGTAAGTTCGTATTGAAAACAAAGAAATTTGTTGCACATGACGAAACAAACGACTGTAACATTGGAGATACTGTAAGAATTAGCGAAACGCGTCCTTTAAGTAAATCAAAATGTTGGAGATTAGTTGAAATCCTAGAAAGAGCTAAATAATTATGGTACAACAAGAATCAAGACTAAAAGTAGCAGATAACACAGGAGCTAAAGAAGTTTTAACTATCCGTGTTTTAGGAGGTACTAAAAGAAGATATGCCTCTGTTGGTGATAAGATTGTAGTATCTATCAAAGATTCAACTCCAAACGGAAACGTGAAAAAAGGAGCTGTATCAACTGCAGTTGTTGTACGTACCAAAAAAGAAGTGAGAAGAGCTGATGGTTCTTACATTCGTTTCGATGACAATGCTTGTGTTTTATTAAATGCAGCAGGAGAAATGAGAGGAACTCGTGTTTTTGGTCCGGTAGCAAGAGAACTTCGTGAAAAACAATTCATGAAAATTGTATCATTAGCACCAGAAGTGCTTTAATTCGTTATAAGATGATAAAGCTAAAAATAAAATCAGGTGACATTGTAAGAGTAATTGCTGGAGATCACAAAGGTGCTGAAGGTAAAGTATTACGTGTTGACCGTGAGAAAAACAAAGCGATTGTTGAAGGTGTAAACTTGGTGTCTAAACACACTAAACCAAGTGCAAAAAATCCTCAAGGAGGAATCGTTAAAAAGGAAGCTCCAATTCAAATTTCTAATATCTCTTTAATTGATCCTAAAACAAAGGAAACAACTAGAGTAGGTATAAGAGTTGAAGGAGATAAGAAAGTAAGATTTTCAAAAAAATCTAATCAAGTACTATAGTAATGGCTTATATACCTAGATTAAAAGAAGAATATAAGAGTAGAGTAATCTCTGCTCTTACTGAAGAATTCGGTTACAAAAACGTAATGCAAGTTCCTAAATTGGAAAAAATCGTTTTGAGCCGTGGAGTTGGTGCAGCTGTATCTGATAAAAAATTAATCGACTATGCTGTTGAGGAATTAACAAAGATCACTGGACAAAAAGCAGTTTCTACAATCTCTAAGAAAGACGTTGCGTCTTTCAAATTGAGAAAAGGAATGCCTATTGGAGCAAAAGTTACTTTGCGTGGAGAAAGAATGTATGAATTCTTAGATAGATTGATTACTTCAGCTTTACCACGTGTAAGAGATTTTAACGGAATCAAAGCTACAGGTTTTGATGGAAGAGGAAACTACAATCTTGGAGTATTAGAGCAAATCATTTTCCCAGAAATTGATATTGACAAAGTGAACAAGATTTCAGGAATGGATATCACTTTTGTTACTACTGCTCAAACAGACAAAGAAGCAAAGTCATTATTGGCTGAATTAGGTTTACCTTTTAAAAAGAATTAAGACATGGCTAAAGAATCAATGAAAGCCCGCGAGGTTAAGAGACAAAAAACGGTAGAAAAGTATGCTGAGAAAAGAAAAGCTTTGTTAGAAGCTGGGGATTTCGTAGGTTTGCAAAAATTACCAAAAAATGCTTCACCAGTTCGTTTACACAATCGTTGTAAATTAACAGGAAGACCAAGAGGGTACATGCGTCAATTCGGTATTTCACGTGTAACTTTCCGTGAAATGGCTAATAATGGATTGATACCAGGAGTTAAAAAAGCAAGCTGGTAACAAATTGAGTTTTAATTGGTTAAAGGTTCGATGAGAGAGACTCGGAGAAAACCATAACCGCAAATTAATAAATATGAATACAGATCCTATTGCAGATTATTTAACGCGAGTTAGAAACGCTGTGGCTGCAAACCACAAAGTTGTTGAAATTCCGGCATCTAATCTAAAAAAAGAGATAACTAAGATTTTATTTGATCAAGGTTATATCTTAAGTTACAAATTTGAGCAGAACACAGTACAAGGTTCTATCAAGATTGCTTTGAAGTACGATAAAGATACTAAAGAGCCAGTTATTAAAGATATCCAAAGAATTAGTAAGCCAGGTTTGCGTAAATATTCAAGTTCTGCAAACATTCCTAGAATCCTTAACGGATTGGGTATTGCTATTGTTTCTACATCAAAAGGTTTGATGACTGGAAAGAAAGCTAAGCAATTAAATGTAGGTGGTGAAGTAATTTGCTACGTATACTAATTTAAAAAGACTTATTAAGATGTCAAGAATAGGAAAAAGCCCAATTGTAATCCCTGCTGGAGTAACTGTAGAAGTTAAAGACGGTATTATTACAGTAAAAGGAAAAAATGGTCAACTAACACAGGAGTTTTCGGATGTAACTGTAAAAGTTGAAGGTGATCAAGTTTTAGTAGAAAGATCATCTGATCACAAAGATCAAAGAGCAAAACATGGTTTGTACAGATCTTTAATCAATAACATGATTGTTGGTGTAACTGATGGATTTACTAAATCTTTAGAATTGGTTGGAGTAGGTTATAGAGCTTCTAACCAAGGACAAAAATTAGATTTAGCTCTTGGATTTTCTCACAATATTGTTTTAGAAGTTGCTCCAGAAGTAATTGTTGAAACTATATCTGAAAAAGGTAAGAACCCAATCGTAAAATTAACATCTTATGATAAACAACTTTTAGGAGCTGTAGCTGCGAAAATCAGAGGATTCCGTAGACCAGAGCCATATAAAGGAAAAGGTGTTAAATTTGTAGGTGAAGTATTAAGAAGAAAAGCAGGTAAATCAGCTTAAAAAATAAGATTATGTCATTAACAAAACCTGAAAGAAGACAGAGAATCAGATTCAGAATCAGAAAAACGGTAAGTGGTACTGCTACTAGCCCAAGATTATCTGTATTTAGAAGTAACAAAGAAATTTATGCTCAATTAATTGATGACGTAAACGGAGTTACATTATTATCTGCTTCTTCAAGAGAGAAAGAAATAGGAAAAGGTACTAACGTTGAAGTTGCAGCTGCAGTTGGAAAATTGGTTGCTGAAAAAGCGTTAAAAGCTGGGGTAGATACAGTGAAATTCGATAGAGGAGGATACTTATACCACGGTCGTATAAAATCATTAGCAGAAGGCGCAAGAGCCGCTGGACTTAAATTCTAATATATTATGTCTAAATACAAAAATGTAGAATTAGTAAAACCAAGTGGTCTTGAACTTAAAGATCGTCTGGTAAGTGTAAATCGTGTTACTAAAGTTACAAAAGGAGGTAGAGCTTTTGGTTTTTCTGCTATTGTAGTTGTAGGTGATGAAAACGGAGTAGTTGGTCACGGATTAGGAAAATCTAAAGACGTTTCTGAAGCAATTGCGAAAGCAGTAGAAGATGCTAAGAAAAACTTAGTTAGAATTCCTTTGAATGGTCAATCAGTTCCTCACGAACAAAAAGGTAAATTTGGTGGTGCACGTGTATTTTTAATTCCTGCTTCTCATGGTACAGGAGTTATTGCTGGTGGAGCTGTTCGTTCAGTTCTTGAATCAGTAGGTATTCACGATGTATTGTCAAAATCTCAAGGATCGTCAAATCCTCACAACGTAGTGAAAGCAACTTTTGATGCTTTATTACAAATGAGAAGTGCTCACACCGTTGCAAAACAAAGAGGAGTATCTTTAGAAAAAGTTTTTAAAGGTTAATCAAGGAAATTATGGCTAAATTATTAGTAAAACAAGTTAGAAGTAAAATCAACTGTCCACTTGATCAAAAAAGAGGATTAGAGGCTTTAGGTCTACGTAAAATGGGTCAAGTTGTAGAGCATGACTCAAACCCTGCAATCCTTGGGATGATAAACAAAGTTAAACACTTAGTTTCTGTAGAAGAAGCTAAATAACAAATAACTGTTATGAATTTAAGTAACTTACAACCAGCTGAAGGGTCAACACACAATCAAAATAAGAGAGTTGGTAGAGGAGAAGGTTCTGGAAAAGGTGGTACTGCTGCACGTGGACACAAAGGAGCTAAATCTCGTTCTGGATATTCTAAAAAGATTGGTTTTGAAGGAGGTCAAATGCCTCTTCAAAGACGTGTACCTAAGTTTGGTTTTAAAAACATCAATCGTAAAGAATACGAAGGTGTAAATCTTGATACGCTTCAATTATTAGTTGATAATGGAATTGTTACAGATACTGTTGATATGGCAGTTTATGTTGAAAACCGTTTGGCTACTAAAAACGAGATTGTAAAGATTTTAGGAAGAGGAGAATTGAAAGCTAAATTAAAAGTATCTGCTCACAAATTTACTGCTACTGCAAAAGCGGCTATCGAAGCTGTTGGTGGAGAAGCTGTAACACTATAATTTTTCAATTAGTATGAAGAAATTTTTTGAATCATTAAGTAATGTTTGGAAAATCGAGGAACTAAAAAATAGAATCCTTATTACATTAGGTCTTTTATTAGTTTATCGTTTTGGAGCACACGTTACTCTTCCAGGAATTGACGCTACACAATTAAACAGTTTAGCTGGCCAAACCGAAAAAGGTATTGGGTCTATTTTAGATATGTTTACTGGAGGAGCTTTTTCTAAAGCGTCAGTTTTTGCTTTAGGGATTATGCCTTATATTTCTGCATCTATCGTTGTACAGCTTATGGGAATTGCTATTCCTTATTTGCAAAAATTACAAAGTGATGGAGAAAGTGGTAGAAAAAAGATTAACCAAATTACACGTTGGTTGACTATTGTAATTACTTTAGTTCAAGGACCTACGTATATATATAATCTTTACAGAACGCTACCAGGAAGTGCATTTTTATTAGGTTTTAATTCTTTTGAATTCTTATTTTCTTCAGTAATTATCTTAGTTACAGGTACAATTTTTGCCATGTGGTTGGGAGAAAAAATAACTGATAAAGGAATCGGAAATGGTATCTCACTTTTAATTATGGTGGGTATCTTGGCAAGATTTCCTCAGGCGTTTATTCAAGAATTTACAACTAGAGTTACAAACAACAATGGAGGTCCAATGTTGTTAGTACTTGAAATAATTATTTGGCTTTTAGTTATCATTGCATGTGTATTGCTAACTATGGCTATTCGAAAAATACCAGTTCAGTATGCTCGTCGTACTGCTTCTGGTGATTTTGAACAAGATATGTTAGGTGGAAATAGACAATGGATTCCTTTAAAGCTTAATGCTTCTGGGGTTATGCCTATCATTTTTGCACAAGCAATTATGTTTATACCTGCTGCTTTGGCAGGATTGTCAAAATCCGATGCTTCACAATCTATTGTAGGTGCTTTTAGTAATATGTTCGGTTTTTGGTATAATTTTGTATTCGCTTTATTAATTATTGTGTTTACTTACTTTTATACTGCAATTACAGTTCCTACTAATAAGATGTCAGATGATCTTAAAAGAAGTGGTGGTTTTATTCCGGGTGTAAGACCAGGAGCTGAAACTTCTGATTTTCTTGACAAAGTGATGTCTTTGATAACTTTTCCAGGTTCTTTATTTCTTGCTCTAATAGCTGTGTTCCCAGCCATAGTTGTAAGTCTTATGGATGTTCAACAATCTTGGGCAATGTTTTTTGGAGGTACCTCATTAATTATTATGGTAGGTGTTGCAATTGACACAATTCAACAAATCAATTCATACTTGTTGAATAAACATTATGATGGTTTAATGAAAAGCGGAAAAAATAGAAAAGCAGTAGCTTAATATTATGGCAAAACAATCAGCAATAGAACAAGACGGATCAATCATTGAAGCATTATCTAATGCAATGTTCCGTGTAGAATTAGAGAATGGACACGTTGTAATTGCTCATATTTCTGGAAAAATGCGTATGCATTACATCAAATTATTACCTGGTGATAAAGTGAAATTAGAAATGAGTCCTTACGATTTGTCAAAAGCAAGAATTACTTATAGATATTAAAGATATTCACAATGAAAGTAAGAGCATCAGTAAAAAAGAGAAGTGCCGAGTGCATTATCGTACGTAGAAAAGGAAGATTATACGTAATAAACAAAAAGAATCCTAGATTTAAACAAAGACAAGGATAATTATGGCAAGAATAGCAGGGGTAGATATCCCAAAAAACAAGAGAGGTGTTATTGCACTTACCTACATCTTCGGATTAGGAAAAAGTAGAGCTATAGAGATTTTAGAGAAAGCTCAAGTTAGCCAAGACAAGAAAGTTCAAGATTGGAATGACGACGAGATTGGAGCAATCCGTGAGGCTGTTTCAGCTTTCAAAATTGAAGGTGAATTGCGTTCAGAAATTTCTTTGAACATCAAACGTTTAATGGATATTGGATGTTATAGAGGTATCCGTCATAGATCTGGTCTTCCATTAAGAGGACAAAGAACTAAGAATAACTCTAGAACTAGAAAAGGTAAAAGAAAAACTGTTGCTAACAAGAAAAAAGCAACTAAATAATAAGTAATATGGCTAAAGCAACTACAAAAAAACGTAAAGTTATCGTTGAATCAACGGGAGAAGCTCATATTTCTGCTACCTTCAATAACATCATCATTTCTTTGACTAACAAAAAAGGTGAAGTTATTTCTTGGTCTTCAGCTGGTAAAATGGGTTTTAGAGGTTCTAAAAAGAACACTCCATACGCAGCTCAAATGGCCGCAGAAGATTGTAGTAAAGTAGCTCTTGAAGCTGGATTGAAAAAAGTTAAGGTTTATGTAAAAGGACCAGGTAACGGACGTGAGTCTGCTATCCGTTCTATTCATAACGGTGGAATCGAAGTAACTGAAATTATCGACGTTACTCCAATGCCACACAACGGATGTCGTCCTCCAAAGAGACGTAGAGTTTAATAATTTAATTTAAGTATAACTAGGTAGAAAATAGATTATCGAAGGATTTGACCTGAATTCATAATCTCTACCTTAATTAATTCATTTAGAAATGGCAAGATATACTGGTCCTAAAACTAGAATCGCTCGTAAATTTGGTGAAGCGATTTTCGGAGACGATAGAGCTTTCGAAAAAAGAAATTACCCTCCTGGGCAACACGGGATGGCTAAAAAAAGAGGTAAAAAATCTGAGTACGCTATCCAATTAATGGAGAAGCAAAAAGCTAAATATTCTTATGGAATTTTAGAAAAACAATTCAGAGGTTTATTCAAAAAAGCATCAGCTACTAAAGGTGTTACTGGTGAGGTTCTTTTACAATTATGTGAAGCAAGATTAGATAACGTTGTGTTCAGAATGGGAATTGCTCCATCTAGAAGAGGTGCTAGACAATTAGTTTCTCACAGACACATTACTGTTAATGGTGAAGTTGTAAATATTCCTTCTTACCACCTAAAGCCTGGTGATAAAGTTGCAGTTCGTGAAAAATCTAAATCATTAGAAGCTATCGAACGTTCTTTATCTAATTCAAGTCAAGTTTATGAATGGATTACTTGGAACAATGATACTAAAGAAGGTACTTTCGTAGCTGTACCTGCTAGAATTCAAATTCCAGAAAACATTAAAGAACAATTAATCGTAGAGTTGTACAACAAATAATAATTGACTTAGTCGAAATTTATGGCAATATTTAATTTTCAAAAGCCCGATAAAGTTATCATGATCGATTCAACCGATTTTGAAGGTAAATTCGAATTTAGACCTTTAGAACCTGGTTATGGATTGACTGTTGGTAATGCACTTAGAAGAGTTTTGCTTTCAGCATTGGAAGGTTATGCAATTACATCTGTTCGCATAGAAGGTGTAGATCATGAGTTTTCTACTATTTCAGGAGTTGTTGAGGATGTTACCGAGATTATCCTTAATCTTAAACAAGTACGTTTTAAACGTCAAATTGAAGATATTGACAATGAGTCAGTTTCAATTTCTGTTTCAGGAAAAGATCAATTAACAGCTGGTGACTTCCAAAAATTTATTTCAGGTTTCCAAGTTTTGAATCCAGAATTGGTTATCTGTAATTTAGATTCAAAAATCAAATTAAACTTTGATTTGACAATCGAGAAAGGTAGAGGATATGTTCCTGCTGAAGAGAACAAAAAACAAAATGCTGCAATTGGAACCATTTTTACAGATTCTATCTTTACACCAGTAAAGAATGTAAAATATGCTATTGAAAACTTCCGTGTTGAGCAAAAAACAGATTATGAAAAATTAGTTTTTGAAATTAAAACTGATGGTTCTATTAATCCAAAAGATGCGCTAACTGAAGCTGCTAAGGTTCTAATCCACCATTTCATGTTGTTCTCTGATGAAAGAATTACACTTGAGGCTGATGAAATTGCACAAACAGAGTCATATGATGAAGAATCATTACATATGAGACAATTGCTTAAAACTAAGCTTGTTGATATGGACTTATCTGTAAGAGCCTTAAATTGTTTGAAAGCGGCTGAAGTTGATACTCTTGGTGATTTAGTATCATTCAATAAAAATGACTTAATGAAGTTCCGTAACTTCGGTAAAAAATCTTTAACTGAGCTAGATGAACTTGTAGCTGTTAAAAATTTGACTTTCGGGATGGATTTAACGAAATACAAATTAGATAAAGAATAAATTACTTCATAGTTTGCTCTCCAAAGTGGATTGAGCAAGATGAAGATTAAAAAACAACGTCATGAGACACGGAAAGAAAATCAATCACTTAAGCAGACAGACAGCTCATAGAAAAGCTATGTTAGCTAATATGGCTTGTTCTCTAATTGAGCACAAACGTATCAATACAACTGTTGCTAAAGCTAAAGCACTTAAACAATTTGTTGAGCCGCTTATAACAAAATCTAAAAATGATACGACTCACAATCGTCGTATTGTTTTTGCTAACTTAAGAAGCAAGTATGCTGTTACTGATTTATTCAGAGATGTAGCTGCTAAAGTTGGTGACCGTCCAGGAGGATACACTCGTATCATTAAAGTTGGAAATCGTTTAGGAGATAATGCTGATATGGCAATGATCGAATTAGTAGATTTTAACGAACTTTACAACGGAGGTAAAAAAGAAGTTAAAAAGGCAAAAAGCCGTCGTGGTGGTAAAGCTAAGAAAGCTGAAGAAGCTCCAGCTACTGAAGCTCCAGCTGCTGAAACTGACACTACTGCTGAAGCTACTGAATAATTATGAATATAATCATTCAATAAAATCAAGGATAAGCTATTTTTTTAGTTTATCCTTTTTTTTTGTTTTTTTATTACATAAAATGGAGGAGTGAAAGTGTAGTTAGTGCTCTTTTAAAATAATTTTTAAAATTGTTGCTTTCACTGCTTTAATGAATTAAATTTGCACCATATTTATCTACAAATGAAATACACAACAAGAAAAAGCGCCATCCTATTATTAAGTGATGGGACTATATTCCACGGAAAATCTATCGGAATCAGCGGAACCACTTTTGGTGAGGTTTGTTTTAATACGGGAATGACCGGTTATCAAGAAATTTTTACTGATCCGTCTTATTATGGACAAATCATGGTGGCTACAAATCCCCATATTGGAAATTATGGTGTTAATGACGAGGAAGTTGAATCAAACGGAATTAAAATTGCTGGTTTGGTTTGTAAAAATTTTAGTTTCAACTATTCTAGAGAAGGAGCTTCAGGAAGTTTAGAAGATTATTTTATTAAGCATAATTTAATTTGTATTTCTGATGTAGATACTCGTGCTTTAGTAAGTTATATTAGAGAAAATGGAGCCATGAATTCTGTTATTTGTACAGATGGGACTCCTGTTGAAGAATTAAAAGCGGCTTTAGCCAAGGTTCCTGATATGAAAGGTTTGGAATTAGCCTCTAAAGTATCTACAAAAGAACCTTATTTCTTTGGAGATGAAAATGCAACTTATAAAATCTCAGCTTTAGATTTAGGAATCAAAACCAATATCCTTCGCAATTTTGCTAAGAGAGATTGTTATATTAAGGTGTTTCCTTATGATTCTACTTATGCAGATTTAACATCTTTTAATCCAGATGGTTTCTTTTTGTCTAACGGACCTGGAGATCCAGAACCATTAGACGGAGCAATTCAAGTGGCAAAAGAAATTTTAGCAAACGATAAGCCTTTATTTGGAATATGTTTAGGGCACCAAGTGATTGGTTTAGCAAATGGAATATCTACTTATAAAATGTTTAATGGACACCGCGGAATTAACCATCCAGTAAGTAATATTATTACTGGTAAAGGGGAGATTACTTCTCAGAATCATGGTTTTGCTGTAAACAGAGAAGAATTGGAAGCTAATCCTGAAATGGAAATTACGCACTTACATCTTAACGATGGAACTGTGGCCGGTATGAGAATGAAAAACAAGAACTGTTTCTCTGTTCAATACCATCCAGAAGCTAGTCCTGGACCACATGATTCATCTTATTTGTTTGATCAATTTGTAGAAAACTTAAAGAAATAAGATTTCATTATTATCATAATCTTAGGCTAAACATTTTGTGTTTAGCCTTTTTTTTACTCCATTTTTTTCCTTTTTTTATTTTGTAAATTTTGTTTTAAATTATGTTTAAAAAATGTAATTTATAACGTTTTCGTTGATAAGATTAAAAAAAATAGTACGATGTTTAAAAAACTTAGAATATATTTGTAATCTAAAAATTAAAAACTAAAGTAATATGAGTATTATTATCAAAATTCATGCAAGACAAATTCTTGATTCAAGAGGTAATCCTACGGTAGAAGTGGATGTAATTACAGACAATGGTGTTTTAGGTAGAGCAGCAGTTCCATCTGGTGCATCAACTGGAGAACATGAAGCTGTTGAATTACGTGATGGAGGAAAAGCTTTTTTAGGAAAAGGAGTTTTAAACGCTGTGAACAATGTTAATACTGTAATTGCTGAAGCTCTTGTAGGAACTTCTGTTTTTGAGCAAAATCTTATCGATCAAATGATGATAGATTTAGATGGTACTCCTAACAAATCTAAATTAGGAGCTAATGCTATTTTAGGTGTTTCTTTAGCTGTTGCCAAAGCTGCTGCTAATGAATTAAGTATGCCTTTATACCGATATGTAGGTGGTGTTTCTGCAAATACTCTTCCAGTTCCTATGATGAATATCATCAACGGAGGTTCTCACTCTGATGCACCTATCGCATTCCAAGAGTTTATGATTTTCCCAGTTAAAGCAACTTCTTTTTCTCATTCTATGCAAATGGGGACAGAGATTTTTCATAACTTGAAAAAAGTATTACACGATAGAGGTCTTTCTACTGCAGTAGGTGATGAAGGGGGTTTTGCTCCTAACTTAGCTGGTGGTACTGAAGATGCATTAGATACTATCAAATTAGCTGTTGAAAAAGCGGGTTATTCTTTCGGTGACGAAATTATGATTGCATTAGATTGTGCTTCTGCAGAATTCTATATTGATGGTAAATATGACTATTCTAAATTTGAAGGTGAAACTGGAAAAGTAAGAACTTCAGCTGAACAAGCAGAATATTTAGCAGAATTAGTTTCTAAATACCCAATTATCTCTATCGAAGACGGTATGGATGAAAACGACTGGGAAGGTTGGAAATTATTAACTGAAAAAATTGGAGATAAAGTTCAATTAGTAGGTGATGATTTATTTGTTACTAATGTAGAGCGTTTATCTACAGGAATTGAAAAAGGTATCGCTAATTCAATCCTTATTAAAGTTAACCAAATTGGAACTTTGACAGAAACTATCGCAGCTGTAAATATGGCTAAGAATGCAGGTTATACTTCTGTAATGTCTCACCGTTCAGGAGAGACTGAAGATAATACTATTGCTGATTTAGCTGTAGCTTTAAACTGCGGTCAAATTAAAACAGGTTCTGCTTCTCGTTCAGATCGTATGGCTAAATACAATCAATTGATTAGAATTGAAGAAGAATTAGGATCTACTGCTTATTTCCCTGGAAAAAAAGCGTTCAAAGTAAAATAAGTTTTAAACTTAATTATATGCAAAGCCATTCATTTTATGAATGGCTTTTTTTTTAAATTTAACAATATCCTTAGTTTTTTCTCTTTTTAATTACCGTTATTATCCTTAGATTTGGTAAATTATTAAGTGTAAAGATTTATTTCAAATTATTATGTCAAAAACAGCAATATTAGAAATTGATGGAAAGAAGTATGAGTTTCCTATTTTTGTAGGGAGCGAAAACGAAGAAGCTATCAATATTAACAAATTAAGAGATTTAACAGGGGCAATCACCATTGATCCAGGTTATAAAAATTCAGGTTCTTGCACTAGTGGAATTACATTCTTAGATGGCGAATTAGGAATTTTACGTTACCGAGGATACGCAATTGAAGAGTTAGCTGATAAAGCTAATTTTTTAGAAGTATCTTATCTTTTAATTTTTGGAGAACTACCTACGGCTGCACAATTAGAACAATTTGAAAATGATATCAGAAAACACTCTTTAGTAAACGAAGAGATGAAAGGAATCATTGATGGCTTTCCAAGAACAGCTCATCCAATGGGGGTTTTAGCTGCTTTAACAAGTGCTTTGACAGCTTTCAATCCAAAATCAGTTAATGTTGATAATGAAAAAGATTTATACCAAGCTGTTTGTAAAACAATGGGTAAATTCTTGGTAATTGCAACATGGACTTACAGAAAAAGTATGGGGTATCCATTGAATTATTATGATAATACAAAAGGATATGTGGAGAACTTTATGCGTTTAATGTTTGAGTTGCCTACAGAGCCTTACAAATTAAGCCCAGTTGTTACTGAGGCACTTGATAAATTATTTATTTTACACGCTGATCACGAACAAAACTGTTCTACTTCTACAGTAAGAATGGTTGGTTCATCTCATGCTGGTTTATTCGCTTCTATTTCTGCTGGTGTTTCTGCTTTGTGGGGACCTTTACATGGAGGAGCTAACCAAGCGGTATTAGAAATGTTAGAAGAAATTCATCAAAATGGTGGTGATACAGAGAAGTATTTAGCGAAAGCTAAAGATAAAAACGATCCTTTTAGATTAATGGGATTCGGACATAGAGTTTACAAAAATTTCGATCCACGTGCTAAGATTATCAAAAAAGCAGCTAATGAAGTTTTAGCAACTTTAGGTGTTGATGATCCTATTTTGGATATCGCAAAAAGATTAGAAGCAGCTGCTTTAGAAGATGAGTATTTCAAAGCAAGAAATCTTTATCCTAACGTAGATTTCTATTCTGGAATTATATATAGAGCTTTAGGTATTCCAACTGACATGTTTACAGTAATGTTTGCAATTGGAAGATTACCGGGTTGGATTGCGCAATGGAAAGAAATGCGTGAAAATAAAGAGCCAATTGGTAGACCAAGACAAATTTACACTGGTTCTCCGTTGAGAGAATTCAAAAGACCTGAATAATAAAGATGATAAATCAGAGAAGCTTCACCTAACCGTGAAGCTTTTTTTATCTTTGTATGTATATAAATGCACCAAATGATATCTTTAAAAATAAATAATGAAACTTCTAGATTAAGGACAGTAGTATTGGGGATAGCTAATAGTAATGGTCCAACACCAACGGTTGAAGAAGCCTATGATCCTAAATCTTTAGAACATATTTTAGCAGGAACCTATCCCATTGAAGAAGATATGGTTGCCGAAATGGATGCTTTTGAAAAAGTACTTTTAAAGTACGATGTGAAGGTCTATAGACCGAGATTGATTGAAAATTACAATCAAATTTTCACAAGAGATATTGGTTTTGTAATAAATGATATATTTATAAAATCAAATATTTTACCGGATAGAGAGGGTGAATTGGACGCAATTCAATATATAATTGACGCTATTGATCCAAGTAAAGTGGTTCGTCCTCCAGAAGAAGTACATATTGAAGGGGGAGATGTGATGCTTTGGAATGATCATATTTTTATTGGAACTTATAAAGGGAGTGATTATAAAGATTATATTACTGCCCGAACGAATATGGTAGGGGTACAGTTCATAAAGGATTTGTTTCCAAATAAAATAGTCAAAGAATTTGATTTGATAAAGTCAAAAATGGAGGCTCGTGATAATGCTTTGCATTTGGATTGTTGTTTTCAGCCAGTTGGAAAAGATAAAGGGATAATCTATAAAAGAGGATTTCGCGAAGAAGCGGATTATAGATACCTTGTTGATTTATTTGGTAAAGAAAATTTATTTCATATTAAAAGACAGGAGATGTATAATATGAATTCTAATGTTTTTTCGATTGATACTAATGTTGTTGTTTCGGAAAGAAAATTCAAAAGATTAAATCAATGGTTGCGATCTCATGGGTTTGTGGTAGAAGAGATTCCCTATGCGGAAATCGCTAAACAGGAAGGATTGTTGCGTTGCTCCACTTTGCCATTAATTAGAGATTAATTCCTTAAAATAAAAATAGAAAATGAAACAAGTTGCCAATTCGATTTTAATGATTCGTCCTGTAGCATTCCGAATGAATGAGCAAACGATAGTGAATAATCATTTTCAAAAGGAGTTGAGAGAAATGCTTCCTTCTGCAGTAAATGCGAAAGCCCAACAAGAGTTTGATGCATTTGTTGAGAAACTTCGAGCTGTTGGTGTAAATGTTGTGGTTGTTGATGATCTTTTGGAAACGGATACACCAGACAGCATTTTTCCAAATAATTGGGTTTCCTTTCATGAAAATGGTGATGTGGTTTTGTATCCAATGTTTGCCGAAAATCGAAGAGCCGAACGTCGTGAGGATGTTTTAGATATTATAGAGCAGAAAGGTTTTGTAATCGAGAATATTGTTGATTTTACTTCGGCAGAAGAAGAAAATATGTTTCTGGAAGGAACAGGAAGTATGATTTTGGACAGAGCTAATGCCAAAGCGTATTGTGCTTTATCGCCAAGAGCTAATGAAGAACTTTTTATAGAATTTTGTGAAGATTTTGATTGTGCTCCTGTAATATTTGAAGCTTATCACACTGTTGATGGTAAGAAGGAATTAGTATATCACACCAATGTGATGATGAGTATTGGTGAACACTTTGCTGTTATTTGTGCAGATATGATTGAAGATAAAAAAGAACGTAAAATGGTTTTGGATAATCTTCGTGCAGATGGTAAGGAAATTATTTTAATTAATGAGAAACAAGTGAATCAGTTTGCGGGGAATTTATTAGAAGTTTCAAGTGCCGATGATAAAAGATTTATCGTGATGAGTAATGCGGCTTTAGAGTCTTTAAATGCAAATCAAAAAAAGCAATTAGAGAAATACGGAACGATTTTAAATGTAGATTTACATACTATTGAAACTTGTGGAGGAGGAAGTGCTCGTTGTATGATGGCAGAGATTTTTTTTGAATACTAACTTATAATAGGAACTCGAATTCAAATGGTAATGGTATTATTTGATTATAAATAAAAGATGAAAAATAAAAAAACATTGGTTCTTGGAGCCTCCATAAAACCCCAACGTTATTCAAATATGGCTATAAAGTCATTAGTTCAAAAGGGACATTCGGTAATCGCTATAGGTCATGATGCAGGAGAAGTTGCTGGGGTTAAAATTCATAAAAAAGCCATTCCCTTAAAAAATATCGATACCGTTAGTTTGTATTTAAATCCAATAAATCAGCGAGAATATTACAATTATATTATTGAATCACAACCCAGAAGGGTGGTTTTTAATCCTGGAACTGAGAATCCTGAATTTTATCAATTATTGAAATTAAATGATATACAATTTGAAGTTGCGTGTACTTTAGTTTTATTGTCTACGAATCAGTTTTAGTGGATTAGACATAATTACAAAAGTCATTTTCTGCAGAAATAACTTTTTTAGTTTAATAATTTACAGGTTTAGTCGTGTTCTTGGAAATTAATACTAATCCTAGTAGGGTAAGTAAACCGTTTACAATGATGAGTTCATTGTCGAAAGTATAACCAAATAAATTCGTAGAGTTTTCGCTTATAAAGTAACTCATTACGGGTGAGGTTAGGCATACAAAGGGTACAAACTTATCTTTAACAGTTTTTGATTTCCAAAATAACCCAAAGCAATACAATCCTAAAAGTGGTCCATAGGTATATGAAGCAACTCTGAAAATCATGCCTACAACTGAGTTATCATTGATAGTGTTAAAAATAAGAATAGTGATAAACATTAAAAATGAAAAGCCTAAATGAATTAAGTGTCGGGTTTTTATAAGCACTTCATTATTTGAACTTTTCTTTTTTTTCATATCTAAAAAATCAACGCAAAACGAAGTGGTTAATGCTGTTAAAGCAGAATCTGTTGTGGCAAAAGTGGCTGCCGTAATGCCCAATAAGAACACTAGGGAAGGAATGAAGCTTAGGTGATGAAAGGCAATTTCGGGAAATAATAAATCGGTTCTTGGTTTGCCGGTGATTAAATCTTTTGGAATTTCAATGCCTTTTTTGTTGGCATAGATATAAAGTAAAGCACCAACACTTAAAAAGAATAGATTGATAATTACGAAAATTCCAGTGAAAGTAAACATGTTTTTTTGGGCTTCACCAATAGTGGCACAACTCAGGTTTTTTTGCATCAAATCTTGGTCAAGTCCTACCATTGCAATAGTTACAAAAATTCCACCGAGAATTTGTTTGATAAAATGAAATCTAGAGTTTTGGAAATCATTAAAAAAGAAAATTTGTGAATATTGACTCTTTTTTATTGTTTCGAATGCTTCAATAAAATTAAGATTTAAGCTTTGGCAAATAAAATAAATAGTCAAGACTACTGCGCTTACTAAAAAGAAAGTTTGTAAAGTATCGGTTATGATTATGGTTTTTAGTCCTCCACGATACGTATAAGAGAATATTAAAGCTAAAGCAATAAGTACTGTAACGGTAAAAGGTATTTGATAAAAATCGAATACAAAGCGTTGTAGAACAATAACAACCAAATACAATCTGAATGATGAGCCAATGGTTCTACTAATTAAGAAAATAGATGCCGCAGTTTTGTAGGAGTAGTAACCTAATCGATTTTCGATGTAAGTGTAAATTGATGTCAAATTCATCCGATAATACAGTGGAAGTAGAACTTTTGCCACTAAGATAAAGCCTATTGCATTGCCTATGACAAATTGAAAATATTTGAATTGTTCTCCATTAGGGGATCCTACTTCACCTGGAACAGAAATGAAGGTGACTCCAGATAAAGCAGTTCCAATCATTCCAAAAGCAACCAAATACCATTTAGCATTTTTATTAGCCGAAAAGAACGCTTCATTTCCGTTATTGTTTTTACTTGTGAAATAGGCAATTGCAAATAAAATTGCAAAGTAAATAACCATAAGAGAAAGTATTGCAGCCGGAGTCATTTTGATAATTTTAGTATTGCCAAAATACGATTTTTAAGGCAACAATTTATAGGCTAGTCATTTGAATTGAAACAGAATATAATTTTCGAAGGCTGGTTGGATTTATTCATTATTTCAATAAACAAATTGTTACATTTGCAACTATGGAATTTTCTTCAAAATTATTAGAAAAAGCAGTAAATGAGATTTCGCAATTGCCTGGAATTGGTAAGAGAACAGCCTTGCGATTGGTTTTGCATTTGTTAAAACAGCCCAAAGAACAAACTTCATTTTTAACACAAGCGCTAGTGGCTATGCGTGAAGAAATTAAGTTTTGTGAAAGTTGTCATAATATTTCGGATACTGCTATTTGTGAAATTTGTAGCAATCCAAATAGGAACCATCAAATAGTATGTGTGGTTGAAGATATTCGTGATGTGATGGCTATTGAAAATACGGCTCAATTTAAAGGCGTGTATCATGTTCTGGGAGGGAAAATTTCACCTATTGACGGAGTTGGGCCTAGTCAGTTAAAAATTGCAACATTAGTCGAAAAAGTGAAAACTGGAAAATTAACTGAAGTTATATTTGCGTTGAGTTCTACTATGGAAGGCGATACTACTAATTTTTATATTTATAAGCAAATAGCCGATTCTGGTATTTTGATTTCAACAATTGCCAGAGGAATTGCCGTAGGGGACGAATTGGAATATGCAGATGAAGTAACGCTTGGCAGAAGTATTTTGCAACGTTTGCCATTTGAAAAGGCAATTAAAAATAATTAATTGGTTATTGAACAATGCTTTTATTATCAAAATGAAAAGCTATATTTGTTATCTAAAATAGAAAAATGGGTAAATATCTATTGGGTTTATTGCTAAGTTGTAGTGTGTTGTTTACTTCTTGTATTTCAACACGTGACTTAGTTTATTTGCAAAATAAAAATGAAACTGCTACTGAAACTTCTATATCGGCAGTTCAAGCTAAACCTTATCGCTTACAAATCAATGATGTTTTAAGTATTAATATTAAGGCAAATGATTCCAAATTAGTAGAAATGTTTAATACAACTACTGAAGGAGGTGCTGCTAAGTCGGAATCGGCCTTGTATTTTAGTGGTTTTACAGTAGACGATCATGGTAATATCCGAATTCCTGTTTTAGGAGAATTGAATGTTATTGGGTACACCCTTGATGAAGTAAGACAACGTATTGAAAAACAATTATTGGCAGAATATTTTAAAAAAGAGGCCAATATTTTTGTAATCGTTAAATTAACAGGTTTTCGTTATACTATCCTTGGCGAAGTTGGAAGTTCAGGAACAAAAACTTTGTTTCAAGAGCATGTTAACGTTTTGGAAGCAATTGCTAATTCAGGCGATATTACTCTTTTAGGAAATAGAAAAGCGGTTACTATAATTAGAAAAACACCTACAGGTAATGAAATGCATGATATTGACTTGACAGACAGAAATGTTGTCAATTCACCTTATTATTATTTGCAACCTAACGATTACATATACGTAAAACCTTTGAAACAAAAAACTTGGGGAACAGGAAAAACGGGTATAGAATCACTAGGAACTATATTTTCATTGTTATCGCTGGGTACAACGGTTTTATTATTATTGAAGCGATAAAAATACATTTCGAAAAATGTTAGATATAAAAGACTTTTCCATATTTGAAAATCATGTAAGTTTTGATTTTAAAGGCTTGTTGTTTAAAATTCTAAGCTATTGGAAATGGTTTTTATTGAGCTTAACCATTGCCTTAACTATTGCCTATCAAGTAAATATTCGTAAGGAAAAAATTTATGAGATGGAGACCCTTATTTCGGTTAAGGAAGAAAGAAATCCATTGTTTACTTCAAATACCAGTTTGACTTTTAATTGGGGCGGCGTATCTGATCAAATGCAAACTATTTCTACCACTTTACAATCGCGTTCGCATAACGAATTAGTGGTTGATAAATTGCAGTTTTACATAGATTATTTGCAACAAGAAAAGTACAATATGGTTGATGCCTATGGAGCTGTGCCTTTTCATGTAAGTATTGATAAAAATAAAGGACAGTTGGCAGGGAATTTAATCAGTATTACTTTTTTAACAGAAAACGAATATCAAATTAAAATACCTTTTACAACGAATTCCGTTTCATTAATTAAATATGCGGATAATTCTTATGGTTCAACAAATGTTGTAATTGGCGATTTTATTAGGAAATATAAAGTTGGTGAAGAGGTTTCTTTGCCTTTTTTACATTGGAAATTGTACATAAGCGAAAATCCAGGATTTTACAAAGGCAAAGAATATTTTGTTCGTTTTAATGATTTTAATGGAACTGTTTCCCGATACAAAGGAGTTGGAGTACGATTAGATGAAAAAGGAGCTTCACTTCTTACACTACGTTTGCAAGGTACTAATAAAGCAAGGTTAGTTGAGTATCTTAATGCAACTGTAAATATGCTTATCAAAAGGCAGTTAGATAGTAAGAATCAATTTGCTACCAATACGATTAATTTTATTGATAGTACCCTAGTAGCAATGGAATCACAATTGAAAACCGCTGGAGATGAATTAAAGTCTTTTAAAAAAGGAAAAGATGTTGTTAATTTAGAAGATGGAGGTGCTAAATTTTCGGAAAAAATCTCGCAATATGATGTTGAAAAAGATGCTATAGCTAGAAAGATTTCGTATTACAATTCATTAAAAGCCTATTTAAAAAACAGTGTAGATTATTCAAAGTTACCTGCTCCATCGGTGGCCGGAATAGATGATCCTAATGTTGTGGCTAATGTTTCAAAGTTGATAGCACTTTCTACAGAACGTTCTGAAATGGCTTATGCAGTAAAAAGCGATAAAATTTTCAGGGAGTTTGATAGTCAGATGGAAGCTATTAAAAATGTTTTGTTGGAAAATATAGCTTCGGCAAAATCGTCTTTGCAATTTGATTTAGGGTTGGTAAATAGTAAAATTAATCAAGCCGAGGGAAATATCAGACAATTGCCGGATGACCAACAAGAGTTGATTAAAATAAAGAGGAAGTATGATTTAAGCGATAATATTTACAGTACATTTCTCCAAAAAAGAAGCGAAGCAGATATTGTTAAAGCCGCTAATTTATCCGATATTCATTTTATTGACCCTGCAAAAGATGTGGGTGGCGGTTTGATTGGGCCTAAAACATCTGTAAACTATGTTTTGGCGGTTTTTGTAGGTATTACAATTCCATTAGTATTTATATTTATTCTCTTTTTGATTAATAATTCTATTCAAAAAGCAGAGGATGTGACGGGTCGAACTAAAATTCCTTTGTTAGGTGTAGTAGGTGTTTATAAGGAAAAAGGCGAGTTAGCTGTTTTTGAAAAACCGAAATCAGCGATGTCTGAATCTTTCCGAGCGATACGTTCTTCGTTGCAGTTTTTGTACAAAAAGCAAAAGGTTGAAGGCGGTAAAACCTTAATGATAACTTCTTCAATAAGTGGAGAGGGCAAAACGTTTTGTTCTATAAATATTGCAACTGTTTTTGCTTTAAGCGAAAAGAAAACAGTAATTGTGGGTCTAGATTTGCGAAAGCCAAAATTATTTGAAGAATTTAATCTTCGTAATGATGTGGGTGTTGTGAATTATTTGATAAAACAAAAAAGTCTGAAAGAAATTGTAAATCATACTCAAATACCATTCCTTGATGTAATTCTTTCAGGACCAGTTCCGCCTAATCCTTCCGAATTAATTATGGGGGAATCTATGATTGATTTTATAGCCGAATTGAAAAAAGAGTACGATTATATTATTTTGGATACACCACCGGTAGGTTTGGTTTCCGATTCTTTAGAATTAGGTCAATATGCAGATGTAACATTGTACATTATTAGACAAAATATTACCAAAAAAGAAATGATTCCGTTGTTGAATAATAGAGTCAAACGAGGAGAGATGCATAACGTAAGTATTATCTTGAATGGTTTTGAAAATAAAGCTAAATATGGCTCGTCTTATGGATACGGATATGGCTATGGATATGGAGAATATTCTAATGGGTACCATGAAGATGAGAAACCAAAGGGATTTTTTCAAAAATTACGAAATAGAATAAGAAAAAGCTAGTTGATAATTGGAATTAAGTAAATGAAGGAAATAACAAATTATACCATTTTAATTACGGGAGGAGCAGGTTTTATTGGTTCTAATCTTTGTGAATATTTTTTATCCAAAGGGAATCGAGTAATCTGTTTAGATAATTTTGCTACAGGTCACCGTCATAATTTAAAAGATTGTTTCTCTAGTTCTAATTTTACTTTGATTGAAGGTGATATCAGAAATTATGAAGATTGTCAAAAAGCCCTTCAAGGAGTTGATTATGTGTTGCATCAAGCAGCCTTAGGTTCAGTACCTCGTTCGATTAAAGATCCAATTACGACTAATGACGTCAATGTTTCTGGTTTTTTAAATATGCTTCAAGCAGCAACAGAAGCCAAAGTGAAGCGATTTGTATATGCAGCTAGTTCTTCAACTTATGGAGATTCAGTTGGCTTGCCAAAGGTAGAAGAGGTGATAGGAAAACCGCTTTCACCCTATGCAATTACAAAATATGTGAACGAATTGTACGCGGAAATTTTTAGTAAAACCTACGGAATAGAAACCATTGGATTGCGCTATTTTAATGTTTTTGGTCGAAAACAAGATCCTAATGGAGCTTATGCAGCGGTAATTCCAAAATTTGTTATGCAGTTGATGAAACATGAAAGCATAACGATAAATGGAGATGGAAATTACTCACGCGATTTTACCTATATTGATAATGTAGTTCAAATGAATGAATTAGCAATGGCTACTGATAATTTAACTGCTGTGAATACCGTTTACAATACCGCCTTTGGAGATAGAAATACATTAAATGATTTAGTGGCTTATTTAAAAGACTATTTAAAGGTTTATGATCCAGCAATTGCTAATGTTACTGTGATACATGGTCCTAATCGATTAGGAGATATTCCTCATTCTTTGGCTAGTATTGATAAAGCAAAAGAATTATTGGACTATAATCCAAAATACTCTTTACAAGAAGGATTAAAAATAGCGGTTGATTGGTACTGGAATAATTTGAAATAAAGAAAGAAGTTAGAAATTAGAAGTTAGAAGGTAGAAGTTATTTATTTAGATTATAGTTTTACCAATAACCCAAAACACATAACATATTACAAAATAAATGAAAATTACAAAAATTTGTTGCATTGGTGCAGGCTATGTAGGTGGACCTACCATGGCAATTATTGCTCAGAAATGCCCACATATTCAAGTGACTGTAGTGGATTTGAATATCGAAAGAATTGTAGCTTGGAATGATGAAGATGTCAATAAAATTCCAATTTATGAACCAGGACTTTCTGAAATTGTAAAAGAAGCTAGAGGGCGAAATTTATTCTTTTCCACGGAGGTTGATAAAGCTATAGACGAAGCAGAAATGATTTTTATTTCAGTGAATACGCCAACAAAAACCTATGGTAAAGGAAAAGGCATGGCGGCCGATTTAAAATACATTGAATTATGTGCCAGACAAATTGCTAAAGTATCTAAAAGTAATAAAATTGTAGTTGAAAAATCGACTTTGCCGGTGCGCACTGCCGAGGCAATTAAAAGCATTTTAGATAATACTGGAAATGGAGTGAAATTTCAAATTCTTTCCAACCCTGAATTTTTAGCAGAAGGAACAGCTGTTCAGGATTTGTTGTTTCCTGATCGAATATTAATTGGGGGAGATACTAATGAAGAGGGGCAAAAAGCCATTCAGGCCTTGGTAGATGTGTATGCAAATTGGGTAGAGGTAGATAAGATTTTAACAACCAATGTTTGGTCGTCTGAATTGTCAAAATTAACGGCTAATGCTTTTTTGGCGCAACGAATTTCTTCTATAAATGCCATGTCAGAACTTTGTGAAAAAACAGGTGCTGATGTTAATGAATTGGCTAGGGCGATAGGAATGGATAGCCGAATAGGACCTAAATTTTTAAAGGCTTCCGTAGGTTTTGGTGGATCTTGTTTTCAAAAAGATATTTTGAATTTGGTTTATATCGCTAAATCGTATGGCTTGAATGAAGTAGCTGATTATTGGGAACAAGTTATTATAATGAATGATCATCAAAAAAGACGATTTTCTGATAAAATTGTAAAAACACTTTATAATACTGTTTCTGGTAAAAAGATTGCTTTTTTAGGCTGGGCATTCAAAAAAGATACGAATGATACCAGAGAATCGGCAGCGATTTATGTAGCTGATGATTTAATTAGCGAAAATGCTACTTTAGCGGTTTATGATCCAAAGGTTTCACGAAAAAAAGTTTTAGCGGATTTGGATTATTTACAATCTCGAACAGCAATTAAAAACGCCGAAAGTATTTTGTCATATGAAAATCCCTATGAGGCTTGTGTGGGAGCTCACGCAATAGCTATTCTTACCGAATGGGATGAGTTTATTAGTTATGATTGGCAAAAAATTTATGATGACATGCAAAAACCAGCTTTTGTATTCGATGGAAGGAATATATTGGATAAAGCGGTGTTGGAAAAAATTGGTTTTGTGTATCAGGCGATTGGGTCTTAGGCTTGTCGGTTATGGGTTGTGAGTTTTCTGCTATCAGGCTGTCCAGAATTATAATATCATTTGAGAAAAAATGCCTCATATTTTGTCATTCCGACAAAGGAGGAATCTCACTGGTTGATTGAGTTGTTTGATTTCTCCTTTGTCGAAACAATAAATATATGTAAGTAATTACATTAAAAAATAAAAGAATGAATTGGTATGTAGTGTACACCAAGCCAAAATGGGAAAAAAAAGTGGCAGAACAGTTAATTCAAAAAGGGATTGAGTGTTATTGTCCTCTAATCACTCAAGTACGCCAATGGTCGGATCGAAAGAAAAAAGTAGAGATTCCTTTATTTAATTCCTACGTTTTTGTACGTTTGGCAGAACATGATCGCAATTTGGTGTTTCAGTCTTCAGGAGCTGTTCGTTATCTTTTTTGGTTAGGAAAACCAGCTGTTGTACGTGATGAAGAAATTAATACCATAAAAAAATGGTTAAGCACTCCGAATCAATATGAAATTTCTGTTACTTCAATTCAGGTAGGAGATAAGATAACTTTAGAATCAGGACCATTCAAATCGCAGCAGGCCGTGGTTCAGTCCGTAAATAAAAACAGCTGTGTGTTGGTTTTAGAATCGATAGGTTGTGTGTTGCGAATGAAAAAAGCCTAATACACTCTTGTGTTTTATTTTCATTATAAAGAAAGTTCTTATAGGCTTGTGTGGCTGATGTTTAGCTTTTCTTAGTCAATTTTTTATTATTTTAGTTAGTTAATTCTATTTCAAATTAATGAAAATCAATAGGAATTCAGCTTAATCTCGTTTATATTTGCGAACGAAAAATGCTGAATTCTGACTCCTTTGGTGTGAGTTGGAACCGCGAAGCGTTGGGAAAAATGAAAGAAATACGAGGTATAGATATAAAAATCAATGGATTATAGTTGTAAAATAGCAGTTATTGGTCTGGGGTATGTTGGCTTGCCATTAGCACGTTTATTTGCAACTAAATACAGTGTTGTTGGTTTTGATATTAATACAAAGAGAATAGAAGAACTTCGTCTAGGAATCGATAGTACTTTTGAAGTTGAAGAAACTGTTTTGAAAGCGGTTTTAAGAAAAACAGCCTTGGTGTCGAGCGGTGTCGAGACAGAAGAAAAAAATGGACTTTATTGTACCAATCAATTGGAAGATATAGCCGATTGTAATTATTATATTGTAACAGTTCCTACACCCGTAGATAAGAATAATCGTCCTGATTTAACCCCTTTGTATAAGGCTAGTGAGACTGTTGCAAAGGTTTTGAAAAAAGGAGATATTATTATTTATGAATCGACCGTTTATCCAGGAGTAACTGAGGAGGAATGTGTGCCAGTTTTAGAACGCATTTCGGGCTTACAATTTAATGTTGACTTTTTTGCGGGTTATTCCCCTGAAAGAATTAATCCTGGAGATAAACTGCATACCGTTGATAAAATTTTAAAAGTAACTTCAGGCTCTACACCGGGAATAGGTCAAAAAGTAGATGCTCTTTATCAATCGGTTATTACCGCTGGAACCCATCTGGCACCTTCCATCAAAGTGGCCGAAGCGGCAAAAGTCATTGAAAATTCACAAAGAGATATCAATATTGCTTTCGTAAATGAATTAGCTAAAATTTTTAGTTTAATGAATATTGATACGCAAGCGGTATTAGAAGCAGCCGGAACAAAATGGAATTTTCTTCCTTTTAAACCGGGTTTAGTAGGAGGACATTGTATAGGGGTTGATCCCTATTATTTGGCACAAAAAGCACAGGAATTAGGTTACCATCCAGAAATTATTTTAGCAGGCAGACGATTGAATGATAGTATGGGGGAATATGTCGCTGCTCAAGTGGTCAAATTGATGATTAAAAAAGGAATTTCCGTTAATGGTGCCTCATTGTTAATGTTGGGAATTACGTTTAAAGAGAATTGTCCAGATGTGCGAAATACTAAAATAATTGACGTAATAAAGGCCTTGAAAGAGTACGGCATAAGTGTTACAGTATATGATCCGCTCGCAAATCCTGAAGAAGTGATGAAAGAATATGGATTGATTTGTCAATCACAATTAACCAACGAGATTAAATTTGATGCAATAGTTCTAGGAGTAGCACACGCAGAATTTCTAAGAATGAATTTATCAAATTACCAATCTGATAATAGTATTATTTATGATGTAAAAGGTGTTTTGGGTACAGTAGTTGACGGTAGACTTTGATTATTGTTAACATTCTAACCCACAACCCACAACCCACAACTCATAACTCATAACTCATAACTGAGATGAATAAAAAACAAAATATCATACACGTCATCCTTACTGGAGGTATAGGAAGTCGTTTGTGGCCTTTGTCACGTAAAAGTCGTCCTAAACAATATTTAGAAATTTTTGATGGTAAATCTTTATTTGAGTTAACCGTTGAAAGAAATAGAGAAATTGCAGATAAAGTAATTGTTGTAGGGAATGTCGATAATTGCCAGTTGAGTAAGGTTATTTTAGACAAGATGAATATTCCTTATTTGGATATTGTGGAGTCTACACCACGCAATACAGCTGCTGCAATTGCCTTTGCTGCTTTTGCTGCAGACCCAGAAGACATTTTGATTGTAACACCTATGGATCATATCATAGAAAAGAAAGAGCTGTATGATCTGGCAGTTACTGAAGCTATTGAAAAAGCAGCTAACGGAAACATTGTTACTTTTGGAATTCATCCTACCAAACCGGAAACGGGTTATGGCTATATTGAAGCAAAAGGTGAAAATGTATTGTCTTTTAGAGAAAAACCTAATTTAGTAACGGCCAAACAATTCATTGCTAAAAAGAATTTCTTGTGGAATAGTGGGATGTTTTGCTTCAAAGCTGGAGTTTTGTTAGAAGAATTAAAAACATTCGAACCAAAGGTATATAAAAAAGCAAAAAAAGTTTGGGAACATAATAATAATGGTAAATTAGATTTAGAACTTTCGTTGGATATTCCTTCCATTAGTGTAGATTATGCGGTGATGGAACGTTCAAAAAAAATAAAAGTGGTTCCGTCCCAATTTTTGTGGTCGGATTTAGGTTCTTTTGAATCGGTTTACGATTATTTATTGTCTAAAGGTCATCCCGTGGACGAAAATGGGAATATGGTCATAGGAGTTCAAAATTTTACTGCTTTTATCGGGATGAAAAATACGATTTTAGTAGCTACAGAGAATGCTAATCTGGTACTTCAAAAAGAGTTTTCACAAGATGTGAAAGATTTATATAACGAACTAGAGGTTGAAAAGCCTGAGTTGTTACAATAATTTTGATAAATTACACAATGCGAACAGAACAACAATGGACAGAAGAGATAAAATCCCAAGATTCTCTTTTTTCGATTAATTTTAAAGAATTATGGCATTACCGCGATTTGCTTTTAATGTTATTAAAAAGGGACTTTATTACTTTTTATAAGCAAACGATTTTAGGGCCTATTTGGTTTTTTGTACAACCCATTTTGACTTCTTTAATTTACGTGGTTTTGTTTGGTCAGGTAGCCAAATTATCAACCGATGGGTTACCTCAATTAGCCTTTTATTTATCAGGAATTACAATTTGGAACTATTTTTCAGATTCCTTGACAAAAACGTCATCGGTTTTTCAAACTAACGCTTCTATTTTTGGAAAAGTGTATTTTCCTAGGTTAATAATGCCGCTTTCAATTGTTTTTTCGGGATTGTTAAAGTTTGCCATTCAATTTGGGCTTTTTATTGCTATAGTATTGTATTATACTTTTGTTCAAGAATCAATTCATCCCAATGTTTGGGTGCTAGCGACACCTTTTCTTATCGTATTAATGGCTGCTTTTGCCTTAGGCTTAGGAATGATTTTTTCTGCAATGACTACAAAATATAAAGACCTTACTTTTTTGTTAACTTTTGGAATCCAATTGTATATGTATGCAACTCCTGTGGTGTATCCAGTGTCGGCTATGCCTGAAAAATACCAATGGTTAGTTGAAATTAATCCATTGACGGGGATTTTCGAATGTTTTAGATATGGCTATCTGGGAGCAGGAAATTTCCAACCAATGAGTTTGCTGTTTAGTACAGTGTTTATAGCAGTTTTATTGATAATAGGTACAGTCATTTTCAATAAGGTAGAAAAAAGTTTTATGGATACGGTGTAGAATAGAAATTTTAAGTTAAGAACAAAAATCTAAGGACTAGGTACTAAGTACTAATGACTAAAAAAATAATGAAGCAACTAGCAATAAAAGCTGAAAATATATCTAAACAATACCGATTAGGTGAGGTTGGTACGGGGACAATTAGTCATGATTTGAACCGATTTTGGCATAAAATAAGAGGTAACGAAGATCCTTATTTAAAAATTGGGGAATCGAATGACCGAACCAGTAAAGGAGATAGTGATTATGTTTGGTCACTACGAGATATCAATTTTGAAATAGAACAAGGCGATGCAGTAGGAATTATTGGTCGTAATGGTGCCGGAAAAAGTACTTTATTCAAATTATTGAGTAAGGTAACCAAACCGACAACAGGAAGTTTTAAAGTTAACGGACGCATTGCCTCGCTTTTGGAAGTAGGAACAGGGTTTAATCCTGAAATGACAGGACGTGAAAATATTTACTTGAACGGTGCCATTTTAGGGATGCGGCGTGCCGAAATTACCCGTAAATTTGATGAAATTGTGGACTTTGCCGGAGTAGAGCGTTATATTGATACACCTGTAAAGCGTTATTCTTCAGGAATGTATGTACGTTTGGCTTTTGCGGTAGCGGCTCATTTAGAATCTGAAATTCTAATTGTAGATGAGGTGTTGGCAGTAGGAGATGCTGAGTTTCAAAAGAAATGCCTCGGAAAAATGGGGGATGTTTCTAAAGGAGAAGGTAGAACGGTGCTTTTTGTGAGTCATAATATGGGAGCTATAAAAGCATTATGTAATAAAGGGATTTTATTGGCCAATGGTCAACTTAAAATCTCAGGAGAAATAGATGATGTAGTTGAAAAATATAGATTATCAGGAACTGAAGTTAGCGATGTATATACTGTGTTGAAAGATAAAGATATTTATTTAAGGGAAGCTAAAATTATTGATGAATCAACTGAATTTTATAGTAATGAAGATATAAACTTTAGTTTCGAAATACAAAATTCAATTTTAAATCTGGAAAATGTTTATTTCTTAGTTAGAATTATGGATGCTGATGAGCAACCAATTTTTTCATCGCAATGTTTATTAAATAATTTTTCTGAGAAATTAAAATTTTCTATTTCAAAAGAATTTCTGGTAAAAGGTTTTTATCATCTCAGTATTTATATCTATAAGCCAGGCATTGCTCCTTATGATGTTGTGGATAGATGTTGTGATTTTACAATTTTAAATAACAATGCTGAGTTTGCACATTTAGAAACTTTTAATGTAGGTAAAGTATATAATAAGAGTATTAAGTGGAATAATAAATTAGTTTAGATGATAGCAAAACTAAAAAAAAAGCTAATTAACTATATATACTTTGTTATTCGAACAAAACTTCAGGAGGAACAGCTCGAAGAAATTCAATTAATAAAGGAAGATTTTATAGCATCTGGTAAAAATTTTTGGTTAGGTAAAGACTGCAATATTAAGAATCCAAGATATATCAGTATAGGAGAGGATTTTTCAGCAGCAAGCAGATTTCGTATAGAAGCCATAGATTCATATAATGAACAGATATTTACCCCCGAAATCAAAATAGGAAAAGGGGTTAATATTGGAACAGATGTGCATATTGCTTGTATAGATAAAGTTGAAATATGGGATAATTGTTTGTTAGCGAGTAGGATTTTTATAACCGATCATTATCATGGTGACACTGAGTCTGAAATGTTACAAATAGTACCAGCCAAAAGACCTTTAATTTCAAAAGGGCCAGTAATTATTAAGAATAATGTGTGGGTTGGTGAGGGGGTATCAATAATGTCTAACGTTACCATTGGCGAGAATAGTATAGTTGGAGCCAATGCTGTTGTTACTAAAGATGTACCTCCAAATTCTGTTGTAGCAGGTGTTCCTGCCAGAGTTATTAAAAAAATTCAATGAAGTAAAAAAAATTAATGCGATTAGAACAGTTAACATTTACACGATTTTTAGCGGCTATTTCAATTGTGATTTTTCATTTTGGAAAGGAGGTTTTTCCTTTTTATCATGAAAGTATTAATTTCCTTGTATTGCAGGCTAATTTTGGTGTTAGTTATTTCTTTATTTTATCTGGGTTTATTATGATTATTTCATATGGGAATAAGGAGAATATAGATTACTTAGAGTATATTAAAAATAGATTTGCTCGAATTTATCCTTTATATCTTATAGGAATATTGGCAATGATTATTAAACCACTTCTTGTTTTAGATGTGAACATCTTCGATTTGTTTTATTCTCTTATAATGGTTCAAGCTTGGATACCAGGAAAAGCGATGTTATATAATTTTCCGGGATGGTCTTTATCAGTAGAAATGTTTTTTTATATGATTTTTCCCCTTGTTTATAATTATGGATATAGATTCAAAAGAAAATTTAAAATTACTGTTGTTCTGATTTTTATTGTATGGTTATTTTCGCAGTTTGTGCTACATTATTTTCTTCATAATGGGTTTTATCAAAGTACTAATATCGTTAGTCACCAATTATTGTTTTATTTTCCGCTAATGCATCTTAATGAGTTTTTAGTTGGTAATTTAGCTGGGTTATTCTTTTTGAAGAATAAAGATAAATTTAATAAAAATTATGATTTACTTATAATAGCCATTTTCACCTTATTAATTTTCGTTTTAAAGTATCCTATTGGATTAAATTATCATAATGGTGTTTTGGTTTTATTATTTGTACCGTTGATTTTATTATTGTCGTTTAACACGGGTATGATAACAACAATTTTTAAAAATAAATTTTTAGTTTTTCTTGGTGAAGTAAGCTATGGTATTTATATACTACAGTTACCTTTATTTTATTATTCAAAGGAATTGTATTTTGTAAATCCAACAATAACTTTTTTTATGAAATTATTGCTACATATTAGTATCTCTTGTTTGGTATACTTATATGTAGAACAACCAATGAGAGTCAAAATTAAATCAGTTAAATTCAAAAGAAATTTAATTTTTAGTGATTGATTAATGATAGCCGAAAAATCAATTAAATTAGCAATAGTTATACCTTTCTATAAGCTCACTTTTTTTGAGACCACATTAGAATCGTTAGCAAATCAAACCGATAAGCGATTTAGAGTTTATATAGGAGATGATGCCAGTCCAGAGAATTGTTCTGGTCTTTTAGAAAATTACAATGGCAAACTTGATTTTATTTATTATCGTTTTGAAACAAATTTAGGAGGGCAATCATTAACGAAGCAGTGGGAGCGTTGTATTGAATTGTCAAATAATGAGGAATGGTTTATGATTTTAGGAGATGATGATTATTTGGGTGAAGATGTGGTAGCTAAATTTTATAATGCTATTGCAACTTTTGGAGATAAATCAAATGTCATAAGAAATGCAAGTGTTTTAATTAATGAAAAGAATGAAGTCATTTCAAAAACCTATTATCATCCAATCAATGAAGAAGCTATAGATTCTTATTGTAGAAAGTTAAAAGGAGACAGTAGAAGTTCCCTATCCGAGCATATTTTTAGAATGGATTCTTATAAAAAATATAAGTTTAAAGATTACAAAATGGCTTGGAGTAGTGATGACAGAGCAATAATAGATTTTGCAGATGGCAAATCTGTTTTTTCAATTGATTCGATTGTATATGTAAGAATGTCTGATTTGAATATATCAGGAGGAAAAGACAATATTCAGGAAAAGATAAGTGGACGCCTTGAGGGAACTAAGGATTTGATTTTCGATTATCAATCAAAGATGAGTAAAGCTCAAATAAAACTTTTTATAGGATTGTATGAAAATTTAATATACAGATACAAGGATTTTAAATGGAATCATATAAGTTATTTAATTTATTTATCTATTCGCTATTTTGGTTTTAATTATACGAATAAACAGATAAAATCATTATTCTTTAAATTAATTAGAAAAAATAATTTTGTAGAGAGTAGTTTGTAAAAATGATAAAGCAGCTTTACTATTATTATTGGCTTATTCGTAGCAAAAAATTACGTAAGCATTTTCCAAAATACAATATCATGTCAATTAATGAAACAATTGATGAAATTGTAACATATAAAAAGTCATTGAGTCGTTTTGGTGATGGGGAGTTCCGATTAGTTATTAAAGAGCGAGATATCGTTTTTCAGAACTTATCAGATAGTATTGCTGTCAGATTAAATGAGGTTTTAAATTCTAAATTATCCAATCATTTAGTAGCTATTCCCTCTAGTTTTGTTAGAGTTACTGAATTTAAAAGAGATGCAAAAATTCATTGGCTCAATTTTATTAACCTCTATGGTAATAAAATCGCAAAATGTATCGTCGATAAAAATCATGTTTTTGGGAATGCTTTTATTTCAAGATTTTATATTGATTATTTGAGCAAAAAAGACTCAGCTAAAGTTGTAAATGAACTAAAAAAGATTTGGAGTAATCAACATATTTTGATAGTAGAAGGAGAGTATTCAAGGTTGGGAGTTGGAAATGATTTATTTAATAATGCATTGAGTATAGAGCGAATTATTTGTCCATCAAAAGATGCTTATTCAAAGTATGAAGAAATAGTAGAACTGTCTCAAAAGTATGGTAAAGATAAATTGATTTTAATTGCTTTGGGACCAACAGCCACTATTTTAGCCTATGATTTAGCAAAATTGAACCATTGGGCTATTGATATTGGTCATGTGGATGTCGAATACATGTGGATGATTCAAAAAGCACAAAATAAAATTGCTATAAAAGGCAGGTATGTTGCAGAAGCAAGTGAGGGGAAAGACTTTGAACTTCCTCAAGAAGAGAAACAAGCTTATTTAGACAGTATAATTTATACTATCCAATAGCATTTTCAATTTAAGAAAAATAGGAATAATTCATATTATGAAATTAAGTATAATAATACCTGTTTATAATACCGAAACTTACTTAGAGCGGTGCTTAGAGAGTGTTTTTAGTCAAGATTTAGCTTTAAAAGATTATGAAGTTATTGCTATAAATGATGGATCTACAGATGGTTCTTTAGAAATACTTAAAGATTTTGAGAGTAGGTATGAAAATTTAATAGTACTGTCACAAGAAAACGAAGGAGAAGCTGCAACACGTAATAGAGCCTTGCAAATAGCTTGTGGTAAGTACATTACATTTGTTGATTCTGATGATGCTATTGAGCCAAACACTTTAAAAACTATTATAAAAAGGGCAGAAATTGACACTTTAGATATGCTGTATCTAAAAATGAACTTATATGATGAGAGCGAGAATTGGTTAGAAGAATTACCCAACTTAGGTTCTGAATCAATAATTTTAAATGGTTTTGAACATGAGCGAAGACCTTATCCTGCCACATTGTATTTAAGAGAACTGATGGATGGGATTCAATTTCCTAGTAATATTTTGATAGGACCAGACTCGGTTTTCAATGCAATGGTACAAGCAAAAGCCCAAAAATGCAGCTATTTATCTATACCATATTATAAATATACTTTTAGATTAAATTCGTTAAGTAAGCAAGGTCGTTCAGAAAAAGCTTATTTAGGCTTCTTAAACGCAATTTCGGTATTAGTAAATTATAGAAATACTAATTATCCGAATTATAATGAATTGCAAAAAAAATATTTTGATAACATCATTTCAATTTTTGTTACAAGAATTTTACAACTTAATATATTACCCAACTTAGATAAAAATAAATTCTTAGAATTGAAAGCATTACTAAGAAAACAACAATTATCATATTTAGAAGTGTCTCTTGCAAAAGATTTTCAGTTTTTCGATAAATCTTATTTTTTATTTTATTTATATCAGAGTACATCTAAAAAATATTTCGAAATACTCGGGCAACTAAGTAAAGTCAAAAGAAGATTTATTAATTAAAATTATCAGTAATTTATTTAATGTTAAATTCACCAAAAGTTAGTATAATCATACCAGTATATAATGCTGAATTGTATCTTGAAAAATGTATTGATTCATTATTAACTCAGACACTTTCAGTTTGTGAATTTATTTTTGTAAATGATGGTTCTGTAGATTCAAGTCAGTCGATTCTTGAAAGCTATCAAATCCAAGATTCCAGAATAAAACTAATTAATCAGGAAAATCAGGGAGTAAGTGTAGCTCGAAATACTGGGGTTTTAATGGCACAAGGAGAATATATCGGTTTTGTAGATGCAGATGATTATATAAATCCGAATTATTTTGAACGCTTTCTGGAGCTTGCCGGTTCGGATTTGATAGCCATAAATTCAATAGTTTATAATAGTAAGAACGAGCTGCTCATAAACAGAACTCATCTTTATCAACACATGCTTGCCAGTGATTCCTTCAATTCGGTTTGCTTTAAAATTTTTAAACGAGATATAATTGTCAAAAATGGCGTGACATTTCCTGTTGGAGTACGTTTAGGGGAGGATGCTCATTTCATAATGGACTTTTTACAATATACTACAACCGTAGCATTAATTTCCGATTATCAAGGTTATTTTTATAGGGAAAATCAAGAAAGTGCAACTAAATCACCTGTAAAGGATTATAGTGTTTTTGACAGGGTGTTTTCTGAATTTAAAATGGATCATCAAAAACAATATAATATCCCCTTAACAGCAACTGAAATACTAGATGCAAAATTGCAGAAGCTTTGGAAAACTTATATGGCTGCTTTGTCTTTATATTTTAGAGCGAATACAGTTTTGGATAAGTCACAACGAAATCAATTCATTGAAAAATCGATGATAGAGTTTTCTACTATTTATAAGCAAACTGCTCATAACATGTTTTGGCATAGGACACTTAGCCGTTTTGAAGAATTTGTACAGGCAGCATTAATTAAACAACAATTCTGGAAATTAAAAATGGCTTATACCTATAGTCATTTTAGAAACGGTATTAAATAATAGCTAATAAACATAACAGCAAGTTGATTCTAGCTGAAATATTGATTAGTAAAAGACGGCTGTCTTATAAAAAAATAATAAAATTTAAACTGATGAAAGTATTAATGTATTTCCATGGAGGAAGTGGAAACAGAGGTTGTGAAGCGATAGTGGTTTCAGCAATCAAGGTTATTAAACAAAAATATCCCAAGGCATATGTTGCTTTAGCTTCTGGAAAACCTGATACAGATAACCATATAAATGATTTAGACGAAATAATTTTTCATAATCAGAACAGGAAAATTAAAGCATTTTCTCCTTTGTTTTTTAAAAATTATTGGAATGTAAAGTTGCTTAAAAGCCAGTCAGTATCTTATCGTTTGACTCACAAGGATATTATTGATAGAATTGAGGACTTTGATATTTTCCTCTCTATTGGTGGTGATAATTATTGCTATGGTAATATTCCTGACTATTATGAATTGAACAGATTAATCAAGTCAAAAGGGAAAAAATTAATGTTGTGGGGTGCTTCTTTAGGTCAGGAAGATTTGAATCTGGAAAAAATTCAAGATTTAAAAAACTTTGACCATTTAATTCTCAGAGAATCGGCTTCTGAATCTCAGTTGAAAGCAGCAGGACTTACTAATACGGTCTTGGTAGCTGATGGCGCATTTTTATTAGATAAAGAATTGTTAGCCTTGCCGCAACAATGGCAGGTAGGGAATACAATAGGTTTCAATTACAGTCCATTGGTAGAGCAAAAAATACCCGAAAGCAGGGCTTCAGTGATTCAATTATTACAACACATTCTTTCGGTGACCAATTATACCATTGCTTTTACCCCCCATGTCATACAGCCCGGAAATGATGACCATGAGTGCATGCAACGACTCATTAATGATTTAGGTACTATCGCTCACAATAGAGTTTTTTTATTACCAGATAATTTAACTGCTGCCCAATACAAAGGCTATATTTCCAGAATGGAAATGTTTATTGGGGCGCGTACCCACGCGACTATTGCGGCCTATTCAACTGCTGTTCCGGTAATGGTATTGGGATATAGTATTAAATCCTTGGGAATAGCTAAAGATTTATTTGGTTATCCTCGTCTGGTTCTTGATAAATCAGAATTATGTAATGTTGATTTATTGATTCAGAAATTTGATGAATTGCAAAAAGATAAGGATGCGATTAAAGAACATTTGAAAGAAGTGTTGCCTGAAATTAAGTCATTATCCATGTCTGCTAATGCGTATTTGTAAAATTTAATGAGGGTAAAGAAAAAAATACTTTTTGTAATCCCGGGCTTAGATGCCGGTGGCGCAGAGAAAAGTCTGGTCAATTTGTTAAATCAAATTGACTTTGATTCTTACGAGGTCGATTTATTTCTGTTTAAGAAAGGAGGCTTGTTTATGAAATCTTTGCCTTTAGAAGTCAATATTCTTAGTCATTCTGAAACCTTTGAAAAATTTAATTCAGGCTTAATAGATGCTTGCTCGTATTTTCTTAGTAGGGGAAAAATTGGTTTGTTTATTTCCAGATTCCAATTTTTTATAAAAAACAGATGCTATAAAAATAATGCCGTTGCCGAACAGCAATCTTGGAAGTATTTTAGTAAATCGATTCCTAATTTGGAAAAAGAGTATGATGCCGCCATTGGTTTTTTAGAAAAATCGTCTGTTTACTTTGTGATAGATATAGTCAAATCTAAAAACAAGATAGGTTGGGTACATACTAATTATGCGACTTCTGGGATGGATTCTGAATTCGATACTTATTATTTTGATAAATTGAATCATTTAGTAACTGTTTCAGATGAGTGTGCTGCTTCATTAAGACATTTTTTTTCAACTTTATCAAATCGTATTAAAGTAATTGAAAATATAATTTCACCTAAAATAATAAATAATTTGGCCACAGTTGACAAAGATAACGTATTAGAAGATAAAAATATAAATCTTCTTACTATCGGACGATTAAGCCCAGAAAAAGGGATTGATTTGGCAGTAGAAACTACATTTGAATTAGTAAAAAGATATCCAAATTTAAAATGGTTTGTTATTGGTGAAGGAACAGAAAGAATACAATTAGAACAAAAAATTAAAGAATCTGAATTGGAAGATTCTTTTTTTCTTTTGGGATTAAAAGAAAATCCATATCCCTATTTAAAGCAATGTGATATTTACGTGCAACCCTCAAGATACGAAGGAAAATCCATTGCGGTAGATGAGGCTAAGATTTTAGGGAAACCAATAATTCTAACCAATTTTACAACAGCCAAAGATCAGATCAATTCAGGACTAAATGGATTAATTACAGAAATGAATCCTGAGGCAGTAGCTAAGGCGGTTGAATATCTGATTGAAAATAAAAATGTTGTAGAGGATTTTGTTTCCAATTTAAGTCTGGAGAAATTAGGCACTGAAGAGGAAATTAATAAGTTATATTGTTTGATGATTAATGCCTAAAAAAAATCTTTTATTTATATCAGCCTCTTTGTACTGTGGGGGAGCAGAAAAAGCATTGATTTCTCTTTTACAATCTATTAATTACAGTAAATATAATGTTGACCTTTTTCTCTTCAAGCATGAAGGAGATTTTTTTGCTGATATTCCAAAAGAAGTTAAACTTTTACCAGAGCCAACCAATACTCGTTTTTTTGATCAAAGTTCGATAAGGGCTTTATTTTTAGCAATAAGACAACTTAATTTTAAAGTTTTTTTTGCTAAGATGATGCATGTTTATGTTTATAAAAGACATAAAAACGGAAGTATTGCGGAACAGTATTTTTGGAAATATTATCAATTTTGTTTTAAGTCTATTAGAAAAAAATATGATGTTGCCATTGGTTTTCAGGAAAAAAATCCAATTTACTTTTGTGTTGATAAGGTTAAAGCAAAAAGAAAAATGGGATGGATTCATACTGATTTAGAGAAATTACAAATTGATTTTAAAAATGAGGAATATTATTTTAATGCATTGGATAATATTGTCACCGTTTCTGATGGATTGACTGAAAGATTAAGAATAAAAACACCTCAATTTTCTAATAAAATTTGTACTATTGAAAATATCATATCTTCTAAAGTTATTTTTGAATTGGCAAGTGAACAAATAAGCTTGAATTTTGATTCCAATTATTTTAACATTATTTATGTTGGGAGAATAGCTCAGGAAAAAGGACTTTTTTTAGGATTAGAAGCATTAAATATACTTATAAAAAAAGGCTGCAAAGTAAGATGGTATCTAATAGGAGAAGGCAATAAAAAAGAGGAACTCTTAGAGGAGGCATCTGATAAAGATATTTTAGAAAATATTTTCTTTTTAGGATTAAGGAACAATCCTCACCCTTATGTTTCAAAAGCTGATTGTTTTTTATTGCCTTCTTATTATGAAGGAAAATCAATTTCGTTAGAAGAGGCTAAAATATTGTCAAAACCGATTGTGGTTACTAATTTTAGTTCGGCTAAAGATCAGATAGAAGATGGCTATACAGGTTTAATCGCAGATATGAATCCGGCTTCAATTGCAGTTAAATTAGAGCAGCTTATAGATGATATTGATTTACGAAAGGGACTAATAGAAAGTTTAAAGAATAGTGTTAAAGGTACTGAAGAGGAAGTTTCTAAGTTTTATGATTTAATTAATGATGAAAAGTGTTAATATGATTACAGTTTTTACACCAACCTATAATCGTGGATATTTATTGAAACAGTTATACGAAAGTTTGTTGATTCAGAAAGATGTTGATTTTGAATGGCTTATTGTTGATGATGGAAGTACTGATAATACTAAAACGATTGTTCAGGAATTTATTAATCAGGAAAAAATATCAATAAGGTATTTTTATAAACCTAATGGAGGCAAACATACAGCTATTAATTATGGTGTTCAAAAAGCTGTTGGTGGTTTATTTTTTATTGTAGATTCTGATGATTTTTTGACTGAGAATGCCGTTTTTTTAAAATACGAAGCTTGGCAGAAAATAAAAGATAATGATAAAATTGCAGGTATTATTGGACTTTCTCAATTTACAAATGGGAATTTAGTAGGCGATGCCTTTCTTAAAGAAAATTGGCAAATTCCATTTGTTGATTATTATTTAAAGTACAAGTTTAATGGTGATAAATCTGTGGCTTTTAAGACAGAAATAATGAAACAGTATCCTTTTCCTGAAAAGGAAGGGGTAAGGTATGTTTTTGAAGCTGTAGTTTGGCATGAAATGTCAAAAAAGTATGATGTTTTATGTCTTAATAAAGTTATTCAGTTGAAAGAGTATTTGGAAGATGGTATTACAGATAGTTCTTATAAGCTTTGGTATCTCAAATCGATGGCATTTTCATTTTATAACCTAATAGATAATAACACTTACCCTTTTTTAAAGTATCCAAATAAATTTATTTGGAATTTCATTTGTTTGGCAATAAACTCTTTGTTAACTAAAGAAAATTATTTTTGGCAACTTAAGGGATTTCAAAAAAAAGCAATTTATTTGTTCTTTTACCCTAGAGCTTATTTTTCATTTTTGAGAATGAGAAATAAAATTATTATATAATTTATTTTGAGAATAATATTTTTTTATTCATTATAATGCTTGTATTTAATTAATTTATTCAAAAAAAAATATAGATTATATTTTGAGAACTAGATTATTAGAACTTGATGCTCTTAGAGGTATAGCTGCATTAGTAGTTGTTTTTTTTCATTATACGATGGGAAGATCGCAAGCAGAGTTAGGTTACAATTTAGGATGTATAGGGGTAGATATGTTTTTTATAATTAGTGGATTTGTAATTTTTATGTCTATTGAGCAAACGAATAATTGGAAGGTTTTTTTATGGCATAGATTTATAAGATTATATCCTGTGTATTGGTTTTGTGTTTCATTAACAACGATAGCTATTTTTTTTACAAATTATTTTGTTTTTAAAGAGAATACAAATGATGTACTGTCATTATCATTTTTATTAAGATATGTTGCCAACTTAACTATGTTTCAGTATTATATGGGGATTTCTAATATTGATGGACCTTATTGGACTTTAAATATTGAATTGTTTTTTTATATTTTGATTGCTTTTATCTTGGTTAAGAGAAAAGTTAAATTGATTGAGAAAATAGGAAGTGTTTTAGTGCTTTTTTGCTCTTTGTATTGTTTTAAATCAATATATAATAATGATTTTTTTCGATTTATTTTAAAGTTATTTCCAATTATTAGATTTTTTTCTTTGTTTTTTGCAGGGATCTTAATTTACAAAATGAAATATGATAAAATTACAGTTTTCAGGCTTTTATTGTATTTACTAACATTGGTTGTGCAATGTCTTCTTTTTGAAAATTGTTATCCCAACAATCATTATTTTGGTATTAATGAATATATTATTGTTTTAATAGCAGTTTATGGATTGTTCCTTTTATTTTTATATGATAAGCTTTCCTTTATAGTGAATTCAATCACTTTAAAAATAGGTAAAATTTCATATAGTTTATATTTAATTCATCAGTTTATAGGTATTTCAATATTAATTCCAGGTTTTATGAAATTTTTAAACTTGCACTTTTGGTATGCAAGTTTTTTTAGTTTATCAATTACACTGCTCTTATCTTATTTTATTACAATTTACATAGAGCAACCACTTGTGAAAAAATATAGAAACCTTTCTAAAGTAATATTATTAGAGAATGATTTTAAGATTAGTTAAAGCAATAAACAGAAGATTAAGGGGAATAACTAACGAACAGTTAACACTTGAAGCCAACCTAAAAGCAGGTTTGAAAGTAGGGAAAAACTGTTATGGTCTAATTAATTGTACGATTGATTATGGACATTGTTGGCTGATAGAAATTGGTGATGAGGTCATTTTTGCTCCGCAGGTTTATTTATTAGCTCACGATACCAGTACAAAAAGAAGTTTGGGTTATACCAGAATTGCTAAAATTAAAATAGAAAAAAACTGTTTTATTGGAGCCAGAGTTTTGATTATGCCAGGGGTAACCATAGGTGAAAATTCTATTATTGGGGCAGGCAGTGTTGTGGTAAAATCGATTCCTGCCAATGTAGTGGCAGCAGGGAATCCTGCTAAAGTAATAGCAACCATATCAGAGTATGAAGAAAAGTTGAAAAATAATTTTGAGAATGCCCCTCAATACGATTACAGTTATACTTTGGGAGGCGGTATTACGGATGAAAAGAAGAATCAGATGATTAATGAATTAGAAAATCAGGCGGGTTATGTCATTTAGTACGATAGCACTTTCGGTCTTACTAATCGCCATATTGGTGGTTTTTTTAATGGATTGGATTCCCCAATTCAATACCTGGCAAAGTCGAATTCATATTGGGAGATACACTTCAAAGGAAATTTGGAAAGATAAGCTAGTGAAAAAGTCGGTGCAATGGTTGCATAAAACACCAACAATTACCGTTACGGATAACAATAGACTTATTATCATTGATATTCTCAAAGGGAATTATAAAAGAACGGCAATCCAGAGTTGGCAAAAGGCTTCGCTATTATTGGGATTGAATGATTATGCCATTCAGACAAAAGATACTGTGATTAAAAAACAAATCAATGATTTTGTTCAGAATGCTTTTGATGCAACTGGTAATTGGAAAAGAAATCCAACGGAAGTAGATGATATTATTCTGGGGTATGCCATTTTAAAAATTGAAAATCTGGATTTTTTTAAGTATAAACCGGCTTTTGATTATTGTTATCAATTAATACTCAGTTTGAAAGGAACAGATGGAATAATAGCCTATAGAAAACACAATTCCGATTATCGTTATGTGGATACCATTGGTTTTATTTCCCCTTTTTTAGTCCGATATGGTATATTGTTGAATGTGAATGATGCAGTGGAGTTAGGAATCAGTCAGATTCGTGAGTTTAATAAGTACGGCATGTTAGAGAAACACGATATTCCTTGCCATACTTACAATATAAAAACCAAGCTGTCGGTAGGTTTATTTGGTTGGGGTAGAGGTTTGGGCTGGTATGCCATTGGATTGATTGATGCTTGGTTAGAATTACCTGCAGCACATCCGAATAAATTGGAAATAACTGAAATGGTGAAATCATTTGCTGCTATGGCTGTTTCATTTCAGAATGAGAATGGAAGCTGGAATTGGTTGATAACAAATGCAGGATCTCGTTTAGATTCGTCCACAACAGCTACTTTAGCCTGGTTTTTTGCCAATGCAGCAGCAATACCGGAAATACAATCTATAGCTGAAAAGGCCAAAGACAAAGCGCTTAATTATTTGATGCAAGTCACTCGAAGGGATGGTGCTGTCGATTTTTCACAGGGTGATACAAAAAGTATTGGGGTGCATTCTCAGCACTTTGATATCTTACCTTTTACTCAGGGTTTGACATTACGAACAAGTTTGATTTAAGGTTGTAGAATATAAGAAAATTAAAAAATCAATAATATCTGAGAAAATAGATTTTGAAGATTAATTTGATATTTGAAAATAAAATAGAAATATTAGTGTAAAAATAAATATGATACCAAAAATTATTCATTACTGTTGGTTAAGTGATGATATATTTCCGGACAATATTCAAAAATGTATTGAATCTTGGAAAAAAAACTTACCTGATTACGAATTTATTCTTTGGGATACGAAAAGATTTCCATTAGAAAATTCAATTTGGGTGAAACAGGCATTCGAAACTAAAAAATATGCTTTCGCCGCTGATTATATTAGATTATATGCGGTTTATAATTATGGAGGTATTTATTTAGATTCTGATGTTGAGGTATTAAAGGGATTTGATGAATTGTTAGAGTTGCCTTATTTTGTTGGTACCGAGGGAGATGGAATCATAGAGGCAGGTGTATTTGGAGCTGAAAAAAAGACTGATTGGCTAGGCTATTGTTTAGAATATTACGAAGGTAAGACCTTTGTTAAGGTGGATGGCAGTTTTGATACTGTAACTCTTCCTAAAATAATGATGAAACAGATTGGTGCTAAAAGGAAAATAGTAGAAATGCCCCAAGAGCAAGTCATAAATAATAGAACTTTATTAGAAAATAAAGATTTTCTTTATCTTTTTTCAAAGGAATATTTCTGCGCTAAAAATTTAGGAACTGGCGAATTAGAAAATACGATTAATACTTATACAATACACCATTTTGCAATGTCATGGATTTTAAGTAAAAATAAGTTTTTGCCAAATTTAAAGCGTAAGCTCATGAGTGTTTTAGGTGTAAAAACAATTAGTTGGATAATTCGTGTTTTTAAATTAAAAGAAATTAAGGATATATTAATTAGATGAAAATAATATTTTCAACGGATCAAATTTATCTTCATGGAGGACTTGAAAAAGTAATGGCTCAGAAAGCAAATTATTTTTCTGAAGTTTTAAATTATGAAGTATATATTTTGACCACTGAGCAAAATAATAAACCAGCTTGTTATAGTTTAAGTCCTAAAATAAAATTAATTGATATTAATGTTAACTACATTCGGACTAAAAGTTATTTGACAACCGATAATCTTAAAAAAGTTTTTAGACATTATCGTAAATGGAATGAAATAATAAAAAGGATTAATCCTGATATATTGATTGTTTGTAATCAGGCATTTGATATGTTTTGGACTCCATTTAAATTTTCAGGAATTTTAAAAATTAGAGAGTTCCACTCTTCAAGATATTTTGAAGATATTTCAAGAAAAAATAGTGGTGTTATCAAAAAAATAAAATTAAAAGTTACAGATTTTGTAGAATCAAAGTTTGATAAAATAATAGTTTTAAATAAAGATGAACAAAAATTTTATAAAACAAAAAATACTTATGTTATTCCCAATCCTATTGTGAAACAGCAATTAAAAGCTGAATTAGTAAATAAAAAAGCTATTGCAGCAGGAAGGATTGTTCCAGTTAAAAACTTTGAAAATCTCGTTGATGTTTGGAAATTAGTAGTTAAAGAAGAACCGGATTGGCAATTACATATTTATGGGCAAGGAGATAGAGAAACAATTAGTCAATTAAAAAGTAAGATTGTTAGTTTAGGACTAGAGACGAATATAATTATACAAAATCCAACAGAGAATATCATTCAAACGATGTTAGATTATTCTATGTATGTATTGACTTCACATACAGAATGTTTTCCAATGGTGTTATTGGAATCGTTGTCAGTTGGATTGCCTATTGTTTCTTATGATTGTCCAACAGGACCTTCTAATATAATTACTAATGGTATAGATGGTTTTTTAGTTGAGAATAAAAATACAAAAATATTGGTTGAAAAAATTTTAGAATTAATAAGAAGTAATGATAGGAGACAATTAATGGGGAATTTTGCAAAAAAAAATAGTGATAAGTTTTTAATGGATGCGGTGATGCAACATTGGACTGATTTGTTTACACAGTTAAAAAAATAATATTGAATACATTAGTTCCTTTAGAATTTTATACTCCAATCTATTTTTACGTTATATTATTAATTGTAATTATATCCTTTATAAGATCAAAATCTATTCCGATTACCGATAGAAAGAACCTTAAGGGAATAAGTATATTAGGTTTTTTGTTGGTTGTATTTGTTGTGTTTTACATGGGCTTAAGACCTATTAATTGGCGCTTTGGAGACATGGTAGTTTACAATTATTCTTTTGAAAAATACCAACAGGGTTTTCCATTTATTCCATCAAGCGATATCGTATTTGAGTATTTTATGTATAATTGTGCTCAAATAATGACTGCTTCCTCATTTTTTTTACTTTGTACTTTATTGTATGTTTTACCGCTCTGGGCCGCTTGTAGAAAGTGGTTTGCAGCATATAATTATTATGCATTTTTGGCATTAGTTGCTTCTTTTTCCTTTTGGGCTTTTGGAACAAACGGGATTCGTAATGGTATAGCGACCTCAATCTTTTTATATGCTTTATCAAGAGACAAACTCGTATTTAAAGTGATTTGGGTTATTGTAGCCTTAGGTTTTCATAAGTCAATAGCAATACCTACTGCGGCTTTGATTTTGACCTATTTTTATAATGATCATAAAAAATATTTCTATGGTTGGCTGGCTTGTATTCCTTTGTCTTTGGTCGCTGGTGGTTTTTGGGAAGGACTTTTTGCTGGTTTAATGGAAGATGATAGGGTGAGTTACTTAACTGGAACTAACGAGCAAGGAGAATTTTCTAGTACGGGTTTTCGTTGGGATTTTGTTTTATATTCGGCCTCAGCAGTGTATGCCGCTTATTTTTTTATCTTTAAAAAAAAATTCCAGAATCCTATTTACAATCGGTTGGTTTGTGTTTATTTAGCAGCAAATGGTTTTTGGATTTTGGTGATTAGGGCTAACTTCTCTAATCGTTTTGCTTATTTATCATGGTTTATGATGGGAATCATAATTGTATATCCATTTATTACCAAAATTCAGATTAAAAATCAACATAGGGTTTTAGGAACTGTACTATTAGCTTATTTTGCTTTTAGTTATTTGATGAATGTGATTTTAATGCCTTCATAGTATATTGTAATATGAGTAATTTTTCAATAAGTATAATTATTCCAGTCTACAATGTTTCGGCCTATTTAAGACAATGCTTAGATAGTGTAATAAATCAAACGTATACTGAGTTGGAAATCATTATTGTAAATGATGGTTCAACCGATGATAGCCTCAATATTTGCCAAGAGTATCAATTAATCGATAATAGAATTCAATTAATTAATCAGCAAAATGCAGGATTGTCAGCAGCAAGAAATACAGGGATTGATTATGTACAAGGAGATTATATTCTTTTTGTAGATAGTGATGATTGGATTGATTTAAATACTTGTCAATTGTTAGTAGATAACGTGAAGAGTACGAATGCAGATGTCGTTTTATTCTCCTATTGTAAAGAGTTTTCTATTCACAGTGAAGAGAAATTCATCCTAGAAGGAGATGTAACTTTTAATGAAAATGAATCAAGAAAAATTTACAGAAGGATTATAGGTTTATATGAAGAAGAATTGACATATCCTGAAAATGCAGATTCTATTGTAACCGCTTGGGGCAAATTGTATAAGACTGAGATTATAAAATCAAATGCAATTTATTTCACAGATTGCAAATTAATAGGTACAGAAGATATGTTGTTCAATGTGTATTATTTTCTACATGTTAAATCAATAGTAAATATTCATCTTTGTTTGTACCATTATCGAAAAAATAATCAAAACTCTTTAACTTCTGTTTACAAATCAAATTTAATGATTCAGTGGGGAGAATTGTATGATAGAGTGGAACAGTTTATTGAAAATAAAGAATTAGATGCAACATTCCAAAAGGCTTTTCAAAATAGAATTTCATTAGGAATTATTGGGTTAGGTATTAATGAGTTATATGCAAAAACATCTTTGTTAGAAAAGTATTCAAAGTTAAAAAAGATTCTTTCTTCCGAGCGATATAGGAAAGCCGTAATAGCTTTACAACTGAAATATTTTCCTGTTCATTGGAAAGTTTTTTTCTTTTTTGCCAAATATAATATGCCTATTCCATTAATGATGATGTTATTGGGCATAAAAAAAATAATTAATAAATAGTTCATGCAAGAACCTGTACGTATTTTACAATTATTTACCATTATGAATCGCGGTGGTGCCGAAACCAATGTGATGAACTATTATCGAAAATTAGATAAATCAAAATTTCAATTTGATTTTGTAGTGCATCGGGAGGAAAGAGGAGCTTATGAAGAGGAAATTGTAGGCTTGGGCGGAAAAATATTTCGTTTTTCGAATGTTCATCCTTTTAAATTAGCCAACTACAAACAGCAGATTGTTCAGTTTTTTGATAAAAATCAGTATTCCATCATTCATGGTCAGTGTTCGGAATTAGGTTATTTTTTTTATAAAGAAGCCTACAAACGAGGCGTTCCAGTTATTATAGCGCATGGACATAATTCTAAATCTAAATTCGATTTAAAATATCCCTTTCGATGGTTTTGGAAGAAAAGAATGATGCGTTATGTGAATACCTATTTTTCATGTGGTGATGAAGCCAGTCTTTGGCTTTTTGGCAAAAAAATAGCTCCTCAAGCTTTTACAATGACTAATGCGATTGACTCGAAATTGTTTGCTTATAATGAAGAAAAATCGCTTCAAATACGAAAGGAATTAAATGCAGAACAAACCAAGAATTTCATACATGTAGGGCGGTTCAACGTGCAGAAAAACCATGAGTTTCTAATCACCGTTTTCCATTTACTTTTACAGCGAGATTCACAACAACAATTATTTTTGGTTGGAGAAGGTGAATTGAAATTGACTATTCAAGAGCAAGTAAAAAACTTAGGAATAGAAGAAAAAGTTACTTTTTTAGGTTCCAGAAGTGATGTGAATGATTTGCTCCAAGCGATGGATGTGTTTCTTTTTCCATCCTTATTTGAAGGTTTACCAGTATCATTAGTGGAAGCTCAGGCAAGTGGTATTCAATGTATAATCTCAGATGGAATTCCTATAGAAGCAATTTTAATTCCAGAAAATATAACCGTGATTTCATTGAAAGAATCAGTAGTTCAATGGGCTAATAAAATTCATGCTTTGAATCAATTCGATAAAAAAGATGTTTCTTTTCTAATAAAAGAAAAAGGATACGATATTGGTGCTAATGTTCGAATCCTGGAAGAAAAATATACAGCACTTTTACAAGGAAAATAATGAAAACTTTAACGGTATTTACCCCTGCTTACAATAGAGCGCATTTATTACCAAGGTTATATGAAAGTTTGTGCAGACAAACTTCGGATGATTTTCAATGGTTGCTTGTTGATGATGGTTCATCGGATAATACTAAAGAACTAGTAGCGCAATGGATTAGTGAGAATCGTATTATTATCCGCTACATTTATCAGGAAAATCAAGGAATGCACGGGGCACATAATACGGCTTACAAAAATATAGATACCGAATTAAATACTTGTATTGATTCAGACGATTATATGCCCGATAATGCGGTGGAATTGATTTTGAAGAAATGGAATACCGTTGACAAAGAAAAATATGCGGGTATCATTGGTCTGGATGCAATAGCATCAGGTGAAATCATAGGAACTGAATTTCAAACTGCCTATACCACCTTAGAGGATTTTTATCTACAAGGAGGAAAAGGAGATAAAAAATTAGTCTATCGCACAGATGTTATCAAGCGTTATCCTGAATATCCCATTTTTGAAGGAGAAAAATACGTAGGTCTTGGTACCAAGTATTTGTTTATTGATAAAGAGTATCAATTGGCTACAATTAATGAAGCCTTAGTCATTGTTGAATATCAGGAAGACGGTTCAAGTAATACTATGTTTGCTCAGTACTTAAAATACCCCAAAGGATTTATATACAATCGTATTACAACGATGAAATATTCTAAATCTATGAAACGAAAGTTTATAGAAGCCATTCATTATGTTTCGAGTTGTATTATTTTGAAAAAAAACAATTTCTTAAATGATACACCTGAAAAGCTGTTAACTGTAGTCGCTATCCCTTTTGGAGTGATGCTTTATTTGTTGATTCAATATAAAGTAAGAGTAAAGTAGAATTGAAAAAAGTAATCCGCACCTCCACTGTAGCACTATCTTTGGATTTTTTACTCAAAGGACAATTGGCTTTTTTGAATCAATATTTTGAAGTAATTGCTGTTTCTGGAGATGATGAACATCTAAATACCGTTGCCGAAAGAGAAAAAGTTAGAACTATTTCGGTTCAGATGCAAAGAAACATCAGTCCGCTAAAAGACTTGATTTCTTTGTGGAAACTTTATGTCGTATTTAAAAAAGAAAAGCCACAAATCGTACATTCCATTACTCCCAAAGCAGGTTTGTTGTCAATGATCGCCGCTAAATTAGCTGGGGTTCCTGTTCGAATTCATACTTTTACAGGACTGATTTTTCCAAGTAAAACAGGGTTTTTACAACGACTTTTAATTACTATGGATCGTGTGCTTTGTTACTGTGCTACCCATGTTTACCCTGAAGGAAAAGGGGTCCGAAATGATTTGATACACTATAAAATTACATCGAAACCCTTGAAGGTAATTGCTAGTGGAAATGTAAACGGAATTGATACGGCTTATTTTTCAAAAGAACAAGTCTCTTGTCAAGAACAGCAAAAATTAAAAAAAGAGTTGGATATAAATGAAAATGATTTTGTTTTTATTTTCGTAGGACGCTTGGTTGGTGATAAAGGGATTAACGAATTAGTATCAGCCTTTTCCCAACTCCCCACTTCCAACTCCCGACTTCTTTTAGTAGGGCCTTTCGAATCAGATTTAGATCCATTACAGTCCAATACTTTAAACGAAATTCAATCCAATCCAAATATTATTACAGTAGGATTTCAAACAGATGTTCGATTATACTATTCAATTGCAGATTGTCTGGTTTTTCCATCTTACCGCGAAGGTTTTCCGAATGTAGTTTTACAGGCAGGAGCTATGGGATTGCCAAGTATTGTAACGGATATTAATGGTTCTAATGAGATTATTATGGATGGAGAGAACGGGATAATTGTTCCGCCAAAAAATGTTGCAGCATTGTATCAAGCTATGTTGAAAATGGTGGAGGATGAAGAATTGTATCTTCAATTGCAATCCAATTTAAGAAATAAGATCGTTTCTCGATACGAACAGCAATTGGTTTGGGAGGCAGTTTTAGAAGAGTATAGAAAGTTATAAGTTATAAGTTAGAGGTTAGAAGTTGGGAGTTGGAAGTGTAGAGAACAGAAACAGTTTAGAATAACGAATAAAAACGAGATAAAACTAAGAACTAAGGACTAGTTACTAACGACTAAAAACAATATGTATCAATCATTTTTTAAAAGAGTATTAGATTTTGTTGTAGCTTTAATAGGATTAATAATTTTGAGTCCGATCTTTTTGTTCGTTACCATTTGCTTGTTTGTTGCCAATAGTGGGAAACCTTTCTTTTTTCAACTTCGTCCTGGTAAGAATGGTAAGATTTTCAAAATCGTGAAGTTCAAAACCATGAACGACAAAAAAGACGCGTATGGGAATTTATTATCGGATGCAGAACGTTTAACGACTATAGGGGCTTTTGTCCGTAAAACTTCTTTAGATGAAATTCCGCAATTGTTGAACGTACTTAAAGGAGATATGAGTTTAATTGGACCAAGACCACTATTAGTTCAGTATCTACATTTGTATTCAGATTTTCAAAATAGAAGACATGAAGTAAAACCAGGGATTACAGGTTGGGCGCAGGTTAATGGGCGCAATGCGATCACATGGAAAAAAAAATTTGAGTTAGATGTATGGTATGTAGATCATCTTTCGTTTATTCTGGATTTGAAAATTCTGTTTAAAACCATTTTGAAAGTAGTAAAAAGTGAAGGAATTAATGCGGCTGATGCTGCCACAATAGAACCTTTTAATGGAAAATAAGATAGTATTATTTGGAGCCAGTGGGCACTGCAAAGTGGTGATTGATATTTTACAATCCAATGATGAAATGATTACTGCAATCATTGATGATAATCCTAAGACCGAACAGCTATTAGGGATAACTGTTTTTCGTTCGGATGCCTGCGATTTTTCGAAAGAATCGAAGGTGATAATCGCTATAGGTAATAATGAGATAAGAAAAAATATTGTCCAAAAACTGGAAACCGATTTTCATATAGCCATTCATCCGAATGCTATAATTTCAAAATTCGCTAGTATAGGAGAAGGAACTGTAGTTGCTCCAGGAGCCATTATCAATTCAGATGCATCCATAGGAAAGCATTGTATAATCAACACAGCGGCTATAGTGGAACACGATTGTGTGGTGGAGGATTATGTTCATTTATCACCTAATTGTGCATTGGCGGGAGGAGTAAGTGTGGGTGAAGGAACACATATCGGAATTGGGGCCAAAGTCATTCAGGGGATAAAAATCGGTAAATGGGCTACAATTGGCGCAGGGGCAGTCATAATAAAGGACGTTCCGGATTATGCAGTAGTCGTTGGAAATCCCGGTAGGATAATAAAAAGTAAAAAATAATTGTGCAAGTTATATTGTATGAAGAAGTTTAGTTTACACAAGGGTTCTCGATACTTCGAACTCATTTTCTATCGCAAATTAGTTCTCAACTCGAACTGACGGTGGTAGTATCGAGAAGTATAGGATACACAAGGGTTCTCGATACAATTTTAATAAAAAAGCTATCGCATTTTTATTAAAATTACTCGAACAGACGTATTGTGAGGATTATTATCGCTTCGTCACTTCGAGTGTTTTGGCTTGATAGATTTGATTTTAAAGAGGTTTTTTGATTAAGCCAAAATGTATCGAGAAGTATAGTATACAAGATGGTTCTCGATACTTCGAACTCATTTTCTATCGCAAATTAGTTCTCAACTCGAACTGACGGTGGTGGTATTGAGAAGTTTAGTTTAGATAAATGTTCTCAATACAAATTTGATAAAAAAGCTATCGCATTTTTATTAAAATCACTCGAACAGACGTATTGTGAGGATTATTATCGCTTCGTCACTTCGAGTGTTTTGGCTTGATAGATTTGATTTTAAAGAGGTTTTTTGATTAAGCCAAAATGTATCGAGAAGTATAGTATACAAGATGGG
>NZ_JBHSOQ010000005.1:125778-205567 GCF_042656445.1 Flavobacterium sp. GCM10022190
TCATTTTCTATCCCAAATTAGTTCTCAACTCGAACTGACGGTGGTGGTATTGAGAAGTTTAGTTTAGATAAATGTTCTCAATACAAATTTGATAAAAAAGCTATCGCATTTTTATTAAAATCACTCGAATAGACGGTAAAATCAAATTTTAAAAATAAATCATGAAACAATCCTATGTTTATATTTTGAAATGTTCTGACAATACTTATTACACAGGGGTGACTAGTAATTTAGAGGGAAGGATTTTTAAACATGATAGTGGTTTTTATCCAGAGTGTTATACTTTTTCAAGAAGACCATTAGTGTTAGTTTTTTTTTGTGAATTCACGGATATTAATCTTGCTATTGATAAAGAGAAACAAATAAAGAAATGGTCAAAAGCAAAAAAGGAAGCTCTAATTAATGGCGATTTTGAATCACTCGTTAATTTAGCCAAGAAAAAGTTTGATAAGTAGTTTTTATGATTTCGCTTCGTCACTTCGAGTGTTTTGGTTTGATAGATTTGATTTTAAGGAAGTTTTGATTAAGCTAAAATGTATCGAGAAGTATAGGGTACAAGATGGTTCTGGATACTTCGAACTCATTTTCTATCGCAAATTAGTTCTCAACTCGAACTGACGGTGGTAGTATAGAGAAGTTTAGTCGCTACGCTCGCTGGTAATCAATTAAAAGAAAATTTGATTTTAGGTAAAATAGATTTAATACATAATAAATGAACAATTCAAAAATATGGCTTTCCTCTCCCCACATGGGAGGAACGGAACAAAATTATGTCAACGAAGCTTTTGAAACCAATTGGGTAGCGCCTCTTGGACCTAATGTAAACGGATTTGAACAGGATTTAGAAAATTATTTAGGAAACGAATGTTATGTAGGAGCTTTGAGTTCGGGAACAGCCGCGATTCATTTAGGATTAATTTTGTTAGGCGTTCAGGCTGGTGATGAGGTTATTTGTCAGAGTATGACTTTTTCGGCTTCGGCTAATCCTATTTTGTATTTGGGAGCGACTCCTGTTTTTGTGGATAGCGAAAAGGATACTTGGAATCTATGTCCGACAGCATTAGAGGAAGCAATACAGGATAGAATAGCAAAGGGAATAAAGCCAAAAGCAATAATAGCGGTTCATTTGTATGGAATACCGTTTAAAGTAGATGAAGTTAAAGCTGTGGCTCAAAAATACCAGATTCCAATTTTAGAAGACAGTGCCGAAGCTCTAGGGAGTACCTACAAGAGACAACAATGCGGCACTTTTGGAGATATAGGTGTACTTTCGTTCAACGGAAATAAAATTATTACTACTTCTGGAGGGGGGGCTATTGTTACAAAAAATAAAGAACTAAAAGAAAAAGCGGTCTTTTTAGCGACACAGGCTAGAGACAATGCGCCTCATTACCAACATTCTGAAATTGGGTATAATTATCGAATGAGTAATATTTGTGCTGGTATTGGTCGTGGACAAATGGAAGTTCTGGATAAGCATATAGCTTTACGACGAAAGATGAATGAATTTTACAAAGAATTATTTCAGGATGTTGAAGGAATAAGCGTTTTTGAGAATCCCAATTCAGATTATCAATCGAATCATTGGTTGACAGCCATTGTAGTGGATTCGGAAAAAACAAACGGCATTACTGCCGAGGATATCCGATTAGCCTTAGATAAGGAAAATATAGAGTCCCGTCCGTTATGGAAACCCATGCATCTACAACCGATTTTTGAAATCTATCCTTTTTACGGAGAAAAAGTCGCTGAAACACTTTTCGAAAACGGTTTGTGTTTGCCTTCGGGTTCTAATTTAACAGATGAGGACAGAAATCGAATAAAAAAGACTTTATTTGAACGAATCAATTTATAAGTATATGTTGTAAAATAATTCGGAGTCTAGTGTTAAGACACTTTAGCAATTTTATATATTTGCACAGAAAAACAGATTTACCGTTAACACTATTTTTTTAGAATAAAGAAATAGTGCTGACAGTAACTTTGGTAAACCAAAAATACCTACTTCAAAACATGAAAAGTTACTTACTTTCCAAAAGATTATTATTGTTTTTTAGCATGCTTTTCTTTTTTTCTTGTACTCCAAAGAAAAATTTGCTTTACTATCAAAATATTGATGAAATGGCTGCGGCTAAATTAAATTCCTATGAAATCAAAATTCAACCGGATGATTTGTTAACAATAAATGTGTCGGCAGAAGACCCTAAAATCACCGCTCCTTTTAACCTAAATCCTATGAATGTCATTGGAGAAGGGAATAGTCAAGCACAGTTGAATAAATCCGCAGTCAATGATTATCTGGTGGATGCAGAGGGCTATATTAATTTTCCGGAATTAGGCAGAATTAAATTGGGTGGCTTAACGCGAACAGAAGTATTAAATCTTTTCCAAAAGAAAATAGGCGCCTATATCAAAAATCCTATTATTACCGTACGAGTAAAAAACTTTAAAGTAGCGGTTCATGGTGAAGTAAATGGAGCAGGAATGGTTACTTGTGAAACAGATAGATTGACTTTAATTGAAGCTTTAACAAAATCTGGAGACTTAAAACCAACAGCTAATCGAAAAAACATCTTAGTGATTAGGGAAATTGATGGCGTAAAATCCTTTTTTAGGGTTGATGTTACAAAAGCCGATTTTATCAATTCACCTTATTACTATCTAGCACAAAATGATGTAGTGTATGTAGAACCTAAAAACAGATCATTAAGTCCGGATGTTACTTTGTTTACGACGATTTCCTCGATGGCAATGACTTTGGTTTCTTTAATTTTAGTACTTACAAAATAATTTATGGAGAATAATATGCAGTCGGAAGATTTTGGACAAGATTTTGATCTAAAAGCCGAAATCAATAAATACCTAGTGCACTGGAAATGGTTTTTTGTCAGTGTTTTGCTGTGTTTAATTGTAGCATTCTTAAAGTTAAGATATACAACACCAGTTTATAATGCTTCTTCTAAGATACTCATGAAAGATTCTCGAAAAGGAGGAAGGCTTTCAGAAGCGGCGGCATTTACAGATTTAGGTCTCAACACTGGGACAAGAAATGTGGATGACGAAATTGAAATTATGAAGTCAAGAACATTGTCTGAATCAGTGGTTAAAAAGTTGAATTTCAATGTTTCATATATTGCACATGGCAAAGTATTGGATGTAGAACTATTTGATAATGCACCAATAGAGGTTCATTTTATGAATCAATCCGATTCATTTTATGAACAAGATATGCATTTTGAATTTGAAGAAACCCTTACAGGAAATTTTACATTGTCAAGTCCAAATCATTTGGCAAAAGCCAAACAATATAAATATGGACAGTCTATTAAAACCCCTTATGGCGATTTAATTATCACAAAAAAGCATAGTAGTGATGATCAAGTACAGCCCTTGACAATTTTAATAAAACCACTTAAAGCAGTAGCTGCCAGTTATAGAAGTAGATTACAAATAGAACCACTAACTAAAGGGAGTAATGTAATTGTATTAAATATTAACGATCCTGTTGAAAAAAAAGCGGAATTGTTTTTAGATTATTTAGTCAAAACGTACAATGAAAATGCGGTCGCTGATAAAGAGTTTATATCTAAAAACACCTCTCTTTTTGTATCGAACCGTTTGGATTTGATAAGTAAAGAGTTATCAGGGGTAGAGCAAGATGTAGAACGATTTAAAGTAAATAACAAGCTTACCGATTTAGAGACAGAATCGGGTTTGTTTGTTTCAGGTTCCAATGAATTTAATAGGAAAGCGATTGATATTCAAGTTCAATTAAATGTTTTGAATTCTGTTTTAGAATATGTAAAAAAGAGTACTAATGAAAATTTATTGCCTGCTAATCTTCTATCTAATGTTGATGGGGAGGCTTCATCTTTGATTAGTTCTTATAATGAGTTTGTGCTTGATAGGACTAGATTACTTGAATCAGCAACAATTTCTAATCCTACAGTAGTTAAATTAGACCAACAATTAGCAAGTTTAAAGGCAACTCTAATATCTAGTTTAGCAAAAAGCAAAGCAATGCTATTAATTCAAAAAAAGAATATTGAAGCCAACGAGAATCTTTTTAATGGTAAAATTCAAAAAATACCTTCTCAAGAACGTCAATTTAGAGAAATAGAGCGTCAACAAAAAGTAAAAGAAGAATTGTATTTGTATCTTTTACAAAAAAGAGAAGAAACGGCGCTGGCTTTGTCATCAACTGAACCTAATGCGAAAGTGATTGATGCTGCTCTATCTACAGGGCCAGTTACTGTTAAGCGAAGTGTCGTTTTGTTAGGTGCTTTTATCTTAGGCTTGTTAATACCGATAGGGATTATTTTTATAATCGACTTTTTAGATACAAAAATCAAAAGTCGTCTGGATTTAGAGGGGAAAACACAAATACCATTTATTGGGGATGTACCTACATCTGAAGATGCTTCCACCATTATGCAGTCAGAAAGTAGATCGAGTTCGGCTGAAGCTTTGCGTATTATTAGAACTAACTTAGAATTCATGTTGGCTAAAGTGCCGGAAGGTATTGCCAAAACTATTTTCCTGACTTCGACTTTTCCTAAGGAAGGAAAAACTTTTGTCTCTGTGAATTTGGCTGCCACTTTTGCATTGTCGGGTAAGAAAGTTTTGTTAATAGGAATGGATATTAGAAATCCGAGACTTGATGAGTATTTAACCTTGCCAGATAGAGGAGTGACTAATTATTTATCTTCAAAAGAGTTGAGTTTAGAGGATTTGATTATTCAACAAAAAGGATATGAGGATTTTCATGTGTTGCCAGCAGGGGTAATTCCACCAAATCCAGCCGAATTATTAATGAGTAAAAAAGTAGATGTTTTATTTGAAACATTAAAAAAGCAGTATGATTATATTATTGTGGATACCGCTCCTGTAAGTTTAGTAACGGATACTCTTTTAATAGCTAAGCATGCAGATACCTTTATTTATGTAGCCCGCGCCAATTTCTTAGAAAAACGCATGTTAGATATACCAAACGGTTTACACAAGGATCAAAAACTACCAAATATGTGTATGTTGTTAAACGATACCGACTCTACCAAAGGTTATGGTTATGGTTATGGTTACGGTGTGAAAGTAGAGAAAACACCTTGGTATAAAAAAATCTTTAAAATTTAATTTGAAATTACGGTACAAAAACATCAAAAAGTTATAGGATATGATTTTATAATGTTTTGATGTTTTTTTTATTTTTAATAGAAACAATGATCATCGAAGAAACAACAATTAAGGATTTATTCGTCATTCAACCTGATGTCTTTAAAGATGAAAGAGGTTATTTTTTTGAAGCTTATAATGAGTCAAAATTTAAAGCGAACGGATTGAATTATGACTTTATTCAGGATAATCAATCATTTTCCACTCGTGGAGTAATTAGAGGGCTACATCTGCAAATTAATCCTTTTGCTCAAGCCAAATTAGTTCGGGTTTTGCAGGGAGAAATTCTTGATGTAGCGGTTGATTTGAGGAAAGGTTCACCCACTTACGGTCAACATTTTTCTATTGTTTTAAGCGCCGAGAACAAGAAGCAATTAATGATTCCACATGGTTTTGCACATGGATTTTCGGTATTAAGCGAAACTGCTTCAGTGATGTATAAAGTAGATCAGGTCTATCATAAAGAAAGTGAAAGGGGAATTCGTTTTGATGATCCTACATTAAATATTGACTGGCAAGTGGGTCCAGATGAAGTAATTGTTTCAGAAAAAGATTTAATACTTCCGGCCTTTAAAGATATTGATTGGGGATTTTAATAATGAATAGTCAGTGATGAGTGATAGGTTGGTGATTAGAATAATTTGTGAAATACGTATTAATTAGGAATATTAGATGAGTAAAATACTAGTTACAGGTGCTAACGGACAATTAGGATCCGAATTAAGACTGCTATCTAAGAATACTATTTTTGATTGGGTCTTCACCGATTATCAGGATTTGGATTTGACAGATTTAGAACATTTAGCAGAAAAAATTAATCAAATCAATCCTCAAATCATTATCAATTGTGCTGCTCATACAGCTGTTGATAAGGCGGAATCTGAATTCGAATTGTCAGATGTTTTAAATCATAAGGCAGTTTCTATTATGGCCCAATGGAGTTATTCAAATAGCTGTAAATTTATCCATATTTCTACTGATTATGTTTTTGATGGTAATTCGGCAGTGGCATTGACTGAAGATGCGCCAACTGCTCCTATCAATGTATATGGTCTTACCAAACTAGCGGGTGAAAAAGCTTGTCAAAAACAAAATCCAGATGCAATCATTATTCGAACTTCATGGGTGTATTCTAGTTTTGGGAATAATTTTGTGAAAACCATGTCTCGTTTAATGCAGGAAAGAGATAGTCTGAATGTGGTAAATGACCAAATAGGTTGTCCAACTTACGCCGCCGATTTGGCTCAGGCTATTCTAACTATTATCAATCATTCAAATTGGCAAGCTGGAATTTATAATTTCTCTAACGAAGGTGAAATTAGTTGGTACGAATTTGCCTTAGCGATACAAGAAATAGGTAATTTTGATTGTCAGGTTAACGGAATACCTTCTTCAGCTTATCCAACACCAGCCAAACGACCTGCTTATTCTTTATTAGATAAAACTAAGATTAAAAATACTTTTGGAGTGGTAGTTCCGGATTATAAAGAAAGTTTGAGGAAGTGTATGGAATTATTGAAAGTTAGAAGTTAGGAGTTAGTAAATTTCTTTTTCCACCCTTTAGGGAGGGAAAAGAAAAAGAAATTTTAGTGACTGAGTCTCCGAAAGAAAACATAAATTTTCGTTTTCCCCAGCACTAAAGGGAGCCGAAAATTTAATAATAATGTACTAAATCTTTGCTCCTTTTAAACGGAGTAAACAAAAAAGAATATTTAATTTCAAAAATTTGGATTAATTCGTATAAAATTCGAGTTAATTCGCGAGAAAAAATAGAAATGAAAAAAATACTAATTACCGGAGGGGCTGGATTTATTGGTTCTCATGTTGTAAGACGATTTGTAACGAGGTATCCTGAATACCAAATTTTTAATTTGGATGCTTTAACCTATGCGGGAAATTTAGAGAATATTGCCGATATTGAAAAAGCGCCCAATTATACTTTTATAAAAGGAGATATAGTAAATGAAAATTTCATCAACGCTCTTTTTGATCAACATCAATTTGATGGGGTGTTGCATTTAGCCGCCGAATCGCATGTAGACCGTTCCATAACCGATCCGATGGCTTTTGTAAAAACCAATGTAATTGGAACCGTTAATTTATTGAATGCTGCAAAAAATTGTTGGAAAGATAATCAAGAAGGAAAACGCTTTTATCATATCAGTACTGATGAGGTGTATGGAAGTTTAGGAGCAGAAGGTTTATTCACGGAAACCACAGCCTATGACCCGAATTCACCTTATTCGGCTTCTAAAGCGAGTTCAGACCATTTTGTGCGTGCTTATGGTGAAACTTATGGTTTGCCTTATGTTTTGACCAATTGTTCTAATAATTATGGGCCGAATCATTTTCCAGAAAAATTGATTCCATTGTTTATTAATAACATCATTAATAATAAATCTTTACCTGTTTATGGTGATGGAAAATATACCCGTGACTGGCTTTTTGTAGAAGATCATGCCGTTGCAATTGATTTGGTTTTTCACAAAGGTAAAAATCATGATACTTATAATATTGGTGGTTTTAACGAATGGCAGAATATTGATTTGGTGAAATTACTTTGCAAAATAATGGACGAAAAATTAGGTAGAGTTGCTGGAACTTCAGAACAATTAATTACTTATGTAAAAGACCGTCCGGGTCATGACCTTCGTTATGCGATTGATGCCTCGAAAATCAATAAAGAATTAGGATGGAAACCCTCAGTAACTTTTGAAGAAGGCTTAGAAAAAACGGTTAACTGGTACATGAACAATCAAGAGTGGTTGGATAATGTGACTTCGGGAGCCTATGCTTCTTATTATGAAAAACAGTATTCTTAATTTTTAATAATCTTATGGGTTATTTGTCTTTGTAGGGTACAAACTTATAACTCATAACCCATATCTCATAACTTTAAGAAATGAAAGGAATTATACTAGCCGGAGGTTCAGGTACACGTTTGCATCCACTTACGTTAGCGGTGAGTAAGCAAATGATGCCTGTGTATGACAAGCCAATGATTTATTATCCATTGTCCACTTTAATGACTGCGGGAATCAATGAGATTTTAATTATTTCAACCCCCCACGATTTACCTAATTTTAAAAAGTTGTTAGGGGATGGATCTGCTATTGGCTGTCAATTTAGTTATGCCGAACAAGCAATTCCCAATGGTTTAGCTCAGGCTTTTGTGATTGGAGAAGAATTTATAGGTAAGGATAGTGTTGCTTTGGTTTTGGGTGATAATATTTTTTTTGGCTCCAATATGGATGAATTGTTAAAATCGAATACCAATCCAGATGGAGGAGTTGTTTTTGCTTACCATGTTTCGGATCCTGAGCGATATGGTGTAGTTGAATTTGACAAAGAACTAAAAGCCATTTCAATCGAAGAAAAACCATTACAGCCTAAATCGAATTATGCCGTACCAGGTTTGTATTTTTATGATAATTCGGTAGTGGAGATTGCCAAAAATATTCAACCTAGTGCCAGAGGCGAGTATGAAATAACCGATGTGAACAAAGCCTATTTAAAAAAAGGCAAATTAAAAGTAGGTATCTTGAGTAGAGGAACTGCTTGGCTAGATACAGGAACGTTTAACAGCTTGATGCAAGCAGGACAATTTGTACAAGTTATTGAAGAACGACAAGGCTTAAAAGTAGGATGTATTGAAGAAATAGCTTGGCGACAAGGTTTTATTTCCGACGAACAATTACAAAGTTTGGCCGAACCTTTAAAAAAATCAGGTTATGGAGAGTATTTACTAGGATTATTAAAACATAAATTTTAAATTTTAATTTCATTTTTTTTTTTTTTTGTTTGAAATGAATGTTTGTAGGTTTAGTAAATCTATAATAGGCTGAAATTTATTACTTTAGATGTTTTAATCGTTAATGTTTATATTTGTTATTGTTAATATAATAAAATAAAGTATTCTTGAATAATTATACGAAACAAGATTTTAAAAGGTTAATATTGCCTTTTTCTTCTGGAAATAATTTAATTCTTAATATAAGAAATTTAAGTTATTTGCCCAGATGGATAGTTTTAGCTATCGATTTAGCAGTCTTAATTGCTAGTTTTTTCTTCACAAAGTTAATAATTAATGGTATAGGCTTGCATTTTATTTCTTTTGAGAACAAGCTTAAATTTATTTGTTTATTAGTAGGTGTTAACCTTTTCTTTTTTTGGATTTTCAGAACATATGCTGGTATTATTAGGCATTCTTCCTATACCGATGCTATTAAATTATTATTTTCTCAAGTTTCGGTCTTTTTCATTTTTGTTTCAGGTAATGCAGTTTATGAATTTTTTTATGCTACTAAAATATATTTAAACACCGCTTTATTTATATACATGATTCTCTCTTTTTGTGGTTTATTCATGTATCGTGTGGTAGTGAAACAAGTTTTTGAACAAGTTTTTTCAGAAAAAAATCGTATCAATTTACCAAGGACCCTTATTTATGGTACCGATGCTAATGCTCTAGCTGTAGCTAAATCATTAAAACTTGAGATCCCAACCCGTTTTAAAATCGTTGGTTTTGTAGATAGAAATAGTCAGAACTCTTCCAAAAGGATGATGGATTTACCTATTTTAATTCAAAAGAAAAAGTTGCCTACTTTAATGCGTTCTGTGGGAGCAGAGGGGGTTATTATTGCGGATAAAAGTTTGTCTAAAGAAGAGCGATTGGTTATCGTAGAACAATGTTTAGAATTCAATTATAAGGTTTATGTTGTTCCATTGATTACCGACTGGGAAAATCAAAAAGAGATTTCTCAAAAAGTAAAAAGTATACAGATTGAAGATTTACTGGATAGAAAACCAATAGTTTTAGATAGTAAATCGATCTCAAAACAAATTAAGGAGCGTACAATATTGATAACTGGTGCAGCTGGTTCTATCGGTAGTGAAATTGTTAGACAGGTATTGCTTTTTAAACCCACAAAGATTATTGCTGTGGATCAGGCCGAAACACCTTTGCATAATCTGTCTTTGGAACTCATGGCTTTAAATACAAATTCAATCATTCAGACGATAGTAGCGGATATTAGAAACAAAGACGCTATTGAACGAATTTTTAAAGATTATCGTCCAGAAGTGGTATACCATGCGGCAGCTTATAAACACGTTCCGCTTATGGAAGAAAATCCTTCTCAGGCGATTTTAACTAACGTCGAGGGTACTAAAAATGTAGCCAATTTATCTTGCCAATACAAAGTGAAAAGTTTTGTTATGGTTTCTACAGATAAAGCAGTAAATCCTAGTAATGTCATGGGAGCTAGTAAACGAATTGCTGAAAAATATGTACAATCCTTACAGCTAAAATCGGTTGCAAATAAAACAGCTAAGAGTACTAAATTTATTACTACCAGATTTGGTAATGTCTTGGGTTCTAACGGTTCAGTTGTGCCATTGTTTACTAAACAAATTGCCGAAGGAGGACCTATAACCATTACACATCCAGATATTATTCGGTATTTTATGACCATTCCCGAAGCTTGTCAGTTGGTACTAGAAGCAGGAGCAATGGGCAAAGGAGGAGAAATCTACATCTTTGATATGGGCAAACCCGTGAAAATTATTGATTTAGCTCGAAAAATGATCAAATTAGCAGGCTTTGTTCCGGATCAAGACATTAAAATCAAGATAGTTGGTTTGCGTCCAGGTGAAAAGTTGTATGAAGAATTACTCAACGATACTTCTAAAACCATCCCAACTCATCACCATAAAATTATGATTGCTGAAGAAATTCAGGAAGAATTTGAAATTTTGCATGACGAAATAGAAGAACTAATTACCATCGCTAATTTTCATAATAAGGAAGCCATCGTGGCAAAAATGAAACGAATAGTTCCTGAGTTCAAAAGTATGAACTCTACTTATGAGGTATTGGATAAATGATACTAAGTTCGAAGTTCGAAGTTGGAAGTTGGAAGTCCAGATAGCTATTGAGATTTTGGTAAAGACAAATAAACCGCAAAGTTTCAAAGGGCAGTCCTTATATTTACTTCAGGAAAGTTTAATCTGTCAGAGAGGAACTTATAAAAACTTATATGACTTATATGGTTTTAAAAAAAACACCGCAAAGTTTTAAAAGAAAAATCTGTGCAATTAGTGTTTAAAAAACTGATTATTAGCAATAACCTCTTTCAGAGGATTCAAGTCTTTTAATTTGACCTTTTGATCAAAAGCAGCAATATGATTGTCGTGATGTACATCGGAACCTACAAAATCATACAGGCCTTTTTGAAGCAAGTTTTCAGCCACTTTGGTGATGTTCTCCCCGTAATAGCCAGTAACAGCTAATAAATTTAATTGAAACAAACAGCCCGCCTTTTTTAATTTCTCGTATTCGTTTAGATTTTTATGGTAAAACAAATAGCGTTCTGGGTGGGCAAGTACAGGAGTATATCCAGCCACTCTTAAATCAAATAAAATAGAATACAACTGAATTGGTGCATTTATATATGACATTTCAACCAAAACATAATTATCTTTCAAAGTCAATAATGCTTCCGATTGGAACAAACGAACAAATTGATCATCCATTAAATATTCGGCAGCTGTTTGAAATGGTACACTAATGTTGTTTTTACGAAGCGCCTCAACAGTACTGTTTTTATTGGCTAGAATCTGTTCATGACTGTTTTCCCAAACATGTTGAATAATGTGAGGTGTGGTAATGAATTGAGAAACGCCAAAACTTTTCAAAGCTTGCGTTAAACGTAAGGAATCTTCAAAATTTTTAGCGCCATCATCAATACCAGGAAGAAGATGGGAATGAATGTCAATATGGTTGTCCGGAATTAAATCCTTCAAAACCGGCTTGGATTTAAAAAGTGTAAACATAGTGCAAAGATAAGGAAAAAGTGATGAGATTGAAATGATGAGTTCTGGGTTGTGAGTTATGAGCTAGGTATTGGAAGTTTATAAATTTCTTTTCCCCCTTTAGGGGCAGAAAAAAAAATACCCCACAACCCACAACTCAAGACTCACAACCCAGAACTCACAACTCAGAACCCACAACTCAGAACCCACAACCCACAACCCCCAACAAACAAGAATTTTCTTTTAAATCGGGTATTTTTTAGTCTTTTTAGGTTAATAGTCGGTTATTTTTGGTGGGTTTAGAGAATGAGATTTATATTTACAACTAAGAATTATTGAATTAAAAATAATGAAACCAAAAGATACTGTTGAGGAAGATTGGCTGTTTGAAATCAAACCCAAAAACAGTTTTTTTTCTCTGAATCTAAATGAAGTTTGGCGCTATCGTGATTTATTATTTCTTTTTGTCAAAAGAGATGTAGTAACCGTGTATAAGCAAACGGTTTTAGGACCACTTTGGTATCTCATTCAACCCTTATTTACATCCATTACCTTTACCATTATTTTTAATACCGTCGCAGGTATCGAAACAGGAGCAGTACCTCCTTTTTTATTTAATATGGCAGGAATTACTGTTTGGAATTATTTTACCACTTGTTTGAATGGAACTTCCAATACCTTTGCGGCCAACGCAGGGATCTTTGGTAAGGTATATTTCCCCAGGATAATAACGCCACTTTCGGTGGTGATCTCTAACGTATTGAAATTTGGTATCCAATTTATAATTTTCATTTGTTTTTATCTTTATTTCTATTGGAATGGAGCAGCAATAGGACTCACCATTTGGGTTTTGTTTTTTCCGTTCTTAATCGTTTTAATGGGGATTTTGGGCTTAGGCTTAGGAATGATCATTTCCTCAATGGTGACTAAATACCGTGATTTAAATTACCTTATTGGTTTTGGAGTACAATTGTTAATGTACCTTTCGGCAGTAGTTTATCCTATGGCACTTATTGAAAAGAAAATGCCACAATACAGTTGGTTAGTACAATACAATCCATTGGCTTATATCATTGAAACATCCCGAGTCATGTTGCTGAATGTGGGGGAAATTTCTGTTTATGGCATTGTGTATACAGTTTCGATTACGATCATCGTTTTTATTTTAGGTTTATTAGTTTTTAATAAGGTAGAAAAGAGTTTTATTGATACGGTTTAAGCAATTATGAGTTGTGAGTTGTAAGTTATGAGATAGTCCAACTGATAACCCACAACTCAGAACCCACAACAAAAAAACATGAGTGATTTTAAAAGTTATAAAGATTTAGACATTTACAATATTGGTTTGGATTTGTTTTTAACGGTACATCCTAATAGTCTAAAGTTACCCAAGTACGAATTGTATGAGTTAGGAAGTCAGTTGCGGCGCTCTTCAGATAGTGTAGTGTCTAATATAGTAGAAGGATATGGAAGAAGAAAATATAAAGCTGATTTTATTCGGTTTTTGGTTTTTTCTCATTCTAGTTGTTTAGAGACAATTGGTCATATTTATAAAATAGTAGTACTATATCCTAATTTGAAACCGGATTTTGAATCATTAATACAGCGTTATGAAAATTTAGGTGGAAAAATTTTTAACTTTATAAAGTATGTAGAACAAAATTGGAAATAGGATTAGTTGTGAGTTATGAGTTATGAGTTTTAGAGGTTTTAGAACCCAGAACCCAGAACCCAGAACCCAGAACTCACAACTCACAACCCAGAACCCAGAACTCACAACTCAAACAATGCCCGACAACCCACAACCCACGACTCACAACAAGAATATTATTCTAAAAGCCGAAAACATCTCTAAGCAATACCGATTAGGTACAGTAGGTACGGGTACGCTTAGTCATGACATTAACCGTTGGTGGCATCGTATTCGGGGAAAAGAAGATCCGTATTTAAAAATAGGCGATGTGAATGATCGTTCCACAAAGGGAAGTTCCGATTATGTATGGGCGTTACAGGATATCAATTTTGAAGTAGAGCGCGGGGAAGTATTAGGAATCATTGGTAAAAATGGAGCAGGAAAATCAACGCTCTTAAAAATTCTTTCAAAGGTTACAGCACCTACAACAGGAACTATTAAATCCCGTGGTCGTATCGCTTCTTTATTAGAAGTGGGTACTGGTTTTAATGGCGAATTAACCGGACGTGAAAATATCTATCTTAATGGGGCTATTCTAGGAATGACCAAAAGCGAAATCACATCTAAGCTTGATGAAATAATTGAATTTTCGGGCTGTGAACGTTATATAGACACCCCTGTAAAACGTTACAGTAGCGGAATGACCGTTCGCCTGGCTTTTGCCGTAGCCGCCTTTCTCGAACCTGAAATTTTAGTTATCGATGAGGTATTAGCCGTAGGCGATGCCGAATTTCAGAAAAAAGCCATTGGTAAAATGCAGGATATTTCCAGAGGCGAAGGAAGAACCGTCTTGTTTGTGAGTCATAACATGGCAGCAGTAAAGAGTTTGTGTACCAGAGGAATTGTATTGGAGCATGGGAAAGTGGTTGTAGATGATGATATAGATAGGGCAGTTTCATACTATTTAGGAGGTAATGATGCTGAAAGATCAAACAGTAAGAAGTTTAATGTAAAGAATGAAGTCTTTAATTTGAAAGAAATTGGACTTCAAAATATAGGTAAAAGTTTTGATGATCCACTTTTAGAAAATGAAAAAATTGAGTTATTAACTAATATTGTTTTGTATACAAATGAACCACATCGATACCATGTAACTTATCATTTATATAATGAGCAAGGAGAATCATTGTTTTCGTTTTTTAATAATAGTTCAGAAATAGAATTGGTTACTGGTGAAAATGTTTTAAAATGTGTTTTTCCAGCTAATTTTTTTCAATCAGGTAACTTTAGTCTCGCAATTTTTATTGTTGAAGATAAGCGTCAATCTGTTTTTAATGAGTGTGATATAATCCATTTTACAATTGTAGACGGAGAAAGAGATTTGGGTGTTTATATGGGAAGGGAGCCTGGGTATATAAGGCCTCAATTTGAATGGTATTTAAATGAATAGTATGATAAACGTAACTAAAATTTTTTTGCCACCCATAGAAGAATATAACAAGCAGGTACAACGAGCATGGAATAATCAATGGTTAACTAATCGAGGTGAATTAGTTTTAGAATTAGAGGAAAAACTAAAAAAGCATCTTGAAGTAAATCATATTATTGTGACTAACAATGGTACGGTACCATTGCAAATTGCTTTAAAACTTTTAGGAAAGGAGGGAGAAGTTATCACAACACCTTTCAGTTATGTAGCCACAATGGCTGCAATAGTTTGGGAAAATTGCACACCTGTTTTTGTAGATATTCATCCTGAATATTTGACCATAGATGAAACGAAGATTGAAGAGGCAATAACCGATAGGACGACAGCTATTTTAGCAACTCATGTTTTTGGAAATCCTTGTAATGTTGAAGAGATTGAAAAAATTGCTCAAAAATATGATTTAAAAGTTATTTATGATGCGGCACATGCTTTTGGAGTATCCTATAAAGGACAATCGATTTTTGATTTTGGAGATATAAGCATATGTAGTTTTCATGCGACTAAATTGTTTCATACGGGTGAAGGAGGTGCTATTTTTTCAAAAGACCCCGATTTGCAACATCAATTATTTTACAGTCATAATTTTGGACATGATGGTCCCTTAGCATTTCATGGTTTGGGAATTAATGGTAAAATGTCGGAATTACAAGCTGCTATGGGACTTTCTGTTTTGCCATATATGGAAGAGATAATTAGTGAAAGAAAAAAAGTTGTAGATTATTATAATTCAAATTTAGATTTTTCAAAGCTTAAAGCTTTGAAAATAAGGAATGATGTAGATTGGAATTACAGTTATTATCCTATTGTTTTTGAGAGTGAAGCTACTTTGTTACGGGTTCAAAAAGCATTGAATGAAGAACAGATTTTTCCAAGACGTTATTTTTATCCGTCCCTCAATACGATTCCTTATGTTGCTAGTGTAAGTATGCCTATTTCAGAAAGTATAGCCTCAAGAATTCTTTGTTTACCTTTGTATGTTGAGCTTCAACAAAATGATATACAAAAAATTGTGTTTATTTTAAATTCCAACTTATGATTATAGTAGGCGCCAAAGGATTTGCCAAAGAAGTATTAGAAGTGTTACATCAATTAAATCAACTGGATCATTTGGTTTTTTATGATGATGTAAATGAAGATGCACCAGCGTTTTTATATGAAAAATTTCCAATTCTAAGGACTAAAGAAGCAGCAGCTTACTATTTTAAAACAGTTGATAATCGTTTTACAATTGGTATTGGCAACCCTGCGTTAAGAAAAAAGTTGGCTTTAGAATTTGAAGCTATGGGCGGTGTTTTTACAAGTACTATAAGTCCATTAGCTCAAATAGGCCATTATGGAAATACAATTGGTCCGGGGTGTAATATAATGACAGGTACTGTTCTTACAAATGATGTCAAGATTGGTCAAGGCGTTTTAATTAATTTAAATTGTACTGTTGGTCATGATTCTAAAATTGGAGATTTTGTAGAGTTATCCCCAGGTGTTCATATCTCAGGAAATTGTAATATTGGTAATTATAGTAACATTGGAACCAACGCAACTATTTTACCAAAAGTAACAATTGGTACAAATGTAATTATTGGAGCAGGTTCTGTAGTTACAAAAGATGTTCCTGCTAATACTATGGTTGTTGGTGTTCCTGCAAAAATCATCAAAACATTAGAGCCCATTCATTTTTAAAATGCCAATTAAGTTTATACATATATTTGATGATGATAAATTTATTGATCCAACAATAAAATTATTTGAAGAGGTTATTCCTCATGAGTCAATTTACTATGTAAATAAACTTAAGAATTCGGATTTTAAATATGTGAAATCATCAAATGTAATCCGTGTTGATTTGTCCATTCAACAAGAAAAAAAAGATTTGTTGCAATTTATTAATTCTAATAAAAGTCATGTTGTTTTTTTACATGCTTTGGAAAGTAATAAACAAAATTTAGTTTTTGAAATTTTACCCATTATTAAAAAAATATGGTTTATATGGGGGTATGATTTGTATGGTAATTGGTCTTTATTGAAACAAAATATTTATGAACCAAATACTCAATCTCTTTTAAATTTAAAAACGGATTTAAAAACTAAGTTGATTCATAATCCGTTTTCTTTTTATCTTTTTCAAAAACGACATTTAGTAAAAAAAATAAGCAAAAAAGCTTATAATATTCTGAGTAACGCTTTTGATACCCCTTTTTACAGAGCTGCTCAACTTATTGATTATGTTGTCCCAGTAGTTCCAACAGAGTACCAGATTATAAAAAAAATGAATTTACCTGCTCAATATGCCCCTTTTACTTACGGCTGTATTGAAGATTTATTAGGGGATAAAATTAATGAGAGAGTTAACAATCAACCCAATATTTTAGTTGGTAATTCTGCAGATCCATCCAATAATCATTTAGAAGTTTTTCTTGAATTGGCTAAATTGGATTTGCAAGATAGAAAAGTTTATGTGCCTTTAAGTTATAGTGGAAATTCTCAGTACAAAGAAAAAGTATTACAGGTAGGAAGAGAATTATTAGGTTCGAATTTTTATCCGCTTCTTGATTTTATGACTTTAGAAGAATACAATACTATTTTATTAAGTTGCGGCACTCTAATTTTTAATCACGTAAGGCAACAAGGTGTGGGTAATATAATTACTTTAGGTTATTTAGGAGCTACACTTTTTTTTAATGCTAAAAGCCCAGTTTATTCCTATTATCAATCTTTAGGGATAAAAATCTTTAAAATAGACGAAATCACTTCTCAATTATCTTATAAACTTAATGAGCAAGAAATAAGTAATAATCAGACTGTATTATTAGATTTATATTCTAGAAAAGCTGTTCATCACAAAATAAAAACTTTAATTCAAATAGTTTCAGACTAGTAAAGAAATTGAATTTATTGACTGAATAAAAATAGAAAAAGTATTTCACAATTCTTATCTTTTGAGCAAATGGAACACAATAGAACATTATTGTTTCAAGAACTATGACTACTTTACTAAAAGAACAGATTGAACACGTTTATGCAAAATAATCCTCTCGTTTCCATAATTATCCCTACTTACAACCGAGCACACTTAATTAGTGAAACGCTCGATTCTGTTCTGGCACAAACCTACACCAATTGGGAATGTATTATTGTTGATGATGGTTCATTTGATAATACTGATGAGGTGTTGGGAAATTATGTAATTCAAGATGCAAGATTCAAGTATTATCATCGTCCGAAAAATACAATAAAAGGTGCAAATGCTTGCAGAAATTATGGATTCCAAAAATCTTCTGGTGAATATGTAATCTTCTTAGATTCGGATGATTTATTATTATGGAATTGTCTCGAGAATAGATTGAAGTGTTTTAGTGAAAATTCCTTCTTAAATTTGCTAGTAAGTAATATTGCATTTTTAGATTCTGAAAATAAGATTGTTAATCGAGATCCTGTAAAATGTAATTCCTTAGAATATTTAGAGATGTTTTTGTCTTATAATGTTCCTTGGCAAACAACTGCGGCAACTTACAAGAGAGAACTTTTAGAAAATGTAACTTTTGATGAGAATTTACAACGGTTTCAAGATGTTAGTTTTAATATAAAAATTCTTTTAAATGATAATATTAGGATGCTAAGAGATTTTAAGTTGGATGCATATTATAGACAAGATGATTTTAGAAATAATACATCTAGTTTTAAGGACTTGGTTTTAAATTCTCTGATTGTTTTTTTAGAAATACATAGATTTAGTTTAAATTTAAATACTAATAGAAGACTTATACAGATTTTTATATTTAAAATTTTAAATGATTTTGTTTTTTTTAATTATAAAGAAAATATGAAAAGTTGTAATAGCGTTTTTAAATATCTTTTGAGATCTGATATTTATAGCTTCAATCAGAAAATATTTTTAATTATTAAGTGGGGAATTATGTATTTTGAATTGTCATCTATAAAAGGTATTGGTATTTATAGATTTGATAAAATGTTTCGTCATAGAATTGTTTTAGATAGTAAGATATGAGTTTAATTTCAGTCATAATCCCTTGTTATAATCAGGCTCAATACCTAGAAGAAGCTTTGCAATCCGTTTACAATCAAACTTATCAGAATTGGGAATGTATTATTGTTAATGACGGAAGTCCAGATAAAACAGAGGAAGTTGCTAAAAAATGGCTAAGAAAAGATAATCGATTCAAGTATATTTATAAGGAGAATGGAGGTTTAAGTTCTGCCAGAAATATTGGTTTGGATTTAGCATCAGGAGATTTTATACAGTTTTTAGATGCTGATGATTTAATTTCAAAACAAAAAATGGAACTTAGTCTGGATATTTTTCTAAAGTTTTCAGATTTAGATATTGTTATATCTAACTATAATATAATTGTCGGTACTAACCATCAGCGAATTAAGCCTTATTATAATTTATCAGATATTACTTTTAATTATGATACTGTCATAGATAAATGGGATGTTGATTTTGCTATACCGATACATTGTGCAATTTTTAAAGCATCTTCTATTATTACATTAAAATTTAATGAGAATCTTAAAGCAAAAGAAGATTGGCTTTTTTGGATACAGTTTTTTAAAAATAATCCTAATTTTTTTTATATAAATCAGCAACTTGCAACCTACAGGAAGCATTCTAATAGTATGACACAATCCGCTAAGTATATGCAAGAAAGTCAAAATATGGTTCTGGATTTTATAAAACAAGAGTTGTCAACATTAGAATATGAGATGTTTTTATTGAAAAGATTAAATCTTTATAAGGAAAGGTACCTAAATTTATCATCTAAATATTCAAATTTGAAAAATAGTATGACCTATAGGTTAGCATTGAAATTAAAGTGCATGATAAAAAAAATAGGATTGTTAGTATGCCTTAAAAAAATGCTTCAAAAACTGAGGAAATGAAATTAGCAATAGTCATACCGTACTATAAAATCAATTTTTTCGAAGTCACATTGGATTCTTTGGCAAATCAAACCAACAAACAATTTAAAGTTTATATTGGAGATGATGCTAGTCCAGATAATCCAACTGCATTATTAGAAAAATATAAAAATAAGATTGATTTTGTTTATCAGCGATTTGAAGATAATTTGGGAGGAACATCACTAGTACAACAATGGGAAAGATGTATGGAATTAGCGAATGATGAACCCTGGAGGATGATTTTAGGAGATGATGATGTGTTAGGTGTAAATGCAGTAGAAGTTTTTTATGAAAATTTAGAAACAATTACACAAGAAAAATCAAATGTAATTCGCTACGCCTCCCAAGTTATTGATGCCAATGGACAATCAATTTCAATAATACACAAACATCCAAAGTTAGAAAAGGGATTGGACTTCTTATTGCGTAAGTCAAAAGGAGGTACAAGAAGTTCCTTAAGTGAATACATTTTTAAAACGGAAAAAGTAAAAGCGATAAAATTCAAAGATTTTCCATTAGCTTGGTCCAGTGATGTTTTGGCAGTGATTGAATTTTCTGATTTTAAAAACATTTACACCATAAACGAAGCACTAGTTTATGTAAGAAACAGTGGTGCAAACATATCTAGTCAAAATGACTCTGTAGAGAAAAATACGGCTTTGTTCAAGTTTAATCATTATTTACTGACCCATTATAAAAAGCAACTTTCGCAAGAGTTGACACAATTAATATTTAATAAAATAGAAAAAGTGCAACTGAATAATAAGAAGACTCCAATAAGGTGGATTAAGTTGTTCGGATTATATTTACTTTATAAACAATTTTCAAGAAGTAGTAAGATATTTAAAAAAGTTAAAGAGAGTATCAAATGAAGTTTTTAATTGTAGTTCAGGATTTAAGGGTTTCAGGTACAAGTGCAGGAATTGGTAGGAGGTCATTATTGGCTAAGATTAGAAAGGCTTATCCTAATGCAAAAATTGATGTTCATTATCTAATACATACGGACACTGAAGACAGATTGGAATTATTACCTGTAGACAATATTAAGAAGCAAATTGTAGATACAAAAATACCGTGGCATATTACTTTTTTGAATAGATTTTACTGGAGAGTGTTTCACGTGTCATTAAAAGAAAGTTACATACACAAACAATATGCTGATCTTATAAGGGGAATAGATTACAAAATATACAATCATATTTTTATAACCAGTTCTGGAATTAATCATGAAACGATTTTAGCGTTGAAAGATTTACCTATACTAAAAAAAGCGAATATTATATTTCATGATCCATATCCTTTGGCATGGTATGAGGGGGGACGACATACTATTACGAAATTGGATTTGTTTAGATTAAAACGAATTATTGAAATTGTTACAGAAGCAAAATCATGTTCTAGTACTGCATTAAATATGTCTCATGATTTACAGCAATTATATGCCTACAAAAGAAAGATACACACACTAGCGCATCAATTTGAAGCGAGTGTTTTCGATTGGTCCGATAGAGAGCATATTCGAAAAAAAGAAAAAGCGATAAGTATTTCGTATCACGGAGCTTTAATGTTCGGGAGAAATATGACAAATGTTCTCTTAGCTTACGAAGAATTGTTAGTAGAAAATCCAATTTATACAGAACAAACAGAATTTATTCTAAGAGTTAAAGGGGAAGGTATAGTGCAGTTAAAAGAGCAATTTGAAAAGGTAGAAAATATCAAAATTATGGATTGTCTTAATTTTGTCAATTCTGCTCAGGAACAAATTGAGGAAAGCGATATAGTTTTAATACTAGAAAATGGTCCATTGTATTGTAATATTTTGGTTGGAAAAGCACCTTTCTTAGCGGCTTATAATAAACCAGTATTGTGTATTTCACCTGAAAAAAGTGAACTTAGGAATATTATTCAAGATAATCGTTGTATTGCTAATATGAATGATAAAAATGAGATTAAAGAGAAATTAAAAAATTTAATAGAAAATCGTTTAGTCGCTTCTGAACCGTTCTTTCCATTTGGTGATTACTTCTCTCAAGAGAATTTTACAAAACAATTAAATGAAGTTATTGAAAACAATTAAGTTAAATAATGGAATATATTTAAAGTTTGTTGGTTGCTAACTAAGAAGGAAATGAGAAGAGGGTTAAATCCGCATAAAGATAAGTCTATAACAACAGCTGATTATGTGCATCAGGTTGTGATGCCGGTGTACATACCCAAATTAGAAGGATACTTTACTCAAAGTTTAACGATTTTGAAATTGAGTATTGATTCATTATTGAAGACGATACACAACAAAACATTTATATCAATTGTCAATAATGGTAGTTGCCAAGAAGTGGTTACATATTTGAATCAATTGAAAGAAGAAAATAAAATTCATGAATTAATCCATACGGACAATATTGGAAAGGTTAATGCAATTTTAAAAGGTATTACAGGAAATAATATTGAATTAGTTACAATTACGGATGCAGATGTTTTATTTTGCAGGGATTGGCAATTAGAAACAACGAAAGTTTTTCAAAAAATCCCTCAGGTAGGAGTAGTAGGAATTGTGCCCCAGTTTTGTAATTTTAAAATCAATGCTGAAAATGTATTGTTGGCAAATTTGTTGAATAAAAGAATAAAGTTTTTACCGGTAAAAAATAAAGAAGCATTGGTGCGTTTTTATGACAGTATTGGTTGGGATAGGAATTATAATGATGATTATTTAAAATACAATTTAGGATTGGATATTTCATCTGATTGTAAAGTAATTATTGGGTCTGGACATTTTGTAGCCACTTATAAGAGAGTTGTTTTTAATAAAGTGAAATCATTCATAGGATATAAATTGGGTGGTGATAGTGAAGATTATATTGATAGACTACCACTTGAAAAGGATTATTGGAGAGTTACAACCTATGATAATTATGCTTATCACATGGGGAATACTTTAGAAGAATGGATGTTTAGTGAGCTGGAAAGTTTAAAGGAAAATACTAAAGAAGTGGGTAATTATATTTTTTCAAATAGAAAACCAGTAAATAAAAATTGGGTAGTAATACGAAACAAAATTTTTCGAAAATTAATAATGAACAGACGAATGTTACCTTTTTTGTATACCAAATGGGGATTGCCAAAAGTAAGTGTTAAAAACTATTAAATGGCGGTACAATTTGCAATACTCATCACGACTAAAAATAGACTTACCGATTTAAGAATTACTTTAAAACACTTGGAATCTTTAATTGGAGATGCTAGAGTTGAGATTATAATATGTGATGATGGTTCAACTGATGGAACGTCGCAATATATTAAGGACCATTATAAAAAAATTGAAGTAATAAAGAATAATAAAAATAAAGGTTTAATTTATAGTAGAAATTTACTCTTAAATAGAACGAAAGCAAAATATGCGATTACACTAGATGACGATGCACATTTTCTTTCAGACAACATTTTGGAAGAAATAGACTGTTATTTTGTAAAGAATACAAACTGTGCGGTTATGGCATGTCGCATTTTTTGGGGAAAAGTTGCACCAATAAATAAAGAAACCAATGACAAACCGGAAAGGGTAAAAGGTTTTGTAGGCTGTGGTCACATATGGCGCATGGAGGCATGGAACGAAATTCCAAATTATCCGGAATGGTTTATATTTTATGGGGAGGAAGAGTTTGCAAGTTTTCAGTTGTATAAAAAAGGATGGGAAGTGCATTTTACTCCACAAATATTAGTGCAGCATCGTGTGGAGGTGAAAGCAAGAAAAAAAGACAAGGACTATACAATAAGATTAAGACGCTCATTGCGTTCAGGTTGGTATTTATACGCCTTGTTTTATCCTTTACCAACAATTCCAAAAAAAATGACGTATTCCATTTGGATGCAGTTGAAATTGAAAGTTTTTAAAGGTGATGTAAAAGCAGCAAAAGCAATAATGATGGCTTTCTTGGATTTTGGATATAATGTTCCGAGGTTGTTGAAAAATAGGAATGGGTTTTCAAAAAATGACTTTGAGAATTTTTTTAAAATAGAAGATACAAAAGTATATTGGAGTCCAAAAGAAAATAAATAGACGAAGTCTATTTGTTCTGGTGTTTTAAAAATTAAATGAAGTATGAATCAAACTAAAATTGCTTTATTAACAACAGTCTGTAATTTTGAACTTTATAACAAAACGTCAAAATTATTTCCCGAAGGGATTGAATTATATGTTATTAATGGAAGAAATGGAATGCATGGTATTGACAGTCTTTGCTATATGTTTAAAGTTTTAAAAGACAAAAATATAGACTATTTGATTTTAGCAGACGAAGATGTTGTTTTTAAAGATAGTCAAGTTGTTTTTTCATTAGTTGAAAAAATGATTAATGAGAATTGTTGGGTTTGTGGAGTAAGGGATGGAGGGATTATTCAGCATAGAGTATTCAATCCTAATGTTGTAAATACTTTTTTTACAATACTAAATTTTAGAGGAATTTCTAAAATTTGGAGAAAAGAGGAAATATTCAAAAACCAATATGTAAAAGAAGGAGAGTTTAGTACTAAAGGAATTAATTTTAAATCAAATTATGACGAAATGAGTCTATATGAACCCTATTATTGTTTTTTTTTGTGGCTTAAAAGAAACGGTAGCAAGTTTATATATTTAGATTCAGATATGGCTGATGATGGGATTACCAATAAAGTTAAATTTAATGATAGGGTTTTTTTATATCATACTTGGTACGCAAGAAGCTATAATAAAAATGAAAAGCATACTGTGAGAATTAATACTATTTTAGAAGAGGAAGTTTTAGGAAGGGAATTACGAGAAACAGAAAATGTAGTTGTTTTTTATGATTTATTTTTTAATTTGAAAAGGAGATTTAGAAAATATAAGGCTAAATTTATTAAAAAAGTAATGTTAAAGTAAAAGAATTGAAAACCATCGCCATCATTCCTGCCCGTGGAAGTTCAAAACGCTTGCTAAATAGAAATATACTTTTACAGAGCGACTATTAGTTGTTAGAGCATAGTATTGTATTTACGTAAGCCAATAGCAAAATAGTTAATGAAATTTATTTTAATACGGATGGTGGAAGTGTTTCTAATTAATAGTAAGGTTTATATTTATTAAATATTAAATTAAAATTCATGGTGTCTTTAATAATGCCCCTTTATAACAGAAATGATTTTGTGATTTCTACATTACAAAGTGTTTCAAATCAATCAGATTCTAATTGGGAATGTATCATTGTCGATGATGGATCTACAGATGATAGTTATAAGTTTTTCTCGGATTATATTAGAAATGATTCGCGTTTTAGGCTTTACAATAGGACATCAGAATATAAAAAGGGAGGAAATGGAGCTAGGAATTATGGTTTCGATCTTTCAAAAGGAGATTATATCAACTTTATAGACAGTGATGATGTTTTACATCCTGATTTTGTCAAACTTAAATTAAATGCAATAATAAATTCTGATGCCGATGCTATTAAATCTAAAACAGTAATCACGGCTTTGGATGTTAGTCAGATCATAAGATATGAAGAAAGAACAATTATAACTTCATTTATGCTGGATGATTTTATTACCTTAAAAGCAAGTTGGTATATTGTTGATCCAATATGGAGAAAAGAATTTCTGGTAGAAAAAAAAATGTTTGATGAGCATCTTTTAAAAGGTCAAGATAGGGATTTTCACATCAGAAGATTATTGGAAAAACCTAAAATTGAAATTCTTGATGAATATTTGTATTACTACAGAACAAATCCTAAAAGTATCTCTGCTGATGTAAGTGAACAGACTGCGCTTACAATGTTAGAAGTTGGTATTAAAAGAAATTTTATTTTGAAAAAATATGGAATCAGGCAAGATACTGAGTTTTTTGTTTTTCGTCAAATGATCCGTTTATATCCTTTTCTGTTTAAATCTAAAGAAGTTAAAACTTTATATTTTAAAGTTTTTAGGATTTTTTTTAAGTTCAGTAGAAAGTATGTAATATTGAGTACTAAATTTTTTATAACAATACTTTCTTTTCAGTTGTTCGGAAAAGGAGAAAGATTATTAAAATAAAAATGAAAACCATTGCCATCATTCCCGCCCGTGGAGGTTCAAAACGCTTGCCAAATAAAAATAGACTTTCATTAGGAGGTATTCCTTTGCTGGTGCATTCCATTCAATATGCTCAAGCCAATGAGACAATTATTGATGAGGTCTATGTTTCTACCGATGATCAAAAAATAAAAGAAGTAGCGCTACAATACGGCGTTAAAGTAATAGACAGACCAGAGGTCCTTTCCGGCGATTTAGAACCTACGGTTACTGCGTTGAAACACCTTCTGCAAACGATACAGGATAAGGTGGAAAATGTCATTTTGTTACAACCCATAAATCCCTTGCGACCTAAAGAATTACTAAGCGAAGCTTTTAGGATTTTTAATCAAGGAAACTACGATAGTCTTTTTACGGTTACTCAAAATCACCATAAACTGGGAAAAATAGAAACTAATAAATTTATACCCTTTAATTATACAATCGGGCAACGCTCACAGGATCTGGAACCCCTGTATTTCGAAAATGGCTTGTTGTACATAACAAAAGCAAAATTGATTTTGGATAATACAATTATTTCAGAAAATGCCTTCCCATTAGAAGTAAAACATATTTTTGCCAATATAGATATAGATACTCAGGAAGATTTAGAATATGCCGAATATCTATATAAGAAATACACAACTCATAACCCATAACTTACAACTCAAAGCCCACAACCCATAACCCACAACTCACAACCCACAACTCACAACCCACAACCCACAACCCACAACCCACAACTCATAACTCACAACCCACAACCCACAACCCACAACCCACAACCCACAACCCACAACTCACAACCCACAACTCACAACTCAAATTATGAACCCATATATAGAAATAGCAGGAAGAAAAGTAGGAATTGATTATCCGCCCCTAGTCATTGCCGAAATAGGAATCAACCACGAAGGTTCGCTGGCGGTCGCCAAGCAAATGGTCGATGCAGCACATAGAGCAGGAGTGGAAGTAGTTAAGCATCAAACCCACATTGTAGCCGATGAAATGAGTGGAGCAGCCAAAAAAGTAATTCCAGGCAATGCCGATGTCTCTATCTATGAAATTATGGAACGTTGTGCGCTTAACGAAGAGGAAGAATTAGCATTAAAAAATTATGTAGAAAGTAAAGGCATGATTTTTATGTCGACTCCATTTTCACGAGCAGCAGCCGACCGATTGCGTAAATTTGAGGTGCAGGCTTACAAAATAGGTTCGGGCGAATGTAATAATTATCCGCTTTTAGAACATATCGCCTCTTTTGGTAAACCGATAATCCTAAGCACAGGAATGAACACCATTGAAAGTGTTGAAAAAGCAGTAGCTATTTTTGACCAATATCAGGTTCCGGTAGCACTATTACATACAACTAATTTATACCCCACACCCATCCATTTAGTTCGATTGGGAGCGATGACCCAATTACATCAAGCCTTTCCGGATAAAGTTTTTGGCTTATCCGATCATACGTTGAATAATAATGCTTGTTTAGGGGCGGTTGCCTTAGGAGCCAGTATCTTAGAACGTCATTTTACAGATACTATGGAACGAACAGGTCCAGATATTGTATGCAGTATGGATGAACAAACCACGAAGGATTTAATTCTGAATGCCAAAGAAATTTGGCAAATGCGAGGCGGAACCAAAGAACCAGCTCAAGAAGAACAAGTCACCATTGATTTTGCCTTTGCTACGGTTTGTAGTATTGCCAAAATTCAAAAAGGCGAGAAATTATCGAAAGAAAACATTTGGGTAAAACGTCCGGGAACGGGAAAAATTCTTGCCGAACATTATAATGGTCTAATTGGGAAAACGGCAACCCGTGTTATTGAAAACGATGAACAGTTGAGTTGGGAAGATTTTGAATAACGCTAAACCTTTTCTAAACCCTTTCAGAGTTTCAAACTCTGAAAGGGTTAAATTATAAGGGATAAAAAAATGAATAAAAAAATACTTTTTCTTACAGGCACTCGTGCCGATTTTGGTAAAATAAAATCACTAATTCAAATTTTAGATGCAAATCCAGGTTTTGAAGTGCATGTATTTGTAACAGGTATGCATTTGCAACAGGAATATGGTTACACTTTGATAGAAATAGAACGCTGTAATTTTAACAACGTCCATACCTTCCAAAATCATACTCACGAAACGACCATGGATTTGACGCTGGCCAAAACTATTGAAGGATTGTCAGCGTATTGCAAAGAGTTGCAGCCCGATATGATTGTGGTGCATGGAGATAGAGTGGAAACCCTGGCGGGAGCTATTGTGGGTTCTTTGAATAATATTTTGGTAGCACATATTGAAGGAGGAGAATTGTCAGGGACGGTTGATGAATTAATTAGACATAGTGTTTCCAAATTAAGTCATGTCCATTTTGTGTCCAATGAAGAAGCGGCAAAACGCTTGCTTCAAATGGGCGAAATTGAGGAGTCTATTTTTACTATTGGTTCTCCAGATATTGATATCATGTTTTCAGAGAATTTACCGGATTTGGAAACAGTAAAAAAATATTATGAAATCGATTTTAGGGAGTTTGCCATTGTACTATTTCATCCTGTTACAACAGAAGCCAATGAAATGAAAAAATACGCCGAAAATTTTGTAGCTGCTTTACAAAATGATCAACATAATTACGTTGTGATTTATCCCAATAATGATCTAGGAAGTCAGTCTATAATTCAGGAATATTCGAAACTTAAAGATAACAATCGATTTAGGGTTTTCCCTTCTTTGCGTTTCGAGTATTTTCTCACCCTACTCAAAAACGCCCAATTCATTATTGGGAATAGTAGTGCGGGGATTAGAGAAGCACCCTATTATGGAATTCCAACCATTAATATCGGAACGCGGCAACAGAATCGGGTGGTGAATGCAGCGATTCTAAATACCAATTATAGTTTGGAGAGTATAGTTGATGTATTGAATAAAATAGATACATACCAAGTAAAACAAAGAGAGGCTGATTTTGGTTCAGGAAATAGTACCGCTTTATTTTTACAATGTTTACAAAAATCAGACATTTGGCAGCTCAATCATCAAAAACAATTCAGAGATTCGTAGAACGCTGTTAACTCTTCTTTAAACCCTTTCAGAGTTCATACCCTTTCAGAGTTCAAAACTCTGAAAGGGTTTGTAATAATAATAAAATAATAACTAAAAAAACATGATCTATGAGAAATGATAATTACCAAAAACATCCCTTAGTTCCAGGAAATTATTATCATATTTATAATCGTGGTAATAATGGTATTGATATTTTTTTTGATAATGGTAATTATGAGTATTTCTTAAAGCTATACCAACAGTACATCTATCCAATTGCGGAAACCTATGCCTGGTGTTTGATGAAAAATCATTTTCATTTTTTAGTTTATATTCGCTCTGAGAATGAAATAAAAAAAGAAGCCTTAGAATATTCGACAGTAGAAAAACCTAAAATTTTAGATGCATCAAAGCAGTTCGGACATCTTTTTAATGCGTATACACAAGCCATTAATAAAAAATACAATCGGACGGGTAGTTTGTTTGAAAAACCATTTGAAAGAAAACGGATTGATTCAGAAGAATACCTAAAGAATTTAATTTATTACATTCATAATAATCCCATTCATCATGGATTTGTAAAAAACACTATTGAATACCCATGGTCTTCTTATGAAACGATATTATCTAATAAACCTACCAGATTAAAGAGAGAAGATAGTATCGAAATTTTTGGTAGTAAAGAAGCTTTTATTAGTTATCATAATGAAAAACAAGATTTAGAATACATGGTGGAACTATTGTTTGATTAGAGTTCAAATCCCTTTCAGAGTTCATACCCTTTCAGAGTTCAAAACTCTGAAAGGGTTTAATAAAAGATTTAATAAAAGAGAAACAAATTACAATGAAAAAACTAGGTGTAGTAATTACAGACGGAGTAGGTTTTCGAAACTTTATTTTAAGTGATTTTTTAGTAGAGGCAGAGAATATATGTGATGAAGTAGTAATTTTATCGTGTTTACCTAAAGAAGTTTACGCTGGTTATGTAACCAAATCGAGGATAGTAGAACTCGAAGTTTTTGAAGAAAAATTTCCTACTTGGTTTTTTAGAAAAGCCAAAGAAGTGGCCCATTTACAATTGCATAAAAAGAATAATTTTGGCATTCAGGATAGTTTGCGTATCAACCATTCCCAATTAAAAACGACAAGAGGCTATGCTACCCGTTTTATATTCAAAGCGACTGCCATTTTACATACAGAAAAATGGATACAACGATACAATGCTTGGCAACAAAGAACATTCAAGAATCATTCTATTACACTCGCTTACAAAACGATTTTAGAGAATGAAAATTTTGATTTATTGTTTTTCACACACCAACGTCCGCCCTTTATTGCTCCATTAGCATATCAGGCAGAACAATTAAATATTAAAACAGCTTCGTTTATTTTCTCATGGGATAATCTAGCTTCCAAAGGAAGAATGGCGGCTAATTTTGATTATTATTTGGTTTGGAGTTATTTAATGAAAACAGAACTGCAGCAGTTTTATTCATCAGTTAAAAAACAAAACATTGAAGTAGTGGGAACCCCGCAATTTGAGCCTTATATATTAGAAAGATACCAGCTTTCTAAAGAGGAATTTGTAGAAAAATTTAATGTAGACAGGGCTTTAAAGACCATTTGTTTTAGTTGTGGTGATATTTCCACAAGTAAAAATGACGAATTATATATCACAACTATTGCGAATGCTATTTTAAACCAACAAATAGAAAAAGTAAATTTTATTGTTAGGACTTCGCCTGCTGAGGACCCAATTCGCTTCAATAAAATAGTTGAGCAATATCCATTTATTAAATGGAACAATCCTAAATGGTATTTGTCTCGTCAAGGACATCAAGAAGCTTGGTCACAAAGGATTCCTACCGTCGAGGATGTAAAAGACCTGAGGAGTTTATTAGAATTCTCTGATTTAAATGTGAATATGTTATCCACTATGAGTTTGGATTTTATGGCATTTAATAAACCCGTTATTAATACCGTTTTTGGTAATGTTCAAAATGGGATGTATGATGATCAGCGCTTTTTAAACTATGCACACATTCAAAATGTGGTGAATAGTATGGCAACCAAAGTGGTAAAGAATGAGGAAGAATTAATAAATGCTATTAACAATTATTTAGAAAACCCTAACTTAGATTCAGATAATAGAGCGCAATTATGGGAACTACAAGTGAGTAAACCTTTGATTAATACGGGTAAAAGAATGGCACAAACACTACTCAAATGGATGTAAATCAAAAAAAAATAGCAGTAATTTGCAATTACGAACTCTTGCCCGAACGTGTTGGCGGAATGGATTATTTTTTTTGGGCATTTGATGAAAAATGTAAAGAAAACGGAGTGAAGGTAGATTGGTTTTTTCCTAATTTTTCCACACACGGAAAATACAGTAATCTTCATATATATAGTGCGGATGATCAATCATTAGAGCGTTTTTTTATTGATTTTCAAAATAAAAACAAAACAAACTATACCTATATTATTACCCATTTTTTAGAATTGTGTACTCCTTTTTATTACAAGGTGAGTAAAATAGCGAATGCTAAAATGATTGCGGTTGATCATAATCCCAGACCTTTAGAAGGATATCCAATCAAGAAAAAAATCCAGAAAAGACTAAAGGGACTACTGTATTCGAGATATATTTCATTATTTGTCGGGGTGTCAAATTATACTACTAATGAGATAATAAAAGATTTTGGTATTCTTAATAAATCTAAGTTGCTTACAATTTATAATGGAGTCTTAATAGAGGATATAATGATTAGATACCAAAGAAATACTGTAAAACCTAGTTTTTTAGTAGTGTCCCATTTAAGAAAATCAAAAGGGATTCAGGATCTTATTGAAGCAGTAGCAGCTTTACCAGAGAAGATTAAAGATGAAATTAAAATTGATATTTATGGAGATGGCCCTTATAAATTAGATTTAGAATCAAAAATAAGAAAGAACAACCTAGAAGCTAATTTTAATTTTAAAGGAAGTGTTGCTACTATCAAATCAATTTACCATCAATATGATTATTTAGTACAGCCTAGTCATATGGAATGTTTTAGTCTATCTATTTTAGAGAGTTTAGCTGCCAATGTTCCTGTTATAGCAACAACTGTAGGTGGAAATACGGAGCTAATTGTGGATGGGGAAAATGGCTTTATCATTACTCCTAAAAATATAGAAGAACTAAAAGCAGTTATAGAAAGTGTTTTTTTAGGAGATAAAAAAATAACAAACAATACGAGGAGTTTAATTGAACATTCTTTTTCCTTAAAAAAAATGGTAGAAAAACACTGGGAGTTAGTTAGGCATTAAAAAAAAATTAATTTTGCACTCACAACTCACAACCCACAACTCACAACTCAAAAAATGTTCTTCAACTCCTTTGCATTTGCCGTTTTTCTACCAATCGTCTTTATATTGTATTGGTTTGTGTTTAACAAAAACAAAACCACTCAAAATAGTTTATTAATTATTGCCAGTTATTATTTTTATTCCTGTTGGGATTGGCGCTTCCTATTTCTTTTAGTATTCTCGACTTTTTTAGATTATTATACAGGTATCCGAATTGAAAAAAGCCAGAAGGAAAGCAGTCGAAAATTTTGGTTTTGGCTGAGTATCGGAGTCAATTTAGGATTTCTGGGCTTGTTTAAGTATTATAACTTCTTTGCGGCTACTTTTGCTGAGCTAATGCAGGGGTTTGGTTTAAAAACATCCCCTTTTTTGTTGGACGTAGTCTTACCTGTGGGGATTTCCTTTTATACTTTCCACGGCCTATCCTATGTGATTGATATTTATTATAAAAGAATTAAAGCCGAATACAACTTTGTCGATTATTCCCTGTTTGTGAGTTATTTTCCGCTGCTGGTGGCAGGACCTATCGAAAGAGCAACCCATTTATTGCCAGAGATCAAAGAAAAACGAAGTTTTAATTTCGAACAGGCTAAAGCAGGAATCTACCAAATGCTATGGGGATTACTTAAAAAAGTAGTCATTGCCGATACCTGTGCCACCTATGCCAATGCTATTTTTGACCACTATGGCTCAATGAATTCCTTTTCTCTGATTTTGGGAGCTATTTATTTTGCTTTCCAAATCTACGGTGATTTTTCGGGTTATTCGGATATGGCATTGGGGATGTCTAAATTGTTCGGATTAGAACTACTAAGAAATTTTAATTATCCCTATTTTTCAAGAGATATAGCCGAGTTTTGGCGTCGTTGGCACATTTCGCTATCCTCTTGGTTTCGCGATTATTTATACATTCCGTTAGGAGGAAGTAAAGGCGGAATGTGGATGAAAATCCGAAATACCTTTATCATCTTTTTGGTCAGTGGTTTTTGGCATGGTGCCAATTGGACGTATGTAGTTTGGGGTCTGATTAATGCCTTGTACTTTTTGCCACTTCTTTTACGGAAATCCAATCGAAATAATTTGGATACAGTTATTTTGGATAGAAGTTGGGAATCGTTAAGAACGGTTGCCAATATCGTACTCACCTTTGCACTAAGTTGTTTGGCTTGGGTGTTTTTTAGGGCAAAAACAATCACAGATGCTTTTTTGTATTTAAAAAAAATGTTCACCAATGGGCATTTCGAAACCCAATATTTGGCTAACGAAAGATACAACTATGAAATTATCCTCTTGTTGCTGCTGTTTATCACGGTCGAATGGAACAATCGCACCAAAGAAGAACCAATTTCAGGTAAATATCAAACAGTAAAATTAGCTTTATGTTTGGCCGCTATCATGGCTTTAGGAACCTATTCGGATTACAAAGAGTTTATTTATTTTCAGTTTTAATATGTTTTCTTAAAAGAAAACAATTACACAGTTTTGTCATTTCTAAGAAGGAGACTCGAGCGATAGCGAACAGACGAAGCAGATCACATATAGAAGTCGACTTTTACTTTAAAGTTAAAAAGAATGTAAATTTGGTTAGAAATAAAAGAAATGGATGATAATGAGTGTTTTGTCATTCCGACGAAGGAGGAATCACATCAAGGAGCGTAACTAAAATTATTTTGAAAACTATGTTCGATTATAATGAAGGCTATCATACTTATTATGTATACAACATAACGAATCGTTATCGTTCGACTTTTTATATTGGTATGACAAATAATTTAAGGAATAGATTGCAACAACATCATGATAATATTGTTAAGAATAATAAAACATTTGCCTCTAAATATGGAGTAGAGTATTTAGTTTATTTTGAAAAGTTTTCTTGGGTACAGAAGGCAATCACAAGAGAAAAAGAATTAAAAAGCTGGAATAGAACTAAAAAAATAGAATTAATTCGTTCTTTCAATCCGGAATTTGAGTTCTTGAATGAAAGATTTAAAAATGGGGATGTGATTCCTCCTTCGTCGGAATGACACACTTACACAGATTGTTTTGTCATTTCGACCAAAGGGAGAAATCACATAGGGAAAGTCTACAAAGTGAGTAAGGAAAAAGTAATAAACGAGATGAGATTTCTCCTCTGGAGGAATGACACAATCAAACGCACATTTTTTTATCTCGTCGCAACTGCCAAACTCGAATGATTGCAAAAAGTTGAAAAAAAGCGCATAAAGTAGCTATAAAGAAAAGCTTTATTAGTTCTTACAGATACAGTTAAACCAATAATGAAACAATTTCTACAATTCACTATAAAAACAATATTCATACTATTGCTAATTGCAGTAGTATTAGACTATAGCTATACCTCAGTTTATTTGCATTCGAATAATCGAAATAAAGTAGACTATGTTTACAATTCCAAAGCTACAAATTATGATGTAGTAATTTTAGGGTCTTCCAGAGCCAATAACCATTTTGTGACCGAAATGTTTGAGCAAAAAGGCTTGAAAACCTTCAATTATGGAATCAGTGGGGGGCATTTGTTTGAAGCTTCGCTGATGTTAAAGTTGATGATGGAACGAGGCTACAAAATTAAAACACTGATGCTGGAAGCCGATTTGAATATGTCTAATGAAAAACGTTCCGAAACAGTTGCAGCCAAATTTTTGCCTTACCTTCACGACTCTGAAACAATCAAAAATCATTTTGCACCTGAGCCTGATTTTATGCAAATCTATTTCATTCCCTTTTATCGATATATTAATTTTGATGCTTTAATTGGTTTCAGGGAAATGTATAAGACTTTTAGTAAGCAGCCAACGAATATTTTAGATAAAGGAGGATATCATGCTTTAGGAAATAAAAAAGGCAGGATGAAGAATGATATTAGAACATTAAAGCCATTGAAAAACAAATATTACGAAGAAATAAAGAATATTTGTGCTGCCAATAATATTAAGTTCATTGCTGTAATGACTCCCATGTGTGAGAATACTAAAGGGATTGACTATTTTAAAAAAGTAAAAAAGGCTTATCCGGAAATTCACAATTACGAAAAGGTAGTAGAGGATGATAAATACTTTTCCTCTTGCGGTCACATGAATGATGCCGGTGCTAGAATCTTTACAGCCAGAATTATCAATGATTTTTTTAATAAATAAAAAGTAAACGGTCTTATAAATAATGCTTTTCGTATTTCTTTTTCCCACCCTTTAGGGAGGGGAAAGGAAAAATAAATACGAAAAGTTTTCCAGATTCTTTTACCACCCTTTAGGGAGGGGAAAAGTAAAAGGATCTCAGGTCAAGAAAACAGAAAAGAAATACGAAAAGTATTCCAGATTCTTTTACCACCCTTTAGGGAGGGGAAAAGTAAAAGAAACTAATAATACATATTGTATATTTTTCCCTTTAAGTGAGGGAGAAAAGAAAACTTCCTTTTTTTTAAAGGGTAAGCAGACTCTTAAAATACAGATTTTAATTCACAATTTTATGAAAATAGCTTTCTTAACACCTGAATACCCACATCCTAGGACAGGAAATTCAGGTGGGATTGGCACAAGTATAAAAAATTTATCCAAAGGACTACTAGCCAAAGGTTGTCAGGTACGAGTGTTGGTATATGGTCAAAGAGAAGAAACAATTTTGGATGATGAGGGAATTGTGATTCAGTTAATAAAAAATGTGAAAATAAAAGGATTATCTTGGTTTTTTACAAGGAAAAAACTGGAGAGAATTATTAACGATCTTTATGAAGCTAAAAAAATCGACTTAGTAGAAGCCCCAGATTGGACAGGGATTACCTCCTTTATTAAACCAAAAAAATGTCCTGTTGTAATTAGGTTGAATGGTTCAGATACTTATTTTTGCGACTTGGATAAGAGGCCTGTTAAGTGGAAAAATAAGTTCCACGAAAAAAGAGCGTTAGTAAAAGCGGACGCTTTATTATCGGTAAGTCAGTTCACGGCAGATAAAACGAATGAGATTTTTGGCTTGCAAAAACAATTTACAATTATACCTAATTCTATTGATGTAACTTCTTTTGAAAAAAATAAAGAAATTGCAGAAGCAAATAATACCATTTTATATTTTGGAAGTTTGATTCGAAAAAAAGGACTTCTAGAATTACCTTTGATTTTTAACAAGGTTATTGAAAAGAATCCAGAGGCTAAATTAATAGTAGTAGGCAAAGACGTTCCTGATATTATCTCGGGTTTAAGTTCAACATGGGAAATGATGAAATCTTTGTTTTCTGAACAAGCTTTATTAAATGTAAACTATTTAGGAAGTGTGCCTTATCACGAAATTCAGAAATACATTAACGAAGCAACGGTTTGTGTATTTCCTTCTTTTGCCGAAGCCTTACCTGTTTCCTGGATTGAGGCAATGGCAATGCAAAAAGCAATTGTGGCTTCTAATATTGGTTGGGCAACTGATGTGATTGATCATACAGTGAATGGCTTTTTGGTTAATCCAAAGACTCATAAAGAATATGCAGCTGCGATTTTGAACTTACTTACTGATGAAAGTGTAAGAGAAGTAATAGGAAAAGCTGCCCGACAAAAAGTGACAGACAAATTCTCTATAGACACGGTAGCCAAACAGAGTTTGGAGTTTTATAAACAAATAGCAATTAGATGAGGTTACAAGAGTATAAGACGAATGCTGAAGAAATTATTTTATATAATGGAAATCCAGATTTTGAAAAATTAGAGGTGCTTGCAAGAGGAACTGGTGATATTTGGCACAGTTCATTAGAACAAGGATATGAAAATGCTTTTCCGGAATTAGTGTATCAAACCGCTACTTTCTTTTGGTATCTAAATGATTTTGAAAATTTAGATGAATGTGTCAGTTGGAGAATTAATCCGAATCAATTTGCAGTTAGAAAATCAGTTTGGGAAACACTAAATGGTTTTGATACAGATTATGAAAATCCTCAGATTCAGGCTTTAGATTTTGGTTATAATGCCGTTCGAAATTCGGGTGCCGTTGCATTGTATAGTAAAGGTTTATTTAGTAGCGATAGCATTGAAAAAATAGATATTTCTGTCAAAGACCGATATACTTTTTTTATAAAAAATTTCAAGATCAATCATTCATTGTACATGATATACAGGCAAGGATTATGGAAATACAAGGAGTGGGAGGCTTTTACTTATGCTAAAAATAAGTACAGTAAAGTTATCTCAAGACCAGTATTAAGGCCGAGAGATTTGAAACCTATTCAAGGCTGTCCGACAGTAAGTTATATTGTGCCAACAATGTTACGCCAAGATTATACAGTGCAATTATTGGATGATTTGACAAATCAAACTTATAAAGTTACCCAAGTGGTGGTGGTGGATGCAACACCTGCAATTGATCGAGATGAAAATGCATACAAACAGAAAGAGTACCCTTTTGAATTGATTGTAAAATGGCAACAAACTAAAGGCAGTTGTAGAGCAAGAAATGAAGCAATTGCTTTGTGTACAGCTGATTATATTGTTTTTGGGGATGATGATATAAGAGTTCCAAAAGATTTTATTGAAAATCACATTCGGTTTTTACAAACCAACAAAGCAGATGCTTGTAATGGATTGGATATTCGTGCCGACCATCATAAGCAAGGTCTGACTGATTTAGAAAACAAAATTAAAATAATAGGAAATAAAAGATGGATTTCCGGTTGTGCTCAAATGTTTAGTAATGCTAATTCTTGTGTAAAAAGAGAATTTGTTACGCAATTAATAGGAAACGATATTAATTTTGATGGAGGCTACGGTGAAGATAGTGATTTTGGAATGTCCTTATCTAAAATAGGAGTAACGGTATTACATAATCCATTTTCAGTAAACTTGCATCTTAAACCGCCCATGGGAGGATATCGATTTTGGGGAAAGCAAGCAAGTATAACAGGAAAAAAAAGAAAATCACAACCTTGGGAATTAGACACTCCTGTACAGTGGATAAGACCAGTGCCTAGTCCAACAATTATGTATGGAATTTTAAAACATTTTACGCCGGAACAATTGATAGAATACAAATACAAACATTTTTTGATGTATCTTTTCAAAGGGTCAAAAATAGCGTTGATATATCGATTTTTAAGATTACCCTATAAATTGCTACAGTTTAATAAATCCTTATTTTATGCTAGGAAATTAATAGATTTAGGAAAACGAACATATTAATGAGATGATGAAATTTACATTAATCGTATGTACATATATGCGTCCGGAGCCTTTGGTGCGATTATTGCAATCCGTTCAAGAGCAAACAGTTTATCCTAATGAAATTATAATTGTTGATGGTTCTATAAATCGAGACACAGAACTTGTTTTGAAGGAAAAGGCAATTCTAAATTTGCAGTATTTTTTGGTCGAAGATGACAATAGAGGATTGACAAGACAACGAAATTTTGGAATTTCAAAAGTTACCGAATCTTCAGAGGTAGTTTGTTTTTTGGACGATGATACGGTTTTGAAACCAAATTATTTTGAAGAGATTATTAAAAGTTTTGAATCATCTGAAATAATTGTAGGTGTAGGGGGAACAGCAATAAATGAATATAGGTGGAAATTGCAAGAGACTAAAACTGTTTATAATTCTAAAAAATATTATCATTTTGAAAATTACGTTTATAGAGAAGGTTCACGCAATGTAGTTAGAAATTATTTAGGCTTAGCTTCAAATTTAGGTCCAGGAAAGATGCCTAATTTTTCACATGGTAGAACATGTGGATTTCCAATTACAGCCAAAGAATATGAGGTTGATTTATTGATAGGGATGGCAATGGCTTTTAGAAAAAGTATCTTTCAAAATATTCAATTTTCAAAATTTTTTGAAGGATATGGGTTATATGAAGATGCAGACTTTTCATTAAGGGCATTGTCATATGGCAAAAATGTAATTAATACAAAAGCTCAATTGCAGCATTTTCATGAAAGTTCAGGTAGACCCAATCAATACCTTTACGGTAAAATGGTGGTACGTAACGGTTGGTATGTATGGAGAGTAAAAAATCCAAAACCTGTTTTTGAAGACAAATTAAAATGGCATGCAATAACGATACTTTTGACGGCTATTCGTTTTTTAAATACAGTAACGACCTCTAATAAAAAAGAGGCTTTTACGGAAGCCCTTGGGCGTTTTGTGGGTTGGTGCAGTTTGATTTTTAATAAACCAAAATAGATTTCCTAAGCCATTTGGAGTAGATAAATAGGTGTTGAATGGATTGAAAATGGATTGTTGAAAAAAGTCCGCCATTAAGCGGACTTTTAGTTTTTAAAATTAGATTAAATGACATCAACTAGATTAAGAACATTATAATTACCACTACGTAATGGATATTGTGTTCCATTTACTTCTTGATAAAATTCAATTAACAATAGGTTAAATTGAATGCCACTACCGCTGGGTACATTAGCAGGTGTTAGTACAACAGTTGTAGTGGTGTTGTCTAAGGCAACAATACTTTCTGGACTATAACTGTTTTCAAATTTGTCTGTAGTAAAATCAACTTTAACAATACCTGAACGAAGACTCACATGAGTTGCGCCTTCAGGATATAGAAGTTGTTGAGCACTAACAAAATTGTCGATATTGATAACACCCGTACCGCTATTCAAACTATAAGGGGCATGCAAAACAGAGGCCAGTTTGGCTTTACTGTTAAAATCAAAGCCTTTTAATAACGCTTTTCCCGCGGCAGTTTGAAGTCCAACAGCTACTTTACGCTTCCCTCTTTTAGAACTACTATCCAAGTCTTTGATTTCATTCATTAATTGTAGCATTCTACTGGATAATTTTGAATCCTTAGCACGATTCAGTAAGATGCCTACAGAATCACGGACTAATTTACCAGCTTGTGCATTAGAGCTAAACTCACTAATGTTTTCTCTGGTTCTTGCAAAGGCAGGATCAGTCATAATCCTTTTTTTAGATACGCCACCTTTGGTACGTACCAGATAATCTCCCTGTGATTTGTAGAAAGTCAAATCATTTAAGGTGCCTTCTAACTTAATAAAACTACTTAGTTTTCCCATAATCAATATATTAATAAGGTTAATAATGGTTTAAAAGTAATGGGTAATTTATTCTTAATCAATACTTTGGTGTGTGTTAGTACACTTTTAATGATTATAGACGATTATGGTTAATAGAAATACTTTAGAGCAATAATTACGATAAAAGACAAAAGACTAAGAAAAGGATAAAAAATACGTTTAAAAGCATTTTGTATCAAAATAGCTATTTAGGACTAATAATGATTCAGACTAGATACTCCATACATACTCCATAGATACTCCATAGATACCTTCTCATTAAATGTACAATAGTAGTCTGTAAAATGAGATTCAATAAAAGAATAAAAATTGGATCCAAAGGGATGAATACAGAATGTAAATTTGTGTTGCAAACCAAGAAGGAAAGTACAGCAATAATATTAATAGCTTTAAAACCAAGAAAAACTGTGTTAAATATGGGTTGAATTCAAAAAAATAGTTAAATTTGTAAGTATTGGATGATTTTAAATACTAGATTATGATAAGAATTGTAATTTATCCCAGTGATATTATGGCGCTTACCAATAAAAGTAATAGTTATGCGCGAAAAGAAATTCAACGAATCAAGAAAGCCCTGAACAAGCAAAGCCATCACAAGTTGACTATTAAAGAATATTGTGAATATTATGCTTTCGATATTAATGAAGTAACGACATTACTTGCTAAATTTGAAAGAAAATAAAAACAGTCTGTACTCAGTCCACAACCTTCAATCTATTACATTTATACTTATATTTGCTAGCTAAGTAGGGAATGGAATGAAATTTTTAATTATTACACAACTTGTTCATCTAAAAGAGAAGGAAAGCTATTTTACATACGAACCTTATGTTCGAGAGATGAATATTTGGTTCAAATATGTGGATAAGGTGATTATACTGGCTCCTTTGGAAAATAAAACGCCTTCCGTAATTGACGATTGTTATAAACATCCCATAATTGATTGTAGAGCGGTACCTTCATTTAGTTGTATTAATATAAAAAATGCAATTCTTGCCGTGTTTAGAATTCCTTTTATAATGTTTAAAATGGCCAAAGCCATGCGACAAGCCGATCATATTCATTTGCGTTGTCCTGGCAACATGGGATTGTTAGCCTGCTTTTTACAAATACTTTTTCCATCCAAACCTAAAACGGCTAAATATGCTGGAAATTGGGATCCAAAAGCAAAGCAACCTTGGTCGTATCGTTTACAAAAATGGCTATTAGCGAATACTTTTTTGACTCGAAATATGAAAGTCTTGGTCTATGGCGAATGGAGTAATCAATCGGTTAATGTTAAACCATTTTTTACCGCCAGTTATTCAGAGAAAGAAATAGTAGTTAAGGCAAAGAAAATACAAGCTAATGAAACCATTCGACTGCTATTTGTGGGGAGTTTAGTAGAAGGAAAAAATCCCTTATATGTCATACAACTTTTGGAACAATTGAGAGCAAAGCAAATAAATGCAATGCTGGATATCTATGGTGAGGGTGTTTTGCGTTCGTCTTTAGAACTTTACATTGTGGAAAACCAACTTCAAGAATATGTTATTTTACATGGGAACCAAAATCAGGTAGTGCTAAAAAAAGCCTATCAGGAGAGTCATTTTGTGATATTAGCTTCTAAGAGTGAAGGTTGGCCCAAAGCTATTGCCGAAGCTATGTTTTGGGGTTGTGTTCCTATCGCTACTTCAGTTTCCTGTATTCCTTTTATGTTGGATGATGGGAATCGAGGGATTATATTGCAAAAAAAGTTAGAAAAGGATGTTGAGGTCGTGCTGAGGTTAATAAATAATACTGCAGATTATGAAAATAAAAGTAAAGCTTCTAGGAATTGGTCTCAGAAATACAATTTAGAATTATTTGAAAGAAAACTACGAAAAATATTAAATTATGAGGCATAAAATAAAAACTAGAATTTTTAAATTTCTTTCTTTGTTGCCTGAATCAGTTGGATATAATTTATATCATTTGTTGCAGAATGTAGCTAGTAAAATAACACATGAAGATAAAATTCTATCAACGAAAAAAAGTATTGAAATAATTAAACGCATTTTAAATGAAAATAATATTATTTTAAATGATTTTAAAGTTGCAGAATTAGGCTCTGGATGGTTACCAGTTTTGCCATACGAATTTGTGTTGTCAGCTGGGGTAAATAGGGTTGAGACTTATGATGTTAATCGGTTTTATAAAAAAAAGGAAATCGATAAAGTAAATGATTATTATAGTAAATACTTTTCTTTTGATGTGGAAAAAAAGAGGGGGTATAATTTACTTTCTGCTGTTCATTATTATCCAAATACCAAGATCTACGAAGGAGATTTAAAGCATATTGATTTGATAATTTCTCGATTTGTTTTAGAGCACATACCGAAAAAAGAAATTGAAAAGATGCACATTCATTTTGCAAATAACTTGAAGTCGGGGGCCTATATATTACATTTGATTTCACCAAGTGATCACAGAGCTTACACAGATAAGTCCCTTTCTTTACAAGATTTTTTAAAATATAGTGAAAACGAATGGCAGAATATCCAAACCAAGTTTGATTACCACAATAGATTAAGATTACCTCAGTATTTAGAAATATTAGCAAAAGAGTTTGATTTGTTGTATTATGAACATGATCAAGTTGATCAGCAATCTGTTGAATATTTTAAATTTAAAAAATTGAATATACATGATGATTTTTTGAAATATAGTGACTCTGAATTAATGGCTGGAAGTATAAACGTGCTTTTGAGAAAACGTTAAGAAATGAGAATAGTACAACTAATAGATTCCTTGGAAACAGGCGGAGCCGAACGAATGGCTTTAAATTATGCCAACACTTTGGCGGAAAATTGCGTTTTTTCTGCACTAGTAGCTACACGCAAAGAGGGACTACTCAAAGCGCAATTAAATCCAAATGTCGCCTACTTGTTTTTGAATAAAAAAAGAACCTGGGATGTTAATGCAGTTCTAAAATTAAGAAAATTCATTTATGACAATAAAATTCAAGTGATTCAGGCACACAGCTCGTCTTTCTTTTTGGCAGTATTGGTTAAATTGTGCTATCCGAAAATTAAAATTATTTGGCACGACCATTATGGGAATAGTGATTTTTTGTCCGAACGTCCCAAACGAGCTTTGCAACTGGCAAGTATCTTTTTTAGTGCTGTGATCGTAGTGAATGAAAAGTTACATCTTTGGGTAAAAGAATATTTGAAATGTCAAAATACGATCTATTTGCCCAATTTCGCAGTAGTCAATCAGGCTGTTAGCGAACCAACACAATTGAAAGGTCAAGCTGGGAAGCGAATTTTATGTTTGGCCAATTTGCGAGAGCAAAAAAATCATTTAATGTTAGTAAAAGTGGCTGTTAAACTCAAAGAGTCCCATCCTGATTGGAGTTTGCATTTGCTGGGCAAAGATTTACAAGATGACTATTCTAGGATGATAAAGAACAGTATACAAGAACACAATTTATCCCAACAGCTTTATATGTATGATACCTGCTTGGATGTTGAAGCCATTATAGCTCAAGTTGAAATTGGAATTTTGACATCCATTTCAGAAGGACTTCCTGTAGCTGTTTTGGAATATGCTTTGGGTAAAAAAGTGGTTCTAGCCACCAATGTTGGGCAAATAGCGGCTCTTGTGGAAGATAATAAAAATGGTTTTTTGGTGCCTTCTAATGATGTTGAAATGTTTTACAATCGATTGGTTCAGTTAATAGAGAATCCATCACTAAGAGATACCTTTTCAGAAAGGCTAAATGATAAAGTGGAGCACTATTTTTCAGCAACATCCACTATAAAGAAATATATTTGTTGGGTACAAAAAACAATTATTAATGAATAAATCGGAAACTAGTTATATCCAACTCCTAGCGCTTCATGTAGGTTTAGCGGTAGTCCTGTTTTTTATTCCTTTTTTGTCTAAAATCTATGCCTTACTCATAGCCGTTATGGGGGTGTATTATATCATTAGTAAAAACAACCAAAATAATGAAGTGTTTTATGTTTCTGCCTATTTAGTGGGAGCCGAAGTGTTTTTGAGAATGACAGGAGGGAATTTAAATAATGAATACGTGAAAACAATCGTTTCATTGTTAATGTTGTTGGGTTTTGTATTGAGCGGTTTTTCAAAAAATAGTATCGTTTATTGGTTGTATTTTCTGCTACTAATACCAGGGATTATTGTGACGATGAGTAATCAAAATTTGGATTTAGAAATTCGTAAGGCAATAACCTTTAATATCTCGGGACCAGTTTGTTTGGGTTTGAGCGCTTTATATTGTTATCAAAGAAAAATAACGTATAATCAATTGCATAATGGCTTGATTTTTTTAGGTTTACCCATAGTAAGTACCCTAACTTATTTATTATTGTATAATCCTTCGGTAAGGGAGGTGGTTACGGGAACCCAGTCTAACTTTGCTACCTCAGGTGGTTTTGGTCCTAATCAAGTGGCAACCATTTTGGGCATAGGAATGTTTGTGTTTTTTTGCCAATTGGTTTTTTTATCGAAATCAAAAAAGATGATGTTGTTAAACGGTTTTTTGTTAGTAATCTGTAGTTACAGAGCCATTGTTACCTTTTCACGTGGAGGAGTAATTTCAGGAGCAGCAATGATAGTTTGTGTAATTCTGGCGACTTATTTTTTAGCAAATACATCAGGAAAAAGGAAAGTAGGTTGGATTATTTTTGTGACGGGTATTTTGGCTTTGAGTATTTGGACCTATAGTGTCATTGAAACAAGTGGTTTAATTGCCAAAAGATATGCGAATCAAGATGCTGCAGGTAGGGTAAAAGAGGATCGATTGGGAGGAAGGGAACAAATACTTGGTACCGAACTAGAACTGTTTAAAGAAAATCCAATTATGGGTGTGGGTGTAGGTATGGGAAAGTCCTATCGAAGTGAAATGTTAGGAGAAGAGGTGGCATCTCATAATGAAATGACTAGATTGTTAGCCGAGCATGGCATGTTTGGGGTTCTAATACTTCTAATACTGTTAGTTACTCCTATTATTTTATATGTCCTGAATTATCAAAATATTTACTTTTTTTCGTTTTATTTTTTTTGGTTACTTACAATTAATCATGCCGCAATGCGTATAGCTGCGCCAGCATTTGTGTATGCTTTAACCTTATTAAAACTGGTTGTAGAACCTGCTCCTAAAGTCCAACAAGAAGAGGTTCAGGAGGTATAGTTTGCATTTAAACGGATAAACGGCAAATTGTAGCACTTTTTTCAACTTAAATAATATTTTTGTATCGATAAGTGCAACTATCTCAATAGCTGTGCTACGCAATTTAAATTGAAGTGAGATAAAAACGAATGCCAAAAGACAAAATACATTTTGAAATTTCTGAAAGGAAAATGATGCTACATATTGTAGATGTGCTTTGTATTGTGTTTTCGTTATATGCGGTGGGTTCTTTTTTTGATTTAAGTTATTTAAAAACAACAGTTTCCAGTGTAACGCATTTAGTAGTGCTGATTTTCTATTTGAAAGTTATTGGAGCTATTTTTGAACTGTACAATCTTCAGGTTTCGAGTAATGAGTTTTTAATAGGTAGAAGTGCAATACTAACTGTTGTAACGACGGTTCTGGCCTATTTTTTAACTCCTGTCTATGCTGCTTCTTTACCTACTAACCGATTACAAATCATTACTTTTTTAGTCGTTATTTTTATGTCGTTAGTGCTTTGGCGACTTTTTTATGTTCGTTTTTTAGCCTCCAAACGATTTCATCAAAATGCATTGTTGATATGTGATGAAGAACAGTTAAACGAATTGGTTTCGGGAATTGAGAGTATCGATCCACATTATAAAATTGTGGCCTATTGGAGTGATTCTGAGGAGAATTTTTCGACTCAACAAGCGAGTCTTAAAAAAGTTTCATCTATTGATTTGGTCAATTTTGTACGAAAAGCAAATATTAAAGAAATAGTGGTAGCCACTCAAAAAAAAGCAGCTATTACAGCCGATTTATACCAACAGTTATTGAAATTACTGGAATCGGGCAAAGTAATTAGAGAATATTCTCAGCTGTATGAAACAAAAACGCAACGCATACCAGTCAAGCATGTTGAGCGTGATTTTTATCTTTTTTTTCCTTTTAGCCGCAGCAATCAAAACAGATTGTATCTGTCTATTGTGAGGTTGTTAGAAATTGTTTTATCGGTACTTGGAATTGTAATTATGATGCTTCTTATTCCATTTATATTTCTAATGAATACCATTGCGAATAGAGGTAGTTTGTTTTACACCCAAGAACGTGTGGGGAAGGACGGTGTGATATTTAATATTTTGAAATTTCGCACAATGATAGCAAATGCTGAATCCCAAAATGCCGTTTTTGCAACCAATAACGATAGTAGGATAACTGCTTTTGGGCGATTTATGCGAAAAACCAGAATGGACGAATTTCCTCAATTTGTCAATATTTTAAAAGGAGAAATGGCAGTAATTGGTCCACGACCAGAGCGTCCTTTTTTTGTTAAAGAAATTGCACAAATAATGCCTTTTTATGAAACCCGTCATATCATAAAACCAGGTCTTACTGGTTGGGCACAAGTGAACTACTCTTATGGAGAAAGTATAGACGATAGTTTAATTAAACTGCAATACGATTTGTATTATATCAAACACAGGAGTTTTTACTTGGATTTCAATATCAGCTTAAAAACAATAACAACGATCCTTTTTTATAGAGGACAGTAACTTCTAAATGATAATTGGAATCGGTTTTTTGTTTTTTATAGCAATTTGAATTAAAAAATACGCCGAAGTCAATACCATTGGCATTACAATTAACAAATGCGCTTTATTAATCAGTATTCCCAAATAAACAGCCAGAGCAATTAAATTCAATAGGGCAAAGCGATAGCTCCACAAGCGGTTTTTTTGGGCATAAAAAACAACTAGAACAAGCAGTAAGGGATTAAACAGAAGGACATTGTAATTGTTGGCTAATTCCAAATGATCAGAATAGAAACCCATAAAAAGGAAAAATAAGCCTACTATTCCCATTAAAGTAAAATAGCCATAATGAATTCCTTTTTTGTTTAAAATTACTAATAAAGCAATTACAAGGATATAAGTGTAAATGTTATTCCACCAAGAACTAGGATGTGATTCTTCAAAGTGTAACAGGGTTTCATTTTTAGGTGCTAAAGGCTGATTCTTGTACTGAATACGTTTTAAGCTCATTTGTAATTCTTGTGGCAAAAATAGTTTGGTTCCCAATTGGTCTACTTTCGAACCAAAAATAATGCTAGTGCCTAATTTTTCATAAAAATGATGATCAAAATAAGGAAATAAAATACTTCGATAAGTCAAATCAGTATCTACTTTTTTAGTGATTATGTTGCTTCCTAGGGTTTTATTGATAATATCGACAACCATCGAAGTACAGTTTTTGTCAATAAATTTATAGGTGTAATGACTGTCTCCAGAGGCTAGTGATGTATTGAGGTTCTCGAAAAGTTGTTGTTTTAATTGGAGTGGAATTTGTAATTCTTGTTCATCAACTGAACGATTTTCATAGGTATATTGGTTAATAAAATCAGTATAGCTATGGACCACAGCAAAATATTCTAAGTCCCCTTTGGCAAATTTAGGAACGAAATTAGGAGTGTTAAAATCAAAGGCACCATAATTGTAAACAGCATCTACAAAATTGGCATCGTCTTTAATTCGGATAGCAGTATGTCCAAAGAGTGAATAGGATTCATTTCCTAGGCCACATGTAATCACGCTCACTTTGGCATCTTTTGATAATTGGATGTTTTGAGCCCAAAAGGCATTAAAAAAAAGAAAAAAGAATAAAAGGAATACCGTTTTTTTAGGTGTGAAAATAGCCGCCATAGTATTTGTCTTTGTTATTTTTTTCAAAAGTATCATTTTTTAATGAGCTAATGTATTTATGCATTTAAATATATAATCAATATTTCTTTCTGTTGATAATTGATGTTTAAGATAAGTGCAGGCATTCACTAATTATATTAAATTTGTGGCTATACTCAAAAATGCTAAAGAAATGAATATTAAAAAACACGTCCCGAATACAATTACATTATTAAATCTTTTTTGTGGTTGTATTGCCCTTGTTTTTGTGAGCCAAAAGGATTTTCAAATGGCATTTTTCTTTGTTTTTCTGGGGATATTTTTTGATTTCTTTGATGGTTTTTTTGCCCGTTTATTTAAGGTTACAGGCGAATTAGGTTTACAATTGGATTCTCTTGCCGATATGGTTACTAGCGGAGTGGTTCCCGGTTATGTAATGTATTATTTACTGTTAAACGGTCAGCATGAAATTACGAGTTGGAGTTATTTTCCATTTGTAGGATTTGTAATTACTATGGGGTCTTGTTATCGTTTGGCCTTTTTTAATATTGATACCCGTCAGTCGGATTCTTTTATCGGATTACCTACACCAGCTAATTCTTTGTTTATGTTAAGCTTGCCCTTAGTAATTGAAAATTCGGATTCGTTTTTTATTTTTGAATTGCTAACAAATCAGTGGGTTTTAGTACTGATTACAGCATTTAGTGCTTATATTCTAAATGCCGAAATACCTTTGTTTTCATTAAAAATCAAGAAGTTTACCTTGAAAGATAATTTGCTGCAAATTAGTTTTATAACCCTAGCACTATTGTTAGTGCTGTTTTTTCAATACGCTGGAGTACCGCTTGTAATTATAAGTTATGTGTTGTTGTCGGTACTGAATAATAAGTTTTCTTTAGATGGCAAAGCAAAATCATAGGCGTCGTGTTACAACTACCCGAAAATCCCAAAAGAAATCTTCTACTAGAACACTGAAGAAGAAGTTTGTTCAGCTTGCTATTGTTGTTTTTTCAATACTAATTTTCTTTGGAATTGTCTACCATTACCGCAACGGGCTGGCTTATTATTTTAGTTTTAAAACGGATAAGCTCTTGGATAAAGCGGCTAGAGAAAAACATATTTCAGATGTTCGTAATTATCAAGTTTTAGAGAAAAAAGGCAACAAAGCTATTGGTTTTGATGTTTCAGAATACCAAGAGGCTATTGAGTGGGAAGAGGTTAGGACTTTAGACGATGATTATGAATTGTCTTTTGTTTTTATTCGTGCGACTGTTGGTAAAGATCGATTGGATAAAAAATTCAATGAAAATTGGCGCAAAGCCAAAGAAAATCATTTCATTCGTGGGGCGTATCATTATTATCGTCCTGATGAAAATTCATTGGAACAAGCCGAACTTTTTATTAAAACGGTTCAATTGCAAAAAGGTGATTTACCCCCTGTTTTAGATATTGAACGTCTTTCTGAGAATCAATCTATGGAGCGCTTGAAAATTGGTTTAAAACGATGGTTGACTATGGTGGAAGCGCATTACAAAATGAAACCGATTATTTATACTGGCGAACGCTATTATGATGATTTCTTAAAAAAGGAATTCTCGGATTATCTATTTTGGATTGCCAATTATAATTTCTACAGAGAAAAAATGGATGAAGACTGGCTCTTCTGGCAATACACCGAAAAAGCTTCCATTTCAGGAATAAAAGGCAATGTTGATGTCAATATCTTTAATGGAGATGTAGAGCAACTACGATTTATTACAAAGGAATAGTTATCGTGTTTTTTGGGTTTCTATGGTCAAGATGACTAAAGCGGCAAATAAAAGTATACCTATCATTGCTAAAATCGATTTTGTATTGGCGAAATTAGTGGTAAATCCCATCCATTCAATTTTCTTGGGAGGAAAGATGCGTTTGTCTTTTGGATTGTAATAAAACACCCCCCAATCCAATTGTTCGGGTCTTTAGACCATTGATCTAAGGTTTCTTTACTTGGATTTTCTTCCTCTTTCATTTGTATTCGATTTCTAAGTTTTGCTTTCTGCCTTCTGCTTTCTGAAATCTAGAATTCTAATTTCTTCTTTCTTAATTCGAAATTTTGTCCTAGATACACTCTTCGTACCATTTCGTCTTCTACCAATTCTTCTGGTTTTCCAGCTTTAAGAATTCCTCCTTCAAACATCAAATAGGTTTTATCGGTAATAGCAAGGGTTTCCTGAACGTTATGATCTGTAATTAGAATTCCGATGTTTTTGTTTTTTAATTGCGCAACAATTCTTTGGATATCTTCAACTGCAACAGGGTCAACTCCTGCAAATGGTTCGTCTAGCAAAATGAATTTTGGATCGGTAGCAAGGCAACGTGCAATCTCTGTACGACGACGCTCTCCTCCGGATAATAAATCACCACGATTTGTACGAATGTGTTCTAAGCTAAATTCGGCAATTAAACTTTCCATTTTGGCAATTTGAGCTTCTTTGGAGAGCTTAGTTAGTTGCAAAACACTCAGGATGTTATCCTCAATACTTAATTTTCTAAATACAGAAGCTTCTTGTGCCAAATATCCAATTCCTTGCTGTGCTCTTCGGTACATTGGGAAATTTGTAATATCAGTATCGTCAAGGTGAATGCTTCCAGCATTTGGTTTTACTAAGCCAACAATCATGTAAAATGAAGTGGTTTTTCCAGCACCATTAGGGCCTAATAAACCAACAATTTCCCCTTGATTTACTTCAACCGAAATGCCTTTTACAACACTTCTTCCTTTGTATGTTTTTACTAAATTATCGGCTCTTAAAATCATTTGTATTCAATTATTTGAATTTTTGCTTGTTAGATTATTAGACAAATTAACGAATAACCCAATAAACAAATAGTGAAATTAACAATTAATTATTCTTTTCTTTTTTGGCAACAAAAACAGAAATAAAAATACTTGCTTCGTAAATTAATAACATCGGGATGGCAACTATAGTTTGGCTCACTACATCAGGAGGTGTTACAATTGCGGCAATGATTAATACAAGCACTATGGCATATTTTCTATAGGTTCTTAAGAAATTAGGCGTTACTAGTCCTAGTTTAGTTAAGAAATAGATAATTATGGGTAATTCAAAAAACAATCCGCTAGCAAGTAGGGAGGTTTTTACCATCCCAATATAAGAATCCAGGGTGAATTGGTTTAAAACTGTTGGGCTAATGGTGAATGTTGCCACAAAATTCACAGACATGGGTATCACCACATAATAACCAAATACAACTCCTAAAAAGAATAATAAGGAGGAGAAAAAGATGAATATTTTAGCATGCTTTTTTTCATTTTGGTATAATGCAGGACTGATAAATTTCCAAACTTCCCATAATATATAAGGAAAACTAAGGATGAAACCGAAAAGAATACACATCCATATGAATACATTTACCTGTCCTTCCATTGTTGTATTTTGGATAATAAAAGGCATTTCGGTAATGCAAATGCTTTCGGCAAAACCGAGAGAGTGCGATAATTCACAAAAGTAAACATAGGTGAAAAAGTTTGCTCTTGTAGGACCAAATATAACCGAGTCGAATAAAAAATCACTAAAGCAATAAGCAACAAATGCCATGATAATGATAGCAATTGTACTTCGAACTAATAACCATCTTAAGTCTTCAAGATGATCTAAAAAAGACATCTCGTTTACGTTTTTATTTGCCATTATAGGATTCCTTCTTTTAAAATATCATGTAAATGTAAAACTCCTTTGTATTCTTCATTGTCTATAACAATAAGTTGGGTTATGGAGTGGTTTTCCAATATTTGCAAAGCATCAATTGCCATCGTATTAGATGAAGTCCATTTTGGATTTTTGGTCATGATGTCTTTAGCTGTCAAGTCGGTAAAACTATCTCTATCGTTTAGCATTCTTCTAATATCACCATCGGTTACAATACCTACAACTTTGTTGTTTTCGATTACTGCAGTAACTCCCAATCTTTTTTCAGAAATTTCAAAAATTACTTTTTTTACTGGAGTCTCAGGACTTACTATTGGTTTTTGATTGTGCTCAATCAAGTCTTTCACTTTGAGTAAAAGTTTTTTCCCTAAAGCGCCACCTGGATGGTATTTAGCAAAATCTTCTGCTTTAAAATCGCGCATTTCCATTAAGCAGATGGCTAAAGCGTCTCCCATTACTAATTGAGCAGTGGTACTATTCGTAGGGGCGAGGTTAATTGGGCAAGCTTCTGCATCTACAGTAGTGTTTAAAACATAATCTGAACCTTTAGCTAATGCCGAACTGGTGTTTCCGCAAATTCCAATTAGTGGATTCCCATCTCTTTTTAATAATGGAATAAGCGCTTTGATTTCGGGGCTGTTTCCACTCTTAGAAATGCAAATGATAATATCACCTTTTTGAATCATTCCTAAATCACCATGAATAGCTTCGGCTGCGTGTAGGAACATAGATGGGGTTCCAGTTGAGTTAAAAGAGGCGACCATTTTTTGACCAATAATGGCGCTTTTTCCAATCCCGGTAACTACTAAACGACCTTTAGATTGAAAGATTAGTTCTACAGCTTTTGAAAAATTATCATCTAAATAATCAATTAATTTTACAATTGCTTCACTTTCAGATAAAATGGTTTTTTTGGCAACAGCCAATATATTTTCTTTGGATATCAAAACAGAATGTTTAAAATTTGTGTGTGTAAAAGAAATTTGTATCTTTATGTGATGCAAATTTATACAAAATACCAGATAATAAAGAATGAATTCAAACGAAATTGATATCCATAAAGAATTAAAGAAATATTTTGGCTTTAGTCAATTTAAGGGATTACAAGAGCAAGTGATAACAAGCTTAATGAAGAAGCAAAATACATTTGTGATAATGCCTACAGGTGGGGGGAAATCTTTGTGTTATCAACTACCAGCTTTAATTCAAGAAGGGACTGCAGTAGTAGTTTCTCCATTAATTGCTTTAATGAAAAATCAGGTAGATGCTATAAGGAGTTTGTCTTCTGAAAATGGCATCGCTCATGTGTTAAATTCTTCACTTACTAAAACCGAAATAGCTCAGGTTAAAAAGGATATTACTTCTGGTTTAACTAAATTATTATATGTTGCTCCAGAGTCTTTAACCAAAGAAGAGAATGTTAGTTTTTTAAGAAGTGTGCCTATTTCCTTTGTTGCTATTGATGAGGCGCATTGTATTTCGGAATGGGGACATGATTTTAGACCTGAATATCGAAATCTAAAAAATATTATTAAGCAAATAGGTGATGTTCCTGTTATTGGACTTACCGCAACTGCTACTCCAAAAGTACAGGAAGATATCCTTAAGAACTTGGATATGTCCAATGCTGTTACTTTTAAGGCATCGTTCAATAGACCTAATTTATTTTATGAAGTACGTACAAAAACCAAGAATGTCGAATCAGATATTATTCGTTTTATTCGTCAGCATAAAGGGAAGTCGGGAGTAATCTATTGTTTGAGTCGTAAAAAAGTAGAGGCTATTGCCGAGGTATTGAAAGTAAACGGTATTAGTGCAGTTCCGTATCATGCAGGATTGGATGCGAAGACTAGAGCCAAGCACCAAGATATGTTTTTGATGGAAGATGTAGAGGTGGTAGTAGCAACAATTGCATTTGGTATGGGAATTGACAAACCAGATGTACGTTTTGTAATACACCACGATATTCCAAAATCATTAGAAAGTTATTACCAAGAAACGGGTCGTGCTGGTCGTGATGGAGGAGAAGGACATTGTTTAGCCTATTACTCCTATAAAGACGTTGAAAAGTTAGAGAAATTCATGTCAGGTAAACCTGTTGCAGAGCAGGAAATTGGATTTGCTTTGTTACAAGAAGTGGTGGCTTATGCCGAAACTTCGATGTCAAGAAGAAAGTTTTTACTTCACTATTTTGGAGAAGAATTTGACAGCGAAACAGGTGAAGGAGCAGATATGGATGATAATGTGAGAAATCCAAAAACAAAAGTGGAAGCCAAAAACGAAGTGGTTAAGCTTCTGGAAGTGGTTCGCGATACCAAACATTTATATAAGTCGAAAGAAATTGTCTTCACCTTGATAGGTCGTGTGAATGCTGTTATTAAGGCGCATCGTACGGATTCGCAATCCTTCTTTGGTTGTGGTGCCGATCACGACGAAAAATACTGGATGGCTTTGTTACGACAGATTTTAGTTGAAGGTTATTTGTCTAAAGATATTGAAACATACGGAATTGTGAAAATTACTCAAAAAGGATTGGATTTTATTGCTAATCCAACTTCTTTCATGATGTCTGAGGATCATGAATACAGTGAGGCTGATGATGAGGTAGTAGTTACGGCTTCTAAATCGGCAGGTACTGCTGATGAAGCATTAATGGAAATGTTGCGTGACTTGCGTAAAAAAGTAGCTAAGAAATTAGGAGTGCCTCCTTTTGTAGTTTTTCAAGAACCTTCTTTGGAAGATATGGCTTTGAAATATCCAGTAACTTTGGCAGAATTGACTAATATTCACGGTGTAGGTGAAGGTAAGGCTAAAAAATACGGAGCAGATTTTGTGGCTTTAATTAATCGATATGTAGAGGATAATGATATTATCAGACCGGATGATTTGGTAGTGAAATCTACCGGAACTAATTCGGCGAACAAATTATATATCATTCAAAATATTGATAGAAAATTGCCATTAGATGATATCGCTAAAGCAAAAGGATTAACGATGGATGCCTTGATTAAAGAAATGGAGCAAATTGTTTATTCTGGAACCAAGCTAAATATTAAATATTGGATAGATGATATGCTTGATGAAGATCAGCAGGAAGAAATTCATGATTATTTCATGGAATCAGCAACCGATAAAATTGAAGAAGCATTAAAGGAATTTGATGGCGATTACGATATCGACGAATTGCGTTTAATGCGTATAAAATTTATAAGTGAAGTAGCAAATTAGAGAATAAATTCCAATATTTTAAATTCCAAATGCTATAATATTGGGATTTGGAATTTTTTTATTGGATTTTTTTAAGTTATTTGTAATTTACTCTGTGTAAAGTTCCCCTCGATGCGGTTTCAAAGCATCTCTTACCTGAATCATATTTTCGTCAGTTACCACCATAAATGCGATAGCGTGCATTTCGTCATAAACTTTAAAACCAGTAATATTTAAAGGTAATTTTTCAATAGTGATGTATTCTTTTAAGTGGATTTCGTGATGTTCGGCAGTTTTTGCAGAAGCAGGGCCGCGAAAATCCCAAATCAATTTTATTTTTCTAGACATTTTAATTAGGTGCAAAGTTTCAAAGAGGCAAAGGTACAAAGTCTTTCTTAAAAGGGCTAAGTTTGTAAGGGGTTAAGGCACTGGTTTTTTTTCGATAGAGCCTCACTACGATGCGTTTTTTACTATTATGTAAATCTGCTTCAATCTGTGTAAATCTGCGTGCAAATTTTGGAGTAAAGATAAAATCTCATTTCAAAATTGTATTTTTGCAACTTCTTTTCATAGAAAGAAAAGCCAATAAAATAAATACATCATCATGCCCAAAGAACTTTTACTTCAGGTAACTCCGGAAATTGCTGCCAACGAATCTTTGCTTAAAGATCATTTGTCCAAACAAATAAAAGTAGCTGTTTCTGAAATTCAGCATGTTGTGATTTTAAAGCGTTCTATTGATGCACGTCAAAAAGTAGTGAAAATCAATTTGAAAGTGCTTATTTATTTAAAAGGGGAAGCTTTTCAGGAAAAACCATTACAACTACCGGATTATCCAAATGTAGCTAATGCACAGGAAGTGATTGTGGTAGGGGCTGGTCCTGCGGGACTTTTTGCGGCATTACAGCTAATAGAATTAGGTTTAAAACCCATTTTGATTGAACGTGGTAAAGATGTACGCGGTCGTCGTCGAGATTTGAAAGCCATCAATCGCGATCATATTGTAAATGAGGATTCTAATTATTGTTTTGGCGAAGGTGGAGCAGGAACTTATTCGGATGGGAAATTGTATACGCGTTCTAAAAAGCGTGGCGATGTGAATCGGATTTTAGAATTATTAGTAGCTTTTGGTGCTACACCTGATATTTTAGTGGATGCACATCCGCATATTGGAACGAATAAATTGCCAAAAATTATTGAAGATATCCGTGAGAAAATCAAGGAATGTGGCGGTCAGGTTTTGTTTGAAACACGAGTTACGGATATTTTGGTTAAAAATAGTGAGGTAGAAGGAGTGGTGATACAAAACGGAGACAAAATTTTGGCGAATAAGTTGATTTTAGCTACCGGACATTCGGCTCGAGATATTTTTGAATTATTAGACAGAAAAAAAATATTGATTGAAGCTAAACCTTTTGCTCTAGGCGTTCGCGCTGAGCATCCGCAATCTTTGATAGATAGTATTCAGTATAGCTGTGATTATCGTGGTGAGTTGTTGCCACCAGCGCCATATAGTATTGTGAAGCAAGTAGGAGGGCGAGGGATGTATTCTTTTTGTATGTGTCCCGGAGGTGTCATTGCGCCTTGTGCTACCAGTCCTGGTGAGGTGGTGACTAATGGATGGTCTCCTTCTAAAAGGGATCAAGCTGCTGCTAATTCGGGTATTGTTATCGAATTGAAATTGGATGATTTTAAGCCTTTTGCCAAATTTGGTGCCTTGGCAGGAATGGAATTCCAAAAAAGCATCGAACAAAAAGCATGGCATTTGGCAGGTGAAACTCAAAAAGTTCCTGCACAAAAAATGATTGATTTTACCCAATCAAAAGTTTCAAAAGAGATTCCAAAAACTTCTTATGTGCCTGGAACTACTCCGGTTGAATTAGGGCAAGTTTTTCCTGGGTTTTTAACACAAATATTACGCGAAGGATTTACCGCTTTTGGCAAATCAATGCGAGGTTATCTAACAAATGAAGCCGTACTTCATGCGCCTGAATCCCGAACCTCTTCACCAGTTCGTATTCCTAGAGATACTATGACTTTAGAGCATTTGCAAATAAAAGGTTTGTATCCTTGCGGTGAAGGAGCGGGTTATGCAGGTGGAATTATCTCAGCTGCCATTGATGGTGAAAAATGTGCTTTGATGATTGGTGAAGCATTAGGTAAAAAAGCCCGAATAATTACTTAGTTTCGAAGTTGCTACGAATTACACCAATAACACAAATTCGAAACCGTAAAACATATTTCACTAATCTTTACTTTGCGCAATTTGTGTTCGTATTATTTTTTCAATCTGTTTTTAAAAACCTTTTCAAATTTTTCTAATTTCGGTTGGATAACCAAACGACAATAGGGTTTATTTGCATTGTTGATAAAATAGTCTTGATGATAGTCCTCTGCTTCATAGAAATTTTTGAAAGGTTCAACTTTTGTAACAATGGGATTGTTATAAACTTTGTTTTTGTTTAATTCATTGATGATTTCTAGGGCTGTTTTTCTTTGTAATTCATTATGGTAAAAAATAGCCGAACGGTATTGTGTTCCCACATCGGCTCCTTGACGATTCAGGGTGGTAGGATCGTGTACGGTGAAAAAAACTTTTAGGATTTCATCCAAATTGGTTTTGGTTTTATCAAATGTAATTTGAACAACTTCGGCATGTCCTGTTTTTCCTGTACAAACGTCTTCGTAACTAGGATTGGCTACTTTTCCTCCTGAAAATCCAGAAACTACAGTTTTTACACCTTCTAAATTTTCAAAAATGGCTTCAATACACCAATAGCAGCCACCACCTAGAGTGATTGTTTCTAGATGAGTGTTGTTTTTATTTGGCTTAGTTTGAGCATTTATATTTAAAGCAAATAACAGAATTAATAATAAAAACTTTTTCATAGTTTAATTTTGAGTGTTTTCGATAAGTAAATTGTTGTCTGGAATGAAGTCTAGTGCAATTGAATTCATACAATATCTTTTTCCAGTGGGTGCTGGACCATCATCAAATAGATGCCCTAAATGACCATCGCATCTTCCACAAAGAGCTTCAATTCGTTCCATATTATAAGAGTAGTCGTTTTTGAATACGATACTTTTTTTATTTTCTTGTTCAAAAAAACTGGGCCATCCACAACTGCTGGAGAATTTGGATGTAGAGCGAAACAGCATATTTCCACAAGATGCGCAATAGTATGTTCCTTTTTCGTCAGTGTTCCAATATTTGCCTGTAAATGCTCTTTCGGTTTCGGCTTTTCGCATCACTAAATACACATCCTCAGGTAGAACTTTTTTCCATTGTGCATCGCTCAATTTAAGTTTTGTGGTGTCTGTATTGGAATAATAGGGGTTAGATGGTTTCGTGATTTTATTTTCTTTTATTGCCGTTTCTGCAACTGTATTTTTTTTGTTTTGTCCACAGGCTGAAAGAACAAATAATGGAATAATGAATATCAGATTAATTAAAGAATTTGTTTTCATAAATGGATTGCTTATTCGTTTTTAAAGTTTAGGGCTGTTAATGAGCCTTTTGTATAGACAAAGATAGCCGTCAATTGGTTTTGTTTGCTACAACAAAGGCTATTTTAACAGCTATTTGGGGCTTGTTTAACAATTGTATTTACGTAATCGTACTTTCTTTGGTTTTTTAATTGGATAAGGATGTAAGCAAGTGTTTCTTTTCTAAGAATTTTTTGTAATATAATTCAAAGAGAACGTTAAAGACGGCTTGTTTCCTTATCTTTTTTGTATTTTTGTTTACCTATAAAAATATATGTTAGAAGAGAACGTAATACTGGTTAACGAAAATGATGAGCCTATTGGCTTGATGCCTAAATTAGAAGCTCATGAAAAAGCGGTATTGCACCGTGCTTTTTCGGTTTTTGTTTTAAATGATAAAAACCAATTGATGTTGCAGCAACGTGCGCATCATAAATACCATTCTCCATTGTTGTGGACTAATACTTGTTGTAGCCATCAGCGCGAAGGTGAAACGAATCTTCAGGCTGGAAACAGAAGATTGATGGAAGAGATGGGTTTTAAAACCGAATTAAAAGAATTGTTTCATTTTATTTATAAAGCCCCTTTTGATAATGGCTTGACAGAGCATGAATTGGATCATGTGATGATTGGCTATTATAATGGGGAGCCTGTAATTAATTTGGACGAGGTTGAAGCGTGGAAATGGATGGATATTGAAGCTGTGAAAGAGGATATTGCTGTAAATCCAGAGGTTTATACCATTTGGTTCAAGATTATCTTTGATGAATTCTATCATTATTTAGAAGAACATAAAGTTTAAACACTTTTGATTTATATAGGATTATGAAAGTAACAATAAGTAGAAAAGCACATTTTAATGCCGCTCATCGTTTGTATCGAAAAGACTGGAGTTTCGAACAGAATGATGCTGTTTTTGGGAAATGTAATAATCCAAATTTTCATGGGCATAACTATGAACTGATTGTGAGTGTTACTGGTCCAATTAATCCCGAAACAGGTTACGTAATGGATGCTAAGATTTTAGCAGATATTATTAAGGCTGAGGTTGAAGATGCATTTGATCATAAAAATCTCAATTTAGATGTACCTGAGTTTGAAAATCTAAATCCAACAGCTGAAAACATTGTGGTGGTAATTTGGAATAAGATAAGAAAGCAAGTAGAAAGTCAATTTGAACTAGAGGTAGTGTTATACGAAACACCTCGAAATTTTGTAAGCTATAAAGGATTATGATGCCATTGAAGGAAGGGGATAAGATACCTCATTTTACCGCTAAAGATGCCAGTGGTCAGTTGTTTGAAAGCCACACTGTGATTGGAAAAAAAGCAGTTATTATTTATTTTTATCCAAAGGATAATACACCTCAATGTACTGTTCAGGCTTGTGGTTTTCGGGATAATTATTCTGAATTTTTAAATTTAGGTGTTGATGTCATCGGAATTAGTGCTGATGATGTGGCTTCTCACCAAAAGTTTATCCAAAAATTTAATTTGCCTTTCACACTTTTAGCTGACACAGATAATTCAATTCGTAAGCTTTTTGGTGTTCCGTCTAAAATATTTGGTTTGCTTCCGGGTAGAGTGACCTATTTAGTAGATAGTGACGGAATCATTCAAAAGGTTTTTGATAGTGTTTTAGGAATGAAACACGTTACTAAAATGTTGGCAACAATAAAAAAATAAAACGAATATTAAGTACAAAGTAGCTTTTCAAAGTAAATGTAGGCTACTTTTTTTATTATAAATAATTACAATCTTTAAAAAACAATTAATAATGAAGAACATCTATCCATTACAGTTTGAACCTATTTTAAAAGAAAGAATTTGGGGTGGTGAAAAATTAAAAACAGTTTTAGGTAAACCAATTCAGTCTTCAACAGTTGGGGAAAGTTGGGAACTATCTACCGTTGAAGGCGACGTTAGTGTTGTGGCTAATGGTGAATTGAAAGGAACCTCTTTAATGACACTTATTGATGAGAGTCCAAATGAGATTTTGGGTACTGCTGTTTATGCACGATTTGGAAAACAATTTCCATTATTATTTAAATATTTAGATGCTCGCGAAGATTTGTCAATACAAGTTCATCCAAATGATGCTTTAGCTAAAGAGCGTCACAATTCGTTTGGTAAAACGGAAATGTGGTATATCATGCAAGCCGATGAAGATGCACGTATAATAGTTGGTTTCAAAGAAAAATCAAATGCAGAGGAATATGTGGCAAATCTTAAAAATAAAACCTTACTATCTATTTTGGATGATGTGAAAGTGAAATCAGGTGATGTGTTTTTTCTTGAAACGGGTACGGTTCACGCCATTGGAGCAGGATTAGTAGTAGCAGAAATTCAGCAAACTTCGGATATTACCTATCGTATTTATGATTTTGATAGAGTTGATGCTCAGGGTAATGGAAGAGAATTGCATATAGATTTAGCATTGGATGCAATTAATTATGATAAAGTAGATACGTATAAAAACTATAGTAAAGAACCTAATACATCAAATACAGTAGTAGATTGTCCTTATTTTACCACTAATTTAATTCCATTAGATGGCGAAGTAAAAGTGAATAAAAATGGAGAAACTTTTACAGTGTATATGTGCGTGGAAGGGGCTTTTGAATTAGTTATTAATGGTGTTGTATATAGTTATAAAAAAGGGGATACCGTGTTGGTTCCTGCTGCTATTCAATCATTTGTTTTAAATGGAAAAGCTTCAGTTTTAGAAATTTATATTTCATAGTGACTTTTATAAAGTTTATGTGTATTTTTGCAATCGCAAATTAAAATTTAAAAAAATGGCAAACGTTAAGAATTTAAAGAAAGACATCAACTACGTTTTAGGGGATATTATTGAGGCGGTTTACTTATTTGAACTTTCAACTACTGGAAAACCAACTGCAGAAACTAATAATTTAATTGATGAAGCTATTGCTGCTTTTGATAATTTAATTGCTAAAGTAAATGCTAAGAATGTAGAAAATAAAAAAGCACACTTTAAGCAAATCAATGTAGAATTGGAACAAGTTGCTAATCAATTGATTGCTAAAATCAACGAATTGTAGTCAGTAAAAAGCGAAAAAAAGTGCAAATTTAGTTTGGAAAATTAAATTACAGATGTATCTTTGCACCCGTAATAATGACGCCGATGTAGCTCAGCTGGCTAGAGCAGCTGATTTGTAATCAGCAGGTCGTGGGTTCGAGTCCCTCTATCGGCTCAAAACTTCTAAATTGTAGAAGTTTGTTATTGAAATTCGATAATCATTATTACACAATTGCCGATGTAGCTCAGCTGGCTAGAGCAGCTGATTTGTAATCAGCAGGTCGTGGGTTCGAGTCCCTCTATCGGCTCAAGATAAACCATCTAACTTTTGTTAGGTGGTTTTTTTGTTTTTAAAAGGTATCCATAATATATCAAAAAAAATACCGTCTATTTTGTAGACGGCATTTTGTATTTTATTCTTGGGAAGAATTTATATTTTGATTGGTTTTTCGGCTGTAAAAACGAAGTAAAAGCCTATTAGGATAAATGGAATACTTAACCATTGTCCTGTTGAAAGTAAGCCTAATGCGCTTTCAAATCCACCCTGACTTTCTTTCACTGATTCTACAACCATTCGTACTGAAAATAGTAAAACTAGGAAAAGTCCAAATAGGTAACCTGATTTTTTTCTAGCTTCCGTTTTCCAGTACAAGAAAAATAATATTGCAAAAACAAAGATATAGCAAAATGCTTCGTACAACTGTGTTGGGTGTTTTGCTGGAACTTGTGCCAGTAAGTCGGCATATTTTGGATTTGTAGCAATTGCTGAATAGGCTTCTTTTGGTTTTGCAATTTGTGTGGCATTTACAGCGTCAGCTTTGCTGTAATAATCTTGAATAAAACGTATTCCAAAAGGGGAATTGGTTACTTTACCTACGATTTCTGAATTGAAGAAATTACCCAAACGCACAAATATTGCGCCACTAGCTACAGGAATAACAATACGGTCTAAAATCCATAATAATGGTCTTTTAAGGATGTTTTTACTGTAGAAATACATTGCTACAATAATGGATATGGCAGCTCCATGGCTTGCTAATCCCTGGAAGCCTGTAAATTCAAATTTTGGTGTAAATCTAAATGGTAAGATGATTTCAGATAAATGGTTTCTGAAATATTCCCAATCGTAAAAGAAAACATGTCCTAAACGCGCTCCAATTAAGGTAGCGAGTACACTCCATACGAATAAAGAGTCTAATTTTTCTAAAGATTCATTTTCGCGTTCGAAAATGTTTTTCATGAGATACCAACCTAATCCAAATGCAATCACAAACATTAAGCTGTAATATCTAATTACAAAAAAACCTAAATCTATACCTTCGGATGGATTCCATACGATGTTTAAAGCTTGTGTCATGTAATTTCCTTTTTTATATATAGTTGTAAAATTAAATATTTAAAGTAAAACGAGTACTAATTAAAGGTTAATGTTTACAGCAATCTTTTTTTTGAGGTACTGGATCGTAGCCGCTTTTCCCCCAAGGGTGGCAACGCAATATTCGTTTAATTCCTAGAAAGCCACCATAAAATAATCCATGTGTTTTCAAAGCTTCAATCATATAAGCCGAACAACTAGGTGTAAATCGACAAGTTGCAGGAGTTAGCGGTGAGATTACCAATTGGTAAAATCGAACCAATGCTATAAAGGGAAATAGGATGATTTTTGAAAACATTTTTTTATTTTTTGCAATAATTTTAGAATGCTTAAAAGAAAATATTTTCAATATTCCTGATTAACTAAATACTGAAAGTGGTTCCTTCTTTACTGTCTTTCAACTGGATTCCTAGCGCTAGTAACTGATCTCTTATATGGTCAGACATAGCAAAATCTTTATCCGCACGAGCTTTGTTTCTCATGTTGATTAGCATGTTGATTGTTCCTTCTAATTTAGCATTGCTGCTATCGGCTGCTTTTTGATTTTCAAGACCTAACACATCAAATACAAATGCATTGATGGTAGTGGTTAGTGTAGCTAAATCGGTAGCACTGATAGTCTCTTTGTTGTCCTTTAATAAATTGATATATCGTACACCTTCGAATAAATGCGCAATCAAAATAGGAGTGTTGAAATCATCGTTCATGGCGTCATAACATAGTTGTTTCCAACCAGCAATTTCTAAGGAACTACTTGAGCTCGTTTTGATTTGAGGTAATGAATCAACGGCTTCCATCAATCTTTTGTATCCTTTTTCGGCAGCTACAATGGCTTCGTCAGAGAAATCAAGAATGCTTCTGTAGTGAGCTTGTAGCATAAAAAAACGAGCAACAGAAGCGGGGAAAGCTTTGCTTAAAATGCTGTTTTCGCCAGTTAATATTTCTCTAGGTAAGATGTTGTTACCGGTAGACTTTGCCATTTTTTTACCATTCAGGGTAAGCATATTAGCATGCATCCAATAATTAACAGGAGTGTGTCCAGTGCAAGCTTCATTTTGAGCAATTTCACATTCATGGTGCGGGAATTTTAAATCCATTCCACCACCATGAATATCAAAATGATTGCCAAGGTATTTGGTACTCATGGCAGTACATTCCAAATGCCATCCTGGGAAACCATCGCTCCAAGGTGAAGGCCATCGCATAATATGTTCAGGTTCGGCTTTTTTCCAAAGTGCAAAATCCTGAGGGTTTCTTTTATCAGATTGTCCGTCAAGATCTCTGGTGTTTGCAAGCATGTCTTCGATGTTGCGACCGCTTAATTTTCCGTAATTATTGGTTTCATTAAATTTTACAACGTCAAAATAAACGGAGCCATTTGCTTCATAGCCTATTCCAGCATCAATTATTTTTTTGATAATTTCAATTTGCTCGATAATATGACCGGTAGCTGTTGGTTCTATACTTGGCGGTAAAAAGTTAAATGCTTTAAGAATGTCATGGAAGTCAACAGTATAGCGCTGTACTACTTCCATTGGTTCTAGTTGTTCTAGACGTGCTTTTTTAGCGATTTTGTCTTCACCTTCATCTACATCATCAACAATATGACCCACATCGGTGATGTTTCTAACATACCTAACTTTATAACCTAAATGGATGAAATATCTAAAAATCACATCAAAAGACATGAATGTTCTTAGATTACCAAGGTGTACATTGCTGTAAACTGTTGGTCCGCAAACATACATCCCAATAGAACCTTCATTAATAGGTACAAATGTTTCTTTTTCTCCTGAAAGTGAATTGTATATTTTTAGTGTTTGAGTGTTATAAATTGACATGTCAACGTATTGTTAGTTGTTTTTGGTTTATTGTTTTTGGATGCGAAGTGTTATTTGAATTTTAAACCTTTGATTTCACAGTTATTTAGATAGTTCATCATTGCGCCTATTTTGTTTTTTACTAGCTCAATCATTTCGTTTAATTGTAAATGTTGTTCTTGAGTAATTAATTTTTTGTCGAAAGCTCTATAAGATTGTGATTTTACTTCTCCAGCAGAACCTTTTGCGATGCTTAAAAAATTAATAAATTCTCTATTGCCGTTTCGTTCAAAACCTTCAGTGATATTATCCATGATGGAACCTGAACTTCTGTCCATTTGATTTTTTAAAGAATAATTCGTTTTTAAGTTTGTCTTTTGTATTAGATATTCAATTTGCAGACAGATTTCTCGGGCTAATCTCCAAATTTCTAAATCTTCAAATTTTTGTATTTTTCCCATAAAACAAACAACAAACAATTAACTACAAACGATAAACTATTAAAATTTAGTGTCTAGTTTGATATAGTCTAAAAATTCTCTTCTGCATTTTTCTTCTTTGAACTTTCCTCCAAATTCTGAAGTTACTGTGCTACTTTCGATATCGCTAACTCCTCTTGAGTTGACACAAAGGTGTTTGGCGTCGATCACGCAGGCAACATCTTCTGTTCCTAAAGCTTGTTGCAATTCTTGTACAATTTGCATTGTAAGACGCTCTTGAACTTGAGGTCTTTTAGCATAATATTCAACAATTCGGTTCATTTTTGATAAACCAATTACGGTACCATTCGAGATATAAGCTACGTGAGCTCTACCAATGATCGGTAGTAAATGATGTTCGCAAGTAGAGTAAACGATAATGTTTTTTTCTACTAGCATTTCACCGTATTTGTAGTTGTTGTCAAAAGTGGATGCTTTTGGTTTTCTAGCTGGATTTAATCCTCCAAAAATCTCTTTTACAAACATTTTAGCGACACGATTAGGAGTGCCTTTCAAACTGTCGTCTGTCAAATCCATTCCTAAGGTTAACAGAATGTTTTCGACATCTTTTTTTATTCTTGTAATTTTTTCATCATCCGAAATAGCGAAAGCATCGTCTCGCATAGGATTTTTTGCACTCGAACCAATGTGATTGTCTCCGATTTCGTCGTGCATTTCTTCGTTTTGTATCATTAAATACGACTATTAATAGTGTGTGTTAATTTTAAGGCTGTAAAGATAATTAATAAAAACTAAAGAATTTCTATAGCTTTTGATAAAAAATAGCCTGTTTTAAGGGGGGAATAAGATTTAGTCATTAAAAAACAAAGGCAATAACATTTTTAAGTTATTGCCTTTGTTGGTGTTTTTTAAAAACGAAGTGTTTTTTTAAAGCGCATTATAAGTGGTAATTGCTTCTTTAAGTATGTGAACTGCTTTTGTTAAGTCTTCTTTGTTAAGTACATAAGCAATGCGTACTTGTTTTAAACCCATGCCTGGAGTTGAATAAAATCCAGCTGCTGGAGCCACCATTACGGTTTCGCCATTTAAATTGTAGCTTTCTAAAAGCCATTGAGCAAAATCTTCTGTATTGTCTACAGGAAGTTCCGCAATACAATAAAAAGCAGCTTTAGGTGGGGTTACTTTTACTCCTTCAATTTTTAATAATTCAGCTATTAAGGTATCTCTTCGGTCTTTGTATTCTTTGATTACTTCATCAAAATAACTTTGAGGAGTGTCAATTGCAGCCTCACAAGCAATTTGTTCAATTGTTGGAGGGCACAAACGCGCTTGTGCAAATTTCATTGCGGTAGCAATTACCTCTTTGTTTTTAGTGACCATGCAGCCAATTCTAGCACCGCACATGCTGTAACGTTTAGAAACCGAATCAATCATGATCACATTTTGTTCTAAGCCAATAAGATTCATTACAGAGTAATGACGGTCTTTTTCGTCATAAATAAATTCGCGATACACTTCATCAGCAATTAAAAACAAATCGTGCTTTTTTACTAATTCGCCCAATTGTTGAATTTCAGTTTCGGTGTATAGATTACCTGTTGGATTACTAGGATTGCAAATGATAATTGCTTTCGTTTTTGGAGTAATCAATTTTTCAAAAGCTTCTATAGAAGGCAGGGTAAAACCTCCCTCGAAATCTGAATTTACGGGAACTACTCTAGCGCTCGATTCTTCCGAAAAAGCATGGTAGTTAGCATAAAAAGGTTCTGGAATAATAACTTCATCTTCAGGATCCATGATACTTCCTAACGCAAATAGTAAAGCTTCTGAACCTCCTGTTGTGATCATAATATCCGCAAAGTCAACTCTTACATTTTGATTGGTGTAAAAATCAGCTAATTTTCTTCTATAACTTTCGTATCCAGCTGAAGGACCATACTCAATAATATCTTTGTCGATATTTTTAATGGCTTGAATGGCTATTTCTGGGCTTTTTATATCGGGTTGACCAATGTTTAGGTGATAAACTTTAAGGCCTTTTTTATTTGCGATATCAGCAAATGGTGCCAATTTTCGTATTGGCGATTCAGGCATTCTTCTTCCTCTAATTGAAATCTCAGGCATCTTAATAAAAATTTGATGCAAATTTGCAATTTTTTTTAGAACTAAGCTATGGATAGTTTTACAAATTGGAGTTAAAACGTTTTAAAAAGAAGGATTTTTGTTAACTTTATGAAAATTGTGAATCATGAAAAAAATAATTTTATTTTTTTTTCTAGTCTTTTTTGCAATTCCTGTATTTTCTCAACAGGGGTTTGAATTTCATAATGACAAAAGTGAAAAAGTCAAAGTCCCAATTCGGTTAATCAATAATCTCGTTTTTATTCCAGTTAAAGTTAATGGGGTTGAATTACTTTTTTTACTTGATTCTGGGGTGGAGGAAACTATTCTCTTTGGTTTTGAAGATCCTCAAAAACTAAATCTTAATAATGTAGTTAAAATTAATATCCAAGGTCTAGGTGATAATCAGGCTGTTGAAGGACTTAAATCCTCGGGTAATTTATTGACCATAGGGACTTTGCAATCCCGTAATCATTTGTTGTATTTAATTTTAGATCCCTCCTTTAATTTATCAAATTATGTTGGGGTAACGATCAATGGTATAATTGGGTCAGCAGCTTTTAAAAATCAGTTGGTAGCGGTGGATTATGCAAAAAAAATAGTCACTTTCCATAAAGAAGAGGCTAATTTTCAAAACAAGATTCAAAAAACGTATGAACGAATACCGCTTGTGCTCGAAAAAAACAAACCATATTTACAAGCAAAAGTAAAAATGAATGAAGAAGATGTTGTGGTTAAGCTTCTTGTAGATAGTGGGAACAGTGATGCGGTTTGGCTTTTTGAACGATTTTCAGATAAAATTACAGTGCCAGAAAAACATTACCAAGATTACTTAGGGCAAGGATTAAGTGGTTCTGTAGAGGGTAAAAGAGCAAAGATACCACAATTTTCGTTAGGAAGTTTTCAATTTAATGAAACGATTGTGGCTTTTCCTGATTCGGTTTCTTTAAAAAATATCAATATACAGTCAAATCGCTTGGGATCCTTAGGGGGCGAGATTTTGAGGCGATTTACCACGGTTTTTGATTATAAAAACGGATGGTTGTATTTAAAAAAGAATAAGTATTTTAAAAGCACTTTTTTTTATAATAAAAGTGGTATTGAGGTTTGGCATACTGGGGTTCAGTTAATCAAACAATTAGTAGTTATTCCCGATAATTCTATGGTTTTACGTTCGGAGGATGTGAAATTAGATAATGTTAATCCGAGAGTAAAGTATAAATTAGCATTAAAGCCGGTCTATGAGATTGGGTATCTAAGAAAAAATTCGAACGCTGAACAATGCGGGTTACGAGTAGGTGATGAGATTGTTTCAGTTAATGACAAACAAGCTTTTACATTATCACTTCAGGAACTAAATGCACTTTTATGGTCAGAAAATGAAATTTGGATAGCGGTAGTTGTAAAACGAGAGGGAGAATTATTGCGGTTTAAATTTAAACTAATTGATGTTTTGTAGAATAATTTTTTGTTATCTCGATTTTAAACTATAAAGCAATTACCTCACCTCTTATTTTTAGAGGAATTCTACCTTCAGTATAATTGATAGCATTAGATTCAACTGTAATTGTTTTTCTAATAGGTCCGGGAGCCATGTCATATTTGATGTCAATTTTACTCGATTTGCCAGGCAGTATGGTTTCGTTTTGTTTGGATAAGATAGTACAATTTGATGTTGATTGAATTGAATAAATAATCAAGGGCGCATCACCTGTATTTGTGTATTCGAATGAGCGTATGCCATTGTCATTTTTCTTGTTGATCGTTCCAAAATCGATCGTGTTATTTTTGGCTTTGAATTCAATTTTTGCCCCTTTTTGTGCATATCCTACGAAACAAAAAAACAGGCAAATTATTATAGGAGTAAAGTTTTTCATCATTGTGGCTTTATATAAAGTAAATATACTTTGTTTTAATTAGTCCACAAATTATTATTTCCCTTTTTATAGTGTACTTTATTATTTACTTTTGTCCCCGATATAATTTACAAAAAATAAAACCAAGATTAGTTATTGGTTGTTAACGATTATTTTTATGGCAATTCCCGCACAATTTGACGCTAAAACGATAGAACAAAAATGGTATGACTTCTGGATGAAAAACAATTATTTTTACTCAGTGCCAGACCATAGAACACCTTACACCATAGTAATTCCTCCACCTAACGTAACTGGAGTTTTGCATATGGGGCATATGTTAAATAATACTATTCAGGATGTTTTAATAAGAAGAGCTCGTTTGAAAGGATTCAACGCATGTTGGGTTCCAGGTACAGATCATGCTTCTATCGCCACTGAAGCAAAGGTTGTGGCAAAATTAAAAGAAGAGGGAATCAATAAAAATGATTTAACCCGTGAAGAGTTTTTGAAACATGCTTGGGAATGGACCGATAAATACGGTGGAACCATTTTAGAGCAACTTAAAAAATTAGGTGCTTCTTGTGATTGGGAAAGAACCAAATTTACAATGGATCCTGATATGTCGGCTTCTGTAATTCGTTCTTTTGTTGATTTGTATAACAAAGGAATGATTTATCGTGGATATCGTATGGTAAACTGGGATCCGGAAGCTAAAACAACTTTGTCTGACGAAGAAGTTATTTATGAAGAACAACAAGGAAAATTATTTTTCTTAAAATATAAAATTGAAGGTTCAGAAGATTTCCTAACGGTTGCAACAACCCGTCCAGAAACAATTTTTGGAGATACTGCAATTTGTATTAATCCAAATGATGAACGTTTTACACATTTGAAAGGTAAAAAAGCGATTGTTCCTATTTGTGGAAGAGTAATTCCAATTATCGAAGATGAATATGTAGATGTGGAATTCGGTACAGGATGTTTGAAAGTAACTCCTGCGCACGATATGAACGATAAAACTTTAGGTGAAAAACATAATCTTGAAATTGTAGATATCTTTAATGAAGATGCTACTTTAAATAGTTTTGGTTTACATTATCAAGGAAAAGATCGTTTTGTAGTTCGTACAGAAATTGCAAAAGAATTAGAAGCAACCGGAGCATTAGCTAAAACTGAAATCCACTTGAATAAGGTAGGAACTTCAGAAAGAACAAAGGCTGTTATCGAACCAAGATTATCAGATCAATGGTTCTTAAAAATGGAAGAATTAGTAAAACCAGCAATCAAAGCGGTTTTAGAAGAAGGAACTATTAAATTACATCCATCTCGTTTTAATAATACGTATGCGCACTGGTTGAATAATATTCGTGATTGGAATATTTCTCGTCAATTGTGGTGGGGCCAACAAATTCCTGCATATTATTATGGAGATGGAAAAGAAGATTTTGTAGTTGCTGAAACTATTGAAGAGGCTTTGGTGTTGGCTCAAGAGAAAACTAAGAACTTAGGACTAACAACTAAGGACTTAGTACAAGATGCTGATGCATTAGATACTTGGTTTTCTTCTTGGCTGTGGCCAATGTCGGTTTTTGGAGGAATTATGAATCCTGAAAGTGAGGATTTTAAATATTATTATCCAACGAATGATTTGGTTACTGGTCCGGATATTTTGTTTTTCTGGGTAGCTAGAATGATTATTGCAGGATATGAGTATGCTGGAGATAAACCATTTACGAATGTATATTTGACAGGATTAGTTCGAGATAAACAACGTCGTAAGATGTCAAAATCGTTAGGTAATTCACCAGAACCATTGGAATTAATTGAGAAATTTGGTGCTGATGGGGTGCGTGTTGGATTGTTGTTGAGTGCTTCGGCAGGAAATGATATCATGTTTGATGAAGAATTATGTAATCAAGGAAAAGGATTCTCGAACAAAATTTGGAATGCTTTCAAATTAATCAAAGGTTGGGAAGTTTCAGAAACCATTACTCAGCCAGAATCTTCAAAAGTGGCAATTGAATGGTACGAAGCGAAGTTGCAGCAAACCTTAGTTGAAATTGAAGATAATTTTGAAAAATACAGAATTTCAGATGCTTTGATGGCTATTTATAAATTAGTTTGGGATGATTTCTGTTCTTGGTTCTTAGAAATGATTAAGCCAGCTTACCAACAGCCAATCGATAAATTAACTTTTGACAAGGCTATCGAAATGTTGGAAAATAATTTGAAATTATTGCACCCATTTATGCCATTCTTGACAGAGGAAATTTGGCAACATATTGCTGAACGAACTATTGATGAAGCTTTGATTGTTTCAACATGGCCGGAAATGAAACCATTCAATGCAAGTTTAATTTCTGATTTTGAAAACACAATGGAAGTGATTTCAGGAATCAGAACCATTCGTAAGGATAAGAACATTCCATTTAAAGATGCTATTGAATTAAAAGCGATTAATAATGAGAATTTATCATCTTATTTTGATTCTATTGTGTCTAAACTAGGCAATATTTCTGCATTTGATTATGTTACTGAGAAAGTGGATGGCGCTTTGTCTTTCCGTGTAAAATCAAATGAATATTTTATTCCAATTACCGGTAATATTGACTTGGATGCAGAAATTAAAAAATTAGAGGAAGAATTGAAATATACCCAAGGATTCTTAAAGTCAGTTCAAGGGAAATTAGCAAACGAAAAATTTGTTGCTGGTGCTCCTGAAAAAGTAATTGAGATGGAACGTAAAAAGGAAGCAGATGCTTTGGCAAAAATCGCAACGATTGAACAAAGTTTAGCTACATTGAAATAAAATTCTTAAAATATATAGTGATTTAAGCCAAAATGATTTCTCGTTTTGGCTTATTTTTTATAGTAAGTTAATGGTTTTTGTAGTCTAATATGTTGATTTCGTGGTTTTTGATTGTATTTTGTCGATAAAAATAACAGATGAACCGGTTTAAGTTTTTTTTAACATTTCATTTTGTTTTGTTGAGTTAAATACCTTTAAATTTGGTAGTCCCAAAAGGTTTTAAAGCAATTTTTAAAACTTTTTGTTGTCCCCAATTTACTTCTTTTTACTATTGAGTTATGGTGTTAAATGATTGCTTATAAATTGTTTATTTTAACTCAAGTCGACTTATAAAGTTAAATAGTGCAATTCATAGAAAGCTAATTAGTAGCTTTTTAAAATTGTTTTTTACAAGTTTTCTATCCCCAAAATCTGAAACACTTGTTGTTAACCTTTGTGCATATTTTGATTTTTTTTATAGGATTTTTGGGTAAGAAAAGCTGCTTTTTCGGCATGCTTCAATGAGCCACGCTACAAGTAGTAATTTGCTTAAGATTTATTCTTCTATTTTTTTCTCATACTAATTGGTCTGTTTATTTTACTTTGTTTAAAAAGAATTTATGAAATAAAACTACGCTTCATCCAACAGGGAATATACAATTTCAAGAGTTTTTGAATTTGTCGAATGAATTTTCAGATCTCATTTGAAAATTGTTTTCGGTTGTACAATTGCAACAAGTTTTTTTCTATATTTTTCAATGAATAATTATTTAGGTTCATTTTTAAAATAAAGTAGAATGTCAATAGCATGTATTCAATAGAGATACATCAGCAATACTATTTATAAAAGGAAGTTTCCACTTAAAACTTTAATAATAGATTAAATTTTAAGGTTATGAAAAGTATTATTCTTTCCAATTTTCATCCAATTTTAGTTGGCGAATTATTTGAGCAAGACAAACTCAATCAATACACCAAATATTTGTATTATCATTTTCAAAATTTACAATCTTCTGCTTTTGAATCTAAAAAGGGGAATAATGAGTCGGTTAGTTTTGATTATATATCGGAGCAAGTTGATAAATATTCAATTCCAATAGAAAACATAAAACAAAGGCAAACGATTATTTTCGAAGGGGTTAGAAATTTTGTAGAAAATATAATGGAAGTGAATTCGCCTTTAGATTATCAATTTCCAGAAGGATTTGAAGTAAAAGAAACAAATTCATTTGGACCTAAGATTGAAGTTAGGATGGAGTGGTTTAAAAAGAATATGCGGTATGTCTTTAATCAATTTTATTCTAAAAATAAGACAAACCCTGAGAATTTAATTCACGTAACTTGTTCTGGATATTCCTCTCCAAGTGTGGCACAAGAAGCGGTAATTGAAAGAAATTGGAATAGTGTTCAAGTTACTCATTCCTATCATATGGGATGTTATGGTGCATTTCCAGCTATTCGAACCGCTAGAAGTTTAATTGAGTTAAGTTTAGAAAATGGAAGAACAGATGTGGTTCATACCGAATTATTGTCGGCTCATTTGAATTTAATTGAATTTTCACCAGCTAATACCATGATATGTTCGCTATTTGCAGATGGATTTATAGGTTATTCCCTTTATGAAGAAAATGCATTTTTAAATGATGAATCAATTATAGAAAAAAAAGGGTTACGAATCATTACTTCGCATGAATTATTGATTCCAGATTCATTAGAAGATATGTCTTGGGATTTAGGAGAATATAATTTTTTAATGACGCTTTCTAAAAGAGTTCCTGTTTTTATTCGTAAAAATATTAAGTCTTTTTTAATGGCTTTGTGCGAAAAGGCGGGTCTGGATTTAGATAGTGAGAAATCTCAAATGTATTTTGCAATACATCCAGGAGGTCCCAAAATTATTGATTATGTGGTGAACGAATTAGGAATTCCAGAGTTTCAGGCACACTGGTCTTATGATGTTCTACGAAATCACGGAAATATGTCTTCGGCCACTATTCCTTATATTTTGCATAATATTGTAAATGATTCGGCAATTCAATCTGGAACTAAAATTATAGCGATGGCTTTTGGTCCTGGACTTACAGCAACATCGTTGTTACTTGAAAAACTCTAATCTATTTTTAGTGATACAATTAACAAATAATGTTTTGAAGCGTTTTTTATATAATCGACTCAATCTATATAGTTACTATTTTTTTTTTTTTTGTTTTGTTTTGTTTTGTTTAATTTGTTTACTATCAAATCATTACTGGTGTTGAGTTGTAAAAAGAAAAGTACTTAATTTTTGATTTTCATTCGATTTTTATAAAGAATTACTATTGTGCCCCACAATATATTTGCTTTTTTAGATGGTTAACTTCAAATTAATTTATTTGAAGATTATAAGTCTTAAAGTTATCTTCCCCAAGTTTGATAACTCATTGAACCTGAATTTAGTCGTGTTTAATTAAACAAGTTTTGTAATTGGATAGGAAAAAGAAAATTTTTATTGCAAGCAAAATGTTTAGAATGGCTCTTTTGACAAATTTCCTCCCTGAATCTTGAAATTTTGTAATTCCCTACTTTAATAATAGTACTTCCAAGTATATAAGGCTAAAAGGCTTTTGTGCTTAGGATTGTTTTTATTCTAATTTATTTATACGAAAAGGGTTGCTTCAATACACATTTGAAGTGGTTTTTTATGATAGTTTCTCCTCAAATCTTGAATGTACCTATTTGATATAATTATGACATAAAAATACTATTATCATGAAAAAAAATATTTTATACACGATGCAAAGTGTACAACTGCTTTTTTGCACTTTTTTAAATTGTTGCCAAACAATTTTAACAAAGATATATATGGGAAAAATGATAAAGAATAAAATTCTTTCTAGTCATTTGCTCTTGTTTATATCTTTGTTTTTTTCGGTCAATACCTATGGTCAATTAGTTGATCCAGGTGCAATTAGGGCTAATTTTGGTGTTGATGGCGATGCGTATGGCAATTTTCAGGGCTTTACGATTATTACTCCACCAGGCTCAACAACGCCTCCTTCGGTAACAATAGGAGTTGATGATTGGTTTGTAAATAAAACACCACCACCAGATTCTCTCGGTGTTCGATCACCTTATTGGGATGGTACAGGTTTGAATGTTATTGATCAGCGTGATGGAGCTACTTTAAAAGCGGCCATCCAAGCTAATAATAATTATTCTTTTACAAGAAGACAATCCAGACCACCATTATCTATTGTGATGAGTACTGTTAATGGAGTTCCAACTCCCTATTTATGGATTGATGCGGTTTATGGAAGGGATAATAATTCAGCACAGAGTAATAGTGATGCTACAATTTTTACTTCAACTTCTGATAAAAATCCTGATAATCCTACTACTTATAATATAGGTTCAGGTAGTGTTCCTCAAAAAGATGATATTATAGATGTAATGGCGCATTTAAGAGGAGAAGGACCTAAGAATCCAACAGCACAAGATCCTAGACCTTTTACAACTTTGTATGCTTATGGAGCAGCTACTTTAAGAGCTACTTCAGGAAGTAAACATATAGATTTTGAGTTTTATAGAACTTTAGTTGAAGCAACGGGTTCAACCTTAACCAATACAGGTCCAGACGGCGGACGTACCGCTTTTACATTTAATCCTGATGGTAGTCTAAATAAACCTGGAACTATAATTGTTTCGATAGATTATGAAGGTGGAGGTACAAAACCAGATGTAAGAATTCGTGTTTGGATGAGTAAAGCTAGTTTTGATGCTTTATTGCTTAATCCTTCAGCTAGACCCTTTAATGTGGTAGCAGGAAGTTTTGAGCAAGGATTATCTAGTGGAGATTTCGGATATGCTAGAATAACGGCATTGACTGAAGCAAGTGCATCCATTTGGGGTAGGGTTAATGCAGAAGGCAGCACCTTGGCAGCGCCTTGGGGTACTTTAGAGGGGTCAACTGCAAACTGGTATGAAGAGTATCAAACTTTGCAACATGTAGAAATCGGTATTAATTTGACTGCTTTTAATTTGGATAGAAAAGATGAAAGTGATCCCTGTTCTAATATTCTGGGAAGTTTACTAGTAAAAACACGTAGTTGTGCAGGGGGAAATAACGACCCGTTTTCTTGTGAATTGAAAGATTTTGCAGGTCCTTATGCATTTGGATTTACAGTAAAACCAGAAGTAGTTTTAGCAGTTGACCGAGTGATTACTTGTGCAAATCCAAGTGCTACAATTACAGCTTCTGGAGTAAAACCTAACGGAGCCCCAATAGAATTCTATGGTCCAGATCCAACACCGCTTGATAAAACGGATGGGTTAGGTCCATTAATTGCTGCTGAAGATGCAGCACCTGATTTTAATAGAACAGTGACTGCTGGAGGTGTTTATGCTGTTGTTGTTACAGCACCAGGTTTTGCGGGTTGTACTGCAACATCTTATATTACAGTTGAGGAAGATAAAGCACTGCCTTCTGCCTCTGATTCACATACCGATGTGAGTTGTAATGGTGGTAATAATGGTTCAGTGACCATTAATTTTAATGGAGGTACAGGCCCGTATGAAGTCAACTTTAACGGAGGTGGTTTTGTGACTCAGACATCACCAAAGGTATATACTGGTTTAGCTGCAGGAACCTATTCATGGGTTGTTAGAGGCGCAAATGGTTGTTCTGTTAGTGGTTCAGAAACCATCAGCGAACCAACCGCCTTACTAGCTTCTGACGCACATACTAATGTATCTTGTAATGGCGGAACAGACGGTTCAGTAACGGTAACCTTCAGTGGCGGAACTGCACCTTATATGGTGAACTTCAACGGAGGAGGATTTATGGCACAAACTTCACCAAAAGCCTATACAGGATTAGCCGCAGGCACTTATAGTTGGGTTGTAAAAGATGCGAATGGATGCGAACAATCGGGTTCAGAAACCATCACCGAACCAACCGCCTTACTAGCTTCTGACGCACATACTAATGTATCTTGTAATGGCGGAACAGACGGTTCAGTAACCGTAACCTTCAGTGGTGGAACAGCACCTTATATGGTGAACTTCAACGGAGGAGGATTTATGGCACAAACTTCACCAAAAGCTTATACAGGATTAGCCGCAGGAACTTATAGCTGGGTTGTTAAAGATGCGAATGGTTGCGAACAATCAGGCTCAGAAACCATCAGCGAACCAACCGCCTTACTAGCTTCTGACATCCATACCAATGTATCTTGTAATGGCGGAACAGACGGTTCAGTAACGGTAACCTTCAGTGGCGGAACCGCACCTTATATGGTGAACTTCAACGGAGGAGGATTTATGGCACAAACCTCACCAAAAGCCTATACAGGATTAGCCGCAGGCACTTATAGTTGGGTTGTAAAAGATGCGAATGGATGCGAACAATCGGGTTCAGAAACCATCAGTGAACCAACCGCCTTACTAGCTTCTGATGCCCATACCAATGTATCTTGTAATGGCGGAACAGACGGTTCAGTAACGGTAACCTTCAGTGGTGGAACTGCACCTTATATGGTGAACTTCAACGGAGGAGGATTTGTGACACAAACCTCACCAAAAGCCTATACAGGATTAGCCGCAGGCACTTATAGTTGGGTTGTAAAAGATGCGAATGGATGCGAACAATCGGGTTCAGAAACCATCAGCGAACCAACCGCCTTACTAGCTTCTGATGCCCATACAAATGTATCTTGCAATGGCGGAACAGACGGTTCAGTAACGGTAACCTTCAGTGGCGGAACTGCACCTTATATGGTGAACTTCAACGGAGGAGGATTTATGGCACAAACCTCACCAAAAGCCTATACAGGATTAGCCGCAGGCACTTATAGTTGGGTTGTAAAAGATGCGAATGGATGCGAACAATCGGGTTCAGAAACCATCAGCGAACCAACCGCCTTACTAGCTTCTGATGCCCATACAAATGTATCTTGCAATGGCGGAACAGACGGTTCAGTAACGGTAACCTTCAGTGGCGGAACTGCACCTTATATGGTGAACTTCAACGGAGGAGGATTTATGGCACAAACCTCACCAAAAGCCTATACAGGATTAGCCGCAGGCACTTATAGTTGGGTTGTAAAAGATGCGAATGGATGCGAACAATCGGGTTCAGAAACCATCAGTGAACCAACCGCCTTACTAGCTTCTGATGCCCATACCAATGTATCTTGTAATGGCGGAACAGACGGTTCAGTAACGGTAACCTTCAGTGGTGGAACTGCACCTTATATGGTGAACTTCAACGGAGGAGGATTTGTGACACAAACCTCACCAAAAGCCTATACAGGATTAGCCGCAGGCACTTATAGTTGGGTTGTAAAAGATGCGAATGGATGCGAACAATCGGGTTCAGAAACCATCAGTGAACCAACCGCCTTACTAGCTTCTGATGCCCATACCAATGTATCTTGTAATGGCGGAACAGACGGTTCAGTAACGGTAACCTTCAGTGGTGGAACCGCACCTTATATGGTGAACTTCAACGGAGGAGGTTTTGAGACACAAACCTCACCAAAAGCCTATACAGGATTAGCCGCAGGAACTTATAGTTGGGTTGTTAAAGATGCGAATGGATGTGAACAATCGGGTTCAGAAACCATCAGCGAACCAACCGCCTTACTAGCTTCTGACGCACATACTAATGTATCTTGTAATGGCGGAACAGACGGTTCAGTAACGGTAACCTTCAGTGGCGGAACTGCACCTTATATGGTGAACTTCAACGGAGGAGGATTTATGGCACAAACCTCACCAAAAGCCTATACAGGATTAGCCGCAGGAACTTATAGTTGGGTTGTAAAAGATGCGAATGGATGTGAACAATCGGGTTCAGAAACCATCAGCGAACCAACCGCCTTACTAGCTTCTGATGCCCATACAAATGTATCTTGTAATGGCGGAACAGACGGTTCAGTAACCGTAACCTTCAGTGGTGGAACCGCGCCTTATATGGTGAACTTCAACGGAGGAGGATTTATGGCACAAACTTCACCAAAAGCCTATACAGGATTAGCCGCAGGAACTTATAGTTGGGTTGTAAAAGATGCGAATGGTTGCGAACAATCGGGTTCAGAAACCATCAGCGAACCAACCGCCTTACTAGCTTCTGATGCCCATACAAATGTATCTTGTAATGGCGGAACAGACGGTTCAGTAACGGTAACCTTCAGTGGCGGAACTGCACCTTATATGGTGAACTTCAACGGAGGAGGATTTATAGTACAAACCTCACCAAAAGCCTATACAGGATTAGCCGCAGGCACTTACAGTTGGGTTGTTAAAGATGCGAATGGTTGCGAACAATCGGGTTCAGAAACCATCAGCGAACCAACCGCCTTACTAGCTTCTGACGCACATACCAATGTATCTTGTAATGGCGGAACAGACGGTTCAGTAACGGTAACCTTCAGTGGCGGAACTGCACCTTATATGGTGAACTTCAACGGAGGAGGATTTATGGCACAAACCTCACCAAAAGCCTATACAGGATTAGCCGAAGGAACTTATAGTTGGGTTGTAAAAGATGCGAATGGATGCGAACAATCGGGTTCAGAAACCATCAGTGAACCAACCGCCTTACTAGCTTC
>NZ_JBHSOQ010000006.1:0-119560 GCF_042656445.1 Flavobacterium sp. GCM10022190
GAGCCAGGATCAAACTCTTCATCGTATATTGTTTATCCTGAATTAATTTCAGGATCATTTTATATTGACTCCAAGTTACTATCGGTTTATTCAAATCTCGCGATTCTATTACTCTTATTTTATTTGTTTCGATTTGCATCGAAACGGCTGTCAATTCAATATGTCTAGGAACGTGTCTTTTTGTTTTTAAACTGAATTTATTTCAGTTTCTCGCTTATCTTTCAAAGCGGCTGCAAAACTACAACTTATTTCTTTACTCACAAGAAAAATTTAAAGTTTTTTTTCGATTTATTTACCGAAGCTTAACTCCTCTTCTCTTGTCAATATTTCAAATAACTTTGCATGTTTTATCTCGCTTAACTTTTATTTAAAAACAAGCTCGATAAACTCACGTTTGCGGGGTGCAAATGTAAATCGCTTTTTCAAATCTCACAAGCTTTTTTGAAACTTTTTTTCAAACTTTCGTTCGATTATCTCTTTATCGCTTGTCTGTATTTAAAGGAACGTTTTCGCTGTTGCGGGTGCAAAAGTAGAACCTTTATTCGATTAAACAAGCACTTTTTGAAACTATTTTTGGTTTATTTTTTAATCAACTGATAACATGCGATTTAATTTTTGAAGTTTTTTCAGTTTTGTAGGAATTTTAACTCTTTAAGATTAATATAAACACAAAGAACACTAAGAAGACACGAAGAACACAAGATTCTTTATACTATATATTATAGCAATTAAGCCGTTTTAACCGCAAAGACCACTAAGAAATCGCCAAGAAAAGGAAGACTACACTATATATTATAGTAGAAAAGAGTTCTTAAACAGTCATCACACGACATAAAACAAGAGATTAACCATCATCCTACACTATGTATAATAGCACAAACATCATCTTAAGCCACTTCCCTAGCCCTGACCTTGCCTGCCGGCGAGGCAGGTAGCAGCAACATCCTCTTGTGGAAACAATAGTGAACACAAGAGATATAGCGGATAGCAGGAAATTGCTTCAAATAAAAAACCCGCCTCGACAAATCGAGACGGGTCATAAAGATTAAAACTACTCTATATTACTTAGTAGAAAATTTGAAAGCAGTTTTTGTTTTATACGTTTCACCTGGGTTTAAAACCGTTGTTGGAAAATCTTTTTGGTTTGGAGAATCAGGATAATGTTCTACCCCTAAACACAAACCAAATTCAATAAAAAAAACCTTCTTTTTCAAGAAGGCTTTCAAAATATCTTAAAATTGTATAATTACAATTTATTAACGAATTTAGTTAATTTAGATTTTAAGTTAGAAGCTTTGTTATCATGAATAACATTCTTTTTAGCTAACTTATCAATCATAGAGATTACTGTAGATAATTTCGCAGTAGCATCAACTTTATCAGTTGCTAAACGCAAAGCTTTAATAGCGTTACGTGTAGTTTTGTGTTGGTATCTATTTAATACTCTTTTTTTCTCGTTGCTTCTAATTCTTTTTAAAGCTGACTTATGATTTGCCATTTTAATTTTTTTTTTAATTGTAATAATTATTTTAAACTATTAGCTAAAAAAGAAAAACCTCCCACAATCACATTATACAAAGCAATCACTTTGGTTTTAACTAATAAAACACACATCAGAGACACTTGATATTTGTTTCATAAAACTATTTCACAACTAATTCTGTAGTCCGTAGGGGAATCGAACCCCTGTTACCAGGATGAAAACCTGGCGTCCTAACCCCTAGACGAACGGACCAAAAATTCCTCTAAGTTAAGTCAAACAATTTATTCTTAACAGAACAATTGTAGTCCGTGGGGGAATCGAACCCCCCTTACCAGGATGAAAACCTGGCGTCCTAACCGATAGACGAACGGACCATAATTCCTTTTAATAAAACAGGAACTCTATTTCAATATTTCAATCTGTAGTCCGTGGGGGAATCGAACCCCCCTTACCAGGATGAAAACCTGGCGTCCTAACCGATAGACGAACGGACCATTGCGTTACATTGTGCAGTGCATTTCTGTATTGCGGTTGCAAAGATACAACTGTTTTTTAATTGCGCAATAGCTATCTAAAAAAAAATATTTTTTTTTAATATGCCTTAGCAAAAAACACTCTTCGAGTAGACTTTTTTCCAGTAAATACGCAGGTTCCCGACTCTTCTACCCCATCCAAAGGTATACATCTTATGGTTGCTTTAGTCAACTCTTTAATCTTCTCTTCAGTTTCAGCAGTACCATCCCAATGAGCTGATACAAAGCCTCCTTTGTTCTCTAAAATATCTTTGAACTCTTCAAAGCTATTTACTTCAGTAATATGAGTCTCTCTATAATCTAATGCCTTATTAAACAAATCCGATTGAATTCGCTCCAATAATTGCGCTACAAATTCAGCAATTCCTTCTTTAGATTTGACTTCTTTGGTCAAAGTATCTCTCCTCGCAACTTCATAAGTACCGTTTTCAAGATCTTTTGGACCTACAGCAATACGCACCGGAACACCTTTTAATTCCCATTCTGCAAATTTAAATCCTGGTTTTTGAGTTGTTCTATCATCAAATTTTACAGAAATACCCAATTTACGTAAATCAGCAATTAAATTATCTACCTCAGCAGAGATTGCTTTTAATTGATCGTCTGATTTATATATAGGTACAATTACAACCTGGATTGGAGCCAAGTTTGGAGGCAACACCAAACCTTGATCATCTGAATGTGTCATTACCAAAGCCCCCATCAATCTTGTAGAAACTCCCCAAGAAGTTCCCCAAACGTATTCTTGTTTCCCTTCGGCATTTGCAAACTTCACATCAAATGCTTCAGCAAAATTCTGTCCCAAAAAGTGTGAAGTACCAGCCTGAAGCGCTTTTCCATCCTGCATTAAAGCTTCAATACAATAGGTTTCAACAGCACCAGCAAAACGCTCTGATTCTGTTTTCACTCCTTTAACTACAGGAATAGCCATGAAGTTCTGAACGAAATCTGCATAAACATTCATCATTTTCTCTGATTCTTCAATTGCCTCTGCTTTTGTAGCGTGAGCAGTATGACCTTCCTGCCATAAAAACTCGGCTGTTCTTAAAAACAAACGAGTACGCATTTCCCAACGAACTACATTCGCCCATTGATTAATCAATAAAGGTAAATCTCTATAAGACTGCACCCATCCTTTATAAGTAGACCAAATAATAGCCTCACTGGTTGGACGAACGATAAGCTCTTCTTCTAATTTAGCATTTGGATCAACAATTAACTTCCCTGGTTTATCCGGATCGTTCTTTAATCTATAATGAGTTACAACTGCACATTCTTTCGCGAAACCTTCGGCATTTTTTTCCTCAGCTTCAAACATACTTTTAGGAACAAATAATGGAAAATACGCATTTTGATGTCCTGTTTCTTTAAACATTCTATCTAATTCTCTTTGCATTTTCTCCCAAATTGCATAACCGTACGGTTTAATTACCATACAGCCTCTAACTCCTGAATTTTCGGCTAAATCAGCTTTTACAACCAGCTCATTATACCATTTCGAATAATCTTCTGATCTTGTAGTAAGGTTCTTACTCATATTGAATATTTTGGCACAAATTTTGTTTTGTATTATTTAACTAAATAGTTTGGCAAAACTAACTATTTTTGTAATGTGCAACAATAAAAAACCCATCAGATATGAAAACAAATATTTTTTCATCACAAAACGTGCAGAAATATCTATATTTTGCATTACTAAGCCTTTTTATGGTTTCATGTGGTTCTTTTCAAAATAGTTCTTATTATGAAAGCGATGGAATTTATACTGCCGACAACTACCAACCTATAGAGAGGAACACAGCATCAAGTGAATACTACAAAAATTATTTCAATTCGCTACAAAATGATGCCGAATCATCTGATACTTTTACAGATATCGATAGCTATAATAGCTTTGACTCAACTACGGATAACAATTCCGAAATAAGTTATGCTGGATGGGGAAATAATAATACCGACCCAATAATTAATATCTATTCTAACAACTGGGGATGGAATAATTGGGGTTGGAACAACTATTGGGGCGTTAATAACTGGGGTTGGAATAATTGGGGCTGGAACAACTATTGGGGATACAATAATTGGGGCTGGAATTACGGATTTGGTTGGAACAACTGGGGATGGAATAACGGCTGGGGATATCCTTATTCTTACGGATGGTATAATTATCCTTATTATTATAATCGCCCATACAGAAACACTTATTACTCATACGCTCCAAGCAGAAGATATGAGGCAGTGAATTCTAGAAGCTACAATACGACTTCCAGAAATTACTCTACTAGCAGGAGTTATACAAACGATAGAAACTATTCAAACGATAGACAAAGAACCTATTCAACTAGCAGATTTAGCAATTCAAGAGACAATAGCAATTTTAATACTAGAAGAACCTATAGTGCTCCAACTAACACTTCTGAGTCTACATCTAGAAGAAATAATACACAAAGCCAAAACAGCAACTATTCCAGAAACGATAGCTACACACCTACAAGATCATACAGTAGCCCTTCTTCTTCCTATGGAAATGGTAATAGCGGAAGATCTTATGGTGGAGGAGGCGGAAGCAGTAGCGGAGGTACTTCTAGATCTTCAGGAGGAAGTAGACGATAAACAGCTCACCCAACTTCTACTATTAAAAATTCAACTATGAAAAAATATCTATTCATACTATTAGGGCTTACTTTTAACACTATACAATCGCAAGAAGTTGTAAGCGGATTGCGATATGCTCAAGACAACTCAACAGGCACAGCTCGCTTTAGAGCAATGAGTGGCGCGTTTGGTGCTTTAGGTGGCGATTTATCATCTATAAATGTAAATCCTGCTGGAAGTGCTGTTTTTTTAAACAACCAGCTCGGATTTTCTTTCAGTAATTTTGATATCAAAAACAATTCAGAATATTATGGAAGTCAATTAACTGGCAAAAAAAACGCACTTGATCTAAATCAGGCAGGTGGTGTTTTTGTATTCAAAAATTACGATCCAAAAGCCAATTGGAAAAAATTCTCTTTAGCAATAAACTACGAGAACACTAATAATTTCAACAACACTACCAGAACATTCGGTACTAACCCAACCAATTCGGTCGCTAACTATTTTTTAAGTTATGCTAATGCTAATCCTGCTAGAAATCAAGAAGAAATTCCATTAGGTACGCTAAAAGAATACAATTATTTTGAATTGAACTACGCAAAACAACAAGCCTATTTAGGATATAGAGGATACTTAATCAATCCTATCTCAGATACTGACGACAATGTAGAATACATTTCAAATGCACCAGTAGGCACCTCTCCAAACACTAATAATTACTACCAAGAAAACACTATTATTTCTGAAGGATATAACGGAAAACTATCCTTTAATGCTGCTACCTCATACAAAGACATATTGTATCTTGGTTTATCGTTAAATTCTCACTTTACAGACTTCAGACAAAACACACTTTTTTATGAAGACAATGGAAATGCTAGTAATTTTGACGACCTAAAAGCCGTTTCTTTTGAAAACGACTTATATACCTACGGCTCTGGTTTTTCATTTCAACTAGGGGCGATTGCTAAAATCAATAATGAATTACGTTTAGGAATTTCATACGAATCACCTACTTGGAACAAATTAAACGATGAATTAAGACAAAATCTTATTACTACAACCTACTTAACAGCAACTACTTCGAATACTAATAACCCTAATTCGGACGGAACAATAGTATACAACGATTACAAACTAAAAACACCTGGAAAAATTACTGGAAGTATGGCGTTAGTTTTTAATAAAAAAGGCTTGATTAGTTTTGATTACAGTTACAAAGACTACAGTAAAATTAATTATTCCATTGAAGATGATAGTAGAAACCGATTCATCAATTCGGATATAGCCAACGAATTAACTGCCGCTTCAGAAATAAGAATTGGAGGTGAATACAAAATTGAAAGGCTTAGTTTAAGAGGAGGTTACCGTTTTGAAGGCAGTCCGTATAAAAACAAAAGTACTATGGGCGACCTAACTGGATATTCTGCTGGTTTAGGGTATAATTTCGGAGGAACCAAAGCCAATTTATCCTATGCATATGCTAAACGAAATTCAAATCAAGGTTTCTTTAGTCAAGGTTTTAGTGATGGAGCCAATATTAATTCAATAAACAACACAGTAACATTCACACTTCTATTTGAATTATAATTCCTTTAAAATATATCGATAACATCAACCGTCTTGTCTTTTTTTAAAACATGACGGTTTTTTTTCAACTAAAAATGTAAAAGGGAAAAAGCATCAACTGAAAAAAACCTATATTCTTTTAAAAATTAGCAGAAAGTAGATTATGAAAACTTGAAATGCGAACAATCCCCAATGCCATCAAGACAATTTGAATAAAAAAACGTAATTTTGCCATCCAATTTACATAGCTATGAGAACTAAGTCTTTAAAAAAGAACAAAATAAACGTAATCACCCTTGGGTGTTCAAAAAACATATATGACAGTGAGGTATTAATGGGGCAACTTCGTGCTAATGGAAAAGAGGTTGAACATGAAGCCCCTGCGGAAAAAGAAGGCAATATTATTGTCATCAACACCTGCGGTTTTATTGATAATGCAAAAGCAGAATCAGTGAACATGATTTTAGAATACGCTGATAAGAAAGAAAAAGGCTTAGTTGATAAAGTTTTTGTCACAGGCTGTTTGTCTGAGCGCTACCGTCCTGATTTGGAAAAAGAAATTCCAAATGTGGATCAGTTTTTCGGAACAACTGAATTACCACAGTTACTGAAAGCTTTGGGTGCCGATTACAAACATGAATTATTAGGTGAACGTCTTACTACAACCCCTAAAAATTATGCCTACCTAAAAATTGCCGAAGGCTGTGACAGACCTTGTAGTTTTTGTGCTATTCCAATTATGCGTGGAAAACACGTTTCACAACCTATTGAAAAATTAGTTAAAGAAGCCGAAGGATTAGCCAGAGACGGAGTAAAAGAATTAATTTTGATTGCTCAGGACTTAACGTATTACGGTCTTGATATCTATAAAAAAAGAAATCTGGCTGAATTATTAGAAGCTCTAGCAAAAGTAGAAGGAATTGAATGGATTCGTTTGCATTATGCCTTCCCTACCGGTTTTCCAATGGATGTTTTAGAGTTAATGAAACGAGAGCCTAAAATTTGTAATTATATCGATATTCCGTTGCAACATATTTCTGATTCTATTTTAAAATCAATGCGTCGTGGAACAACCCAAGCTAAAACGACTCAACTATTAAAAGATTTTAGAGCCGCTGTACCAGGAATGGCTATTCGTACAACGCTAATTGTAGGTTACCCTGGAGAAACTCAAGAAGATTTTGAAATTTTGAAAGATTTTGTTCAGGAAATGAAATTTGATAGAATGGGTTGTTTTGCCTATTCACATGAAGAAAACACTCACGCATATTTATTAGAAGATGATGTTCCAGATGATGTAAAACAAGCTCGTGCTAATGAAATCATGGAATTGCAATCTCAGATTTCTTGGGATTTGAACCAAGAAAAAATTGGAAAAACATTTAAATGCATTATTGACCGAAAAGAAGGCGCTCACTTTATTGGCAGAACAGAGTTTGACAGTCCTGATGTTGATAATGAAGTTTTAATTGATGCTAGTAAATTCTATCTAAAAACAGGCGAATTTGCGATGATCAAAATCATTGATGCCACAGAATACGATTTATACGGTGAACCTGCTTAAAAAGCAACTTGACTTTAAAATTTAATTAACATGAAAAAGACACAATTTTTCTTTGTACTAGCGTTACTATTATTATCATTTAATTCTATTCAAGCACAATACGGATACGGCGGAGGTGGATACGGAGGATATGGTGGATATGGTGGATATGGAATGGGCAGAAACAGCATGAGCCAAATGAGCCAGCCTGATTCTAAACCAAAAGAAATTCCTGTTGAAGTTACTGTAGGTAAAATTATGGAGAAATTAAAGCCTGAATTAAATCTTGACGAATTACAATCAATTGCAATTGCAAATGTATACACTGACATTATTAAATCGCAAACCGCAATTATTAAAGACGAAAAATTAAGTCAGCAACAAAAATCAGACGAGATTAAAATTCTTTTTGAAGTCAACGAACGTAAAATAAACGAATATTTAAATGACCAACAGAAAGTAAAATTCAAGGCTCTTAAAGAAGACCAAGGAGACAACAAAAAAGAGAAAAAGAAAAAATCAAAGAAAGAAGAACAAGAAGCTACTTTAAACAAGTAAATATAAATGATGATTAAACCATTTTGTTATATATTACCCATTGCTGTAATAACAGCTTGCTCTACTAATCCCTATAAAAAGAGTGAAAAAGAATACGATACGAAATTAAAAACACTAAAAGTTCAAATATCTGCCAAAGAACCTGAACCATTACCTATCGTAAATAAAGTAACAATTAGTATTGATAGTGTTTATTCAAAACAGCTATATACTTTTAAAGACAGTATTTTCAAAACAGGACCAACCCAATTAAACAACGGAATTCATACCGAATGGATTAGTGCGGTAAACTTTAATTTACGCAAACCTAATTATATAATCATCCATCATACCGCTCAGGATTCTATCCAACAAACGATAAAAACCTTTACAAAAGAAAGTTCTAAAGTTAGTGCACACTATGTAATAGGAGACAATGGTGATGTTGTACAAATGCTAAATGATTATTTACGTGCTTGGCATGCAGGTATAAGTTCTTGGGGAAAAGACACCGATATTAATTCGGCATCGATAGGAATTGAATTAGACAATAATGGAAGTGAACCTTTTTCTGAAGCACAAATTACAAGTTTAATGGCTTTATTGAGTAGGTTGAAAAAAAATCATAACATTCCCACTCAAAACATCATCGGTCATTCGGATGTTGCTCCAACCAGAAAAAAAGATCCTAGTGCTTTATTTCCTTGGAAAACACTTGCAGAAAATGGATTTGGTGTATGGAAAGACGAGGTACTTCCATTAGCTCCATTAGATTTTAATCCAGAATTAGCTTTACGCATCATTGGGTACGATACAAAAAACTTAAATGCTGCTATTACTGCTTTTAAATTACATTATATGCCCGAAGAAGTCAATGCAGTTTTAGACCAAAATACAATCAATACCATTTATTCCATTTTTCTAAAACAATAATATAAACGGTTACTAATTTTAAAAAGTTCTTTGAGGTAAAACACAAAGAACTTTTTTTATTTACAAACTTCTCGTTAAAAACAGTGCAAAAAAACTGCCAAGACACATTCGAAATGTACCTTGGCAGTAAAAAAAAAATTATGTTTTATTGCTATTGATTCATTTATTAGAATCCGTAAACCACACCTATTGTAGCTTGTGTAGCTGATTTAGTAGGAGCCATATCAGAATCAAAGAAGTTATCTTCTTTAGCGGAATCTAATCTTAACTCAGGGATGATAGTCAATCCACCTACTTTATAGTTAGCTGATAATGTAAAAGCAGTTACAGAGTTGTCAGCAGATAAACCAAACATATCACTATTTTCTTTAGCTTTAAAATACTCTGCACGTAAACCTAAACCAAAGTTATCATTTACAGCTACTGAAGGATATAAAGCGAATCCTGTATAACCAACATTATCACCATTACCTGACCAATCAGCTGCATTTAATCCTAATTTAAATTTCTCTGTCAATTGGAAAGTAGCTGTTAAATCAACGATAGTTCCACTTTCAGCACCATCCATGAAATTTAAATAAGCAGAGATTCCTTCGCTTGGAGCTAAAGATAACTGAGCACCGATGTTATTCAAACCTTTAGTAGGATTTGCCATGTAGTTATTCCACGTATTATTGAATGCTCCAACCATAATTCCTACTTTATCAGAGATAGCATAATTAGCTTTTACCCCTGCATTTTGGAATGGACCATTAGTAAACAAATAAGATGTTGAATAATGGAAGTTAGCTAAAGGAGAAATTACTTCATATCCAATAAATGTCCCCATATATCCTGCTGTGAAACTCAATTTATCAGTTGCAGCATAAGTGGCATATAAATTTTGAATGTGGAATGAATTAGCTCCTGATTCATCGTAAGTCCCATCTGAATTTGGAATCGATTGATATTGCCCTCTAGGTCCAAAAGAAACCTCACCCACGAAAGAAGTTTTACCTGTTTTTTTCTTTAAAGCGATATCGATCATACCTAAAGAAAGTGAATTTTGATCTGAAGCAAAACTTGTTCCAATATTTCCTGTTTTTGCAAAATCATATTTGTAATATACATCCGCAGAACCTGAAATTTCTAATGGTGTGTCTTGAGCAAATGTCACACTTCCTGTAAGGGCTAGAGCTAAAATAAAAATTACTTTTTTCATGTTTAAAAGTTGTTTTGGTTATTTAAATTATTTTCACATTATAGAAGATATTAACATATTATTCTCAGTTTTTAATACATTTTTAACTTCTTTGTTGAAGCAAATTTATCAACTTTTAGTTTTAGAAAAACGAAAAAACACAACTTTCTGTCATTTTTAGCGCAGAATTATCAAATAATTTGAATCATCAAAAAAAAAATACATTTTTTTTATTTTTCAACCCCCAAAAAACAATTATTCATACAGCAAAAAACACAAATACCCCTTAAAAAATAGAGTTAAAAACAAAAAACAACATCAAAAAACACCTAAAACAACACAAAAAACACAGTTAAAACCAAAACACCCCTATTTTACACAGGGGTAACTATAAATTAAAAATTTTAATTAATTGATAAATCGATAAAAAACGCTTAATATAAGCTTTACTCTGATTTTCTTAATAAGATCCGATTAATGCAAAAAAAAAGTCAACATAATCGTTGACTCGTATATATTAAGATTAATAAAAAAAAATAATGTTAAATAGCTATAGAATACAACGATTCAAGAAGCTATAAAACCAAAAGCCCATATTCTCTCAGTACACTAATAGGTTTTGAATACCAAAACAATTCAAAATCAACTAAGTTTACCTCAAAATCATTTTTTAATTCTTGGAAAGTGTAGATTTTAGTATTTCCTAACTGTATCTTTTCTAGTATTTGTGCTAACCACTCTCCTTCGGCTTTATTAGTTTGAATTGTAAAACTTTCTTTTTTATCATGGAAAGTCATTACTAATATCTCCCAGTACCTTCCTTTTTTAGTTTTAACGATACTATCTACTGTAGGCTTTCCTCCTAACCAAACAATCTTAGCTGCTGGTTTTGTGCTAAATTGATTTTCATCTTGAAGTGCATCAAAAATAAAATCAGGATGAATTTTTGTTTTAGGTATTTTAAAATCAAACCATTCTTGCAAATCATAATCAAAACAAATTCCGTGCATATAATTAAAGAGTGATTTTTTCAAACCATAGCTAAACTTATCGTGATTAATTCCTGTCGAATCTTTGTAATTGATATCATTATTAGCAAAAGTTCCAATTTCTTCACTATTTTTAATCACACCAAATTTTTCCGGATACAATCCTACAGGACTATGAGCCGTCATAGCAAACTGATGCCAAAAGCCCGACTGTAAAATACCCGCCTCAAACAATTGACGCACCATTTCTAGACTATCAATTGTTTCCTGTACGGTTTGAGTAGGATAACCATACATCAAATAGGCATGAACCATAATACCTGCTTCCGTAAAATTTCGGGTTACCTTAGCCACCTGTTCAACCGTAACCCCTTTGTCAATTAATTTTAATAATCTATCCGATGCCACTTCTAAACCGCCAGAAACTGCTATACAACCAGAAGCTTTTAATAATAAGGTTAAATCTCTAGTAAAACTTTTCTCAAAACGAATGTTCGTCCACCAGGTTACTGATAATTTTCGTCTAAGAATTTCTAAAGCTAGCGCTCTCATTAAAGCCGGAGGAGCAGCCTCATCCACAAAATGAAAACCATTTTCTCCGGTTTGCGCCATCATTTCTTCCATTCGATCACATAACAAACTAGCAGCAACAGGTTCATATACCTTAATATAGTCTAATGAAATATCACAAAAAGTACACTTACCCCAATAACAACCATGCGCCATAGTTAATTTATTCCACCGACCATCACTCCACATACGATGCATGGGATTCACTATTTCGATAACTGAAATGTATTTGTCTAATAATAAATCCGAATAATCCGGTGTCCCTACCTGGGATTGCTTATAATCTGGTTTCGTGGAATTGTTTTTATAAACAACTTTTCCATTTTCTAGAAGGAAAGTACGTTTGTATTGCTTCTCGACTTCGCTCGAAGTGACAGCATTAACAAGCTCTTCAATTGGAGCTTCACCATCATCTAATGTTATGAAATCGAAGAAATCAAAAACACGAACATCCGAAAGAGAACGCAATTCGGTATTAGGGAAACCACCGCCCATTGAGATTTTGATTTCAGGAAAATGCTTTTTAACCCATTGCGCCGAACGAAAAGCCGAATATAAATTACCTGGAAAAGGAACCGAAATCAAAAACAAATCAGGTCGAATGGTTTCGATACGTTCTTTAAGAATTGAAATAAGTATATTATCTATATAAGTAGGTTCCTGTTGTAAAGCTTCATACAATTCGTCAAAAGAATTCGCACTACGCCCCAAACGCTCCGCATACCGACTGAAACCAAAATTAGCATCGACACATTCTACAATAAAATCGGAGATATCTTCCAAATACAAAGTAGCCAAATGTTTTGCCTTATCCTGAGTTCCCATCGTACCAAAAGCCCAATCCAATTCTTCTAATTGTGCAAAGCGAGAAGCTTCAGGTAAATAACTTTCCTGGCAAATTTGCAAAGCCAAGGTTGGATTTTTTCCCTGCAAAAAAGAGATTACCGAATCAATCGTTTTGATGTATTCGTCTTGCAAGGCAATAATTCTCTTAGAGTTGTCTGTTGATGGTTGATGGTTGATAGATTTAAACAAATCCTGAAGTCCTTCTTTCGAAAAAATCTTCAAAATCACCTCTATTCCTAAATCCGCCTGAACCGATTCAATATTCTTAGTATTCAAAAAACCTTTAATATAAGCCGTTGCCGGATACGGAGTATTCAGTTGGGTAAAAGGAGGTGTTATGAGGAATAGCTTCATTTTTGAGAAAAATATTTGGCACAAAAGTAAAGTTTAATTTTAGTTTCTATTCTGAATGTGGATTGAAAGTTTTTATACATCAAATTGACTTAAAATATGCAAGTATTTAACTACTTTTGACACTGTATTTAAACAAATCATCAAAGTGAGTTACAAATCTATTATCATAACTTTATTCTTTACCCTAAATCTTTTTGCACAAAACAAGAATACCTCTTTAGGCTTTAAAGAAAACAAAGGTCAAATAATTGACCAAAACGGACATTCCAACAATGCTGTAAAATACCTACTGAACACTAACGGACTAAATGTTCAACTGAAAAAAAATGGTTTTTCGTATGATGTTTATGAAACTAAAAAAGTTACTGTAAAAAAACGTATCGAAGACAATAACATTCTATCATCCATTTCAAAAAAAGTTAAAAAGGAAGACGATTACACCTTAGAATATAGTTTTCATAGAATTGACATTGATTTTCTTAATTCTAATCCCAATGTTGAATTGATTACTGATGAAAAATCTAAAGACTATGATAACTACTATAATATTCCCAATCATCCTGAAGGTATAACTAATGTACACCAATACCAACAAATCACCTACAAGAATATTTACCCCAACATTGATGTCGTTTTTTCCATACCAAAAGACAGTTTAAAAGCTGTTGAATACAATTTTATAGTACATCCGAACGGAAAAGCTTCTGATATTCAATTAAAATTTAATGGTGCTCCAACTGAATTAGTCAATAACAAAATCAAAATGCAAGTTCGTTTTGGTGAGATGGAAGAAATTTTACCCGCAAGTTGGACTGAGGATGGTAAAAATAAAAAGTACGTTAGCACTACTTATAAAAAAATCAAAAAAGATGTTTACGGTTTTGAGACTTCAAACATTGAAAATGGAAAAACTTTAATTATTGATCCAGTGCCTGTGAGATTGTGGGGTACATATTTTGGGGGAGAAAATGGAGAAATGCCAACATATAGCTTTTGTAAAGATGATTATATTTATTTAAGTGGTATTACTTATAGTACAGAAAATATTGCCACTACAGGAACAAATATTATTTATTTTGCTAATATTTATGATTATGATAGTTTCTTAGTAAAATTTAACTCTAACGGAATAAGAATTTGGAGTACTTATTATGGAGGTAGAAAAGCGGACAATATATATCAAGTAAAAGTCTCAAATAATCAAAATGTATATATTGTAGGTGAGACACTAAGTGACAATAACATTTCTACAACTGGTAGTTTTGAAGCCGATTTTAACTTAATTATTCAGGATGGAAGGCAAAAATTGGCAGGTTTTTTTGTAAAATTTGATGCTAATGGTGAAAGAATATGGGGTACCTATTATTGGGGTAGCATTAGTAACTTATCTATAGATTCATCAGAAAAAATCTATATATCTGGAGAAACATTTGCAGATAAAAAAATAGCTACTCCAAATGCTCATCAAATAAATATTAACAACCCTAATTTAAATCCAATTTACGGTTATTTTAGTGAGGGATTTATTGCTAAATTTAATTCAGATGGAAATAGAGAATGGGGAACTTATTATGGGGGTTTAGATGATGACTACATTACTGATTCTCAAATAGATTCAAATGGTTTTCTATATTTTTCAGGAATTACCTCAAGCTCAAATAATATTTCTACAATAAACACAACTAACATTCCTAGTCATTCTAACGCAGATAGTTTTTTAATAAAATTTGACTCAAATGGAAATAGAATTTGGGGTAATTACTTTGGAGGTGAAAAACATGACTATGTATTCTCTCTAGGAATTGATTCTAATAATTATCTATATACTTTTGGTTGGACTCAAAGTTTATCAAATATTTCAACACCAGGTGTTTTCCAAGAAGCATATGATGATTCATTTTGGGCTACGTATAATAATGGTTGCATTTTTAAGTTTAATTCAGATGGAAATAAAATTTGGGGAACATATTTTTTTTCAGAAACTTTAAAAGGATCTGTTTCAAAAAACGGCGACTTATATTTTACAGGTACTACTAATATAAATAATCCTTCAATAACCACTCCAAATGCTTATCAAGAAGATAATCATGGATGGGTTCAAGCTTATTTAGTAAAATTTGACAACAATGGGAAAAGAAAATGGGGAACATTTTATGGTGGTGATTTTGGTGGAAGCACAGGAAATGTTACAGCGACTGATAACAATGGTAATATATATTTAGCTGGCACAACTAGTAGCGCTTATTATATATCTACTCAAAATACACATCAAACAAATCTGTATAATTCTGGTAATGATGCATATCTAATAAAATTTAAAGATTGTGAATCAAGCGCATTAGCATCAAGCAACTCCCCTGTCTGTATCGGAAACGACCTGGAACTAAAAGCGTCCGGAGGAACAACTTATTTATGGACAGGTCCAAATGGTTTTACTTCAACAGACCAAAATCCAACAATTACAAATACATCAACTTTAAACAGCGGACAATACAGTTGCTTAATTACTGGAACAGGAGGATGCGACGATACAAAAACAGTTGATGTATTAATCGGTGACAATCAAGCTCCAATACCTGATCTTGCCACTCTCCCAACAATAACAGGAGATTGTAATACAACTATAACCACAGTCCCAACCGCAACAGATGCGTGTGCAGGTACAATTACTGCAACAACTACAAGTCCACTAAGCTATAATTTATCTGGAACCTATACAATAGTTTGGAATTACAATGATGGAAATGGAAATTCTGTTAATCAGAATCAAACTGTTACGATTACAAGCCAGCCCCTACCAACTGCCAACTCACCCCAAACCTACTGTATTCAACAAAATGCATCTCTCAACAACATTGCTATTACAGGACAAAACATTAAATGGTATGATGCGTTAACCAATGGAAATTTACTTCCCAACACCTCTTTATTGCAAGATGATGTGACTTATTATGCTTCACAAACTGTTAACGGTTGTGAAAGTGATAGAATAGCTGTTTTGGTAAACATTCAAAACACTGTAGCTCCAACTGGTGATACTAATCAAAGTTTTTGCAGTACACAAAATGCTACTTTAAATGATATCGAAATTACGGGAACTAACATTAAATGGTACAATAATTCGAATATTGAAATTTCGAACTCAACACTCATTAGTGACAACACTACCTATTATGCTACACAAACTATTAATGGTTGTGAAAGTGCAAATAAAACAGCAATAACAACCACATTAATCAATACGCTTAATGCCAACAATTATGAAGTTGAATTTTGTGATGATAATAATGATGGTAAAGAAATCATCAATCTAAGAGATTATAATTCCAACTTAATTTCAAATCCTTCCGATAATAATTTCACCTATTATACAACTCTTGAAGGAGCCGAAAACCAAACTAATAGTTACAAAATCAACAATAGTAACAATTATAGTCTGATTACTGGTTCACATATAATATTTGTACGTATTGATTCTCCGAATAGTTGTCATCAAGTAGTCGAATTAAGTTTAGAATTATTTACTAAACCAATCATTCCCATAAATGATATCACTCCAATTTGCGAAGGCAGTTCCATAACTATAGATGCAGGAGTAGGAAATGATGAGTATCTATGGTCAACCGGTGAAACTTCCCAAACCATAAACATTCAAACACCAGGTAATTATTCGGTAACTGTAACCAATAATTACGATTCAATGAGTTGCTCAAGCACTAAAGATTTTACAGTAAAAAAATCCACAATTGCTACAATCAGTTCAATTGAAACAAAAGATTGGACCGACAATCAAAACACAATTAAAGTATTCGTAACTGGAGAAGGTGATTACGAATTTTCAATTGATGGAACCCATTTTCAGGACAGTAATGAATTTTCTAATGTAATTAGTGCTGAATATATAGTGACAATCAGAGACAAAAACGGATGTGGTTCTACAACTGACACCGTCTTTTTGCTGATGTATCCGCATTTTTTCACACCAAATGGAGATGGATTCAATGATACCTGGAAAATTAAATTTTCGGATAACGAAAAAAATATAAGTATTAAAATATTTGACCGATACGGAAAACTATTAAAACATTTATTACCCAATGCCTCTTGGGACGGTTTATTCAATAACCAACCTTTACCTTCTACCGATTACTGGTTTATTGTTACCCGAGCTGATGGCAAAGAATACAAAGGACATTTTAGTTTAAAGAGATAAAAAAAAGAGCGTAAAATGTAAAACCTTACGCTCTTTTACCATATAAATTTTAAACTTTTAAAACTTATGCTCTTCCTTACTAATTACCAATAAAGAAATCAAAGAAATACAAGCCGCAACCGTAAGATACATTCCTACTGAAGCAATTCCGTAGCTAGCGGCCAACTTTATTGCCACCATCGGAGCAAATGCAGCTCCCAGAATTCCTGCTAAGTTAAAAGTCAATGAAGCTCCTGTATAACGAACGGTTGTTGGGAATAATTCAGATAAAAAAGTACCAACCGGCCCATAAATGAATCCCATCAATGACATTCCTAAACAAACAAATAAGGTCACTAAAACAATATTATTGCTTGTTAAAAACAACGAAAAGAAAAACCCAAAAATAGCAATAGCAATTGTTGTATAAATCAACATTTTTCTACGACCAATTTTGTCGGCTGCTAAAGCGGATATTGGAATAAATAGGGCAAAAAACAACACCGAAAACAACTGAATCAAAAGCGCGTCTCTATTCGTAAATCCTAAATTTTTAGTGTTCCAATTCAACATAAAAACAGTCATCAAATAAAACACTAAGAATGTGGTTACTGCTGCCAATGTTCCAAAAATTAATTGATTCTTATACAATTTAAAAACCGTTACAAAAGGCACTTTTACTTCTTTTTGTTCTTCTTTTGAATTCTCAAAAGCAGGAGTCTCAGTAATTTTTAATCGAATATAAAAACCTACCAACACTAAAAGCGAACTAGCTAAAAAAGGAATTCTCCATCCGTAATCCATAAAAGCTTCCGAACTCATGCTATCTGTTAAAATTAAAAAAGTACCTCCGGAAAGCAACAAACCAATTGGTGCACCAAGCTGTGGAAACATTCCGTACCAGGCACGTTTATGCGGTGGAGCATTTTCGATAGCCAATAAAACAGCTCCACCCCATTCGCCTCCTAATCCAACACCCTGACCAAAACGACAAAGCATTAGTAAAATAGGCGCCAAAACACCAATACTGGCATAACTAGGTAAAAATCCAATACTCACTGTAGAAATACCCATGGTTAACAAAGCAACAACCAAGGTTACCTTTCTACCTATTTTGTCCCCATAATGACCAAAAACAGCCGAACCTAGCGGCCTAGCTAAAAAAGCAATAGAAAAAGTAGCCAAAGATTCCAAAGTAGAAATGGTACTATCCTTTCCAGGAAAAAACAATTGTGGAAAAACTAACACAGCCGCATTAGCATAAATATAAAAATCGAAAAACTCTATCGTAGTCCCAATTAAACTACCAAAAAGCACATGTTTTAAGGAATTTATTTTTGTTTTTTCAGTATTCATCATAAAAAAATTTGAATTTAAAATCTAGCAAAAGTCTTCCTTATTTTTGAAAGCAACAAATATTTAGTTCCAATATTTTTTGGTAATTTTACTAAAAAGAAACACAAACATGCCTAACGACTGTATTAGCTATCAAGAATCAGGATTTTTTACTCCATTACTAAACGATTATTTAAATCAAAACGCCAAAATACAAGCCTTATATAATCGATTTCCTAAACTCGAGAATTTTGAAGCTCAAATAGCCGAAAAACAATCCAATTTTAATCATAACAATAGAGCTAGCCTTGTTAGTGTTCTACAAAAACAATATGCAGGCATTGACATTTCTCCTTTAACGCATCAAAATATTGAGGCTTTAAAGGTTAATAATACCTATACAGTTACCACAGGACATCAATTAAATTTATTCTCGGGACCACTCTATTTTTTGTATAAAATCATTTCAACAATCAATTTAACATCTGAATTGAAAGTAAAATACCCCGAATATAATTTTGTCCCTATCTACTGGATGGCGACTGAAGACCATGACTTTGAAGAAATCAATTATTTTAATTTCAAAGGGAAAAAATTTAGATGGAATGCTGCTAGCTCAGGTCCCGTAGGAAGATTATCTACTGATGGTTTAGATGATTTTTTTGAAATTTTCGAACAAGAACTTGGTCATAGTTCAAATGCCGAATCCCTAAAAAAACTCTTTACAGCCTCCTACCTTCAACATAAAAATCTGTCTGATGCTACTCGTTATTTGGCTAATCATTTATTTGGTTCGCATGGTTTAGTCATTATTGATGCTGATGATGCTCAATTGAAGCAAAATTTCATTCCCTATATAAAAGAGGAATTATTACATCAAACAGCCTATAAAAAAGTAATCGAAACAACCGAAAAACTAAAAGAGTATACCATTCAGGTTAACCCACGTGAAATCAATTTATTTTACATCGAAGATAAATTACGTGAGCGTATTGTCTTTGAAAACAATACATTCCGAGTTAATAACACCAAAATAGAATTCACAGAGGAAGAAATCCTCCATTTACTGGAAATTCACCCTGAAAAATTCAGTCCGAATGTTATAATGCGACCTTTATATCAGGAAGTAATTCTACCTAATCTTTGTTATATTGGCGGGGGTGGTGAAATAGCCTATTGGTTGGAATTAAAATCTTTTTTTGATGCCGTGAATGTCACTTTTCCAATGTTATTGGTCCGCAATTCAGTTTTGCTTGCAACTGAAAAACAAATCAAAAAAATGGACAAATTAGATTTAAAATGGAATGACTTATTCTTAAAACAAAAAGATTTAATCAATAAGAAAACAAAAATATTATCCGAAATAGATATCGACTTATCGATGCTTAAAAAGCAATTACAATTGCAATTTGCCATTCTTCACGATATGACCACCAAAACGGATGCTTCATTTTCAGGTGCTGTCAAAGCGCAAGAAATAAAACAATTAAAAGGACTTGAAAATCTTGAAAAACGCCTGCTTAAAGCTCAAAAAATAAAACTTAAAGATACTTTAGATCGAATAATCGATTTACAGAACGAATTATTCCCTAATCATGGTCTACAAGAACGACAAGCTAATTTCTCGGAATTTTATCTTGAATGTGGGGACGAACTCATTCCTATGTTAATGGAAAATTTAAAACCACTTGAGCAATACTTCAACAACATAAAATTATAAATTAACACAATAAAGTATTTTAAAATTATTATATTTTGTCATATTAATAATTTTTAGATTAAAAAACTTATTTTTGTCAAAAAAATAATCAAAACAGATATGACAACTAACAGAACTTTCACCATGATTAAACCTGATGCTGTCGCTAACGGACACATTGGAAACATCCTTGCCATGATTACTAATGCTGGTTTTAAAATCGTTTCTTTAAAACTAACCCAACTTACTGTTGCTGATGCACAAGCATTTTATGCCGTACACAGTGAAAGACCTTTCTATGGAGAATTAGTTGAATTTATGTCTAGTGGACCAATTGTTGCTGCTATTTTAGAAAAAGAAAATGCAGTTGCCGATTTCAGAACGCTTATTGGTAGTACGAACCCAGCCGAAGCAGCTGAAGGAACTATCAGAAAACTTTATGCTACATCTATGAGTCAAAACGCGGTACATGGTTCTGACAGCGATGAAAATGCGGCTATCGAAGGAGTTTTCCATTTTTCAGGAAGAGAGCAATTTTAGTATTCAGCAATCAGATTTTTAGTGTTCATTATCATTTAAAAGTCGTAGATAAAAAGAAATCCCGTCTATTTTTAGAACAAGACGGGATTTTTTATTTGATAATAACTGATTACTAAAAGCTGTGCACTGACCACTACCTAAGAACCACCTCTTTCACAACATCACGACGTAATTCTTCGTTAATCATCTTGATAATTTTTGATTTTCCATGGCTTAATTCTTCTCGTAAAACCGATGAAGTTAACTCAACATACAAGGTATTTCCTTTCAGAACTACATTTCGGGTGTAACTGTTTACACCATTTCCCATTAGATTTTGCCAAGCCTCTTTTACATTAATTCCGTCCATTCCTGCTTGCAATTTATTTGCTTGAATAATATGCTGTAACACATCAGCTACGGAACTTTCATTATTTAGTCTCTTTGCCATCTCCTAATAAATTAATTGGTCCTGCTTTTTTATATTCGTATTCCTTATTTTGATCGTTTTTTATCACCATATTTTCATCTGAAATCTCCACTAATTCTTCTGTCCATTTAGCATAAGCGGTAGAATAGTCTAAATAAACATGTTCGTTTTCAAAACGTACTTTTACATTTTCAAAATCTTCATTAAATAAAAAAGTACCATTAAACTGCGGTCTCACTTTTCTACGAATACCTTTATTATCGGTAATTTTGAAATAATCAAAATTCTCATTCATTTTGTATTCCTTATCATCCCCCTCTTCAAAAGAAACTTTCTCGATTTCCCAATAACCGTTCAGCTTTTCAATATCAGCAGGAGTAATTTTTTGTTGGCATGAAACCAAAGACAAACACACAAAAAGTACTATTAAAACATTTTTCATCATAATTTTTTTTAGAAGCATAATCCTGCTGTTCGCTATATCTGTTGTGTTGAACCCCAACACAACAGGACACCGCTTCCATCAGGGCTAGAAATTTGGAACAAAAATACATTTTGTTCTCCTAACAAAGTTAACTTTAATTAACTTATGTTAGTTAAAAAACAAGTACTCTCTTAAACTATTTTACATATTTTTGGTCTTAAAGTAGTTATCCCTAAAACTCCAATATCATGACTAAAATACTCTTCGGTTTACTTAGTGTTTTCTTATTCATCAATTGCGGTTCTTCAGATTCGAATGATGATACTACAACTTCAGAAAGCATGTATTTCCCTCCAGTTTCTGGAACAAATTGGGAAACAAAATCCATCAGTGCTTTAGGATGGAAACAAGAAGCAGTCCAACCCTTACTGGATTATCTGGAGCTAAAACACACCAAATCATTTATAATTTTAGTTAATGGTCGAATTGTAATGGAAAATTATTTTAATGGACATTCGGCTACTTCCAATTGGTACTGGGCAAGTGCCGGAAAAACATTAACCGCAACCTTAACCGGAATTGCCGAGCAGGAAGGTTTTATCAATATCAATAATAAAGTTTCAAATTATATTGGAACAGCATGGACTGCAGAAACTTTAGAAAAAGAGAACTTAATTACTTGCAAACATTTGCTTACAATGACTTCTGGTATCGAAGATATTGCTAATGGAGATGATGTTTCACCGTCTAAACTAACTTATAAAGCTGATGCAGGGACTCGTTGGGCGTACCATAATGTTTATGTAAAATTGCAAGACGTAATTGCACAAGCTACAGGTCAAAGCTGGAGTAATTATTTCAATGCAAAACTTCGCGATAAAATTGGCATGAATGGAGTTTGGCTGCCTTTAGACAATAATATCGTTTATTTTAGCAACACCAGAAGTATGGCACGATTTGGTTTACTGATGTTAAACAAAGGAAAATGGGACGACACTGTTATCTTAAACGAAACCTTTTTTAACGCAGCTACTTCTACTTCCCAAAACATCAATTTAAGTTATGGCTACCTATGGTGGTTAAATGGTAAAAGCAGTTATCATTTACCGCAAAGCCAATTACAATTTCCCGGAAGCATTATTCCTAATGGCCCAAATGATATGTTCATGGCATTGGGTAAAAATGATCAAAAAATTTACGTAATTCCTAGCAAAAAAATGGTCGTAATCCGAATGGGCGACGCTGCCGACAATGTCAATCTGGCCTTATCTGATTTTGACGATGTACTATGGCAAAAAATTAATGCTTTGTATAAGTAAAATACAAAAGGTTTATTACAAAAAAAGGCATAAAGTATTCGTGAATACTTTATGCCTTTTTTATAAATATATGTTCTAACTATGAGTTACTTTTACTTCTGTTTTTAAAACCAATGAAAAACGATAAAATCCCAACTATAAGTAACACATAATAGAATGTTAGGTATTGATCTCTAATCAGGTTTGCGACCACAAAACAAACTACACTTATCATATAAAAATAAATAGGAGCTATATTTTTCATGATTTTTATTTAAAGAAACTGTCTACAAATTCATATTTATTGAAGACTTGTAAATCCTCAATACCTTCTCCTACTCCAATGTAACGAACAGGAATTTGAAATTGGTCTGAAATACCAATAACAACTCCACCTTTAGCCGTACCGTCTAATTTAGTCACCGCTAATGAAGTTACTTCGGTTGCAGCTGTAAATTGTTTGGCTTGTTCAAAAGCATTTTGCCCTGTAGAACCATCTAAAACTAATAAAACATCATGTGGTGCATCGGCAACTACTTTTTGCATAACACGTTTTACTTTAGACAATTCGTTCATCAAATTAATCTTGTTGTGCAAACGTCCCGCAGTGTCAATAATTACAATATCAGCATCCTGCGCAACCGCTGATTGAAGCGTATCAAAAGCTACAGAAGCAGGATCAGAACCCATATTTTGTCTTACAATAGGAACATCAACTCTATCTGCCCAAATTTGTAATTGATCAATAGCAGCTGCTCTAAAGGTATCGGCAGCACCAAGAACTACTTTGTATCCTTGTTTTTTAAATTGATAAGCCAGTTTACCAATGGTAGTTGTTTTCCCCACACCATTAACCCCTACTACCATCAAAACATAAGGCTTTGTATTAATTGGAATTACAAATTCAGTTGCTTCACCAGTATTAGTCTCTGATAATAAGGAAGCAATTTCTTCTTGTAGAATTTGATTTAATTCGGCAGTACCTAAATATTTATCTTCGGCAACACGCTTTTCAATACGAGTAATAATTTTTAAAGTAGTATCAACACCTACATCCGAAGAAACCAGAATTTCTTCCAGATTATCCAAAACATCATCATCAACCTTAGATTTCCCTACAATAGCTTTACTTAACTTGGAAAAGAAAGTAGTTTTTGATTTTTCTAGACCTTTATCTAAAGTTTGCTTTGCCTCTTCGCTTAAACTCGCGTCTTTTTTCTCTGTAGAAAATATTCTTTTAAAAAAACTCATTGCGTGTACAGTATTAAAAATAAACCAATTAGTTCTTTGAAACCAATATAGTTTTCAAATGGTAAATATAGAAAATAAAAAAGCTACTTCCGAAGAAAGTAGCTTTTCTATATATTCTTTTATGAATTATTTCTTTTTCAAGAACTCATCCACTAATTCAGGAGCAACAATAGTTTCAACGAAAGTATATGCGCCAGTTTTTGGAGATTTAACCATTTTGATGGCTTTTGATAATCTCTTAGAAGATGTTTGTAACGATGCTACGGTTTTCTTTGCCATGATTCAAATGTTATTTGAAGTTCTTTGTAAATCTCCAATGGAGTAGCCATTTGAGATTTACAAAAATCTCTAATTATTACTTAATTTCTTTGTGAACAGTTACTCTCTTCAAAACTGGATTAAATTTTTTAATCTCTAATCTGTCTGGAGTATTTTTTTTGTTCTTAGTTGTTATGTATCTTGATGTACCAGCAACACCTGAAGCTTTGTGCTCTGTACACTCTAAAATTACTTGGATTCTATTACCTTTCTTTGCCATCTTGCTATATATTTATTAAAGGAATAAGATTATTTAATAAACCCTTCTGACTGCGCTTTTTTCAAAACAGCAGAAATTCCATTTTTATTAATTGTTTTTATCGTAGATGCTGCTACTCTAAGAGTAATCCATCTATCTTCTTCTGGAAGATAAAAACGCTTTTTAACTAAGTTTACAGAAAACTTTCTCTTAGTTTTGTTCATAGCGTGAGAAACGTTATTTCCTACCATCGCTCTTTTACCTGTAAGGTCACAAACTCTTGACATTATACTTATCTTTTATATCGTTATTCAAAATCAGGGTGCAAAGAAAAGAAAAATAAACGGTTCAAACAAAAAAATTATAAGACATTTTTAAAAATTTCTTTCTTTAACATTTCCAAGCTTTTAATTTGCGCTCTGTCTATCACTTTTTCACGTGGTTGACCAAAATTAAACTCTTCTACAATCACCTCATTTGGAGTCGCTAAGGCAATAAAAACACTTCCTAGCTCGGCATTTTCTTCCCCTTTTGTTGGACCGGCATTTCCAGTTGTAGCAATTGCATAATCTGTATTTAATAATTGTTTTACATTCAAAGCCATTGCTTTAGCTACCTCAGCGCTAACTACAGAATGCGTTGCTATCAATTTTTCAGAAACGCCCAATACATTAATTTTGGCTTCCGTTGCATAAGAAACAACACTACCTTTAAAATAAGCCGAAGCCCCTGGAACAGAAGACAAACTAGCAGCAATATGCCCTCCTGTACAACTTTCAGCTGTCGCTATTGTTTTTTGCTGCTCTTTCAAAATTTTCCCTACTACCACTTCAATCGTTTCATCTTCCTCAAAACCAACTATTATATCATTAATAATTGCACTCAAAGAAGTGACATAAGCATCAATTGATTGCTCTAAAAGCTCTCTATCTTTTCCGCGAGCAGTAAGTCGCAATCGAACTCTACCCGGCGCTGGCAAATAAGCTAACTTAATAAACTCTGGTAAACTATTTTCCCAATCTTCAATTCGCTCCGCCACCAAACTCTCTCCCTGACCATAAGTCAATATGGTTTTATGAATAATATAAGGACGATCGTATTCTTTTACCACCTTAGGAATAATTTCATTCTCTACTAAATACTTCATTTCAAACGGAACACCAGGTAATGAAACAAAAACCGTATTTTCTTTTTTCATCCACATCCCTGGAGCCGTCCCTACTTGATTATGCAAGACCGTGCAACGAGAAGGAACCAACGCCTGATCTTTATTCATTTGGGTTATTTTTCTTTTAAAAAACCCTTCTATTAATTGTGTTACATGCGCTAAAACAACCTCATCTACAATTAATTCATCTTCAAAATATTCACAAAATGTTTTTTTAGTAACATCATCCTTTGTAGGCCCCAAACCTCCTGTAATGATAACCAAATCCACTTTGTTTTGCAATTTTGTAAAAGTATCCAGAATATGCTGCTTATCATCACTTATAGAAATCATCTCATAAGTTTCTACTCCTATTTTATCCAATGATTTAGCAATAAACCCCGAATTAGTATCTATAATTTGACCTATTAATATCTCATCACCAATGGTTACAATCGTAGCTTTCATTTAGTTTGCTTATAATTTATTTAAAAAAACAAAATCAACATCCAAACGCATTTGAATGTTGATTTTATCATTAGTATTTTTAGTTAAAAAAACTTCTACAAATCAAAGTCTTTCTTTATTTCTTTTATAGCCTCTTTCACTTGCGACTTGATACTATCAAAAATATGCTCAACATCTTTTCGCTTTCCTTCTGCTTTTGTCCAAGCTTCTACCTGAAGGATTTCTTCAAATGCCACTGTCATCCCCAACAAATCAAGAGTTGGCTTAATCTTATGTGCAAAAGCATAAGCTTGTTTGTAATCTTTATTTTTGATACCTTCTTTTATTTGAGCCAAATCTTCAGGCACATCATTCACAAATAGTGTTAGAATTTCGTTTACAAAATCCTGATCATTATCAGAAATTGCATATACTTTTGCTAGGTTGTAGTGTAAAGCCATTATTTTATCTGTATTCTAAATAGTTTTTGTCCTTCTAAATATCCTTCCAAAATATCATTTGGTTGTACTCTTGCAACTCCCTTGGGAGTTCCCGTAAAAATAATATCACCAATCTTTAAGGTAAAGTATTGCGAAACATAAGCAATAAGCTCATCAATTTTCCACAACATCATATTCACATTACCTTCCTGAACGGTTTTATTATTATTCTTTAATTCAAATGTAAGATTTTCTAACGAACTAAACTGTTCTTTTGGTAAAAAATCTCCAATTACAGCCGAACCATCAAACGCTTTTGCTTTTTCCCAAGGTAAACCCTTAGATTTCAATTTGTTTTGCAAATCACGAGCTGTAAAATCAATCCCCACACTAATTTCGTCATAATACTTATGAGCAAACTTTGCATCGATATATTTCCCTACTTTACTAATCTTCACAATAATTTCAACCTCATGCTGGATATCCTCGGAAAATTCAGGAATTACAAAAGGATGTTGCTTTAACAAGATAGCCGAGTCTGGTTTTATAAAAATCACTGGTTCACTTGGACGCTCATTTTGTAATTCATCGATATGGTCTACATAATTTCGACCTATACAAATTATCTTCATTCTTGCAAGTTTATCGTTTTTAGTTTATGGCTTCCTGTTGAGTTACTAAAAGAACTACAAACTATAAACCACAAATTACAAACTTATTTTGTATTTAACTTTCTTAATTTGATTGCTGTCAACACTTTTTTAGTATACAAAGGGAAATCAGCGTTTTGTACCCAACTAAAATACCCAGGTTCTTTTTCTAACACCACATCAACTTTAATACCTTTATGTTTTCCAAAAGTAAATATTTCATCGCCATCCTTATCAAAAGCGATCATTCCAGCAAAATCAGCAATCTTTTTTCTAGTGGTAAATTCAGACAATGACTTAACATCATTTTCTAAATCAGGATAACGATCCAATTGGGCTTTTAAAATCTCATAAGTAGCCATTGTATCTGCCTCTGCAGAATGTGCGTTTTCTAAACTCTGCCCACAATAAAATTTTAATGCAGCACTCAAAGTACGTTCTTCTTTTTTGTGGAAAATAGTTTGAATATCAACCGAAACTCTATTTTTCATATCAAAATCAACACCTGCACGTAGTAATTCTTCTGCCAAAAGAGGAATATCAAATCGATCTGAATTAAAACCTCCTAAATCACTATCTTTTATCATTTGGTATACTTGCGGAGCCAATTCCTTAAATGTAGGTTCATTGGCAACTTTTTCATCTGTAATACCATGAACGGCGGTGGTTTGTGGAGGAATAGGTATAGTAGGATTGACAAGCCATGTTTTACTTTCTTTATTTCCATTTGGAAAAACCTTGAAGATTGATATTTCTACGATTCTATCTTTTCCAATATCAATACCTGTTGTTTCAAGATCAAAAAAGCAAATTGGTCTGTTTAATTTTAATTCCATTTTAAAAAATATATGATGGCAAATATAAAGGTTTGAAATTAATTTAAACAACAGATAAAAAAAGAAAACCCGATAGCTTTTGGAAAACTATCGGATTTACGGGTTATTTTTTTATTTCTAAATGGTTCTTGTAATATCAAACGCTTCTAAATATTCTGTAACTCTTTTTACAAACATCCCTCCTAAAGCGCCATCAATAATACGGTGATCATATCCATGAGTTAAAAACATTTTTTGACGAATACCTATAAAGTCACCTTCAGGAGTTTCAATAACCGCAGGAACTTTTCGGATGGCTCCAAGTGCTAAAATCCCAACTTCTGGCTGATTGATAATTGGCGTACCAAATACACTTCCAAAAGAACCAACATTTGTTACGGTATAGGTTCCTCCTTTAGTTTCATCTGGCTTTAATTTTCCTAATTTAGCGCGATTACCTAAATCATTAACAGCTTTTGCCATTCCCACTAAATTAAGTTGGTCTGCATTTTTGATAACAGGAACAATTAAGTTACCATTTGGCAAGGCTGCTGCCATACCCAAATTGATATTCTTTTTCTTTATCACATACTCTCCATCAATCGAAATATTCATTCCAGGAAAATCTTTCAATGCCTTAGCAACAGCTTCCATAAAAATAGGAGTAAAAGTAAGCTTTACACCTTCTCTTTTCTCAAATTCATTTTTATGTTTATCACGCCATTTTACAATATTGGTAACATCTACTTCTATAAAAGAATAAACATGTGCCGAAGTTTGTTGCGATGAAATCATATAACCAGCAATCAATTTGCGCATTCTATCCATCTCTACAATCTCATCCCCACCATTAACAGAAACTGGAGTCGCTGATGGAATTGAACTTGGTTCTGGAACTCGTTTAACAACCTCAACTGGTGCTGCTTGCCCCCTATGTTTTACATATTCTAAAATATCGTTTTTAGTAACTCTTCCTTCGCTTCCGGTTCCTGGAATTGTTTCTAATTCAGCCATAGAAATTCCTTCGGCTGCAGCTATATTTCTCACTAAAGGTGAAAAGAACTTTTCCGAATGACTATTTACAAGGTTTGGAACAGCTAAGCTTTCTTTAGCAATTTCAATCGTTTTACTTACTTCTTCAATTATTTCAGGCGCAACTATTTCTTCACTAATTGAATTTTCTTCTACTTCTTCCCCTTCTATTTCGATAATCGCAATAGTTTGCCCTACTTCAACCAAATCATCTTTCGAAAACAATTGCTCAATTAAAACACCCGAAACCTCACTAGGCACCTCACTATCCACTTTGTCGGTAGCAACTTCTAGCACAGCCTCATCAGCTTCAATTTTATCGCCTACTTGTTTCAACCAATTAGTAATGGTTGCTTCTGCGACACTTTCTCCCATTTTTGGAAGTTTCAATTCAAATCTTGCCATATTGTTAACCCAAAAGGTAGTTTTTATTTTCTGTTTGCGAAATTACTAAATTCTTAAAACATAAATTACACAAAACACATCTTTCTATGTTAATTACAACAAGCGACTCATTTTCAAAACAATAATCCGAATATTAATAAAAATCAAATCCGAAACAGAGCGTTTTTTACCGAATTGATAAAAAAAAGGAATATTTAAAAAAACTGATTTTTACTATTACTTCAACTTTAACAATGCTTCATCAGTCATAATAACACCTAACTTTCAATTTCTAATTCTGGGTACAATTTCTATTATCTAAAACTATTGCTGTATTTTTGAATAGCTTTAAAGATTAACCACTGTATGAAACTATATTTATTGATTTTTTGCCTTATAAATTGCAGTCTTTATTCTCAGATAAGTGGCTGTACAGATTTTAGGGCTAAAAACTTCAATCCAAATGCAACCCAAAATAACGGAAGCTGCTATTATCCAAAATCAAAAATTAAAGCTCAATTTGTAACTCAACTTTCTGATTCTATTCCTGAATCATCAGGATTAATTGCTTTTGATTCACTACTTTGGACGCATAATGACGACCATGACACAACGCTCTACGGCATGGATGAATCGGGAAAAATTAGAAAAAAAATCAATTTACCCCATGTAGCCAATCAAGACTGGGAAGAAATTACTCAGGACGAAAGCTTCATTTACATTGGTGACTTTGGCAATAACTATCAAGGTAACCGAAACAACCTTCACATCTTGAAATTCAACAAAAACAGCATTTACAACGAGAATCCTCTATGTGATACCATTAGTTTTTCGTATGATAAACAAATCGATTTTAGTTCGCAAGCTGCTAATACTACAAATTTTGATTGTGAAGCATTTATAGTATACCAAGACAGTATTTATTTGTTTACCAAAGAATGAAAAAATAAAAAAACGACCCTCTATAGCTTACCAAACTCTCCCGGAAATCATATAGCAAAAGCCAAAGCCTCTCTTACTATAAAAGGACTTGTAACTGGCGTAACTTTTCTTCCAACACAAAAAATGCTTGTCCTTTGTGGTTATACTAAAAAAGGAAAAACATTTTTGTACTTATTATATGATTTTAAGGCGACGGATTTCTTTTCGGGTAATAAACGAAAAATAAATTTAAAATTACGATTTCATCAAATTGAAGGGATCGCCACATTTGATGGCATAAACTATTACATTACCAACGAACATTTACAACTAAAACCCATAATCAATGTTCCACAAAAGCTCCATAAAATCAATTTAAATGCATTTTTAAACTCTTCTTTACAAAAGTAAAATCTTAGTCAAAACAATAATCTAGTAGCGAATCAATGAAATAGTTTACTTTTGCCAAAAAATTACAACTGTGAATTATTTATCTGTAGAAAATATATCCAAATCATTTGGAGAGAGAACCCTTTTTGACAACATCTCATTTGGGATTAACAAAGACCAAAAAATTGCTTTCATTGCTAAAAATGGTTCTGGTAAAACGACCATTATGAGTATCATTAACGGTCTAGATGAACCTGATACAGGACAAGTTGTCTTAAGAAAAGGAATTCGAATGGCTTTTTTATCTCAGGATAATAATTTACAGGACGAACTAACGATCGAAGAAAGCATATTTGCATCGGATAACGAAACTTTAAAAGTTATCGAACAATATGAAAAAGCATTAGAAAATCCGGAAGACGAAGAAGCGTATCAAAAAGCCTTTGATGCTATGGATCAACACAATGCTTGGGATTTTGAAACCCAATACAAGCAAATTTTGTTCAAACTGAAGTTAGAAGACTTTAAATTAAAAGTAAAAAATCTTTCTGGAGGACAAAAAAAGCGTCTTTCCCTAGCCATCATATTAATCAACCGTCCCGATTTATTAATTCTGGATGAACCTACTAACCACTTGGATTTAGAAATGATCGAGTGGCTTGAAGCCTATTTTGCTAAAGAAAATATTACTTTGTTCATGGTTACACACGACCGTTTTTTCTTAGAACGGGTTTGTAATGAAATTTTAGAATTAGACAATGGTAAATTATATCAATACAAAGGAAATTACTCCTATTATTTAGCCAAAAAAGAGGAACGAATTGCTTCTGAAAATGCCAGTATTGATAAGGCGCAAAACTTATTTGTAAAAGAATTGGAATGGATGCGCCGTCAGCCAAAAGCGAGAACTACGAAGTCTAAATCGCGTCAAGATGATTTTTATATTATCAAAGAAAAAGCACAAAGCCGTCGTAAAGAAAACAAGGTAGAGCTTGAAATCAATATGGAACGCATGGGAAGCAAGATTATTGAGCTTCATAAAATTTCCAAGAAATTCAAAGACCGAGTAATCCTTGACAACTTCAGTTATGATTTTCAACGTGGTGAACGCATTGGAATTATTGGTAAAAATGGAACTGGAAAATCGACTTTCCTAAACCTGATGACCGGAACTTTACCTTTAGACGCTGGTCGTGTTGTAAAAGGAGAAACCATTAAAATAGGTTATTATACGCAAAGCGGAATTAACCCAAAACCGGGACAACGTGTTATTGATATCATTAAAGAATACGGCGAATACATTCCTTTAACGAAAGGAAAGATCATTTCAGCTTCACAATTACTGGAACGTTTTCTATTTGATGCCAAAAAACAATACGATTATGTCGAAAAATTAAGTGGAGGTGAATTAAAACGTTTGTATTTATGTACAGTTTTAATTCAGAATCCTAACTTTTTAATTCTGGATGAGCCAACTAATGATTTAGACATTGTAACATTAAATGTATTAGAGAATTTCCTCTTAGACTATCCCGGATGTTTACTAGTGGTTTCCCACGACCGCTATTTTATGGACAAAATTGTAGACCACTTATTTGTTTTTAGAGGACAAGGTGAAATCGAAAATTTCCCTGGAAACTATTCCGATTTCAGAGCTTATGAAGACAGTGCCGATGTAACTCAGAAAGAAGAAAACAAGGCTGAAAAAAAAGAATGGAAACAAAAAAATCCAACTGGAAATTTAACCTTCAACGAACAAAAAGAGTTCCAAAAAATAGAAAAAGACATCAAGGATTTAGAAATTCAAAAAGCAGCTATTGAACAGTTATTTTCGGAAGGAAAAGTGGCAGATAATGAAATAGAAAAGAAGGCAAAAGAACTAGAATCTATCATCACCAAAATAGAAGAAAAAGAAGAACGCTGGTTTGAACTTTCAGCTAAAATGGAAGGTTAATTTATATTCCTAACATAGTCTACAACTACCATAAAAACAACAACAAACGTTCTAATCAAATAAACAAATGCCCCAAATAGTTCCTTAACTTTTTGGGGCATTATTAATTACCAACGGGATTTTTTTAAATAATAACTAACTAACTAAACTAAATCAAAACGATCTAAATTCATTACTTTATCCCAAGCAGTAATGAAGTCTTTTACAAATTTTTCTTTAGAATCAGAGCAACCATAAACCTCAGCGATTGCTCTTAATTCAGAATTCGATCCAAATATCAAATCAACACGAGAAGCCGTCCATTTCAATGCTCCCGACTTGCGGTCATGACCTTCAAAAATATCTTGATTATTTGAGACTGCTTTCCAAGTAGTATCAAAATCCAACAAGTTTACAAAAAAGTCATTTGTTAAAACTTCAGGTGTAGCTGTAAAAACACCATGGTTCGAATGATCATAATTTGTATTTAACACACGCATACCACCAATCAAAACAGTCAATTCAGGAACGGTAAGAGTCAACAACTGCGCTTTGTCTACCAATAATTCTTCGGCTGAAACAGTATATTTTGTTTTCATATAATTACGGAAACCATCAGCTATAGGTTCTAAAACAACAAAAGAATCCACATCGGTTTGTTCTTGTGAAGCATCAGCTCTTCCTGCAGTAAACGGAACTTCAATATCGTAACCTGCATTCTTAGCGGCTTTTTCTACAGCTGCAGCACCTCCTAAAACAATTAAATCCGCAAGTGACACTTGTTTGCCATTCGTTTGAGATCGATTAAATTCGACCTGAATAGCTTCTAATTTAGTAATAACTTTAGCCAATTGAGCAGGGTTATTTACTTCCCAATCTTTTTGAGGCGCTAATCGAACACGAGCACCATTTGCACCTCCTCTTTTGTCTGAACCTCTAAAAGTAGATGCCGAAGCCCAAGCGGTACTCACTAATTCAGCCACTGACAAACCTGAGTTTATGATTTTTGCTTTCAGCGAAGAAATAGCTGTAGCATCCACTAGTTCATGATTAACGGTCGGAATTGGATCTTGCCAAATTAATTCTTCTTTTGGTACTTCCGGCCCTAAATAACGCGCAATAGGCCCCATATCTCTGTGTGTCAATTTATACCAAGCTCTTGCAAAAGCATCTGCAAATTGATCTGGATTTTCATAAAAATTTCTGGATATCTTTTCATAAATAGGATCAAATCGTAAAGCTAAATCAGCCGTAAGCATTGTTGGGGCATGTGTTTTTGAAGGAATATGAGCATCCGGAACGGTTCCTGCTCCACCGCCGTTCTTAGGTTTCCATTGGTGTGCTCCTGCGGGACTTTTTGTTAATTCCCATTCGAAACCAAATAAGTTCTCAAAATAGTTATTGCTCCATTTCGTTGGAGTTGTTGTCCAAGCACCTTCTAAACCACTCGAAATAGTGTCGGCACCATGGCCTGTTCCAAAAGTATTTTTCCAACCTAAACTTTGTTCTTCAATACTTGCTCCTTCTGGTTCAACACCAACATATTGACTAGGATCAGCCGCTCCATGTGTTTTCCCAAAAGTATGCCCTCCTGCAATCAAGGCAACTGTTTCTTCATCATTCATTGCCATTCGACCAAAAGTTTCTCGAATATCTCTAGCCGATGCTACAGGATCTGGATTACCATTAGGTCCTTCAGGATTTACATAAATCAATCCCATTTGAACAGCTGCTAATGGATTTTCTAACTCACGATCTCCCGAATAGCGTTGATCATCTAACCATTTACCTTCAGCCCCCCAATAAATATCCTGCTCCGTTTCCCAAATATCTTCACGTCCTCCGGCAAAACCAAAGGTTTTTAATCCCATTGATTCTAAAGCGCAATTCCCTGCTAAAATCATTAAATCCGCCCATGAGATTTTTTTTCCATACTTTTTCTTTATTGGCCATAAAAGCAATCTAGCTTTGTCTAAATTCACATTATCAGGCCAACTATTTAAAGGTGCAAAACGCTGTGAACCCGAACCTGCTCCTCCACGACCATCTGCAATACGGTACGTTCCTGCACTATGCCAAGCCATACGGATAAAAAATGGACCGTAATGACCATAATCAGCTGGCCACCAATCCTGTGAGCTAGTCATTAAGTCGAAAATATCTTTTTTAACGGCCGCTAAATCAAGTGATTTAAAGGCTTCAGCATAATTAAAATCTTCTCCCATAGGGTTGGAAAAAGTAGCATGCTGACGTAAAATATTCAATTTTAATTGGTTTGGCCACCAATCTTTATTTGAGGTACCAGAACCTGCAGTTTCTTTTACTATGCCACTTGAAAAAGGACATTTACCCACACCGTTTGAACTTTTCATATTTTCCATACTATTTTATTTTTATGACATTTATTAGTTTCAATGCTAAATTACAAAACTTAAAACTATTGATTTTTTATTTTTGATAGATAAAAACTATTTCTAAATATCTAAATCAATTATTCAAATAAAAAGGACTTTAAATTATGAAAAAAAATCCACACAAAAAAATAAGTGCGTTTGTTTAAAATTAATAAATTCAAACTATTCTGTAAATAAAATAGAAGGCTACTTTTTTATTGTCAAAAAAAAGAAAATTCAACAATTTTTTCCTATTTTGCATAGCATTACAAAACATGTAACCATGGCCTCAATAACTAGAATTTTTGATTTTCCCTATCATCAACAAGATGAATTCAATAGCATTCCTGACGCATTAGCATCAAAACAAAATGGAACTTGGATAAAAGTATCTACACAGGAATATATCGCTAAAGCCAATCATATATCTCGTGCACTTTTGCAACTAGAAATCAAAAAAAACGATAAAATTGCCATAATCTCATCCACAAACAGACCAGAATGGCACATCATGGACATTGGAATTTTGCAAACTGGTGCTCAAACAGTTCCAATCTACCCTACAATATCTGAACAGGATTACGAATATATTCTTAATCATTGCGAAGCAAAATATTGTTTTGTATCTGATATTGAATTATTCAACAAAATAAACGCCATTAAGAGCAAACTACCACATCTAAAAGACATTTACAGCTTTAACAGTATCGATAATTGTAAAAACTGGAATGAATTACTGAAACTTGGTGAAAGTAATTCAAATCAAGACGAAGTAGAAGCCAGAAAAAGCAGTATCAATACCGAAGATTTAGCCACAATCATATATACTTCTGGAACTACCGGAAACCCAAAAGGAGTAATGCTTTCGCATCAAAATATTGTTTCGAATGTTTTAGGTAGTGCTCCTCGAATTCCGTTTGAAGCGGGAAAAAGCAGAGCTTTAAGCTTTTTACCTATCTGCCATATATTTGAAAGAATGGTTCTTTATTTGTACCAATTTTATGGCGTATCAATCTATTTTGGAGAATCAATCGAAAAAATTGGGGAAAACATCAAAGAAGTACAACCTACAGTTATCACTGCTGTTCCTAGACTTATTGAAAAAGTATATGATAAAATTTATGCTAAAGGGGCTGACTTAACCGGAATTAAACGAAAGCTATTCTTTTGGGCCATTAATCTTGGTGAACGTTATGAACCTTATGGCGCCAATGGCTTTTGGTATGAATTCCAACTTAAAATTGCCAGAAAACTAATTTTTAGTAAATGGCAGGAAGGATTGGGAGGTAAACTTGAAGTAATGGTTTCAGGAAGTGCAGCACTACAACCCCGATTATCTAGGATATTTGCTGCGGCAGGAATCCCAGTTATGGAAGGCTATGGCTTGACAGAAACCTCTCCTGTAATTGCAGTAAACGACATGCGTAATTTTGGTTTTAGAGTAGGCACCGTTGGAAAAGTCATTGATAACGTGGAAGTCAAAATTGCAGAAGATGGCGAAATCCTTTGCAAAGGACCTAATGTAATGATGGGCTATTATAAAAATGAAACCTTAACCAATGAAGTAATTACTGATGGCTATTTCCATACTGGCGATATTGGAAACATAGATAAAGACGGTTTCTTGAAAATCACCGACCGTAAAAAAGAAATGTTCAAAACCTCTGGAGGAAAATACATAGCACCTCAACTTATTGAAAACACCATGAAGCAATCCCGTTTTATTGAACAAATCATGGTTATTGGAGAGGGACAAAAAATGCCAGCGGCTTTTATCCAACCCAATTTTGATTTCATCATCGAATGGGCTAAAAAGAATCGCATCGAATTAGATGCCAATCATGAGAACTTAATCAAAAATGAAAAAGTAATCGCCCGAATTCAAAAAGAGATTGACACTATTAATGGTAAATTTGGACATTGGGAACAAATCAAACGTTTTGAGCTTACACCAGACATCTGGTCCATTGAGAGTGGTCACTTAACACCAACTCTTAAGTTAAAACGAAAAAACATATTGGAGAAATATCAAACCTTATTTAATAAAATTTATCAATAATTGCTCTGTGAGATTTTAGACTAAAACCTAATTTTAATTAATCTAACACGAAGTTTTTAACTGATTTTTTCTTAAATTTCATCTCCAAATACCACTTAACCATTTTATATGCTCAATAATCCCGAAAATAAATTTAAAAAATTAATACGTATAGTTAGCATTTCATGTGCATTCTTGGGCATTTTTGTTCTATTTGGTTGGATATTCAATATTCCCTTACTGAAATCCATTTTTCCTGATACGGTTACAATGAAATTCAATACAGCGCTGTGCATTACATCATTAAGCTTGGCGCTGTATTTTATTAATTCTGGAATAAGTATTCAAAATAAATATTTATCTAAAATACTGGCGGCTTTTGTATTACTCATTGGAACTTTAACACTCATTGAAGGAATTTTTCAAATTAATCTTGGTATTGACGAGTTAATTGTCAAAGATTTTGATCCTCGATTTCCAAAAAATATCGTACCAGGTAGGATGTCACAAACAAGTGCTTTTAGCTTTGTTTTAATGGGGACTTCTTTTTTATTAATTAATAGTAAAAAAAAGACGATACAAATAATTTGTAATATACTTCTAAACGTTACAACATTAATAACTTTCATTGCTGCCTTAGGATATTTGTATAATGTGCCTACTTTTTATAAACTGGCATTCCTTACTTCAATGGCAGTACATACATCTATTGCACTTTGTACCTTATCAATTGCGGCTTCATTAGTTAATTACAAAATTGGATTAGTCGGAATCTATACTGGTTATAAAATTGGTAATAAAATGGCGCGAATATTATCCTTACAAATAGTAACGATGATTATCATTTTGACCTATTTAAGATTACTCACACACCGTTTTGATTACGTTTCCGTAGAATTTGGAATTATCCTTTTTTCAATATGTTTTATTCTTTCGAGTATTTTTATCATTACAAAAACTGCAAAAACACTTAATCAAATCGAGTTTAAAAAAATACAAGCCGAAATAAGTCTTTTAACCGTTAATTCCTTTTTAAATGCAACACCAGATCCTATGGTAATAGTTGATGAAAACGGATTAATTCAAACTGTAAATGATAAATTAGAATCCGAGATAGGTTATACCAAAGAGGAATTAATTAACCAACCTATAAAAACCATCCTCCCGGAAATTAACTTTATTAAGGATGATATATCCAATAAAAACAATACTATTAACATTAACGTAAACTTTGCATCAAAAAAAGATAAAACCGAAATACCTGTTGAAGTATCACTAAATAAGGTAACCATAAACAATAAGCAATGGACATCGGCATCAATTAGAAATATTTCTAAACAATATAAAATCTCTGAAAGATTAAAACTTGCCACAAACAATTCCTCTATCGGAATTTGGGATTATGATGTAATCAATAATATTTTGGTTTGGGACGACATAATGATGCACTTGTATGGTGTTGAAAAAGAAAACTTTAAGGGAGCTTACGAGGCATGGGCAGAAGGGGTACATCCTGATGATTTAGATAGAGCTGTTTTAGAATTTCAACTTGCTTTAAAAGGAGAAAAAGAATTTGACACCAATTTTAGGGTAGTTTGGCCTAATGGTTCAGTTCGTTACTTAAAAGCAAAAGCAATCGTGCATTGGGACTCTTCAGGAAAACCAACAAGAATGGTTGGTACCAATCATGATATAACCGCCAACGTAGAATTTCAAAACAAAATAAAAGAAAGCAACGAAAGAAACATGATTTTTATCGAACAGGCTCCTGGAGCGATTGCTATGTTTGATTCTAATATGTGCTATATGGCAGCATCTAAGCAATGGATTAAAGATTACAAGCTTACAGGTTTAGATCTTATTGGTAAATCCCATTATGAAATATTTCCAGAAATTGGAGACGAATGGAAAAAAATCCATCAAGATTGTTTAAATGGTGAAATAAATCAATGTGATGAATCAATATTTGAAAGAGAAGATGGCTCCATACAATGGATCACATGGGATGTAAGGCCTTGGTATTTATACGAAAATAAAATTGGAGGGATTATCATGTATACTGCCGACATTACTCACATAAAGCAAAAAGATCTAGAAAAAAGAAAAATTGAAGAAATTCTTGATAAAACTAATGAAGTAGCCCGAATCGGAACTTGGGAAGTGAATTTAAAATCGAATACTATTCATTGGAGTCGAATTACGAAAGAAATTCACGAAGTTCCTCAAGATTACCAACCTGAATTAACCACCGCCATTAACTTTTTTAAACCAGGTGAAAGTAGAGATCAAATTCAAAAAGCAGTTGGAGAAGCAATAGAAAATGGTACACCTTATGATCTCGAAGTAGAACTAACTACTTTAAAAGGAAATAATATTTGGGCAAGAGCAATTGGTCAAGCCGAATTTGAAAAAGGAAAATGTTCTAGACTTTATGGCGTTTTTCAAGATATAACTAAAATCAAACAAACCGAAAAAACCTTAAGCAGAGCTAATGAGGAATTAAAAGCCATTTTTAATAATGAATTAATTTCTATTATTGTAACTGACCCAAACGGTACAATCACTCATTTCAATACTGGTGCAGAAAGAATGCTACACTACTCTGCTGAAGAGATGATTGAAATAAAAAACCCAATTATTCTACATCTTGAAAATGAAGTAAATCAACAAGGAATCCAACTTTCAGAAAAATTGGGTAGAGAAATTACAGGTTTTGAAGTATTAGCAGAAATTGCAAAAAATGGAAATCAAAAATCTGAAGAATGGACTTATGTTCGCAAAGACGGTTCTATTCTTCATGTATTATTAACAATAACAGCATTAAAATCTGAAGATGGAGAAATATTAGGATTCTTAGAAACAGGAATAGATGTTACCGAAAAATTAGAAAATCAACATAATCTTATAATTGCAAAAGAAAACCTTGAAATCCTAGCCGAAAAACTGAGTAGTCAAAACAAACAATTAGCCAACTTTGCGCACATTACCTCTCATAATCTTCGCTCACCTGTAGGGAATTTAAACACCTTGTTGAGCTTATATAACGATTCGGATGATGAAGAAGAAAAAACACTTCTTTTTGAAAAATTTGGAATTGTTATTGGGCATCTTACATCCACATTAAATAGTTTAATTGAAGCTTTATTAATCAAAGAAAAATCAATTACCAATCTGGAAAACATAGAATTTGAATCCGTTTTCAAAAAAATAAAAGAAATTGTAACGGCTCAAATCATGGAAACAAAAACAGAAATCAAAGCCGATTTTTCACTAGCTCCTAACCTACTTTACAATAACGAGTACCTTGAAAGTATTTTGTTAAATCTACTAACAAATGCCATCAAATACAGAAGCCCTGAAAGAAATCCTAAAATTGAAATAAAAACATACTTAGAAGAAGATAAAACAGTGCTAACATTTTCGGATAACGGACTAGGAATAAATTTAGACAGACATAAAGACAAATTGTTTGGTTTGCACAAAACCTTTCATAGAAATTCAGATGCAAAAGGAGTTGGTCTTTACCTAACTAAAACACAAATTGAATCTATGGGTGGAACAATTTCTGCCGAAAGTGAAGTTGACAAAGGAACTACTTTTAAAATAGTATTTTAAAAACATAATTATAATTTGATAATCCCCAAATCTTTTAAAATAAAATTAAGCTTATGGAAAAACTTCTAGTAATTTGCATCGTTGATGATGATGATGTATATAAATTCACTTTAAACAAAACCATTGAAAGTCAAAATTTTGCAAACAAAATAATGATGTTTTCTGATGGTGAAGAAGCAATAGATTTTTTATCAGAAAATCTTAATGATCCTAATAATCTTCCAGATGTGATATTCCTAGATATAAACATGCCCATAATGGATGGTTTTGAATTTATGGAGGAGTATATCAAAATTAAACCATATGTAGGAAAAAAAATAATTATTTACATGGTGACCTCTTCGATAGACCCAATTGATATTGAGCGATCAAAAGCTATTAGCGAGATATCCGATTATATTGTAAAGCCTATCGATGCGAAGCAACTTGCCGAAATTGTAGAAAATTTAGAAACAAGTAGTGAAATTTGAAATAATTAAACAAAGTCAAACTATTTAAGAATATTTATCTTTTTTCAACATAAAGAGATTGTTTCAAAACAAATGAAACAGTCTCTTTTTTTTGTAAAAACCTTGTTTTTTAACATTAAAATAGCTAACTTATATTATGCTTGCATACTATTTTTTTCTTATATTTGAAAAACAACAATATCAGTATCGTAAATTCCACATTATAATAAAACGATTATGATAAAATAAATACATCTATTTTATCATAATCTAAAAATTATGCCGCATGAAAGACAAATCAATCGACTATATATTACGTGCTACTTGGCAATCCATTGCGAGAATGTACAATGAAGAAGCTGCAAAATATGGAGCTACAATGGCAACAGGATTTGCCTTGTTAAGTATTGATAAAGAAAAAGGAACTCCTTCAACTGCTTTAGGCCCTAAAATGGGAATGGAACCTACCAGTTTAACCCGTACGCTAAAATCGATGGAAGAAAAAGGCTTAATCATTAAAAAGAAAAACCCTAATGATGGCCGAGGTGTATTAATATATCTAACCGATTTTGGAAAAGAAAAAAGGGAGTTATCTAAGAATACGGTTATTCATTTTAACGAAACTATTAGAAAACGTTTTAGTGAAGAACAATGGGATAATTTCATTGAAATCGCCATAACTATCAATCAATTAATACAAGACAAAGAGATTTTTAGTCAATGTGAAAAGAGTAACAGTGAAAAATCATAGTTGTAAAAGTTTAAAAAACTTAAAATAGTAAATGATTTTCATGAAAATATAAATAGTACCAACGTATGAAACGCACAATTAAAAAAGTTGCCGTAATTGGTTCTGGAATCATGGGTTCTGGAATTGCTTGTCATTTTGCAAACATCGGTGTTGAGGTATTGCTTTTGGACATTATTCCTAAAGAACTAACCGACAGTGAAATTCAAAAAGGACTCACGTTAGAGAGTAAAGCCGTTAGAAACCGAATAGTGAATGAGCATTTGGCTAATTCGCTTAAATCCAAACCATCGCCTATTTACAGCCAAAAATTCGCCAGCCGAATTACAACTGGAAACACAACCGATGATATGGCTAAAATTGCAAATGTAGATTGGATTATCGAAGTAGTAGTAGAACGTTTGGATATCAAAAAAATGGTTTTCGAACAAATCGATCAATACAGAACTCCTGGAACATTAGTCACTTCAAATACTTCGGGAATTCCAATTCATTTTATGAGTGAAGGACGTTCAGAAGACTTTCAAAAACATTTTTGCGGTACCCACTTTTTTAACCCTGCGCGTTACTTAAAACTATTTGAAATTATTCCGGGTCCAAAAACTTCGGCTGAAGTATTAAGTTTTCTAAATAATTATGGAGAAAAGTTCTTAGGAAAAACCTCAGTTGTTGCTAAAGATACTCCTGCATTTATTGGAAACAGAATTGGTGTTTTTGGAATTCAAAGTTTGTTTCATTTAGTAAAAGAAATGAATCTAACCATTGAAGAAGTCGATAAACTAACAGGCCCTGTGATTGGACGACCAAAATCGGCTACTTTTAGAACGGTTGACGTAGTAGGTTTAGATACTTTAGTTCATGTTGCCAATGGGATTTATGAAAACTGCCCTAATGACGAAGCTCATGAGTTATTCAAACTCCCAGAATTCATCAGTAAAATGGTCGAAAACAAATGGTTCGGCAGTAAAGCTGGACAAGGTTTTTATAAAAAAGTTGACAAAGATATTCTTTCATTAGATTTAAACACTTTAGAGTATCGTCCAGCTAAAAAAGCATCATTTGCCACTTTAGAATTGACGAAAACCATTGAAAAACCTATTGACCGTTTCAAAGTTTTAGTAAGCGGACAAGATAAAGCAGGTGAATTTTACAGAAAAAGTTTCGCCGCTTTATTTGCTTATGTCTCTCATAGAATTCCTGAAATCTCAGATGAATTATACAAGATTGACGATGCTATGAAAGCCGGTTTTGGCTGGGAAAATGGTCCATTTGAAATTTGGGATGCCGTTGGAGTCGCAAAAGGAATTGAAATGCTAAAAGCTGAAGGTCTTACTCCTGCTGCATGGGTAAATGAAATGTTAGCTTCGGGAAATAACAGCTTTTATACTGTTAAAGAAGGCGCAAGCTATTATTATGACATTGTAAAAAAATCACAAGAAAAAATTCCAGGACAAGATGCGTTCATCATTCTGAATAACATTCGCGAAAGCAAAAAAGTTTGGAGCAATAGCGGGGCTATCATTGAAGATTTGGGAGACGGAATATTAAACGTCGAATTCAAATCGAAGATGAATACGATAGGGAGTGATGTTTTACAAGCTATTAATAAAGGAATTGATTTAGCCGAAAAAGAATATGAAGGTCTGGTAATTGGAAATCAGGCCGCCAATTTTTCTGTTGGAGCTAATTTAGCCATGATATTCATGATGGCTATAGAGCAAGAATATGATGAATTGAATTTTGCTATCAAGTACTTTCAAGACACGATGATGCGTGTACGTTATTCTTCTATTCCGGTTATTGTCGCTCCACACGGAATGACTTTTGGAGGAGGTTGCGAAATGAGTCTTCATGCCGATAAAATAGTTGCCGCAGCCGAGACTTATATGGGATTGGTGGAATTTGGCGTAGGTGTTATACCTGGTGGTGGTGGTTCGAAAGAAATGGCTTTGCGTGCCTCCGATTTATTCCGTAAAAATGATGTTGAACTGAACACCTTACAGGAATATTTCTTAACAATTGCTATGGCAAAAGTTTCTACTTCAGGTTACGAAGCATTTGACACCGGTTTATTGCAACACGGCAAAGACCTTATTGTGGTAAACAAAGACCGTCAAATTGCCGAAGCTAAAAAACATGCCCTTCTTATGGCCGAAGCAGGTTATACACAGCCTATCCGACGTAATGATATTAAGGTGTTAGGAAAACAAGCCCTTGGAATGTTTTTAGTAGGTACTGACCAAATGGTAGCAGGAAATTATATTTCGGAACACGATAAAAAAATTGCTAATAAACTAGCCTATGTAATGGCTGGTGGTGATTTATCCGAACCAACTTTAGTATCTGAACAATATTTATTGGATTTAGAAAGAGAAGCTTTCTTATCGCTTTGTACCGAAAGAAAAACCATGGAACGAATTCAGTATATGTTGAAAGCAGGAAAACCTTTGAGGAATTAATTTTGAAGTATTAAGATTTGAGTATTAAGTATTAAGACCAAAAAGAAACTATTATGCATCAATTTGAAAAATTAAAGATTTGGCAAAAAGCAATAGACATTACTGTAGATGTTTATAAAGTCACTTCAGAATTACCCATTGATGAAAGATTCAACTTAACACATCAAATTAAAAAATGTGCCGTTTCTATTCCTTCAAATATTGCTGAAGGATCAGGAAGAAATTCAAACAATGAATTTGCCCATTTCTTAGGAATTGCAAATGGTTCCACATATGAATTAATTACTCTGTTAATTATTTCAAAACGTCTTGAATTAATTGATGAAGAAAAAATTTCTCCAATAATAAATGAACTAGTTGAGATAAGCAATATGAATTTTGAACTTCAAAAATCTCTAAAAAAACAATAATGACATTGATTGGAAGTCTTAATAATTAATTCTCCAATCTTAATACTTTTTATCAATGAAAACAGCCTATATAGTTAAAGCATACCGAACAGCAGTAGGAAAAGCGCCTAAAGGATTGTTCCGATTTAAAAGACCGGATGAATTAGCCGCAGAAACCATTCAACATATGATGAATGAACTACCTGATTTTGACAAAAAACGCATCGATGATGTAATGGTAGGAAATGCCATGCCTGAAGCAGAACAAGGCTTGAATTTTGGACGATTAATTTCTTTAATGGGATTAGAAATTAACGATGTTCCAGGGGTAACCGTCAACCGTTATTGCGCTTCCGGATTAGAAACTATCGGAATGGCAACTGCCCGAATCCAGTCGGGAATGGCCGACTGTATCATTGCCGGTGGTGCCGAAAGCATGAGTTTTATTCCAATGGGTGGTTATCGTCCAACTCCTGATTATGCTGTTGCAAAAGCAGGCCACGAGGACTATTATTGGGGAATGGGATTAACTGCCGAAGCCGTCGCCAAACAATTTAATGTTTCCAGAGAAGACCAGGACGCCTTTGCTTATCATTCACACATGAAAGCTTTAAAAGCACAAGCCGAAGGTAAATTTGATAAACAAATAGTTCCTATTACCATTGAACAAACTTTTGTTAATACTAATGGCAAAAAAGAAACGAAAAGCTACACTGTAAATAAAGACGAAGGTCCAAGAGCCGATACTTCAATGGAAGCCTTAGCCAAATTAAGACCTGTTTTTGCCGCTGATGGAACGGTTACGGCAGGAACCTCATCACAAATGAGTGATGGTGCTGCCTTTGTTTTAATCATGAGCGAAGAATTGGTAAAAGAATTAAATATCCAGCCTATCGCCCGATTAGTGAATTATGCCTCAGCAGGAGTTGAACCAAGAATTATGGGAATAGGCCCAGTAAAAGCGATACCAAAAGCGTTAAAACAAGCTGGATTACAATTAAAAGACATTGAATTAATTGAATTAAATGAAGCTTTTGCATCCCAATCATTGGCTGTAATCAGAGAATTAGACCTTAATCCAGATATTGTAAATGTCAACGGAGGAGCGATTGCATTAGGTCATCCTCTGGGTTGTACCGGAGCTAAATTATCCGTTCAGTTATTTGACGAAATGAAACTCCGTGGCAGTAAATACGGAATCGTAACGATGTGTGTGGGAACAGGGCAAGGTGCAGCAGGGATTTTTGAACTGTTATAAATCATTAAAAAAACACTAAATAAATATATACCATGGCAGATACAATAGAAAAAAATGTGACTCGTGGTGGTCAGTTTTTAGTTAAAGAAACAAAATGCGAAGACATTTTTATTCCAGAAGATTTCTCTGAGGAACAAAAAATGATGCGCGACATGGTCAAAGAATTTGTGGATAAAGAACTTTGGCCAAACAAAGATCGTTTTGAAAAAAGAGACTTTGCTTTTACTGTAGAATGCATGCAAAAGGCTGCCGAGCTGGGACTTTTGAGCATTTCTGTACCTGAAGCTTATGGCGGAATGGGAATGGGATTTGTTGATACAGTATTAGTATGCGATTATATTTCGGGAGCAACTGGTTCTTTTTCAAGCGCTTTTGGGGCACATACCGGTATCGGAACCTTACCAATCACTTTGTATGGAACAGAAGAACAAAAACAAAAGTACGTCCCTAAACTAGCTTCGGGAGAATGGTTTGGCGCTTATTGCCTAACTGAACCAGGAGCAGGTTCGGATGCTAATTCAGGAAAAACAAAAGCGGTTTTATCTGAAGATGGAACACATTATAAAATCACTGGACAAAAAATGTGGATTACCAATGCCGGCTTTTGTTCCCTTTTTATTGTTTTTGCCCGAATTGAAGATGATAAAAATATCACGGGTTTCATTGTTGAAAATGATCCAAATAATGGCATAAGTACTAATGAAGAAGAACATAAACTTGGTATTCGAGCCTCCTCTACCCGTCAGGTGTTCTTTAACGAAACGAAAGTCCCTGTAGAAAACATGCTTTCAGAAAGAGGAAATGGTTTCAAAATAGCAATGAATGCACTTAATGTTGGTCGTATTAAGTTAGCTGCTGCTTGTTTAGATTCTCAAAGAAGAATCATTAGCGGAGCGGCTAAATATGCGAATGAAAGAATTCAATTTAATGTTCCTATTTCTAAATTTGGTGCTATCCGTTATAAATTAGCCGAGATGGCAACGAGCTGTTATGCTGGAGAAAGTGCTGTGTACAGAGCAGCTAAAAGTATCGAAGAACGCATTGCAATTCGCGAAAGCGAAGGCGCATCTCATCAAGAAGCTGAGTTAAAAGGAGTAGAAGAATTTGCTATCGAATGTGCTATCTTGAAAGTAGCCGTTTCTGAGGATATCCAAAATTGTTCTGACGAAGGTATTCAAATTTTTGGTGGAATGGGATTCTCTGAAGATACCCCTATGGAAAGTGCTTGGCGTGATGCACGAATCACCCGAATTTACGAGGGTACTAACGAAATTAACCGAATGCTTTCTGTAGGTATGCTTATCAAAAAAGCGATGAAAGGTCATGTTGATTTGTTAGGTCCTGCTTCTAAAGTTCAAGAAGACCTTATGAGCATTCCATCTTTTGATACTCCAGACTATTCTGAATTATTTGCTGAAGAAAAAGAAATGATTGGCAAATTGAAAAAAGCTTTCTTAATGGTTGCCGGAGGAGCAGTTCAAAAATATGGTCCTGATTTAGATGAACACCAACAACTGTTAATCGCTGCAGCCGATATTTTAATCGAAATCTATATGGCTGAGTCTACTATTTTAAGAACGGAAAAATTAGCTAAAAAACTAGGAGAAGCCAATATCAAAGAACAAATTGCAATGGCAAAATTGTATTTGTATAAAGCTGTGGATATTGTTACTCAAAAAGGAAAAGAAAGTATTATTTCTTTTGCAGAAGGCGATGAACAACGTATGATGCTAATGGGATTAAGACGTTACACAAAATATACCAATATGCCTAACATCGTAGAAATTAGACGAACAATTAGTGCAAAAATTATTGCTGAAAACAAATATTGTTTCTAAAGTTGAATATTTAAACTATAAAATGAAGCCCTTTTAAAAAAATTAAAGGGCTTCATTTTTTTTAATTCTTTTTATCCTCTTTAATTGGCATTATTTCACCAAAATAAGAAATAGGCCCTCTATTATTACTATTTATCGATAACGTTGCCATACCACTAAAAGTAACCGAAAGCCTGATATCAAAGTAATCGTTTTGCGATTTGAATAAAACCTTAACTTGATACTCCTTACTATTTTTTTCAACGGTAAATAATTCAGGCTTACCCTCAAAATGCAATCCTGCATCAGTTCCACCATAAGCTAAACCACTGAATCCACGACCAAAAAAAGGCAAATCACTTTGTATAAAATCAGGTTTGAATTTGATAAAATTAGGATTATTTGACAAGTCCATTATTGGAAAATACTGTGAATTTGAGTTTCGGGCAACGAATTGAAATTCCTTAGCCTCAACTATTCTCTGGATGGTACTTTGTTTTTCTATTTTTTGTTCTTTTCTAAGTTGTTTTTTTGTTTTTTCCTGTGAAAAACCAACCAAAACAGAACATAAGAAGAGAATATAAACAAGTATTCTAAATGTTTTCATAGCCAAAAGTTTTAAAATTTAAACCAATAAAAATCTGATAGACAACCAACTAATTTTAATATAAAAATAAGACAAATTGCTCTTTTGAAATCACAAAAATTGTTCCTATTTTAGATAAAAAAGATAAACATATGAAAATACTAGGCATAGGTTCCCGAATTACACATCCAGAATACGGAAAAGGAGTAATTACCAATGTTTCATCTAAAGAATATTGGGTAACATTCATTGAAAATGGCTTAGAAACAATTCCTTTAGACGACACATTCGAAATTATTGAAGCTGCCGAAAACGAGGTAGATACTGTAAGCTTCTCAGATGTAGAAACAACATTAAGAAACCTATTAAAAAAATGGTCGGATGTTTCTGAAATTGTCCCTATAGGCGACAAATGGAAAGGAGGAAAAATCATATTAGAACCGGGTCAGGCAAACTTAGCTAGCAAAGAAATGCCAATTGATACATTTTTTCACAAAATTGTCATGGTACGAGACCGTCTACGTGTAATGGAACAAAAAATAAACTCGAGTAATCTGGAAGAAATTGAAAAAATTGAATTACAACAATACATTACTCGAATTTATGGAAGTTTGACTTCATTTAATGTATTATTTAAATCCCCTAACAATCATTTTATTGGGGAAAAATCAAAATAGAAACGCTCTATTCTTTGATTTTTGCCCGATTTTATAGTACTTTTATGTTTTTAAACTTCAACAAAAAAATCATGAAAAATTTTATTGTATTTACATTTGCCATTAGTACAGTCTTAATCGGTTGTAAGCCTCAAAACAAATCGGCAGACAGTAAGAAACTAAATATTGCATTTGAAGCAAAAAGTAATAGTAAAGTTGGCGGAACAGCTACTTTTATTGAAAAAAACGGAAAAGTAACTTTTGAAGCAAAAGTAACAGGGCTAAAACCAGGCGTTCACGCTATCCATATCCATGAAAAATCAGATTGTTCAGCTGCTGACGGAAGTTCGGCTGGAGGTCACTGGAACCCAACCTTTAAAAAACATGGAAAATGGGGTGTTGGAGAATACCATAAAGGTGATATTGGGAATTTTACAGCAGATGAAAATGGTAATGGAACCATCAAACTAACTACAGACGAATGGTGTATTGGATGTGGTGACCAAACAAAAGATATTTTAGGTAAAGGATTAATTGTACATGATGGCACTGATGATTTTACATCACAACCAGCAGGAAATGCAGGAGCTAGAGTAGCCTGCACAGCAATTATTAAATAGTATTTTCTTAAAAAAATTTCAAGCCGTCTTAATTTAACAAAATTAAGACGGTTTTTTTATTTTAATATAACATCAAAACTATAAAAAAACATAGCTTTGTAGCTTCAAAAAAAGACTATGATTAACCCTTCTGCATCTGGTTGGATTGATAAATTTTTCATCAAACAAGAATTCAAGAAAGAACATCTTTTCTTGGACACTGGTTCTTTTTACAAAAAAACAAGAGCTACAGGATTTATCTATGGTCATATTATTTCTTTTGAAACACCAATGCTTGTTGATACTAAAGGTTGGGTGCAAAATGAAATACCTAAAGTAGCCTTATTAAATACCTTATATGGTGTTTACGGCTTGATGACTCAGGACGAAGACCCCAATAATTTCATAAAAAAAGCTTTAGATTTTTATGACGATTTACATCCTCAAGGATTTAACTTATTTAAAAAGGTGTTACCAAATGGTTCACCTTCACTAAATCTAGAAAAGATAATTGATACTCGTGTTCAAACAAATGTAGACATCATCAATAAGAACTTTTCACACATTGTTACTAATGCCTTACTTTTTATTGATATTTTGGCTTTTGGACAATATTTACGAAATGGTAAAATTCCTGAGAAATACCTAAAAAAAATTGAAGAAGCCGTAGTTAGCGTTGTCACGTTGGCTTTGAAGATAAAAACCAATAAGTCAAATTATGATGATTTATTAATTAAACTATTTGAAGCTTCAGTTCGCTACAGTAAATTCTCCAATATTAGTGTTCAAAATCTAGAAGATCTTAATCTTGATTATTTTGAATCTGATTTAGAAAAGTACTATTTGATGGATATGGCAGGAATGGCAATTTGGAGTGATGGACAAATTGAGAACGAAGAAATTTATTTTTTACACAAACTAGCCGAAAACCTAAAAATACCATCTGATTTTGTCACCGAAAGTATTAAAAACACAGATACTTTTATTACGAAGTACAAAGACCAAATCCCCTATTTTAAGTATTCTAATCCCGTAAAACATTTTTACGACCAAACTACACAAAGTGTAATCACTCTTATCAGTAGGAACAAAAATAGATTGCTCAAAGAAATTATAGAAAGTAAAGAATTAATGCTTTTATTGGCTTATTCTACACGCAGAGACTTAAGTGAGAAAGAAAAAAAGAAAGTAAAAAAACAGCTATTAGATATTTGTAAAACGATACCATCGCTAACTATTTTTTTACTTCCTGGTGGAAGTTTACTACTTCCTATCTTGATTAAATTTATCCCAACTTTACTTCCATCAGCTTTCAATGAAAATTTAGATAATGAATAAAAAAACGCCTTGATGGCGTTTTTTTATTACAAATTCAGTTGATATACTTCATCTAACTCTTTATTAGAGCTCATATTTACCTCTAAATCAGTCACAAATCCAGAATTCAATCCATAAACCCAACCGTGCAAAGTTAAATCTTGCTTGTTCTTCCAAGCTGCTTGCACAATAGATGTTTTAGCCAAATCGAAAACTTGTTCTTTTACATTGATTTCAACAAAAGTATTGAATCGTTCCGTTTCATCTTGAATGGAATCAAGATACTCATTATGCAATCGATAAACATCCTTAATATGTCTAATCCAGTTGTCGATAATTCCTATAGATTGATTTCCCATTGCTGCTTTAACCCCTCCACAACCGTAATGACCGCAAACAATTACGTGTTTTACTTTTAAAACATTGACCGCATAATCCAGAACACTTAACATATTCATATCAGAATGTACAACCATGTTCGCAATGTTTCTGTGAACAAATACTTCTCCTGGTTTAGCTCCAATAATTTCATTAGCAGGAACACGACTATCTGAACATCCTATCCATAACAATGGAGGTGTTTGCCCTTTGGCTAAATCAGCAAAATAATTTGGGTCTTTTTCTAATGCTTTTTCAACCCATTCTTTATTATTATCTAATATCTTTTTATAAAAATCAACCATATCCTTTAGCTTTATAATTTAAACAATTATTCAAAAATTTCTTTTTTTATTACTTTTCGTTTGGCTACATCATAATAATGTTCAATCGACACATGATTAGGCACTTCATCTGAATTTTCTAAATGATACGCTTCCTTAAATCCTTTTAATTTTACTTTAATATTTTCGTCAACAGCTCTAATAGTTTTAAATTCTTTAATTAAATCTAAAATATCATGAGCGATATACACCGTGTCATGTGCCGAAATAATTACTTTAGAATTTTCAGGAATTTCTTTTAAAGTGTTTTTGATTGCTGCCTTATTTAAAAAAGAAACTTCTTGGGCTAAATCAATATGTATGATATCGCCATCAACATATTCCTCCTTTTTAAAAGTATATGCTTTTTTTAAATTCCCTCTTAAAACAAAAATAATACTAATAATAATTCCAAGCATTACTCCTTTTAATAAATCTGTAGCTACTACAGCGACCATCGTAGCAATAAAAGGCAAAAATTGATATTTCCCTTTTTCAAAAAAGTATTTAATCTTAGATGGCTTAGCTAATTTATAGCCAACCATTATTAATACAGTTGCTAAGGTTGCCAACGGAATCTTGTTCAATAATGCCGGAATAAGCAGGACACTTAATAATAACATGAATCCATGAATAATTGTCGACATTTTTGTCTTTGCACCTGCATTGCTATTCGCTGAGGAACGAACTACTACAGAGGTCATAGGTAAACCTCCAATAAGAGAACTTACTATATTCCCAATTCCTTGCGCTTTTAATTCTACGTTAGTATTCGTATATCTTTTTTGAGGATCTAATCTATCCGAAGCTTCAATACACAACAAAGTTTCAATAGAAGCTACAATAGCAATAGTTAAACCTACTGTCCAAACTTTTGGGTTAGTTAATCCTGCAAAATTTGGAGTGACAATTATTGCTTTAAAATCTTCAAATGATGTTGGAACAGGTAATGATACTAAATGGTTTTTACCAATTGCAAGAGCACTACCACTATTAATAAAAATTTCATTGATAATTACTCCTAAAATTACCGCTACTAAGGCCCCTGGAACTAATTTTATTTTCTTAAAAAAAGAAACCTTTTCCCAAGAAATCAGTATGGCCAGAGAAACTACAGTTACGATAATAGCTCCCAACTGAAAATGATTCAATACCTTAAACAAGGCAAAAAAAGTATTATCACCATCAATTTGAATAAAGGCTTCATCACCTTCAAAATCTGAATCATAACCAAAGGCATGAGGTAGTTGCTTTAAAATAATGATTACTCCTATTCCTGCAAGCATTCCTTCAATTACATTAGTGGGAAAATAATTAGAAATACTTCCTGCCTTTATAAAACCTAAAAGTAATTGAATTACTCCTGCTAAAAACACTGCTAATAAAAACACATCAAAAGAACCTAAATCAGTAATTGCTGTTAAAACAATAGCTGTTAAACCTGCAGCTGGACCAGAAACACTTATATGAGATTGACTCAAATAACCTACTACTATCCCCCCTACAACACCTGCTATAATTCCAGAAAACAAAGGAGCTCCTGAAGCCATTGCGATACCTAAACACAAAGGCAATGCCACTAAAAAAACCACCAAACCAGATGCGAAATCCGATTTTAAGTTGGCTAAAAGATTATTTTTTTTTGTCATAATACGAAGAAATTAAATACGTTAGAATATTGAAAACCAAGTAATACTGTTTTCAAAATTTCTTTAAAAACATTTATTTGTATTAAGCCCAATTAGGTGGAGGTACAAAAATCTTTTTTGAAACTATGTTGTGTTTTAGTACTTTCTTAAAAAATGATATAGTTCTACTAATAATAGTTTTTTGCTCAAATAGCGGTTGAATAGTTGTATAAAATGCTTTGTCTTTTACTTCTTTTTTTACCTGTTCCTCTTCTGACATCTTTAAAATAATAGATGTAGAAGCTCCCTTTTCTACAAACGACACAATTAAAGGCGTTAATAAAAAAGCTATAAATAAAAATAAAAAAAGACGGGCTATTATTTTCATAAAGCTAAAATAAAGCTAAAAAAAACACAAAAATGAAAAAAGCGCTTTTTTTTGATAAAAAGAAAAAAATAATTTTTCCAGACTAAACAATTTTAAATTTTCACTTCCTATTTATCTTCTAAACACAGCCTTCATTGTGCTTCTATTGATGCATAATTTTATAGGAAGTTATACAATTCAATCGATAGTGTTTATATTTGCAGCAAAATCTTCTATTTATGACTATTACCCAACTTAAATACGTACTTGCTGTTGCCGAACATAAAAATTTTACACTAGCCGCCGAAAAGTGTTTTGTTACGCAACCAACGCTAAGTATGCAAATTCAAAAAATTGAAGAAGAACTTAATATTCAAATATTTGATAGAACAAAAAAACCTATTCAACTAACCGATATTGGACAAAAAATTGTTTCGCAAGCTAAAAATATAGTTAACGAAGCCGACCGAATCCAAGATATAGTTGAACAACAAAAAGGATATATTGGAGGAGAATTTAGACTGGGAATTATACCTACTATCATGCCTACTTTATTACCTATGTTTTTGAATAATTTCATTAAAAAACATCCAAAAGTCAAATTAATAATTGAAGAACTAAATACAGAAGAAATTATTACTAAACTTAACAATGGACATTTAGATGCTGCTATTGCTGCGACACCATTGATGGAGGAAAAAATCAAAGAAATAGTCTTATACTTTGAACCTTTTGTAGCTTACATACCGGAGAGTCATCACCATTTTCAGAAAAAAGAAATCGAAATAAATGATTTAAATATTGATGAAATTCTATTATTACAAGACGGTCATTGTTTTAGAGATGGAATTATCAACCTTTGTAAAAATAATACTCGAACGGCCACTAATAATTTTCAAATAGAAAGCGGAAGTTTTGAAACCTTAATTAAACTTGCCGATGAAGGACTAGGGACTACTCTATTGCCTTACTTACACACCTTAGATTTGAAAGAGTCTGATAAATTAAAATTACGCCATTTTGTAGAACCTAAACCCGCACGAGAAGTAAGTTTGATTTATCCAAAAAGCGAATTAAAAATCCAAATTATTGAAGCTTTACGATCTACAATAGCTGGAGTTGTAAAAGGAGCTATTGTTTTTCAAAATGTTCAGATTATTAGCCCTCTACAAAAAAAATAGAGTCAAGAAACTCTTGACTCTACCTCTTACTTGTTTTTGTCTAACTCAATAAGACATTGTTTTAACTCTGGTCTTTCTTTTGTATAGTAATTAAGCCAGTTTCTAAGATGTTCCATCTCATGTGGCAATAAATTTCTAACTGCTTTTTTAAGCTCTTTCACAAATAAATCTGGAGCAAAGCTTACTCTTTCGAGGATAGACTTTGTATAATCATATATCATTCTAGGCATAACATTTAGGTATTAAAATTGATATGTCTAAAGTACAAAATTCAAAATTGATTCTCACTTATCGCAGTAGTTAAAAAACACATAAAATCGACCAAATACTTTTTAATTGTTTTTTAAAAATATTTTACTTACAAAATAAGAGAATTGCAATCCATTGTGAAATTGTCCAAAATAAACAAAAAAAAAGGAATCAAATGATTCCTTTTTAATTATTTATAATTCCTAATGAAGGTTTTAATTCTGGTTTTTCTACTATAAAAGATACTAACCATTCTTTTAACTGTTCTAACTCATGTGGAAGTAAAGTTTTTATGGCTTTCTCTAATTCCTTGCTAAAAAGTACTAAATCAAAACTTACTCTTTCTAATATCGATTTGGTATAATCAAACATAACTTTTGACATAATAGATTAACGATTTTAGGTTAAACATTCATTTTTAAGCTATGTAAAAGTAAGAATTTTAGAAATAGCTTTATCAAACAATAACGAGTTACAATGATTTTTATTATTTCAAAATAAAAATTGTTAAGTTTTTAACGAAAAATCATTTTATTGCCCTAAACATTTCTCTTTTACCAGGTGGACCTGCTAATTTTTCAACTCTAAAACCAACTTCTTGCATACTCCTTTTAACCACTCCTCTGGCTGCATAGGTCACTAAAATGCCATTCGTTTTCAAAGCGTTATACATTTTTTGAAAAATTTCAGTACTCCATAATTCAGGCTGCACTCGATAGCCAAATGCATCAAAGTAAATTAAATCAAATTGTTCAATATCGTCAATATCTTGAAAAAACTGTTGTCGCTTAGTTAAAGTAAAAAAATCACTCAATACTATTTTTTCATTCCAAGCCGATTCATGCATTTTTTTAAAAATAACCAATTCATTTTCCGCATTTAATTCCTGAACATAATTCATAGAAACCAACTCTTCTGACACTACGGGATAAGCCTCTACCCCAATATAATCAATAGTTTGATGCAATCCAGAAGCTTCTAAAAAACTGATGAAAGCATTTAAACCTGTACCAAATCCAATTTCTAAAATTGAAATCGCTCTCCCTTCAAACAATGAAAGTCCATTTTTTATAAAAACATGTTTCGCTTCTTGGATGGCTCCATGTTTAGAATGATAACTTTCATTCCACTCTTCCAAATGAATTGTAGTAGACCCATCACTGGTTTGAATAATTTCTCTTTTCAATTTTTTTAATTTAAATGTATATCCACAGCCAAAATTACTTAAAAAAATTAGCAACCTTGGCTCTAAAGGAAATGAATTATTGCATTTTTCATAGAAATGATTCTAATTTTAGGTTTTATTTTAAACAAATACGAAAATCCAATTATACACTAACAAATAGTAAAGTTTTAGCAAACTTTTTGCCCTTTTTTATTTATTTTTGCAGGAAATAAAGTTGACTTTCATTATAAATGAAAAATAACTTAAAATTCAACAATGCATTCAAAAAACAAAAACATATAATTATGAGTACAACTCAAACCAAGAAAATTGAAATTATAAAAGCCTCAAATACAAAAATCAACGAAGTAGATTTTGACAATTTAAGTTTTGGTTCTGTTTTTACTGATCATCTATTTGAATGTGACTACAAAGATGGCGAATGGCAAAATCCAACAATAAAACCATATGCTCCATTTTTAATGGATCCTTCTTCAAGAGTTTTTCATTATGGTCAAGCTATCTTTGAAGGAATGAAAGCGTACAAAGATGATAATAACGACATCTGGTTGTTTAGACCTGATGAAAATGTAAAGCGTTTTAATAGTTCGGCTGTAAGAATGGCAATGCCTGAAATTCCTGAATCAATATTCATGGAAGGACTTAATGAGTTATTAAAATTAGACGAAGCTTGGATAAAAAAAGGTTTAGGAAACTCCCTTTACATTAGACCATTTATGATTGCTACTGGATTTGGTGTAGTTGCAAATCCATCAAACGAATATAAATTTATGATTATCTTATCTCCAGCTAAAGCATATTACTCTGGAGAAGTAAAAGTTATTATTGCAGAACATTACAGTAGAGCTGCTAATGGCGGTATTGGAGCTGCTAAAACTGCTGGAAACTACGCAGGACAATTTTACCCAACTAGTTTAGCTAATAAAGACGGTTTCCAACAAATCATTTGGACGGATGATGCTACTCATACTAAATTAGAAGAAGCTGGAACCATGAATGTATTCTTCAAAATTAATGATACCTTAGTTACAGCTCCTACAAGCGAAAGAATCTTAGATGGAGTAACTAGAAAAAGTATCATTGCTATGGCTAAAAAAGAAGGAATCGCTATTGAAGAAAGACCAGTTCTTGTTTCTGAATTGATTGAAGGTATTAAAAACGGAAGCTTGAAAGAAATCTTTGGCGCTGGAACTGCAGCTGTAGTTAGTCCTATTAAAGGATTTTCATATAAAGATGAGTACTACGAATTACCTCAAATCGAAAATTCAGTTGCTTTACAACTAAAAGAAAAATTAACAAACATTCAACATAAATTAGCTGAAGATCCTTTTGGATGGACAGTAAAAATTTAAATGTAATTTTGTATCAATAAAATGGCGGTTATCCAATTTCGATAACCGCCATTTTATTTTTTAATCTTAACTATTTTCAAAAATCTTTGTAAAATCAGGCTTAAAATAATTAGGCCCTTTCATCACTTTCCCATCTTCACGATAAATTGGTTTTCCATCTTCACCCAATTTACTCATATTACTCCTTTGAATTTCATCAAAAACAGCCTCAATTTTATCCTGAAGTCCGTGCTCAATAATAGTTCCACACAAGATATACATCATATCTCCTAAAGCATCTGCAATTTCCACTAAATCATTATTTTTTACTGCTTCCAGATATTCTTCGTTCTCTTCCTTCATTAAATGATAGCGAAGTGTCTTTTTTGTTTCTCCTAAATCAGCGATTGGTGTTTCACTGTATCCAATCCCGAATGCTGTATGAAATTCTTTAACAGAATTAATTTGATCTTGCATAATTATTATAAGTTAAATGAAATGCAAATTAGCAACTAATCCTAAACATTTGACTATTTTTGCAATAAATATTTTTACTATGTTTAGTCAAGGACAATTAATTTTTGCCATTTGTTTTCTAATTACTTTTATCGTTATTATGATTTTTTCTTATCGAAAAGACATTGCTACCCACCGAATTTTTTATAAAGGAAATTACAAAATACTAATTGGTTTTTTAATTTTCATAGGTTTACTATTTGTAATCAAAGTTGTTCTAAAACACTAACACTATTGAATTCCCTAATTAGCTTCTTTTTATTAAAACCAAAACACTAATAAACAACAAGTTACCTCAAAAAACTATTATCTAGTTTTTCAAGGAATTCTATTCAATACCCCTTTGTAAATCGATAAATCATCGTATTTTATAATTTTCTTACCAATAGCATTGCATATTGATAAAATTTCTAACTTTACAACAGAAATAATCAATTTATTATGAGAATTATAAAATATATCTTTCTTCTTTTATTACTTAGCTTAGTTGCCCTATCCATTTTTATTGCTACACAAAAAGGCGATTTTCTTGTAGAAAGAAGTAAGATTATTAATTCTCCTAAAACTTCTGTTTATAATTATGTAAATGATTATAGAAACTGGAGTGACTTTTGTTCGTGGACTACTCAAGATCCTGAAACCAAATTAGATTACCCTCAAAATACCATTGGAAAAGGCGCTTCTTTTTCATGGGAAAGCCAAGATGGAAGTGGTAAAATGCAAACCATCGCCGTAAAAGAAAATGACAGTATTAGTCAAACTATGGAATTTGAAGGAACAAATTCTCAGGTGAGTTGGTATTTCAAAGATACAATAGGAGGCACTAAAGTAACTTGGAGAACTAAAGGAAAAATGAGCTTTTACTTTAAAATTTATACTGCTTTACATGGCGGAATAGAAAAAGTTATTGGTGAAACTTACGAAAAAAGCTTAGCAAATTTAGACAAAGCTTTGGTTTATGAAATCAATACTTTTTCTACTAAAGAAAATGGAATTGTTCAAAAAACAGCCATGAATTACCTGGGTCAAAGTTTTACTTGTGAAATTCCTAAAGTGAACAAAAATTTCAAAATTGTTCTGCCTAAATTAATCGCTTTTTGCAAAAAAAACAACATTATAATTAACGGCAAGCCTTTCATATTGTATCACACTTACGATACTCCCAAAGGACTTACTAAAATCACCATTGGTGTTGGAATTCGTGATGCTATTTTTTTGAGCTCAGGAAGTGACTTAGTAGCAGGAAAATTGGATGCTTTTGAAGCGGCCAAAACAACGCTTACAGGTGATTATTCTCATCTAAAAACAGCTTACAACAAAACGATTAATTACTTAAACCAACAAAAAATAGCGCCAAACCCTATTTTTTCTTTCTTAGAAATTTATATTTCTGGTAAAACAGAAATAAAAAATCCATCAAAATGGGTAACTGAAGTTTATGTTCCTATTTTCCCTAGAATTATAGCGCCAAAACCAGCCATTACTGATCCCGCTACAACCAATAATATAACCCCAGAAACTCCAAATCCAGAAGAAGAATCTGAATTTTAATTTTTTTCAAAAAAAATTAAACCTTTTAGTCCATTTTAAATCTAAACTCCAAAAAACTTTGCTGGAAGAAAAGGAATTCATAGAACAATTATTAAATCCGAAAACGCAAAATGATGCTTTTCAAAAATTGTTGCATTCCTACCAAAAGCCCTTATACAATCATATTCGTAACATCGTTTTAAGTCATGATGACACCGATGATGTTTTGCAAAACACTTTTATTAAAGTTTTCCAAAATTTAAAAAATTTTAAAGGTGAAAGTAAATTATTCTCTTGGATGTATCGAATTGCAACCAATGAAGCCTTAACTTTTTTAAACCAAAAAGCAAAAAAAAGTGGAATATCATCCGAAACATTACAAAACAACACTATAAATAATCTTCAATCTGATGTTTATTTTGATGGAAATGACATTCAAATTGCGTTACAGAAAGCCATTGCTACACTTCCTGAAAAACAACAACTAGTATTTAAAATGAAATATTTTGAAGAATTAAAATACGAAGAAATTTCTGAAATTCTAGACACTTCAGTAGGAGCTTTAAAGGCTTCTTATCATCATGCCGTAAAAAAAATAGAAGCCATTTTAACCACAAATTAAACCTTTTCCATTTTATTTGGTCTAATAGATATTATGAAAGAATTTAAACTACATAACAACCCTAAGATTGAATCTGGATTCAAAACTCCAGACGAAAATTATTTTGAAAATTTTTCAGCTCAATTACTCGCTCAATTACCTAAAGAAGAACCAAAAACAATCTCATTATTCCAAAGAAAAAAATCAATAATAATGATGGTTGCAGCTGTTTTCGTTTTTGCTCTAGCAATTCCTGCATTGATAAAAAATGCGAGTACTAAAAATGATTTAGATACAATTACATTAGAAAACTATCTAAGCTATCAATCTAACATCAACCAGTACGATTTAATAAACGCTTTAGATGAAGAAGATATTAAAAACATCGATCAAGATATCGAATTAAAAGATCAAACCATTGAAGATATTTTGATTAGCAACAATAATATCGAACACTATATAATAGAATAATCCCTCAAACAGAAAAGATGATGAATTTTAGAAAACTTTTACCCTTATTATTGCTATTCACTTGTAGTTTTTATGCTCAAGACAATATAAAAGATAAAAAAGAGCAAGTAAAAGCAATGAAAGTTGCTTTTTTAACTACCGAATTAAACCTTAGCCCACAAGAAGCTGAGAAATTCTGGCCGCTTTACAATGCTTATGACGATAAGCAATTTGAGATAAGACATGAAAAAATGAGAACCTTAAAGTGGCGAATGAACGGAGATGCTTTAAATAAAATCAGTGAAAAAGAAGCTATAATTTTGCTTAATCAAATGGAAGCCGCTGATGAAGAATTATTTTTATTGCGAAAAAAATTCACTAAAAGTATCCGAACCATTTTGCCAGCAGTTAAAATTCTTAAGCTAAAAAAATCAGAGGATGATTTTTACCGAAAATTGCTTCAACAATACGGTGATCGCGGGAGGAGAAAATAAACGCAAATACTCGTTATACAAACCGTTCTGAAATTAATACAGAACGGTTTTTTTTATTTTAAATAATAGAATCTACTCTTTTGTATACTCATATTGAACATCGGCTAAATAGGTTCATAATGAATTGGCACAGTAATTGAATATACCCAATCAAGAATGTAAATATCCATTATCATGAAAAATACAATTATACTATTAGGTGTGGTAGCTACTTTGTTCTCAGCTTCTGTTGAAGCTCAAAATAGAACAACAGTAAACGCGATGAGTAACGAAATAAGCGACAATCTTGATTTAAGAGCAGTTGCTTCTGTATTTGGAGACTCCAGAAATTTAGAAGACTTTGAAAGAAGATTGAATGACCCAGAACTTCAAATTTCAAATTTAGATTTGAATAACGATAACGAAGTCGATTATTTGCGCGTAATTGAAACGGTGGAATATAACACACACGTAGTGATAATTCAATCTGTTTTAGATCGTGATGTATATCAAGATGTTGCGACTATAGATATCGAAAGAAGCAATAATAGAGTGCAAGTACAATTTATTGGTAACGAATATTTATATGGTCCTAACTACATTTATGAACCAATATACTATTCAACTCCTCACATTTATGCGTCATTCTGGATCTCTAACTATCGTCCATACATCTCTAACTGGTATTGGAATTATTACCCATCCTACTTTTACGCATGGAATCCATACCCAATTTACAGATATAGAAATAATATTAATTTATGTGTAAACTTCAGTAATCGTTATAATTATGTAAGCTATAGAAGAAGTAATGTAGCCATCTCTTTATACAACACCAGACGTTCTAATGCTTACGAAAGACGTTATCCAAATTACGCCTTTACCAGAAGATATAGCAACTATACTAATCGTTATGAATTAGATCAAAGAAGAAGTTATTATAACAAAAATTATTATTCAAACAGATATGTTGAAGGCAGACAATACAATAACAATTCGGGATCTAGAAGAGAACAAACAAGAGATTATTCGTCAAATAGAAACACTCCTTCAAGAGACTATTCTAATTCAAGAATAAACACGAGAGAATCTAACGGTAATTCGTCAAATTCAAGACAATATAACCCTTCCAGAGGTTACACTACCGAAAATAGCTCTCGAGATAATGCCTCACAAAGAGGTACAAACAGAGAGTACAATCAAAATAGAGCTGAAAACTCAAGATCGAATTCAAACCAAGCGGGACAAAATCAAAGAGCCTACACTCCAAGACAAGAAAATGGTGCAGCAAGAACAGAGAATCGAGAGTACAATCAAAATAGAGCCGAAAACTCAAGATCGAATTCAAATCAATATGGACAAAATCAAAGAGCCTACACTCCTAGACAAGAGAACAGCGCTCCTAGAGTAGAAAATAACAACAGAAATTCTAACCAAGGCTCCTACTCTAGACCAAGTAATCCATCCTATTCTGCACCAGAAAGAGGCGATTCAAATAGAAATAGAGGATCAAATCAAGGCGATAATAATGGATCTTCAAGAAGCAACAACAGAAGAATTTAACAAAATAAATAACTATTATTAAAAACACGGCTAATTAGTCGTGTTTTTCTGTTTTTTAGGGATATTAACTTTTGGTTTATTTAAAAATGAGTAAATTTGATGCCTTTACAAAAAAATATAATGAACGCATCTCATAAAAACTTACACAGCAAATTATCTTTAGGAGGTCTATTAATTACTTTAGGAATTATTTATGGAGATATTGGGACCTCTCCTTTGTATGTAATGAAAGCCATTTTAGGAGAACACACCATTGACGCAGATGTTGTATTAGGTGGTATTTCTGCTGTATTTTGGACATTAACATTACAAACGACACTGAAATACGTTATCATAACCTTAAATGCTGACAACCATGGTGAAGGTGGAATCTTTGCGTTGTATGCTTTAGTAAAGAAAACAAAAATCAAATGGCTAATTGTCCCAGCAATTATAGGGGGAAGTGCCTTGCTAGCGGATGGAATTATTACACCTCCAGTATCCGTATCTTCTGCTGTTGAAGGAATTAGAACCTACTATCCAGATATTAACACCGTCCCTATCGTAATTGGAATCTTATTTGTCCTTTTTACCATTCAACAATTTGGTACTAAACTAGTTGGTAAATTCTTTGCTCCAATGATGCTTATTTGGTTTAGTATGCTTGGAATTTTAGGTATTATCCAAATTATAGAACACCCAGAAGTATTCAAAGCTTTCAATCCTTATTATGCCTACCACTTATTGACCATTCACCCTGATGGCTTTTTTGTATTAGGATTTGTATTCTTATGTACCACAGGAGCCGAAGCTTTGTATTCTGACATGGGGCACTGTGGTCGAAAAAACATTCGCATTAGCTGGATTTTTGTCAAAGCAACTTTGGTCTTAAACTATTTTGGACAAGGAGCCTATCTTATCCATCATGAGGGAGAAACATTATTAAGTTTAGGTGGAAAAAACGGAAACCCTTTCTACCTAATTATGGCTGATTGGTTTCAACCTTTCGGAATCGTAATTGCAACTACTGCAGCTGTAATTGCGTCTCAAGCCTTAATTAGTGGTTCATTTACCTTAATTAATGAGGCTATGCGATTAAATTTCTGGCCAAAAGTAAAAATCAACTACCCAACCGAATTACAAGGACAATTGTATATTCCATCAATAAATTGGCTTTTATTCTTAGGTTGTGTTGGAATTGTATTGCATTTTAAAGAGTCCAGTAACATGGAACACGCATACGGTTTAGCCATTATTCTTTGTATGATAATGACCACTATTTTACTTAATTTCTATTTAATTATGAAAAGAGTAAAATTGTATTTTATGGTTCCATTAATCACAATATATCTTATAATAGAATTTAGCTTCTTAGCCGCAAATGTTACAAAATTTAGCGATGGAGGTTATGTAACCTTAATTATTGCAATACTTTTAATTACTGTAATGTCAATATGGTTCTCTGCCAAAAAGATTACCAAAAGCTATACTAAAATTGTAAAAGTACAAGATTACATTAAAGTACTTAGCGAGTTAAGTGTTGATTTGAGTATCCCTAAATATGCAACTCACTTAGTGTATATGACCAACGCAGGACGAGTTGATGAAATAGAAGAAAAAGTAATGTATTCTATTTTACAAAAACGACCAAAAAGAGCCGATATTTATTGGTTTGTGCACGTAAATATTCTTTCTGAACCCTATAAAACCGAATATAGAGTAACTGAAATCCGTAAAGATGATTTATACCGTGTGGATTTCAATCTTGGTTTTAGAGAGCCTACTAAAATTAACCTCATGTTTAAAGAAGTTATCAAAGACATGGTGAAGAATGGCGAAGTAGATATCAGAAGCCGATATGAGTCCTTAAATAAAAACAACATCATTGGAGACTTTAAATTTGTGCTTTCTGAAAAATACTTATCAAATGATAATGAATTAAAATGGCACGAAAACATTATTATGAATTCTTATTTCTTTATTAAAAAGCTAAGCTTATCTGAAGAAAGTGCTTTTGGTTTAGATAGTAGTTCTGTAAAAATTGAGAAATTCCCAATGGTACTTCATACTCCAGAAAATATGGATCTCACCCGATTGGAAGCCAGAGAAATACACATCGAAAAAGCATAAAACCTATCTTATTTTAATTAAAGCGATTTTTTAGAAAGTCGCTTTTTTTTTTTTTTGCAAACACTTATACTAACTCTTTTTTCAAAATAAATTTTAACATGAATTTTATTTAATTAAATTTGGAATAATAAATCAATTAATACGTTCCACTTGAAAAAAGCACTTAAAATACTTTTAAAAACGATTATTTATTTTTTAGGATTTATTATCATCTACATATCTTCGGCTTATCTGCTTTCAAAAATCACAATAGAAAAAGAAAATAACAGTAAAAGTGAAATGGAAATTTACATTCTCACTAACGGTGTTCATACAGATATTGTAATGCCTACAAAAAGTGAACAGATAGACTGGAGTAAAAAAATTCCCTATAAAAACACTATAGCAGCTGATTCAACATATCAATATATTGCAATGGGTTGGGGCGATAAAGGTTTTTATTTAGAAACGCCTGAATGGTCGGACTTAAAGGCTTCAGTTGCATTTAAAGCGGCTTCAGGACTAAGTTCGTCTGCCATACATGCTACTTACTATAAAAAAATGAAGCTAGGAAAAGATTGTAAATCCATTTTAATCAGTAAAGAACAATATAGTCGTTTGATTACATATATAACTGACAGTTTTCAAAAAGAAGCTTCAGGTGATTTTATAGTAATTAAAACAAATGCTAACTATGGCAAAACCGATGCTTTTTATGAAGCAACCGGAAGTTACAGCATCTTTAAAACCTGCAATACTTGGGCAAATAGTGCTTTAAAAGCCTGTGGGCAAAAATGTTCTTTTTGGACAGCAACCGATTCAGGAATTTTTTCGAAATACAATTAATTTTATAAATAGGATACAAAAAACATCAAATGCCTTTGTGGCTTCATCATGGATCTTAGTGATTGGTGGTAATTATAAAAATCTGCAATGAAAAGACACTTTTTTTTATTGATTTTACTCTGTAATTTAATTTCATGTGGAAATCTTGAAGAGAATAGCTTGTTGGAATATTCAGAGAAAAATAAATCTTACCAAATCACTATAACTGAAAATAATTTAAACGAAAAAGATTCAATAATCAGAAGAGCAACAAGTGTAACAAATATTTATGATTCAAAAAATAATTTAATAAATAGTAACAACTTATCATTCTATTTTTATAATTCACAAAACAAATTATCCGAAACTAAATCAGTCTACAAAAGAGAAGGGAAAGGTTTAATTTCAAAAATCCTAAAACATAAATATTTATATGATAAAAATGGAAAACTAATAAAAATAATAGATAACACTAAGAATGATGTAATCATTTGGGAATTAAAATATGATAAGTTTGGAAATTTAAAGTCTGAAATTGGATTACGAGAAACTATAAATTATGAATACTTAAATGGTAAAGTTATAAAGAAAACAGTAATCGAAGACAATGAAATTTCAAAGGTATCTGAATATAAATATGATAAACTTAACAGAATAGAAATAGAAGATTGGGTTTTTAGTGGAACAAATCGAATGAAAACTTATTATAAATATAATTCTAACAATAAACTATTTAGCAAAAGAGATAGTAGCTTTTCAAAAATTACAAATCCTAACCAATACATTGAGTTTCTAACTGAATATTATTATGACAAAAATGATTCATTAATCGAAATCAGAAAATTAGGACGAATTTATACTGAAAAGGAATTCAAAATTCGAGGGAAAACAAAATTCAAATATTTGAAAGAATAACTACCACCAACAGCTAAAGGATACGTTGCGTGCGTAGCATGAACTCCCGAGCCTTAGTGACCGGACGAAGTAATGAAGCCGGTGTTGAACAGAACCGCTCAACATTTATGCCTATGGAGTTATCGTAAAGTTTTGATAGAGAATTTCAAGAGGATTTAATGTCATCTTTTTTTGAATCGTTTTTGATGTGGTGTGTTTTTAAAAAAAATAGCTTGCTTTCTCAAAAATGGCGTATGTTAAAAATACGATTTTTCTCTCTATAAAAAAAATGAAAAACTATATTTGTTGCTAGACTGGGATGTTTTTTCAAAGTATGACATTGTAGGTAATGCACCTAGCTAGCCGTAAAATTATTTTCATCAGAAATTTAAAATTTAAAAAATATGTTTAACATATCTTCAACAACAGCTGATACGATTTATAATTATTCCAACATTGCACTAGTTTTCGGAACTACAATAGCTTTAATTGCAACAATTGGAGCAATTTATAGCAGTTCAATTCGTGAAAATTATAGTAATGAAAGAACTATAGCAAACGAGAAACTCACATCTTTAGCAAAAGCTGAAGCAGCTAAAGCTATAGAAAATGCAGCTAAAGCGAATGAAAGTGCAGCGCTTGCAAATGAAAGTGCTGCAAAATCAAATCTACGTGCAGAAGAAGTAGAAAAGCAAAACATAGAACTAAGAATAAAATTTTCAAGTCGCCATATTGATTTGAACACATATAAAATTTTATTGCGTGAATTATCTAAAACTCCCTCTTCTTTTAATATCCAAACGATGGGCGATCCTGAATCAGCAATGTATGCCTCAGATTTTTTAAAAGCGTTTTTAGATTCAGGTTGGAAAGTTGATAAAAAAGAATTTCCCTTAGGTGTAATATGGGAAGGAATAATAATATTCAAAACAAATGATCCAGCCTCATTAATAATGGCAGATGCTCTTAAAAAAGCAGGAATTGAATTTAAAATCGGAGATGAGTTTCACGATAAAGCTACAATTATGATTGGCGGAAAACCTAAAGCGTTTTAAATGCACTACATACAACAGCTAAGGGATTCGTTGCGTGCGTAGCACGAACACCCGAGCCATAGCGAACGGACGAAGTAATGAAACTCCTGTTGAACAGAACCGCTCAACATCCATGCCTATTGGAGTTATTGTAAAGTTTTGATAGAGAATTTCAAGAGGATTTAATTCCTCCTTTTTTGAATCGTTTTTGATGTGGCGTGTTTTAAAAAAATAGCTTGTTTTCTCGAAAATGGCGTATATTTAAAAACATGATTTTTCTCTCAATAAAAGAAATAAAAACTATATTTGTTTCAAGACTGGGAGTTTTTTTCACAGTCTGACGTTATAAGCAAGTTTCTGAACGAAGCTCAACAGAATCAACGATGAAAAAATATTTAACCATATTTATTTTGAGTTTAGGCTTAAATTCAATTGGACAGAATTGTTCCATGTTGGTAAATGGAGAATATGAAACTCAATATGACGACAAAGATTGGAGTTCATATAGATTTGAAATAAAAGGAAATCACTACTACACTTTTGACGAAAAAGTAAAAAAAGACTACGAAATTGTATTGCTTAGTAAATGTAGTTTTATATTGGAGAGTGTTGAAAAACTAGACGAATCTAAACTTACTGAATTTCAAAAAGTAATCTCGAAACAAAAACCATATTTTGAAATTACAAAGGTTGAAGGGAATATCTATTATTTTATATGTAGAGTAGATTTACATGTTCAATGTGGAACTGGAAAGTTTATCAAAAAAGAAAAATAAAACCTGCTTATAACCGCCATTTATCTCAATTGCTGGTTTTTTCGAAATTGAAACTATCAATTCACGCAGAAAGTTTTAACTTAAGCGAAAATAATCAATCCGCTTTGGCCACAACTTAGCCAAGTGGCCAAACGTTATAATCCACAAAAAAGCCTCAATAAATTGAGGTTTTTTTTTGATGTTTAAAATTTAAGCTTATTCACTCAAATCCATTTTTATATGCGGAATATCATCTTCCAGATACATTTCGCTGGATTGAACAAAACCCAGTGATTCATAGAATTTTTTTAGATACAATTGCGCACCAATGGTAATCTGAGTTTCGCCAAAGTATTTTTTGATGGCGGAAATAGATTGTAGCATTAATTCTTTTCCCCATTTTTTATCGCGATAATCCGCTGAAACGACTACTCTTCCTATTGACGCGGTTTCATACGTAATTCCGGGTTTAAAAAGTCGGCTGCAAGCAACAATCTGATTATCGTATATTCCAAAAAGATGTAATGCTAAGGGATCTTTGCCATCTAAATCCAAATAAACACAGTTTTGTTCCACTACAAACACTTCTGAGCGCAATTTTAAAATGGCGTAGAGTTCGCTAACTGTTAAGGTCTCAAAAGATTTAATTTGCCAAACTATTTCCATGTTGTTATTTTTAAACTATTCCTTTTATCAAGTAAAACAAAAATACATTTTATTGTTTTCATTCTTTGGTTTATGGTCGCTTCTTCTAAAAAACAATTCCTGTCTAATAGCCCTGATGGTAGCGGCATCCTTGTGGCAGCTGTCTTTAGGCTGCCACAAGATACAGCGAACAGCAGGAACTATTGCTATTAAAAAAGCCAAATGTTGTGCTCCAAATAAAAAAAACAAAAAAAATAGGCTGTCGTTGTCGGACAGCCTATTGTATGAAGAAATTGAGTGATTATTTACTCAAATACATTTTTCTTCTTGAATACAATTCGTAGAATTGATCATCTTTCAAGTCATCGATAAACAAGATGCTTTCTCCTGTTGATTTCATTTCAGGTCCTAAAGCTTTGTTTACATTAGGGAACTTACTGAAAGAGAATACCGGTTGTTTGATAGCGTATCCGTTTAATTTAGGATTGAAATCAAAGTCGGTTACTTTACTGTGTCCTAACATTACTTTAGTAGCGTAGTTTACGTAAGGCTCACCATACGCTTTAGCAATAAATGGGACTGTACGAGAAGCTCTTGGATTCGCTTCGATGATATAAACGGTATCATCTTTAATCGCAAACTGAATATTGATTAAACCTACTGTTTTTAATGCTTTAGCAATTTTGTGCGTATGATCTTTGATTTGTTGCATTACAAACTCTCCTAAGTTGAAAGGAGGTAAAGTAGCATTAGAATCTCCCGAGTGAACTCCACATGGCTCGATATGCTCCATAATTCCGATGATGTAAACATTACCATCAGCATCACAAATAGCATCTGCTTCTGCTTCGATAGCACCATCTAAATAGTGGTCTAACAATAATTTGTTTCCTGGGATTGATTTCAACAAATCAATTACGTGCTCTTCTAACTCTTGTTTGTTGATTACAATTTTCATTCCCTGACCTCCTAATACATAAGAAGGACGAACTAATAATGGGAAATCTAATGAATCAGCTAATTTAGAAGCTTCGTCTGCGCTTTCTGCAATTCCGAATTTAGGGAAAGGAATTTTCAACTCAGTTAATAAATCAGAGAAACGTCCTCTGTCTTCCGCTAAATCTAGGGCATCAAAGCTTGTTCCGATGATTTTTACACCGTATTTAGATAATTTTTCAGCTAATTTAAGCGCTGTTTGACCACCTAACTGAACGATAACTCCTTCTGGTTTTTCGTGCTGGATAATGTCATAAATATGCTCCCAGAATACTGGCTCGAAGTATAATTTATCGGCTGTATCAAAATCAGTTGAAACGGTTTCTGGGTTACAGTTAATCATAATCGTTTCGTATCCACACTCTTTAGAAGCTAAAACTCCGTGAACACAAGAGTAATCGAACTCAATTCCTTGTCCAATACGGTTTGGTCCAGAACCTAAAACAATTACTTTCTTTTTATCAGTAACAATACTTTCATTATCTACAAAACGAGTCCCATCTGCTTTTTCAATTTCAGCCTCAAATGTTGAGTAGTAGTAAGGCGTTTTTGCTTTGAACTCCGCCGCACAAGTATCAACCAATTTAAACACACGGTTGATGTTCATCTCCATACGTAAAGCGTGAACTTCACTCTCCAAACATCCCATCATGTGAGCTAATTGACGGTCAGCAAAACCTTTTTGTTTTGCCTCAAGCAATAACTCTTTTGGTAAATTGCTCACTTTATAATTCGCAATTTCTTTTTCTAAGATAAATAACTCCTCATACTGTTTCAAGAACCACATATCAATTTTAGTGATTTCATGAATTCTGCTTAATGGAATTCCCATAGCAATCGCATCGTAAATTACGAATACACGATCCCAGCTTGCATAAGTAAGTTTTTCAATAATTTGTTCGTAATTGGTATACCCTTTACCATCTGCACCTAAACCATTACGTTTAATTTCTAATGATTGTGTTGCTTTGTGTAAAGCTTCTTGGAACGAACGCCCAATTCCCATTACCTCACCTACCGACTTCATTTGAAGACCTAAAGTTCGGTCAGATCCTTCAAATTTATCAAAGTTCCAACGTGGTATTTTTACAATTACATAATCTAAAGTAGGCTCGAATAAAGCCGAAGTAGATTTTGTAATTTGGTTTTGTAACTCATCTAAGTTATAACCTAAAGCTAATTTAGAAGCGATTTTTGCAATTGGATAACCCGTAGCTTTTGATGCCAATGCAGAAGAACGAGATACACGTGGGTTAATTTCAATAGCCACAATATCTTCTTTTTCATCAGGTGATACTGCAAATTGTACGTTACATCCTCCAGCAAAGTTTCCAATACTGCGCATCATCAAGATAGCGTAATCACGTAATTTTTGGAAAGTCGTATCTGATAATGTCATAGCTGGCGCTACCGTGATAGAATCTCCAGTATGGATTCCCATTGGGTCCATATTTTCGATAGAACAAATGATAACAACATTGTCATTTTTATCTCTTAAAAGCTCTAATTCGTATTCTTTCCATCCCATTAAAGCTTTATCAATTAAAACTTCATGGATTGGTGAAGCCTCAAGACCTGCAGTTAATAATCTGTCAAAATCTTCTGGTTTATATACGATAGAAGCCCCAGTTCCTCCTAATGTAAAAGAAGGACGAATAACCAATGGGAAACCAAATTCCTGAGCAATTTCTTTACCTCTTAAATACGATGTACAAATTTCTGCTGGAGCAGTAGGTACATTAATTTTCTTTAAAAGCGCTTTAAACTGGTCTCTATCTTCAGTAATATTAATTGCGTTTACATCAACCCCAATCATTTTTACACCAAAATCATCCCAAATTCCTTTTTCCTGCGCTTCCAAACACAAGTTAAGTGCCGTTTGACCACCCATAGTAGGCAATACAGCATCAATTTGTGGATGTTCTTTAAGGATTTCAATGATCGATTTAGTCGTTAAAGGTTTCAAATAGATATGATCCGCCATTGATGGGTCGGTCATAATTGTAGCAGGATTCGAATTGATAAGAATAACCTCGATTCCTTCTTCACGAATAGAACGAGCTGATTGCGATCCTGCGTAATCGAATTCGCAAGCTTGACCAATAACAATAGGACCTGAACCTATAATTAAAACGGATTTGATTGAAGTGTCTTTTGGCATTATGATGTAATTATTGTTTTTGAAGTTTTTTATTTCTCAAATTTACTTTTTTTTAAAAGAGGTAACTCATTAAAAAACATAAACTTGAGTACTATTTTCAGACTAGGTATAAAAAAGGGCGATACTAATAAAAGTAACGCCCTTATTTATGCTTTTTCAAACATTATTTTTTGTGTCTAGGCTCGCTAGAAACAGTTAATTTATGTCTTCCTTTAGCTCTTCTACGCGCAAGAACTTTTCTTCCATTTGCAGAAGCCATTCTGTCCATAAATCCGTGTTTATTTCTTCTTTTTCTTTTCGATGGTTGAAACGTTCTTTTGCTCATTGGTTTGTATCTTTAAATCTTATTAATTGTATCTTTTATTGTTTGATATAACGGTCATTTCTAAACCGAGTGCAAATATACAAAGACTTTTTTTTCTAGCAAGAAGTTTTATAAAAATATTTTTAATTCCTTTTACTATATTTGCAAACACAAATCAAACAACCATCATGTTAAACAAGAATATCAAACTTATTATCGCTGGACTTATTGTAATTACTAGCATTTGGCAATTTACGGAAAACAATATTGGCAATGGAATCTTCTTATTATTGCTTACAATAATTCCTGTTTTTCTTTATTACAGAAACGAATTCATCTTATTGGCCTTTTTAAAATTAAGAAAACAAGACTTTTTAGGCGCTCAAAAGTGGCTTTCATACATAAAAAATCCTGAAGGAGCTTTAACTAGAAAACAACAAGGATACTTTAATTACCTTCACGGAATCATGCTTTCGCAAACAAATATCAATCAATCAGAGAAATATTTTAAGAAAGCGATTGAACTAGGCTTATCTATGGATATGGATTTAGCCGTTGCTAAACTAAATTTGGCTGGAATTGCGCTTTCAAGAAGAAGAAAAATTGAAGCGACCAATTTAATCGCTGAAGTAAAGAAACTAGACAAACAAGGAATGTTGAAAGATCAAATCAATATGATGAAAGAACAAATGAAAAAAATGTAATTTCATCACACCTTTTTTTTTAAAATCCGTCACTTATTTAAAGTTGACGGATTTTTTTTAGCCCTACTAGAATATTTAACTATAAATTAAATTTTTTGAATCTAAAATAATCGCTGGTAAATTAGCATTAAACCATCGGTATTTAGTATAAATCATTACATGTGTTCCACCTTCTACCACCACACATTTTTGGATATTTTGGATGGGAAACACTGCATCTTTATCACCATGAATATGAATCACACGTTCATCTATTTTTATACGATCCCATAAAACTACTTTCTCAAAAGCCCATTTTAAATAATTAACATCGCGTACCGATAGAAAAGTATCATACAACTGCATTCTATTTGAGCTTTTTTCACCCAAAACAAACTGCGCCAACTTACCCAAACTCAGCACCAATCGAATTGGAATCAACTTATAAAGCAATGTTTTTCGGGCAAAACGAATTCGTTTAGGAAATTCTTCCTTTGATTTAACACTCGAAATAATAATTATTTTTTGCACATTGAGAAACTTCGCCATTTCCTGCACCAAAATCCCTCCAAAAGAAACACCTATTAAAACTGATTGCTCCTTTTTCACACCCAAAGCGATGCGCTTAGCATAATTTTCAAGAGTTTCTCCTTGCTCTGGAATTTTCCATTCTAAAAAATGAACATCAAAAAGCGAATCATCCAACCTTATTCTTTCAAAAATTAAAGGATTGGCCGCTAACCCAGGCATAAAATATACAGGAATTTTACTCATTGAATCATTCGGATTTTAAATTACCAAAATACTAATTTAAAGACTCAAAAAAACATAAAACAACTAAACCAAATACAACAAACTAAACTTTAACATTCGAAGCTGTGTTAAAGTCATTTGAATTTGATATCCAAATACTTAACTTTACAATTCCTCTTATCGAATAAAATATTCACATAAAACAAAAGCAAAAAGCGATAGTACTCAGAAAATCTTTGAGCAAAAAATCTATTGTTATTGCTTTGCACAACAAAATTCTTAATTACTATGGAAACAATTGATTCAATTGAAATTAAAAACAACGCATTCGCCAGACAATTTGAAACCACCATTCCAGAAGGCCTTATTACAATTGAATATTCACTTCAAGAAAGAAAAATATTTTTAACCAAAATCAATACCCCGGAACATTTTGATAACGACAAAATCATTGATCTCATAATAAAAAACATACTCGACAACTCAATCGAAGAACGTACAAAAGTAGTTCCAGTATATCCTAGAATAGTACATTTTTTCAGAAAAAATCCAGCTTACAAAGAATTACTACCTCCTGGAATCCGAATTTAACAAAAACAATAAAAGGCACAAATTGTGCCTTTTATTTATGTTTGAATAGAAAATTATTTTTCAATTTCTTTCATACTATCCATTTTCTTGTGCGCTAAGAAACCTGTAATATCTTCGAAATGCTCTACTACTCTTTTGTTTCCAAATTCGAAAACCTTAGTCGCTAAACCATCAAGAAAATCACGGTCGTGAGAAACTAAAATCAAAGTTCCGTCAAAATCTCGCAATGCATCCTTAATAATATCTTTGGTTTTCATATCCAAATGGTTTGAAGGCTCATCCAGAATTAACAAGTTTACAGGCTCTAACAATAATTTAATCATTGCCAAACGCGTTTTCTCTCCTCCTGAAAGCACTTTTACCTTCTTAGTAATATCGTCACCTTGAAACATGAAGGCTCCTAAAATATTTTTTATTTGGGTACGAATATCTCCAACAGCAATACTATCAATCGTTTCAAAAATAGTTGCATTTTCATCTAATAACGACGCCTGATTTTGTGCAAAATAGCCAATTTGAGCATTGTGACCAATTTCTACACTACCTCCATCAATACCTATTTCTTTCATGATAGCCTTAATCATGGTAGATTTACCTTCACCATTTTTCCCTACAAAAGCTACTTTTTGACCTCTTTCGATAACGATATTAGCATCCTTAAATACTACGTGATCACCATAGGATTTAGCCAAATCTTTAACCACAACTGGATATTGCCCAGAACGAGCTGCTGGAGGAAACTTTAATTTCAAAGCCGAAGTATCGACTTCATCCACCTGAACAATCTCTAACTTCTCTAACATTCTCACACGAGATTGTACCGCATCTGTTTTGGAAAAAGTCCCTTTAAATCGCTCAATAAAAGCACGATTATCTGCAATCATTTTTTGCTGCTCATCATATGCTTTTTGCTGGTGAATTCTACGATCTTTACGCAATTCTAAATAATGAGAATACTTTGCTTTATAATCGTAAATACGTCCCATTGTTACTTCAATCGTACGGTTCGTGATATTATCTACAAAAGCTCTATCGTGTGAAATTACCACCACCGCCTTAGCCGAATTAATCAAAAAATCTTCTAACCATTGAATACTTTCGATATCCATGTGGTTAGTAGGCTCATCCAGTAAAATTAAATCTGGCTTACGCAATAAGATTTTAGCCAATTCAATGCGCATTCTCCAACCTCCCGAAAATTCAGAAGTTTTACGATTAAAATCGGCAGCAACAAAACCTAATCCTTTTAAAACTTTCTCAACCTCTGCTTCGTAATTGATTTCTTCAATAGCATAAAACTTTTCACTTAAGTCTGATACACGCTCAATAAGCTTCATGTATTCGTCACTTTCATAATCAGTACGAATCGTTAATTGCTCATTTATTTCGTCAATCTCCGCTTTCATTTGGAACACTTCAGAAAAAGCTTTCGAAGCTTCTTCTTTTACTGTAGCCGTATCAGTTGTCAATAAATGCTGTGGTAAATAAGCAATAACCGCTTCTTTTGGCGCCGAAATACTCCCTGTTGATGGCTTACTATTTCCTGCAATAATTTTTAATAAAGTCGATTTTCCAGCCCCATTTTTACCCATAAGGGCAATTTTATCGTTCTCATTAATAGCAAAGGAAACATCACTAAAAAGTGTAGTTCCTCCAAATTGAACCGATATATCGTTAATTGTAATCATTGTTTAAAGTTAGAAGTTAGAGGCTAGAAGTTAGAAATTTCTACCCTCAATAAATTTAAAAGCGCAAAGATAACTTAATTAAGTAATTTGTTCCTATAAAAAAGCTTCTAGTAAAGCATAAAATATACTACTAGAAGCTTAAATAATTTATACAATAGTTACTCTGTTTTAACTTTGTTTAAAGTATTCCAAATATGAGCATTTGAAACATCAATTGTTTCAGGTAAAAAAACAGGATCCTTTCCTTCCTTTTTCTGTTTTTCATAATCCAAAAGAGCTTTTAATGCTGGTTTTTGCAAAAGAATAATCGCAATAATATTAAACCACGCCATCAAACCTACCCCTAAATCCCCAATTGCCCAAGCCAAAGTTGCTTGATTAACCGCACCATACATAATCACAACCATCATTATTACTTTTAACACATAATAAAACGCAGGTGATTCAAATTTTCTAGTCAAATAAGAAATATTCGTTTCAGCAATATAATAATAGGCTATAACAGTTGTAAAAGCAAAGAAAAATAATGCTACTGCTACAAAATACGATCCAAAACCAGGAAAAACGGTATCCATTGCCATTTGTGTATAAGCCGGTCCTACTGCTACGTTTTTTAAACCATGATACAAAAACTCCGAAGCTCCGTTACTACCAAATTCAGGATTTTGAACATTATACATTCCTGTAATCAAAATCATAAATCCAGTAGCCGAACACACAAACAAAGTATCAATGTAAACCGAAAAAGACTGCACCAAACCTTGTTTTACCGGATGCGAAACATTGGCTGCAGCCGCAATATGAGGCGCAGTTCCTTGACCTGCTTCATTAGAGTAGATTCCTCTCTTCACCCCCCACTGAATAGCCAATCCAAAAACAGCCCCGAATCCTGCTTCTAAATTAAATGCACTCTTAAAAATCAAACTCAACACACGCCCTAACTGATCAAAATTCACTCCAATAATAATTAAAGCAAATGCTATATAACCAATTGCCATAAACGGAACTACATATTCAGTAAACCTTGCAATCCTTTTTACACCTCCAAAAACAATCGCTCCAAACAAAACAACCATTCCCAAACCTGAAATCCAAGTTTCAACATCAAAAGCATTTTTAATTCCTTCTGCTACCGAATTCGCCTGAACTCCCGGCAAAAACACACCTACCGAAACAACAGAAACTACAGCAAACAAAATTCCGAACCATTTCATTTTCAAACCTCTTTCTATATAAAAAGCAGGACCACCACGAAATTCACCTAAATGTTTCTCTTTATATATTTGCGCCAAAGTCGCTTCAACATAAGCTGTACTTGCCCCTAAAAAAGCAACTGTCCACATCCAAAACATAGCTCCTGGTCCTCCAAAAGCAATGGCAGTAGCAACTCCAGCAATATTACCTGTCCCTACTCTACCTGCTAATGACATTGCCAAAGCCTGAAAAGAAGAAACTCCTGAATCTGTACTCTCTCCATCAAATAGCAATTTCCACATTTCTTTAATATGTCGAAGTTGTAAAAAACGAGTTCGTATTGAAAAATACAAACCAATTCCTAAACACAAAACTATTAAAGCATTACTCCAGATGATATTATTCAAGGAACTCACAAAATCTTCCATATTTTGATTTTTTAATTTTCATCAAAAAAACAACAAAAGTCTGAATTAACAAACATTATTTAAACAAAAAACAAAGAAACCCTATAAAACAAAAAAATACTTCACCAAAAACAGATGAAGTATTCATTTTAAAAATTATTTATTTCCCTAAAAGTACCCTATTCTTTTCGCCACTTTTTAGTAATTTCAAAAACATGTTCTAAGATAGCCGCTTCCTTTTCATCAAATTCAACCCCTCTTCTATCCATCACGAGCCTGGCCGTTTCAAAAGCCTTTTTAGTTACATAAGTTGTAAAACCTGCGGCTCCACCCCAAGAAAAACTCGGAACAAAATTTCTTGGAAATCCTGAGCCAAAAATATTAGCACTTACTCCCACTACAGTTCCTGTATTAAACATGGTATTAATACCACATTTACTATGATCCCCCATCATCAAACCACAAAACTGCAATCCTGTTTTAGCAAAACCTTCCGTTTCATAACTCCATAAACGCACCTCATCATAATTGTTTTTCAAATTTGAATTATTCGTATCAGCACCTATATTACACCATTCCCCTAAAACCGAATTTCCTAAAAACCCATCATGTCCTTTATTTGAACAGCCAAATAACACCGAATTATTAATCTCTCCTCCTATCTTACAATAAGGACCTGTTGATGTAGGACCATAAATTTTAGCATTCATTTTCACTACAGAACCTTCACCTAGTGCAAAAGGCCCGCGAATTACTGATCCTTCCATAATCTCAGCATCTTTTCCTACATATATAGGCCCTGTAGAAGCATTTAAAGTAACAAAGGCTAACTTCGCACCTTCTTCAATAAAAATATTTTCTGCTGCAATAACATTCACACTACTTGGAATAGGCTGTGATTTTCTATCTTCTGTCAAAAACTCAAAATCCTCGCGAATAGCCTCACCGTTTTTTGAAAAAATATCCCATGTATTTTTAACCGTAATGCAATCTTCAGAATAATCTATAATCTCATAGGTGTCAAAATCCACTTCCTCTTGACTATCATTAGTATAAAAAGCAATGACCTCATCTCCTTTAAAAATCGCTTGATTAGGCTCTAAATTCGAAACCATTTCAGCTAAAATCTCATTAGGTAAAAAAGAAGCGTTGATCATTACATTTTCTTCTAATTCTACCATTGGATATTTTTCAGATAAATATTCCTCCGTCAATGTAGTAATTGTAGACCCCAGATAACGTTCCCATTTTTGACGAATGGGTATAATTCCTATTAGAATATCCGCAACTGGACGGGTAAAAGTAAATGGCAGCAAGGCATTACGAGCAGGACCATCAAAAAGTATATAATTCATAAAGTTGTTGGTTGATTTTTTTGTGATTTATCCTATACACAAGCCAAAGTTACAAAGTTTTCGTAGAGATAAAAATAAAAAAGCCTTCCGAAAGGAAGGCTTAGTGTATAATAAAACAAATTAAAATTATTTAATATGTTTAGCGTATTTAGTTTTGAATTTATCAATACGTCCTGCAGTATCGATAAGTTTAGATTTACCTGTATAAAAAGGGTGAGAAGTTCTAGAAATCTCCATTTTAACAACTGGATATTCTACACCTTCGTGTACAATTGTTTCTTTAGTTTCTGCTGTAGATTTAGTGATAAAAACGTCATCATTAGACATGTCTTTAAATGCAACTAATCTGTAATTTTCTGGGTGTACACCTTTTTTCATCTTGAATCTTTTTTATTTGTTTGGCTATAATTTATTTTGAAGCTTTCCTTTTAACAGAAAAGGTATAAACTCACTATAGCTTTTTATTTTATTAGTATTAATTTCGAGGATGCAAAAATACAATTATTTTTTAATAAACAAATGTTTATTTCTTTTTTTTATTCAAACAGCTAAAAACAGTTTTTTACGTTTCAATATAGTGGGATTTACTATATTTGTTGCTTAATTGAAAGTCACCAACAATGATTCACGAAACTATAAAAAAAAACGGAATAACATTTGGAATTATAACTGGATTAGCTTCTGTTTTAACAACCACTTTAATATACAGCATTGACTTAAATTTATTCACCTCACCTTGGATTGGTTTCGGAAATATAGCATTGTATTTAACCATTGCAATTGTATTATTGGTCAAAACAAAAAAAGAATTCACAGGAATTTACACTTTTAAAGACGCCTTTACTACTTATTTCATCTCAGCCTTAATCGGTATAGGAATCTCAGTTATCTTTAATATTATACTATTCAATCTTATTGATCCTGCAGCCAAAATAACAATCAAAGAACTTACCATTAAATATATGGTGACTGCAATGGAAAAATTCAATGCTCCAGCAGCAACAATCAATAATGCAATTAAAGATTTGAAAGAAAACGATCAATTTTCGGTTATGGGATTATTAAAAGGATCCTTATCGAATATTGTTTTCTGTACTATTTTTGGTTTAATTTTGGCCGCATTCTTTAAAAGCAAAACCCCATCACAAGCATAAAATCGATGAATCTATCCATACTAATACCACTTCTTAACGAAGAAGAATCACTAAAAGAGCTTTATACTTGGATTATTAAAGTAATGCAAGAAAACCGTTATTCTTATGAAATTATTTTTTTAGATGACGGAAGCACCGATAATTCATGGTCTATTATTCAAAGTTTTGCTACCGAAAACACTCATGTAAAAGGAATCCGATTCATGAAAAATTTCGGAAAATCACAAGCTTTACATGCTGGTTTTGCAAAAGCACAGGGTGATGTTATTATCACTATGGACGCTGATCTTCAAGACAGCCCAGAAGAAATCCCTGGATTGTACGACATGATCACTAAACAACAGTTTGATTTAGTTTCGGGCTGGAAAAAGAAACGTTACGACTCGGTTGTAACTAAAAATCTACCATCAAAATTATTCAACTGGGCAGCACGTAAAACTTCGGGTGTCGAATTAAACGATTTTAATTGTGGACTAAAAGCATACCGAAATGTTGTGGTAAAAAACATCGAGGTTTCGGGCGAAATGCACCGATACATTCCTGTTTTAGCAAAAAATGCTGGATTTGGGAAAATTGGCGAAAAAGTAGTGCAACATCAAGCCAGAAAATACGGGGAGACTAAATTTGGAATGGAACGTTTTATTAACGGTTTTCTTGACTTAATTACCATTTGGTTCTTATCCCGATTTGGAAAAAGACCGATGCACTTTTTTGGAGCATTAGGTTCGTTAATGTTCATCATCGGATTTTTACTTGCCGGATATATTGGTTTTTCTAAATTATACCATATGTACAACAACATGCCTTATAGTTTAGTTACTAGTAATCCTTGGTTTTACATTGCACTAACCACTATGGTTATTGGTACTCAAATGTTTTTAGCCGGATTCTTAGGCGAAATCATTTTACGTACAAAAAATAACGAAGAGCGATATAAAATTTCAAATGAAATTAATTTTTTATAATATGTTAGGATTGTTTGTTGAAACAAACCGATTAATTTATTAAATTTCGTTTTCGCTTTAAATAAATCACATCTATAAAGACTAGAACCAACCAATTATACAAAACAAGAATCAATACGCGACAAAATATGGAATTGAAACAAAACATTTTAGATGCCGTTAATGAATGGCAAAGCCCTATATTTGATGCTAAAACTCAAGAAGAATTACAACAATTATTAGCATCATCACCTAAAGAAATTGAAGAAAGTTTTTACAAAAATCTTGAATTTGGAACTGGAGGGATGCGTGGTATCATGGGAGTAGGAAACAACCGTATCAATAAATATACGCTTGGAAAAAGTACTCAAGGACTTTCCAACTATCTAAAATCAGTTTTCCCAAATCAACCCATAAAAGCGGTTATTGCTTTTGACTGTCGTCATAACAGTAAAACATTAGCTAAAGTAGTAGCCGATGTCTTTTCAGCCAATGGAATCCATGTTTATTTATTTTCTGATTTAAGACCTACACCTGAATTATCATTCGCATTGAGATATTTAGGATGCCAATGCGGTATTGTACTTACTGCTTCTCACAATCCACCAGAATACAATGGATATAAAGTATACTGGCAAGATGGTGGCCAAATTGTTCCTCCAGAAGATGAGGCTATTATCAATGCCATTGAAAAATTAAATTACAACGAAATCAAATTTGACGCCAATGAAGATTTGATCGAATACATCGATAAAGATGTTGATCAAGCTTTCATCAAATCGACAGTTGAAAACGCTAGTTTTAATACTCCAGCCGAAGCAAAAGACAACCTTAACATTGTTTTCACTTCATTGCATGGAACTTCAATTACTGTAACTCCTGAAACTTTAGCGCAAGCGGGATATAAAAATGTACAAATTGTAAAAGAACAAGAAGTTCCTAACGGAGATTTCCCAACTGTAAAATCACCAAATCCAGAAGAACCAGAAGCTTTAACTCTTGCATTAGAACTTGCAGATAAAACGAATGCAGATATCGTTATTGGTACAGATCCTGATTGCGACCGTTTGGGAATTGCTGTTCGCAACAACGAAGGCAAAATGACCTTATTGAATGGAAACCAAACCATGATTTTAATGACTGCCTTTTTATTAGAAAAATGGAAAAAAGCAGCTAAAATCGATGGAAAACAATTTGTAGGATCTACTATTGTATCTACTCCTATGATTATGGAATTGGCTTCTGCTTACGGTGTACAATTCAAAGTAGGATTAACAGGTTTCAAATGGATTGCCAAAATGATTAAAGACTTCCCTGAATTACAATTCATTGGTGGAGGAGAAGAAAGTTTTGGGTACATGGTAGGAGATGCTGTTAGAGACAAAGATGCTGTTGCGGCTACCTTGTTAATTTGTGAAGTAGCGGCACAAGCAAAAGCCAACGGAAGTAGTGTTTACAAAGAATTATTAAACTTATATGTTGACCACGGTTTCTACAAAGAATATTTAGTTTCCTTAACTAAAAAAGGAATGGAAGGCTTACAAGAAATCAATCAAATGATGATTGATTTAAGAGAAAATCCATTAAAAGAAATCAACGGACAACGCGTGGTTATGATTGAAGATTACCAATCATCTATTGCAAAAAACCTATTAGACAATTCAGAATCTGTAATGGATATGCCAAAATCAAATGTGTTGATTTATTACACTGAAGACGGTTCTAAAATTTGTGCTAGACCAAGTGGTACAGAACCAAAAATCAAATTCTACATCAGTGTAAACACGGAACTGGATGCTGTAGAAAACTTTAACGAAGTAGAAGCTTATTTAGATCAAAAAATTGCGGCTATAATTTCTGAAATGCAATTGAAATAATACTAATGGATAAAAATTTAATAAAACTAATACCTTACACAAAACCATATAAATCTAATATTGTATGGAACATAATATATAACATTTTATATGCCTTGTTTAGCACCATTTCGATGCTTACACTTTTTCCAGTATTAGAGGTACTTTTTGGAAAAAATAAAGCAGTATACAAAGAACCTGTATATAAAGGAATTGGCAATATTAAAGATTATGTTACTGAATTACTCTATTATAGAATTTCAGAATTTACGAAAGAAAACAGCATACAATTTGCCTTATTATTTGTTGTAGGATTAGTTATTATAACCTTTTTATTCAAAAATTTATTCAACTATTTAGCCTCATATCATATTATGCACCTCAAAAATGGGGTGCTTAAAGATTTAAGAAAATCAATGTATGACAAAATAGTCGAACTACCCATTTCGTATTACTCTGAAAAAAGAAAAGGTGATGTTATGGCTCGAATGTTAGGAGATGTAAACGAAGTACAAAACTCTTTCTTTTCCATTTTGGAACTTGTTGTAAAAGAACCTTTAACAATCATATTTGCGCTAGTGACTATGTTTGTTATCAGTACAAAACTAACGTTGTTTGTACTTGTTTTCATGCCAGTTGCTGGATTAATAATCTCCAGAGTAGCTAAAAACCTGAGAGCAAAATCACTACAAGCACAACAGGAAAGCGGTTTTCTTATCTCTATTGTAGACGAAAGTTTAGGCGGTTTGAAGGTCATTAAAAGTTACAATGCCGAACCTAACTTTAAAAATAAATTCAACCAATCCGTAACGCGTTTATTGAATTTATCCAACAGCATTGGAACCAAAAACAATTTAGCAACTCCATTGAGTGAATTTTTAGGAATCACAACGATTGCTACGTTACTTTTTTATGGAGGAAACTTAGTTTTAGTTGATCATTCCTTAGAAGGTTCTTCTTTTATCGTTTACCTAACATTAGCATTTAACATTCTTACACCTGCAAAAGCAATCTCAAAAGCCTCTTATGCTGTTAAAAATGGTTTAGCTGCAGCAGAACGTGTATTTGACGTTTTAGAAGTTGAAAACGAAATCACTTCAAAAGAAAATGCGGTTTTAAAAGATTCTTTTAATTCAGAAATAGCTATTAAAAACATTAATTTCAAATATGAAAAAGAGACTGTTTTAAAAGATTTCTCTATCCAAATCAAAAAAGGACAAACTGTTGCATTAGTTGGACAATCTGGAAGCGGAAAAAGTACTATTGCTAACCTACTTACACGATTTTATGATGTGCACGATGGTTCCATTAGTATTGACGGAGTTGACATCAAAGATATTAACTTAGAATCCTTACGTTCTTTAATGGGATTAGTCACCCAAGACAGTATTCTTTTTAACGATAGTATAAAAGCGAATGTTTCTTTAGGAAAGCAAGATGCCACCGATGAAGAAATAATTGAAGCCTTAAAAATTGCTAATGCGTATGAATTTGTAAAAGACTTTCCTAACGGAATTTACACCAACATTGGTGATAGTGGGAACAAACTTTCAGGAGGGCAAAAACAACGTTTATCTATTGCTCGTGCCGTTTTAAAAAACCCTCCTATTATGATTTTAGACGAGGCCACTTCTGCCCTGGACACCGAAAGCGAAAAATTTGTACAGCTAGCTTTAGAAAACATGATGCAAAATCGCACCTCGATTGTTATAGCCCACCGCCTTTCAACCATTCAAAAAGCAGATGTTATTGTGGTTATGAAAAAAGGAAAAATTGTTGAACAAGGGACTCACGATGAATTAATTGCTTTAAACGGCGCATACAACAAATTGGTAATGCTGCAATCTTTTGAATAAATAATTAAAAATTAACTTTTGCTAATTTTAGATTCAAAAACGAGCACTACCTTTATAGTATCTTTTTTAATTCTAAAAAAAATGTATAGCAACAATTCAAATATTAAACTTACCGAAAACACCGATACGGTAATTTGGAAATATTTAGACTTGTCCAAATTTTTAGATTTATTGCTTTCGCAAAAGTTATTCATGTCGCGTTCAGACAAATTTGAAGACCAATACGAAGGCACGTTTAGTGAACCTACCTATGAAGAAATAAAGAAATTAGCGACTAACAATCCTGATTTTCTAAATTATTACAAAACGCACAGAGAGAAAATAGCGATTAGTAGTTGGCATATTAACGAATACGAATCTTTTGCCATGTGGCAAATTTTTACGCAAAATAGTGAAGGTTTAGCCATTCAATCCACCATCGGAAGATTGCAAAAATCATTAGACCTTGAAACTAATTTTAAACAATATATTGGCGAAGTCAACTATATCGACTACAAGAAAGAATACATTCCTTTTGATGATTCCTTTTTCCCATTTTTATTTAAACGAAAAAGTTTTCAATATGAACGTGAAGTAAGAGTGATTACAGATGTATCAAAACAGAATATAAAACTCAATGATGGTTTGAAAATAAATGTAGACATCAATCAACTAATTGAAAGAATCTACATTCACCCTAAATCTGAAAATTGGTATAAAAATTTGGTTATCGAACTTATGAAACAATTGGGTTTTGATTTCGATATTGAAAAATCGGATTTAGAAAGTGATATTTTGATTTAAATAGGTTTATAATTTTTTACTTCCCAGTCAGTATCTAACAGATTGATGTAATTATAATGCAATACATCATTCTTATCAAATTGTCCATTTTTATTAGTATCCTCTACAGTTCTAAAATACAAACGGTTTTTAGATTCAATTAAATTCCAATCAATCAACTCTTCAAAATTTGCTGAAATCTTTCTGAAATTTGCTCCACTAATATCACTTAAATATAAAGATTTGATATCACTCGTATCTAATTTCCCATCTTTATTTGTATCTACATCATACATGGTGTAGACTAATATTTGTTTTTTTGTTTTATCTGCAATTGCTTTTAAGTAGGTTGCCGTTAAAATTAATGCAGGCTTCTCTGTTAACGAAGTTAAAGAATCGGAATCTATTTTTTGAAATTTTAAATTTTGCAAATAACCCGTAATTTCTTCATCGCCTACATTAGAAATAGTAAAACTTAAATCAATAACGCTTGAAGAACCATATTTTGCCTTAGCCCCTTTTTCATAAACTCTCAAATCGCCCACTGGATGAATCAAGTAGTCTGTACCTTCCATCTGAATAGGCAAATCAGCTACTGAAATTTGTGTAGAATCAAACTTAGTAACTGGTTTATCGCCATAAATTACTTTTGGTTTCTCTACCTCTTCTTTACAACTTACTAAAAGCAAAATGGCAATATTCATCAAAACGATTTGTACAGTTTTCATAGGGCTCTCATTAAAATATTTTCAAATGTAGTGATTTTTAAAAATGCTTTTGAATTTTAAAGGTAATTTATGATATCCTAAATACAGCTTGCTTGCTGCGTTTACAACTTAGCTGTCAATTTAACATAGAATACTCTTGTTGTCATATAATTGGGTACTGCATATTCGTTTTTGGTATACACATCTCTAACCCAAGTATTCGTAATCGCATTTTGATTATTAAATAAATTAAATATTTCTAGTCCAATAGCTAATTCTTTAAAATTCCCAAACCAGGATTTTTTATTTGGCAAATTAGCATCAATCAATACTTTTGAAAACCCAATATCTACTCTTCTATAATCATTTAACCTATTTTGATATTGATACGCATCTGCATAGGAAGGCGCACCTCCAGGTAAACCTGTATTATAAACCAAATTCAAATACAAACGCATACTAGGAATAGAAGGCATATAATCTTGAAACAAAACCGCAAACTTTAATCTCTGATCTGTAGGGCGAGCAATATACCCTCTATTTTCACTGTTTTCTTCCGTTTTTAAATAACCAAAACTAAACCAAGATTCGGTACCTGGCACAAATTCACCATTTAATCGAAAATCAACTCCTTGGGCATAGGCTTTTGCATTGTTATTGGCTACATAACGAATTCTAACATTGTCTATAGTATAAGTATTGACATCCGTTAATGTTTTATAATACACTTCCGAAACCAATTTAAATGATCTATTCCACATTTTAAAATTATAATCATTCCCTAACACAAAATGAACGGATTGCTGCGCTTTTACATTATCCTGAACAGCTCCCGAAGCATTTCGGAGTTCTCTATAAAATGGAGGCTGAAAATAATAACCTCCAGAAATTCTAAAAATCATATCTTTTTTCCAATTTGGCTTGAGTGCCAATTGCGTTCTAGGACTAACAACCATTTGCGAATTAGCAGAAGAATTCGTACCTGTGACATTCCAATTTTGCATCCGAGCACCCAAAGTATAACAGAGTTCAGCTTTTTCTAAATTGGTTTTAGAATTCCATTGAACATAAGCCGAAAAACGATTTATTGTATTAAAATTTGTTGCAAAAACACTTCGATAAGGAGCCAATGGACCTACAAATGAAACACCAGGCTGATCTTCTCTTGAAAATTCAAGAATGCGTGGATTAACCGAAAACCCTGCCGAATCCACAACTTCCCACTCTCTAACTCGATCTCGAATCGATTCACGAGTATATTTTACCCCAAATTCAAGATTACATTTATTCCAATCGTAAAAGCCTTTTATCTCACTATTTACAATCAAGGCATCTAAATCATTTCGAGCATGATTAAGTTGAGAACCTATTCCATTTGCATAATTACTTTCATAAGTATCTGACCCTATACCAGTTGTATTGTCTATTAAAAGATATTGTGCCAAAATATCAAAATACTCTTGTTCAATAGTATGAAAAACCGAATTAATGAATTTAAATTTTAAATTATCGGTAGCCTGAAAACTAGTTTTTAATGCCCCAAAATAAGTCGTGTAAGCATCATTTTCTTGCCCTTCATAATATACCGTTAACTGCATCGGATTATCAATTGTCCCAAATTTAGTATTCCGAATTAAAGGTTGGTAATGGTATTTATTTTGCGAAATATTCCCTAAAAAACTCCAATCCCATTTTGCTGAAGCTTTATAATTCACATTCGTTTGAACATCAACAAACGTTGGTCTATAATTCGTTTGGGTGTCTTGACTATTCACCAATAGACTATTGTTGCGATAACGCACTGCGGTAACCGAAGTCCATTTTTTATTTTTTGAAATAGCATCAACTGCGACACTTCCACCTAGCAAACTCGCTTCAAAAGAAGCCCCAAATCGAGTTGGATTTCGATAGGTAATATCTAAAACAGAAGCTAATTTATCACCATATTTTGCCTGAAATCCACCAGCAGAAAAATGGATATTTTGAACTAAATCCGAATTCACAAAACTCAAACCCTCTTGCTGGCCAGAACGAATCAAAAAAGGACGGTATATTTCAACATCGTTTACATAGACTAAATTTTCATCATAATTCCCACCACGAACAGAATATTGCGTACTCATTTCGTTGTTAGAATTGACTCCAGCCAAAGTTTTTAGAACATTTTCGATTCCAGCATTAGCTCCTGGCATTTTTTTTATTACTTCTGCTGAAAGTGTAGTAATTCCTTGTATCTGAGTCGTCTTATCTTTTGAAACAATAATTTCTCCCATTTGCTCAGCAAATTCATCCAAAACCAAATTCAATTCATAATCAGAACTATTTTTTAACAACAAAGAAATAGTAACTTTTTTATAGGTTAAATGACTGAAAACTAGATTTATTTTTTTATTTACAGGCACTTTTATCGAATAATAACCATTATCATCCGATTGGGTAGCATGTCCTAAAAACGAAATAGTAACATTACTAACTACCTGTTGCTTAGCATTCAGGACAATCCCTTTCACCTTTGCTAATTGTGCCAAAGCCGAAAAACTAATCCAAAATGCAATAAAAATATAACCTAACTTACTTTTCTTCAATTGTTATCTAATTATTTTTGACTTCTATAAAATGTAGTCTGAAATGTAGAGGAATTACCTACTTGGTCTGTAACTACCACTTTCAACTCATTAGCTCCTTCTGCCACAATACCATCACTGAAATAATGCGTTATCTTCTTGGTTTTAGAATCATATTCAAATAAAATCCATTTCCCATTCAAATAACCATTGTAGGACTTAATTCCAGATCCACTATCACTAATAGATAATTGGATTGTTTTTAAATTACTAATCCAAAGGCCTTCTATAGGTTTAGCAATACTTATTACAGGAACTGTTGTATCCATAGCTAGTGTGTATTTACCAAGAGTTCTAACTCTCGTAGTGTACACATTTGCATTTACACTTGTTGAATTATAGCCTAACTTGCCATTCGAACCTAAGCTAGCAATATACACTTTGCTTTTTTGTTCATCTGTATATTGATTGCTTTCAATAGCTATCTCAAAATTTTTATGCACTGGTACCGTATCATCATGCAAGCTGAGCACATTACCATTTACCGCAAAATTCATTGTGAAATCTTCATAAAAAGTTCCAGCAGAAAAAGTGGCTGTCATATTATCTTTAGAAAAAATATTGTCTTTTTTAGCTTTTACAAAATAATTCCCAATCGGTTTTTCGCCTTCAATTATGGAACTTGAAGTATCAAAAGCAATTGGAACAGTAATGATTGTAGTATTTCCAAAATAGTCAGCGACTTCAATTCGATAGGTCAAATTCAAATTAGGTTGTAATTTTATTATCCCATAATCGGAATCCGTTTTAATGATACTCAAATCATAAGGAGATTGCATAAACAGTTTTTGGATTCTTTGAGAAGATTTTTTATAGCGCTCATAATCAATAAGCGTATTAACATAGCGCATTTCATCAAAAGAATAGGTATCAAATTGATAACCAAAACTTGCTTTACCATTCAAATAGGATTGTACTTTATACACTCCATTTCTATTCATTGAAACATTATCGTAATCCACAGCAGAAACTCCAAAACCAAGTGGTCCATTTGCTAAAACTTTATTAGCTAAATAGGTTCCATCGGCTTGCAATCTCAGATTCAAAGGCAAAGCTCTTTTAGATTTATTAACAGTTGTACCATTCAATGGATAGACATAAACAGCTGAAACAACAGGTTTTTTTGTGTCTTTAAAATTTTTATCAAACCCAAAAAACAGGGGATTAATGACTTTTTCTGTTTTAGTATCTCTAAATTCAAAATGTAAATGAGGGCCTTCTGAAGAACCAGAATTTCCAGAAAGCGCGATTACTTGTCCTTTTTTTACCTCCAACTCATTGGCTTTTGGGAAAAGTTCAATTTCAAAAGCTTGTTCTCTATAATGTGCTTTTTTTATAAATTCTTCTATTTCACCTGAAGCTTTTTGCAAATGACAATAAACGGTTGTAATTCCATTAGGATGATTAATATAAATCGCTTTACCGTTTCCAAAAGTCGAAATCTTAATTCTCGAAATATAACCATCAGCAGCAGCACGAACTTCTAGACCTTCTCGTTGTAAGGTTTTAAAATCAAAACCCGCATGAAAATGATTCGGTCTTAATTCACCAAAATTACCGGATAACTGCATCGGAATATCCAATGGCGCTTGAAAATAGTCTTGTGGATAAGTGTTTTGAGCAATAACTACTCTAGAAATCAATAGGAAAAATAAAAAAAATCTCATGCGTAACGTTTTTGCTAAGATAAAAAAACTAATTTGGAATGCTTTATAAATAACTTTTTTTTGTAACCAATTACAGTACAACATATTGATTATTTTATAATAAAAAAATCAATAAAATATTGTAATAATAAAAACTAATACTAAATTTGTAATATTAAGTAATGATTAGGATTAATAATGAGTGTAATTGCAGAAATAATTGATACTCTTGAAAGTAAAGTTGAAAAACTGATTCTAAAGCTAAGAAATTTAGAAAAAAACAATCAAGATTTAACTATCGAATTAAATAAAGCTGCGCAAATCATACAAAATCAATCTCAAGAGATAGAAGCTTTAAAAGCACAGTATGAAACACTTAAAATAGCCAATTCATTATTAGGCAGCGAAGAAAATAAAAGAGATACAAAGCTTAAAATAAATTCATTAATTCGTGAAATTGATTACTGTATAGCGCAGTTATCAGATTAGTATAAACAATGGACGAAAAGCTTAAAATTAAAATATCAATTGCAGACCGTGTGTATCCATTAACAGTGGATCCTAGTCAAGAAGAAGGACTTAGAAGTGCTTCAAAGAAAATTGATAGTATGATTAAGCAATTTGAAGAAAATTATGCGGTTCGCGACAAGCAAGATGTTTTAGCCATGTGTGCTTTGCAGTTTGCATCGCAAGTGGAACAAAAACAAATTGATAATGCTATCAGTGCAGATGAAACTATTGATAGAATTCAAAAAATTAATGCTTTTTTAGACGAAAATCTCTAAAAACATACGTTCTTTTAAACAACTAAGATACTGCCTACATTAGTTAATTATTTGGTAAACTCAACACTAACAAATTAAAATGAGCAAATCATCGCTACTATAGCAAGCCAATTCAGTTTGGAAGCTTGAACAGTGAGTTAGCTCAAAACTTGTCTTTACGAGTTTATACAAACAACTTAATGTAGGCTTTTTTTATATATAAATTTTTAAACAAACATGGACATATTAACGATTATTATTTCGGGAATTATAGGTATTGCGGTCGGCTTTAGCATCGCTAAATTCATAGAAAAGAGCAACATCTCTAACCTTATCAAAAATGCTAAAAAAGAAGCCGCTTCTATCTTAAAAGATGCTAATCTTGAAGCTGAAAACATAAAAAAAGACAAAATTCTTCAAGCCAAAGAAAAGTTTATCGAATTAAAAGCTGAACACGAACAAGTAATTCTTGCTCGTGATAAAAAAGTGGCTGAAGTAGAAAAAAGAACGAGAGACAAAGAATCTCAAATTTCTAATGAATTATCTAAAGCAAAGAAAATCAACGACGATTTTGAAAGAAAAACAGCCGAATTACAGGCAAAAGTGGAGCATTTAGATAAAAAACAAGCCGAAGTTGATAAACTTCACAAAAGTCAATTGCAACAATTAGAGCTTATCTCTGGATTGTCTGCCGAAGAAGCTAAAGAGCAATTAGTTGAAGGATTAAAAGCGGAAGCTAAGACTAAAGCAATGTCGCATATCCAAGACACTATTGAAGAGGCTAAATTAACTGCGCAACAAGAAGCTAAGAAAATCATCATCAACACAATTCAACGTGTAGGAACAGAAGAAGCGGTAGAAAACTGTGTGTCAGTATTCAATATTGAATCGGATGATGTTAAGGGTAGAATTATTGGTCGTGAAGGTAGAAACATTAGAGCTTTAGAAGCGGCTACTGGTGTCGAAATTATTGTTGACGATACTCCGGAAGCTATTATCCTTTCTTGTTTTGATCCAGTTCGTAGAGAAATTGCTCGTTTGTCTTTGCACAAATTAGTAACCGATGGACGTATTCACCCGGCTCGTATTGAAGAAGTAGTTGCAAAAACGGCAAAACAAATTGATGACGAAATTATTGAAGTAGGTAAACGTACCGTAATCGACCTAGGAATTCACGGTTTACACCCAGAATTAATCAAAGTAGTAGGACGTATGAAATACCGTTCTTCTTATGGTCAAAACTTACTACAACACTCACGTGAAGTTTCTAAACTTTGCGGATTGATGGCTGCAGAATTAGGATTGAACGTTAAATTAGCCAAAAGAGCTGGTTTACTTCACGATATTGGTAAAGTGCCAGATACAGAGAGCGACTTACCACACGCTTTATTAGGGATGCAATGGGCTGAAAAATACGGTGAAAAAGAAGAAGTTTGCAACGCCATTGGAGCGCACCACGACGAGATAGAAATGAAATCATTATTATCTCCAATTATCCAAGTTTGTGATGCTATTTCGGGTGCAAGACCTGGCGCAAGAAGACAAGTTTTAGATTCTTACATCCAACGTTTAAAAGATCTTGAAGACGTTGCTTACGGATTCTCAGGAGTTAAAAACGCTTATGCTATTCAAGCAGGTAGAGAATTACGTGTTATTGTAGAAAGTGAAAAAGTTTCAGATGATAACGCTGCAACTTTATCTTTTGAAATCTCTCAAAAAATCCAAACAGAAATGACTTATCCTGGTCAGGTTAAAGTAACAGTTATTAGAGAAACAAGAGCAGTAAATATTGCTAAATAGGATTTTAAATTTTAATTTTAAAAACTCCAAATTCCAATAATTATAATTGGGATTTGGAGTTTTTTATTGACCGTTAATTTTCAACATTGGAATGTAATTACATTTTCTTTCTGGGATGAAAATTCTCCAAAACATCAGTCAAAAACTTCCTGTCTAAGTGCAAATAAATTTCAGTTGTTGTAATTGATTCGTGTCCTAACATCAATTGAATCGACCTTAAATCGGCGCCATTTTCTAACAAATGAGTAGCAAATGAATGCCTAAAAGTATGCGGACTAATTTTCTTTTTTAAACCTATTCGAGTAGCCAGATTATTGATAATAGTAAAAACCATTGCTCGCGTCAATTGCCCCCCTCTTCTATTTAAAAACAAAGTATCACTGAATTCTTTTTTAATAGGGATTTCAGACCTAACTGAATCTTTATAAATCTGGATATATTTTTTAGTCAAATTGGCGATAGGCACAAATCGCTCCTTATTTCCTTTTCCTGTAATTTTGATAAAACCTTCATCAAAAAACAAATCGGATATTTTTAACGAAACCAATTCAGATACTCTAAGTCCACAACCATATAAAGTTTCAAGCATAGCTCTGTTACGTTCTCCTTCTTTAGAAGACAAATCGATAGCTGCAATTAAAGCGTCGATTTCTTCCAGCGATAAAGTATCTGGTAATTTTCGAGTAGTTTTTGGTGACTCAATCAACTCCATTGGATTATCTGACCGATAATCTTCAAAAATTAAATAACTAAAAAAACTTTTTAATCCAGAAATAATTCGCGCCTGAGAGCGTGCATTTACCTGACTGGAAATAGCATAAACAAACTGTTGAATCGTTTCTTCTTTAATTTGCAATGGCGAAACTTCTATTTGGTTCGTATCAAGAAACAAACACAAACGCTCAATATCAAAAGAATAATTTGCCACTGTATTCTTTGACAAACCACGTTCAATTTTGAGATACGATTGATAGCTTTTAATATAGAAATTCCATTTCATCCCACAAATAAACGACTTTTATAGATATAAAAAAACCTCTCAAAAGAGAGGTTTGAAATTTTGAAATTAGAAAAACTATCTTCCCCATTTCCCTCCACCTAGGTAAAAACCTAAATGAATACCTAAATAAGTATTAGACACACTAGCTATTTTTTCACCAGACATATTTTGTAAATCTGATTTAGGAACGAAATTGTACTCCAATCCCATTCTAAATTTACCCCATTCAAAACCACCTCTGATCAAACCTCCCATTTTACCACTTGCATCTAAAGTCGCATCAGAAGATGAATCTATATCGTCAAATTCAACATTCGCAATTGAATAATAACCAACACCTCCACCTAAATAAGGAACAAATGAACTCCCTGAACCATTAAAATAATAATCATAAGTCCCAACATACGAACCATTAGCAGAAATTTTAGCACTAGTAGTTTCTCCTTCAGTTTCTATATCTCTAATCATTGCAGCTCCACCAATACGCAAACCAACATTCATATTGTCTTTTATATTAAATTTTGGTTCAATAGAAAAAAGTAAACCTCCACCTCCATTAGATGGAACAGTATAACCTAAATCCAAACCAACTCTAAATTTTCCTTGTTCTTGAGAATAAACATTTCCTAGAGCAAATGCAGCAATTGCTGTTAAAATAATTTTTTTCATCTTATTAACTTTGTTAAAATTTCCCCAAAAGTAATAGAATTACTATAAGTTAAAAATTTCAAAAATATAGAAGCGAATAAAAACAACAAAAAAAGAGCTTAACCACAAAAAATAAAAGTCAATATATCAATAACTTACAAGTTGAAATATCACCTAATTTAGTGATTTTTCAAAAAAAACAGCATTAAAACAAAATTAACGTTTTTACCTATAAAATAATCGCTAATAAATTTGAAAAATGAAAAAAATAAAACAATACCGCTGAATTATATAATATTTTTAAACAATAGAAGTTATAACTTGCGTACTCAAATCTATAATTAAATTTAAACTTTTAACACCATGAAAAAATTAATCTTAGTTACAATAATGCTATTTAGCATTACAACAGTTTTACAAGCGCAATCAATACGTTTTGGTATCAAAGGAGGAGCTAACTTTGCAAACCAAAATGGAGATACTCCACCGGCTTTTGAAAGTACTGAATCAATCACGAGTTATCATGCAGGTTTAGTTTCTGAAATAAAATTATTAGATAATTTAGCAATACAGCCTGAGCTTTTATATTCTACACAAGGGGCTAGCTATAAAAATGCTGTTGAAGAATTCAAAAACGAGTTGGGCTATTTATCAATTCCTGTATTGGCAAAAATTTACTTAAGCAAAAGTTTAAGTTTAGAATTAGGTCCACAAGCTTCGTTCTTGCTAAGTGAAAGAAAAAATGTAGATTTGGGTGATCAAAATACTTTTGAATTTGCAGCAGTAGGCGGTTTAGGACTAAACATCACAAAGAACCTATTCGTACAAGCACGTTACGGTTTAGGTCTAACTGAGGCTTCTAAAGATGCCGACATTAAAAACACTACTATCCAACTATCGGCTGGAATTATGTTCTAAAAAAAAATATATCCTATAAGAACCGTCTCGTTATTTTGTATAACGGGACGGTTTTTTTATTTTTACCAAAAGATAAAAAATGAAAATTAGTATTATAAACGGTCCTAATCTGAACTTGTTAGGAAAACGCGAGCCTGAAATTTATGGCAGCTTAACTTTTGAAGAGTATTTCGAAGAATTGAAAGCAAAATTCCCTTCTATAGAATTCAATTACTTCCAAAGTAATATTGAAGGTGAATTAATCGACAAAATTCAAGAATTTGGGTTTACGTATGATGGTATTATTTTAAATGCAGGAGCTTACACACATACCTCTGTTGGTATAGGTGATGCGGTAAAAGGTATTACAACCCCAGTAGTAGAAGTGCATATTTCGAATACTTTTTCAAGAGAGAGTTTCCGTCATCAATCCTACATTTCTGGAAATGCAAAAGGCGTTGTTTTAGGATTTGGGTTAAAAAGCTATGATTTAGCCATTCAATCTTTTTTATAATAGATCCACAAAACAAAAAAGCGAGTTAGATTTACTTTTAACTCGCTTTTTTGTGTTTTAATTATTCATCATCTGGTTCTATATGAATCAAGACATGTCCTAATTCTGGAATTTCTTTTCGCAAAGTATCTTTGAGAATATGCGCTAGTTGATGCCCTTCTTTTACGGATATTTCGGCACTTACTATTGCGTGCAAATCTACATGATATTTCATACCTGATTTTCGAATAAAACACTTTTCGGTATCTATTATTCCTTCTACATTAGAAGCAACTTGACGAACATGTTCGATTAAATCATCATACAAATGTTCATCCATAATTTCGCCTAAAGCAGGTCGAAAAATCAAAAAGCTATTGTAAATGATAAAACCAGAGGCAAATAAGGCAGCCCAATCATCTGCAGATTCATAACCTTTTCCTAGAACTAAGGCAATTGAAATCCCTAAAAAAGCCGCCACCGAAGTAATTGCATCACTTCGATGATGCCATGCATCTGCTTTTAAAGAAGAACTATTAGTTTCAACACTACGTTTCATTACTGTTTGAAAAGAGTATTCTTTCCAAATAATGATAGCTCCTAAAACAAATAAAGTCCAGGATTTAGGTAAATCATGCGGTGTTTGAATATTAGCAATACTTTCATAAGCTATAATGGTTGCCGAAGTAATTAAAAAACCAACGACTAAAAAAGTAATTAATGGTTCAGCTCTTCCATGACCATAAGGATGATTTTCATCAGCAGGTCGATTGGAGTATTTAATTCCAAATAAAACTAAAAAAGAGGCAAAAATATCGGTTGTAGATTCAATTGCATCCGCAATTAAGGCATAAGAATTGCCAAAAAAACCTGCTAAGCCTTTTATAATTGCTAAGCAGGTATTTCCTATTATACTAAAGTAAGTTGCCTCTACGGCTTTTTGTTCTTTATTCATATTTTTATTCTACACGAACAATATTAGCACCGATAGCTCTTAATCGTTCGTCAATTCGCTCATAACCACGATCGATTTGTTCTATGTTTTGAATGGTGCTTGTTCCTTTTGCAGAAAGTGCAGCAATCAACAATGAAATTCCGGCGCGAATATCTGGTGAAGACATCGTAGTGGCTTTCAAAGTAGATTTGAAATCATGCCCAATAACCACTGCTCTGTGCGGGTCACACAACATGATTTTAGCTCCCATATCAATCAATTTATCCACAAAGAACAATCTACTCTCAAACATTTTTTGGTGGATTAAAACATCTCCCTTAGCCTGTGTAGCAACAACCAGAACAATACTCAATAAATCAGGAGTGAATCCTGGCCATGGTGCATCGGCAATAGTTAAGATAGATCCATCGATATCTGTTTTTACTTCATAACCATTTTCATGAGTTGGAATGTAAATATCATCTCCTCTACGCTCTAAAGTGATACCTAATTTTCTAAATGTATTTGGTATTAAACCTAAATTTTCCCAGCTTACATTTTTTATTGTAATTTCACTTCTTGTCATTGCTGCAAGACCAATCCAGCTACCAATTTCGATCATATCTGGCAAGATACGGTGCTCACAACCACCCAAACGTTCAACTCCTTCAATCGTTAATAAGTTAGAACCAACTCCTGTAATTTTGGCTCCCATTGAGTTCAACATCTTACAAAGTTGTTGCAAGTAAGGCTCACAAGCAGCATTATAGATAGTCGTTTTTCCTTTTGCTAAAACAGCAGCCATAACAATATTTGCAGTTCCAGTTACAGATGCTTCATCCAATAACATATCGGTTCCTACTAATCCATCGGTAGTTTCTACACCATAAAAATGGTCTTCTCTATTATATCGGAATTTAGCTCCTAAATTGATGAATCCTTCAAAGTGAGTATCTAATCTTCTTCTCCCAATTTTATCACCTCCTGGTTTTGGGATGTACCCTTTTCCAAAACGAGCTAATAATGGTCCAACAATCATAATCGAACCTCTTAAAGCGCCTCCCTCTTTTTTGAAAGCTTCAGTTTCTAAATAATCTACATTAACCTCATCAGATTGAAAAGTATACGACCCGTGAGCATTTTTAGTTATTTTAACCCCTAAATTTCCTAACAGTGTTATTAATTTATTGATGTCAATAATATCGGGAATGTTGTTGATTGTAACTTTTTCTGAAGTTAAAAGTACAGCACATAATATTTGTAATGCTTCATTTTTAGCACCTTGCGGAGTAATTTCTCCTTTTAAACGGATTCCTCCTTCAATTTTAAAGATTCCCATATTATCTATCTCAATTTTATTTTTTACTTGTATTTTCGTTTAGTAGCAAATTCTATTGCTTCTGATTGTTATTTGAATATTTTTTCCCTTTGCCACCTTTATTATTCTTATTATTTTGAATTTTAGGTTGCCCTGTAGAAACTTTATTTGACATTCTTTTGTTAGTACGTAACAAATCGGATGTGTTTATTAACTCTTCTGTACTTTGTAACAAGTTCAATTTTCCTCCTGATAATTCGTAAAGATGTTCAAAAATCACATCATCTTTCACGGTATCTTTATTCCAACTCAAGTACGATTTTTTCATATGATTGGCAATAACTTTTACCAATGCACTTTTCATTTCTCCTTCTTCCCATTGGTTTGCAACATCAATCATATATTTGATATTGTTTCCATAATAACGGTATTTAGGGAAATTTTGAGGATATTTCAAAACCTCAGGTTTCAATTGTAACACTTCTCGTGAAGGAATAGGATATGGTGATTCAACATCTAATTTAAAGTCAGACATTATAAAAAGCTGATCCCATAATTTATGTTGAAAGTCAGGTACATCTCTTAAATGAGGATTTAGCGTTCCCATTACCTGAATAATGTATTTAGCTGCTTTATTTCTTGTTTCGGCGTCTTCAATTTCAGTCGCTTGATCGATAAGCTTTTGTAAATGACGCCCATACTCAGGAATAATCAAATGCGAGCGTTCGGCATTATATTCTAGATGATGTACAACATCATTCGCATTTTCTTTAATATATTTCTGATTCATAATTTGTTTTATTTGAAGCTTAACTACAAAAGCGAGGCTAAAATACTATTATTCCGCAATTATAAGGAAATGATTCCTTCAATTGTAGAAACTTCGATATATTTATCAATTACGGCCTGAGGACTTTGCATTTGAACGTCAATTGATACACTCGTAAATTTTCCAGTTTTAGATTGTGTTGTTTTAATTACGGCTCCCATACCATCAAATGCAGCATCTACTTGTTTGATTTTTTCAACATCAGTAGGAACAATAAATTTAAACAAATATATCGCTGGCCAAGAATTACTTTTTTCTAGCTCGGTTCTTAATCTATCAAAAAACTCCTCTGTTTTCTTATCCATTTGTCTTTAAAAAATAAAGGCAAATATACGCTTTCAATTCTAAAATCGGAATTATAGCCTATGATTTTTAGTTAAATGATTATTTTGATAGTCGCATTTTTTAAAATTCTAAATTAGTTTAACTAAGTTTGCTTTAAAATCAGTTTTTTAAGGACTAAGTACTATAAATTTGTTTAAAAAAAACTGCCGTTTTTCTCTATAAAAACGAATTAACATTTTCTTATTTGCATGTCTGAACCGCTACAAATTCTACAAAAATACTGGAACCACGATAGTTTTAGAACACCACAAAAAGAAATTATTGATGCTGTAGTAAATGGTCACGATACATTTGCACTAATACCTACAGGAGGAGGAAAATCGATTTGTTTCCAAATCCCTGCTCTAATGCAAAAAGGAATTTGCTTAGTCATTTCACCCCTTGTAGCTTTGATGAAAGACCAAGTGGCTAATTTACAAAAACGGAACATCAAAGCTATTGCACTTACTGGAGGCATTAAATCTGACGAAATAATTGATCTACTTGACAATTGTCATTATGGGAACTATAAATTTCTCTATCTATCTCCCGAGCGTTTGCAATCGGAATGGATTTTAGAACGAATTAAAAACCTTCCTATCAATTTAATTGCAATTGATGAAGCGCATTGTGTTTCGCAATGGGGACACGATTTCCGCCCTGCCTATCTTAAAATCGCCCATCTAAAAACTCATTTTCCCAAAACTCCTTTCCTTGCACTAACCGCAACCGCAACTCCTAGAGTAAAGGAAGATATAATTAAAGAGTTAGGTCTCGAAAACCCATTGTGCTTTGAAAAATCATTCGAAAGAAAGAACATTGCCTATATGGTTTTTGAAATCGAAGACAAACTATTTAGAATTCAACAAATTTTAAAGAAAAACCCGCAGCCATCAATTATATATGTTAGAAACCGAAAAGCCTGTAGCGATACCGCCAATCAACTTAACGCCCTAGGATTCAAAGCAACATTTTACCACGGAGGCTTACCTACGAAAGAAAAGAATAAAAATATGCAACTCTGGATGGACGAAGAAGTTCAAGTTATGGTTGCCACCAATGCTTTTGGAATGGGAATTGACAAGGCTAATGTAAAAACCGTAATACATATCCAACTTCCGGATAATCTCGAAAATTATTATCAAGAAGCAGGAAGAGCAGGAAGAAATGAAGAAAAAGCGTTTGCAATTTTGCTTAGCAGCCCGTCCGATATTACTCAAGCAGAAAATCAGTTTTTATACATTCTTCCAGATAAAACTTTTTTAAAAGAAGTCTTTATCAAAATGTGCAACTATTTCCAAATTGCCTATGGAGAAGGCATCAACGAACAATTTTCATTTAATTTGAATCAATTTTGCCAGAGATACAATTTCCCTGTTTTAAAAACATACAATGCTATTCAGTTTCTTGATCGTCAAGGGGTAATTAGCCTATCCCAAGAATTCTCAGAAAAAATAAGTTTGCAATTTATTATCCCTTCCAAAGAAGTCATTCGATATACAAGTCTCAATCCAAACGACGAAGAAATTATAGTAACTATTCTAAGGGCCTATCCCGGAATTTACGAAACCCCAATCAACTTAAATATTCCATTTATTGCAAAAAAATCAAAACATACGGAAGCAGAGGTAGAAATTGCATTGGAAAAATTAAAAGAAAAAGATATCGTTGCCTATCAGTCTAAAAACAATGACACAACATTACTATTTAACGAAATTCGAGAAGATGAACGAACCATTAATCGAATCGCAAAATACCTAGAAAACCAAAATAAATTAAAAAAACAACAATTTGAAGCCGTAATCAACTACATCCAAAAAGACGATTGTTGTAAAAGTCAATTACTTTTAGAATACTTTGGTGAAACCAAAACAACTAGTTGTGGTATATGCTCTTACTGCATTAGCAAAAAAGAGAAAAAAGAATCTAAAGCTACCATCTCTAAAAAAATAGTAGATTTATTGAAAACTGGCGATTTAAGTTCGAGAGAAATTCAAACAAGTTTACATAATCTTTCAGACGATGTTATCTTTGCACTTCAAGAGTTATTAGAAAACGAAATCATTCTAATACTACCAAACAATAAATATATCTTAAAACAATAATGGAAAAATTACGAATTGTATTTATGGGAACTCCAGACTTTGCAGTAGGAATCCTTGATAGCATACTAAAAAACAATTACGAAGTAGTAGGTGTAATTACCGCTGCTGACAAACCAGCTGGTCGTGGTCAAAAAATTAAGTATTCGGCAGTAAAAGAATATGCTTTAGCAAATAACCTAAACTTATTACAGCCGACAAATTTAAAAGACGAAAGCTTTCTTGCCGAATTAAAATCCTTGAATGCCAATTTACAAGTCGTGGTTGCCTTTAGAATGTTACCTAAAGTAGTATGGGAAATGCCTAAATTAGGCACTTTTAACCTTCACGCCTCCCTTTTACCTAACTACCGCGGTGCAGCACCCATCAACTGGGCTATTATTAATGGAGAAACTAAAACCGGTGTAACAACATTTTTCATTGATGACAAAATAGACACTGGAGCTATGATTTTAAGCACCGAAACAGCAATTGACCCAAATGAAAATGTAGGCCAACTTCATGACCGTTTAATGCACTTAGGAAGCGAAACTGTAATTAAAACACTAGCCTTACTAGAAAAGGATCAAGTTCAAACCACTATTCAAACGGATAGTGATGATATAAAAACAGCTTACAAACTCAACAAAGAGAACTGCAAGATTGATTGGAACAAATCGGCAACTGAAATCCACAACCTAATAAGAGGTCTAAATCCTTATCCAGCGTCTTGGTGTTTCTTTACCGATAAAAACCAAGAGTGGAATGTAAAAATTTATGAGTCGAAAATCAGTACTGAATCCCATACTCATGAAGCAGGAACCATCATTAGCTCAAAGAAAGAATTAAAAATAGCTGTAAAAGATGGATTTATTCAGGTATTAAGTTTACAATTTCCAGGTAAAAAGAAAATGACTACTGGTGAATTGCTTAATGGAATTTCATTTTCAGAAGAGGCAAAAGCAGTTTAAGCCCAATAAAAACAGGTAAAACCGCCAAAAATACCCCAAAAAACACGGTGTTATGAACAAAAAAAATAAGTTATTAACAAAATAGCGTAAAATCCGTCAAAACACTTGCGAGGTCTGTATTTACTGCTAAATTTGTTGTATAACAATTTATTTTTAACCAACATTTAATAACTTTTTATTATGAACAAATCAGAATTAATCGATGCTATCGCTGCTGACGCAGGAATTACTAAAGCAGCTGCAAAATTAGCTTTAGAATCATTTTTAGGTAATGTAGGTGAGACTTTGAAAAAAGGTGGTAAAGTTTCTTTAGTAGGTTTTGGATCTTGGTCAGTTTCTTCAAGAGCTGCTAGAGATGGAAGAAATCCACAAACTGGAAAAACTATTCAAATTGCTGCTAAAAACGTAGTAAAATTCAAAGCTGGAGCTGAATTAGAAGGAGCTATCAACTAAGGTTTTATTTTCAAAACCTAGCCAATATAAAAAACCCTCTATCGAGGGTTTTTTTGTGCTTTTTACCGAATATTTTTGGACTTTTTCATTTTTTTTATTAAATTTAATAAAAAAAATCAATTATTATGATTTCAGAACCATTAATAAAAGGGCAACTTCTAATTGCTGAACCTTCAATAATTGGAGATTTATCATTCAATCGTTCTGTGATTTTATTAGCCGATCATGATAAAGACGGATCTGTTGGTTTTATCATTAATAAACCATTGAAATATACTATTCACGATTTAATTCCTGAGATAAATTCAAAATTAAAAATATACAACGGTGGTCCTGTAGAACAAGACAATCTGTATTTCATCCACAATGTACCTAACTTAATTCCTAATAGTATTGAAATTTCAAATGGTATTTATTGGGGTGGTGATTTTGAATCTACTAAAGAACTAATCAATAGCGGACAAATCAACAAAAACAACATTCGATTTTTCTTAGGTTACACAGGATGGTCAGAAAGCCAACTTCAATCTGAAATGGAAAACAATTCATGGATAATCACATCTAACAGCTATAAAAATAAAATTATAGGCAAATCTTCCACCCATTTTTGGAAAGAACAAATTTTAGAATTAGGAGGCGAATATCTAATATGGTCTAACGCACCCGAAAATCCCTATTTAAACTAAGTAGTTGCTACGATTTGATTTAACTTTTCTACTAATTGTTCTGCTACGCTGGTAGTGAATATTTTTTTTCTGTATTTCGTTATCGGTTGAACGCCTTTTATCACATTAGTAATAAATAACTCTTCTGCTTTTTGAAGATCAAAAGGAGAAATAACATCTTCAACAACCTCAATACCTGAAATAGTTTTAGCCAAACCAAGAATCTGTTTGCGCATTACACCATTCAAACAACCTTCTGACACTGGAGGAGTAATTAATTTTCCGCCCATAACCATAAAAATATTTCCCTGAATAGCTTCGACTACATTTTTAGAATCATTCAGCAACAAACAATTATCCAAACCATTTTCATCGGCATAAATGCTTGCGGTAACATTCAAGATTCTATTGGTACTTTTAATAGAAGACAAAAGTTGCTTAGTGATGTAAAAATCTTTAAACAAGTCTACCTCATACCCTTTTTTATCAAAAGAATACATAGCCGTTTCTAAAGCCGTCGCATGCACTAAAAAAGAAACCAATCTATCCAAAGGTAGATAATAACCTCCATCATTTCTAAAAACAGTAATTCGAGCTCTAGCAGCAGCAGAAATCGCCAATTTATCAGTCAACGTTAGCAATTGTTCTTCAAAATATTCCATCGTAAAATTCATTGGAATCTCCATACGAACAACTCGCATCGAAGCCATTAACCTAAAATAATGATCTTCTAGATACAAAACTTTTGAGTTAACAATTTTTACTGTTTCAAAAACAGCATCACCATACAAAAACCCTCTGTTTTGTGTTAAAATATTTGAATCTTGAGTTACTAACGTCCCGTTGAAATTAATCATAAAAAAAGCCCTGAATTTAGTTCAGGGCAAATATAAGTCATATAAATAGAATTCACTATACAGAACCCAATAGATGTTTTAAATCCGAAATTTGATTTTCCCACAATTGTTTGGCTTCATCAATTTCATCTTCTTCGGCAAAATCAACAATCATCAAAGAAACATCTTTAGTCAATTCATCCTCTAAGATATGTAATTCAAAAAAATAATCGGTATCCTTATTTGCCGAATCTACCCATTTGAACTTTACTTTCTCACCTGATTTTTTGGAAGCTAATCTTGCTTTTTCTTCTGAATCATTCCAAATAAAAGTAAAAAACTCCCCTCTGGAATTAACATCATCAGCAAACCATTCTGCCAAACCAGAAGGAGTAGATATATATTGATACAATAATTGTGGTGAAGAGTTTATAGGAAACTCTATTTCATAACGTACTTTAACATCCATAAAAGACCGATTTATTTTTTTCGAATATATACAATATAATATCTAAAAAAAAACGTTTTTAAAAATATTTTTTTTCTGCATTTTTTTCTTGCGTGATATATTTTTATTCCTATCTTTGCACCCGCAATCAGGAACAGTATTGACCTGAACATTTGGCGAGGTAGCTCAGTTGGTTAGAGCGCAGGATTCATAACCCTGAGGTCACGGGTTCAACTCCCGTCTTCGCTACTGGATAAGAGAAATGATGAAAATCATTTCTCTTTTTTTTTTACACCCCATAAAATCAAAAGATTAGCAAAAAACAACTTTATAAACTACGTTTTTAAAGACTTTATTTTTCAATAAAATACCTGTTTTTAACATAATTAAGAAACCTTACAATTGGTGCTGTTCCTGTTTTTTTTTAACCTAAGAAAAGAAACAATTTATCGAATACCATGAAAAGAAAAGCTAAACTTAGGCTCAAAATTAAAGTACTAAAAAATCAAACCGTAAATTTTTCCAATTTATTTACTGCTTTACCATTTAATAATAGCACTTGCCCAAGTAAACCCACTTCCAAAAGCAGCTAAAACAACCGTATCTCCTTCTTTAATTTTTCCTTTTTCCCAAGCTTCCGTTAACGCAATAGGAATTGAAGCCGCCGTGGTATTTCCATATTGCTGTACATTATTATAAACTTGATTGTCGGTTAACTTAAACTTACTCTGGATATATTGAGAAATTCTCAAATTAGCCTGATGCGGAATTAGCATATCAATATCTGAAACTGCTAAATGATTTACTTCTAAAGCTTCCATAATCACTTCTGAAAATCGTACGACAGCATTTTTAAAAACAAACTGCCCATTCATATATGGAAAATAACTTTCGTCATCTGGATTATTATCAGCTAAGATATCATTCACCCATCGCCCTCCCATTCCAGGAGCTGTAAGTACTAATTCTTCCGCATGTATCCCTTCGGAATGCAAATGAGTTGAAAGAATACCTTTGGCCAAATCTTCTTCTCTACTCAAAATAGCTGCACCTGCCCCATCCCCAAAAATTACAGAAACACCTCTTCCTCTGGTAGTCATATCTAATCCTGAGGATTGCACTTCAGAACCAATAACTAAAACATTCTTATACATTCCTGTTTTAATATATTGATCAGCTACAGATAAGGCATATACAAACCCAGAACATTGGTTACGAACATCAAGAGCGCCTACTGTTTTAAGCCCTAAATCTCTTTGTACTAAAACACCTGGGCCTGGAAAATAATAATCTGGACTTAAGGTCGCAAAAACAATAAAATCAATATCATTTTTATCAATCCCTGCACGTTCCATAGCAATTTTAGCCGCTTTAACACCCATTGTAGTGGTGGTGTCTTCGCCTTTTACAATATGCCTACGCTCTTTAATTCCGGTTCGTTCCTGAATCCATTCGTCATTGGTATCCATGATTTTAGACAAATCGGCATTAGTCACAACATTATCGGGAACATAAAACCCTAGACCTGATATTTTTGAATGATACATTCTCTATTTTTTTATATTAGAAACTAAATATAATAAAAAAACCAGTCTAAAAACTGGTTTTCTAATGTTATATTCTCTGTTTTAACTAAGTTGTTTGATTATCTACAGTGGCATCCGGCGCATTTTTCTTAACCGATTCAATACCATTTTCCCGAGCTGCAACCGACTCATACATTTCGCTATTTCCAATAATTTGACCATTTCCAGCTTTCAAATTGAAATAATGCTTCCCGTTAGTCGATTCTTTACGATCAAAGCGACCGTCTTCCTGAGAATTTTTCCTAACCGATTCAATTCCGTTGTCACAAGCCGCCAGAGTTGTATAACCTTCACTTGCTAAAATTGTCTGACCATTACCTGCTTTCAGGTTAAACTGAAACTCTCCATTTGTTCTTTTTGTAATTACAAATTTTCCCATATTTTTTTATTTATAATTGGATTAAAATTAGAATTAAAACTTATGTCAGCTAAAAATAATAAAAAAACACAGAAAAATCAGAAATAAATTCAACAAATCATCAATTTAACTTCTTGATTAAATTCTAATGCTGTTTGGTGTTCGAAAAAAATCACCTTTCTGTCAAAAACCGCTTTGATTAAATAATAACCACCTTTAAAATACGATTGTTTGACTAAAACATTCATAATTCCTTTGTCATCCACTTTTAATTGGTGTGGATACAACAAAAGCAACTCATCATCCTCTTCATTTACATTTATAAGTTGGGACAATTTCAATTCGTTTACTTCCCCAAAAAGTGAAGCAACATATTTATTGATTGGGTTGTTATACAAACTATTAGAATCGGCCTTGTCTACAATTTGCCCATTATACAACACTATGGTTTCATCGGCAAAAGAAAGTGCATCTGTACTGTCATGAGTAGCTACAAGACAAGTAATACCTTGGGCTTTTAAATACGCAAATAGATTACGACGTAAAGCATTTTTTCTAAAATTATCAATGTGACTAAACGGTTCGTCTAACAATAAAACCTCAGGCTCTAAGGCTAAAACTCTGGCTAAAGCCACTCGCTGTTGTTGTCCTCCACTTAGATATTTAGCTTTTACATCGGCATATTCAGTCATCTCAACAATCTCAAGCAACTCTTGAACACGTGCTTTCTTTTTGTCTTGATAAATATTAGACAAATATTTCCCTACATTCTCTGCAACTGTAGTATAAGGCATCAAATCAAAATCCTGTGATAAATATTTCATATAAGGCATCCCTGGAACCAAATGAAAACTAGGCCCTAAAACCTCCTCGTTATTCCAGAAAATTTGTCCCTGATCTAAATCATACAAGCCGTAAATTAATTTAAGTAAAGTACTTTTACCACAGCCACTTTCGCCTATAATAGCTATATTTTGTCCTTTATTAACAGTAAAATTGATGTTTTGAACCACTGGTTTTTCGGTATAACCAAAACTAATATTTTGAACTTGGAGCATTTGAAAAGAATGATTTTTTTGAGAGTGCAAAGATAGATTTCTTTCATCTAAAAAAAGAAATAAATATTGTTATAAGTCATGTAAGTTTTTCTCTTCCTAAAAAAGAATAATTAGTTCAGAAAAGTTATTTTTAGAAAGGAAAATTTTAAAAAATCAGTGACAATCTGCTAAATCTGTTTTATCTGTGTGCTATTCTCACAAAAAAAAGTCGCCCCATAAGGACGACCTTCATATTTGAGTAAAATTTTCTAATTAGTTTCCAGCTTCTTTTTGAGCGTCGGCTTTCATTTTTTCATTTGCTGTAATAGCAAATTCTACACGACGGTTTTGACTTCTTCCTTCCACTGTACCATTGTCAGCAATTGGATCAGCAATTCCCATCCCTGTAATTGTAAAACGACTTGCTGCCAAACCTTTGCTTATTAAATATTTTTTTACTGAATTAGCACGCTCTCCTGAAAGTTTTAAATTATAATCAGCAGAACCTGTACTATCCGTATATCCAAAAATAGTAATATCAGTATCTGGATATTCATTAAAAACGGTAACTAATTTATCTAAGTTTGCTTTTGCAGAAGCTGTCAATGTAGATTTATTAGTATCAAATCGAACAGCATTTTCATTTAAAACTAATTTTATTCCCTCTCCTACACGTTCAACATCTGCTCCTGGAATAGCTTGGTCAATTTGTCTGGCTTGTTTGTCCATCTTGTTACCAATAACTCCACCGGCAACTCCACCAACTACTCCACCAATAACAGCTCCCATTGCTCCTTTTCCACCTTTACCAAGGTTATTTCCTAAGATCCCACCTAAAATAGCACCTCCAGCAGCTCCAATAGCCGCACCTCTTTGTGTTTTATTTGTATTTTTAATTGACTCACAACTAGCAAAAAGTGAACCCAACACCATGATAAATGCTAATGCTATAACTGATATATTTTTCATAACTTTCTTTTTTTAAATTATTTACTAAAACAAATTAGTTTACACGTTGAAATTGATAAACCACATCTGTTAATTTCCCTCCAACATCAATTTTGTCAATTAATTGGAAAGAACTCTCTGTTAAATTAGCCACACGTAATACATAACCATCTCTAACTTTTCTCGCTTTTTCACCAGCATCTAAGATTTTCAAAACCACTTCTCCGTTTGAATTTACAAACCAAGTAATAGGCGAACTAAAAACAGGGCAATCATATTTAGTTAAAGCCATTTCACCTTTGTTATTATTGGAAATAAACTTCCAAGTACTTCCTTCAAAACATTTCGAATCAGCTAATTGAAATGAATTTACTTTGATATAATTGGAGCCTGGATAAGTTACTGAACTAATAACCCAATTTCCTTTCATCCCTACCTGAGTTCCTCGGTCTAATTTAGTAGCTGTCACCGAAGAAGTTTTGCAAGAAAACAATGTTAATGCAAAAGCTGCAACTAAAAATATTTTTTTCATCGTTAATCGTTTTTATATTAAACTTAGACAAAGATACAATCTAAGTTTTTAGTTTTTGTTTCATAATACCATTAATTTATTACAAAATTAAGATATAAGACATTTTGTCACCCTAAATCACATTGGTACTTTATTTGAAGAAATCTGTTTACAAAATGTAAAACATTCTAAAAAATTTTAAATATGACAACTGGAAAAATTAATGTATCAGTGGAGAATATTTTCCCACTAATTAAAAAGTTCTTATACAACGATCACGAGATCTTTTTACGTGAATTAATTTCGAATGGAACAGATGCAACATTAAAATTAAAACACCTTACTAACATTGGTGAAGCCAAAGTAGAATATGGAAACCCAATCCTTGAAGTTAAGGTTGACAAAGAAGGCAAAAAATTACACATCATCGACCAAGGAATTGGAATGACAGCCGAAGAGGTTGAAAAATACATTAACCAATTGGCTTTTTCTGGTGCTGAAGAATTCTTGGAAAAATACAAAGACACCGCAAAAGATTCTGGAATCATTGGACACTTTGGTCTTGGATTCTACTCGGCTTTCATGGTAGCTTCTAAAGTAGAAATCATCACCAAATCATACAAAGACGAACCAGCGGCGCACTGGACCTGCGACGGAAGCCCAGAATTCTCTTTGGAACCAGCTAACAAAACAGAGCGAGGTACAGAGATTATCCTTCATATTGCTGATGATTCTTTAGAGTTCTTAGAAGACTACAAAATCAAAGAACTATTGAACAAATACAATAAGTTCATGCCTATTCCAATTAAATTTGGAACAAGAACAGAAACTTTACCTAAACCAGAAGACGCTCCTGAAGATTACAAAGCAGAAACGGTTGAAGTAGACAATATCATCAACAACCCAAATCCAGCTTGGACCAAACAACCTTCTGACTTAAATGAAGAAGATTATAAAACCTTCTACCACGAATTGTATCCAATGCAATTTGAAGAGCCTTTATTCAATATCCACTTAAATGTAGATTATCCTTTCAACCTAACAGGAATCTTGTATTTCCCTAAATTAGGTGCCGATTTACAAATCCAAAAGGACAAAATCCAATTGTACCAAAACCAAGTGTTTGTTACAGATAATGTTGAAGGTATTGTACCTGAATTCTTAATGATGCTTCGCGGAGTGGTGGATTCACCAGACATTCCTTTGAATGTTTCTCGTTCAGGATTACAGGCAGATGGTGCGGTGAAGAAAATTTCGAACTACATCACTCGTAAAGTAGCGGATAAATTGAAATCGTTATTTAACGAAAACAGAGCCGATTTCGAATCAAAATGGAACGATATCAAAATCGTTTTAGAGTACGGAATGCTTTCTGAGGATAAATTCTACGAAAAAGCAGGTGCTTTTGTATTGTACCCAACAGTAAATGACAAATATTACACACTTGACGAATTAAAAGAAAACCTTAAAGACAAGCAAACCGACAAAGACGGAAAATTGGTTATTTTGTACGCAGGAAACAAAGAAGCACAACATGCTTACATTGAAACTGCCGAAGCAAAAGGATACGAAGTATTGCTTTTAGATTCGCCAATTATCTCGCATTTAATCCAAAAATTAGAAAACGATAATAAAGATGTGACTTTCGTTCGTGTAGATTCGGATCATATTGATAACCTAATCAAGAAAGAAGAAACTACAATTTCTAAACTTTCTGACGAAGAAAAAGAAAGTTTAAAAACATCTTTGGAAACCTATATCCCTAAAACCTATACGGTTCAATTAGAAGCTTTAGACAGTCAGGCAGCACCGTTTATTATCACGCAGCCTGAATTCATGCGTAGAATGAAAGAAATGAGTCAAACCGGCGGTGGCGGAATGTTTGGAATGGGTAATATGCCAGAAATGTACAACTTGGTAGTGAATACAAATTCGCCTTTGGCAACCACCATTTTAAACACCGAAGACAAAACAGCTCAGGAAAGCCTTGTAAAACAAGCTTTAGACTTAGCTAAATTGTCACAAAACCTATTAAAAGGAGAAGCCTTAACTGCTTTTGTAAAACGTAGTTTTGAGTTGATTAAATAGGCAGAGAACCCATTTTATAACATAAAATGGCGTGAATCGCTTATTCCGAACTTGTTTCGGAATCTCTATAAAATACAAATCCTGCTAGTGCAAACTAGCAGGATTTTTTTGTTTAGGAGCAGAAAGTTTGATTTTCCATAAGAACTTCCCTCCCGCTATTCGTTGCAATCTCTTGTTCCATTTCACTCCACAAGAGGATTTTCACTACTATCGGGGCTATTGATAGCTTTTCATTTCCAAAATAACTTTTATGAGAATATTTTGATATATTTGATTTAAACTATAACTAATTACAGCAAAACAATTCAATATAATAACCATGAAACATTTATTGATCATAATCTTTCTAACTATTTCAAATTTAAATTTTGGACAAAATCCAATGAATTCAACAGTCATTAAAAACTCTCGAAAGAGCTGTGTAAAAATATATAGTATACAAGGACAAAGTGTGGGCACAGGATTCTTCATTTCAGATGAATTAATAGCTACATGTTTCCATGTTGTCGCAAAAATAGAAGCTGACGGGACAAACATAAATTGGTCTATTTTTCAAGACCTTACAATAGTTACAGAAAATGGAGAAAATGTTTCTGCAACTTGCATTAGCATTCCTAATAATATTTCTTCTGAACCATTATTTCAAGATTTTGCAATATTAAAAACAATCAAAAAAGTAAAAGATATAGCTATTTTACCACTATCAAAAAAACTAACACATAATATTACTGAAACAATAATGTTTTCAGGCTATCCATTGGGTACACCAATAATGGTAAGTCATGTAGGAACAATTTCAGGCATCACAAAAGATAAATCTTTAATTTCTGTTCAAGCTTCAACCAACAAAGGAAATTCTGGAGGAGCATTAATAAATAAAGAAGGTGAAGTTATTGGTATCATTAGTTTAAGAGAAGGGGGAATTTCTGCAGAGCTTCAAAGCTATTTAAAAAGGATAAATGATACTCAATCTCAAGGTAGTATAGAAATTATGGGGATAAACCCTTTACAAGCAACTAAAGAAACTATAACAATATTAGACAAATATATAAGTACGGGAATAGGATATGCAAGAAATATATCTTTCCTACAAAATTATATTTCAAAGAATGGAATTAAATTATAATGTCTCAATTATGCGGATTTGCAATCCTTGCCCACAACGAAAAGCAACTTTGTAGAAATACTAAATGAGATTGCTTCGCTATCGCTCGCAATGACTAAAACCGCCTAGTAAGTCATTGCGAGGAACGAAGCAATCTCACTAAAAAGAGAAAAAAACTAAAATACATCATATCGCCAATAAAATAAAAACATGAAACCAGGATTTGTGTACATCATTACCAATAAATCCCAAACGGTAGTTTATGTTGGTGTGACGTCAAATCTTCCACAAAGAATTATAGAACATAAAAACAAGAAATACCCAACATCATTTTCAGCCCGATACGATGTAAATATATTAGTTTACTATGAACAATTTCAATGGATTGAGGAAGCAATAGCTCGTGAAAAACAAATAAAAGCAGGTTCAAGAGCTGCAAAAAACAAATTGATTCAATCTATCAATCCAACATGGAATGATTTATTTGATGCTATTAAAGACATAATGACTGAATAATAATTATTTGTATTTTTAAAATCTATGCAACAACGAGAAACAACTTTGTAGAAATTCTAAATGAGATTGCTTCACTGCGTTCGCAATGACTAAATTGAAGACAACTAAATCAAACCAAATGCACGAAAAACCAACACTTTATTTCAAAAACGATTCCGAATGGAGAGCCTGGCTTCATGAAAACCATCAAACACACAAAGCGGTCTATCTGATTTTTTACAAAGTAGCTCACGAAGCCGAAAGTATGCGTTGGGAAGAAGCCGTAAAAGTGGCAATTTGTTACGGTTGGATTGATTCGACTGTAAAGAAATTGGATGAAGACAGAAGAATGCAACTATTTACACCTCGAAAAGACAAAAGTGTTTGGAGTAAAGTCAACAAAAATTACATCGAAGAATTAATTGCTGCCAATTTAATGCACGAAAGCGGTTTGAAAAAAATCGAAACGGCAAAGAAAAATGGTTCTTGGGAAAGTTTGGACGCCGTTGAAAATTTAGAAATTCCTGAAGATTTACAAATTGAATTTGATAAAAATCAAGAAGCATTTTCAAACTACAACAACTTTAGCAAAAGTTATAAAAAAGGCTATTTACATTGGTTAAACCAAGCCAAACGGTCAGCAACGCGACAAAGTAGAATTGCTCAAATTATTGATTTGTGCGAGCGAAATTGTAAAATCAGATAGAAATTAATTAACAATACAATTTGTCACACTGAGCTTGTCGAAGTGTTTTTAACAAAGTCTTCGACAAAATCAGACTGACAACTCAACTTTTAAATTATGAACAAACTATCTCCAGAAGAAACTTCAACGCTATTAAAAACTTTACAAAACCGTTTTGAAAAAAACATCAAGCGCCATCCCGAATTAGATTGGAACAAAATCCAAACAAAACTGGAAGCTAATCCGCAAAAATTATGGTCACTCAACCAAATGGAGCTCACAGAAGGAGAACCGGATGTCATTAGATATGATTCTCAAACAGACGAATATACTTTTTGCGATTGCTCAGCTGAAAGCCCAAAAGGACGTAGAAGTCTTTGCTATGACAAACAAGCCTTAGATTCCCGAAAAGAAAACAAACCCAAAAACAATGTCATTGATATGGCTCTCGAAATGGGTATTTCACTTTTAACAGAAGAAGAATACCGAGAATTACAAAAACTAGGGAATTTTGATAGTAAATCTTCAAGCTGGATTGAAACACCTGCTGCAATTCGAAAACTAGGCGGGGCTATTTTTGCTGATTTCCGTTATAACACTGTTTTTGTATATCATAATGGAGCCGAATCTTATTATGCTGCTAGAGGTTTTCGTGCTTCACTAAAAGTTTAACTATCTTCAAATTCTAAAAAAAAAAAAATTACTTTAAACTCAAATAAGCTTTCCCTAAATACGCAATAATATCCGAAGCGATGAACGATTGAACCCCTGTTTGAGGGATTGCAATATCAGCGGTTAATCCGTGTAGATACACTCCTATTTTTGCAGCATCAATAGGTCCATACGATTGGGCTAACAAACTCGTAATAATTCCGGTGAGTACATCACCACTTCCTGCAGTGGCCAGAGCGGGATTTCCGGTTGTATTTTTGTAAATAGTGGTTCCATCAACGATATGAGTTGGCGCGCCTTTCATTACTACAATAACATCGTATTGCTTTGAAAACGAAATGGTTTTTTCAAACTTTTCATCTTCGGATTGCCAATTCCCAATCAATCGTTCCAATTCCTTAGGATGAGGCGTTAAAATCGTCTTGGGCTGCAAATGAACCCATTCGGATTTGTTTTGAGACAAAATATTCAACGCATCTGCATCAATCACTAACGGAATTCTATTATTCCGAATAAATTCACAAACTGCTTTTTGGGTTTGCTGCTCCAGTCCTATTCCCGGACCAATCCCAATAGCATTGGGCTTAAAATCGAAATTGATATTTGAAATACATTTTTTCTTCTTATCAGTCAAAACCATCACTTCGGGAATCGCAATTTGCAGAATTTCATAACCACATCTTGGCACAAAAGCAGTCACTAAGCCACAGCCTGTTTTCAGAGCGGCTTTAGAAGACAAACATACAGCTCCTATTTTACCATAACTCCCACCTATGAGCAAAGCATGCCCCTGAATTCCTTTATGAGTAGTTACAGCAATGGTTTTATAGTGCTTTAAAATTTCGGCTTTATCTATTAAAATGGTCTGAAACATACTGCTAACTTTAGAATAACCAAATCTAAATTAGTACTATTTTAAACAAAACTATACGAATATTTCAATTATTTTCTTAAAAAAAAGCATAGTTCAAAGCCTTACAAACTTTGACTTCTACACCTTTGTTACTCAAAATAAAAGCAATAAATTAGCGCCATCAAACCTAACACATAAATCATAATGAAAAATACTGCGCTAACGCACATACATGAAGCTTTAGGAGCTAAAATGTTACCATTTGCTGGATACAATATGCCTATTACTTACGAAGGAGTAAATGCCGAACACGAAACAGTGCGCACTGCTGTTGGTGTTTTTGATGTGTCTCACATGGGTGAATTTTTCCTTTCTGGTCCTAATGCTTTAGCATTAATCCAAAAAGTAACTTCTAATGATGCTGCTGTATTAACTGACGGAAGAGTACAATACTCTTGCTTGCCTAACAACGAAGGCGGTATTGTTGACGATTTATTGGTTTACAAAATCAAAGACGAAGAATATTTATTAGTAGTGAATGCTTCTAATATCGAAAAAGACTGGAATTGGATTTCCTCTCAAAATGATTTGGGTGTAGAAATGGTGAACCGTTCTGATGACTATTCACTTTTGGCTATCCAAGGACCAAAAGCAGTTGAAGCTTTACAATCATTGACTTCAGTTGATTTAGCTTCTATCAAATATTACCACTTCACCATTGGAAACTTTGCAGGATTTGACGATGTTATCATCTCTGCAACAGGATATACCGGAGCGGGTGGATTTGAAATTTATTGCAAAAACGATCAAGCTGAAACTATCTGGAATAAAGTATTCGAAGCCGGAGCTCCATTCGGAATTCAACCAATCGGTTTAGCTGCACGTGATACTTTACGTTTAGAAATGGGATTCTGTTTATACGGAAACGACATCAACGATACAACTTCTCCAATCGAAGCTGGTTTAGGTTGGATTACTAAATTCACCAAAGAATTTACTAATTCTGCTAATTTAAAAGCTCAAAAAGAAGCTGGAGTAAGCCGTAAATTAATCGGTTTTGAAATGTTGGAAAAAGCAATTCCAAGACACGATTACGAAATTGTTGACGCCAATGGAAACAATATCGGTATTGTAACTTCTGGTACAATGGCACCATCTTTAAACAAAGGAATCGGTATGGGATATGTTACTACTGAAAACAGCGCAGTTGATAGCGAAATCTTCATCCGCATCCGTAAAAAAGATGTAGCTGCAAAAGTGGTAAAAATGCCATTTTATAAAAACTAATTCTTTGTAAAAACAAGAATAATTGTATTTTTGCAGCGTTAAAAAAATTTAGAAATGGGAAGAGCATTTGAATTTAGAAAAGGAAGAAAAATGAAACGTTGGGCAGCTATGGCCAAAACGTTCACCAGAATTGGTAAAGATATCGTAATGGCCGTTAAAGAAGGCGGTCCAAATCCTGAAACCAACTCTAGATTAAGAGCCGTGATCCAAAATGCTAAGGCAGCCAATATGCCGAAAGACAACGTGGAACGTGCGATTAAAAACGCTTCTAACAAAGACACTGCTAACTATAAAGAAATATTATTCGAAGGATATGCTCCTCACGGAATTGCGATCCTTATCGAAACAGCTTCTGACAACAACAACAGAACTGTAGCCAATATTCGTAGCTATTTCAACAAATGCAACGGAACTATGGGAACACAAGGTTCGGTAGAATTCATGTTTGACCACACTTGTAACTTCCGTATTCCCAAAGAAGGTTTAGACGCTGAAGAATTAGAATTAGAATTTATCGATTTTGGTGCTGAAGAAGTTTTTGAAGACGAGGACGGAATCTTAATCTATGCTCCTTTCAACAGCTTTGGAACTATCCAAAAAGAATTAGAAAACAGAGGTATCGATATCCTTTCTTCAGGTTTTGAAAGAATTCCTCAGATTACTAAAAAACTGAATGCAGATCAAATTGCTGACGTTGAAAAATTAATCGAAAAAATCGAAGAAGACGATGACGTAATGAACGTTTATCACACCATGGAAGAAGCTGAAGAATAATCTTCATCCAAAATATTATACAAGAAAGAGTTTAGCATCATTGTTAAACTCTTTTTTTATGGCGTTACCCCGTTGCAGAACGACAATACAAAACAGAAAATAACTGCAGCAACGCGGTCGGGCTTTCCGCTACTAGTCCTCGCCCCGATAAAAAATCGGGACTGCGGGCTATCCGCTTCAATCCCTAACGCAAAAACAACAAACAACAAACTATAAACTTTAAACAATGTTTACTTAACTGTTCTCCAAGTCCTATAAAACAAAGGATATTCATAAGCCAACATACATACCCACCCCACTAAACAAGCCAAAGCAATTCCTTCAATCCCAAAATAAGGAGCCAGAATATAAGCCGAAATCACTCTCCCCAACATTTGAGCAAAAGTAGAATTCAAAGTAATTTTCATCTTCCCTAAACCTCTAAAATAGCCCTGAATCACATTAGTAATCCCAGGCAGTACATAAAGAAATACCATCACTTTTAAATATTTCACGCCTTCGTTGATAACATCGGTTCCTTCATCACCTAAAAACAACGAAATAAGCTGTCTAGAGAAACTTAAAACAATTAGCATTGCAATCACTGAATACACCACTTCCATTTTAAATCCGGTACTGAAACCTCTTCGTATTCGGGCAAAATTACCTTTTCCATTATTCTGGGCGATAAACCCTGTCGTTCCATGCGCAATATTTTGCTGAACCACCATCACAAAATCATCAATTTTACTCACTGCATTAAAAGCTGCAATAGACACAACCCCAAGTGGATTAACGGCACCCTGAATTAAAAATTTACCCAAATGTAAAGTAATTTGCTGCATTGCCGCCACCGAACTATAACTAACAATTGTTCGCAACAAGCCTTTATCAAAAACAAAATCCTTTGCATTAAACCGCAAAATTGGAATTTGAAATCGCACATAAATAACGCAAAACAAAGCAGCTATTGCTTCTGCTATAACAGTTGCCCAGGCTGCTCCTGCTACACCTTTCTTCCAAACCACAACAAAAAGTAAATCCAAAACAACATTAAGTAATGCCGAAGCAATTAAAAAATAAAGTGAAGCTTTAGAATTACCCATACTTCTTAAGGTAGAAGCATATATATGATAAATAAAGGTAAAAACAAGTCCAATAAATATAATTTGAAGATATGTGGTAGCATCACTTAAAATCGCTTTAGGAGTATTTAAAAAAATAAGTATATACCGAGAACTTAAAAAACCTAAAACAACTAATAATAAGGTAAAAATACCACCAAAAATCAAAGAAGTTGATACCACTCGCTTTAATTGAGGAAAATTTTGTTGTCCAAAATATTGCCCCATCAATACCGACATGCCCAGACAAATACCAATAATCAAAAAAAGAAGCAAATTCATAACTGGAGCTGCTGCTCCTAATGCTGCTAAAGCATTCGCACCAATATAACGCCCCACAATAATTGAATCGACTGCATTATAAGTAAGTACAAAAAAATTACTAATTATTAATGGCAAAGTAAAATGAATAATTTGTGGCACAATAGGTCCACGAGTCATATCAACAAGCTTCTTTTTATTCATTTTTTCAAAATAAGCATTGATTCATCTAAACAAATATAAATAAAACAAAAAACCCTATCCAAATTGGATAGGGTTTTCAAAGAAAGGCGACGACATACTCTCCCACAAAATGCAGTACCATCTGCGCAGGCGGGCTTAACTTCTCTGTTCGGGA
>NZ_JBHSOQ010000007.1:0-50341 GCF_042656445.1 Flavobacterium sp. GCM10022190
ACCAGCCACAGTCACACTACCAGAGTTGTTTCCGTAGCAATCCACATTGGTTTGAGCAGCTATAGAAGCTGTAAGGGCAGCATTAGGTTGAGTAATAGTTACCGCTTGAGTAGTAGTACAACCGTTATCATCTTTGATAGTTACAGTATAAGAACCAGCAGCTAAAGAAGCGAAAGTACCGCTAGTACCGAAAGTAGTACCGTCGATAGCATAAGTATAAGGCGCAGTACCATTAGCCCCAGCCACAGTCACACTACCAGAGTTGTTTCCGTAGCAATCCACATTGGTTTGAGCAGCTATAGAAGCTGTAAGGGCAGCATTAGGTTGTCCAATAGTAACCGAATTAGATTGAGAAGAACAATTATCAGTAACAGTAAGGGTATACGTTCCAGCAGGAAGGTTATTTACTGTTGCCGTAGTTCCAACTTCCATATTAGCAGCGTTTTTCCAAGAGTAAGTTACTGTACCAACAGAACCTGTAATACTACCTGCGGTAACAGATCCCGTACTTGTTCCATAGCAAGAAGCATCTGTTTTGGTTGATGTAGCAAGACTTAATGTTGGATTTACGGTTACTGTGACTGTGAAAGGATTACCAGTACATGTACCTGATTTAGGGGTTACATTATAGATTACATTTAGTGGAAAAGCATTAGTGTTAGTTAAAGTTCCACTTATATTACTTTGATTTGTCCCGGCTGCATTTCCAGATATTCCTAAAGCATTTGTAGGTGCAGACCAAGAATAAGTTGTGTTAGCAGGTACAACATCTGGATTATTATTGGTTGGGGTAATGGTAAACGTGCCTCCACTACAAATCGTTGCGGTCTTATTTGCAATTACAGGTGTTGTACAGCAAGTACCTACAGTAATTCCACTTTGGGTAAAGTTATCGGTTTTTTGATTAGTACTACTATCTTTTATATTTAAAGTAACGTTCAAATTATTGCCATTTGAAGGAGTATAGGTATAGCTATTTGTCGATGAATATGGAGTTGTAATTGTATTAACACCATTATTAATTACCCATTGATATTGATAAGGGGGAGTTCCTCCTGTTGATGTGCTAGTAAAAGTAATATCTTTATAAGAAGTATTTCCAGGGCAAATTGATGAAGTTGTAAAATTTGCACTTAAAGGAGTTATAACTGTTATAACAGGATTAAGTTCATTGTTAGAACATTGTGGACCAATAGAACAATTTCCTTGACTACATACGTTTTGACCTGATGAATTTCCCCAACCAATTATGATTTTTTGAAGGCTTATAACCGTTCCGCAAGACCAAGATATTGCTTGGTTTGTTATATAAACGCTTCTGGTTCCGGAACTTGTACTGGCAGAGTTACAGTAACTTATAGATCCTGTTTTAGAATTATTTGTAAAAATGTCAGCTTCTACAAGGAACCCATATCTTGTTGTAGATTGCTGTTGGATATTAATTTTTAGATATCCTTGGACGTTTTCTCCAGAATCACAAGATTGACTTAGAGGAAGATAAAGGTCATTAGCACTTGTAGGATTTGGATTTGGTGTAGTTGAAACAAGTTCTACAGACAATATTCTTTCATCACCTGACTCACAATTGTTGCAGTCGTACTTACTTTGCGCATGTAATGTGAAAGAGGATAAAAGTATCAAAACAAATCTAAAAAAATGTTTTAATTCTCGGTTAGGTAAAGTTGTTTTCATACAATGAATTTTAAGATAATTGGAGCTAAATTCTATAGCTGAAAAAATAAAAATATTCTATTTTAAAGCTAAACTACTCACATTCGTTTTTTATAGTAAATTTTCTCTTTGAAAAACATAAATACTCGTTAAAAGGCGTTTTTATTTGTAAAACAAACCCTAAAATTTCGTTAAAATATTCTTTTAAAGTTTATTTCTTTGTAATACTAAACCTGTTTCGATCAAAATTTGTTAGTAATTATTTTGTTTGCAATTTTGATTTAAATATTTTTTTTTATAAAGATGATTTCAAAAGTATCACATAATTAAATAATACGCAAGAAAAAAATCGATAAAATGCATTTTTTTACTGTTTAAGTGCGTTAAATATTAACATTTGTAGTATTTTTATTTATTATTAATATTCAATGATAAATTTGAGAAAGTAAAAAAGAATTTTTATGATTAATAAATTTTATATTTTGAGCTATAAATTGTATCTTTCTTTTTGAGGAATTCACGAAGAATTAATTCATTTAATCATATCGATATGAAAAATTTAGTTTTAATTAGACATGCCAAATCGAATTGGGATACACCATTAAAAGATATAGACAGGCCATTAGACCAACGTGGATTGCAAGATGCTCATTTAGTATCTTCAAATATTCAAAAATATTTACCTAAAAAATTTGTAATTTGGAGTAGTCCAGCTAAACGTGCTTCGGATACCGCTATTATTTTTGCTCAAAATATCTTGTATCCAGTAGAAAATATTATCTACAATCAAGAATTATATACTTTCGATGGAAAGCAATTGGAAATGATTGTTAAATCTTGTTCGAATACATTTGATAGTGTAATTCTTTTTGGTCATAATGCTGCAATTACAAATTTTGTTAATAAATTTGGAAATGTATTTATTGAAAATGTTCCTACAAGTGGTTTTGTTTCGCTACAATTTGAAACAGATAGTTGGGATACTATTAATAAAGGGCAGACAAATAAAATAATAATACCAAAAGACTTAAAATAAATAATGTTTGATCAAAAATATATTGATAGAGAAAAAAGTTGGTTAGCATTTAACGCCAGAGTACTTCAAGAAGCAGGGGATGATTCGGTTCCTTTATTAGACAGATTAAGATTTATAGGGATTTTTTCAAATAATTTGGATGAATTTTTTAGAGTTCGTTTTGCAGCTATCCGTAGATTAAGTTTGTCTGGTAAAACGGGTGAAAAAATATTAGGAGGTATATCTGCACAACAATTAATTAAGGATATTACCGAAATTGTTATAGAACATCAGGCCGAAAGTCTTGCGATTCTAAAAGATATTGAATCTAAATTAGAAACGGAAAATATTTTTATTATCAACGAAAATGAAATTTCGGATGAACAAGAGATATTTTTAAAAGATTTCTTTATACAAACCTTGAGCCCAGAATTGGTTACAATTATCTTGAATGATTTGGCCGAATTTCCATTATTGAAGGATAATATTGGTTATTTGGCTGTAAAATTAGTGATGAAAAAAGATGCCGAAGTTCACTATGCGATTATTGAAATTCCTAAAACAATGAATCGTTTTGTGGTGTTACCTTCTACAGATAACAAGAAATATGTGATATTGATAGATGATGTAATAAGGCATAATCTAAAAAGTATATTTAATATTTTTGATTATGAAAGTGTTAGTGCACACATGATTAAAATAAGTAGGGATGCACAGTTAGAAATTGATAGTGACCTGAGTAAAAGCATGCTAGAGAAAATTTCTACTAGTGTCAAAGATAGGCGAATAGGTGAGCCTGTACGTTTTATATATGATCAGGAAATTGAAGAAGATACCTTACAGTTTTTCCTTGATAAAATGAAAATCGTTTCTACCGATAGTATTATTCCCGGTGGAAGATATCATAATAGGAGAGATTATATGGAATTTCCTAATCTAGGTAGATTTGATTTACTGTATAAGAAAAACATTCCATTGCCAATTCCTGGTCTAAGTTTAGAAGGTAGTATTTTGGAAAAAATAAGCAAGAAAGATTATTTGTTGCATGCCCCTTATCAATCATTTTCTTATTTGACAAAATTTTTAAGAGAAGCTGCATTAGACCCAAAAGTTACCACAATTAAAATTACTTTATATCGATTAGCTAAAAATTCACAAATTATTAGTTCCTTGATAAATGCTGCCAAAAATGGTAAGAAAGTAACCGTTCAAATCGAATTACAAGCCCGTTTTGATGAGGCTTCTAATATTTCCTATGCCGAACAAATGCAACAAGAAGGAATTGAACTTATTTTTGGTATCAAAGGTTTGAAAGTTCATAGTAAAATTTGTGTCATTGAAAGAATTGAAAACGGAAAAAATAAACGCTATGGCTTTATTTCAACAGGAAATTTCAATGAATCTACGGCTAAAATTTACACAGATGTCACTCTTTTTACTAGTCACCAACAAATATTAAAAGATATTTCTAAGATTTTTGAATTCTTTAATATTAACTATAGAGTACATCGTTATAAACACTTAATAGTTTCTCCACATTATACACGTTCCAAGTTTTATAAGTTCATTGATCGTGAAATTTTAAATGCTAGAGCTGGTAGAATTGCATTTATGAAATTGAAAATGAATAGTTTATCGGATTTTGATATGATTGATAAATTATACGAGGCAAGTAAGGCAGGTGTAAAAATTCAATTGGAAGTAAGAGGAATTTGCTCTTTGATTCCAGGTATTAAGGGGTTGAGTGAGAATATTGAAGCTATAAGTATTGTCGATAATTATTTAGAGCATTCACGAATTTATATTTTTGGAAATGGAGGGCAAACAGAAGTTTATATTTCTTCTGCTGATTTTATGACACGAAATTTAGATGGCAGGGTAGAAGTAACTTGTCCTATCTATGATCAAGAAATCAAAAATGAACTCATCGAGAATTTTGATATTGCTTGGAAAGGAAATGTAAAAGCGCGTTTTCATTCTTACAAATTGGATAATAAGTACCGTAAAAATGACGGAAAAAATATTTTTAGAGCTCAAATTGAAACCTATAAATATTATCAAAGAAAAGTTGACATGTTAAAAGAAATTATCTTTTAAGATAATTAATTATAGAAAAAAATGATTAAAATTAAGAAATATGCAGCCATCGATATTGGTTCTAATGCCATGAGATTACTGGTTGTTAATATTGTTGAACAAGAAGGTAAAGAAACACAATTTAACAAAAGTGCTTTGGTTCGTGTGCCTATTCGTTTAGGACAAGATGCTTTTACAGTAGGTGAAATTTCGGCTGAAAATACAGATAGAATGGTCGATGCAATGAAAGCTTTCAAACTTTTGATGAAAGTTCACAAAGTGGAAGCTTACAAGGCTTTTGCAACTTCGGCTATGCGTGAAGCGTATAATGGAAAAGAAGTTGTGGCCCTAATTAAGAAAAAAGCCGACATCAAAATTGAAATTATTGATGGAAAAAAAGAAGCAGCAATTATTGCTTCAACTGACTTACATCATTTATTGAAGACAGATCGAACTTATTTATTTGTGGACGTAGGAGGTGGAAGTACGGAATTTACCTTGTTTTCTAATGGTAAAATTGTGACTTCAAGATCATTTAAAGTGGGAACTGTTCGATTACTTAACGAAATGGTTTGTGATGTGGTTTGGAATGAAATTGAGAAATGGATTAAAACAAATGTTGCTGATTATGATGAAATATCTTTGATAGGTTCGGGTGGAAATATCAACAAACTTTTCAAAATGTCTGGTAAAATGCAGGACAAACCTTTGTCTTATTTGTATATCAATTCACAATATGCCTTTTTGAATTCTCTTTCTTATGATCAGAGAATTTCTGAATTAGCGTTAAATCCAGACCGTGCCGATGTAATTATACCTGCAGTACGTATTTATTTGAATGCAATGAAATGGAGTGGGGCTAGAAATATTTATGTACCAAAAATTGGACTTTCAGACGGAATCGTGAAGGCTATGTATTTCGGTAAAATTTAAAAGAGTATGAATAAAAATCGTTTAGAAGCTTTTAGTGATGGTGTACTTGCTATTATAATCACTATAATGGTTTTGGAATTGAAAGTCCCAAAAGGGCATCAGTTTAGTGATTTATATACACTTTTTCCTGTTTTTTTAAGTTACATTTTGAGTTTTATTTATGTAGGTATTTATTGGAATAATCACCATCATTTATTGCATAGTACCACTAAAGTGAATGGAAAGGTCTTATGGGCTAATCTTCATTTGCTCTTTTGGCTTTCATTAGTACCCGCTTCAACCGCTTGGATGGGTGAAAGTGATTTTGCTAAAGCAACAGTTACTGTTTATGGTATTGTTCTTTTAATGTGTAGTGTTGCTTTTGTTATTTTGCAAACAACCATTATATGTCTTGATGGTGAAAAGTCATTTTTGGCAGAGGCAGTCGGTAAAGATACAAAGGGAAAGTCTTCTCAACTTTTATATGTGAGTGCTTTACTAATTTCTTTTTTCAATGAATGGATTCCATTAGCCATCTATTTAATAGTTGCTTTGCTTTGGTTAGTTCCAGATACTCGAATCGAAAAGAAAATTTTAAACTCGGATAAAAAATAATTAAGCGTTTAGGTCTAGTCCGAAAGTAGTTCTTAATAAATCAATATTTGGATTTATTTCATGTAAACGATTGTATTTATCCTGATCATTTAATGCTCTTTTGATAGTGACATTTTCATTGACAATTATATCGATTTTGATATTGTGGTTGTGAAGGTGTCCTCTTAAATGCCCTAAAAGACCGTTCATCTCTTTCTCAAAATCCAATTTAGAACCTTCGTTGGGTAACTCGATACATATGGTTGTTCCGTTTAGAACAGGATCATTAATCAGTAATAATGATTCCATTATTTTTGAGCCTTTGTCTCCTAAACGTTTTGCATAGTTAGTCCATTGCAGCAACATTTCGGTTTCGGTAAAAGGTTCAGTTGGTAAATCAACTGTTTCTCTAACGATTACTTTTTTGGTTTGCTCTAATTCTTTTTTCGCACGAATACTTGATAAAGATAAGGCAGAGAATTTAGGTCCAGATGTTTCTATCTCAACTTTTTTAGGAGCTTCAGTAACTACAGCAGGATTGTTTGCTGGAACTGATTCAGTAGGAGTAGAAGTAGTTTTGCTAACAGTATTTTCAACAGCTTTCTTTTGTTCAACTATTGAATAATCGTTTTTTCTAAAATAAGTAGGGGGAATTATAAAGGACTCAACTTTTTTTTTTCTCCATCAAAAGTGATAGAGGCTAATTGCATCAGGCAAAGTTCAACCAATAATCGTTGGTTTTGACTTAATTTGTATTTTAAATCACATTCATTTGCAATTGCAATTCCTTGTAAAAGGAATTCCTGGGTACATTTTTGCGCCTGAACTCCATACATTTTTTGCGCTTGTTCGCCTACTTCTAATAAACTTAAAGTTGCAGGAGTTTTGCTTACTAATAAATCACGGAAATGCGAAGCTAATCCGGCTACAAAATGGTGTGCATCAAACCCTTTTGCTAAAATTTCGTTGAACGTTACAAGTAATTCCGGGATTTTATTCTCTAGGATTAAATCGGTAACACTAATGTAGGTTTCATAATCCAATACGTTCAGGTTTTCAGTAACTGCCTGACGTGTTAAGTTAGTACCGCAATAAGATACAACACGGTCAAAAATAGACAAGGCATCACGCATGGCACCATCTGCTTTTTGAGCGATAATATGTAAAGCATCATCTTCAAAAACAACACCTTGGTTTGTTGCTACTTCGGCTAAATGTTCTTTAGCATCTTTAACGGTGATTCTTTTGAAATCAAAAATTTGACAACGCGATAAAATCGTTGGAATGATTTTATGTTTTTCGGTAGTTGCCAGAATAAAAATAGCATGTTTAGGTGGTTCTTCTAATGTTTTCAAAAAAGCATTAAAAGCCGCCGATGACAACATGTGCACCTCATCTATAATATATACTTTGTATTTTCCAGTTTGTGGCGGGATACGAACTTGGTCAATTAGATTACGAATATCATCTACAGAGTTATTCGACGCAGCATCTAATTCGAAAACATTGAAAGCAAAGTCTTCGTTAGGATCATCATAACCAGGTTGATTGATTTTACGAGCCAGAATTCGGGCGCAAGTCGTTTTTCCAACACCACGCGGTCCGGTAAATAAAAGGGCAGAAGCCAAATGGTTGTTTTCTATGGCATTCAATAAAGTATTGGTAATCGCTTTTTGTCCTACAACATCATTAAATGTTTGCGGACGGTACTTGCGGGCAGATACTATAAATTGTTCCATAGATTTTTTATTCGAAAGCAAATATAGGTTTTAATTTAAATATTGAAAAATTTAAATATTGAAAGATTTTATAAAAAAGGAGTGTTGATTTTCTTAGATTTAAGATTGATTTCTTTTTCTTCCTCTGGCTTTAATGCTAATTTCTAATAGTGCCTGAGCGGTTTCATTATTTGAATTGGCAGCAAATCCGGCAACATAAACACCTTTTTTTCCTGATTTGGATTGAATACCAAAAACAATTGCTTCGTCATCCGGATTGGATTCTCCTTCGTAACGATAAATGTGTTTGATTTCAAAATTACTTGGGTTTTTTAAAATCACATCTTCATGTTGGTTAAAGTCGTAATTAAAACCATTTTCGTTCAATTCATCTAAGGCTTTTGAAACCGAGTCGTAGTGGTAAATTGGATCCATGGCGTAAAATATTTAGTGGTTAATAGCTCTTTAAATATAACTATTTTATTTTTAATCTATTGCAAAATGCTTGTTAAAGTAGTTGGCTTTGTTTTTGTTGTCACAGTTTAAAAATTGTACTTTTGCACCACAGACCGCCTTATCGCTGTCCGCCTCGGCGGAGAGAGGAAAGTCCGGACACCATAGAGAAGCATAGCGGGTAACACCCGTCATCCGCCTCGGCGAGATAGGACAAGTGCAACAGAAAGTATGTACAGGTAATGCTGTAGTGAAACCAGGTAAACTCTATGCGGTGAAATACCAAGTATATCAGCATTTAAGGGTTTCTCGTCCGTTGTTGAAGGGTAGGTAGCTTGATCTTGTTGGTAACAACAAGGCTAGATAAATGATAAGGCTCCGTTTATCGGAGACAGAATCCGGCTTATAGGTCTGTTTTTTTTAAAATAAAAAACCATTAAGAATTTAAGTTTCATTAAGTTCAAAACACTTATTTTTCTTAATCTCTTAATGGTTTAAAATTTAAATTTTACTGATTATTCTTCTTCATTCTCTTCGTCAAAATCATCATCTTCCTCTTCTTCGTCTAATTCGAATTCGAAAAAACTAAATACCGAACCACCATAACTTTTTTGAAAAGAAAAATTAGGTAAGTGTTCTAACTTGGTGTACTTAGAATGTTCTACTACCATCATTCCTTCTTCGTTAAGAATGTTGTTTTCAAAAACTAATAAAACGACTTTTTCAAAAGTTGGCTGGTCTAAACCATAAGGAGGATCAGCAAAAACAATGTCAAACGAAGCGTTGCATTTTTCCAGAAATTTAAAAACATCACTTTTGGTTGCCGCAATTGGAAAATCAAATTCAGCAGCCGTTTGTTTGATGAATTTTACACAACCAAAATCACCATCCACAGAAGTAATAGGTGAACTTCCGCGAGAAGCAAATTCGTAACTGATATTTCCGGTTCCGGCAAATAAATCCAAAACTTTTAAACTGTCAAAATTGAAATGATTGTTTAAAACATTGAATAAGGCTTCTTTGGACATATCGGTAGTAGGACGGACTGGTAAACCTTTGGGTGGGTTGATGCGTCTTCCTTTGTATTTTCCTGAAATGATTCTCATGAATTGAAAAGTATAAAATGATTTCTATTTTCGGCCTCAGAAAAATAATTGTTCCATCTTAAAACTTCCACATCAATAAGGGAAACATTTCGGATGTATTTGTAAGCCATTTTGAAAAACGGACTATCGGTTGTTATGTTTCCAATCAATTCCAATGGGAAATTTTCCGGATTCATATTCAATTGTTCGGCTGTGAACAAAATGTAATAAATAAAATCTTCTGGAGTTTGATATTCGAAAGAATTAAACAATAATAACTTTTGATTTTGAATTACTACAATTTCAAAATGAGTGGAATTGAAATGTACCATCATTTTTTTAGTGTCAATATTTTTAGAAGCATCTAATAATTTTGTAACCAAAATACTGTTGGCGTGTTTGTATTCAAAAGAACCAAATTTGTCAATAAAAAAGTTATTCATATTCACATACGGAATATAAACTGCATTGATATCGTAATTGCTGATTTCATCGTAAGCAAAAAAATCAGTTTCAAAAACCTTAGTATTGTATTGCAAATAACTTCCCAAGTAATTCTCGTCGAACAAAGCGGCAGGAACGAAAGTAGAAAGATTGTTACTGTGGATTACCAGTACATCATCATATTGCTCAGTTAATTCCGGATGTTCTTCGAAAGCATTAGCAAATAAATCTTCAATTTTTAAATTCTTATTAAAAGGATCAAAATGGATTTCCTTAAAAGTAGAAACCGTATTGTTGAGTGTGTCAAAACAGCAAAAAGAAAGTCCGGTCAGAGAAACCTGAATCGATAGTTTTTTATATTTCTTTTCGGTAATGTCCATGTAATGAAGATTTTTTCTGAATCGCAAACTTACAAATTTAAAATAGCAATGACAATGGCAAAATCAATATCAATAACAATGTTAATTTTTAAAATTTACTCCTATTATATATATGTATAAAAAACTTATATTGACTTTATTTAATTTTACAATTCTAAAAAAGTCTTATATGACTCTTGTTTCGCCGACAAGCGGATATATGTTTCAAAAAAAACTATCTTTGAAGCTAAATTAGACTCCATGATTTCCGCGCAATTTTATAGTATCTTACGAAAAAAGTTTCCTTTTGAACCTACTTATAAACAGGATATCTTTTTCCAAAAGATTGCTATTTTTTTGACCGACATTCATAATGACAGTATTTTTGTTTTAAAAGGGTATGCTGGAACGGGAAAGACAACTTTGATTTCTACGATAGTTAACAATCTTACTGAGATTAATAAAAAATATGTATTGCTGGCACCGACTGGTCGTGCCGCTAAAGTAATTGCCAATTATTCGGAGAAACCAGCTTTTACCATCCACAAAAAAATATACTTTCCTAAAAAGTCGTCGGGTGGTGGAGTAACTTTTACGTTGCAACCTAACAAACATAAAAATACCGTTTTCATAGTAGATGAAGCTTCGATGATTTCGGATCAGGATTCCGATTCTAAAATGTATGCCAATGGTTCGTTGCTGGATGACTTGATTACTTATGTGTATTCCGGAACAAATTGTAAAATGATTCTTCTTGGAGATACAGCTCAGTTGCCTCCGGTAAATTTAGATATGAGTCCGGCGCTGGATATTGATACTTTAGGTCTACATTATAATATGGAAGTAGATCATATCGAATTGGACGAAGTAATGCGTCAGGAAGAATCCTCAGGGATTTTATTTAATGCTACCGAATTGCGTGAACTCCTGAAAGATTCTTTTATTACTGATTTTCAATTTAATGTTCGAAAGTTTAAAGATATTGTTCGTTTGGTAGATGGATATGATATTCAGGATGCGATTAATTCGGCTTACAGTAATTATAGTATTGAAGATACTGCTTTTATTGTTCGTTCCAATAAAAGAGCCAATCAATATAATGAGCAGATTCGTTCCCGAATTTTGGATAAAGAAAGTGAATTATCCACGGGAGATTTTTTGATGGTGGTGAAGAACAATTATTTCTGGCTTAAAGATTCGGATGAAGCCGGTTTTATTGCTAATGGTGATATTATCGAAATTTTAGAGATTTTTAAAATTATCGAATTATACACTTTTAAATTTGCTAAAGTAAAAATCCGAATGGTTGACTATCCCAATCAAAAACCTTTTGAAACGGTTTTATTATTGGATACCATAAAAAGCGAATCGCCATCTCTGACTTATGAAGAGTCCAACAGATTGTATCAGGAAGTTTTGAAAGACTATGAAGGCGAAACCAAATTCAAACAATTCCAAAAGGTAAAAGCCAATGAATATTTCAATGGCTTACAGGTAAAATTTTCTTATGCGATTACTTGTCATAAATCACAAGGAGGGCAGTGGAATACGGTTTTTGTGGAACAACCGTATTTACCCAATGGAATTGACCGTGATTATATTCGTTGGTTATACACCGCTATGACTCGTGCAAAAAACAAATTATACTTAATAGGTTTTAAAGACGAAAGTTTTGTGGATTAATTTTGGGAAAGTGTAGCCAATCTATGTTGTAATCCCCATTCCAGCATTTTGTCTAAAACATCACCCAATGATTTTGCCGATTCGGTTAATTCATATTCAACGGTAATAGGAGTGGTATCATATACCGTACGTTTTACTATTCCGTTCATTTCTAAATCTTTCAATTCTTTGGATAACATTCGGGGAGTAATCTTCGGGATGTTTCTTTGAATATCAGTAAAACGTCTTTTTTCAAATAGCAACGAACCTATAATCGGCAATTTCCATTTACCACTAATCACATTCAATGTGTCATTTACAGCCAAAACAAATTGGATTGGGCAGGCTTTTGCTTCTTTAAAACTAATTACATCTTCCATAATCATTTGATTTTATTGTTACTATACTAAAGTATATCGATATACTTTAGTATAGTAGTATATTTTATATAGCAAATGTACGTAACTTTGACAAAACATTAATCATAAAAAGTTTAAAATAATGAATACAAGTATTTTAGTTACAGGAGCAACAGGTAATTTTGGTAAAGCAACCATCGATTTTTTATTAAAAAAAGGTATAGAGACCAAAAATATTTCAGCCCTAGTAAGAGATGAAGCTAAAGCTGCGGATTTGGCTGAAAAAGGAATCCAAATCAAAGTGGGAGATTATGATAATTTCGAATCTTTAGTTAGTGCATTTCAAGCAATTGAAAAACTAGTTTTGGTTTCTGGAACTGATTTGGCAAATCGAAGCGCACAACAATTAAATGCAGTTAAAGCAGCCAAAGAAGCGGGGGTAAAACACATTGTTTATACCAGTTTTGAGCGTAAAAATGAAACCGAAACTTCGCCAATTGCTTTTTTAGCTCAATCTCATATTGACACCGATAATGCCATTAAAGCAAGTGGTTTAACTTATACCATTTTGAGAAATAATTTATACTTAGAAGTTTTACCAATGTTCTTAGGTGAAAAAGTTTTGGAATCGGGTGTTTTCTTTCCAGCTGGTGAAGGTCAGGCGGCTTATGTTTCCAGAAATGATTTGGCAGAAGCGACAGCTACAATTTTAACTACGGACGGACATGAAAACAAAGAGTACGCAACGAGCAATATTGAAAATTATTCGATGAATGATATTGCTGTAATTTTGAGTTCAATAACGAATAAAGAAGTAGCTTATTTAAATCCGAATGTTGAAGATTACCAAGCAGCATTAACTAATGCCGGAGTTCCTGCAGAATATATTGGAATGTTTGTTGGTTTTGCGGAAGCAATCAAACAAGGAGAGTTTCAATCTGAAAATAGTGATTTAGAAAAATTGTTGGGTAGAAAGCCTCAAACTTTAACCGAATTTCTAAAACAAGTCTACCTATAATATATAGGAGCAATTCATATTTTAAAAACGGGCTAAACAGTCCGTTTTTTTATAAAATGATTTCATTGACAAAAAAGATGATTATATTTAATTCATAATAATAAGGAGTGATGAATAATTTAAACGACCTACATAAAATTTCGAGTACTTTTCCTAATACAGATAAAATGCCTGTGCTGTTTTTAGGACATGGAAGTCCGATGAATGCCATTGAAGAAAACCAATTTGTGGCTGGATTTAGAAATTTGGCTAAGACTTTGCCTCAACCCAATGCAATTTTGTGTATTTCGGCGCATTGGTTTACAAAAGGAACAAAAGTTACCGCTATGGAAATGCCGAGAACTATTCATGATTTTGGCGGATTCCCAAGAGAATTGTTTGCGGTGCAATATCCTGCGCAGGGTAGTCCTGAACTAGCCAAAAGCACAAAGGAATTATTATTACCAACCGAAGTGGAACTTGATCATGAATGGGGATTAGACCATGGTGCCTGGAGTGTTATTAAACATTTGTATCCGGAAGCTAATGTTCCTGTAATTCAATTGAGTATTGATTATTCCAAACCGACACAATACCATTTTGAGTTGGCTCAAAAATTAAGCAGTTTGCGTCACAAAGGAATTCTAATTGTGGGTAGTGGAAATATTGTGCATAATTTACGATTGGTGGATTTTTACAATATGGACAAAGATAATTATGGTTACGATTGGGCAGTTGAAGCCAGAGCAACAGTCAATGATTATTTACTAGATGGCAATTTTCAGGCTTTGATTGATTATGAAAAACAGGGTAGAGCTTTTCAGTTAGCCATTCCTACACCGGATCATTATTTGCCTTTGATTTATACTTTGGGATTAAAAGAAAAACAAGAAGAACTCAGTTTGTTTAACGATAAATTATTAGCCGGTTCTTTAAGTATGACTTCGGTGAAGATTGTTTAAAATAGTTGATTTAAATGAGAAAACATTTATTGTTATTATTAAGTTTATTGATGATTGTTTCATGTAATGAAAGCAAGAAAAGAATAGATAAAAAATCAGAAAAGAATATTCAAAATCCGATCATTTCTAAAATTCATAAATCTAACATATTATTAATGAGCAAGAATACAGATACTTTAGTTATTAGAAGTAAATGTGCATTGGTTTATGAACCAACAGAAAAAAATATTGAAAAAAGAAAAAAAGAAGTTGGAGAAGAAGATTTTTATGTTGGGGCTGATGATTTTCTATATTATATTAATGAATCAACCGAGTTTTTAAAATCAAAAAATGTTACAATAGTTACAACCGAAAATGATAAAATATTGAAGTTTATTTTAAATGATGGAAGTATAGTGGTAAAAAATCTTGATTTAGAAAAAGAAATGTTTGGGATTTTTTTATTTGACTCTAAGAAAGAACCTCAGAAGATTGATATTACCGCGACAGAGGAAGAATATGAAACATACATGAAATAAAAGTTGATTTACGAAAACAGCAATTTCAATTAAAAATCTATCTTTGCGCCATAGTGCCTTTGTGGCAAAAAGTCATATCTATGAAAATAATAGCAGTCATTCCCGCTCGTTACGCATCAACCAGATTTCACGCCAAATTAATGCAGGATTTGGGAGGAAAAACAGTTATTTTAAGAACTTATGAAGCAGCAGTAAATACCCAGCTTTTTGATGATGTTTTTGTAGTAACGGATTCCAATTTAATTTTTGATGAAATTGTTACTCACGGAGGAAAAGCCATTATGAGTATCAAAGAGCACGAATCAGGAAGTGATCGTATTGCCGAGGCTGTTGAAAATCTCGATGTAGATATTGTAATCAATGTTCAGGGAGATGAACCTTTCATTAATGCAGAACCTTTGAAAGAAGTTATCGAAGTTTTTAAAAACGACATCGATAAAAAAGTAGATTTGGCTTCGTTGATGTATGAAATCAAAGACGAAGAAGAAATCAATAATCCTAATAATGTGAAAGTGGTGGTGAACCAAAATAATTTTGCCTTGTACTTTTCGCGTTCGGTAATTCCGTATCCAAGAGAAAAAAATGTGGGTGTTCGTTATATGAAACACATCGGAGTCTATGCTTTTAGAAAACAAGCCTTATTGGATTTTTACCATTTGCCCATGAAATCTTTAGAAGCTTCTGAAAAACTGGAACAATTGCGTTATTTGGAATTTGGCAAACAAATTAAAATGGTCGAAACCACTCATGCTGGAATTGGTATCGACACCAAAGAAGATTTAGAAAAAGCAAGAAAGTTTGTTTAGTCCTTTTTTCTTTTTTCAAAATACCCTTTAGAGTCTATTTTAGTAGAGTAAAAATTCAAAAATAAAACCACAAACATCAATACGAGTAAGGATTGTGTCATTACTAATGCTTTTCCAAATGTTTGTACTGGATATAAATCTCCAAAACCAATAGTTGACGATGTTACCATACTAAAATAAACGGCATCAAACCAATGATTAATGGGGTGGTTTAAGTAATTCCCTGTTGAATACAAAACAGCAAACCCAAATACAATTTCAAGATAATTGAAAAACAATAAAAGCATAGAACGTTTATAAGAACGAGGGCGCGCAAATAAATCGGAAGCAAAAATTAAGGTCGGAATGTATAAAACAGTTTCGAGCATCACATAAATCATCATTCCTAAAACTACAGGAAATTGTTGCCAATGATTACTTATAATAAGCAGTGGCATGGCAACTTTTGTCAAAATATAAAAATCCATTGCCAAGTCTTCATATTCGGTTCCTTTTTTGGAAGCCAAATATTTGATGTAAATTCCAGGAAAAATTAATTGCGAAGAAGAAAGCAACAAACGAACAATTTTCTCAATTCCATTATCGTCCTGATGGTCGTTATTCCAAATGGCTTTGATGTTTTGTATTCGCTTTTGAATCGGATTCAGTTTTGAATCTCTTAAATTGGTTACATTGCCTAAAAGTAATTTTCGAAGAATCTTTTTCATTCTTTTAAATTTGTTTCAAAGTCTAAAGTACAAATAATAAAGCTTAGCTATTTAAAATTGTAGATTATGTTATAGTAATTTTTCAATGACAATGAGTTCATTGTGTTTTTCAACTCTAGGAATCGATTTTATATGAAAATGATCTTTATTGAATTCGTTGATTAATTTTTTATTGCGAATGTTGTCGGCTTCGTTCAAAAGCATGGTATTAAAGAGGATATTTCCTTTTGCTTGCAGCAAAAAACAAATCCTATCAATGAAAAAAGTTTCAAAGAGAAAATTTGGCATTTTGGTATCTTGAAAAATATCAACAACAATCAGATCGTATTTGTCAGTTGTTTTCAAAACAAATTCAAAAGCATCATCAATGATAATTTCAAGGTTTGAAATTTTGTCCAATTCAAAATAGTGGTTGGCTATTTTAATGATTTCTGAGTCGATTTCTACACCTGTAATTTTTCCTGAAAATTGAATGTCGTCTATCAAGGTTTTGATTACACTGCCACCAGCAACTCCTAAAATTAGGATGTTTTTCATTTTTTGAATTTTGCCAAAACCTATTTCATTTAACCCTAGTTTTAAAATTCGTTGTAAACTACCGTAGGAATAATTGGTGTTTAAAGAATCCATTACTAAGTCACCATTGGTCCAAGTAATTTCTAAGGATTTACTAACTGCTGATTTTTGGCTGTGAATTGTGATAGGGTAGAAATAACTTAGTAATCGTTTCAACATAGAATGTGCTTTTTCTCAAAAATAGGGTTTTATTATTAGTTTTCAGTTTTTAGCTAATAATATATTCGATGATTTATAGAAAATTATGAAGTAAAAATATCAATTTTTAAAACCGTGATTATTTCTTTCTCGTATTTAGAATAACACTTAAATATTTATTTTATGAAAAAATTATTTATCACTTTTGTTTTTATTGCGGCTTCATTAAGTTCATGTTCTAATGATGATGATTCAAAGATGGCTACAGAACTAATTCTAGTTACTTCAAGTAATACTTCTGGTAAAGTTAGTTATGTTGATTTATTAAAGACTCCTACAATGGTAACTTCCTTCGCTATTTCTTCATTAGATGCTGAAGGGATTTCTTATGATAGTAATTCAGATAATATCATTGTTGCTTCCAGAACTAATAATAGATTAGAAGCTTATTCTGGTGTGAAAAGCGCAGTTGTTTCAGGGGCTACAACTTTAAATTTGTCATTTAGTGGCTCAAATTTAGATTTTACAAATGCAAGAGAAACTGCAGTTTCTGGTGATATAGTAGTTGTGGCACAAGATCAATTAGCTTCTAATGGAATGACAAATAAATTGTTTGTTTATAAAAGAAATGCAATGGGATTTACACTATTAAATTCGTATACAACCGATTTTAAATTATGGGGAATCCATATTGAAGGTGGTGACTTATATGCGGTTGTTGATTTGACGTCAGATTTAGTTGTTTTTAAAGATTTTATGAATAATACTTCATCTACGATCTCGGCTACAAAACGAGTTAGTATTGAAGGTTTGGTTCGTACTCACGGAATTACTTATTCCACAAAAGATGATATGATGGTGCTTACTGATGTAGGTAGTGCAGCCTCTGATTCTGATGGAGGTTTGGTCTTCATTAAAAATTTCAAAACGGTTTTTGATGCTACTGCTAATATGGGAAAAATTGCACTTAGTAATCAATTACGCATTTATGGACCTAATTCTCAATTAGGAAATCCTGTAGACGTTGCTTATGACTATGTTAGTAAAACGGCTTATGTTGCAGAGCGTTTGAATGGAGGAGGAAAAGTTATAAGTTTTTTGATTCCTAAGGCTTCAGGAGATACTTCTCCGCTAGATGTAAGATCAGAAACTGGTGTTACTTCAATTTTTATTGTAAGAAAGTAAGAGTAGTTTTTATTTATTTTAAATAGTTTTGGATACTTTTCAAAAGTATTCAGAACTATTTTTTTTGGTATGGAATATAACTTTTAAAAGTTCCATCTTTGTAGAAAAAAACAATCTTTTCGATTGTATCATCAAAGAAGTCCGTTGGTAATTGTTCTTTATTTTCGTTTACAGTAGAACCTTTCGATTCATCAGATGAAGCGGTATTGGTTAAAATCGTATTCCTAATATCTTCCTTGTTTCTAAGCATATTTACAACGCTATTGTCTGAAGTTAATGCTGCATCCTTAGAGTCAGACTCTTTTTTAGGAAAATTCCCTTTTCCATTCAAAATCCAATATAAATCAATATCAGGATAAACCTCTAGAATTTTAAGAATAAAATCTAAACTAGGCTTGTTTCTTCCAGAGAGGAGGTGAGATAAACTCGAACGTTGCACCCCAATTTTATCAGCAAAAGCAGATGCATTAATGCTATAATAATCGAGTATTATTTCTAGTCTTTTAATAAAGTCATCTGTGTTTACCATTGTAAATAATGATTTAAAATCTGTTATTTACAAATGTAATCAAAAGTGAATGATTTAACAATATTACAGCTGTAAACAGCATGTTAATGTGTTTTTTATCTTTTTTTTACACTTTAAATAAAGGTTGTTAAAATATTGATTTTTATTATTTTGGTGTTAGTTTGTTGTGTTGATAACAAATGTCAATCATATAAAGGGTGAGCAAGGCAATGAAAGAGTTTATTGTGTTTACAATATTGAAATGATAAAAAAATATTTGTTTTACAAATGTTAAAATAAAGATGTTTACTTTTGTAAATCAAATATATTAGATTATGAATTTAGAGCAGTTGTTTCTTGATAATAAGGAAAAAACAATAGAGGGTAGGTATTTGACATTAGAGTCTATTGAGCCTATTTTAAATAGAATAAACACAAATAATCAATTGTCTGTTGTTGGACATTCAGTTCAAGGAAAGCCTATTTATAAGTATGTAATTGGTAAAGGAGCAACCAAGATTTATTTGTGGTCTCAGATGCATGGAAACGAAAGCACAACGACGAAAGCGCTGTTTGATTTTTTAAATCTTTTACATAGTGGTTCAGAATTGGCAACAAAATTTCTGGATCATTTCACTTTCTGTTGTTTGCCTATGCTGAATCCTGACGGTGCTAAGTTGTATACTCGTGCCAATGCAAATGAAGTAGACTTAAATAGAGATTCGCAAGATCTTAGCCAACCTGAAAGCAAAGTTTTAAGAGCTGTTTTTGAAGAGTTCAAGCCTGATTTTTGTTACAATCTACATGATCAACGAACTATTTTTGGTGTTGCTGATACAGGAAAACCAGCAACGGTTTCTTTCTTAGCGCCTTCCTATAATGATGAAAGAGAAATTAATAGTTCTAGGCAAAAGGCTATTAATGTAATTTCCGAAATGAATGATGTATTGCAGGAGTTGATACCGGGACAAGTAGGGCGTTTTGATGATTCGTTCAATATAAATTGTATTGGTGATACTTTTCAATATTTAGGAGTGCCTACTATTTTGTTTGAGGCTGGTCATTATCCAGGTGATTACCATAGAGAACATACGCGTAAATATATTTTTATAGCTCTAGTGTCGAGTTTTAACGCTATTGTCGAAAACGTTATAGTTGTTAATAGAACTGATAAATATTTGAATATTCCTCAAAATAAAGTCGTTTTTTATGATTTTATATACAAAAAAGTTCTAATAAATTATGATGGTAATGAAAAAATAACGAATTTTGCTGCACAGTATAAGGAAGAATTATTTGATGGGAAAATTAATTTCACCGCTTATATTGCTAAAATTGATGAATTAGATGGTTTCTTTGGTCATGAAGAATTTGATGCTGAAGGAGCCGTGTACACATCAGAGCAAGGAGAATATCCAAAAATAGGTCAAGAGGCTACTTTTTCATTAGGAAAAAAACATAAAATTCTTAATGGATTAATAAAAAATTAATTTTTTGTGCTACTTTATCATTTTTATGTATATTTTTATGCTTTAAAATGATAATAAATAATATAATTAAAGAAATATGAGTAAGTTCCGTTTAGATGAAGTAGATCATCAGATTTTAGACATGTTGATTGACAATACCAGAGTTCCGTTTACGGATATTGCAAAAAAATTATTAATTTCTGCTGGTACTGTGCATGTCAGAGTAAAAAAGATGGAAGATGCTGGTATTATCATGGGGTCATCTTTAGTGTTAGATTATGATAAACTTGGCTATTCTTTTATTGCTTACGTAGGTGTATTTTTAAATAATACTTCTCAAACTAAGTTTGTGTTAAAACGCATTAACGAAATTCCATTTGTAACCGTAGCTTCTGTAACTACTGGAAAATTTAATATTTTCTGTAAGATTAGAGCAAAAGACACTAAACATGCTAAAGATGTCATCTTTATGATTGACGATATTGATGGTGTTTACAGAACAGAAACTATGATTTCCCTTGAAGAGAGTATCAACGACAAGAAGCGTTTGATGCATACTATCTTCAAAAATATGTAATTGATACTTGATGTTATTTGAAAAATAATACCTCAAGTTGACTCTTGGGGTTATTTTTTTTGAAAATAAAACAAAGCACATAACAAACCATAATAATTTAAACCTAATTTATGTATACGCTCCCTAAAATAGAACGTTTTAACCAAAACGTTCTCTCTAAATACCATATTTACAACAGCGTTTTCATTACTTTACCTTTCGACTCTATAGATAATACAGGTGCTTTATTACCTTTATTCACAGAAGTTTGTGATACAGGTTATAAGAAAATGGAAACACCAAAGGAAATTTTTGAATTCTTCTCTAAAAAATATTTACACACTGATGTAGAGGCTGATAAAATTGATTTAATGTTTCGTTTTATTCAGTACATTGAGCGTCAAATTGTATTATTTGATGCTATTGAAGATGCCGCTTTTCCTATTGTAAATAATATGGAGGGACGAGGTTCTTTGCGTGATATTAAGGAGAAATCTGAGGCTAGAGGGAAGAATGAAGAACTAGCTGAATTTCTAGAAAATTTTAATGTTAGAACAGTTTTAACAGCTCACCCAACACAATTTTACCCAGGTCCCGTATTAGGAATTATTAACGATTTGACTGAGGCTATTCGTGAAAATAATTTGTTACGTATCAAACAGCTTTTGGCACAATTAGGAAAAACACCTTTTATCAATAATGAGAAGCCAAATCCTTATGATGAAGCAGTAAGCTTAATTTGGTATTTAGAAAATGTATTCTATAATACTGTTGGAGATTTAATGCATTATTTAGAAACCAATATCGCTCCAAATAACAATATTAAAAACCCGATTATTCAACTTGGTTTCTGGCCAGGAGGAGATAGAGACGGTAATCCGTTTGTAACGACTGATATTACGTTGAAAGTAGCTGATCGTTTAAGAACTTCTATTTTGAAATGTTACTATTTTGAAATGAGAAACTTAAAACGTAAGTTAACGTTCTCTGGAGTTGATGTTTTGGTAGCGGAGCTTGAAAATAAATTATATCGTTCGGTATTTTATTCTACAGGTGAAATTTTTATCTCTCTTGAAGAGTTTAAAACACAGTTGAATAAAATTAAAACGATCATTATAGAACAACATCAATCTTTGTATGTTGATGAATTAGAGGCACTTTTAATCAAAGTGAATTTATTTGGATTCCATTTTGCAACTTTGGATATTCGTCAAAACAGCAAAATTCATGATGCTGTATTTAGAGATATTTTTGATTTTTATCAAAATAACGGAAGCGAGGTTTTTCCTAAAAACTACTACGAATTATCGGAGGCTGAAAAATGTGAAGTTTTAACTAGTCTAAATGGAAATCTTAATCCAGCAGATTTTAAAAACGAGATGACTAAATCTACTATTGAGTCGATTTATGCTATTAAAAAGATTCAAGAAGGCAACGGTGAATTAGGAGCAAATCGATATATCATTAGTAATAATGAAAATGCAGTAAATGTTTTAGAAGCTTATGCATTATTTAGATTGAGTAATTGGGAAGATCCATCTGTTGATATTGTTCCTTTGTTTGAATCTGTTGATGATTTGCAAAATGCACATAATGTGATGGAGCAATTGTATACTAACCCAGTTTATGCCAAACATTTGGCTAATAGAGGAATGAAACAAACAATTATGCTTGGTTTCTCTGATGGTACAAAAGACGGCGGTTATTTAATGGCTAACTGGAGTATTTATCAGGCAAAAGAAAATCTTACTGCAATGTCCAGAAAATATGGAATTAAAGTAATATTCTTTGATGGACGTGGTGGACCACCTGCACGTGGAGGAGGAAAAACACATAAATTCTATGCTTCTTTAGGGCCAGAAATTGAAAATAAAGAAATTCAAGTAACGGTTCAAGGACAAACAATTAGTTCAAACTTTGGAACATTAGATTCTTGCCGTCATAATTTAGAGAACTTATTAAGTGCAGGTGTAACTAACCAAGTATTCAATAAGGATTTGAATAAATTATCAGATGATGATAAAGCGATTATGACGCATTTATCGGAATTAGGATACCAAAAGTATTTGAGTTTTAAAAACCACGATAAATTTATTCCGTACTTAGAGAAAATGAGTACGTTGAAATATTATGCAAAAACGAATATTGGTAGCCGACCTTCAAAAAGAAGTAAGTCTGAAAAATTAGATTTTAAAGATTTAAGAGCAATTCCTTTCGTAGGTTCTTGGAGTCAATTGAAGCAAAACGTACCTGGTTTCTATGGAGTAGGTTCGGCTTTAAAACATTTTGAAGAAACAGGACAGTGGGAAAAAGTTCAAGATTTATACAATCGTTCTTTATTCTTTAAAACCTTGTTAGAAAACAGTATGATGTCATTGGCTAAGTCATTCTTTCCATTGACAGCCTATATGAGAAATGATCCTGAATTTGGAGAATTCTGGCAAAATATTTACGATGAGTTCTTAGAAACTAAGCGTTTGTTGTTGAAGATAGCGGGTCATAAAGAATTGATGGAGAATTATCCTGACGGTATTGCTTCTATCCAAATTAGAGAGCGTATTGTGTTGCCATTATTGACAATCCAGCAATATGCTTTATTGAGAATCAATGAATTGAATAAAGAAGTAAATCCAGATGAAAAACTAATTAAGGTTTACGAAAAAATCGTAATGCGTTCTTTATTTGGTAATACAAATGCAAGTAGAAATTCAGCTTAAAAATTGAATTATGAAACGTACTGATGTTACAGAAAACGAATATTCAAAATTTAATGCTACTTACATACAAGCTGCAGGCGATGAAGATTTATATGAAGACTTAGAAATAAGTCTTCATGCTTTTATTCGTTTTGTTCAGGATATTCCAATGGATAAATTTGATTATCGTTATGCCGATGGCAAATGGACAATCAAAGAAATTATTCAGCATATAATTGATACGGAGCGTGTTTTTAGTTATCGTGCTTTACGAATTTCGAGAAACGACAAAACGCCTTTACCCGGCTTTGATGAAAATGAATTTGCATTGAATACCAATGCAAACGATAGACATTTGCAAAGTTTGTTGACGGAATTATCGATAGTTCGTCAGGGGACTTTGGCGCTTTTTAAGAGTTTTTCAGAAGAACAATTAAAAAGAATCGGAACTGCTTCGGATAATCAAATTTCAGTTCGTGCTATTGGTTTTATAATCATTGGACATTTAAAACACCATCAAACCGTTTTTCAAGAAAAATATTTATAAGTCTTTAAAGCAACTTGACCAAAATTTTAATTTGTTTTCAAAAGACATTGTATTAGCAGGACTAGTAGAAGGCATCACATAATAAGTGATGCCTTTTATTTGTCCGAAACTTTTTAGGAAGTATTTACTACTTTCCTTTCCGTTGAAAATGATAGTTCTAATTTGAGGGTACTCTTTGAATAAACTTTCAAAATCATTCGCTCGATGATTTTTGATATGAATATCCAAACTTCCTTTTCGTTCACAATTTTCCAATACATCCCAAATTCCAATTTTGTTATTTTTCAAAAGTTGAATTTTTTCTTCAAAAATGGAAGAAACCGGTAATTGGTCAAAAATCGTATAGATAATTTTCCAAAAATGATTTCGCGGATGCGCATAATATTCTTGTTTCTCCAAAGAAGCAATTCCAGGCATAGTGCCGAGGATAAGAATTTCAGTTTCATAGTCTATGAAAGGAGGAAAGGAGCGAATCATAATTACATTACATTTTCTTCTTTTTCAATTATGGCTAATCCCACTCTGATTTTTTCGTAACTCTTTTTTTTCTTTTACACACAAAAATCCGCCCAATCGGGCGGAGTTGCGTTTATTTCTTTTTTCTTTTTGCTAAAAACTGGTGTTTTTTATAATCTGTTTACTTGAATGGGTTTTCTATATATTTCTATTTCATCACTAAACCCAATTTTTTTTAATAAAAGCTTACCAAGTGTTGTTATTCTAATATATCTTGTCTCAGGTTTACCTGTTATCCTGTCAATAATAGGCTGTCCATTTTTATCCAATCTGAAGATATGATTAATTAACCCTAGTCTATCTAAATGTTCAGTATAACTCTCTTTCATAATGTAATTTACAAATTCTTTTTCGTCTTTATGAGAATATTTGTTAACCCCATTTAAAAGGTTTTTATGTTTTTCTCTGAATTCTTCATCCCCTTCAATTGTAGGATGTAGATGGTATCTTAATAATATTACTTCAATATCATTCAACTCATTTAATATTTTTAACAACTGTTTGGACTGTATCATATCAAGCTCTTCCTCCTCAATTCCATTGGCAATTATATTAATGATATATTCTCTCCTTTCGTCAGACATTATCCTGGCTGACATATAACAACTCTCCTCAATTAAATCTATAAACTGTTCATTTTCTACCAATTTATTTAATTTTTCTAAAGGAATTGAAGATAATCTTTCATCAAGCTGTTTTACATACTTAGCTATCCTATCTATTCTTTGATTTGGAATTACATTTCCAATAATTTCACCTAAAAAGCCTAATTCCGGAAAAATTATACTTGATGCAATTTTGCTTAATGCAACAGCATAGTCTGTTTTATTGTTTCCTAATTCCATAAACTTCACTTATTAATTAATATCAATCATTCTCTTCAAATCTATTTTGAATAACTTCTTCAGCTACTATTGAGTTTTTATGGATTTTACTAAAATCTCTTAATCTTCTAAGGAAAGTAGTTTTTTTAATCAAAGCTAGTTTGAAATATAAAACAGGAAGGTTATCCTCTTTAATCGGACCATATTGAAATTTCATTAATTCATTGTCCTTAAAACAATTCATAAAATGGAATAATTCCTCAATTTTATCTGCTTTTATTTTGAATATTATCATGGAGTAATTTTTTCTTCCCCCAAACATACAAAATAATTCTTACACCACACTCGGATTCATTTTGGTATAACTTAGATAAGCGTTAACTAAATCCATTAAGTCACTACGATAAATGAAATACTTAAACGCAACCAAACAAGTTCATCGAATACAATGACTCATTAAAAGGAGGAAAGGAGCGAATCATAATTACATTACATTCTCTTCTTTTTCAATTATGGCTAATCCCACTCGGATTTTTTCGTAACTCATTTTTTCTTCAAAATAATCAAAATAGGGTTTCAATGCTGTTGGTTTTTCTAATTGAATAGCAGCTGCTGAAATTAGAGCAACTTCTTCATTAGAAACAAATTGGTTTAAGTCTATTGTAGCACCGTCTGAATATAATTTTGCTAAATGCGAAATAATAGTGCTAACACCTAATTTTCTTTTTTCGGCGATTGCTTCTACTGTTAATCCTTCTTGATATAAAGCAAATGTTTCTTTATAAGTGTTTGATCCTTTCTTTGGTTTTACTTTTTTGTCCTTATGAAATGAAATGATGGTTTTAATAAAAGCATCACCATATTTTTCCAATTTGGCTTTTCCAACTCCGTCAATTGCAATCAATTCTTCCTCACTCATAGGACGATTGATTTCCATTTGGCGTAAAGTCGAATCGCTAAAAATGACATAGGCAGGAACCTCTTCTTCTTGGGCAATTTCATAACGTAATTTGCGTAAGCTTTCAAATAGTGAATTCTTTACCTTTTTTGTTTTGTTAGTCTCTTGTTCGGCTTGTTTTGGAACTGACTTTTTAATAGTATTGAGTTGGACTTTTTCGTTTTCGAATAACACTTTTTTAGCTAAGGGAGTCAAACGAATTTTATTTTGCTGATGAAAGGCAATTTCGCAATAACCAAGATTAATTAATTGAATTAGGTATTGGTTCCAGTCTTGCCAAGAAGTTTCTATTCCAACGCCGTATGTTTTTAAATTTTGATATTCTTTTTCGTAGATGTAAGCATTTTTAGATCCTCTTAAAAAATCAATAATTACCGGTAGCGGTTCGGATTCTTTAAGTCGAATAATTGCTGACAAGGCTTTCTGCGCTAAAATAGTTCCATCAAAAAAGGCTGGTGGATTTTTACATATGTCGCAATTGCCACAATTTCCGGAAACAATTTCACCAAAATAAGAAAGTAAAATTTTGCGTCTGCAACTCAATGCGTCAGCATATTGTTTCATTCTTTCGAGTTTGGCCAACTGGATTTCAGTATTTTGACCTTGTGAAGCAAATTTTTGCAGTTGAATCAAATCGCCATAACTTTCGAATAATATAGTTTCAGAAGGCAAACCATCACGACCGGCTCGTCCTATTTCCTGATAATAACCTTCAATGTTTTTTGGTAAATTATAATGAATGACCCAACGAACATTCGATTTGTCAATTCCCATACCAAAGGCGATAGTTGCACAAACCACTTGGCATTTGTCATTAATAAATTGATCTTGTGTTATGGAACGAAGTTCTGTTTCTAAGCCTGCATGATAAGCTTTTGCTGTAATACCTGCTTTGGTTAGTTTTTCAGCAAGCTCTTCGGTTGTTTTTCGACTCAAACAATAAATAATTCCCGATTCATTTGCTTTAGATTCAATGAAATCGATAATTTGTTTAACTCTGTCCAAAGCTGGACGAACTTCTAAACTGAGGTTTTTTCTATCGAAGGATGAAATAAAAACAGCTGGATTTTTTAAATTTAGTTGGTTGCTAATGTCTTCACGAGTAGCTTTATCGGCTGTTGCTGTTAAAGCAAGAATAGGAGTGGAAGGGAAGCGGTTTTTTAGATAACCCAAATTGGTATAAGCAGGTCTAAAATCGTGTCCCCATGACGAAATACAATGGGCTTCGTCTATTGCAATTAGACTTATTTCAATCAGAGTAAACGTATTCTCCAGATAAGATAAACTCTCGGGAGCAACGTATACTAGCTTGATTTTTTTGTCAATAATATTTTGAATATGGTTTTGTTGTTCTGTTTCAGATTGAGTACTGTTAATATAACAGGCGCTAATTCCGTTTGCTTTCAAGCTATCTACTTGATCTTTCATTAAAGCGATTAATGGCGAAATTACAATAGTGATTCCTGGAAATAATAGTGCTGGCAATTGGAAACAAATGGATTTTCCTCCACCTGTTGGCATGATAGCTAATGTATCTTGTCTTCTTAGAATAGTATTGATTATTTCCTCTTGATTGGTTCTGAATTTTTCAAATCCGAAATTTTCCTTAAGACAAGAATGTAGTATTTGAGAACTAATCATTATTTGAAATTGTTAAAACTTGGTTGTGGTAGTCGATAAAAAAAGGAACCCAGTTTAGAGTTCCTTTTTTTTTATTTTTTTATGAATTAATCTTCGTCATCCTCATCGTCATCATCTGCGATATCTTTGTCGTCACCATCTTCATCATCTTCGTCAAGTTCTGGTTTATCGCTATCATCATCGTCATCATCGTCGTCACTAATATCGTCATCCAAATCTAAACCTTTGATTGGTGCAATAGGTTCAATTACATCGTCAATATCATCGTCTTCGTCAAAATTCTCAATTCTATCAGCAAGTTTAGTACTCACTTTTACTAGGTAGATTGTGTCTTCAGTACGAACTTCAACAGCCTCAACTAATTCGTTTTTTGCATTTTTAAAACGGATGATATCTTCGTCGTCATATCCATCAGGAAATTTTTCAACCAATAAGTTTAAAATTTCGTTTGTTAATTTAGCATACTCAACAATAACTCTTCTCATAAAAATGGTATTATAAATCTAATAAATAAGCAAAAATTAATGGCGCTACAATGGTAGCATCTGATTCAATAATAAACTTAGGTGTATTGATGTCTAATTTACCCCAAGTGATTTTTTCATTTGGAACTGCTCCAGAATACGAACCGTAACTAGTAGTTGAATCTGAAATTTGACAGAAATAGCTCCAGAAAGGGACATCGTGCATTTCCATATCTTGGTACAACATAGGAACTACACAAATAGGAAAGTCTCCTGCAATACCTCCTCCAATTTGGAAGAAACCTATTCCGTTTTCACAATTTTTTGTATACCAATCTGCTAAGAAAGTCATGTATTCGATACCTGATTTCATAGTTGAAGCTTTTAATTCTCCTTTGATTACGTATGAAGCAAAAATATTACCCATTGTGCTATCTTCCCATCCTGGTACAATAATAGGTAAATTTTTCTCCGCAGCAGCATACATCCAGCTGTCTTTTAAGTCAATTTCGTAATATTCTTCCAATACTCCAGAAAGCAACATTTTGTACATGAATTCATGAGGAAAATAACGTTCTCCTTTATCATCTGCATCTTTCCATATTTTGTAGATGTGTTTTTGTAATCTACGGAAAGCTTCGTGTTCTGGAATACAAGTGTCAGTTACACGGTTTAAACCACGCTCTAATAAATCCCATTCGTCTTGTGGCGTTAAATCACGGTAGTGAGGTACTCTTTCGTAGTGTGAGTGCGCTACTAAGTTCATGATATCTTCTTCAAGATTAGCTCCTGTACAAGAAATGATTTGAACTTTATCTTGACGAATAACTTCTGCAAATATTTTTCCAATTTCAGCTGTACTCATTGCTCCAGCCATACTCACTAACATTTTAGAACCTTTGGCTAATTGTTCTTCGTATGCTTTTGCTGCATCAACTAATGCTGCCGAATTGAAATGTAAATAATGTTTTTCAATAAATTGACTGATAGGTCCTTTACTCATTTTTTGGGATTTAAATCTTTAGTAAATTGATCATATTTTGAATCTATACGGTTCAAATATAATGAAATTATATATCTACTAAATGTGTATTTGATTAATTATTTTTTATTTATAACCTAAAATTTTTAATACTTCTTCAGAGGTTTGTTGCTCTGAAAAAACTTCAGTTGCCAGTATACCATTTTCATCTCTATCTATCAGAATATGTTTAGGTTGTGGAATTAAGCAGTGGTGTAAACCTCCGTATCCACCAATGGTTTCTTGATAAGCTCCTGTATTAAAAAATCCTATATATAATGGTTTTTCTTTATTGTATTTTGGTAAATAAATCGCATTCATGTTTTGCTCTGAATTGTAATAATCATCGCTATCACAAGTTAATCCACCTAAAAGTACTCTTTCGTAGGTGTCATTCCAGCGATTTACAGCTAACATGATAAAGCGTTTATTAATAGCCCAAGTATCAGGTAAAGTAGTAATGAATGAAGAGTCAATCATGTTCCACTTCTCTCTGTCATTTTGTTGTTTTTGATACAATACTTGGTAGATTGCACCCCCGCTTTCTCCAACAGTAAAAGATCCAAATTCTGTAAAGATATGAGGAACATCTACTTCGGCTTCATCACAAGCAATTTTGATTTGATTTATGATTTCGTCAATCATATATTGGTAATCATATTCAAAAGCTAATGAATTTTTGATAGGGAAACCACCACCAATGTTCAGTCCATCAAGACTAGGACATTCTCGTTTAAGTGCTATATATACTTTGATACATTTTACTAATTCGTTCCAGTAATATGCAGTATCATTGATACCTGTATTAATGAAAAAGTGAAGCATTTTTAATTCAAGATTGTTATTTTCCTGAATTTGCTTTTTGTAGAAATTGACAATGTTTTTGTAACCAATTCCTAAACGAGAAGTATAGAACTCAAATTTAGGTTCTTCCTCTGCAGCGATACGAATTCCAATTTTGAATTTTCCTTTGATTTCTGCCTGAAGCAAGTCTAATTCTTCGTAGTTATCAATAATTGGAATAGTGTTTTTATGTCCGTTATTGATTAATCTAGCAATATTGGTAATGTATTCATCTCTTTTAAAACCATTACAAATTACATAAGTACTTTTGTTGATTTTACCATTTTCTAATAAATTCTCAACTATATTAATGTCGAAAGCTGATGAAGTTTCAACGTGAATATTGTTTTTGAAAGCTTCATTCATAATGAATTCAAAATGAGAGCTTTTAGTGCAATAGCAATAGTAATATTTCCCTTCATACTTGTTTTTCTCCATCGCTTTACGAAACCAGCTTTTAGCTTTACTGATATTGTTAGAGATTTGAGGTAGGTAAGTAAACTTTAAAGGAGTACCATATTTTTCAACCAATTTCATTAAGTCGATATTGTGAAATAATAGGTTATCCTTGTTTAGTTTGAATTCTTCCTGAGGGAAATAGTATGTTTGATTGATTAGATCAGAATATTTAGTGTTCATTTTTTTAGGTATTTGTATTATTATAGTTTAAAAAATGTATCAAACTATAATTCAAACCCTAATATTAGCATAAGTAATCTGAAGTTTTTCATTTTCAGAAGTCAAGATTTGAAAAAGATCAAAAATAAAATGTCCCACAACAGTATTAAAACGCTTCAACATTCTTTTGAAAGAACGATTGTTAACGCTCGAATTAGAGTTGTAATTTCTTTGTTTTTGATCTTTTTTCATTGCGGCAAATGTAAAAAATAAATTATAAGCGATGCAATCCTTTTTTATAAAAATATATACTTAAAATTTGTAATCTTCAAAGGCTTTAAGTATCAATTCGTTCTCAACTTCTTGGTTAATAATAATCTTACCAATACCATCAATTAAAGCAAACTGGATACTTCCGTACTCATTCTTTTTATCGTGCTTAAGTAATTCAAGAATAGGTTCGATATCTGCTTCTTCAAAAACAATATCTTCGTAAATAGATTTTAAAACGGTTTTAATCTGGATATATTCTTGTTCAGAAATAAGTCCTTTGTGTAAGGAGATATAGCTTTCCATAATCATTCCAGCAGCGATAGCTTCTCCGTGAAGTAATGTGGTTTTGTCCGGATTGATTAAAAAATACCCTTCAATTGCATGTCCCAATGTATGACCAAAATTCAATGCTTTTCGAATATTTTTTTCGGTTGGATCTTGCATTACAATTTCATTCTTGATTACAACAGATTTATGGATTAATTCATCCAATGTGTTAAAATCAATTGTTGAAATGTCTAAAAATTCCTCCCAGTATTTTTTATCGTAAATTAAACCGTGTTTTAACATTTCAGCAAGTCCAGAACGCATTTCGTTTTGTGGTACTGTTTCTAAAAATTGGGTATCAATTAAAACCATACTAGGAACATTAATAATCCCAATTTGGTTTTTCAAATTACCTAAATCTACACCATTTTTTCCGCCCACCGAAGCATCGACCATAGATAGCAAAGTAGTAGGGATATTGATAAAATCGACCCCTCTTTTAAAAGTACAAGCAACAAATCCGCCAAGGTCGGTTACAACACCACCTCCCAAATTTAATACTAAACTTTTACGATCACCTCCAAGTTCTGTAAGTACTTTCCAGATTTCAATACAGGTTTCAATGTTTTTATTTTCTTCACCTGCTTCAAATTCAATAATTTCTACATTTAAATCGGTTTCAATATTAGGAAGTAGTTTCGGTAAACAATATTCATTGGTATTGCTGTCAACGATGATAAATATAGAAGAGTATTTATTTTCAGAAAGATGTTTGTTTAAAGCCTCGTATGCTTTTTCATTAAAATGGACAGGGTAGTTGTTGGCTTGAATTGTTTGCATCGTGATTAATTAATTTGAATTGCAAAATAAGGCAATTTCTAGTAAATAGTATTCAAAACTGTGCCTATATTTGCTACAAATTTTAAACATTCTATGAAAAAAATATTTAAAAATACAGAAATTGCTTTTGCTTTAAAGAGTGATACCGAATTAGACAGAGCCTATTTTCTTTTCAAGATGATATCAAGTCAGCCATTAGTGCGCATTGGGACTGCGGTTACTAATTTTGCTCTGAAAGTTCACCTTCCAGTTGAAAAATTAATTCGAGCTAGCGTTTTTGATCATTTTTGTGGTGGTGTTAATGAAGAGGATTGTCTTTCAGTAGTAGACAAAATGTACACAAAAGGAGTTTCTTCAGTACTAGACTATTCTGTGGAAGGAAAAGAGGAAGAAGATCAGTTTGAAGCCGCTCTAAAAATGACTTTGCGAACTATTGATTTTGCTCAAGAACGTCAGGCTATTCCTTTTGCAGTTTTTAAACCTACTGGAATCGGGAGAATAGACTTGTATGAAAAAGTAGGTGCTAAGATAGAACTCACTGCTGACGAAAAAGCCGAATGGGAACGAGTGGTTGCTCGTTTTGATCAAATTTGCAGTGAAGCTCATAAAAAAGACGTTGCTTTATTGATTGATGCTGAAGAAAGTTGGATGCAGAATGCAGCTGATGATTTGGTTGCTAATATGATGCGTAAATACAATAAAGAAAAAGCAATTGTTTATAATACACTTCAAATGTATCGTTGGGATCGATTGGATTATTTGAAAAAATTGCATGAAGAGGCTAAACAAGAAGGATTCCATATTGGGATGAAAATTGTTCGTGGTGCTTACATGGAAAAAGAAAATGACCGAGCTGTTGAAAAAGGATACAAATCACCAATTTGTCCTTCTAAAGAAGCTACAGATATTAATTATGATACTGCAATTGTTTATATGATGGAGCATATTAATGAAATGGCCATTTTTGCAGGAACACATAATGAAGAAAGTACGTATTATTTAATGCAATTGATGGAGGAAAAAGGTATCAGTGTAGATGATTCAAGGATCTTTTTTGGTCAATTGTATGGTATGAGTGATAATATTAGTTATAATTTGGCCTATAACGGTTTTAATGTTGCTAAATATTTGCCTTTTGGTCCTGTAAAAGATGTGATGCCTTATTTGATTAGACGAGCTGAAGAAAACACTTCTGTTGCTGGTCAAACAAGTCGTGAATTGAAAATGTTAAAAAAAGAGCGTAAAAGAAGAAAGAACGCTTAATTTCGATAGAAGTTTTAAAAGAAAAGGTGTCAAAATCATTCGTTTTGATACCTTTTTTATTGGAGAGAATTATAGAAATTTCGCTTTCAATTCAGGTGTTGGAATCATACAATGTTCTTTTTTACCGTACCATTTATATCGGTTTTTAGCGATATAAACGTAAATATTATCCCGAAGTGTTTTTGGGAAAATTTTAAAAAGATTTAAAAGTGAATATATCGAATTGAATTCAGATGCAATTTTCAAAACAGCATCCGATTTTAAATAATAGGCAATTCCTGGTTCATACAGAATGATACTATCTACTTTCTTTGTATCTACACCAATATAAATGCAAATTTCCAGACCTAATTCAGATTGTAAAGTCACAAATCGAAATACATCTTTTTTGTCTCTTTCAATGATGTATTGCACCGCCGAATTACACAGGTTACAGACGCCGTCAAAAAGGATTATTTTTTTGTTTTTAGGAAGGTTTTGCATTGGTTGTATAATTAATAGGAATGAAGCAACCTCATAAAGTTTTGCATTTCTAAATTTTTAAATACTAGAGTTATTTGTTTTAGTGTGATTGCTTCGTTCCTCGTAATGACTCTGCTAACTGAAAACTGAGACTGAAAACTACTTTTTAACTGCTTCCACCAAATCCAATTCCTCCAAATTCACCTTAGAAGTAAATAAACCATAATTAACAACAGCTTTGTTTTTTTCAATTTTATCAATACTTCCCACGGCTTTTCCGTCCAGCATACGCACGCGATCGCCCACTTTTAAAATAGGTTTTGGTTTTTCAATAACAGGTTTTAGTTTTTTCTCTTTCTTTTCTTTTCTGATTTCTTCGACCTGAACTTTTACTTCTTCGATGATTTCTTTTTTCTTGGCAACTATGGCTTTGGTTTCTTTTGGAGTCGCTTTTTTACGCTTCGAATTTTCAATTTCTACAATTTTTAAAAATTCGCCAATCAATTCTTTTTTGTTCTTGTTGTTGAAATAACGTTCGGCCAAATCATCAATTTTTTGTCCAATATAAATGGCTTTTTGATTGCTATCGTACAATTCCTGATAGCTTTCCAGTTTTTGCTTGATTTTGGTATTGATAGATTCCATTTTTTTACCTTCCTCACGCGCACGAATTTCTTCTTCTTTTAGAATTTGAGATGTTTTTTCGAGTTTAGAACGTTCTTTTTGCAAATTGGCAATGGTTTTATCAAAACGCACTTTACCCACTTCAATTTTCTTTTTCGCACGATTAATTAAACCAAAAGGAATTCCGTTTTTCTGCGCTACTTCAAAAGTAAAGGAACTACCAGCCTGACCTAAAGCCAATTTGTACATGGGTTCTAATGATTTTTCATCAAACATCATGTTGGCATTAGTGGCAAAAGGCAATTCATTTGCTAATATTTTCAAATTGGCATAATGCGTTGTAATGATACCAAAAGCTTCACGATGATAGAATTCTTCCAAGAAAATCTCCGCCAAAGCACCGCCTAATTCGGGATCAGAACCAGTACCGAATTCGTCAATCAAAAACATGGTTCTGCTATTGCACTTCTTTAGGAAATAGTTCATGTTTTTTAATCGGTAACTATAGGTACTTAGGTGATTTTCAATAGATTGATTATCTCCGATATCCGTTAGGATTCGGTCGAATAAAAAGGTTTCTGAACGTTCGTGAACTGGAATCAACATTCCTGACTGTAACATCAATTGCAATAACCCAACTGTTTTTAAGGAGATTGTTTTTCCACCGGCATTCGGTCCGGAGATAACTATAATTCGGTTTTCCTGCTTTAATTCGATAGTTTGCGGATAAGTAACTTCGTTTTTTTGCTTATTTGTCAGATACAAAATTGGATGGAAAGCTTCTCTGAAATACAAACGACGTTCATCGGTAATCGTTGGTAAAAGTCCGTTGATTTTATTAGCATATTTTGCTTTAGCTGCAATTACATCAATATCACTCAAAAAGTCTTGATATTCTTTTAATAAAGGTAAAAAAGGACGAATAGCATTTGATAATTGCTTTAAAATTCGAGTAATTTCTTCTTTTTCCTCGTATTCTAAATTGCTTAATTCACGAGAATATTTTAAGGTCATTTCGGGTTCTATATAGGCAATACTACCTGTTTTAGAACTTCCTAAAATGGTACCTCTTACTTTTCTTCGGTACATAGAAAGAACCGCCAAAACGCGTCGATTTTGAACAAAACTTTCTTTGATATCGTCCAGATAACCTAATCCATTATATTGTTGCAAAGCAATACCAAAACTCTGATTTACCTTGCCACGAACCATATTCATATTTCTTCGAATATCTAATAAAGTAGGAGAGGCATTGTCTTTTATTTCGCCATATTTATCTACAACAACATCAATCAGGCTCACAATTTCTTTAGTATACTCTACTCTTGAAGCTCTCGCATTGATATTTGGATAATAATCATCAAATTTTTTCAGGAAATTCAACATAAAATTCACTGTGGTAGAAAGTGTAGCTATTTTTCTAAAACTTCCTACTTCCAGAAAACTATCCTCAATAGCCAGGAATTTTAATTCATACGTTATCGCATCAAAACCGTGATTAGGAATCGCATTATTATTTTGAAAAGAAGAAACATATTCAGAGGTTTGCTTTAAAGCCTGCATTAAACTTTCCTTGTCTCTGAAAGGAGTAATTTGTAATGCTTTTTCTTTACCAATTTCGGTATTACAAATCTCGGAAATGGTTTCGAGAATGGTTGGAAATTGTAAATCTTGTAATGTTTTTTCGGTGATGGATATCATTTTGTAATCTGAGTTGTAAAGGGTCAAAGTTACAAAGTTTCGAAGTGAAATTCATTACTTTGTCATTGACTTTGCTAAAAACTTTACGAACTTTACCCGAAATTAATGCGTATGCAACTCAACTTATCTCCTGAATGGCAATCGGTTTTATCCGAAGAACTTCAAAAGCCCTATTTTAATGATTTATTACAAGAAGTAGAAAAGGAATACAATGAATTCACTTGTTTTCCGCCCAAGGATTTGATTTTTTCGGCTTTTAATTATTGCGATTTTTCCAATTTAAAATTGGTAATCATTGGGCAAGATCCGTATCATGGAGAAGGAGAGGCTAATGGGCTGTGTTTTTCGGTGAATGATGGCGTTAAAATTCCCCCATCATTGCGAAACATTTACAGAGAAATCAATGATGATTTGGATAATTTGCTGATGCCGGTTTCGGGAAATTTAGATCATTGGGCAAAACAAGGAGTTTTGTTGCTAAATGCATCGCTTACCGTGAGAAAAGACAAACCAAACAGCCATAAGCATTTAAAATGGAATCTGTTTACAGATGCGGTGATTCAGAAAATTTCAGATGAAAAAGAAAATATTGTCTTTTTACTTTGGGGTACTTTTGCACAAAAAAAAGGAAGCAAAATTGACCGTAATAAACATTTAGTTTTGGAGTCTGGACATCCATCGCCTATGAGTGCTAATCAGGGAAAATGGTTTGGTAATAAACATTTTAGTCAGGCAAATGACTATTTGAAATCAAAAAATAAAGCTGAAATCAATTGGGTTTAACGTAATAATTATTCTAGTAATTTATTGTAAAGCTTCCCATTCTTCTAGGGTTGCCAATGATTTTTGATATTCCATTACAACTTGCCATTTCGCATCATTTTTTACTAATAAAGCTTCAAAATGAATGTATTGTTTTGTTGTTTTTTGATTTGCGGTATTAGTTGATGTGAAGCAAAAAATTCCAGTTTCATGTGCGGTTGTTGCGCTTCCAATTCTCTGAGAAAATCTAAAAGCGACTGTGTCTTTTGTTTTTCCATTTTTGGTATCTAAAAATCCTTGTTTCCAGTGTTCAAGAGCTACAGTCATCGGTTCCGAGCGTTTATTATTGCCTATTGATACGACTAAAACAGCATTTTTATCACACAACGCTTCGTAACCTTCAAAATCACCGGTGTTAACTGTTCGAGCTATTTCATTCCAATAGGTTTGGTCTATTTCACTTATTCTAATTGAATCCTGTGTGGTTTTATTTTGACAGATTCCTTTGTTTGTAATCGAAAAAATAAGAAAAAGTAAGAATGAAAAATAAATTGTTTTTCTCATGTTTGTAACATTTAGTTAAATTTTAGAGTATGAAAAACAGGCTGTATTAATTCTTTTAAGGTTTGTTGGTCATTTGCTAAATAGAAATAATAGGCATCAGCAATATTATCTTTGTGTATTGCTACAATCAAACAATATTTGTACACTGTAGAAAATTCTTTTCCAGTTTCAACCATTGCCATTGCTCCCCAATCGGCATTAAATTCGGCTTTAATTGATTCAGGGCGATAAGTTGATGTTCTTGGAATTTTATCAAAAACACCTGAAACATTCATAGCAATAGCAAGGAATGAGGCTTGATACAATTCGTTCGGGTTCTTGTTTATTTCACCGGATTTTTTGCTTTTTTCTTTATCTAAGTAATTTTTCATCCTATCATCCAAGGGATGAATTGCAAATCTTATTTCAAATTCTTTTTCCTTATGTTTGATAGCAAAATCGTAATTCATCTGATTATTAGGAATAACTGCCGTTTCCAGATATTCTTTAGGCATTTCAAAATTCATTTTACTTTTCAATAATTTCTCTTGAAATCCAGTTGTGACTTTTTTGGTTGAAGCAGCCGTTAGAACAAACAAAAGTATTCCTATGCTTAGTAGCTTAGCTTTATTCATATTTATATTTTTTAATAAACAGTTTTGATAATTAGTTCTTTTTTTCAAATATAAATGAATTTTAGTTTATGTAGGTTTTTTTTTAAAAAAAAATATTATTTTAAAAATTTAGATAAAAAAAAAGCCTTTAAATTTCTATTGAAACCTAAAGGACCTATTTTTAATTTTTAAAAAAAATTACTTCTTGATAATGTTCATTAAAGTTGCTTTGTGTTCATCATTTTGTATTGTTAAAATGATTTCGACATCTTTTGTAGTTTTACCTTCAATTACATATATTTTTGATTTTTTACCAAAATCAGTATCACTCTTGTCAAAGTTAACATCACCAAATTCTAAAGTATTTTTGATATCGGTTGTGTCAATCCAAGTTTCAGCCAATATTTTTGAAGCTGCTTCAGAATATTCAAAAGGTTTGTTTCGGATATCATTTAATACTCTGGCATTTGGAAAATAATTGCATCGGGTATCTTTTCCACTATAAACAAGAGCAACAAAAAAGCAACCTATAACTAACCCCACTAAATAGTAGGCAAAACGTTGTACAAATTTCATGAATTCTATTTTTTTTGGGCAAAGGTAATTTAAAGTTTACTTAAAACACAATTAAATTGATGTCGTTGTTAGGTAAATCAAACCATTCGCCAATGGCTCTATTGGTTAAGATTCCGTGGTAGGTATAGACACCGTTTTTCAAACCTTTGTCGCATCGAATAGCGCTTTCAAGGCCGCCATCCTCGGCAATTTTTAGCAAATAAGGAGTAATAATATTGCTTATGGAAAGGGATGCTGTTTTAGAGTAACGGGAAGGAATATTAGGTACACAGTAGTGTAAAATATTATTTTTAATAAATGTTGGTTTTTCGTGTGTAGTAACTTCAGAGGTTTCAAAGCAACCACCCATATCGATACTGACATCTACAATTACAGCTCCTTTTTTCATGTGTTCAACCATTGTTTCAGTTACTACAATTGGACATCGTTCTAAACCACGAATAGCACCAATGGCAACATCGCAGCGTCTTAGTGCTTTCATTAAAGCCTTCGGTTGAATGGTTGAAGTAAAAATGCGTTCATTTAAACTGTTTTGAAGTCTTCTTAGTTTGGTTATGGAATTATCAAACACTTTTACATTGGCTCCTAATCCAATAGCTGCTCTTGCCGCAAATTCTCCAGCAGTTCCTGCACCCAATATTACAACTTCTGTAGGAGGTACTCCGGTGATATTTCCAAAGAGTAACCCTCTACCATTTGTACTGGCAATCATCAATTCGGAAGCAATTAATATGGAGGCCGTCCCAGCAATTTCACTTAATGATTTTACAACAGGATAAGTATCATCAACATCTTTTAGATATTCAAAAGCCAAAGCCGTAATTTTTTTCTTGGCTAATGCTTCAAAATATTCTTTTCTTTTTGTTTTTAATTGGATGGCCGAAAGTAAAATAGTTTGATTATTCATCAAATTGATTTCGGAAATCGTTGGTGGTTCTACTTTTAGAATCATTGGACAGCCAAAGACTTTTTGAGTATCTTTTGTAACTTCAGCTCCCGCTTCAGAATACTCTTTGTCTGAATAGCTTGCACTTTCTCCAGCCCCAGATTCAATCATAACTCGATGACCATGACTTACTAATGAACTTACAGCATCAGGTGTTAAGCAGATACGACGTTCTTGATAACTAGTTTCTTTAGGGATACCAATAAATAGTTCGCCTTTTTTTCTAGCTACTTCTAGTTTCTCTTCCTGAGGTAATAGCTGTTGTCTTGTAAATGGAGTTATAGATATTGACATCGTTTTCAGTACAATTAAAAAGTAAAATTACACAAAAAGATTAAAAAAATAAGCTTTATAATCTGATAAAAGTAGTAACCAAATTATTAATTAACATAAAGTTTTATTTTTATAAGCTTTGGCGTTTTTTATTAAGAAGTAAATTCGGAAAAAGAGATATGGTTTTTATTTTAAATCGTTGAAAATCAGGTTTTAAAAACAATATTAAACTAGTTTTAAAAGTCTTTTCCCGTCAGGAAGCACCTCTATAGTTATGCTGGAATGATTTTCCGGAATTAAATTAGCTATGTTTTCTGCCCATTCTATAAAACACCAATTTCCTGAATATAAATAATCATCTACACCCATGTCCAGTGCTTCAGTTTCTTTTTTAAGACGGTAAAAATCAAAATGATAAACTAGTTGATTATTAGCGGCTTCATATTCATTAACTAATGAAAAAGTAGGACTAGAAGTAGCATCAGTAACACCTAATGTTTTGCACAATTGTTTGATAAAGGTTGTCTTACCTGCACCCATTTCACCATTAAACAGAATTACTTTTTTTGGTTGCGCTGCCACAACTTGGACAGCTACATTGTTTATTTCTTCTAATGCAAAAGTGATTTCCATATTTTTAGTTTTAAAGTCCTTAGTCAAAAGTCTTTAGCCTTTAGTTTTTTAATTACTAATACTAATCACTAAGGACTAAAGTACTATTTAGGATTAAATATCAAACACGGAATAATCATTTCTTCAAGCGAAATACCTCCATGCTGATAGGTATTTTTATAATAACTCACATAATGATTGTAATTGTTAACATAAGCTAAGAATAAATCATTTTTTGCAAAAATAAAAGAACTGCTCATATTTATGGCTGGAAGACCAATTTTTTTAGGGTCTTTTGCAACATAAACATCTTTTTGTTCGTACGTAAGACTACGTCCTGTTTTATAACGAAGGTTTAAACTAGTGTTTTTGTCACCCACAACTTTCGATGGGTTTTTTACATTGATTGTTCCGTGATCTGTAGTCAAAATCAATTTGAAACCTAATTTTTGCGCTTGTTGAATGATTTCCAATAATGGAGAGTTTTTAAACCAACTTAGAGTTAAGGAACGATAGGCTTTATCATCTGGAGCTAATTCTTTTACGACATCCATTTCTGTTTTAGCATGCGAAAGCATATCAACAAAGTTGTATACAATTGCGACTAGATCATTGTCTTTTAACGCTCTAAAATTATCGAGAAGCTTTTTACCCGAAGCCATATTGGTAATTTTGAAATAATCAGATTTAATATCCAAATTCAATCGCTTTAATTGTGCTTCTAAAAATTCGGCTTCAAACAGGTTTTTACCACCTTCATCTGGATCGTTTTTCCATAAATCAGGATGTTTTTTCTCCATATCTATAGGCAACAATCCTGAAAAAATAGCATTTCGAGCATATTGTGTTGCTGTAGGCAATATAGAGTAGTAGGGAACTTCTTTTTCTAATTTATAATAATCGGCTACTACGCTTTCAAAAGCTTTCCATTGATCATATCTCAAGTTATCGATAACGATAAATAAAACTGGTTTCTCTTTTTTCTTCAATTCAGGAACTACTAGTTCCTTGAACAAGGTGTGTGATTGAATTGGAGCATCGGCTTTGGGTAAAAACCAATCTTCATAATTACGTTCTATGAATTTTCCAAACTGAGAATTTGCTTCTACTTTTTGAGATTCTAGAATTTCAATCATTCCTTGATCATTAATGTCTTCTAGTTGTAATTCCCAGAATAATAGTTTTTTGTACAATTCAATCCAATCTTCATAACTGTTGACCATTCCCATTTCCATGGCAATTTTTCTAAATTCCTTTTGGTAATCCAGTGTGGTTTTTTGAGAAATTAGTTTAGAGTTATCCAAGTTCTTTTTTAAACTCAACAAGATCTGATTAGGATTTACAGGTTTAATCAGATAATCAGCGATTTTTGCACCAATGGCTTCTTCCATGATGTATTCTTCCTCACTTTTAGTAATCATAATCATGGGAATGGCACTTTTTTTCTCTTTCATTTCCGAAAGGGTTTCTAAACCGCTCATTCCGGGCATGTTTTCATCAAGGAAAACAATATCGAAGTTCTCGTTTTCAAATATTTCAATGGCATCGAGTCCGTTGTTACAAGTAGTAACATGGTAGTTTTTTTTCTCTAAAAAAAGGATATGTGGTTTTAGATAATCAATTTCATCATCCACCCAAAGTATTTTAATTTGATCCATAATTGTAAATATAAAGATTTAGGATTTTATAGCTTTTTGAACGTTAAATTCGCTCGTACATTGTGCAAATTAGTCATTTTACAGCGGTTCAATTCCTAATTTTATGATAAATTTTCGTTCTTTAATTCGAAAACTTAATTTGATAATGATAGAGACTTACTATATTTATTAGTGAAATTTTTTAAATATAAAATAGCGGTTATTGGTGTTTATTTGTAAGAAAAAAACAAATTTCATTACAATTTAAAGCTTATTTATCTTACATTTGCCCCGATAGTTAATTAATAGGAAATAGTTTTTAAACTACTATTTTTTAGAAATAATTAAAATTTTGAAAGACTAAATTATGGTAGTTGCTGTATCCCAGAGTTTTAAAAAAATGACTGTTAGAGCCATTTTGAGCATTTTTCTGTTTGTGATTGTTTACATAACTTTAATTTTATTAGCTATAGGATTGACATTTTTATGTGTGTTGGGAAGTTATTATCTAATAAAAACAAAACCTACTTTTTATACTTTAATGATTGGAGTTGGATTAGTTAGTTTGGGTGTCTTTATTTTAGCATTTTTGTTCAAGTTTCTATTTAAAAAACATACGGTAGACAGAAGTCATTTAATAGAAATAACAAAAGAAAATGAACCGAAATTATTTCAATTTATTAATGAAATTGTTGAAGAAGTAGGTACTACATTTCCCAAAAAAATATATTTATCATCGGATGTAAATGCAAGTGTTTTTTATGATTCCAGTTTTTGGAGTTTGTTTTTTCCGGTTAAAAAAAATCTTCAAATAGGAGTAGGTTTAGTAAATGCTATTTCTAAACAAGAATTAAAAGGCATTTTGGCACATGAATTTGGTCATTTTTCACAAAAAAGCATGAAAGTGGGAAGTTATGTGTATTATGTGAACCAAATTATTTTCAATATGTTATATGAAAATGATTCTTTTGATACTAGCATTCAAAACTGGGGAAATTCAAGTGGTTATATTTCCTTTTTTTTGAGTATTGCTGTTGCGATTATTAGGGGCATACAATGGATCTTAAAAAAAATGTACAGCTTAATTAATATTAGTTATTTGGCTTTATCAAGAGAAATGGAATTTCATGCTGATGAAGTCGCTGCAAATGTCGCGGGTAGTAAATCCTTGCAAGAATCTTTATTACGTATGGATTTGGTAGATTCAGCATACAATTCAGTAATCAGTTTTTACAATGATAAATTAAGTGCTAATTTTAAATCTCAAAATATTTATAAAGAACATTCTTTTGTGCTTAATCATATTGCAAATGATAATCAATTACAATTTAAAAATGCATTACCAGTTGTAACCGATTTAGAGATTAACAAGTTCAATAAATCAAAACTAAATATTGAAAATCAATGGGCTTCCCATCCATCTACTCTCGATAGAAATACTAAATTAGAAAAACTAAAAATTCATAAAGAATACGCAGAGGATGATTTAGCAAATTCTGTGTTTCAAGATTTCGAAAAAACACAAGAAAAACTTACTTCTCATATTTTTTCATCTGTTGAAAATGTGGATTCATTCGCTTTTTTTTCATTTGAAAATTTTAAAAATGAATTTTTAGTGCAGTTCAAAAACAATAGTTTTGATAGTATTTATAAAGGCTATTATGATAATAAAAATCCAATTTATTTTGATGTTGAGTCTGTAGAAAAACCATCCGTAATTAGTCTTTTCGAAACCCTATTCAGTAAAGAGAAAGTGGATAGTGTTTATGAATTGATTGGTTTAGAAAATGATATAAATAGTTTAAAAGCTATTGCAAATAAGGAATTTAAAGTTAAAACTTTTGATTACGATGGACATAAATTCAAAACCAATGAAGCATCTGAAATAATTCCTAAATTAGAAAATGAAATCTCTCAATTAAGAAATAGCATCGCTAATAATGATATTGCTATTTTTCAATATTTTAATAACATGGAAAAAAAAGTGGCTAATGATGAAATTTTGATTTTAAAGTATAAAGCCTTTTTTGAGTACGATAAGAAATATGAAAAGCGACTGAATTATTATAATGATTTGATTAATGCAACAAGCTTTGTGGCTGTGGTTACGCCATTTGAAGAGATTAAATCTAATTTTAAAAAAGTTTATCAATTAGAGCATGAATTTAAAAATGAAATAAAAGAAATGCTCTCTAATGAATTATATCAAAAAGAAATTACGCCAACCATTAAAGATGATTTTGAATTATATTTGAAAGAGGATTGGGTGTATTTTGCGAATAATAAATATATTGACGAAGAATTGAATATACTTTATTCAGCCCTGAATAATTATATTTTTTTACTTTCAAGAAGGTATTTCTTAATTAAAAAAGAATTACTTGATTATCAGTGCGAGTTGCTAGCAATAACAACTAATTCAATTGAAGTAAAAGTTAATGAGTTTCAGTCTTAAATATCAATTAACATCATTAATTTAAAACAATGAAGCCAAGGATAATTGAGTTTACTGAAAAAAAAATTATAGGTTGCAAACAAATGATGAATTATGCAACTTATAATCCAGTTCCTTTATGGCAAAGTTTCATGCCTCTAAAAAAAGAAATAAAAAACACAGTTTCAAGTGATGTATTTTCATTGCAGCAATTTCCTAAAGGTTTTTGGGATCAATTTAATCCATTAACTCATTTTGAAAAATGGGCTGCTGTTGAAGTAAGTAATTTTGATACTATTCCTGTTAGTATGTATACTTTAGTAATTCCAAGTGGTTGTTATGCTGTATTTGATTATAAAGGAGATGGTAGCGATGCTCCTGCTTTTTTTGATGCTATTTTTAGTTCTTGGATTCCTAATTCGGAGTACGTAGTAGATAACCGACCGCATTTTGAAATTTTAGGAGAAAAATACAGAAAAGGAGATCCTAATTCGGAAGAAGAAATTTGGATTCCTATTCGATTGAAATTGATTTGAGTTTGTATTTCAAATCATTAAATGAATCTTGTGTTAAGATTTGTATTTTAAATTCTTTCCGATTCAGAAATTATTATTTTCGCTTACAATTTAGTGTATAAAGATTTATTATGTCTGAAAGTCAGCGATTAAAAGAGCTTGCTCAACTTTTTTTAAAAATAGGTATAATTGGATTTGGCGGTCCAGCTGCTCATATTGCAATGATGCAAAATGAAGTAGTTGTTAAGAGAAAATGGCTAGATGATCAGCATTTTTTAGATTTGCTAGGAGCTACTTATTTAATACCAGGTCCTAATAGTACTGAAATGGCTATTCATATTGGTCAGGAAAGAGCAGGAGTAAAGGGGCTTCTAGTTTCGGGACTTTGTTTTATTTTTCCAGCAGTTATTATTACTACGATATTGGCATGGTTGTATAAAGATTATGGTCAATTGCCCCAAATTCAGCCTTTTTTATATGGAATCAAACCAGCCATTATCGCGGTTATTGTAGGTGCGGTTTATCCATTGGCCAAAAAATCTTTAAAATCGATTTTGCTAGGAATAATTGGTTTAATCGTTTTATTGCTTTCTTTGCTACATTATAATGAAATTATATTGCTTTTTGGGGCTGGATTTTTGGCGTTATTTTGGTTTAGGTTAAAAAATAACTCATCGCTTCAAGCTAATACTATTCTATTTGGATTTTTTCCACTTTTTCAAAATACATTAGTTACTACAAGCAATTGGAATTTATTTTTTATTTTTTTAAAAATAGGTTCCATACTTTATGGGAGTGGTTATGCTTTATTTGCATTTTTAGACGCTGAGTTGGTTTCAAAAGGATTACTTTCTCGTCAGGAATTAATGGATGCCATTGCTGTTGGTCAATTCACACCAGGACCCGTTTTTTCCTCAGTTACCTTTGTAGGTTATCAAATGAAAGGAGCTACTGGGGCATTTTTTGCTACTGTTGCCATTTTTTTACCTTCATTTGTGTTTGTTGCATTTTTAAATCCTTTAGTAAATCGATTAAGAAATTCTAGGAGTTTCACCGTTTTTTTAGATGCAGTTAATGTTTCATCTGTTGCAATAATCATTGCAATTTGTTTGCAAATGGCTTCTGAAACTATTACTGATTGGCGAACAATTTGTATTGCTTTAGTAAGTTTATTTATTAGTTTTCAATTTAAAAAGATATATTCAGCTTTCATTGTTATTGGAGGTTCTTTCTTAGGTTATCTATTGCTCTTAATTTGATTTGAATTTCTTTTTATTCGTAAAAGAAATATTTTACATGTTAGAATTCGTTATTCGCTTCAAGAAGATTATACTTGGAATAGAGAACGTTTAGCTCCTTGATGTAAGATTTTACTTTTTTATCAATTTAAAAGATGTATTTCATCGATTTTTTTTGTAGTTTAACGATAAATCGTTGTATGTTTGAATAAGAAATAAAAACAACAACTAATTATTTAAAGAGTTTGCCCCACAATCTACTTTAAACTTAAACTACTAGCTTATGAAAAGAAATTTACACACGTTAATAGTATTTTTTACAGTATTATTTACAATGAATTCATGTTCATCAGACACAACAGTAGAAACTGCTGATTCAACAACATCTTTGTTAGTAGAAAATTATACTTATTCTGAATTAGAATTAGAAACATTAGAACTAATCAATGAGCATAGAGTGAGTGTTGGATTGAAAGCTTTGGAAAAAATCAATCATATTTCTTCAAAATCAGAAGAACACGATTTTTACATGATTGAAAAGAAAGCGGCTAGTCATGATGGTTTTATGGAAAGAGCAAATAATATTAAAAAAGTATTAGGAGCAAAAACAGTAGGAGAGAATATTGCTTACAATTATAAAAGTGCATTAGCGGCAGTAACAGCTTGGTTAAATAGTCCTACTCACAAAGAAAATATAGAAGGTGATTTTACTCATTTTGGAATTGCAATACGAGAAGACGCCACAACAGGAAAAAAATACTACACAAACATTTTTGTGAAAATATAAAGTAAGGTTGGAATTGGTTTTTAATTAAGTACGATATTTTGCCCCAAATCTATCAACTTAATATCAAAAAAAAGAGTTTATAATCCCCCAATTATAAACTCTTTTTTTATTAATAGAAAAATATTAACCTTTATCGTATTTCATTTTGTTAAAAGATAAGGATGGAAATTGATCTTTTTTTATTTTGCTTTGAAATTTAGTTTTTAATTCGAAGTTATAGTTTTTGGGTTATTAATTGAATTTTTAATTTTTCCAAAATGAAATTAGCCTTTTCTATGTCACCTATAGCAGTCAATGCTTTAGCATATTGTTGGTAATATGAAATATCCAAATCGTAGGTTAATGAGAAAAGTTCACCGTACCATTTAGCTGCTTTAGGCATATTTTTTTCAGCGTAAAAAATATTACCAAGTTTTTGGAATAAATCAACAGATTTATAACCCTTTTCAGCAATGCGCTCATAGGTTTTGGTAACATTTACATAAGCATAATTTTCCCCTTTTTTATCTGTAATATAAACTTTTTGAATTTGAGTTTGGGATTGTACATTTTGTACAAACAAACAAAATAAAAAAGATATAAAAACATTGGCTCCTTTCATAGGTGTAGTAGCAATAAAATGAAAATTAACTTAATCTATTCTGATTTTAATTGACTAAAAAAGTAATATTATAAACAATATTTATCTTATCATTTTTTAGTAAATATATAAGAAAAAAATATATTTTGTAAAAAAAATGCTTTTAAATTATTTTTTTACCAGTTATTGTTTTTTATGATTGAGTAAAAATAAATTTTTTACTACAAAAAAAATATTTTTTAATAATTGGATAATTTAAAAATTAAGGATTCGTATAATAGTGCAAGTTATCAATATTTTAGTTTATTGAAGATGAGTAAATTACTTGATTAAATTGTGAGCAATATTATAAAAGTAGAGAAAAAAAGAAGATGATAACAGATAACAGAAAAGTGTTTTTTTTCAGTTGTACAAATTTTTAATAAAAAGTAATTAGGCTATTTGAAAAGGTATAGCCTAATTACTTTTTTAGTATTTATTTGAAATAAGAGAAAGTTTCTCCGTTTTCTATTTTAAGGATAGTTTCATAAATCAAACGAATTACGTTTTCGACATCTTCCTTATGAACCATTTCTACAGTTGTATGCATATAACGCAAAGGGAGTGAAATCAAAGCCGAAGCAACCCCTCCATTGCTATACGCAAATGCATCTGTGTCAGTACCTGTAACACGTGAAGAAGCTAAACGTTGGAATGGAATTTCTTTTTCTTCAGCAGTTGAAACAATTAATTCTCTCAGGTTATTTTGTACTGCAGGGGCATAAGTAATTACAGGGCCTTTACCTATTTTTGTCTCACCTTCAATTTTTTTGTCAATCATTGGAGTTGTAGAATCGTGACATACATCAGTAATGATAGCAACGTTTGGTTTGATAGTTTGAGTGATCATCTCAGCTCCACGCAATCCTACTTCTTCCTGAACGGCATTAGTAATATATAGTCCAAAAGGTAATTTTACTTTATTTTCATGTAAAAGTCTAGCAACTTCAGCAATCATAAAACCACCCATACGGTTATCAATTGCTCGACAAACAAATTTATTTTCGTTCAAAACGATAAACTCATCTGGATAAGTGATTACACAGCCTACATGAATTCCTAATTTTTCAACTTCTTCTTTAGTAGAGCATCCACAATCGATAAATATATTATGTTGTGTAGCGGCTTCTTCTTTTCCTCTTCCTCTTGTGTGTATTGCAGGCCATCCAAAAACTCCTTTTACAATTCCGTTTTTAGTATGAATGTTCACGCGTTTTGAAGGAGCAATTTGGTGATCAGAACCTCCATTTCGAATCACATATATCAAACCATCATCTGTTATGTAATTTGCATACCAAGATATTTCATCTGAATGTCCTTCAATTACAACTTTAAAATCGGCTTCAGGGTTAATAATTCCTACAGCTGTTCCGTAAGTATCGGTAATAAATGTGTCAACATAAGGTTTTAGATACTCCATCCATATTTTTTGTCCGCTACTTTCGTAACCTGTTGGCGAAGCATTATTAAGGTAGCTTTCTAAAAAAGCCATTGATTCATTGTTTAAAATCGATTTTGTGCTCATAAAAATATTTTTTTGCTAAATTATAAATTTGGTATTACAGTTGTGTATATAATGTATAATTTTACATCAAATTATAATTAGGTATGAAGTCTGTTTGTTTTATAGCAATTTTATTTTTAATTTCTTTATTTGGTTTCGGTCAAGTGGTGCCATATAACCCAAATGCTATGGGGTATGTTTTGACTGAAAAGGATAGTCTTTTAAACGATACAATTAAATTGCCTGAAATTATAATTTCAAAATCAAAATTAGACGAAGAGGGTAGAAAGCAATATTTGATATTACAAAGTAGAGTTTATAAGACTTATCCATATGCTAAATTAGCAGCTGACAGACTTACGAGTCTTAATGTTGGTATGGCTAGACTTTCTTCTGAAAGAGAAAAAAGAAAATATTTTAAAATAGTTGAAGATTACCTTACTAATGAATTTGAAGCAAGGTTAAAAAAATTATCACGCAGCCAGGGTCGAATTTTAGTTAAATTGATACATCGTCAAACTGGAAAAAGTACCTATGAATTAATTAAAACTTTAAAAAGTGGATGGAAAGCTTTTTGGTCAAATACTGCAGCTAGTGTTTTTGACATCGATTTGAAATCACAATACCTGCCATTCCAAACTAATGAAGACTATTTAATAGAGAATATACTTCAAGAAGCTTTCGATACTGGAAGACTTCAAAATCAACCAGCAGCTAACCCTGTAAATCTGGATCAGTTAAACCAGCATTGGGAAAGTAGATTGCCTTAGTCTTAATTAATTGTGATAAATCAAAGTTTATACTATAATATAGTATGAGCTTTGTTAGGAGCTATTTCCCGCTATTCATTTCAATCTTATTGTTTTTAAAGAAAAAACAATAAGGATTTCCATTTCTATCGGTGCTAGGGAAGTTGCTTAAAACGGTATTTCTATAATTGTATAGTGTAAAAA
>NZ_JBHSOQ010000008.1:0-4947 GCF_042656445.1 Flavobacterium sp. GCM10022190
GTACATAAGCTTACGGATTATTAGTACTACTCGACTATGACATTACTGCCTTTACATCTATAGCCTATCAACGTGGTCATCTCCCACGATCCTTAAAAGAAATCTCATCTTGTGGTGGGTTTCGCGCTTATATGCTTTCAGCGCTTATCCCTTCCAAACGTAGCTACTCTGCAGTGCCCCTGGCGGGACAACAGATACACTAGAGGTTTGTCCAATTCGGTCCTCTCGTACTAGAATCAGATCCACTCAAATTTCTAACGCCCACAGTAGATAGAGACCGAACTGTCTCACGACGTTCTGAACCCAGCTCGCGTGCCACTTTAATGGGCGAACAGCCCAACCCTTGGGACCTTCTCCAGCCCCAGGATGTGACGAGCCGACATCGAGGTGCCAAACCCCCCCGTCGATATGAGCTCTTGGGGGAGATCAGCCTGTTATCCCCGGCGTACCTTTTATCCTTTGAGCGATGGCCCTTCCATGCGGAACCACCGGATCACTATGCTCTACTTTCGTACCTGATCGACCTGTATGTCTCTCAGTCAAGCTCCCTTATGCCATTGCACTCTTCGCACGGTTACCAAGCGTACTGAGGGAACCTTTAGAAGCCTCCGTTACTCTTTTGGAGGCGACCACCCCAGTCAAACTACCCACCAAGCAATGTCCCCCGCAACGCGGGGTTAGGCCTCAGATAAACAAAGGGTTGTATTTCAACAATGACTCCACAACGCCTGGCGACGCCACTTCACAGTCTCCAACCTATCCTACACATCATTTATCCAAGGTCAATACTAAGCTATAGTAAAGGTGCACAGGGTCTTTTCGTCCCACTGCGGGTAAACGGCATCTTCACCGTTACTACAATTTCACCGAGCTCATGGCTGAGACAGTGTCCAGATCGTTACACCATTCGTGCAGGTCGGAACTTACCCGACAAGGAATTTCGCTACCTTAGGACCGTTATAGTTACGGCCGCCGTTTACTGGGGCTTCAATTCAATGCTTCTCCGAAGATAACATCTCCTCTTAACCTTCCAGCACCGGGCAGGTGTCAGGCCCTATACTTCATCTTACGATTTTGCAGAGCCCTGTGTTTTTGATAAACAGTCGCCTGGACCTCTTCACTGCGGCCCTGATTACTCAGGGCGACCCTTCTCCCGAAGTTACGGGTCTATTTTGCCTAATTCCTTAGCCATGAATCTCTCGAGCACCTTAGAATTCTCATCCCAACTACCTGTGTCGGTTTACGGTACGGGTACTAAATACCTGAAGTTTAGAGGTTTTTCTTGGAAGCCCTTAGGCGCACTATCACTTCAACCGAAGTCTCTGTGTACTATCGTATTTCACCAGTTCCTGCGCATTTAACTACAGGACCTATAGCTAGGTACTTTAACGAACTATTCCGTCAGTTCGCGGCGCTTTCATCACTCCGTCACCCCATCACAGTATTTAGTAGTACGGGAATATTAACCCGTTGGCCATCGACTATCCCCTTCGGGTTCGCCTTAGGTCCCGACTAACCCACAGCTGATTAGCATAGCTGTGGAAACCTTAGTCTTTCGGTGTGCGGGTTTCTCGCCCGCATTATCGTTACTTATGCCTACATTTTCTTTTCTAACCAGTCCAGCATGCTTTACAACACACCTTCAACCCTGTTAGAATGCTCCCCTACCACTTGACTTACGTCAAATCCATAGCTTCGGTAATATGCTTATGCCCGATTATTATCCATGCTCGTCCGCTCGACTAGTGAGCTGTTACGCACTCTTTAAATGAATGGCTGCTTCCAAGCCAACATCCTAGCTGTCTGGGCAGACAAACCGCGTTCTTTCAACTTAGCATATATTTGGGGACCTTAGCTGATGGTCTGGGTTCTTTCCCTCTCGGACTTGGACCTTAGCACCCAAGCCCTCACTGCTGAGAAACATTATATAGCATTCGGAGTTTGTCAGGAATTGGTAGGCGGTGAAGCCCCCGCATCCAATCAGTAGCTCTACCTCTATATAACTTTATGCTCAGCGCTGCACCTAAATGCATTTCGGGGAGTACGAGCTATTTCCGAGTTTGATTGGCCTTTCACCCCTACCCACAGGTCATCCGAAGACTTTTCAACGTCAACCGGTTCGGTCCTCCACTGTGTGTTACCACAGCTTCAACCTGCCCATGGGTAGATCACACGGTTTCGCGTCTAACACTACTGACTAAAGCGCCCTATTCAGACTCGCTTTCGCTACGGATCCATACCTGAAGTACTTATCCTTGCCAGCAACGTTAACTCGTAGGCTCATTATGCAAAAGGCACGCCGTCACTTCACGAAGAAGCTCCGACCGCTTGTAAGCGTATGGTTTCAGGATCTATTTCACTCCGTTATTCACGGTTCTTTTCACCTTTCCTTCACAGTACTGGTTCACTATCGGTCTCTCAGGAGTATTTAGCCTTAGCGGATGGTCCCGCCAAATTCAGACAGGGTTTCACGTGCCCCGCCCTACTCAGGATACCACTATCCTTTACATTCATTACTTATACGAGGCTATCACTCTCTATGGCTCTACTTTCCAGTAGATTCTAATTCTTCATGCAAGAAATGTCGTGGTCCTACAACCCCAACATTGCCGTAACAACATTGGTTTGGGCTAATCCGCGTTCGCTCGCCACTACTTACGGAATCACTTTTGTTTTCTTCTCCTCCGCCTACTTAGATGTTTCAGTTCAGCGGGTTTGCCCACCTATCGGTGTACTATGTCTTCAACATAGTGGGTTGCCCCATTCGGATATCTACGGATCAAGTCTTGTGTGCAGATCCCCGTAGCTTTTCGCAGCTTATCACGTCCTTCTTCGCCTCTGAGAGCCTAGGCATCCCCCATACGCCCTTATTTTGCTTATTGTACTTATAATTATGCCTAATGATAAACATAATTACGTGTTCTTTCTACTTTTTTAATATTTTTATCTCAATATGTCAATGAACTTTAATCAGTATTAAGATTTTTGTATTAAGTATTAAGACTCATCTTAATACTTTGTACTCTTATCTTTGTACTTCTTGGTGGAGAATAACGGAGTCGAACCGTTGACCTCCTGCGTGCAAGGCAGGCGCTCTAGCCAGCTGAGCTAATCCCCCGTATCTAGTTGTCAGTTAACAGTTATAAGTTAACAGTTTTTTGAAACGGTTCACTTTAAGTGTAACTCAACCTCTAAAATTTCCTATTTAAGTTTAAAAAGTAGTCCCGGGCAGACTCGAACTGCCGACCCCTACATTATCAGTGTAGTACTCTAACCAGCTGAGCTACGAGACTCTGTTTTTTACTTAAATTCTTTATTCTTTTTTTTTAAATTAACAGCAAGAGTAATACAATCTTAATTTTTGACCTTTAGTACCTTTTCATCTTTATCCTTAGCCTGCACTTGGCTAAAACTAAGGCTCTAGAAAGGAGGTGTTCCAGCCGCACCTTCCGGTACGGCTACCTTGTTACGACTTAGCCCTAGTTACCAGTTTTACCCTAGGCAGCTCCTTGCGGTCACCGACTTCAGGCACCCCCAGCTTCCATGGCTTGACGGGCGGTGTGTACAAGGCCCGGGAACGTATTCACCGGATCATGGCTGATATCCGATTACTAGCGATTCCAGCTTCACGGAGTCGAGTTGCAGACTCCGATCCGAACTGTGACCGGCTTTATAGATTCGCTCCTGGTCACCCAGTGGCTGCTCTCTGTACCGGCCATTGTAGCACGTGTGTAGCCCAAGGCGTAAGGGCCGTGATGATTTGACGTCATCCCCACCTTCCTCACAGTTTGCACTGGCAGTCTCGTTAGAGTTCCCGACATGACTCGCTGGCAACTAACAACAGGGGTTGCGCTCGTTATAGGACTTAACCTGACACCTCACGGCACGAGCTGACGACAACCATGCAGCACCTTGTAAATTGTCTTGCGAAAGTTCTGTTTCCAAAACGGTCAATCTACATTTAAGCCTTGGTAAGGTTCCTCGCGTATCATCGAATTAAACCACATGCTCCACCGCTTGTGCGGGCCCCCGTCAATTCCTTTGAGTTTCAGGCTTGCGCCCGTACTCCCCAGGTGGGATACTTATCACTTTCGCTTAGCCACTGAAGTTGCCCCCAACAGCTAGTATCCATCGTTTACGGCGTGGACTACCAGGGTATCTAATCCTGTTCGCTCCCCACGCTTTCGTCCATCAGCGTCAATCAATTAGTAGTAACCTGCCTTCGCAATTGGTATTCCATGTAATCTCTAAGCATTTCACCGCTACACTACATATTCTAGTTACTTCCTAATAATTCAAGTCTAGCAGTATCAATGGCCGTTCCACCGTTGAGCGATGGGCTTTCACCACTGACTTACTAAACCGCCTACGGACCCTTTAAACCCAATGATTCCGGATAACGCTTGGATCCTCCGTATTACCGCGGCTGCTGGCACGGAGTTAGCCGATCCTTATTCTTACGATACCGTCAAGACATTACACGTAATGTTGTTTCTTCTCGTACAAAAGCAGTTTACAATCCATAGGACCGTCATCCTGCACGCGGCATGGCTGGTTCAGACTTGCGTCCATTGACCAATATTCCTCACTGCTGCCTCCCGTAGGAGTCTGGTCCGTGTCTCAGTACCAGTGTGGGGGATCTCCCTCTCAGGACCCCTACCCATCGTAGCCATGGTAAGCCGTTACCTTACCATCTAGCTAATGGGACGCATGCTCATCTTTCACCGTTGGAACTTTAATAGTGGTTTCATGCGAAACTGCTATACTATGAGGTATTAATCCAAATTTCTCTGGGCTATCCCTCTGTGAAAGGTAGATTGCATACGCGTTACGCACCCGTGCGCCGGTCTCTAGGTCCGAAAACCTATACCCCTCGACTTGCATGTGTTAAGCCTGCCGCTAGCGTTCATCCTGAGCCAGGATCAAACTCTTCATCGTATATTGTTT
>NZ_JBHSOQ010000009.1:0-1498 GCF_042656445.1 Flavobacterium sp. GCM10022190
CAGGGTGGAGTTCGAAGAGGTGTCCGGGCATCGGGTTCTTATCAAGAGGGGACCGGGAAATCGGGGTCCTACGGAATGTGGAACCACCCACGAGGCCACGTCTGGAATGTCTTCGTGAGACCGGCCTCATCCTGAGGTGCGACCGGAAGGTCGGGAACCCCTTCCAGACAAAGCAGGGGAGTCGACCCTCCTGTCCAGATCAGGAGGGGAGAAAGGGCTCAGAGGAGGGGGTGCCGGAAAACCTCGGTGTTCCTCTCGAGGGAGACCGGGATTTCGGGGAACTTTGTGGGTCGCATCCAGGGTGCCAAGTGCCCTTTCGACCTCCAATTCCTAACGTGGGACTTCTCCTGAGGCGCTGTAGCGGGAAAGGGCTTCATCTTGCGATGACGGGGGAGCCACGTGGTTTTTCTCGAGTTACGGCGGGATTCTCGAGTTACGACGGGGAATTCAGGCTGCCTCTTGTGTTGGCCCAGGCAAGTCCAATCTTCCATTCGAGTTGCGAAGGAAAGCTGGGGATTGCTCTCGAGTGACTGCAGGGCCAATAGACCTCATCTAGGCTTGTGTCCAGAAGCCAATGTTCCTCTCCAGGGGCGACAGGGATCTCGGGGTTGCATTCCAGACGCACCCGGGGAGACAGGCATTCATCTCGAGTGGAAGCAAAGAACCCCGCTCTGCTCTCGAATCGCGACGGGTATCTCTTGGAGCTCACTGGGTGGACTCAAGGGAGTCAAGCCTCCTGAGGCGTTTGGAGAGAGGTCGCGAGATTGGTCGCTAGGCCATGCAGGAGACGAAGGCCCTCATCTCTCGATGACGGGGGAATCTCGGGGTTGTTCTCGAGCGGCGGCCCCAGTGTGCGGTTTCTCACGAGGTACGACGGCGAGGTCAGTGAGCCTCTCGTGGGGCGCCAGGGAAGTCGGGTCTCCATGCGAGTGGCGAGGGGGAGCGCGTCATTGCTCCCGAGCCATGGTAGGGGAATCTGGCCTCGAGACGTGTTGAAGAAGGTCTCTCGAGGGCTTTCCCGGGTTGAGGCAGGAAACCCTGGGTTCCCTCGACTTGTGCAGGTGACCTCAGGGGGCTTCTCATGGTGGCTCTGAGAAGCCAGGGAAACTGGAGGTGGGAGGGGCCTCTCGGGACTCCACTGGGCTTGGTGCATTGGAAGAGGGCCTCATCTCCAGTTGAGGCAGGAACCGCAGGGTACCTCTGATTTCAGACTCCGATCGCAGGGTCCCTGCAGACTGGGGACAGGAGAGTCAGGCCTCGTCTTGGGTTGAGGCATGGAACTCCGCTTGCCTCTCGAGATGTCCCCGGGGAGAGAGGCCGCTTGTCGAGCTGTATTTGGAACCTGGGGTTTTTTCCGAACGATGCACGGAAAAACTGCCCCTTCGTGTTGACTTCATTCACAGGGTGGAGTTCGGAGAGGTGTCCGGGCATCGGGTTCTTATCAAGAGGGGACCGGGAAATCGGGGTCCTTCGGAATGTGGAACCACCCACGAGGCCA
>NZ_JBHSOQ010000010.1:0-1409 GCF_042656445.1 Flavobacterium sp. GCM10022190
GCGAACCCGGGGAACTGAAACATCTCAGTACCCGGAGGAAAGGACATCAACCGAGACTCCCGTAGTAGTGGCGAGCGAACCGGGACCAGGCCAGTGCTGTCGTGACATAAAGCCGAACGATCTGGAAAGGTCGGCCATAGCGGGTGATAGCCCCGTAGGCGTCAATTAGCGACAGACTCGAGTAGGGCGGGACACGTGAAATCCTGTCTGAACATGGGGGGACCATCCTCCAAGCCTAAGTACTCCTCAGTGACCGATAGTGAACAAGTACCGTGAGGGAAAGGTGAAAAGCACCCCGACGAGGGGAGTGAAATAGAACCTGAAATCGGAAGCCTACAAGCAGTCGGAGCCACCACGCGTGGTGACGGCGTACCTTTTGTATAATGGGTCAGCGACTTCATGTGCCGTGCAAGCTTAAGCCGTTAGGTGTAGGCGTAGCGAAAGCGAGTCTGAATAGGGCGAATAAGTACGTCGCATGACGACCCGAAACCAGGTGATCTATCCATGAGCAGGTTGAAGGCTGGGTAACACCAGCTGGAGGACCGAACCCGTGCCCGTTGAAAAGGTCTGGGATGACCTGTGGGTAGGGGTGAAAGGCCAATCAAACCTGGACATAGCTGGTTCTCCGCGAAATCTATTTAGGTAGAGCGTCAGACGAATTCCTTGGGGGGTAGAGCACTGGATGGATGCGGGCGGCGCGAGCTGTACCAATTCTAACCAAACTCCGAATACCCAAGAGAACTATCTGGCAGACACACGGCGGGTGCTAACGTCCGTCGTGAAAAGGGAAACAACCCTAACCATCATCTAAGGCCCCCAAGTAACGGCTAAGTGGGAAACGATGTGGGATTGCTTTGACAACCAGGATGTTGGCTTAGAAGCAGCCATCATTTAAAGAAAGCGTAACAGCTCACTGGTCAAGCGATCCTGCGCGGAAAATGTAACGGGGCTCAAGCCGTTCGCCGAAGGTATGGGTGTGCGCAAGCACGCGGTAGCGGAGCGTTCCGTAAGCCTGTGAAGGTCAGCCGTGAGGCTGGCTGGAGGTATCGGAAGTGAGAATGCTGACATGAGTAGCGACAAAGAGTGTGAGAGACACTCTCGCCGAAAGTCCAAGGGTTCCTGCGTAAAGTTAATCTGCGCAGGGTTAGCCGGCCCCTAAGGCGAGGCCGAAAGGCGTAGTCGATGGGAACCAGGTAAATATTCCTGGGCCAGTTGGAAGTGACGAATGACGTAAGTTGTCAGGGCTTATTGGATTGCTCCTGGCAGCGAAGTTGTTCCTGGAAATAACTCCAACAGAGACCGTACCCGAAACCGACACAGGTGGACTGGTAGAGCATACCAAGGCGCTTGAGAGAACTATGCTGAAGGAACTCGGCAAATTGCACGCGTAACTTCGGGATAAGCGTGAC
>NZ_JBHSOQ010000011.1:0-1399 GCF_042656445.1 Flavobacterium sp. GCM10022190
GCCGGGACCACCCGGTAAGGCTAAATACTAATCAGACACCGATAGTGAACTAGTACCGTGAGGGAAAGGTGAAAAGAACCCCGAGAGGGGAGTGAAATAGATTCTGAAACCATTTACTTACAAGTAGTCAGAGCACGTTAAAGTGTGATGGCGTACATCTTGCAGTATGGGCCGGCGAGTTATGTTAATATGCAAGGTTAAGCAGAAAAAAGCGGAGCCGTAGGGAAACCGAGTCTGAATAGGGCGACTTTAGTATATTGGCATATACCCGAAACCAGGTGATCTATCCATGAGCAGGTTGAAGCTTAGGTAAAACTAAGTGGAGGACCGAACCGTAGTACGCTAAAAAGTGCCCGGATGACTTGTGGATAGCGGTGAAATTCCAATCGAACCTGGAGATAGCTGGTTCTCTTCGAAATAGCTTTAGGGCTAGCGTATAGTATTGTTTAATGGGGGTAGAGCACTGAATGTGGAATGGCGGCATCTAGCTGTACTGACTATAATCAAACTCCGAATACCATTAAAATTAAGCTATGCAGTCGGAACGTGGGTGATAACGTCCACGCTCGCGAGGGAAACAACCCAGATCGTCAGCTAAGGTCCCAAAATTGTGTTAAGTGAGAAAGGTTGTGAGATTTCATAAACAACTAGGAAGTTGGCTTAGAAGCAGCCACCTTTTAAAGAGTGCGTAATTGCTCACTAGTCAAGAGATCTTGCGCCAATAATGTAACGGGACTCAAACACAATACCGAAGCTACGGGCACATTATGTGCGTTAGGAGAGCGTTTTAATTTCGTTGAAGTCAGACCGTGAGGACTGGTGGAGAGATTAAAAGTGAGAATGCCGGCATGAGTAACGATTCGAAGTGAGAATCTTCGACGCCTATTGGGAAAGGTTTCCTGGGCAAGGTTCGTCCACCCAGGGTTAGTCAGGGCCTAAGATGAGGCAGAAATGCATAGTCGATGGACAACAGGTTAATATTCCTGTACTTGGTAAAAGAATGATGGAGTGACGAAAAAGGATAGTTCTACCACTTACTGGATTGTGGGGTAAGCAACAAGAGAGTTATATAGGCAAATCCGTATAGCATAATCTTGAGTTGTGATGCATAGTGAAGACTTCGGTCGAGTAACGAATTGAATGATTTCATGTTTCCAAGAAAAGCTTCTAGTGTTAATTTTTTATCAACCTGTACCGAGAACGAACACACGTTCCCAAGATGAGTATTCTAAGGCGAGCGAGAAAACCAATGTTAAGGAACTCTGCAAAATAACCCCGTAAGTTCGCGAGAAGGGGCGCCTATTTTTAATAGGCCACAGAAAATAGGGGGGGCAACTGTTTATCAAAAACACAGCTCTCTGCTAAGTTGTAAAACGACGTATAGAGGGTGAAGCCTGCC
>NZ_JBHSOQ010000012.1:0-849 GCF_042656445.1 Flavobacterium sp. GCM10022190
CGTCAATTCCCTTGAGTTTTAATCTTGCGACCGTACTCCCCAGGCGGAGTGCTTAATGCGTTAGCTGCGTCACCGACATGCATGCATGCCGACAACTAGCACTCATCGTTTACGGCGTGGACTACCAGGGTATCTAATCCTGTTCGCTCCCCACGCTTTCGCGCCTCAGCGTCAGTAACGGGCCAGTGAGTCGCCTTCGCCACTGGTGTTCTTCCTAATATCTACGCATTTCACCGCTACACTAGGAATTCCACTTACCTCTCCAGCACTCTAGCCAGTTTCCAAAGCAGTACCGGGGTTGAGCCCCGGGCTTTCACTCCAGACTTGCATCCGTCTACGCTCCCTTTACACCCAGTAAATCCGGATAACGCTTGCCACCTACGTATTACCGCGGCTGCTGGCACGGAGTTAGCCGGGACTTCTTCTCCGGGTACCGTCATTATCTTCCCCGGTGAAAGAATTTTACAATCCTAAGACCTTCATCATTCACGCGGCATGGCTGCGTCAGGCTTTCGCCCATTGCGCAAGATTCCCTACTGCTGCCTCCCGTAGGAGTCTGGTCCGTGTCTCAGTACCAGTGTGGCTGATCATCCTCTCAGACCAGCTATGGATCGTCGGCTTGGTGAGCCTTTACCTCACCAACTACCTAATCCAACGCGGGCTGCTCCAATGGCGATAAATCTTTCCCCCGAAGGGCACATACGGTATTAGCACAAGTTTCCCTGTGTTGTTCCGTACCAAAGGGCACATTCCCACGCGTTACTCACCCGTCCGCCGCTGCCCCGAAGGGCCGCTCGACTTGCATGTATTAGGCCTGCCGCCAGCGTTCGCTCTGAGCCAGGATCAAAC
>NZ_JBHSOQ010000013.1:0-777 GCF_042656445.1 Flavobacterium sp. GCM10022190
ACGGATTAACCTCTCCATAGATTTTTGTTTTTCCATCGGCAACTATTGTAGCTGATTTTGGCGTAATGCTCAATTCTGAATCTGTTGGCGTGATGCTGTAATTTGGATTGCTTCCTAATGTAATGGCAATTGGATAACTACCTACTCCCGAAAATTGAGTTGCTGTGGTAGCTATACTATAATCCAATGCATCGCCGTTTACTGTTCCTGAAATTTGAGCTGTCAATAAAGGATTAACCTCTCCATAGATTTTTGTTTTTCCATCGGCAACTATTGTAGCTGATTTTGGAGTAATGGTCAATTCTGAGTCTGTTGGTGTGATGCTGTAATTTGGATTGCTTCCTAATGTGATTGCAATTGGATAACTACCTACTCCCGAAAATTGGGTTGCAGTAGTAGCCAAACTATAATCCAATGCATCACCGTTTACTGTTCCTGAAATTTGCGCTGTCAATAACGGATTAACCTCTCCATAGATTTTTGTTTTTCCATCGGCAACTATTGTAGCTGATTTTGGCGTAATGGTCAATTGTGAGTCTGTTGGTGTGATGCTGTAATTTGGATTGCTTCCTAATGTGATTGCAATTGGATAACTACCTACTCCCGAAAATTGAGTTGCTGTGGTAGCCAAACTATAATCCAATGCATCGCCGTTTACTGTTCCTGAAACTTGGGCTGTCAACAACGGATTAACCTCTCCGTAGATTTTTGATTTTCCATCGGCAACTATTGTAGCTGATTTTGGAGTAATGGTCAATTCTGAATCTGTTGGTGTGA
>NZ_JBHSOQ010000014.1:0-699 GCF_042656445.1 Flavobacterium sp. GCM10022190
CACCATGCAGTGCCAAACGGAACGATGGTGAAAACAATCACGAATGACCAAATTGAAGTTACTAATGCTACTGAACTGGTTCAGAGCTCCTCCACAGGTGGAATATGCAACAGTCCTTATCAGATCCTTGATGGAGGAAACTGCACACTAATAGATGCCCTATTGGGAGACCCTCAATGTGATGGCTTTCAGAATAAGAAGTGGGACCTTTTTGTTGAACGCAGCAAAGCCTACAGCAACTGTTACCCTTATGATGTTCCGGATTATGCCTCCCTCAGATCAATAGTTGCCTCATCCGGTACACTGGAATTTAACAATGAAAGTTTCAATTGGACAGGAGTCACTCAAAATGGAAAAAGCGCTTCTTGCAAAAGGGGTTCTGGTAACAGTTTCTTTAGTAGATTGAATTGGTTGACCCACTTAAATTACAAATATCCAGCATTGAAAGTTACTATACCAAACAATGAAAAATTTGACAAATTGTACATTTGGGGGGTTCACCACCCGGGTACGTACAATGACCAAATCAGCCTATACACTCAAGCATCAGGAATAATCACAGTCTCTACCAAAAGAACTCAGCAAACTGTGATCCCAAATATCGGATCTAGACCCAGAGTACGGGATATCACCAGCAGAATAAGCATCTACTGGACAGTAGTAAAACCGGGAGATATGCTTTTGATTAACAGCACAGGG
>NZ_JBHSOQ010000015.1:0-659 GCF_042656445.1 Flavobacterium sp. GCM10022190
CATACGCGTTACGCACCCGTGCGCCGGTCTCTAGGTCCGAAAACCTATACCCCTCGACTTGCATGTGTTAAGCCTGCCGCTAGCGTTCATCCTGAGCCAGGATCAAACTCTTCATCGTATATTGTTTGAACTTATAAAAGTTCCTGTTTTATATTGACTCCAAGTTACTATCGGTTTATTCAAATCTCGCGATTCTATTACTCTTATTTTATTTGTCCCGTTTTTAAAACGAGACGGCTGTCAATTCAATATGTCTAGGAACGTGTCTTTTTGTTTTTAAACTGAATTTATTTCAGTTTCTCACTTATCTCTCAAAGCGGCTGCAAAACTACAACTTATTTCTTTACTCGCAAGAAAAATTTAAAGTTTTTTTTCGATTTATTTACCGAAGCTTAACTCCTCTTCTCTTGCCAATATTTCAAATAACTTTCACTGTTTTGCGGGGTGCAAATGTAAATCGCTTTTTCAAATCTCACAAGCATTTTTGAAACTTTTTTTCAAACTTTCGTCCGAATCATTCTTCTTAGCCTGCCAGTATTTAATAGAACGTTTTCGCTGTTGCGGGTGCAAAAGTAGAACCTTTATTCGATTAAACAAGACCTTTTCAAAACTATTTTTTGTTTATTTTTTAATCAACTGATAACATGTGTTTTAATTTT
>NZ_JBHSOQ010000017.1:0-585 GCF_042656445.1 Flavobacterium sp. GCM10022190
TAAAACAAAACCAATTTATTAAACACGCAATTTTTTGAGAGTTTGATCCTAGCTCAGGATGAACGCTCGCTGTGTGCCTAATACATGCATGTTGAACGGGATGTAGCAATACATTCAGTAGCGAATGGGTGAGTAACACGTACCTAACCTACCTTTAAGACTGGGATAACTATTGGAAACAATAGCTAATACCGGATATAGTTATTTATCGCATGATGAGTAATAGAAAGGAGCTTCACAGCTTCACTTAAAAATGGGGGTGCGGAACATTAGTTAGTTGGTAGGGTAATGGCCTACCAAGACGATGATGTTTAGCCGGGCCGAGAGGCTGTACGGCCACACTGGTACTGAGACACGGACCAGACTCCTACGGGAGGCAGCAGTGAGGAATTTTCCACAATGAGCGAAAGCTTGATGGAGCGACACAGCGTGCAGGATGAAGTTCTTCGGAATGTAAACTGCTGTTATAAGGGAAGAAAAAATAGAATAGGAAATGATTTTATCTTGACGGTACCTTATTAGAAAGCGACGGCAAACTATGTGCCAGCAGCCGCGGTAATACGGAGGTGGCAAGCGTTATCCGGA
>NZ_JBHSOQ010000018.1:0-568 GCF_042656445.1 Flavobacterium sp. GCM10022190
CGACACATTGATATCACCGTGGTCTCGATTCCAAACCATTTCACCATTTACAAAATAAAATGCTTGAGGTGATTCATGTTTAACGTTCGTTTTTTTAGCAATATAATCTGACAAATCGCGTTCTTGTTGGACAATCAAATAATAACCGTCCATATCGCGTTCATATAAAAATTTATTAAATTGATCGTACGCATTTGCCGATATTGGACAAGTTTCACTATGTTTTAATACAAAAACATATTTATTTTCCTCAATAACCTGTTCAAATTGGTCAATTGAACTTAGCTTTATAGCCACTCTATTCACCTCTAAAAATATTTATCACATTTAAATAGCATCTGCGTGACATTTTTATACATATAGTTAATATCAATGTTTACCATTATACACATAGTAAGTTGACATGTTAACCATAAATTCAAAATTTTTAACTTTGAAAAATGATTATAGTTATTTTTCTTCTAATTTTTCAAGCTTTTTTTCAAAGGCTTTATCGCCGTGAGTTATATCTATACCCTTTTTCGGCAACTTATCTACATCGACTTTTGATAACTTCTCACTAACCTTT
>NZ_JBHSOQ010000019.1:0-551 GCF_042656445.1 Flavobacterium sp. GCM10022190
AGGGTGAAGCCTGCCCAGTGCCCGAAGGTTAAACGGAGATGTTAGCTTACGCGAAGCATTGAATTGAAGCCCCAGTAAACGGCGGCCGTAACTATAACGGTCCTAAGGTAGCGAAATTCCTTGTCAACTAATTATTGACCTGCACGAAAGGCGCAATGATCTCCCTACTGTCTCAACATTGGACTCGGTGAAATTATGGTACCAGTGAAAACGCTGGTTACCCGCATCAAGACGACAAGACCCCGTGGAGCTTTACTATAACTTCGTATTGAAAATTGGTTTAGCATGTGTAGGATAGGTTGGAGACTGTGAAGCTGGGACGCTAGTTCTAGTGGAGTCAACCTTGAAATACCACCCTTGCTAAATTGATTTTCTAACCCGTTCCCCTTATCTGGGAAGGGGACATTGCTTGGTGGGTAGTTTGACTGGGGCGGTCGCCTCCTAAAGAGTAACGGAGGCGTTCAAAGCTACACTCAATATGGTCAGAAACCATATGCAGAGCACAAAGGTAAAAGTGTGGTTGACTGCAAGACTTACAAGTCGAGCAGGTG
>NZ_JBHSOQ010000020.1:0-547 GCF_042656445.1 Flavobacterium sp. GCM10022190
TCTATGAGATTTTATGATTTCGTATACAGGAATATCACCTTCTATGTTGAAGCTTTCCAACTTCTTCTACTATCATAAAATTTTGTAACTCAATGTAAGATGTCCTACAACCCCTTTTTACAGGTTTGGGCTCTTTCGCTTTCGCTCGCCACTACTGACGAAATCATTATTTATTTTCTTTTCCTGTTGCTACTAAGATGTTTCAATTCGCAACGTGTCTCGCTAATTTGACTATGGATTCATCAAAATGCAACTGAGGTTTGCTCAGTTAGGTTACCCCATTCGGAAATCTCCGTATCATAGTTTATTTCCAACTCCACGAAGCTTATCGCAGGTAATCGCGTCCTTCATCGACTTTCAGACCCAAGGCATCCACCAAATACTCTTACTTAATTTAAAAGTTAATACAACTTTAATATTGCCTATTATTGCTAAAGATAAATATCTTAAGGTATTTTAATATTGGTAATCTATTTTAGAAATTTAATTTAAAAATTAAACTCGGTTATAAAAAAGATCGTTGAAATAATAAATATGAAGTTAATCA
>NZ_JBHSOQ010000021.1:0-512 GCF_042656445.1 Flavobacterium sp. GCM10022190
ACAGAATGACAGGTGCTGCATGGTTGTCGTCAGCTCGTGCCGTGAGATGTTAGGTTAAGTCCTGCAACGAGCGCAACCCTTTTCTTTAGTTACTAATATTAAGTTAAGGACTCTAGAGATACTGCCTGGGTAACCAGGAGGAAGGTGGGGACGACGTCAAATCATCATGCCTCTTACGAGTGGGGCAACACACGTGCTACAATGGTCGGTACAAAGAGAAGCAATATGGTGACATGGAGCAAATCTCAAAAAACCGATCTCAGTTCGGATTGAAGTCTGCAACTCGACTTCATGAAGTCGGAATCGCTAGTAATCGTAGATCAGCTACGCTACGGTGAATACGTTCTCGGGTTTTGTACACACCGCCCGTCGCACCATGGGAGTTGGTAATGCCCAAAGTCGGTGAGTTAACTTCGGAGACCATTGCCTAAGGCAGGACTGATGACTGGGGTAAAGTCGTAACAAGGTATCCCTACGAGAACGTGGGGATGGAACACCTCCTTTCTACGGAG